>NZ_AOLY01000039.1 GCF_000336635.1 Haloarcula japonica DSM 6131 | reverse complement strand
TACAGACGCTGTTTGACGCGGGGATTCCGGTGCGCGGGGTAAGCCTGTGTACCAGGAGGGGAACAACCCAGAGATAGGTTAAGGTCCCCAAGTGTGGATTAAGTGTAATCCTCTGAAGGTGGTCTCGAGCCCTAGACAGCCGGGAGGTGAGCTTAGAAGCAGCTACCCTCTAAGAAAAGCGTAACAGCTTACCGGCCGAGGTTTGAGGCGCCCAAAATGATCGGGACTCAAATCCACCACCGAGACCTGTCCGTGCCCGTTACAGGGCAATCGAGTAGATTGGCGCTCTAATTGGATGGAAGCGGGGGCGAGAGCTCCTGTGGACCGATTAGTGACGAAAATCCTGGCCATAGTAGCAGCGATAGTCGGGTGAGAACCCCGACGGCCTAATGGATAAGGGTTCCTCAGCACTGCTGATCAGCTGAGGGTTAGCCGGTCCTAAGTCATACCGCAACTCGACTATGACGAAATGGGAAACGGGTTAATATTCCCGTGCCACTATGCAGTGAAAGTTGACGCCCTGGGGTCGATCACGCCGGGCATTCGCCCGGTCGAACCGTCCAACTCCGTGGAAGCCGTAATGGCAGGAAGCGGACGAACGGCGGTATAGGGAAACGTGATTCAACCTGGGGCCCATGAAAAGACGAGCATAGTGTCCGTACCGAGAACCGACACAGGTGTCCATGGCGGCGAAAGCCAAGGCCTGTCGGGAGCAACCAACGTTAGGGAATTCGGCAAGTTAGTCCCGTACCTTCGGAAGAAGGGATGCCTGCTCCGGAACGGAGCAGGTCGCAGTGACTCGGAAGCTCGGACTGTCTAGTAACAACATAGGTGACCGCAAATCCGCAAGGACTCGTACGGTCACTGAATCCTGCCCAGTGCAGGTATCTGAACACCTCGTACAAGAGGACGAAGGACCTGTCAACGGCGGGGGTAACTATGACCCTCTTAAGGTAGCGTAGTACCTTGCCGCATCAGTAGCGGCTTGCATGAATGGATTAACCAGAGCTTCACTGTCCCAACGTTGGGCCCGGTGAACTGTACATTCCAGTGCGGAGTCTGGAGACACCCAGGGGGAAGCGAAGACCCTATGGAGCTTTACTGCAGGCTGTCGCTGAGACGTGGTCGCCGATGTGCAGCATAGGTAGGAGACATTACACAGGTACCCGCGCTAGCGGGCCACCGAGTCAACAGTGAAATACTACCCGTCGGTGACTGCGACTCTCACTCCGGGAGGAGGACACCGATAGCCGGGCAGTTTGACTGGGGCGGTACGCGCTCGAAAAGATATCGAGCGCGCCCTATGGCTATCTCAGCCGGGACAGAGACCCGGCGAAGAGTGCAAGAGCAAAAGATAGCTTGACAGTGTTCTTCCCAACGAGGAACGCTGACGCGAAAGCGTGGTCTAGCGAACCAATTAGCCTGCTTGATGCGGGCAATTGATGACAGAAAAGCTACCCTAGGGATAACAGAGTCGTCACTCGCAAGAGCACATATCGACCGAGTGGCTTGCTACCTCGATGTCGGTTCCCTCCATCCTGCCCGTGCAGAAGCGGGCAAGGGTGAGGTTGTTCGCCTATTAAAGGAGGTCGTGAGCTGGGTTTAGACCGTCGTGAGACAGGTCGGCTGCTATCTACTGGGTGTGTAATGGTGTCTGACAAGAACGACCGTATAGTACGAGAGGAACTACGGTTGGTGGCCACTGGTGTACCGGTTGTTCGAGAGAGCACGTGCCGGGTAGCCACGCCACACGGGGTAAGAGCTGAACGCATCTAAGCTCGAAACCCACTTGGAAAAGAGACACCGCTGAGGTCCCGCGTACAAGACGCGGTCGATAGACTCGGGGTGTGCGCGTCGAGGTAACGAGACGTTAAGCCCACGAGCACTAACAGACCAAAGCCATCATTCATACGCACTGTGACTCATTCACCGACGATTTAACTCGTCGCTGAACGAGTCCAGGCGCAAACTGGATCGCACGTAATGACACGGTGGAGACCAATCGAGACTGGTATCCTCGTGGTTCGATTCCACGACTCGACGTTAGGCGGCCACAGCGGTGGGGTTGCCTCCCGTACCCATCCCGAACACGGAAGATAAGCCCACCAGCGTTCCGGGGAGTACTGGAGTGCGCGAGCCTCTGGGAAATCCGGTTCGCCGCCACCATTCATACCTTTCACAGCCCACTCAGGAGAGACTTCTCTCCCAAGTGGGCTTTCTCTATTTATACAAATCGAGAGCTACGCGGCTGGATCGAGAGCTCGTATGACTCGTAAAGTCGAATTGGACGCATTCACAGCACTTCTTGACGATAACGCACCTGTGTCTCTCAAGATAGTCCGAGCGGAGCTCGACGATGTAGGTTCCTGTATGCAGTTGCTTCCGAACCGTGGGTTGCACTACTTGCTAACGCGAGTCGTTTGGTTCTTCGGACGAGCACAACCGTCAACCTACAGCACTACCTCAGTCGACGGAGCGATGAACTGGACCAGTCAGAGAGTGGTGGCTAATCGAATTCGCTACGCTTAAACGACCGAGTTGACTACCTCTATTCGCGCCAAGGTGGCAGAGTCTGGCCTAACGCAGCGGCCTGCAGAGCCGCCCATCGCCGGTTCAAATCCGGCCCTTGGCTCTAACACTAAACCCTAAAGCCCAATACGACTATCCCTTGGGCGATCTGGATTTTCACCAGTACCTCTATAGTATCTGATAAACTTCATCGGTAACATCAGGACAATCGTCAACGTGCACTAAACCCGGGGTTTTGTCGGAGCGTGATCTTTAGCTAGGCTTCGTCGAGTACCTGCTCCCATAGCCCGGGCAGATTATCGATCCGCTGCCATCCGACAGTCTCGTCTACGTCTTCCTCGACGACGGTGATCTCCTCGAAGTAGTCGTCGAGTACTTCCGTGCGTTCCATTGCAAGCGGGGGAGAGCAGTAGTCCTCTTCAATCCAGACGGCTTCCCCCGTCTCTGGGTCGAATCGAGCTTTCTCAAGCGCGCGCGTCATTGCGCGACCGAACGGATTCATTGCTTCAATCTCGCCACTGTCGAGCCGTTTGCGGAGTTCTGCCAGACGATTCCCCGGACGGGCGCGCACGAACCGTTTCGCCATAGGTGGAGTTTGGCAGTCCTCACTAATCAACCCTCAGCTCTACTCTACTGTTAGTCGAGGTTAAGCAGGAGTTCGTCGTTCTAAAGGGCGGTAGTGCGGTGATTCGAGTCTTACTCTTCGAATCCAGGGCCGACAGTGAACGAGTCCGAAGCACAGGGAAGCTGATTATGCTGACACCATTGGCAGTGGTCATCAGCGATATACTGGGTGAACGAAAACTCTGTGATCTGATTCATTGCTCCTACCACCTCGTCTTCGACACCTTCCAGCTCGTCCTCACTGAACGCTCGTGACTCCACTTTCGGTCCGATACCCCCCACATACGCGTATCCAGCGCGTCTGATTGGTTCTTCATAGAGATCTCGACAGGCTAATAGATAGATGGGGAGCTGCTTGTCATCCTGTAGGTCTCGGTGCCGTTCGGTCGCCTTGTAATCGATGACCATCAGCTCGTCATCCGGCGTCCGATAGACTGCATCGATAAACCCGGTGAGTTCGTGTCCGTCGATGTTGAGTTCGAACTCTCGCTCTGCGTCAACGACCTCGTACTCGGAGAGATCTAACTCGAAGTACCGATCAATACACTCTTTCGCAACTGGAAGGGCATCTTCGTCTCGACGTTGACTGGCGAGCCGTTCGCAGATTTCGTACCACTCCTCACGGCGTTGTATTTCCTTGCTGGCTGCCTGCTCCGCAGTGTCGTGGAAGAGCAATCCGATCGCGCGCTGGGACACACCACTCCCGCTACTACTCGTCGATTCTCGATAGTCCTGGAATGCGTTGACGACGTAGTCGAGGTAGTGACTGCGTGGACATTCCTCATAGGCTGCCAAGGATGTATAGCTGTGAGTCAGCGACGGAGACGGGGTAGATGGCCCGGTCAGTGACTCGATCTGAAGCCGTGAGCGTTCTCCCTCTGTTGTAAGGTGACTGTTGAGCGATGCTGTTGCGAGTTCCAGCATCCGGCTGCGTGCGGTTTCTACTGCAAGCGTGTCACCGTCGTGGACAATGGTCCCGCCGACCTCACCGACGGTCTCCCGCGCGAGCGTGTCGGTCCAGTCCGCTGACCCATCTGGTAAGCATTCCCGTGCATCACTCCAGATGGGAAGCTGCCCACGTTGTGGTTGCCACGGGATCCGTGGTGGCAATATCTCGTCGACTACGCTCGGAATCGGGTGAATGCCGTCGTCAGTATCGTCGTCTCCCTCGTGACCACCTTGTAAGACGAGAATATCTTCAGCGCGTGTGATTCCGACGTGGAACACGCGTCTGGTTTCTCGGGCATCGCGTGCGACGTAATCTTCAGCAAACACTGTAGTCGGGCCGTCCGATAGCCCTGTTTCGAGAGCATCGTACGCGCGTGAACTCGGAGCCCACTCATCGGCGGTGACCTGCGGGATGAGAACGACTGGGAAATCGAGTCCTTTGCTCTTGTGGACGGTCATCACGTTGACCGCATCATCGGCAATGTCCGGCTGGCTTGTCGGCGTGGATCCACTCTCATCGAACAGCGAGTCATAGTGTTCGAGCGACTCGATAAACTCAGGTGTGAGTGGGGGTTGGACGGCGCTGTCGCCGTACTGTTCGATGACATTGTCGAGTTGTGCGAGGTCGCGTCGTTCTTGCTCGCTGAGGTACCATTCGATATTCGTACAGCTCTTCAGTTCACGGTACAGGTGGCTGAGGGATGCAGATTCTTTGATGTCGAGGAGCTTGTTGACGTGTTCGCGGGCTTCTGCAACGCGATCTGGCTCCTCAAACTCACCGGGCGGGGTTTCACGGAGAGCGTCGACGAGTGGCGTGTCGCCCTCGTTGAGTGTGCGGAGATCCGCATCGCAGAGTCGGTACCGCATCAGCAGGACACGATTCCAGCTCACCTCGTCTTCGGGTCGAGCGAGAGCCTTGAGGTAGGCCGTCACCGTGCCGACGCCAATTGATTCTGTGGCAAGATCACCGGCGACCTGGTATGGAATCCCAGCGTCTTCGAACTCGTCGATGACGGGGGTAGCGTGTTTGTTTTTCCGAACAAGGAGTGCAATGTCTCCTGGGTCGTATGCGTTGTCAAGGCTATCTACCGCGCCGGTTAACAGATTCTGGACGACGGTCCGAAGCTGGGTTGCTCCGTCTCTGTCGTCGTCTTCGTCAGGTAACTCAACGGTAGCAACCGTGTCGCCATCATAATTCGGTTCGTCAACGCGGGTGAGCGTCTTATGCTGTTCACGGTGGTCAAGCTTCGTGATGGCTTCATTCGCCAAATCGAGGATCGGCTGTCGTGAGCGGAAGTTCTCTTCTAGGGGTTTGTCTGTGAGTGCCGCAAACGCGTTGTCGAGTTCCTCTGTGATGTTGGCGACGTGTGCGCCCCGCCACTCGTATATCGCTTGATCGTCGTCACCGACGACGAACAGGTTGTCGTCAGTGACAAGTGACGTGACGAGATCGAACTGCAGGCGATCCGTGTCTTGGAACTCGTCGCAGAATACGTAGTCCCACCGGGCGGCAATCTCGTCACCGACTGGCGAGTCCATCAACTCCGCAGTCTTCACGACTAACCCATCGAAGTCGATGAGGTTTCGCTCGTCGAGCTCACGCTCGTACGCGGCGTAGCCTGCAGCCAGGTCACGGGCCGTGAGGCAATCTGAGACAAACGAGTCGAGATGGTCTGTGAGTTCGAGATCAAGATCGTTCGGGATGCCTTTCGGTGCGCTACTGTATCCGCCGAGTAGGTATTTCGGCAGTTTGTACGCGTTATCTGGAAGGTCTCGTTCCCCCGCCTCATATGCTTCGAACGCGTCTTCAAGCGCGTCGCAGAGCTCAATGAGACGATCAAGGAAGTCGCGTGTGCTGGCTTCGATGCCGGCCGTCCCTAACGCATCCCGTTCCTCGACGAGCTCTTCCCGTGTCTCTGGAAGCCCACCCAAGACGTTTGAGACAGAGCGACCACCAAGGTGGTCACTGGCAATGTTCTCGATTCGTTCTGGTAGGTCGGCAAGATCGTATATGCGGTCGGCCGGGCCGAGGAACGCGTCGATGTTATCGGGTGTGATGCCGCTGCGTTTCATCGATCCGATGAAGTTGAGAAGCTTCGAGGCAGCGCCCGATGCATACCCGTCGCCACCGTACACATTAGGCTTGACAGACCGGTACTCGATCTCGTCGAGGACATCCAGAACGATGGCGTACTTTTCGGCGTCCGTAGCGATGTCGAAGTCTGGGTCAAGTCCTGCAGTGTAGGCGTAATCGGAGAGAATCTCGTTACAGATCGAGTGGTACGTGTACGCGTCGATGTCGTACCCTGCTGTGCCGAGCTTCGCGTTGAGCTTCTCCCGCATCGAATCTGCCGCGTTATTGGTGAATGTCAACGCGAGAATCCGGTCCGGAGACACATCCTCTTCGTCGATGAGGTGCTCGACCTTCCGAACCATCGTGAACGTCTTTCCCGTCCCTGCCCCGGCAAGCACCCGCATCGGATACTCATCTGCGTCGATGATCTCTCCCTGCTGTGGTTCCGGAGACAACTCGTCTTCCGGAACAGGGAACCACGATGGGTACTCGGTATCGTCGCCGCTCATCGTTTCACCTCGGTGGAGAGCCGGTCAGAACACATTTCCCGATACTCGCAATCCGGGCACGCTTCCTCGCTGATGACAGAGAACGGTTCCGGGTCGTACATCTCGCTCGTGATGCCGTCGTGTGCAGCCTGGATGAGTGCCCAGATCGTCTCGTGGTACTCCTCGTAGATCTCGGTTGTTTCGCGCGGATACCCACGTACGGACACGTTGTATCCTGAAGGGGTGCTCTCGAATGATGTGCTGTTGAGTACTCCGTAGAAACTGAACCGCACTTCCATCCCGTCCTCGTAGAACGGTTCGTTCTTCACGCCCTCAATGTACGTCGCCGTCTGGAAGGCGTTCCGAACACGCTTCGGTTCGTGTGCGTCGCCGTCAAGATGGTCAGCCAAATACTCTGCTGTTCCTGAGGAAATCACCCCGCGTGTATTTCGCTTGTAATCGATGATGTGGAGACCATCATCGGTTCGAATAACGTTATCAGCCTTCCCGTGAAGCCCTCTCCCATCGCGGTCACACTCTACCCAGCACTCCGTTGCGACTGAGCGACGTGCGTGGTCTATCCCATCGCCACCATCCGGAGCGAAGAACGCATCGATAGCTGCCTGATTCTCGACTCGCTGGTACTCGCGGTGCGCAACTGATTCGTAATCGTCCGGGTTACTGTGCTCGTCCCACTTCTCGTCGAAGATACGCATTGCCCGGGCGTGAATCGCCTCTGCGTCCTCACCACGAACGGTCGCATCGCACACGGCCTCGATGGTTTCGTGGTAGATCTTTCCCTGGTTGAGATAAAGCTCGGTTCGATCTGGCGTGTTGATGTCCTGCGGGTAGCTGTACTCGTATTGTCGCGGACACGCTGCATACGTCGCCAAGCGAGACGGCGAAAGCGAATTGTCGCTCATCGCCGCACCTCTCCATTAGCGAATTCGACACGCGCCCGCAACGCTTTCCGCAGTTCTTCGCCTCGCATCCCGCTTTTGTCAAGCAACTCTTGAATCTCACCGAGTTCCGCTTCAACCTCGTCGAGTGAGATTGTCACGTCTTGGCTGTTCGCCCGGCGAACATCCGCGAGTGCGTTATCAACCCGTGACAGCAGGAACTCTTCAGCTGCTTGCTCGCTCGTGATCTGTGAATCAGCGGCGTCCGTCACCCAGGGGAGATCTGCATACGCTGCCGTCAGGAACCGCGACGCCTGAGCACGCTCTTCGAGCGCGGTATCTTCGTACTCGTAGAGACAGCAGTACAAGCGCTCTGTTGCTGCTCCAGCACCTACCGCCAAGCATCGCCGTGCGTGCTCCGCGTGGTACCGTACGAACGGCCTGCTCGACGCTGTCGAGTCCGTTGGGAAGGTCTGGTCAACATCCGTATCGCTGAGATCCGTTACGCCCGGGTAGTCCGGCATCGATGCAACGCGCTCAGTTGGAAAGAGTCGTGTGAGGAAGGGATCTCCAGGGTACTCACTGTCTGTGAGGTTAATCAGGAACACCGCCTTGAACGAGGTGTTCTTGATCGCTTGTAAGTGGTCGACTCTGACGCCGCCATCGAGATCTGTTGCGCTGGTCTGATTCTGCTGGGATGCGTACTCGTGGGCCCGTTCCAGCATCTTTTCGTATGATTTCCACGTCGCATCGAGGAACGCAGTATCATCCAGGAACGCAGCCATTCGAAACGCACGGCGAACGTTCCCGAACTGTGACCGTGCATCGAGCGGTGTCGCCCGCTCCGCGATTCGTTCTTTCAGCCCGGAATCAGTTGCCCACCACCGTACCGCGTCTTCCAATTGATCCATCTCGCCAACACGAGCTAAGCGATCCGTATCGAGTGCTGGTCCGCGATCAGGTATGTCATCGTCCTCGTCAGCGGCCAAGTGGCGAGTAACAGCAAGCAGCTCCCTAATCGCGGGATCGTCGCCAAATCCAGTAATAGTAGCCGACTCTGTTGGGATTCCACTACGTTCGAACGCTTCGATGGTGTCTGTAACGGTACTCCCGCTTTGTTTGGTAGCGACTGCGATGTCAGCGTAGTTCCAGCCCTCTTGCTCGACGAGTTCTTCAATCTCGTTCGCAATTGCAGCAAGTTGGTCGCCACCGGAGTCCGCAGCAAGTACGGAGACTGATCCGGTATCCGGGTCGTTCACGACAGTTTCTTCCGCGAAGTACGCAGCCGTGGCGGCCGGGCGAGTTGATGGCTGGACGCCGGACGCGCGCTGAGATTCACTGAACGAGACATAGTCCGTGACTGGACCTGTCTCCACCCAGGTTCTACGGACACTTGCGTCATCCTCAGCGATACAGACAAGCTCACAGTCCGCTGTGAGCGCGTCAAGATATGCTCGGTCGAGCGGGAAGAATTCCTCAAATTCGACTGCAAGCACCGCGTCAATATCGGCGATGTCGTCGTAGTCATCGCCCGTGAGGACAGCGAGAGCTTCTGATATGAGTTGCCCCCGCTCTATGTGATCGTGTTCAGCGAGCCAATTGTGGAACCCTTCAAGTGCCGTGGTAATTTCCCGGAGTTCAGGCGTCTCGTCGGGAGAAATATCCTGCCACGAAATCGTGCCCATCACTCGATCTACGTCTTCGATGAACGAGGATTGTTCCGACGCCCGCCGTAGGTATTCTGTCTCCCATTCGTAACCGGTGAGGAATCGATGCAGGAGTTCACGTCGCAACGCGTCTGAAAGGATCACTCGATCGTCCGTCTGGTTGAGAACATCCGTCGCGTGTACAACGGGCGATGTCACATACGGTGTTGCTGCACCAGGAAGGACCTCGTCTAACGTGTCACGGAACGCATCCGTACTCGTCGGGGCACCTGTGAAAACGAGTACATCCTCTGAATCGCACTTATCGAGAAGCTTCTCGTATTCGTTTCGAGTCGTTCGTCGGACGTTTCCAGCACCGAACGGCGTTGTGACAACCGTCCCGTCAAGCTCCCGGCGAGATAGATGGCCTGTCATATCTAGTATCCACGTACGAGCTATGTGACCCCGATAAGACACCGCTGCCGTTAGTGACGACATCCTTATCTCGCAGTGTCTTACTGGGATGATCACTCTATTTTTGGAATTGGTTTTCACTTCCAAACCGAAGGGCCGTAAATACTCGCCTGAACGTCACACTCTCACAAATCAGTATGAGGGTACCGTCTGGGTCGAAGACAACGACCTAACCGGCACAATATTTAGTGTCGAACTTCCACTAGATACCGACACAGCATCAGAGACGGCACAATCAGAGATCATCTCTGTGGAAATATTTAACACACATATATTCCTTTTTGTAGACTATGGCCTCGTACCAAGAGTATTCTGGATTTGACGGCAGTCTTGACGAGGGTGCTCTCCTCTCAGATGTCGATGGCGGTGTGACAATTCTCCATATCGAAGACGACGAGAGCTTTGCGAACCTAGTTTCGACGTTTTTAGAGCGCGAGCGCGAGTTCTTCGATGTCCAATCGGAAACGACGCCGGCCAAAGCTGTCGAACTTGCCTGCGAGGAAGACGTAGATTGTATCGTTTGTGATTATGATATGCCTGAAATGAACGGGTTAGATGTCTTGGAAGCTATCCGCGAAGACGCACCAGATCTACCATTTATTCTGTTTACTGGGAAAGGAAGTGAAGAGATCGCCAGCGAAGCAATTTCGGCCGGCGTCACGGAATACCTGCAGAAAGCTGGCGGAACGGAACAATACGAGGTGCTTGCAAACCGCATCGAGCAGGCAGTCGCTCGACGGCGCGCAGAAACACAGGTCACGCGAGGATTTCGTGCCATCGAGACAGCCCATGACGGGATCAGTTTCCTCGATACGAATGGCGAATTTATGTATGCTAATAAGGCATACGCCGAGATCGTCGGTTATGAGCGGACGGAACTGCTCGGACAGCACTGGGGTACACTATATCCGGAAGAGGAACTGGCCCACGTACGCGAGGTGATGTTACCCCAGGCAAAAGATGATGAATGGGTTGGAAAAACAGATTACGTCCGAAAGGATGGTGAGACAGTCACCGTCGATCATCGGTTAGCCTACACTGATGAGGAGACGTTGATCTGTACTGTTTCCGAGATTGATGATGCAGAGGTCGTCCGGAACGAATTATCTCTCAAAGAACGCGCAATGGACCAAACTCCGATCGGGATCACGATTACGGACCCACAGCAACCAGATAACCCGATCGTCTATGTGAACGACAGTTTCACCGAACTGACTGGGTATTCCAGAGAGTCTGTTCTCGGTCGTAACTGTCGATTCCTACAGGGTGAGGCGACACGTGACGAACCGATCGCTGAGCTTGCCAGTGCTATTGAGGCCGAAGAACCGGTGAGTGTAGAGCTGCGGAACTATCGAGAGGAAGGGGAGTTATTCTGGAACCGTGTCACAGTCGCGCCTCTGACTGACGATGATGGTGAGGTAGAACACTTCGTTGGGTTTCAGGAAGACGTGACGGCACGTCGAGAACTGTTAGAAGAGTTCGGATTGCTTGCGGGCGTGCTCTCACACGATATGCAGAATCCCCTACAGACCGTTCGAGGGCGGCTGCAACTAGCGATCGAAACCGACGACGTTGAACATGTTGAAGAAGCACTTCCATCGTTGGATCGGATGGGCCAGTTGATCGATGACGTTGCCGACGCACTGGAATCGGGAACGATCGTCGGCGAACAGCAAGAAATTGACATCGGTTCGTTGGCTCAGGCGACGTGGGAATCACTGGACCGACACAGTGACACGGAATCACTCGAAGTTGACGGGGAACCGACAGTATACGGGAATGAAGAAGCAGTTCGGCGGATGTTCGATAATCTTCTTGGGAACTCGTTAGAACACGGCGAGTCACCAGTGGCGGTCACTGTTGGCTCATTCGATGGTGGAATTTACTTAGAGGATAATGGCCCTGGGATTCCAGAGGAAATCCAAGAGCAAGTATTTGAACAAGGGTTCACCACGAAGGATCACAACGGTGGTACTGGGATGGGGATGGCAAGCGTGCGACAAATAGTCTTAGCCCACGACTGGCGTATCGAAATTAGCGAGAGTGAGAAACTCGGCGGTGTCCGGTTCGAGATTATGACACGAGAATAAGCATTAACAAAAATACCGTATGGAGAACGACGTAGATGACTGGTGAACTCAGCGTCTGTACTCACTGGAGTCCCTCTCCCTGTTGAAGCTAATTCTCACCGTCTGACTTAGATAGAATCGCTGTTCAGTACGAACACCTATCCAACCGGGACACACGCAACTCGCCCGGGGAAGTAACTTCTTGGCGAGAGCTCTATAACACCCACAAGGCAAGCAAATTCAGGCGAACTTTCATACCGACCCGAGGGAATTAGTTGTATAATGGTCAGTCTCTTCTCGTTTTCAAGGTGCTATGACGGATGAGTGAACAGTACGCCACTCACTCAGAACCGGGATACGTTCCCGAGCCAAGCGATCTTCAAGCAGTATTTCAGCGACATTACGATAACTCGGCCGGAATGAGTGGTGACGATGCGTACCGGGATTTGCAGGCCGAGGAATCGATTCGTCGGCAATATACTGCTCGTGTTCTTTTTGAACTCTTACAGAATGCACTCGATCGGGCTGAATCTAACGTTGCAGTCGAAATCCGCGATGTCGATTGGGGGCCGACTGAGCAGGCACTTGTCGTTGCGAACGACGGAGCACCCATCCGAGTAGATCCAGAATACGATTATTCGAATCCCCCTGATGTTCAAGGACGGCGTCGACCAGACTTCAATGCCCTCTGTACGCTACACATATCGAATAAGCGCCCTGAAGAGAGCGTCGGGAACAAAGGCGTCGGATTCCGGTCCGTCTTCTGGTTAGGGGATTTCGCCCGTGTCTGGAGTCGGTTCTCTGAAAGTCCTGGGTGGTGGGGGATGGAGATGCATCTTCCACTGGATCACGACACGTGGCAGCAGCGACTCGAATTCCCAGAGGTACAGAGTGGCCACGCCGAGTTCCTTGATTCGCCGGAGAGCCCTTTGGACAACGACGAACAACGAGCGAGCTTCCATTTCCCACTCCCGTTATGCGGCGATAAGCCACCGACACCCGACGATGTTTCCGACTTTAGCACGGTCGTGGTAGTCCCGATTACCCCTGGGAAAGAGGATGAGCTACGTGAGTCCGTTGAAACGTTTCAACAACGGCATCTCAACTTTATCGGGCTATTCGATGACCGCCGGAAACTCACCGTCTCCTTCGATGCGTGGGGGAACAGATTCCAGAAGTCTACTTGGCCATCGACGAACCCCGAGGAAGCGAAACGGTCGATCGTTTACTGGGCATCCTCAGAACTGCGATCGCTCGCTGAAGAGGCTGAACACGATGTTTCCACGCCCGGTGCAGCCATCGCTTGGCCACGGCTGGAAGCCAGCTCGGCTGACTCAATACCCGGACTGTACGGTTACCTGCCCACGCTAATCGAGACTCCCTTCGGTATCGATCTCCAGGGTGATTTCCAGTTACGAACGGATAGAACAGCCCTTCGGCTTGATGACGAGACGATTGGTCGATACAACAGAGCCCTACTTAGAGCAGCTGCGGAACTGCATCTCCACGCAATCCTCAATCATCTCGGTATTCCGGATGATGACTTTGAGTACACATGGATCGACCCTGAAGCAGTTACTACTGTCCCACAGATCACTTCGGGTGGGACGCCTCGGGATGATTTTTGGCGGTTCCTCGACCCAGGGTCACGGAGTTCAGACGCCGCCAAGATCGTCGTCGACCACATAGAGAATCTACTGTTTTCCAATGCTGGAGTAAAGGAACCGGATCGGTATCGACAGTGGGCGGCACTGGCTGATGCATTTTTCGAGCAGCAAGACCAGTGGCCACTTTCAACGTATGATGACTTCTGGAAAGCGGCAGGTAACTGGCTTGACCGGACGTGCAAATCCTCTCGCAGAACGAAAACCTGGCGGCGACGCGCGATAGCGATGTGTGACGCGATACGAGATGCGGGCACTCGTGTTGCGCCCATCACCGCGACGCGAGATGAGGACCGGACGAGCGACACACCCGCCGTACAACTCCCCGAACGAGGGACAGCTGGCGGGCAGATTCAGGCTGATCGACACACACATCGGCTTTTCATCCGTCGGTCAGAGACAACACAGCTTGATCTCCCGCTTGCGCTCCGTGAGGCCGGGCGTGCTGTGACTTCATACGAGTTCCAGTCCGGTTTCGACCGAGAGCCACCACACCCCCTTGGAGCGAATCAATTCAATCGGTGGGATGTCCTCGCAGAGCTCCGGCAACTCCCGAACGCTCTGACTGACTGGGAGTACAAGCCATTAGATGCTGATCCGGACCGTGCGGAGCGATTACAGTCTGAACTGATTCAGTTCACGATGGATCTCTTCGCACTCAACTCGCAAGGCAGTGCAGCTCCCCCGGCAGAAACGGATACGTATGGTCCCGGATGGCGAGCAATTAGAGACGATGTCTATAGCGATAATGCTCGATCTGCTGGCCGTGCGATCGCAACGCTGTTTCTCCCGACAATAGATGGACAGTGGGAACCAGCACGTCAACTCACACGAGATCGGGTTGCCGTCGAAAAACTCCCCTCACTCCCCGAAAATGCGGATCTGGATTCATTCCTCGGGTTCATTGGAGTAACGCCGGAACCGCCCGATCCAGACGATGGGGTTCGACTCACGTTAGTCGAAGGGGGTGAGGACGGAACGGTTGCGCCCCGCGACGCACCCCCGGTGTTAGTTGCAGCAGGGACGGAGTGGAACCCACTCCGTCTCGGAACAGAACCTGCGACTTCAGACTCGGTTGATCCGGCTGCGTGGCTAACATCGCTTGATGCAGCTTGGGACTCGTGGCTTGCAGACATCATTGAAGCTGAACGGAACGAATTAGACGAGGAAAAGCAAGGGCGGCGGCCAATCGAGATCCTTCCGGCACTTCGGAATCAAGCCTGGTTCCCAGTCGGTGACGCTGAAGGGGAAGCAGAACCACCGCTCCTCGTTGAAGACCCACCAGATCGGATTGCACCGGCAGAGCTCACGCTTGTCTCCCGACAACAGCGCCAGTTCCCGTCCGTACTCTGGAGTGTGTCGAAGGAAGCTCCACTCTCACAGGAGTTGTTGATCGCCCTTGATTCGGTCAGCGGGACCGATATGGATAGTCTCGGACGAGACGCTGCAGAACCAGCTTTCAGACTACTGACTCAGGTACATTCACTAACAGCGGATCGGTTAGACGAGATCGAAGAGAATCCACGTGCACGGCAAGCCTTGACTCGGTTATTTGACCGTCTTCTCAACACGATCTGCCGAGAACACGACCCTGAAGGAGACGACCGGGAGATCCCCATCCTCGGGTATCGACCCGTCGACGAACCACGAGCGCTCGCTGAACGAGGATTAGCGTGGTATGAACCGGACGAAGATGTGTGGATTCCAACGACAAACACCGCCCGAGATCAAATGCGCCGGTTCTTCCCAGCGGTGCCGCTGGCTGCAGCGACGATCGGGACTGAGACTCTTCGAGGATATGAGCCACTGGCCGCACGCGAGATTGATATTTCACGTCAGGTGTACCCAGCCCATCGGGGCAGCGAAGAAGTGGAAGTCGTTCAGAACCTCGAAGAACAACTTCGGCCAATCATCGCGCATCTGCTTGCCCTCGCCAGTACGACAAACCAAGTTGATATTGACCCGGCGACGGCGGCTGATCGATGGCGAAGCAGTACGATTCGCTACGTTGAGAACGCATGGATCGAATTCCAAGCAACTCTCGGCGGGGAAGAGTCACTGACTGCAACGCGGTACAAGAACACTCACAATCACGCGCTCTATCTGCAACCCGACCCACCAACGATTATCTTTGATACGCCAGACGAAACCACAGGTTCACCACCGCTTGACGAATTCGGTGAGCCGTTAGCTAAACTGCTGCTTGAGGACTCCGCTACTGGCGTCGGCCCACTCTTCGGTCAGGCCCTCAGCGGCTACGAGTCAGACGATGTCAGCCGTGTCGAACGACTCTTGGAGAAACGCGACGCAATCTCCTTGGTTGACGCCTACGAGCGACATCTCCGCCAACTTGATGATGAAGAACACGAGGAGCTACGTCGCCGGGTGCGGACGGCGCTATCTGAACTCGATATTCGGGTTCGTGACTCGTGGAACCGACTCTCTCATATCGACCCTGATGATGTGGATGTGACCGCGGTTTCATGGTCTCTTACCGCTGCTGACGTGAATGCTGCGTTACGATCGATAGACTTGACAGACGCTCAGGAGCCGTTCCGGCCACAGTTCTCCTGTGAACAGACACACCGAGCGGAATGGGACGCGTGGTTCACGAAGTGGGAACAACTTATTCCGTTCTTGGAGCACCTCATAGAGGAGCACATCGAGGTAGCGTTCTCTGACGATGAACTCGAAGATCGCTTGCAGGAATACATCACTGAAGATGCGTCTCGACGAGTCGCCTTCGACCCGACACGAGCCGTCATCGAATGGCTACGAGGGGACCCATTCGGCGGATCACTCCCTGAAGCGGCGATACCAGCCCCCGAAGAACTCGAAGATCGGCTAATTGAGTTCTCACCGCAGTACGAACCCGTCGAGAACGTGGCAACCACAAAGGATCTTGGCTGGGGTCGACCAAGGCTGTCCGAAGGTGATCCGAACGAAACTGAAAACGGAATCGTAGAGATCGAAGATCTCGAATCCGAATGGAAGAATACGAAATCAGTTGGTGACGAAGCTGAGCGAGCGGCCGCATCGTGGATTACCACGCAGACTGTAGAACTTCTCGAAGATGCGAAGGCACGAGGAGAGTTTGATGAGGCTCTGGAGAGCCTTCTATCAGTGATTCCATCCTCAGGCCGGACTGCAGAAAATCTGGAACGCGGCCTTCGAGAATGGAACGAAACAGGTAGCGATGAAGCTCTCGAATCGGGGCTCCACATCTCAAGCGTATGGGATGGTGCAGGGTACGATATGCTCGGGCTGGAACGCACCGGTGACGAGATCAAGCCCGTTCGATACGAAATCAAGAGTTTGGGCGATGAAGGCCCATACAAGGTACACTTGACCCAAAACCAGCTCCGGGTCTATCGCAAAGTCTTGCACTCATCTGAGACCGACGATACAGATCAAACCCTGTATCAGGGCTCGTGGCGGCTGTTAGGTGTTCAATCCGGACGACAAGCTGTGGACCTGACCAGGGAGCTTGACGGACTCCCTGAATTAGTCAATAGCTTCCGGAACCAAGGCTACGGCCACGACGGATTAGTCATCTACGTTCAGGATAGCGACGAATCAATCGACATTTGACTCATCAACGGAAGGTGATCTTCACAGGTCAGAGCCTTGTAACTCTGCAACCCGTGGTTCGACCTCATCTTGGAATATATCCATAGCATCCACTCCCCATTCAATCAACTCGGCCTGTTGTTCAGGGGTTAGATCAGTGATTTTCCCTTCGATCGGTTTCGGCCATTTGATCCGACAGGCCTGCTTTTCAGGCAACTGCTGCCACACGAGTTCAACATCCAGATTCGATTCGATCTCCTCACGGTCATCCTGCAGCGTTTCAAAGATCGCCTCATTTCGCTCCTTCTCCGAAGTCGAAATATACAGCTCGATCGAGAACTCGGGGCCTTGATGGAACACCCAGCCAAAACTGACCCCAGTAATCCCTGCACTGAACGTCATATACCCGCGCGGCCCGGGCGTCAGTTTGTACCAACTCGGCCGCCGTTCAGCATACGCCTCAACCAAGTAAGCGAAGAATTCCTTGTAGCCCTTTTCAGTCTCCGTGAGTGACTCCTCATCGCTCAACTCTCGCTCCCAGTCGTTCGGCTCGACGATCACTTCGAATTCGAACCCTCGCTTCTCTGAACCCTCAATACTCACCACACGAGGTTTGATAGCGAAGAATTTCACGTCCTTCGGCCCGCTTTCGTTGAGCCATTCCAGTACACTCCGGTGTTCTGGTCGGAATTCCTCAGCCAGCCACATCGTGAATCCCGCTCTCTTTCCGGCCGAGTACGTCAACAGCTTGCCTAGATGGTCGTGATCTGTTTTGCTATACTGGTTTTCGATGACGATCGTCTCACCAGTGTTCATCTCCCGGGCTACGATGTCTGCTGAGAAATCTCCGATCGCTTCTTCAGCACGTGCGTCCTCGATTTCAATCCCGAGTTCCGCACTTAGTAAGTCAATATTCTCCGTTAGCCATCGAGTGAAATCTCGTTCCTCGTTCTCCCAAACGGATCGGAGTTCATGTTCTTCGATCTCTGCGATACTTCTATCCATACTCTGTCTCTCGGAAACAGCGCGTATATTCTTGGTGTTCAAAAGAACGGTGAGGTAATCCTAGTTAGGAAAGCCATCTTTCGTTGCTGCGGGAGAGGCAGGAGCTTGATGGTGAGCTTCGTGTACTCGAAGCCTTAGTCCTGAGAATATTCTGAACTAATAGACGAAATTTTACATATAATAGTAATACTCCGGTCTAACGTCGTCCATCGACTCTGTAGCTGGTTCAGAAAGAACCTTGCCTACGCTATTAGCTACACCCAAAGTCGCTGGCATTCTAACTGAATACTCCGAAGTGTTCCAGTCTAGCTTGGTAAAGAACAGGATCTCTCGACACACTTGGTCGGCTGGTGTTGGGCACTGTTCAGGATCAGGCACCACCTCTATTGGCCTTGGGACGTTACTGCCCTCATACGTCATCTGTTCGGGGACAAATCCTGTTGTGTACAGGTAGTGGATGTCGTCTTCTGGAACACTAAGTACGGTTCCTCGAACTGCTGGGAAATTGCTGTCAGGATAAAGCCGGACATCAGGCCGATTACGGATTGTGACGAGATCCAGGTTCTCTATTTCAGTTGCAGCTGCCCGGCAACCATCTCGTTCACGGTCCCAGAACTCGGAAGACTTGTGGAGTACAAACCGACGTGGATACATTCCTTTGCGCTGCCGATAGTGCTCAAGGATTTGCGACACAACAGCTTCTGCTCCTTCCTCAGACAGGTGTGGCTGTCCACTATTATCTTCCTCAATATCTTTCAACGGGTCGCTTTGAAGGATGACGTGGTCTTTCCCGCGGAAAACGTGGGCTAGTGCTGCTCGGACTTCAGAGCTTTCTCCCCCCACACGGTAAAACGAGATCCCTGCGTAGCAAACTCCTTCCTCGATTTCTCGCGTCTTCCACGGGTGACCTTCCTGAGACTTGTATAGCATTCCAACTGTGAGGTTCCATGCCCGTTTCGCTCTCTCCCCTGATTTCGAGACATCAAGAGTGGACGGCTTGATGAGTTGTGTCGGAAGCCGTCTTTCCATTCCGATAAGTTTGATTCGATTATGGAGATTGCTCCCCTCTGATTGGATCTGAGAGTGCTCTTCATCGGTAGGGGTGCAGGCATCCATCACCCGTTGTGGGATACAGACGATGACGACGTTTGGAGAGATATTATCCCTGTCAAGGAGATCGATTCTGTCCTCTACAATATCGAGGAAATAGTCCATTCTTTCACGGACGGTGTCCTGCTGCTCCACTCTTTCAATGTAGTTATCCCTAATCGGAAATCGCCAGCCTCGCTTAGTATGTATAGAAATTTTCAACCTAGAGTCTTCCCCGACACCAGGGTAGGGGACTTGTTGAGGTTGGTCTTGATTTCCGGGATGAATCCCGATTTCCATATCCCGAAGCAAGGACTGTAAGTTTCGGATAGTGTCACGATCTCCAATAATCCCAAGTGTAATCGTGTGGTGCTTATCTTCCTCAAGACGAGGTCCGTATTTCACCAATCCCCTCTTCGGCGATGTTTCTAAACCACCCTCAAATTCGATTTCTGGCTCTTCCCAGTGCTGAATACGGAAGGGGGAGTCACTGTTCATTCATCTATCACTCCGTCGATGATTCGAGACTGTTCGTCTCCATCTTTAGGCGGGCGAATTCCAAGTGTGAGGCCTTGAACCTGTTCTGCCTCTATCTTCTGAATAGCCGGCAGTTGATCGCCGTCGATCCATTGGGACAGGCCAGTATTGATAGTCAGCATCAGAATCTTTGGCCATATCCGGATTTGACGTAGCTGTTTACTGTTCTGGCCTTGGAATCGGTTCGGTGAAAATTTGTCCTGAAGTTCGGACTTCCGTTCGCCAGTGACCTTCTCTTCACCGTCCCAAGTGAACTCTTGAGTGGGCGTTAGTACATAGTAGAAATCATCTGCGTATTTTTCTACCCGAATATCTACTGCTCGGTGCCGAATTTCACTTCGATCACTGAGCTCTTGTGCCAGCCATCGGTTTTGGGTGTCAGTCCGCTTTCCGTGGTGCCGATCTTTATCGTAAATCGGATAGATATGTCTCCCTCGGCTACGTTCTACTATACAGTCGTTTTTCTGTGCTGAGACAGAGATGACCCCAAGAAGGAGCTCTCGGACGATGTTTGTTCGTTCAGGGCTGTCTTCCTCGCCAATCCAGGTTTTGAAATCTACAACATCTGGCGAGTCAGATCCGATGTAGTGCCGTGTACTGCCCGGCAACCGGTCTTTCTCAACTAAGGTGTACAGTTTCCCTGCTTCTGGAACGACTGGATAATGCTTGTTATTGTAGTTGTAATACCGAGCTTCTGCGATTCCTTCAGCTGTGTCATAGATATAGAGATCGTCGGGAAATGAGGTCACATGAAACAGATTGGTAGCGTGGTCGTGCTGTTCTTTTATTGGCTCAAAGGAATGAAGGTACGGTTCGTAATTGAACCGGTCAGATTCCTGTAGCTCCATAGCCACAGTCTTGAGCTCCAGATAATCGGCCTCATGGACGTGGGTATCAATAGCAAAGGTTTCAAAATCTTCAACGTAAGTATCTGCAATCTTTTGGCTGAGCTTCTCGTCGTCTAGCTTCTTCTCCAGTTGGGAGAGGAATTCCTCGATTTTGTCGTTGTCTGTGTATGACTTTTCGAAAAGATCGCTCCACAGCTGAGGGTAACCCAGTTCCTCGGCAAATATGAAGAAATCAAACCGTTGTTCCTTGGGTCGATGAGTGTACTCAAGGTAGTATCGAGCCAGTTCGCTGCGAAAATCGTTGGGACTCAGTTTGGAGCCTTTGGCTTCAGCGATGACCCACTCACCTGAGCCTTTATGACGGAATTGGATGTCGTCGAGTGAGGGATGGATTTCTGCTTCCCGGTGCTCCATATACCCGGTTGCTTCCATGAAGTCTATCACAGCATCCTTGTAGGAACGCCCCTTCTCTTGGACTCCTTCGCGTTCCGACAAGATACGATAGATTGGCACTACAGGGCTGTTTCTCAACTACATACCAAAACTCCTTTGGACAGGTTCTAAACTCTCTCTACGCGTCAAGAACCACAGGTTCTAGCCCGTTTTCGCCCCTAAACATATATCCTAAGGAGTATAACGCCCGGCCAAATGAAAGACAGGGACCTTCGCACAGTGATTCACTTGATCCATCAAGAACGGACATACGAGACCAAACTGGTGGATAAGTCCCTCTACAAACTTCTCTATACGGTTCAAAAATCTGCAGACGAAAAGGATGTTAACATCACTATCCCCTATTTCTGGTATCAATTCGGCACGGTCTCGCCTCTTCCCACTGTCGGACCAGAACTTGATCTTCCGAACCAATCAGAATCTCTCAAAGAGGAGCTCCGACCACTGGTAAGGGAAGCTCTTGAATTGTACTACGATGACAAATTAGAGGGGATCACGGACATTATGTATCAAGATGCTCCCTATGATGTCCAGCGGGAGTTCCGCGAACTTGATAAAAAAGTACGCACTCTCCACGAAGACTACAACGATTTCTATGAGGTAGAACCCAGCCGCGATTCGATCATAGATTCAGTTTACGCCGTCCACGATACCTTTCCTACAGTCAAATTCCGTGAACAAGAACAGGACTTGAGTAAATGGTACACTATGTTCACACGCGAAGTCGACAAGACGAGTTTCGACCCAGACAAACTGATGCAGATCAATCTCACGTTTTGGCGTACCTTCGCATTACGAGTAGCAGAAAACCACAGGTATGAGATGACGAAACAGGAAGTGAAAGAAGAGATTGGTATCACGTCATTTGAAGCAGCTCGTGAATCAACCAGAAAGAAACTCCGAAGGATTGAATCCCAGACACTATCCGAAAAATTCGGGAGCAAAGATCGTCCTCAGCCTGGATCAATTGAATCGAAGGCGGCTGATGCTATGATGGAACCGATCCTTGCGCAGGAACTCGGTCTATCGTTCTCGGACTAAATGACGCGATACTTCGTTGAAACCAACGTGTTAGCCGGTTTAACGTACTCGCACGATAGGTGGCACCGGGACGTTAAACCACTCTATCAGAACAATACGCTCTACACAAGCGAGTTCGTGGTTTATGAGTATTGTAACCAGCGTCGACGAGACCCTTCCATCGTTAGCGACCCCTCACAGCTTTCCACTGATGTAGATGCTGAGGATGGTAAGTACCAGCATATAGCGAAGATCCTTGAGGATCGTGTCCCGTTTTTCGATAAGCAGATCCGACAACTTCAGCGAGAAGGAATGACTGTGGAGAAGGTTGTTGATGCATTCATAGATCACTTCGAAATCCGGAAACAGGCAGAGCCACAGATAAGGTCCTACTTCCAGGATTACTTTTCAACCCGGGAACTGACTGACCGAAACGCTCGACGAGCTGTTCAGGACCTTCGTGACCTGATACTCTGGGCAGCAGAACGCAATAAGGATATTCTTATGGAGAATGTGAAGATTCGGGAGTCCGCGTACCACGAGATGGATGAAGAGCGAGAGGTCATTGAGGCAGAAATCGGCCTGGGGGAATGGGGGATGTCAAGAGAGGACCTGCAGTGGGTATTGGATGCGATCTATACGATGCAGAGAGGAGTTCTCGATCGGTTCGTTACAGGCGATAAGAACGATGTTGCCCAGTTCAAACACACCCTGACGAAGGAGTTCGATATTGCTGTACTGTATGCGACTGAAGAGTTTTATTCGGATGACTTGGTTGAGCGTCCTGAAGAGGAGTCGATAAAGACGGTTGATGAAGCGAAGTCAGAAACCCTCGACGACTGAACGCTGCTTTGCGAGCACTCTTGCCATATGAAAACCTAATCAGGAGCTGCTTCACAATCAATCTGAATAGCGGTCAAGCCTCTCAATCTTGCATAGCGTCTCTATCGATTTGATGCCATCTGCCCGCAAAGCGAGTGTTGAAACACCACTCAGTTCTCTGCCTCTGTGGAATCATCGATCGGTGGTCGCAAATCTCGCCAGCGGAAGTCAGCTGTCTCACCATCTTCGAGAGCAACACGGTATAATTGAGAATCTCGATCGTCTCCAGTAACCGTCCCCGCATCGTCGGTGAGAACCTTCACAACCTCTCCGTGGTCGCCGTGGAACCTGCTGTGCTCTGGATCCGTCTCATCAGGAATGTCAACTCGGACACGATCCCCCTCAGCGAACCTCGCCATCATCTCCATTAGGCGGAGCCAGCTACTATAGCGTCGTGGATTCACAGGCACGCATTTATGACTCCCTCGTGTCAGTAGGCGAGTAATGAGCGAGGCTGACTCGTCGCTTGATATTGACGCTCTCGTACAGGAGTACGTCTCCAACAAAGACTGGGAACAAGACAAAGCACACGTCAGGAACACATCCGAGGCCGTACAGACACTTGTCCGTGCAATCGTTGACACCGGATCGATCGATGAGTATGCGATGCGAACGGTGTACAACCTGTGTCAGAACGACAATGCGCTGAGTCCGGAAATGAAGAAAGAACGGATCGACGATCTTGCGATTGACTCAGCCTCGAAGACAGAAATCAACGACTGCATTGAACAAGGGACAGGAATCGTTGGAAAAGGGACGTACTCGGTGCCGATAGAAGGCTACGAAGAGGAGACCTACGAATTTCTCAAAACGGTGATCGAATCCGATGACAGAGAAACAATCGACGAGGCAGTCGAAGAGTTCGCCGCATTGGATATTGGTGGAGTTCAAGCCGGTATCATTTCCCCTATTCTGTATTTTGTTCATCCAACAAAATATCCGATCAGTAACGATCGGTCTCGCACTGGTATGGAGAAATATTTCGGCTACGGGATGTCCAGACAGTTGCATCAGTATATCGAAGACGCAAACAAATTCCGAACGGTGCGTGGTACCTACCCATTCAATGAGGATTTCCGTCACTTAGATAGCTTCTTCAATTGGATCGAACAGCAGGATCTTGCCGAACTAGACGAAGCCGAGATAGAGGGAGACGAAGCCGAGCTAGAGGGTGAATCGGAAGCTGAACAGTCAGTTGATGACCTCGATATTGACGATGTTTCGTTTTACTGGGTGAACCAGAACCGCGAGGTCGAATTCAATGATGAATTTCTCCGCTCACAAGATAAGAAGTGGCAACGCGATCTGACCGTCCTCGAAACAGGCGACATCATCTTCCACTACACTAACCAGGCAGTTCGTGCGTGCTCCGTCGTCACGACCGAAGCACGACTCACCGAGATGGAAGGCGGCGAGTATTATCGCGTCGATGTCGATACAACCCGTCTTGACGAACCGCTCCCACTAGTGGAACTCCGAGAGGAACTACAGAATTCCGAAGTACGACAAGAGCAAGAGCGGTATCCACTCGACAAGAACGGGAATGTTATTCAAGCGTATCTTTGCCACCTCACGCCCGAAGCAGGCCGATACCTGCTTGAGACAGCGGGTATCAACACGTCCGACTTGGTAGCATCACCAGCCGAGGCGACGAACTACTTTTGGGCGACAGCCAATCCCTCTATCTGGTCCGTCGACGATATTGCTGATGGGAGCGAGATCTTCTATAACGCCTACAACGAGAAGGGGAACAAGAAACGACTGTTCGACGCATTCAGATCAGCTGCTCCCGGTGACCGTGTTCTGTTCTACGAGTCCACCCCGGTCAAAGCAATCGTGGCCGAAGGTACGGTAAGCGAGGTAATCCCGCCAGAGCGAGATCATCAAGGGGGCACAACGACAGATGAACAACCGGAAACGACCGATAGTGACCAAGAGTCGACATCTGATGTTGGTGTTCGAATCCAGTTTGATCGGCGTATTGAGAACATCACGTGGGGCGATTTGAATGCAATACCGGAACTCGAAGATGCGACCCCGATTACGAATGGGGCTCAGGGTAGCCTGTTCCCACTGACGAAAGATGAATACGAGACAATCCTCGCACTGGAAGAGCCTGCAGTAGATGGCGTTAGTCAAGAGGCACTGGACCGGTTCGAACAGAAGCTCACTCCACCGCAGATCAACGCGCAAATTCCAGAAACGCTCTACTTCGAAGACGACGATCGGCTACAACGCGAAATCGAAGCGTCGCTTCGTTCTGGCAAACACATCATCTTCACCGGGCCGCCAGGAACCGGGAAAACCAAACTCGCCAAAGCGGTTTCTGACGGAGCAACGGCCCACGAGCAAGTCGATGGATACCGATTCACGACAGCCACCTCAGAATGGACCGCCTTCGACACGATCGGTGGATACGTCCCGTCCACAAATGATGGCGGTCAAGAATTGTTGTTTGAGCCTCGCCTATTCTTGAAATGCTTCCGGCAGGACCGAGTCGTCAATGAGTGGCTCATCATCGACGAAATCAACCGGTCTGACATCGACAAAGCGTTCGGTCAACTGTTCTCCGTTCTCTCCGGTGACTCAACGGAACTTCCGTATGAACGCGAGCGCACCGTCGAACTGCTTTCTGTGAGTGACCACGCCAGTGATGGTGAGCTTGCTGAGATCATTGCGAACCCGGATGCGTTTCCCGTGACGCCGTCGTGGCGTCTCATCGCTACGATGAACACGTATGACAAAACCTCGCTGTATGAGATGTCCTACGCGTTTATGCGCCGCTTCAATTTCATCCATGTCGGTGTCCCGCCACTCACCACTGACGACGGCGCAGTCCGCACGTCACTCTTGGATCCAGATGCCGACGATAATTACTCGACCGCATGGCTCGCTGACAACCCCGGACTGCGTCCCGTGCTTGAGGCATCGTACCCAGTAATTACCGTGCTGTGGCAGCGCATCAACAAACACCGCGTCATCGGGCCGTCTATCGTCTACGACATCATTCGGTACCTTGACTCCTTTGAGCACGCCGGGGGGACCCAGAGTGAAGCGCTCTCATCAGCCGTTGTCTCGCTGGTGTACCCGCAGCTCGAAGGGATGCGACCTGAGGATCAAAAACAACTGATTCGCTCGCTCACAGACACCGACGTACCCACCGAAAATGGCGACATCAATCTCGACTTGGATGGAGAACGACTAAAGGAGAAAGCTGCTGACTTCTTCGGTATCAATTTCGACGATGACGCGTAGCCTGACTGCCGACGCGCTCGTCGACGCCACAACTGAAGAACTCGCCACGTATCTCCGGAGCGGTGCGATCAATCCGAGGTCGCTCACGCAGTCACTCGATTACGAAGGCCTCGACATTGACGACTGGGATCGAATCAAACGCATCCATTTCTGTCTGAGTGAGGATGTTCACAACTTCATAAGCAGGCTCTCAGAACGAGTCCGCCGGGTCAAAACCGAAAATCAACGCGAACACGTCGACACCCAAGGTGAGGTTCGTGGTTCTATCAATTGGAGTGGGACGCTACGGACGTGGTCAGACAGCGGCTACTCTGATAAGAGTCGCTTCGTTTGCGATACACCATATACGGAGTACGATATTGCAGAAAACCGTGTTCTGAAACGTCTACTCTGGCAGGTTCATCGTACCGTCACGACCGATCTCCGCGGTGTCGAGTATGACTGGCGTCGCCAATATTGGACCGACGACCAGATCGACCACTTTGACCGGCTCTACAAGCAGAACGTCCACCTGAACCGTATCGCTCCCGGACAGCAAATCTCCGTCACCGACCAAGACCTCACGGCCGCCCGCCGCTCCCGCCTCGACCTGTACACGGAAGCCTACGAACTCCTCGACCGGTACCAACGATTACAATCGAATCGATTCGATCCGGACATCACCAAGCTCCTGACCGAGACGCTCATCATTCCAGCATCCACGCCAACGCTCTTCGAACTCTTCTGCATCTTCCGGATTCTCCGGTATCTCAACGACGAAACTCCCGGTGTACGACTCCACCCAATCGCCGGTGAAAGTACCGCCTTGGCACAACTCGAAACCGATGACCGACGCATCGATATTTTCCACGACCAGAACGGCGCGATCGACTTCCACGAAACCCTTGACCCAGACGTTGTACCCGCCCACCCGACGTTCAAACGCTACCAGGACGCGCTCGTCGACTATACCAACGCACTTCGCGGGTTGACTGGGAGCGATCAAGATCCCGTTCTGTATCGAGGTCGCCCCGACATCGTTATCGAAATCTACGACACGAGTTCCCCAGATGACGACCTCGTCGCCGTGCTTCTCGGCGAAGTCAAGTACTCATCCGCAGCTCAAGCATTCCGGCAGGGACTAGAGGAGTTGGCTACCTACCGACGGTTTGCGTACCACGACGACTACCTCATTGACAATCCAGATCTACCGGTCACTAGTCTCCTCATCACGAACGGGTATTCAACAGCCGGTACTGCTGACGAGCTCATTCACCTGAACGGGAGCGAGTTACTCACCGACGATGTTGATTTGCTCCGTTCGTTCGCTGCTGCTTCATTTCCTGATAGCCCTATAATCAAGCCGTAAGTCGACCGAGGTCGAGATATAATGGGTATTGAAACATCTCATATCAGGAGAGACTCCCAACAATCACATCTCGTCGAACCTAGTTAGCTCTAGTCGCTACACGGATGGTTCCCCTTTACGACTCGTCAGAGGTTTCTAACGTCGCACCATTACCGGCTGGCACGAGTTCCTCATCAAGTTCATTGAGTATCTGTTCGAACGAGAATTCGGACTGTGGGTCCTGGGCGACTCGCATCGCCTCAAGATGTCGTTCGGTTTTGGTAAGGCGATGATAAAATATTCGGTAAAGCTCTTCTTCTTGCTTAGCATCGGCGGCCGCAGCGCGACCGTTTATTTCATACCTTATTTCTGATATCTTCTGAGCAAGATCGCTATCGTCACTCGATCGATGCGCATCAGTCGTAGTCCCGGTCGTTGAATTGTGTTCTTCTGTTGTCATAGTTTGTTGTTGTGATTCTCGATTGTTCATCTGCCGGTCTGTATGAGTATCGGCCCTTCTGATGTTCGGACGCGTATGATTGCCCGTCCGCTGGTATTGACTCCGCTTGGAAGCGGCAGCCGTACCCGGGGGTGGGGGTGGGATCCGGACTGCTCCCGAAAATTACTATGGATGCGGGGATTCTGCATCCAGGGATTAGTTGGGGTTAGGTGTCCGGTGGTGTGCTTACATTCGTGAAAAACGGAACCTCATTTATATGCCTTGTGGGGATAGGATGATCGCCGGACAGACTGATACGAATACTGTGTAATAGTACAACTTATGAGCGCCTCGCTCGGGGTCGACTGGGCCGGTGACCACTGGCTTTGCCTCGAACACCGACCCAACTCTGCTGCACCACATCCAGAGACGTACGACTCAATCAAAGACGTGTGGGAAGACTACGATGATGGACACGATATTGACCGTCTTTGTATCGACATCCCGATCGGGTTACCAACCGGCCCGAACGAACGTGCCGTCGACAAGGATTGCCGATCGCATCTTGACCGTACTTCAACCGTCTTTCGTGTCCCCGTTCGTGAAGCCCTCGAAGCTGACACTCCTGAGGAAGTAAACCAGAAAAGTCGTGCCGCTACGCAAACCGAAGAAACAGACGGTGTCGGCGTCCAACCACCTGCCTACGCCATCCGCAACCAGATCCTCGAAGTGAACAACTTCATCGACGACTGTACACAGGATACCACGGACAAACTCTACGAAGTTCACCCAGAACTGTGCTTCACCGCGTTCTCCAGATCACCACCGCAGTATAGCAAGACGACTGCCCACGGTGCCGCTGAACGTATCGAAGCCCTCGACACGGTCGTTGACAACGCAGCAGTACTCGTTGGCGCGACACTCACTGCAGTCAAAGACAATATCGACGATGCTGCCGGGATCGAGGTCGATGACGTACTTGATGCCCTCGCAGCGATGTATACTGCAACTGCACCCGAGAATGAGTTCTGGTTGCTCACCGACGACGCCGACGCGACCCCACCGCAACGAATGGCCTATCGTTCCCCCTCAGATTTAGATTAAGCTGTTGAGAGGGTCACAGAAGACTTCCCATATTAAATAGGAATCGCTCAGTACAGCCTCTGAAACTATCGATTCATCCGTAGTCCAATAGTGGTATGCGAGTCTTTGTATGACATTCACTAAGTTGTTAGAGTAGATATGGCTCTGGTATGCCAAGTGACGCGAACGATTTTGTGGAGAAGTTAGACTCGTTCAAAGAATTCAGCGACGATAAAGGCGGCCACTACCTTGTAATCCAGTTCGAGGATGACAGCGGCCGCGTATTCAAGAAACAACCAAGCGAAGACACTCGTTCAATCGCAGAGCTCGAAATCTGTGTAGGACATACGAGAAATGCGATGCGGAGAATCTCCGAAGCAACCGACTTTGAATTCAACGAGGACATGAACACTCAGCAGAATCTCCGCCATCTGATGAGGGAAGGCTAACGATCTGTGGGGGACCGCCACTAAATATACAGGTTCTTTCTAACGACTAACTCTCCTAATTACGGGTGTAAACAACACCTTGGGAATCGTTCTATGACATCCTCTGCTGTTAGCTGTCTTCAGTCAGAGTAACGTTGCCATCTTCGTCGACGGCGACTCGGTACCCATAGTAAGTGAAGCTAATCACAACGGAGTCTCCCGGGCCTTTGAAGAGATTATCTAACGCATCCGTATCAATCGCTTCTGCAAGCGGAGTCTCCAGTTCAGTCGGGTCGACATCCAATTCATCAGCGACGGCCTCAAAGACTTTCGTACTTGGTGCCGGTTCCGTAGAAGTTCCGTATTCACTCATCGTTACGCATCTGCCCGTAGATATGTACCCGTGTGGCATAAAACCTGATATTCGGCTTCTTGAGGCCTGAATCTAATTTTTGTCGATGCGCACATACAGATCTCCGGAGTGCGAGTTGCCATTCTCTGTATTGTGCAAGGCGACATTATGCCGGGAAGGACTCCAAGCACATCAACAGACGACGTATTAGCAATCTTCGAAGACAACTCCGACAAGTGCGAACCATTTACCGCTCCGCAAATCGCAAAACAACTTCAGACCGATATACACCGCAATACCGCTCGGAATTATTTACAAGACCTCGAATCCATAGGTGAACTCCGCACTAAGAAAGTCGGATCCGGACGCGTCTGGTGGAGACCCTGCAAATAATCAGCTCTTATTCGACGGTGTATGGATCGGCAGCTCAACGACGAAGACCGAACCATTGGGATCGTTGTCTTCGACCCACACCTCACCACCGAATTGATTGGTTAAGAGATGAACGAGATACAGACCAATCCCAGATCCGGGGCTATCTAACCCCTTTTCTCCCTTCCCGAAGATCGGTTTTTTCTGGTTATCGGGGATACCAGGCCCATTATCTGCAATCCGAACACGAACTGTGTCTGAATCCTCTTCGCAACTAATCGTGACTTCAGGAGTCTCTTTGTCGTTGTGTCGAACCGCATTTTCGAGGATATTCCGGAAGACCGAGGAGAGCATCTCGTTTGCCAGTACTGATACGTCGCAGAGTTCACCCGATACCTGAAAGTGAGCATCCGGGAACGAATCACGTACTGCGGCGAGTTCCGCGTCCAGAAGCGGCTGTAGTTTGACTGGTTCCAATTCAGCATCCGCATCCTCTGAGAGTGACTCAACGAAGTCACGAGCAACCTCAGTGAACTGAATCACGTGCCGGGACTTCTGTAAGACTCGCTCTAAGGCTTCTTCTCCATCTTCATCGACATGGTCTTCCAGGATTTCGGCCCATCCCAGAATCACCGCCATATCGTTCCGGATGTCATGCCGAACCACGCGATTCAAGGCTTCAAGCTGTTCGGTTTTCTCTTCGAGCCATTTCCGATACGACTCACGTTCGGTCACGTCGGTAACTGTCACCAACTGGCCCGTCGTCACCTCACCAGCTAAGAACGGCGTGCTTGACACATCATAATATCGTGTCTCGTCATTCTGCGTAATCGCCAGCACGTCTTGCTTCGTGAGATGATCCGCAAGTGCTGTATTCACAGCAGTTAGAGGTTTGCCAAACGATTCCTCAAGCCCCGGAAAGAGTCTACGGGCTGCTTGGTTGTAATCCCGGACACAGGTATCCTGATCGAGGAAGATCGCCGGTTCGTCTGATTCGCCAGTGAGGCGGATCCCCTCAAACCGCTGTCTATAGAAAAACAGCGTTCCGACGGCGAAGAGCGCGACGCCAGGCGGCTCATACATTAATGGGAGCAGCCAGTCAATCTGGCCGCCAATGATCGTTGCAACAGCTGGGAGCCCTGAAAGTCCAACGAGCACGACGAGCGGACGGCTGTCACTGCCAGTATGATAGAATCGCTCCATAAGGACAAAGAATCCGACAGTGATGGCGGCATATGACAGTCCTAAGACGATCCAGTAGAGCAGTTCATGGTGAATAACGAGATGTGGAAACGGCTCAGTGACCCATTCGGTCGTAAAATAGAGATTGTGGAGTGGATTCGTGACTTTGAGCGCGATGAAAAAGAGGAACGTCCCGAGGATAAGATTCCGGAACGGGGCGTGTCGCGGTGGGCGGCCAGTATAGGCAGCACAAAAGTAGAGCCAGGCCGCGACAGCGACGAATGCGAACACAAACCCAAGAATATAGAACGCAACTTTTCCCGACCGTGTCGGTGCGAGTAGATACCCGAGATACCCACCAGACCACAGAGCAACAGAACCGAGGAAAACAACGAACCCTTCCCGTGTCCCCGGATGCTGGATCTTCCGTGCTTGAGGAATCGCAGCCACACAGGCAATCGCAGACAGCGCGAAAATCGTGATGTGAGCAATAAGAAGGGGTTCCATCATTCCAATAAAAAAGCGGTTCGCAGGCTATCAAATAACTTTTTGGACCAGTGCTCTGACAGAGACCGATTTGACCTTCTTTCTGTTAATTGAGGCGAGTTACCACTCGCAGTTCAAGCTATAAGCAAAACATATTCGGTTAGATGACGACTACGTGTTAGTATGACTGATAAATTATCGCAGGAAGAGATTAACACACTACTTTACGAGTCGGGAGTTGGTGTACTCGCACTTACTGACGGTACAGAAGCGTATTCGATTCCAGAATCGTTCGGCTACGACGGTGAGAAAGTGTATTTTCAGTTTGTCTATACCGCTAATAGCAAGAAGATGAGATTCCTCGAAACGACAGAGACAGCGACGTTGACGGTCTACGACGAAAACCCTACAAGAAGCGTCCTTGTTCAGGGTTCGATTGAACCTGTCCCTGGAGAGGACGAAACCAAGGCCGCCACAGCAATCGCAGAAAATGCTTCTATTCCAACTCTGAATGTTTACACCGAAACGACCCCAGATGAATTCACAATGGACTACTACCGCTTAGAACCGACCGCAATATCCGGCCGTCAGTTCAGTGCTTTCACCCCTACTCCTGACGACCGATAGGCAAGCGCGTTCTGATGGGTGACCCATGTTTGCCGGTGTGAGTAGGCTCCTTTCGAATAGTTCTAGGACACTTCTATTCGTTGTAACTACGAAAAAAGACGCTTGATTCGACTAACGACACTTCCGTCATCGGATCGCTCTCCAGAATCATCAGCATCCTGGTTATCAGGCTCGACGGAAGCCCTCTTGTTATCCGTCGCTGGCGAGTCAGATGTCTCGGTAGTACCTCTGCTTGACGGCTCCTCTGTATCGTCTGTGTTCTCTGAGCCTTCCTGGGACGTTTCGCTGGTTCTGTGCGTGCTCGTCTCGCTCGTCGTTTCTGTTGGTGTACTGGAGTCGTCAGCTGCATCAGACGCAGTACGGTACTGAGCTACCTTACGGAGCAGTTCCTGGAGTTCGTCCGGTCGGTTACGGTAGACCGGGAACAGCCACCATGTCCGTTGCAGTGCATTCGGGGTGAGGGACTCATTCGTGCGGAGTAGAGTCATTGCTGTTTCCCAGTCAGATTCAACGACAGTATCGTGGTCGAAATCAACGGTGTCGAGTAGCGTTTCCACCGCTGATGACGTTAGTCCCTCGACAATCTCGTCCATCCGAACCGACCCTTGAACGGTTTCGATTTCAAGATCATCAAGCAGATCCTGTGCCCACAGTTCGTTCCCGCGGGCCTCAGCACGAGCGAGCAACGCATCGTCGACGTTCGCCTCGTCGATCGTCGGTTGTTGCCCGATCTTTTCACCGAGTTCACGCACCCAGTGCCGTTGCTGGACGTACTGCTTGTCATCTAACCCGGCGATGTGGTCATCACCTTCGGGCACAGCGACGAAGTGATGAAAGTGCGGCTCCTGATCGCCGTGGCGGCGGAGTACTCGACCCATCCGCTGTACGAGTTGCAGTTTCGTTTTCGTCCCCGAGACGTTAATCCCGACTTCTGCATCCGGAACGTCAATCCCTTCGTCGAGAAGCTTTGGCGCGATGAGGACACCGTGATCAGCCGCTGAGAACTGTTCAATCCGGCGATTAACCATCCGGTCCTTCTTATTACTAGAGGCAGCGATTTTACTGTGTACCACGAACACGTTCTCTGTCGCGTCGGCCAACTCCTCACCAAGTTGCTCTGCGGTGTCGATGTCCATGGCGAACATCACCAGCTTGACTCCGTCATCGACGCCGGTGAGGTACTCACGAGCCAGCGTTACTGCACCCTCTATTTTTGGCTGTGATCGGTGCCGGATCCAGTTACGACTCTGAATCGCCGCTTGGAGCTGCCCCCACGAGTCCGGCACGTCGTCGAGTTCGAGTTCTGCCGCCCGGTGTGCGCGGATGAAGTCACCGAGGTCCTCAAGCTGGGTGAACGGCACACTCAGCTGGCGAAGCAGTTTCGTTGTCGTGTCGTCGTGTTTGAGTGCCCGGAACTGATTCGTGATCGACTCAGTCGCCTGTTCCCACTCCTCGCGCTCATACGGATCCAACCCAATCGGATGAACAGTCCACTCGAAATCCGGGATCACTCCATCACGTTGAGCGTCCTGTAGGTCATACGTATAGACGACTGGTGCGAGGATCTCTTCAAGCCGGTCCCGCTTCGGGTCTGTCTGTTCACCGATGGTCGCAGACAGTCCCATCGCACTATCGTAGTTCGGCCGGCGTATCGCCTCGCCGTACCCACCGTCAAGATTCGAATAGTGATGCACCTCGTCGTAAATCACGAGGTCGTATTGATCGGCTAAATCACGGTCGTAGCGCGGGAGCAGGGATTGAGCGGTGTAAAACTCCACCGTCGCCGTCGAAAACGACAACCTGTCCGGGCGTCCGCTACCGCTGCCTGCCCGAGTCGTCAGCCCAAGCTTGTCTCGGATTTCTCGCTCCCACTGACTGAGGATCGCGTTCGAGTGCGCGACGATCATAATCTCCGCATCGTCTGTCTGCGGTGTCTGCTCAGGGTTCTCCGGCACGTCACCGCACAGGTTAGCGATCGCTGCGATGCCAGCAACCGTCTTCCCCGTCGCCGTCGCCATCTCAAGGATGCCCTCGCCGTCGCTCGCAAGCCAGTGGTCAAGCCCTTCCCGCTGATTCTCCCAGAGAGATACCATAAGCACAGGCCGGGTCAGTAACGCACGGGCGTCCGCTTCGTCAAGCTCCTTGAACGCAGTAGTCTGCGCCAGCAACGTTTCGAGCAGGTCCGTCTCGGTCGTCACTGACTGCTGGGCTGCCGTTGCGAACAACTCAAGCAAATACAGCCCGCTGCCACGACTAATATGAGACACGTCCAGATCAGACGGATCGTACCGCTCCTGTCGTAGCCGTTTTAGGAGCACGCGTTCCGCTGGACGTGAAATCGTCGTGCCGTCCGGAGACCTACCTGACGACAACTGCTGATTCAAACTGATGATCGCCTTCCTGAACGCGTGGAACTGATCTTCCCGGGTTTCAATCGGTCTCGTATCGATAAGCCCTGCAACACGCTCAGATACGAAGTTCCCGAAGAGTTCACCGTAGTACCCCCCGAGAAAGGACCACTCGTTCGGGCCGATCGGGCCTTGGTACCGTGACAGAAGCGCCTTATTGACAATTTCTTCATCAAGTATCGCCAGCTGCTCAATAGTAGGGCGGTCTGAAAGGAAATCCTCGCGGTACTCAGTGAATAACCAGTACTCAGGATCCCCAAATCGTCGCACTACGAATAGTCTTGGACGGTGTCATATATGTGTGATGGTGCGTCTCACTCTCACGATCGCACAGTTCGTTGAAGCCTCTAACTAGGACTGTATCACTGTAAGGGACGATTCCACACTCACACTGAGTGTTGAGTCGTAATGACTCCATCAGCAGCGAACGTCAATTCCGTCACGAATGACTCGTGATCACGGTATGGCTCACTAATCCGTATAGCTGGTCCGGTGTAGAGTACTGGCGTACCGTCTCTCGCTTGGAATGAATACCCGCTATCAAAGTCATCGTCTTTCGGTCGATGCTCATCCCCGATCAATACACAATCGAACGAGACTCCGGATCGGCTAAGCAACTGATCCAGATCAATATCAGCAGTCGATCGATCCCGGTACGGTGTGACGCCGTCATGGAGACAGAGTACGTTCGGCCCGGATGACGACGACTCGAACTGCATATCGGATGGCTCCCATCCCAGAGGCTTGAACTTCGCAACGTCGTCGATCCCTGTATTTCCCGCTGGAATCCCATACGCGTCAAGCGGCCCGCCCGCAACCGGCGTCGGACTCGTCGAGAGTTCCACGAGAGTACCCTTTCTAACCTGCTGTTGTAACCACGCGATCCCATTCTCCGAATTCGTGTGTTGCGGTGTGTATGAATCTCGGTCGTGTGAGCCAATGATACAGTAGACCGGGATCCCTACCTTGGATAATAGCTCCAACCTCGCCGCAGCGCTGTCGAGAGTTTCCCGGTCAACCTCGTGATCGACAATATCGCCCGTATGAATAACCGCATCAACATCCTGCTCAATCGCAATCGTTACGATTCGTGTGAACGCGTCGGTACTCGACACCTCACTGATCCACGACACCGTCTTGCCGCGCCCCGTCACGACCCGGTTCTCATACCCAAGGTGCGTATCACTCACAAATAGCACCGTTACCTTGTCATCTCCAATCCCTCTCCCTGCATTCTTTCGAGCACGACGAACTCGAACCGGGTCTAACAGCACGTCAACACCCTCACCTAACCGATCCGCTGTCGGCTCGGCTGGGAACTCTGCCAATAACGAGATGGCCTGATCGACTTCGTTCGTCGAGACCTGTACCGGGAGCACCTCTCCAGACTCCGGTGCAACCGGGATCACCGCACCGGACGGAACATACTGTCGATCTTGTGGCCGTGGCTCCGCCACTGTGATGGCTGAAAACTCCGTAATCCGTGACCCATCTCCATATCGGCGGACGTACTCTTTCCGCTTCTTGTGGTTCCGCTTATTCTGCTGTTCCCCATAACACGACGCTTCTTCAGCCAACAGCTCTCCACCGTACAAGACTGATTTCACCGCTCGCTTCCACTCCAACTCCGTCTCCTCAGGCAGCGAGCTATAGAGAACCGAAAGACCGTCATACAACTCCACCAACTCGTTCCCAGCACCCATCGTACTCGACAACTCCCTGCCGTACGGTGATATTTGTTCCGTACCGAGCCAGATACTACTACGTGCTCCAAGAGTTGAGGCGCTGGTTCTAAGCCATCCCAACTTGAGGATGTACATATGACTTCACACGATCTCGTCGAGGTGTTTACCTCAACACGGCAGAATCTCCGCGAGGCGGGACTGGAAGATGACTTCTTTCTAGATCTCATCGGGTCCCGGTTATTGATCGAACGCGTTGGTGAATCGAATAATCGAGGATGGTGGGACTCACGTGTCCTCTCAGAAACTGGCCGAGCAAGACTGGAAGAAGTGACTCCTAAAACCCGGCTGCAGTCTCAGGTCAACCTTGCAATGAAGGTCGGGCGGAAAGCAGAATCGGATGTACTCCCTGCTGATTCCATCTCGCTGTTTTCGTTCGGTCCAAAGCTCGAAGCACAACTCGGAGCTGCCATCGAAGATCTCAACGCTCCCGATGAACCGTTATTGACTGATCTTGAGGATCTCTCTGTCCAGTCTCTAGAGACCGGTTGGGCGGACCCGATTATTGAACAGATGGCATCGAATATCTCCGTCGCTTCCATTTCACTCTCTGATCCGGGGAGTGAGTCATATCGTATCAGCGAAGATGGATTCGACCAGTCCGAGATTGAGGCAGAGAAATGGCGACTGCTGGCCACTCTGTTGCGTGGCTACGGCCAAAATACGGAACGGCTACACGTCCCGTATTATCCACTCAACTCGGAACTTAAATCGGAAAGCGCGTGAGGACTCCATATGAGCAACGAGCACCTGGAGCCTGAAGACGAAGACAACGACGATCAAGCCACGAGTCTTGACCCAAAAATCGCCCATCACAGTACCTACATCGACGAGACCAAGCGAATCCTTCAGGCGTATACCGAATCTGAATCGTACGATGAACTGGAGCGGATGGTGGTCGAAGACAACATCCTGAACAAAAACACGGACGAGTACCGAACGAACATTCTCCGCGAAGTAACCCGGAGACACATCCCGAGTAAAGAAGACTACACCGAGACCCCGCTAATGCGGGTACTTTCAGCTGACGTTCGGAGTGATGTAGCCGATTGGTGTCTCTACTACGAGTTCGCCCAAGACCCATTCATCCGCCTCATCACGATCGAATTCCTCTATCCCGAGTTTCAGCGCGGCACTCTCTCTATCCAGGCCGAAGACATCGTCACGTTCATCAAATCAATCAAGGACGACTATGCTGACCTTCGTGACCGCTCCGACTCTACGATCAATGAGGCAGCAACGAAGTATCTCACTTCACTCAGAAACTTCGGCCTGTTAGAAGGTAGACAGCGAAAGGAATTCGCAGTCACCTACATCCCTGACGAAACGATCGCGTACGTCGTGTATCGTCTCTTCGACGAAGAAGCTACGTCCGCATCGGACGTGATCGAACACGATGACTGGAAACTATTCCTGATGGATGAATCCGAAGTCCAGCGCCGAATCCGCGACATTTCGCCACAGTACATAAACTATGAGAAACGAGGATCGACAGAACGATTGAGAATGAAACACGAGACGGTAGACAAGTTGATCGATGCTTTCTGACTTTCAAACACGACTCGAAGAAGTCGAACGACTCGTTCGTGAGGATAGAGAAGAAGTCGGAAAGCGAGCGGGAGTTCCGTTTATCGTGTTCACGTACGATCCAGCCGACGAAATCGAAGTCGATGAGGAAATTCGGAGTCTCATCGAGAAGCTGGAGTACCACGACCAAACGGTTGCCGCGATCGATATGCGTGACCTCGTCTTCAGCGTGCTTGAAGAGCGAGGCATCCTCGACAACGTAATCGACCTCGAACGTCGAGATCGTGAACAGCTGCTCAGCGGATTGAAATCCTCACTACTCGACGACGGCGAAATGGGACAACTGGCATCGGCTATTGCCACGCAGGCTGAAGACGCAGACACCGTTATCGTGTATCGAATGGGTATCCTGTACCCGTTCGCTAGTGCATCGACTCTGATGGGGCAGTTGGAAACGAACACACCGGATGAGACCCCGATCGTGTTTTGCTATCCTGCGACCGTTGATGACAAGAGTTTAAGATTCCTCGACGAATCTGAGGGAACATATTACCGCGCAAAGGTGATCGGACATGAGTGACACTACTTCTACCTACCAAATCAACGAGATCTTCTACCGGCCGATCAATCGGAAGATCGACCGGGTCGTCAAAGTCGATAACGATGACCCGAGCGTCGTCAAGAAAGAACTCGAAGAGTACATCCTCACACCGCAACTCGAACGGCACTTCTCGGACGCCCTAGAGGCCGTCATCGACACGGAACACGCCCAAACAGAGGACGTTGGGATGTGGGTTTCCGGATTCTTCGGATCCGGGAAAAGCCACTTCATGAAGATCCTCGGGCACGTCTTGGAAAACCGGGAGTTCGGGGATACGTATGCGGCGGAGATGTTCCGCGATCGGATCGAGGGCAACGAGATGCTCGACGGGGCCGTCTCGTCGGTCACGAACAAATTCGATTCCGAGGTGTTGATGTTCCAGATCGGCGCGAAGGCCGATGCATCTGGAAGCGAATCCATCACCGAGATCATTCACCGTGAATTCAACACGTCCCGCGGGTACGCTTCCATGCCCTGGGTCGCCCAGATGGAACAGGAACTCGAATCACGAGGCGTGTACGATGACTTCGTCGCTACCATCGAGTCAAACACCGGGAAAGACTGGACAGAGGCCCGTAAAGATGCGATGTTCGTGCGGTCGGATATGGAGACTGCGCTGGTAGAAGCGACAGACGAGTTCGACGACGAAGACGACGCAGCCCGTGCGATCGATGACGTTCAGGACAACGTTCTGATCAACGCTTCGACCCTCGCGGAAGACATCGTCGAATACGTCGAACAGCAGGAACGCGAAACGGGGAACAACTCCCGATACTTCGTCTTCATCGACGAAATCTCCCAGTTCATCGGAGATGATGGACAGCTCCTCTTGGAACTCCAGAGTATCGTCGAGGAGTTCGGCCAGAAAGGCAAGGGGAAGGTATATCTCGGAGTCACGTCCCAGGAACAGCTCCAGCAGCTCATCCCCGGTGTGCTCGAAAAAGAAGCCGAGGAATCGAAAGTCATCGATCGATTCCCGCACCGGTTCGACCTCACGTCCGAAAACCTCGACAAGGTCGTCCGTGACCGTGTTCTCAGCAAGAAAGGCGACGCCAGGGAAGCCATCGGGAATCTGTACGATCAGCATGAAGGCATCCTTTCCGCCAGGTACAAGCTCGATTCCGGTCAGAGTCTGAAGCCAATCACGAGAGAGAACTTTATCGACTGCTACCCGTTCCTTCCGTACCAGCTCGACATTCTCCCGGAGATGTTCAAGGCACTTGGCAAAGGCTCGGATGACCAACTCGCGGGCAGCGAGCGAACGCTCATCGATGTCACACAGAGCGTGCTGAAAGACGAGGCCCATCTCTACAACGACGAACTCGGGGCACTCGTCACGCTCGATATGATCTTCGACGAGATCAGCAACGACATCCCGAGCAACGATGTCAAATCCATCCGGGAAGCCACACCAAAGAACGCCGATCCAGAAATCGCCAGCCGCGTTCTCAAGTCACTCTATCTACTCCAACAACTCCCCTGGATCCCGAACACCGCCGACAACATTGCAACCTCACTCCAGACGGAGCTCGGCCCCACGAAGCAGTTAGAAAACGACGTACAAGATACGCTTGATGCACTCGTCGAAGCCGGGCTCGTCGGGCGAAGCGAAGAGGGCTACCGGTTCCTTCGAGAGACCGAGCGTGAACTCGAAAACGAAATCAAAAGCATCGAGGTCGGCCCCGGCGACATCCGTCGCTCCTCGAAGCGCTTCCTGAACGACATCCTTGACGAAACATCCCGCGTCAATTACCAAGGGAAAACGTTCCAGTTGAATCTGAGTATCGACGGAGAAACCATCACGTCGAACGGACACGTCGATCTCAAAACCTACTCACCGATCCACCAGCGGTACGAAGACCTTGACCCGGATGGGCTGAAGACACAGAGTTTCAGTGAAGACGATACGCTGTACTGGATTGCAGACGGCGAGAAGCAACACAGCATCTACGAGAAGCTAAAATCGATCTACCAGATCAATACCGTCGTCAAGTCAAAACGAGGGAACGAACTCAGCCAAGAGGAGCAGGAAGCCCTCGGGCAGAAGCAAGAAGATCTCCAGCGTCTCCGGAACGAGGTCGAACGCGAGTTCAAACGGAGCTTCCAGCGCGGCACACTCATCTACAACGGTGACACCGAAGAATTCGACACGACAAGCACCTCACTTAGCTCGCTCGTGTCCCGGAAGACGGACAACGCCATTCCCAAAGTCTTCTCCAGTTTCAAACACGGGTCAGCCACGGTCAAAGATCGTCACATCGAGCAGATATTCGAAGATCTCCAAGGCTCGTCGAACCCATCTGTGTTCTCGGACCTCGGCGTCGTCCAAGACGGCGATCTCATCGCAGAGGCCCGCATCGCTTCCGAGGTCGAAGACGAAATTCAGCGACGCGAGAAAGCCGGAGAGTCCCGCTCTGGAAGCGATCTGATCGACCACTTCGCTGAACCACCGTACGGGTGGAGCCGGGAAGTCGTTCGCCTGGCCGCTGCCGTGCTCTTTAGAAACGGATCCGTCATTCCGACACACAAGGAGCGAACGTACGAGACGTATTCCGAGGACGGCGCACAGGAGCTGTTCACGCAAGTCACGAAATTCAAGTCCACGTCGTTCGATGAGCGGGAGACCGTCGATGTCGAAACACGAACCGATGCGAAGCAACTCCTCGACCGACTCTTCGACCGGAAGGTCAAATCGACCGACCAGGCCGTCGACGAGGGAATCAGAGAGGCAGCAAACGAGTGGGTTTCAACCACGAGCACACTCCTCTCGCAACTCCAGCGGGTCGACTTCCCGCTGGCAGACGACGTAGAGCAATTCCAGACGCGATTAAACAATCTGCTGCAACAACCCACGTCGGCCAAGCGTATCAAACAGTTCGTCGACTTCGAAGACGAACTCGAAGGCCTCACGAAAACCGCGAAGGATGTCGCCGAATTCTGCGGTGAGACCGGCGGCCAAAACCGGTTGGAGACCTACGAAACCATTCAGCGGTTCATCACGACCGAGTGGGAGTCTCTCGTCGACGAGGCCGATGACCACGCTGGGCTTGTCGACATCAGCGATGAAGCGCGTGAGGCGGCCCGCCGCGTTGCTGATACGTTAGACACGGAAGGTGTCATCAGCCAGTGGAACAATGTCAAGACTGACTACCGAACTACCGCCGAAGCCTTCACGACCACGTACGAATCCCTGTACGAGAAACGCCACGAGACGTACACAGAGTCCATCGAATTGGTTCGGGCGTATGCTGGATCCGACATCGATGAAACCGATCTTGACACTGCTCTGTCCGATCTGACGGAACGACAGGGGGATGGGTCGGTCGATCTGAATATCTCCAATGAGGAGCACATCAATCCGACACCGTCGCTTCCACGGCTCATCGAGCATATCCAGACCGTTGATTCGTACGAAGACGCTGCGAAGGCCGAGATTGATGACCTGGAAGATGATGAGGACGACGGCACTGTTCGAGAAAGCGTGGACATCGACTCCATCTTCGGATCCATCGTCGTCACCGATCCGGACGACATCGATCAACCGATCTCAGAACTTCGCGCAGAGACCGAAGAACTTCTTGATCAGGATGGAGACATAGAGATCCGATTTAGATAATTGACATAGATCGTCAGATTTCTCTCTAATCCGATCCTGTGGTTGGATTCATTTATTTTAACTATTAGAAAACAAGCGATCTATTTCGGCTTGTAAATAACTGAAAGCCCGTTCCGCCTCTTTTTTCTCCTCTACTCCAGTAATAACTACTTTGCCGTTATTAGCTATCGTAATCACACAGTTAGTATTGTCTGGGCGATAATAAACAAATGGTGATTGCTCGGGCTCATATTCTGTATGTTCTGTACCAAGACCAATCGATACTGCTGCAAGATCTAACTCTCTCTCCAACGCAGCTTTACAGGCAAGATTGTTAACCGTAGGATATTCTGGCTTCACACTTTCTGACAATATCTCATTAATGGCGGAGACAACCTCGGTGAATATAGATCTCAACTCTGATTCACTTTGTACTCCAGTGATAGTATAACTACCCGTCGAAAAGATGGTCATAACGGCACCTTTGGGTGATAGCCGAAGTTGAACACCGGGAAATATTTCGGGCTCGTACTGAATATGAGGTAGATCTAGATCTTCGGAAAGGGAAACCAAATCGAATTCTTGACCAAGATCTCCTGAAGCAACTATATTTATAATTCGAATCATTACTTAGACATATATTCAGGTTCCCTATTACTTACTCCGTTGATCTTGACGTAGTCAATCTCCCGTGATTGGTGTCGATTAACTACGGAACGAACAATAACCCCAACAATATAAGACCTGCCGAGCGCTTGCTGGTTGTATGTCCTCACGGGTGGGATCTATGACAAAGTACGCCGCCATCCCATCCGTTTCGCGGCGGCGTGTCATCCTTTAGAATCCATGTCCACAACACACGGTCAACCCGGTCTTTCGTCGGATCAGCGCTCGAACATTCGAAGTGCGATTCTTAGTACGCGCCATACGCTCGAAGATGAGCTTCGACGCCAGCTCGAAAAGTACGGCATCTACGAGGACAAGAAACTCCCACTTGAGAATCTGACACACCTCTCCGTTGAGGAGATTCACACCCGACGTACTCTTAATGCGGCTATCCAACGAGAGCTCGAATCGACTGAGGGCGACTTGGAGCGGTCGATAACCAACTACGTCCACGAAGCGACGAAGACCTACCTAAATCGATTCGTTGCGCTGAAAATTATCGAAGTTCGTGGCCTCGTCGAGGAAACAATCACCGAGCGACCCGAGTACGGTAACCGATCATATATGCATCACACCGTCGCTGAAATCGCCGGCGAGCTAACTAACGCACCCGACGACGGCTTCGGTGCCACACTCGATCTCGCGTATCAGGAGATCGGTGCAGAGATTCGGATGATTTTCGAGGAATCTGAACACACCGCTATCGACCTTGATGCGCAGGTACGCGAGGAAGTCCTTGATGATCTAGATCTAATCGACGACGAAGCATGGGAGAGCGACGAAGCACTGGGTTGGGTATACCAGTATTTCGGTGAGGAAGAACGCGAAGACATTGATGAGCGTATCGATGAAGAGAACTACAAGATTGCTGGGACGGATATAGCCACGAAGACTCAGTTGTTCACTCCACGGTACATCGTTGAGTGGATGGTTGACAACTCATTGGGTCGAACGTGGCTCGAAATGCAGGGCGAACGAACAAATATTGACGATGAGAAGAATTGCTTCTATCTCTCCCCGCTGCAAGACTCTTTGATTGAACGAGAGACCAAAGCAGTTGAGGACATTACTGTGCTTGACCCTGCTTGTGGCAGCGGTCATATGCTATTCTACGCCTTTGATGTGCTCTACCAGATGTATTTAGAGGAAGGAGAGATCCCCGAAAAATACATTCCACGTGAGATTCTCCGCAACAACCTCTACGGAATCGATATTGACTCTGGTGCAGCACAAATCGCGGCCCTGTCACTATATCTTAAAGCGAAAGCACGGGCTCCAAATATCGATGTTGACCAAATTAATATTGTCTCGGCAGATGCAGTCTTGATAAATGGTGAAAAAAAGCAGGAAGTCCTTAACCGATCACAATCGGAGCTCGAAAAGGAAATTCTGGAACAGATTTGGACTAGTTTTGAACATATTCGTGAGTGGGGGAGTCTTGTCCGAGTAGAAGAGCGTATCGAGGGGATTATCGATGAATACCGGGACGAACTCGAAGCAGCAGGTCAATCCAAGTTTACGCAAAGTGGGGGACTTGAAAAACAGGCTTCCGTTGTTTCGTTCTCGGATAATGAATCGGAATCATGGGACGCTGTGAAAGAGCGGTTACTTGAGAACACCCGTGAAATAGCTCGAATCGCCCTTAACGAGGATAACCCAATTGACGAAATGTTTGCCTCAGAGGTATCGAAGACAGTTGAACTTCTTGACGTTCTAATTCGTGATTACGACGTGGTGGTCGCTAATCCACCTTATATGGGTAGCGCGAAAATGGGGGATAATTTAAAACAATATGTGAAAGACGGATATGTTGGAACCCGCGATTTGTATGCTGCCTTCATTCAGCGATCTTGGGAGTTCGCTAAGGATGATGGATATGCTTCACTAGTCACCCCAGAGAACTATATGTTTTCGTACAGCTATCGGAAGCTTCGTCGGATTCTACTTCAGAATCATCAATTTGTCGAAGGGGTCCATCTCTCCCGTTATGGATTTGATCAACAAAAAGACGCCTACACTATCCCATTCCTTCTTCGAAATAGTGAGCCGGGGGAGCTTACTGAAACACGCTTCTACCGTATGACTCACGAACAAGATCAATACGAGAACTACGAAAAGAAAATACAGGGCTTGAACTACTTAGTCAAACAAATCAGAAAAGGTGATGACCCAGACGACATTTATATAATCAATTCGAATGATTTTCTATCGATTGGTCGACAGCCATTCTTATACTGGTTTGGTGATTCCCTTCTCAACCTCTTCTCCCAATATCCCGCGATAGAAGAGTCAGTAGAAGTGAAACAGGGACTAGCCACCGGGGATGATGACCGATTTGTTAGAAAACATTGGGAAGTACCCTCTGAGGAATTAAAAAGCTATTATGTTCCATATCAGAAAAGTGGATCTTCTTCTCCTTACTATGATACTCAACGTGATTATCTTGACTGGGAAAATGATGGTAAAGAGGTGAAAGAATATAGCGGAAGCCGCCCTCAAAATCCAGATTACTACTTCCGAGAGGGCATCTCATTCCGAGGTTTCGGAAATTATGCAGTTGCTCGCCAAAAGCCAGATGACACTATCTTCTATCACAAATCGCACTTCGTTTACTCACCGGAAATAAGTGACAAGTATCTACTTGGCTATGGTAATTCCACGTTGGTTCGGTTCCTTTTGAACGGAATCAATCCGTCGTTGAATTTCGAAGTCGGTGACGTGAAGCGACTACCAATTGATCCGGAACCGGCGGAACAAGAAAAAGTAGAGGATCTCGTTAACCAGGCATTGGAACGCAGGGAGCGATTAGTATCGCTAGATGAAACTAGTGATCAGTTTGACCCGGAACTCTTCACCGACTGCGTCCAAGGTGGAGTGAGAGAACTACTGTATCATAAAGACCAGCTCAATGCAGAAGTGGGTTTGATCCACGGGCTTATAGACCCAGTTATCTATGACGAATACTCAATCCCAACAGAAGAAAGGGACCGACTATACAATAATTTGCCCAATAATCTCTCAACATATCCTATCGTAGAAAACTTAGAAACGAATTATGGAACCTTCGGTGATGAGGTTCCCAAGAAGACCCTAACACTGGATGAATATGAGAATTTGCTCTCAGACATTTCGGAAGGCCCAGAAGACATTCGTGACGCAGCGGAAGATTTGGAAATATCGCCTCTAACAATCGCAGATGCCCGGTACATTAAGAATCTCTATGATGACGAAAGACTCGAACAATCTGTCGGTTATGTTCTGTCATTCTGTCTAGGGTTACTCTTCGGGCGGTGGGATGTCAATAAAGATATAGAAACTGTTGATGATGGAATAATAAGTTTCAACGAGAGCGCCAATCAAAATGTAAGTGAGCAAATTTCGAGCTGTTTGGAAACGGTTTTTGACGATGGTTCGAGTGTGCAGTCGTCTCTTGAAGATTCCCTAGGAACTTCATTGGAAGATTGGCTACGTGAATCCTTCTTCCGATACCATCATTGCAAGGAATACCGTCGTCGAGGTCAGCGCATTCCGATTTACTGGCAACTCGAAAGTCCGGATGGTGCATTCAGTTGCTTCGTTTACTATCACGCAATAGACTCGAACACACTTCCAAAACTTCGCGGCCAGTATCTTGATCAACGTATTGACGAACTCGAAAACGAACTTGAAACCCTAAATGCCCAGACTAGTGGCAATAACCCAGACAAGGATCTTCTAAACCGGAAAGAGAAAGTCCAAAAAGATCTCAATGATACCAAAGAATTCCGAGATACGATCGACAAAATGATTGACGACGGCGTTACCGTTGATGTGGAGAAAGGGATTTGGGAGAATATCAAAGAATGGGACCAATACGAAATTCTTGAAACTGGACTCCCAAAACTGAAATCAAGCTACTCCAGGTAGATCAGATGCACTTCCCTGAATAGAATAGCCTGTTAAAGATATTGTGACTATGATATGTGAAGTGTAATGAGTGAACTTACTATCCAGAATGTTGTTGGTGGGGGAACCATCGGCACAGAAATTGATCTATATTCGATAGCCAAAACAGAGTTTGAATCGTTTAGAACTCAATATGAGCCAGAATCATTTCCTGGCGTCGTGTTTCGCCATAATAATTTGGAACCCACGGTGATTTTACACCGCTCTGGCAAATTTAATATTGCAGGCGGCAAGTCGATTTCTAACACGAGAGAGCTATTTAACAAATTCTGTTCCAGTCTTACAACTGAAACAGGACTTGAGATACATCCAGAATTGGAAATACGATACTTCGTTACAACTGGCGATCTCGGACGGCAAATCGATCTCTCTGCTGCTGCACTAGCCTTTGGAATTGATGAGACAGAGTACGAACCTGAGCAATTCCCAGGGCTATTTTACCGGCCAGACGATCGGGATTGGTTTTCAATCTTGTTTGCGACTGGTTCAATTATTATTGATGGGACTCCAGACATAGACCTGCTTGAAAATGCTTATCAAAATATAGATGAGAAATTATCTACAACTGGTGTATAGCAATTGACTGAATCATCACGTCCGCTAACGCTGGGGAGTGCTCTTAGAATATATCTTGACCAGCCAGCTATTTCATCTCCCAGCATAACTTCCCAAAACAACAATCAGTCCTCGCTTGAAAGGAGAACATAATGGGAGATCTCGCGGACAGCATCATCACGGAACTTCGACAAAAATTCGACCGACACCCGGTCTGGGTGTGGTACGACGCCCAGGAGAAGTACAAGGGCGTCCTCAACCAGGTCGAAGCTGAACTCGACGATGTCACATTGGCTCGCTACGACGGCAGTTACTTCGAGCTAAAGCTCCGTCTCCGAAACGAGGATCCGGACTACGAGAAGAATTGGTTGTTCTATATCCCCGAGTCTCGAAACGACGCCGAGTGGTTCCGCGATGTCCACGCGCTTGGCCGACAGTACCGCGTCGGCCAGGACATCGACGACACACCGGTAACACAGTTCCTCGTCGAACACGACGAAGAGATCCCGGACGCTTACGAGGACTGGGGACAGAACCGCGAATACCAACGACTGGCGTTCTTTTGCGTGCTCTTCGAGACTGTAGGCCCAGCAATCGACGAGTGGGTCCGTGACTATCTCACTGATCCTGAGGAATACCGCGAAGACATCGAAGATAACGCGATGGCTGATGCCTGGGATGCACAGCTCCGCGAGGAGTACGGCATCGATGCTGGACTGGACCCGAAAGAACTGGCGACCCAACTCCTCTTCGGTGAGGTGACGAGTCGTGCTCCAGCGGCACAGTACGATAATCTCGCCGCGAATGACGCCCAAGCAGCGGCGAAGTTCTGCGACGATTGGCAGCAGTACGCTCCCGCCGATTTCACTCGCTATTCACGGGAGATCGAAGCTGACTACGATCTCACAGAGGCTGTGATCGAATCCGATCAAACCCGATGGAACGCTACTGCGTTCAAGGGTATCGACACTGGTCTGATTCGGCTCGTGATGGATCGACTTGCTGAGGAAACGTATGCCGATCTTCCGGAGATCGCGGCGGAACTCAATCGGACAGTTACGAAACGTCGGGACAGCTTCTGGAGCAACGAGGATCTCGTTGATTGGTCGGTGCCTGCTTTGGCAGTAGAGACGCTTCGTCAGATCGGTACCGTCGATGTCGACGACGCGAAAGCGATGGGTTCGATGGAACTCGCAGGACAGTACACGAGTGACGATGGCTGGTGGCAGGTTGACGCAGCCTATCGGCGTTACATCAACGCGACCCAGAAAGCCACATTCCCGTACCCAAAGGAAGCCACGGTGAAACGCCAGGTCACTAACCACTACATGGCCTTCCTTCAGGGCGTCAACCGGCCTCTGGCAGAGATTTTGAGCGACGATCCGACACTCGGAACGCCACAGACCTCGTTCTACGAGGAATTCGCTGAGGTCGAAGACGGAACGGCGATCATTATCTGTGACGGGCTCCGCTACGAACTTGCTGAAGCCATCCGTGAAAATCTTGGACGAAGAACCGACTTCGAACAGGATCTCTCCGCAGTGAGTGCTGCACTTCCGTCGATCACCGAGGTTGGGATGGCTGCACATCTACCGGGTGAACTCGGACTCTCGCTCGACGACGACGAACTCGTCGTCACCAGCGGTGGTGAGGAAATGGCTGGAAAGGCCGAGCGCGTCGAACGACTCAGTGCTGCGGGCTTCGATGTCGTCGATATGGACGAGGTGGGCGACATTTCACTGGAAGAGCTGACCGAGTCCGACCCCGTTCCGCGTGTCGTCTACTCCGGTACGATAGACAAACTCGGCGAGAGTCTTGACGACGATGCTGCATTCAGCCAGGTTGCGTCTCACGTCGACGATGTTGAACGGACTGTCCAGCGTCTCAAACAGGCCGGCTATACTCGCTTCGTGATCACCAGCGATCACGGGTTCCTGTATACGGACCGGCTGAATGACGATCACAAAGTCGAGGCCCCTGACCTTGCTCCGGTCGTCAAACGCCGGTTCGCTGCTACCGACCGTGAAACGCCACTTGTCGATACTGATGAGTTCGTCGAAATCGGTCACGAGGCACTGTCGAAACTCGGCATTGATGGCTCCGAGATCAAGTTGCTATTCCCCCGTAGTGTCGCGTGCTTCAAGTCACGAGGTGGGAATATGCGCTACTTCCACGGTGGGATTTCGCTTCAAGAACTCCTAGTCCCGTGTCTCACTGTAACCACGGGCGAAATCGAAGAGAGCGCGTCGATCAGCTACGATGTCTCGATCCCTGATCCGATTACAAACTCCATACTCACCGTGGAGATTGAGGCCAAGAGTGGGCAAGTCGCCTTCGACCCCGCACCAATATTAGAGGTTCGTGCAACCATCGATGGTGAGCCAGTCGCAGATCCTGTTACGATGGAGATCTCCCCTGGCGACAATAGCACCCGTGTTCGGCTCAAACAGGGAGCCATCTCGGGTGAAGATATGGTCCAATTCGAAGTCGTCGATACTGACACCAGAGAGACGATCACGAGACAGACTGTGAGCCTAGATTTACTCTTCGGAGATGACGATATGGGATTTGACGTGTGAGTGATCTCGGATACAACAACGGGCTGACGTAGTCGAATCCGAGCAGGACTCATTCACTATCTTGAGTTCTCACTCCTGATGACCGACACCAATATGCCCCCGGCAACATTGCCGTTATATAATGACGACTGAGGACGTAGATCGGAAGGCCCTGGATGTCTTCTCCGGGCGCGTCGTCCGGAAAGACCTTGTTCAGGACATCAAATCCGGGGTAAACGTCCCTACCTACGTTCTCGAATATCTGATTGGACAGTACTGTGCGACTGATGACGAGGAATCTCTGGAAGAGGGCCTCGAAAAGGTCAAAGAGATCCTGTCGAAGCACTACGTTCGTCCCGACGAAGCCGAATTCGTCAAGAGCGAGGTTCGAGAACGAGGACGCTATCGCGTCATTGATAAGGTCACCGTCAGGCTCGATGAGCAACAGGATGCCTACATCGGTTCGTTCGTCAATCTCGGTTTGAGCGATGTCGAGATTAACGAACATCTCGTCAGCAAGCATCCAAAGCTCCTCGGTGGTGGCGTCTGGGCTATCATCGACTTGGAATATCTCCCCGATAATGCGAACAGTCCAAAGAGCCTCTTCGGCATCGACTCGTTCAAACCCATTCAGGTATCGAATCTTGACCTTGACCAACTGAAAGATCGACGTAAAGATTTCACGCGCGACGAATGGATGGACCTTCTCCTTCAGACTGTCGGCTACGACCCCTCTTCATTTAGCGACCGCGAGAAATTCCTCTTCTTGGCTCGGTGTATCCCACTCGTCGAGTCGAATTACAACTACGTCGAATTGGGACCACGTGGGACGGGAAAGAGCTATCTCTACCGCGAAATCAGTCCCCATTCAATCCTCATCTCTGGCGGTAAAACCACCGTAGCAAAGCTCTTCTTGAACCTGAATACGGGACGAATCGGCCTCGTCGGTCGCTGGGATGTCGTTGCATTCGACGAGGTCGGGGGACTCCAGTTCAGCGATTCGGAAGCCGTCCAGATGCTCAAAGACTACATGGAGTCCGGAAGCTTCTCTCGTGGGACTGAAGAGCTGACTGCCCAAGCCTCGATGGTCTACGTCGGAAACATTGACCTCGACGTTGAAGGCGTTCTCAAGAGTTCACACCTCTTTGAACCGTTCCCCGAGGATATGCAGGATCTCGCGCTCATCGACCGATTCCACTACTACCTTCCAGGGTGGGAAGTCCCGAAGATGCGGTCCGAGTTCTTTGGCGACCAGTTTGGATTCATCGTCGACTACTTCGCTGAATTCGTCCGCGAACTTCGCAAGGAGTCGTACGGTGACGCGATTAACGAGGAGTTCGCGTTTGGTGACCATCTGAACCAACGAGACGAAAAGGCAGTACGAAAGACAGTCTCTGGTCTACTCAAGCTACTTCACCCACATGGCCACTACACGAAAGAAGAGCTCCGAGAGTATCTCGAATTCGCTATGGAAGGTCGTCGTCGAGTCAAGGAGCAATTGAAGCGGATTGGCGGTATGGAATATCGCGCCGTCGAATTCTCCTACCTTGACCTGGAGACGAAAGAGGAGATCTATGTCTCAGTACCCGAAGAAGCAGACGAGTCACTCATTCCCCCAGGAACACAGCAGGCAGGAACGGTCTACACAATAGGTGAGAGCGAAGGACGCCACGCACCCTTCCGAATCGAGACACAGACGCTCCCGGGGTCAGGCAAGACGAACATTTCTGGCACACCCGGAAAACGGATGAAAGAGTCGTTCGAAACCGCCTGTGACTATCTCCAGGCGAATATGCGGGAACTCAGTCGTGAAGAGACCCTAGATGAATACGACATCAATGTCCAGGTTCTCAACCCCTCTGATGCAAATGAGGGTGGTGAAACGAGCGTCGGGCTACTCGTAGGTATTGTTTCGGGAATTCTTGACCGGCCAGTTCGGCCACAAACGGTTGTACTGGGATCGATGAGTTTGATGGGCGAATTAGTCTCCGTGAGTTCGTTGATCGATAAACTCCAGCTGTCTGCGGATTCTGGAGCCAAAACGGTGCTCCTTCCAGCGAAGAACAAAGAAGACTTGCCGAAAATCCCCGACGAACTCCTCGACCAGCTCCAACTCGTGTTCTACACTAATCCCCTTGATGCGGCTAGTAAGGCGATTGAACTAGAGTGATTCATACTCCCTAAGATTCGTCCACTAATTCCCACAGCAGAGCGTTTCCGACCTTTCGACTCTCGACATCGCCTTCCTCTTCGAGACTTTGGAGCTTCAGATAAGCAGTTCTTCGGTCGCACCCCACGTGTTCAGCAACGTCGGTCGTCCCGACTGCACCGAGTTCCTCAAGGACCCGGAGAAAATCATCCCGAGGATACTCCTCGCTAAACCGACCACTGTTTTCGTCACGCTTCCGATCGCCCATATCTCCGATATTGACCCCGGTTCACTAATGAGTGCTGGGACGGCATCCATTAGTCGAACGTCCAAAGGTTTATGCCATTAGCGGCATGACTATTGGATGGAAGCTCAGCCATCGGGCGTTAATCAGGAAACGCCCGGGTGTGGTAGCACCCAGGCTGGGTTCAGAATAACCAATCTCGAACCCATGACGAAATCAACACCACCAAATCAAGAAAGTATCGACAGCGAGCTTATTGAAGACATAAACAAACTGAAACTGTCAGATTTGGCGGAAGGGGCCGTTATCTGTCAAGTTTGCAACTCTCGAATTCGTGAAGGCGGACGCATTACTGTGTCCGCTTTTCTATCGGAGTCTAGTTCGAAATTTAAGATTGACGATGTGTTTTGCCGTGGTCACGGAGATGAGTATAGTCGCTCGTGGGATCGGTCACTCCGGGAGCTGGTTGTTCGGGGGCGTGTTGGATCTGTGTCCGATACGGCGACGCAGTCGTCGTGGCCGGTATTGCTTGACCCTGAGCCGGTTGTCGTCAGTCCGGTAAACTCGATAGAGGCGTACACGCCGGATGGTACTGATCTGGATTCCGGTGCCGATGGTGAGGGTGCCGGAGTTGATGTGACTCATTCGGGTGTGGTGACGGAGTCATCTGGCCGTGAGCAGCCGTCGTCGTGGTGTGACGGTGGTGGTTCGCAATGACGGGGGGATCGGAGTCCCCGTCATTCTCGGTGGGGCACCTTGACGGTGAGTTCGAGCTTCCACCTGTCGATGAGTCAACGCTCCCAGATCTCTACTTGGATTTTGAGGTTGATCTGCTTGCGCCGGGTGACGGTGTCGTGACTGATCGGCATCATGCGTCTGCGGATCGGTACGAGGCGGATGATGCGATGAATCAGATTCGCGGGCAGATTTCGCCGTTCACGCTGTCGGGCTGGTTACGGCACGGCTGTGAACGCGTGTTGCAGATTGCTGGGATGACGGCGTGCCATCCGGGTGAACCGAATGCGGATTATATGCGTGCGGATGTGTATGATCGTGACCTGAGCCAGGGGTACCACGAGAAAGGAGCCTGCGTTGAGGCAGGCGATACCGACGCTGGCTGTGTTGTCTACGAGTTGTTCGGTGGATTTGGTGACAAGCCGGGCGAGTTGTTGCGTCGGCCGATTCGGTTCTCGCCGGTTCGCTCCCAAGTTGACGTGCTGCGTGGTGAAGCCGAGGCGCATTTCCGGCAACTGCACACGCAGGTTCGGTCGCGGAACGATGAAGACGGTGGGCAGCCGTTGCGGCACGCGACTCGGGACGTGGTTGGCAACGTCGAAGGGACGTGGCTGTTGTCGCTGCGGTCGTTGAATCCGGAGTTCGTCGGGCTGCTGCTGGAAGCGGTTTCGTTGCTCAATTCGAAGAGTGATACGTTCGAGTTCCAGCTGGGTGGTGCGCGGAATTTCGGTGCAGGGATTGCAGATGTGGGTGTGGTGAATCCGTTGTACACCGAGCGAGAGATCCGTCGCGTGTACAACCGGGCGCAGAACGCGACGACAGCGATGCAGGAGAAAGACGATGAGTGGCGGGAGACGTACCGCGAAGAGTTCACGCGGGCGCTGCAGGAGCGTGTAAGCGGTGCTGATGGTAAGTTGGATGCTCCGATTGATCGGCCAGAGGGTGCCGATGAGGGAGAGCGAGGTGATCTCTGATGGCTGATGCTCGTGAGATGGTGGATGCTGATGCAGTCGGTGAGACAGTTGCTGATCCGATGGTAGCCGTGTATCGCCACGATGTACACAAAATGAATGGTCGGCGGCACGGGTCGGGTGCTGAGGTGTACCACGGTGTGCCGGTGAACGAGGCCGTACCGCGTGGTGCGGATAGTGATGCGGCGTTGCTCAGTCGGCCGTCGGGCGAGCCGGAACAGATGGTGGCAAATCACTCGTCTCCATACCGATTGTCGCTGTTGACGGGTGAGTCTGCGACTGAATCTGACCGGATCGAGGCGGCAGCGGATGGCGGGTTCCGATCGTTGGTGGTATCTGATGATGCGCATCGACTACACGCAACGTGGCTGACGAGCGACGTGGCGGCGGCGTTCAACGAATCCGTGTATTATCCGTACACGTCGCTGAAGTACCACGTGCTGTTGACGGCGGCGCTGTTGTCCGAGTACCGAACAGGCCGGACCTTCGACGAGCTTTATTTGGCGGTGCATCCAGGTGAGTCGTCGGCCGCTGATGCCGGTGTCGAAGCGGCGTTAGAGAGTGATGTGGTGTCGCCGCATCGAACCGTGTTGTGGTCGCCGTTGGTGACGCTGGCTGTGACGAGTGATCCGGGCGATCGGCCGGCGGCGAGGCTCGGGCCGGAACCAGCCCGATCGTTTGCGGATGTCTGGTCACGGTTGTCGCAGGAACCGTTCGATGTGGACGAGGCGCGAGAATGGATGGTGTTGGATGCGCAGCTTCGCCGGCTTCGGTCGTGGTCGACGGCGCTACAGTACATTGAGGAGTTCGTTGCGTGGCGTGGTATGCCTGATGCTGGTGCTGCCGATGTAAACCGGGGGTGGCCGTGACGATGAGACGCTTCGAATCTCTTCGTCGCAGGGTTGTGTCGATGCCGGAATACGACGGTATAGACGGGTCTCCTGCCCGGGGCACTGGAAATGGGGTGTGTGCCTCGTGGTGTAGGTGTTCCTGTGAAGACACTGGAAACGGGGTGTGTGGTTGTCGAGACAGAGGGGCGGCATCACTGCTGCGAGATGCGGTGCCGCTTCGAGATTGGCGGACGATAGGTGTCCCCGTTGACCCCTGTATTGCGCCGGTAGCGGCGCTGTACGGCTCGTGGCACTGGAAACAGGGTGTGTCTGGACCGCAGTCCGTGGCGCTTCAGTCTCGGAGATTACTCGGGATCTGGAGTGGAAACGCAGGGGGTGAGTCAGCGTGACACGAATTCAGCAGGTACTGTTCGAGCTGGAGACAGGGTATCTGGGGCACCCGTACTTCGTGACAGGGAATGCGCTCTATCAGGCACTAGCACAGCGTGTCGATGAGTCGATGCGGCGAGGGCTGTGTGTCAGCAACGGTGTGTTCCTGCCGAAGGCGTACGGGACGCCGCCATCGTGGTACTCTCAGGAATCGTTAGGGAAGGTTGGATTGTCACTACCCCCGGTCGAGGCGTATGATGATCTGTTCTTGCTGCGAAATTCGGCGCAGCGCTGGTTGAAGTCGTCGCGGCCGCGGGACGCGCATAACGCCCATCCTGTCCAGTCGCACGGTGGGCGGCTTGCGTTCGATTCGGTCGCGTGGTTTGGTCGCCCGCCAGAGATGCAGACTTCGAAACGATCGGTTCGGTGGTTCGTCCAGTGTTACCTGTCTACGACTGGTTCGCACTCGAAGTCGGTGCTTCCCGTCGCAGACGAGACGCTGGATGGCCTGCAGGTCGGCGGCGCGCGGAACTACGGGTTCGGTCAGTTGTCGATCGTCGATTCACAACTGATCGATCTTGAGGCGTTGGACTACGACCGGATCGCAGCAGCTGATGAGCACACCATTGAGTTGGTGTCGCCGTTCGTCATAGCGACTGACTACCCCGGTGCTGATGATCAGTCCGTGCCGTGGTGGTGGGATGTGTCCCGCCCAGCTGCGCCGTCGAGTGCGGCTGACTGTGACCGTAACAATGAGGGTGAGGTGAGTGAAGCGAGAGGATCCGGGCTACGGCGACGGACGGAACGGCTCGTCGACGATGGAGACGTGTATGACCTAGCGACGATTGACCACGGACAGATTGTCGGGTACGACGGATCGGACCCGGTCAAGACGGCGAAGAACGGGGTGTCACGGGTTGGAACGCATTCCCGGTTCGGATTCGGTGAGCTTCGAGTCCGCCCGGCGAGCGATGATCGCATCCCGGATCGTGCCGAGCTGATACACGACGTTGAGAAGGCAGATGTCTCAGGGGGTGAAGCGTAGTGGTGCTGGAACTGGTCGCGTTCGATATTGAGACGACTGGGTTCGGTGTCGACGACGAGGTTACTGTAATCGGATTCGCGGTGCCGATGGGCGTCCGCGTGTTCGTCCAGACTGGTAGTCGGGATGCCGACGGTGTGGAGAGACATGTTAGTGATCGCGTGCCTGTACACGTGCAGGTAACGACGCATCCGACGGAGCGAGCGCTGTTTGAAGCAGTGGGATCGTTCACTGCGGACCGGCTCCAGGATGATGACGTGTTGCTGGTGGCGTTCAACGGAGAACGATGGAAGGGCGGGTTCGATCTCCCGTTCCTTCGGACGCGCTTGGCACGGTTGGAGATTGAGTGGCCGTTCCGTGAGCTCCCGTACGCGGATCTTCTGCCGGTCTTAACGCGGCGATTCAATACGACCGTCACATCCTGTGATGGTGGTGACGGTGATGTCGTGTCTGATGATCAGAGTGACTTAGCAGGCGTCTATGACGTGCTGTGTGATGGCCGGTACAGCGACGTGGATCCGTTCGTCGAGAGTGGTGAAGCAGTCACAGCGTTCAATGAGGGACGGTTCGCTGACCTAGTGACTCATAACGTCGCTGATGTGCTTCGGACCCGTGATCTCGGACGGCTTGCTCAGTGGTATTGCTCGAAATCAGAGTTCTCGGTGAAGTCACTGTCACCGACGGTGCAGAGGTGATGCTCGCGTAACTGTGCAACACCGAGTCTGACGGGGAGCGATGGAAGCGGTCGATCTGATTGAAGCGATCATCCATATGCTGGCCGGAACCGCGCGAACCAATCGAGCAAGCGACCGAAGCTAACAGAAACTGATGACACGAGCTGACGGACACCACGAGTTCAGCAACGAACCGAACGAGCAATTGACGACAGGCGAGGCAGACGACGCGGAGACGCGTACGTCTGACTCAGCGGCGAGCCACGACTACGAGCAGAGCCGTGAGAATGAGTCGGTGACTCCCGAGACGCGGGCCGACGTGTTGGCACGAGACGGTCATCGCTGCCAAGTATGCGGGCGAGAAGGTCCGGAGCGAGGTGGTCTGGCGACGTTACACGTCCACCATATCGAGCGTGACCCTGACGAAGTCGGTGAAAACGATCTGGAGAATCTAACGACGCTGTGCCGATCCTGCCACAGTTGGATTCACCAGCAATCGACGCGCGCAGACGCTCCAGTGACACTCACAGAAGCCGATCTCAGTGTGCTGCTTCCGCAGGACATCGAGATCTTACGGTACTTGGCTGACGAGGGGCCAGCGCAGACTGGTAAGATCGCGGACTCGTTAACGGCGGAGTTGTCGCCAACGACGGTCCGTGAACGCCTTGCAGTCCTGATGGGGCTTGACAACCAGGTCGAGACGCGTGACCGGCAGATCGTTGATCAGGATGTCCAGACGGGTGCGTGGGGCTTGACAGGCCAAATCGAGCATTCTGCGCGTGGTCACATCCCGTCGGATCCGCAAGCGTTGATTCAGCGGGTTGAAGACGAGCAGGTCCGGCAAGCCTTAGAACGCGGTTGTAACCGGCAGACGGTTATGGACGTGCTTGACATTTCTAGGCGGACGACGTTCCACAAAGAGAAGCGAGCGTGTGCGTATGATTTCCCCCTGGATGCGTTTCGCCGCGGTGGTCGCGGTGGGCAGCATCCAGGTGGTGACACCACGAGTGAGACAGCCGACGAGGCAGACGTGAATTCGAGTAGTTCCGATGAGCAACAACGGCTGGATTCCGTTGGCCACGGTGTCGGAGACAGTACTCCGTCTGACCCTACAGGACTAGGAGAGTCCGTTCAGGGCGATCAAGAAGATAGGGATGAGTCGACACCGGACGAGGGAAACGCAATGGTCCGCGAGCAGTTACAGACAGCTATTGCGGCGCTACAGCGGATCAACGCAGAGCTGTAGTCGTCTAAGAACGGACGATACGCGGTCAAATTCCTGTTTTCAACGTTGTTTCTATCACCCTGGGATTTGAATCCAATCTTGAGTTCGCTGAAACAGGTTCCACTGGGAGTGCGAATTCCGGTTAGAGTGGTGTTCCGGTGAGTTCGACTTTAGCGCTGTACTCGAAGTCTCCAGGTGATGCGCTTCGGGCAGCGTTGAAGAGTTTCCACTGTATTTCTCGATCAGGAAGTTCTGTTATCGCGGCGATACGGGTGATTAGGTCTTCGAATTCAAACTCCCAGCCGAGAAGTGGTTCTTCCACATCTGTAGAGATGATCTTGTAATCGGCTTTGGATAGGATTCGGTCTCCGCTAAAATCATCCATCCAGTGGCTGACTACTTCATGGCCTTGTTCTTGGTAGTATGTAGCGATGTGCTCAGCTTCTTCGTCTGTGAGCGTGAGGTTGAGTTCTGCGTTGACGAATCTCTTGAGTTCGTCAATATCAACCTCAACTTCACTGATCGTGTAGTCTGTCCCAATCTCTGATGTTTCTACCCAGCGGCTGTCTTTCGTGCCGTGAGTATACACGATCGCTCTAATGATGAGGTTTCGAGCCTCATCAAGGTAATAGTAGCCATATTTATCGAGTTCATCAAGGTCGACTTCGATTTCTGTGCCGTTTGTTTCGATGGTTGTTGTTAGCGTCATAGCTGTTGGGTTGTTGTCTTGTTAGCAACGTGCGAGGGGTGCCCTGTGGGTGTACTGAAACGTGTGCGTATCCAGACAGTCTCACGACTACCTACAAGTGGTAGTCTACTGGCTACGCAGGGTTACTGCGGGCTTCCATCGCCAAAGGGAGCTCTGAAACAATAGTAACTATCGGATCGTGACTTAAATACCCTTGGGGAAAGGGGATAATCCACGGTGGACTGCTTCCGCTTTCGATATTCTATTTCGTCTGCGAAGTCCCCCCGCAGTGAGAAATGAATTATACTTAACATTAACACAGGCCGTCTCACTTAGACTATTACCACTAATGTAAACAGTTTCATCCTCTGCCGCGAGCATTTCTCCGATGCTTTCGAATTCTCTCATTGATTCTAGTAACCGATCGTGTTCGTAGAACCAACTTCGCCTATCAGGGATACTGCTACTCGTCGGCAGAGTCGCCCGACATCTTCGCCGCAGCCTCACGATCCTTGAGAAGCTGCTCTTTGGACTGGCCAGTCGTTTCGACCAGTTCATCAACGGTTGGGATGGCTTTCAGGGCCATTCTTTCACTCATAGATTTGCCGGTCGAACAATTATTTCGCACAGTCGTACGCAGGGGCGCCTCTTCTTAGAGCCAGGCGAAGCCATCGAACAAATGGTTTCTCGTCGACGTAGTCTCCGACGCGGGCCGTGTATGACTCTCGCCGTGTCATTCGTTGTGGGTGGCAAGTAGTTCCTCAATAAGTTGGTACTGGTCGAGGAGATGGGTTATTGTTCGCCCGGATTCTGTGAGGCCGCGGTCTGTGTTCTGTATGACCGGTGTTGAATGGGCGACATCGTTCCGGAGATCCGTGATTGGGTCGAGTTGGCTGCTTGCTTGATGCCCGGCATCGAAGTCGAGTGCTTGTGATGCAGCGTCGCTGTTTCCGATGATAGTCACGAGTGTTGAGAATTGGGCGTAGTGAATCGGGTCAAGTGCGACGCCGGCGTCTTTCGCATCAGCGAGGCGTTCGTCGATGGCGTCCAATATGTCTGGGTGAAGCGGCGTGGTGTCGCGCCAATCTGGCACGTGTTCCTGGATTGTCTTTCGGAAGGCTTGTTCAAGTTGTGAGAGTTTGGTGTAGAGGTGTTGGTAGACTGGCTCGGTGTTGAGGTCTGCACGGGTGAGTATACCCGTGACTTGGTTTCGGTCCGCGAGATAGTAGAACGGGCGGTCATAGAGTGCTTCGAGAACTGTGTCGAGTGGGGAGTCGCTGGCGATGAGGACATCGACTGTGAGCGGTTCTGTAATCTCTGCGAGTGACGTGTCTGGCGAGGCTGTCTCTGCGGCGTCTCGTGTCACGTAGCCAATTGGGCGGCCATCCTCGAACACCGGTGCTGAGTCGTAGTCGCGTTCTGAAAGCCAGTCTGCTGCCGTCGGAACGTCGTCTGCCGGGCATATTTCTGGGTTTGCGGTAGCAATATTGTCCGCGGTGCAACCGTTGGTCATGGTTTGTCGTGTGAGGGGAGTGCTGTAATACCGACGTTAGATTTATTACCTTCAAAAATTAATAGGACTGTATAGATGCGTAACAAGCATCCATACCTCGTATATGATAGTATTCCATACGACGAGGCATCCGATCTGTTTCCCGTCTCTTCACTCCCGACCGATGCAGTTGTCCGTAATGCGAATGCTGAAGAACTGATTGAGGCAACGCCTGACGAGGCGATCGTCGCTGTCGCACCGGTGAGTATGGCAACAGGGTACGCACTGGCCCAAGAACCGCTCACTGCCGTGAAACTCTCTCAGCTATCTGGGACGGGGGCACTGCCAGTGCCGATGGGGGAATATGAGCTGTTGGTACGAGGCCGTCCACAAACGCGCCACAATCACTCACTTAGTGAATACGCCTGATATTCCCGGGATATGTATGATACAGGCGTGCTGTGAGTCTGGCTGCCCGAATGTGACTCTGCTATCGGCCCTTCTGTATTCTCAGATCCTGCGCCGAAATACCCGGGTGTTCGATTCACTTTCCATAGAGAACTCTCCGTTTCGCTATCCAGTTAAACTTCATATGGAAACGGGCACTCGTTTATAATATCCTACCGGTGCAACTACGCTATCGCACCGGTATCCTCAGCGACGAATGTCCCTTCTCCGCAGACCGGGCATTGTTCGTCAACAAGTTCATCGATGGTCTTGACCGCGTTTGATCGACACTCCGGACACGCCTTCTCATCCCGGTCGAGATCTAAATCCACCTGCGCTTCGCAGTGGATACAGAAGCAGTAGGTATTGAACCCGGTGCGACGGTCGATCTCTTCCTGGGACGCGTCCTCGCCGATCACGTCTCGCGCTCGTCCCATCTCTCCAGGGTGTGGACAATGGATGCGTTCGCCGTCGTCAGCGATTGCGTACATATAGTATCCCCAGCCGGACGGCATCTCGAACTCACAGTCCGGGTTCGTACAATGGAACTCGAATATCTGGGGCATCGGGACGAGGTATACTGGGACGACAGTAATCAGTTTCCCTGACACGAGGCGACTTCGGTTAGACTTCGTTCTGTAGAACCGGACACCCGTCTCTATGTGGGATTACTATTTGATGTAGAGCGTCTTGATCCTCAACCCGCGTCTATTAGTGAGCTATATTCGGCTCTGTTGAAAGCCCCACGAACGGATAGAGGTGGTGTGGGAAATACAAGGATATATCCAGCACAGCCAACATCGGCGTGAGCTGCCAATCTCACTCTATCATCACTGCCCAACAATAATGCATCTATGAGAGAGATCAGCAAATATGCTGATTGACGCGCTTACTAGGGTGTTCGGGGCTAATCTCCCGATATTCGCCTTGCTGTTCGTTGGGATCGTGGTCGAGAAATACTACGTGTCCAGAGTAACGACATTCACGAACGTTCTTGCGTTGAATATGTCGTTTCTGGGCTTAGAGACAGCACCAAGATTCCTCGTTTGGTACGGTGACCTCGGATTGATTCTTGGAGTGTACGGGATGCTTGCGTATCTTGTAAATGCTGAGATCGGGAAGCTGTACCGCGTACCGGCGTTCACGATGTACGCGTCGCTCCCGGTCGCGGTCGTTATCCTCGCGGCACCAACGGATTGGTGGCTCGCGTTGCTCGTCGCAGGGACAGTGAACTTCGTCGGGGGAGTAGTGCTCGAATCAGAGCTCGGGATTGATGTCGCTCACTGGGGACCTAGGCACGGCGAAGTAAGTCGGTTCATCGACACCAGGAAAATGGAATTCATCGATCCGTACGGAGTACATCAGCACGTGGATCTCGAACTCGGGAAATTCGAACGACGCTGACCGTCGCGTTCCAACCGGCGTCTACCCCACGATCCCTATGGCTAGTAGCACCTGAACAACCGCGAATAAGATTAGCAGCACCGAAGTGCCGAACATAGCTAACTGCAGCCGCTTCGGCTGCCGGATCGACGCGTCGTAATGCGAATTGTCCCACACGTGGAAACTGTACGCTGGGTCAGCTGATTTTGCACGTCCGGATTTTAATTCTCGGCGGTCGGAACCACTCTTTCCTGACGCCCCACCGGTAGCAATACCGAAAACCCCGTGGCCTTCGTACGCTAGAACTTTCCCACCGACAGTAACCGTCGTTTCCTCTCCACGGCCCAAGGGGCCGAACTCGACTTCGTTGGTATGCACTACTTGCATCGGGTTCGTTTCAATTGTCCATGTGAACGCGCTTTCTTCACTGAAATCGTATTTTGAGTCCTTGTTCCGGATGTGTACGTCGAATTCGGGTTTGTCGCTCGTATAGTAGACCGGGTCCGGTGCTTTGGCGGGTTCGACATAAAATTCTAACCCGTCAAACACGTCGATTGTTTGTGTTGCTGGCATACGAGCCGTGAGGAGAGCAATCGGGTTATATGTACTGTGGCCCGCTCGTTTTGTAGATCAGATGTCTGATAAAGTGATGAACGACCTTGACTCGGAATGGACCGTTGAGTGGGCGACGCCGAAGCCGCACGATGATGGGGTTCTCGATACCTTGGTTTTGAGCCGAGAGAAAGCCAGTGAGTATGGTGACAAGCTTGTCCAATCGTTGCGGGTCGACGGGGAGATACTCCGACGGTGGGGCCTTGATCCGAACGAACCGTTCGCTTGGATGGTTAAGGATGGTGAGATCGTCACGAAGCAGATTTCGCGGCAATTGTTTGAGCGAGTTGCGGAAAGAGAGCGGGATGACGCGTACTATGCCCGCGAGACTCTGAAATATCGGGCGGAACAATGCCTTCGCCAGTCGTCTTCGTACAGGTAGAGGCGGATACCGAGTAGTTCACGGAACCCGGCTTCCTGGATTGAGAGTGTTTTGGCTCCGATCATTTGTTCCACTCTGAGGTGAACGGTTATCAGACCAAGTTGTGTAAGTGGTAACGAACATTATGGCGGAGCAGTTTGATCTCCCGCTGGGCGGCAGGTCTGAAACAACGGGACACGTTGAACTCTTCAGGAGCTACGGGCGGTTCGAAACGTACTTTGAGGACGCTGTCCGGATGCGTGTCGTCACGTACTGTGATTCCCCGGAGTTCATCCTTGAACTGTTTGACCGCGTTGAGTCGCTTGAACAATTGGAAGTAGTCGTGGGTGACGTTGCGGATTATCGGGAGCGACTCATCGATAAACCAGAACTTGCAGATCGGCTTGAACAGCTCAAACGAGACGATAAGTTAGTGATCTATCTTTGCGAGACGAAAGAAGTACACAGCAAACTCTACCTGATCGAATACAGCGCTGAAAGTGACGACTCGGACGGGAGTGACGAGACTGATGCATCCCAGCAAACTTTCGAGTGGACCGATTCGGACTCGACTGCAAGTGGCGGTGGAACTGATATAGACGAGTCAGAGGATGCTGCGGAGACAGAGACGGTGCGGCCAGCGACGGCGATCGTTGGGTCCCCGAACTTGTCGAGTAACGCGTGGACGCGGCAGGCGAATACCGGGGTCGTATTCGAAACGGCGACGGACACATCGCTGTGGGGCGAGCTCGTCGATTTCTATGAAGAGCACCGGTCCTACAATAACGACGGCCCGTTTCTCGATGATCTTACGGAGCGGTTGGAACGGACATCTGATGACCGGGCAGAGGTGGTCTCGCTGTACACTGAGGGGAAGGTGAAGACCCGTGATGAAGTAGGCGAGCTTCACGGACGGCTTGATGAGCGGATTGAGTCAGAGGTGGATGAAGTCGATCTGGTACTGGGCGATGAGACGGAGCTGAGTGAGGGTGCTGAAGAGAAAGTCGACGAGCAGCAACACGAGTCAGATGACGGTGTGAGTGAGGGATCAGCAGAGGATTTAGATCCGGGTGAGGAGAGTGAGACGCGAATCAACCTCTCATTGCTGGGGCATAGCGAGGATGCGATTGAGGCGTTGTCTCGAATGACTGATTACGACGCGTCTCTCTCCGGTGATTCACTGACGACGACGCCACAGGCGGTCCAGCAGTACAAGCGCGATGTCTATGAGGTGCCGACAATGCGTGTCCAGCGTGCGCAAACAGGTGATAATGCTCCGGTTGAATTCGGGCGTGCACTGAGCTTCCATACTGATGGGCGGGTCTACCGGGTAGGACAGCCGCTGCCTGACGATCCAGATGTCGTTGATACCGCCCTGTCCGATTTAGAGGGGTATTTTGAGACGGTCGACAAGTACGGGAATTGCAACGATGAAGACGCCGTGAAAGCGCACATGACCGAGGCGTTGCTGTGGATGTTTTGGGCTCCGTTTGCGAACCGTGATGCAGCATTCTACGATCAGTACGGGATTGACCTTGACAAGGCGCTTCCGAACCTCTACATCTACGGTGAGTCGGACGCCGGGAAAGGAACATTCGCACAGTTCGTGCTGTCGATGATTAGCGGGGGGCGAGTCGTGAATCCGGTTGATGCCGACGAGGTCGGGAAGCGGAAAGTACGGGGAATGCGGTCTGCGAATACTGCGTTCCCTGTCGTCGTCGACGACATCACGAAAGATACCGTGAACCGGTTGGATACGTTCCGAAACTACTGGGGGAACTGGACGCCGGAAGCGAGCTTCCCGCTGTTCGCATTCATTAGTAACGACAAACGGCCGGATGAGTGGTTCCGAAATCGCTCGAAGATTTTGCATTTCAACGTGAATTTCGACACAAGCTACAAGGGTGAGGCCGAGGTCAACCGGCTGATCGAGCAGGATAATCCGCTGTTCCTCTGGTTCACCCACGAAATGCTGACCCGAGAGCTGACGCTTTCGAATGATGACGATGCGTTACGGACGGCACGTGCCGTGATGCTGGAGTTCTACGAGTATGCTGGTCGTGACGTACCGGAGTGGTTCCCACGACGCCCCGCCGAACAAGAGCATGATGCGGGTCGTGACCGCTGGTTCGATCTGCTTAAGCGAGAGGATATTACGACGGAAGACCAAGGCGATCGGCTTCGTGTATCGTTCCCTGAAGAGATGTCGACGGATACCTACACGTATGCGCGGGATCCGCCCACCGTTGCGCGTGTTGAACGCCGTGGACGCGATCTGCTGATCAAATCACCTGCCGAGTTCCTCGACTGGTTGGGAGAGCCGCCAGCTGGCGCTGAATTGGATGGACGGGTGAGTGAAGAAACAGGAGCGGAAACAAGTGAGTCAGAGAGTAGTGGCGGGGTGATTGGCCGCGTCCGAGGATTGTTCAGCTGATACTCCTACAATGACGGATTGCTCCCTCTTTGAGACGGTTATCGCTGTAGGTCGACGTTGAGAATCAGTTTCGCCTATATCTGGGGAAGAATTCGATTGTAGCGCCCTGAACTGTCGAACACGAGAAAGGTATTCACCGCGCGCGTTATCTCCATAGATACCTTCACGAGCGGTATGCCTACGATGGATTATGAGGCAGCGGTGAATCGAACATTAGCGTATATCGAGTCGGCCACCCACATCCACCCCGAAAATAAGCAGCTCATAGCCGAGTATCACCGGGATATGGTTCTTGCAGATATTAGTTCGGCGCAACAGCAGAAGGTGCTTGCCCATTTCAAGATCATCACAGATCACGTGGGGCAAACACGGTTCGTGGATCTGGACAAAGAGGCGATCGTTGATTTAGTCGCGTGGTTGTACACACGCGGAACGTCTTCCTCTACTGTCGTTGATTACAAGCAAGCGATCAAGCAGTTCTGGAAGTGGTTGAATGATGGAGAAGACCCTGAGGAGACGAAGTGGATTCGACGGGGCCCCGTAGAACAAAAACGGATTTTACCCCAGAGTCTGCTCACTCCAGCAGATGTTCAAGCCCTATTGGAAGCGTGTCATAACGACCGTGATCGTGCATTTGTAGCCGTCTTATGGGAAACCGGAGCGCGGATCGGAGAACTCATCGACCTAGAAGTTGGGCATATCGAACAGACGGCACTCGGAAAACAGATGGTTGTCTCGGGGAAAACCGGGTCGCGCCGACTCTTGCTCCTCGAATCTGAATCGTATCTTGAGTCATGGCTAACAGCACACCCGAACCAACGCCCTGACGCACCACTCTGGTGTAAAATCGACACGAAGCAAGGGTCTCCAGATGAGACAATCAGTTACCAGTACATTCGTTTGCGGATTTTAGATCGTGCTAGCGAACAAGCCGGGATTCAGAAACCGGTGAATCCGCATCACTTCAGACATAGCCGAGCGACGTACCTGGCGAATTACCTCACTGAAGCGCAGATGTGCGCGTGGTTCGGATGGGTTCCAGGCTCCCGAGTCCCAGGACGATATGTACACCTGTCTGGCCGGGATATTGACCAGGCGTATGTATCGATGCTTGAGAACCCTGGCTATACGCGTCTCCCAGAAGCAGACGGGTCAATAGCGCCGAGTGCTTGATGCGCTGTAGGCGTTTTCCCCCGTCGGATCGTCACTCGTCCCAGAAGGCTTTGATTCGGTCATCGAGATCGGTAAGAACGGTTGCGAGTATGTCTCGCCAGTCGTCGGGATAGTCGGCATCCTCTCCGGGTGTCGACGCATCTGGGGGTTGATGGAAGTGCTCGCGGGTGTTATGGTCATTGGGGTGCCGATCCCATCGGCACTCCCACTCGTTACCGGTCTGGTATTGCTCCGAATAATGGATGCTGAAGTCGTCGGTCTCGAACCAGCGGATCCGTAGATACGCACGGGTGACGCCGCCTGGAAAGTATCCGAGATCGTAGTCAGCGACGACTGCGTTCGGCGCGTATTCCGGTCGTGTCTGGATGTCGTCGAACCGATCACTACGGGCGAGGTGGGCAGCAATCCGATCGAGGATTTCTGCATCGATGGGGCCGCGACTGGGTGGGTCTGCCGTGTCCTCAGGCATCGACTGGACCGGGCTTGCTACCGGCGACTGGATTGTTTCCGCGTGCTTCGTCGAGGAGCGCGGCTCGCTGTTCGAGTGTCTCCCACTCGGAGAGCGCTTCCCAAGCTGCTTCGGTGGATAGATTCTGCTCCTGGGTGGCGTCCACGAGGGACACATCGTCCGGGTGCGTTGCATCGAACTGCGCTCTGTAGTCTTCGATCTGGGTGAGCGTGTCGTCGAGGGCGTCAACGATCTCCTGCTCGGAGTATTCCTCGCGGATCCGGTCGATGCGTCGCCACTGGAAGTACGCGTCGTTGCGTTCGTACCGGACTGGACGACCGTCGTGTCGCTGTACCATCCCCATCTCGTCGAACCACTCTAGGTAGTCCCGGGCTGTCTCGGTGTCACAATCGGCACGATCGGCGATCGTCGAGACCTTCGTCGGCGTCCGCAGTCCGATGACAACGTCGAGGAGCCGCTCTCGGATTGATCCACCTTTGAGGAGCGAGTCAGGCGATTCTAATGCGTCGAGATCAGGCGGTGACTCCTCGCCGTCGTATGCATCACCGGGGATGTCTGTGAGATCCATGTGTGGGGGTCCGTTGCTGTAGCTACTTGCTCTGACGATATATATCTATGGGGCGCTGAATTATTTCTGCTTTAGCTGGGTTCACGACATCGCTGGATAGACTGTATCTCAAAACAAGCAAGATATTTATATATAAGTTGCGTTATTTGAGACAAGATGATCTCTGAACCGGAACTCACCGTCCTCTCATACCTCAGTACCGAGGGAGTGGATGGCGTGGTACAGCGGGAGTTAGCTGATGCGCTTGAGTGGGATCCGAGTCACACGTCTCGCGTGGTCTCGACCCTTGCCGAGCTCGGGCTGATTACCAGAGAGCAGCAACACGGTCGATACCGCGTTTCGTTGTCGAACGCTGAACCGGCTGAACGGTTTGCAGACCTCGCACGTGAATTCCCGCACGTCGATTTCGCTGGCCTGATTGCTGGGTCGACCATCCAACTCCTGTACCATTTGGATACTGAACGAACGGCTGCGGAACTCACGGATTGGACTGATGTGAGTCGTGCAACGGTCTACCGGCGACTCAAACAGTTACGAAACGTCGGTATTGTCACGAAACGCGATAGCCGATTTGCACTGACGAGTCAGTTCCAGGGATTGGCTGCGTTTGCACGGTCGCTGGTACGCCATATGCATCGACAGGAAGCACGCGACCACGCTACTGGCGTCCGTCTCATCTGGATGGGTGTTGATGAGTACCTGTTCAGTTGCCGGACGGATGTGACTGCGTCACTCTTTCATCGGACTGGTCCGGATGTACTCGAACAATACGGGATACCGCTGTTAACGCGTGAAGAGCAGTACTATTTCCGCTCCAAGGATCGAACTGAACTCACTCCAGAAGACCTCGTGTGCCACTTGCTCCTCATCGATGATGGCGCACGGTACCGATCGTACTGTCTATTACTGATCACAGCCTGTGAGATTGGTGCAGAGGCACTCACGGAGACTGCAGGCCGGTACGATCAAGAATCCGACCTCAACCTCACTGAAACCGTTCAGGCTCTCTGTACGTACCTCGAAACCAGCGGTGATGTGGCTGGGGAGAAGCTTCCTGAATGGGACACGTTCAAATCGACCGCGGCTGATTACGACATATCTGTATGACGCCTCGCCCCCAGTTCGATGCCGCGTATATCGAGGCCGAACTGCAGGAACTTGGAGCGGCGCTGAACACCGAGGTTACAGCCTTTCTCATCGGTGGCGGGGCGATGGCATTCCGAGGACTGAAGGACACGACCAAGGACATCGACTTGGTCGTCACGACCGAGGTGGAGTTCGACCGATTACTCGCCGCATTAGATAACCAGGGATACGAGGAAGTCTCAGACCTTGACGAGACGTACCAGCAGTTGGGGGCGAGGTTATGTGTCGAGAACGACGATGGGTGTCGGATAGATGTGTTCAATCGGCAGGTTGCCAACAAACTCATCTTTAGCGATGGGATGCAACACCGGAGTGAGGACCATCTCTCATCTGGGCAGTTGTCCGTCCGGTTAACGGCGCTGGAAGACATCATCCTATTCAAAGCAGTCGCAAAGCGCCCTGACGACATCGATGACATGAATACACTGGTACAAACGAATCTCGACTTCGACGCCATCGAGCATGAAACCGCAGCACAGATCGAGTTGCTGAATGGGAAGCAATTTACGACCCACATCCGAGAATCGCTGGATGAATTATACGACCAGTACGAGGTTCAAACACCGCTTGAAGAGGTCATTGATGAGTACTACGCGCAGTATATGGATGAGTTAGAAGTCAGACTCGTGTTGAGTGAAGACGAGCCGATGTCCGTTGAGGCGATTGCAGAGGAACGTGGCCTCGATCTGGAGCACGTCGTCGAGCAGTTGGATCAACTCGAAGCGTACGGGTATGTCGAGCAGAGTGATTCAGGCTTTGTTGATACGGGCAAGCGAGATGCGTTCACCGAATGACGTTATGAATTGTCAGATGACCCTTTCTCTTGGTGGAGTTCTCTGAGATAGGCGATTGCGGCGACACCGACGTTGATCCCCCAGACATAGTCATCCTCACCGAAGGCGGCCGTCCCGGCCATGCGGTGCGTGTAGCCGTCGACGAGGGTATGCCGGATACAGCTCGCCACGTCGTCCTCTCCGAATTGGGTGATGGCGTTGGAGATGTACTGGTCGAAATGAGCGTCTGGATGGTTGCGGGGCCGTGGATCAGCAGCTCGTTCGACCGCGAGGTCGATGACTGCGTCAATCGATGGATGCGATGTCTTTCCGGTGTTTTCTCGAACCCGGTATTCCCCGTCTGTACACATATGTCTACGTTGATTTCGCAGGTGAATCAGACTTTCAGTAGGTGGTCGTAGATTCGCTCAGTCGTTTGAATGCTTCCGTGGCGCAGTCGGTTCCGAACATCATAGAGCGTGTTCCCCTTTTCCTCGTTCATCATTCGATATGCCACGCTGTGTCGCAGAGCGTGTGGGGTTACGTCACTGGCGTCGCCCCGACTACCATCGACCTTGTAGGGTTGGACACCGGCCTCGTCAGCAATCTTGTGTAGCATATTCCGCACGCCTTGCTCGGAGATCCGATCTGCAGAACGAGACGGGAAGAGTGCCGGTGAATCCTTCCACCGAGTATTGAGGTACGCTGAGAGGAGTCTCGTGGTATCGTTTGAGAGGGTGAGTGTTACTGGTGGGGGCGAGTTCTCGTTCGGGTAGTCTTTCTGAATCTCCGTAGGAAGATAGAGATCCGTATTTCCGTTCCGTAGCAGGCTCACGTCGACTTGAACGAGTTCCCCGACCCGCAGCCCAGTATCGTACATAAACGCGATGATGGCTTCGTTCCGTTGCTGTAGGTATTCTGTTCCAGTCCGATAGGATGCCGAGCGGAGTGTCTCGACTTGATCTGGTGTCATCCAGACTTTCGCCCGAACTTTGGAGTTTGCAGATTCACTCATTCTGGTAGCACCTCTTTATATACTGTTATGCGTCTCGACCACCTTAACTTTGGAGTCCATAAATAAACTCCAAAGTTGATATGACTGGTGTGAACTGAACGGTGTCTCCCACCCTTTACGAATGACTATTTCACCGGTCGACTGTGGAATTGACCGGCCGTCCATCCAGCGCAATCCGTAGCGCTTTGGACGATTCGGAATAGATAATCAGCACTCAATCTATCTGCTGGTGGCCTATCATTAGACCAATAAACTATACAAAACCCTTCTTCGAATATATGTTGGTTATTTTATTCATCCCGTGTTGTCTACAAGAGAGAAAAATGAATAATTTGGGAGATAGCGCCCCTATTGTTGTTTATAATTCGATAATATAGGAGAATACAAAACTGATTTGGGTCGGCCTCTTCGGGCAGTTTTTGCATTTCTCTATATTATGAGTGACCACGTAAACACGTCATTCGGCCGGTTGCAATATATGACAGAATGTCCTAATGTATTCTTATTTTAACTTCCGCTAATCCATTCGTATTAAACTCTGAGCGTTCCTGATGATGACCCACTTTCTCTGCTACTGGACAGCCTGATGGTGAGGGTGCCATAGAGATCTTTCAACGGTTTGGGTTCAATAGTTCAGTCTGTACTAGGTGACTGATTTTTCCATTCATCAGGCACATCAAACCAGTGGCCTGTAATGTCGCATCTATGGAACTCCATTCCTTCCTCGGTGACCTCAATTGCGCCGATGCTTCGTAGCAGCCGGAACATATTGGCATTCGGATTATTGACGTTGAACCGTGCATCCGAATTGGCGATGTCGTCCAGCCACGCTTCAACGAATGCAGATCCGATACCCTGTCCACGGAACTCCGGTAAGATGTATAACTGCCCGAGTTCCGGTTGGTCGCTATCGTAGTTCCATGTGATGTAGCCGATACAGTATTCCCCATTGAAACACAAATGTGCGTTTGTCTCCCCAGGGACGTAGGCGTGAAAGCTGGAATCGTTCGCCTTCGCTTCGGCATTCAGGACTTTCGTTGCAAATTCCTCTCGTGCAGTTCGGGGGCGCGTCATCCACACCCCGTAGGTGACATCTGTTCCTGGATCATCCGGCAGCTGGCCAGTCAACACCCAGTCTGTTTGTAATAATTTCTCTGGTGGCTGTGGCCCGTTGTCGGTGTCGATGGCGATGTTTTTCGTACAGTGGTGGCAATGATACGCGTCCCACTCGCCAATGGTGCATCGATGTTCTTGGATAAACGAGATTACTTCCCCGCAATCTGCACACTCTACCGCTGAGCACGTTTCCGAACGATGATCGGTGGCATAGAACGCGGCGTCACAGGCATCGCACGTCACATCGCCGACCGTTTGCGCAAAGACGGTTTCGCCACAGTTTGAGCAGGTGACGGCAGCATCCTGAACAGTTGTCGGTTCGCCAGAGCCCCAGCGCGTCGCTCCTTCCAGTATAGTCATCATTCTAGAGGCCTGCGGGACCGGCGGTAAACCTTCCGCCCACACGGTTTCTAACGCCAGATCGCGGTGTTGAGTAGTTCCTAACCTGGTAACAAGATCCGGTCGTTCTGTTCCCACTTCTGTGCGGTCATTCTGAGTTTGATCTACGGAGACAAGTCTGTCGGGGTTTTGTTGGGAGTAGATTCCCGGTGACGTTACTCAGGAAAAGGACATCAGAGGAACTCTTCCAACGAGTGGTCCCCATCGCTTTCTTCCGTCTCCAGCTCTTCAGATCCGACCTCTATAGTGTCTGCTGCTAAGGTTCGGTCAAGAGTATCAATTCGATTTTCCAGCTCGTTCATCTTGCTGAGTACTTTTTCGAAGTCAGACTGATGGTCAGTCTCGATGTCGAGCACTCCTTTCTGGGCCAGGTGTCGTTCGATAACGTCATCGAAGTAGGGGTCCAGATACTCTTCTTTCATATAATCTGGATCTTCCCACCCGCCGAGTGCTGCGATGAATTCGATATTGATCCCCTTTCTGTAGAAAAGGTTGGTTGCAAAGTATCGCCGGAAGTCATGGAACGTCACTTCGAGGAAATCATCATCACCGGTTTTGTTGGCTGCCAGTTCCCGTGCATCCACCATATCGTTTTGAAGAGTTCCTTTGGAGTTCGGATAGAGAGGAGATGACGGTCTAATGTTTTTCCGTTTGCTGTACCGTTCGATGTCCCCACGTAATGAGTTGGGGACCCAGGGTTTCCGTGGCTTCTTGCTATTTTCTTTCCGTGTTTCCTTTCCCCATACGCGCATAAAGAAAATCTCTACACCGGGGCTTCGGGATTTCTGAATCTTATCAAGCGTTACCTCAAGAACCTCTTTCTTTCTCAGGGAGCATTCTCCACCTAGTCGAAAGGCGATCTCCGCTCGATCACGGGATGCGCATTCGATGATTGTCTCATATTCATGCGGCTCCATAAAGACTCGATAGCCGTCTGAGTTGGAGTGGGGGGCCAACCTCATCTTTACTGAACCTCTTCCAACTCTTTGATTCGCTCCAAATCTTTCGTGATGGACTCTACTGATGCATCCTCTCCGTATTCGACGAATGCCGCTATCGCTAACGCCCGAACGAAATCGTTGTTACTGTGTTTGATCAACCGTTCGAGTTGTTCTTTGTTTTCTCGTACGTATTCACCCGGTGAGAGGCTGCTGTCCTCGTATTCGGTCATACTCTAATTAGGAGAGGTGTAGTATTCTGAGTTATCAGAAAGAAGTGACTTCACCAAAGTAATGTATTTATGTTTGAGATAAAAACATGACAGAGAACCTCTCTAACCACAGAATATGCCCCGGTGAATTTATGATATTCCCAAGTATTTCTAGGGGCCGTACAGGATCGTCTTCGGACTCACCAATCCCACATCTGGCTAGCTTATTTACGTATAGACTTGATAAATTGAATTATAATGGACAATAGTGGGTTCGAGAAAGTAATGGAGTACAAATACGCACAGGTCGTGCTGAAAGTATTGCTGAATGCAGAAGATCACAGTTGCGCGTTTAATCAACTACGAGACGAAGTCAATGCGATCACTGCAGATGACTCATACGGTGCCGAGGAAATAATTGAAGGCGGAGAGTATTCTACTGCATCCTTGAGTTCGCTACTTTCAGCAGCAGAAGATGCAGGCATCGTTAATCACAAACTCGATAATGAGGGAAATAAACGATGGGAACTGTGTACTTCATCGCTGTCTCAATTTCAGAAAAATAGAATCCGAGACAGAAACAGTCCAGATGTATCACATGCCGATACAGCAAATGTTGACCATTACGTGCCAAATACCGATTCTAAGTCCTCATAATGTCCATTACCTGGCGAATGACTCGTATATTGATGCTTTTTATCACTGAAAGATGACACGGCGACCCGTGTGTTTTTAAATGTTTTGTTGCTGAAGTGATTTCACTCACGAATTGGGAATTATCCCCCGGGTCGAATGATAGGGTGCGTTATGACAGAACCGAATGACGACCAGGGGACTATGGTCCGCTGGGAAGACCACATCGCACCGATCCTCGAACATCCGGACATCCACATCCGGAATAAAGCGCTCGTAGCAGTCGCGTGGGAGTCGCACGCACGACCATCTGAGCTTCACCGGCTCACCTTCGGTGACGTGGAAGACAGAGGCGACCACGTTGCCATATTGATTACTCGTCGAGATGGTCAGAAACGATTACTCACTCTCGACGAATCGATGCCGTACTTCAAACAGTGGGTACAAGCAGAACATCCAGTAACTGAATGGCTTGCTCCGGATGCCGACCCACTAGAGGATGCTTCCTCGGAGATGCCAATCTGGACACAAATCGATTCAAACAAACGTATTCCCTATATGATGTTATATGACATTACGAATCGTGCCTGTGAACGCTCTGATGTCCCGACAAAGTTCACGTTGCATGATATTCGTCGATCACGAGCGAAACTGCTGATCGCCCAATCGGGTCTGAGAGCTCACCGCCTTCGGGAGCTATTCGGATGGGGACTCCAGGTGCCAAAGGAGTTCATAGAAACAGCCGAAGATGGTGACCTCGATGAAGACAGTAGACCCCAACTCTGTATCAGGTGTCCAAATTGTGGAGTATGGACTCTACGAAACCGACCCTGTATCTGGTGTGGGCTTAGTCGCTGATAAGCCGTTTTCTGCAGCGAACTGGCGAACCAAGTTTCATTTTCTCTATATTTCGATGCCTAACAGCAAGCAGTAGTCAATCGCGTTCCGGACCAGAGTGATCGTTGTTGATTACTCAGTCGCTTCTACAACAGGGCCAATTTCTCCAAGACCCTCGAATCACAAGCATCTGTGATAGAGTAGATGATTAACAGCCCTTCTGCAGTCCTGAAGTCCTTGCAAGGTAGCTAACCGGTTGAAGCACTCAAATATACCATTTATATAATAGCTATGGCCAAAATTAAGCTGACTGCCTTAGTTCCCAACAGAAAGTACGGAAATTCCGATGACTCGTGAACGTGTACAGGCTAATGAACAGACGAGCGAGACTGACCAAGAGATCGATGAAAAACCGGAGATGGTTCCGTCAGCACAGCAACTGCGTGACCATCAACCCGATGCCTACACGACTGGATATGACCCCTTTGGTGAAACACGAGTCGGGATCGGAACAGCGAACGGGAATATTGAACGCCTCGTCAGACTGAACGAGGGTCGACACCACAGTGACGGTGACCACAGTGCGCGTGAAGCCGCACGCGATAAGAAACGCATTACTGAGTCGTTCTGTTCGACCCTTGATGTTCCGAGTTATCAGAAACGTCGGGCTGTCTCTGCGATGAGCCAGATGAATCTTGACCGCTTCGGCCAGCAGAAGCAGATTGAGAAGGTGGCCCTCTGTACAATTGGGATCGTCGTTGATCGTGAGCGAAGGCGCTACTTCTTGCAAGGAAACGACCCAACCGAAGTCGATCTCTCCAAGGTGGACCAGCAGGAGTTTCCGAAAAGATTCAGCCAGGAGAAAGACTTCCAAGACCTTTGCACACAGTACGGGGTCTCCGGTGACGACCACTACAGTGTGACCCAACTTGTGAAAGCGGAACTCAAGCGAATCGGGTATTTCGACCGGGAGAACCAGCCCCTTCGGTAGTTCTCATATGATTGTTCGACCTGTCCTTTTCGAGGGGGTGTTGGTATTTCTTTAAGTATTTCTTGCGACAATATGCGTGATTGAGGCGGTTCGGTCAGAGTGGTTCCCCGATAGGGGAAGTCTCTGGCCGGCCTTTATCGCGGCCGAAATGGCCAACCCCTTTGAAGCCTTACGGCTTCAAGAAATTCACCTTTTGAGTCTACCACTTAACACGGTTGAATACGCCCGCACGAAAGTCCTGTTCAAGGGGGTTCGGCGAGTCAGCAACTATCCGCGAATTGTACTTGTGAACACGCGCGCCTGATTCCCGCGCGATGTACCCCGTAAGTGTTCAACAGTCGGTACTCAGCACCGTCCTCATCCCGAAGAGCCGTGACTAAGCTGACGACCAACAGTCGTCGATAGCGATTGTTCTCTCCGACTTTAGTCTTCACGCCCAGTGGCGACGCTGTCCAGCGATCCCGTGATAACTGGCTGAGTGCCCCCGTTGAAGCACAGGGAATCTTCATCCACCGATGTTTGACCCAAACCACTACGTACACGATCAGTCGTACGTACCGCCTATCAATCGCCCGCACGCCATCGACCAGTGGAACGACCGTACGCCCGCTGAGCTCCCGTTCGTGGAAGCCTGGAAGTCGGCTGTCCCGGTCCATGCTCCCGAGTGCGACGCCGATAGCACACGTCTGTATGTCCCTTACGATGCGCTCCTCGTTGAACGAGCAGGTGTCCTTCGAACAGTACTGCACAATGACGGCCGTATCGATCGGAACGGCCTCTCGACCTGCCCAAGCTGTGAGGGACTCTACGACCCGCTCCGTTCAGACGGCACCTGCCGATGGTGCGACGCACCGCTCCCAACCCGACAGACAACGAGCGGGGTGACGCTGGTGAGAGGTGGAGAGCGATGAGCGGGCCACCTTTCGTAGAACTCGGAGATCTCGATGGCACGAACGGGTGGGTGACGACGAAAGGGTTCGTCAACTGGGTCGAAGATGTCGCGTCCCATCAGCCGCGCCAGCGTGTGAGGCTTAGTGACGACACAACACGGGAACCTGTTGTCTGCACGGTCTGGACTGCAGACATCGAGCTTGAGAAGGGTGTCGGCTACTACCTCGGTGGGGTTGACGGGACCTACGAGAAGCGTGAGGAGATCCAGCTCAAACTGGTCGAAAAGTCTTGGGCGAACGAGTTTTGGCGGCCAGAGTAAGCGACCAACATCAACTTAGACACTATGCATCACGACAACACGGACGCGAACGGCTGGGGATACCGAGGCGGCGACGGACATATCATCGGTGAGTCGATGCCCGGAACGTTCGGGGATGCCGAACGGGCCTTGCACGACCGACAGGGGCAGACACCTGTCGTGAACGAAGATGTCGAGGTTCCGGGAACAGAAAGAGAAGAAGGGACTGAGTCGGTCGACGCCGGCGATGTTGAGGTGGGGGACCTCGTGAAGCGACTGAAAGAGTAGATTGACTTAGCTTCCCTCAGTTGCTTCGACGAATTGTCTGGCAGTATCGATGACTTGTGCATCTCCGCCTAAGGATTCTATCAGGGGCTCAAGCTCCTCTACTGCCTCTAACAGCTCAGGGTTCTCCTTGGCAATTCGGAGTAACTCACGGCGTTGCTCGGATTCTTCCTTTTCGAGTTCATCTACGGCCTCGGGTTCCATCGCTTGGTGGCACCAGACGCAGAACGGCTCATCGCGGGGAGTCTCCTTGTCGCACCGGGGGCAGGTGATCGGTGTCCGGTCTTCCGTCTTTTCCGTCTCGACATCAAGCCCTTGGAGCTCCGCGTACTGGTTGTTCTCGTTTTCGGGGCCGAACTCTGCAATGTATCGTCGCGCGTGGTCTGAGGTCGGCTTCCTGCCCTGGCGCTCGTTGATGAACGACTCGTTCGCTCCTTGCTTGGCGAGCCAATACGTATTCGACTTCCGGAAGTTTGTGGGGGTGACAGGTTTGTCTATGTCCGCCCGTCGTCCCGCTTCTTTGAACCGTTCCAGAAACGTCTGATAACTCGCGTTATCGTGCGGATCGTTGAGGTTGCACCAGAGGTAGGCTTCGTCGTCATCTGGAGCAGGATGATCGTTGAGCCACTGTTGCAGGTAGGGGACGCTGTTGATTAGGGTAACCGAGTGTTCACCTTGTTTCCCGTTGAGACTGATTTGTATCCCATGGTCGGCATCGGTCACTTGCCCAATCCGGACCCCGTGCATCTCTTCCCCTCTGGGGCCGAGTTCGTGGGAAACCGTTATGAGTGCCTTGTCCCGCGAGTTCTCTGTGCCCTCAATAGACATCTCCTTTGCTTCATCCCAGTCAAGCATATCCGCTCGACTGGGTGATGGATCGTACGAACTGCTCGTGCCTGTCGGGACCCACCCTAACGAGTCCGGTACCTCGTCGTCGGCCATCTTGAGGGTTCGCTTCCCGAAGATCCGTAGTGCGACACGGTAATCTTGATTTGTCTCTTCGCTGTATTCCGGAACCCCTCGTTCTGTGTTGATCCACACGACGATGTCTTCGGCAGCGTCTCGACTTTCTAATGCGTCTGCCAGTCCGCCCACTTGTTCCGCCATAATGACGCTGTGGCGGAGAAGTTTGAGGTGTCTGTAATCACCGTACTTCGAACTGAGTAGGTCAAGCTGGCGGCTGAACTCAAGAAGTGCTTCTGCATCGTCTTCGGAGATTGTTGGTGCATCCTCGTCTTCCGGCGGCTCATCAGTCAGACTTGACCGTTTCTTGACTCGTTCTTTCAGATTCTCGATTTGGTCTCTTGTTCCCATCTGTGCTTATATGTTTTATACGCAGGGCTTTAGGGCTTAGCCTTAAAGCCGGCCCTTGGCTTCTTAGCCTCTTAACCCTCCAAGAAGTGCCGGTAAGTGACTGCTACCTGCCCTTCTTTGTAGGCTCAGCGTTGTGAACTGTTGCTCGAAAGCGGCTGAGCACAGGACAAGACTCTATCGAAGAATACAGTACGATCAGGCCGCTCATGAAATCCGTTTCCAACGGGGCAACGACTGCTGTAGCGGGATCGCACGAACTAATGATACGGTCACAAACTGGTTCCCGGGACATTCGAAGTTGGAGTTAGCGGAGATGGGGCGGCGAAGAAAGATGGATGCCGCCGCTAACCCGGTATCAAATCTCATCTGTCGGCACTAGTATTACAGTTGCAATGGGGTTGTTGGGACGGGAAACACGACGAAAAGTCGTCGACAACTACGAACTGCTACTTATTTGTCTAGTCGCCATCGTTGCGGTTGGCGGATATCTCAGGTATAGAGGCCACGTTGCCCGGGGAACGGACACAACTACGCGGCAGGTGTCGTCGTGGCAGTCGTCCGGATCACTCTCCCACAATGCGACAGTGCGCAACGGACCTCAGCGTTTTCAGAGGGGAAAGACTCGAACACCAACCTGTGTATCTCCGGAAGGTCGCCCCCGTATTGGACGGTGCGTTCACGTATACGTACACCACCAGCAACGAAAGCGATCTTACTGCCTCGGCTGACGTGTTCGTTCAGTACCGGTCCGTCGAATCAACCCAGAACGGAGAGCTCGTCTGCTGGGAGGTCAAGCGACCACTGACACAAGGCACTGTGCAGTCGCTGCAGGTGAGCGTCTGACCGTTCCGTTCTCGCTGAATGTCAGTCGCGCAGCCGAAACCGTTCGACGTATCGATTCGGAACACGGCCAGACGTCCGGTCGACTTGAGATGGCAGTGGTCTCTCAGGTGTGTGTCGACCACGCGGCAGGCCAGTTCTGGTCGGTTATCCCACTGACCGTCTCGATTACTCTGTTTCGACAGATATCGTATGGACCTGTCGGAGCGGTTCGATGTGTGTTTTCGCCGCCTCGTCCAGCGGAAAGGTCCCGTGGATGTCGGCCGGAACCTGGCCGTGGACGAGACGCCCGAACGGCGCAGCGGCGGTTGGATACACCTGCTCGGCCAATCGGGCGACAGGGGCCGAGATATCGAGTCCTTCCAGCGCTTCCTTCACAGCCGCTTCGCCGACGTGGACGGACTCACCTTCGATCAGCATGAACGCGAACGGTGGGTCGTCGAACTGCGCCCGGAGAAACGCCTGAATCGCGTCGGATTCCCAGGGGACTGGCGTGATATCCCTGGCACAGCGGGTAATCGTCTCGGCAGCGCGCCGGAACAGGTCGGTACTGCCGTCGTAGACGAGAAGCGACTGAGTCACATCTACTGTACGGGTTTGGGCCGTTTGAACGTTGTGTCGTGTCATAACTGCTTATACCTCTCCGCTTCGACGGTTCTGTATGGGCGCACAGGACGAACCGATGGCCAGACTCGCCCGACGACTCGAAACGGCACTGGAAAGCACGCTCGCTGATACCGTGTCGTGGACGGTTGCCACTGATGGCCCGGTCGTCGCTCGACTACCCGACCGCGAGTTCGTGTTCGAACAGCGCGATGACCCGGATGGATGCCGATGGACAGTCGTGTTACGCGCGGATGGTGCGGTCGTCAGCAAGTTCGGGCAGTTCGAGACCATCGATAGCGCTGTCGAGAGGGCCGAATCGCTTGTCCGGACTGACGTTCGGTATACGGTCTGCTGTGACGGCTAACTGTCCCAGCGCCGGGGCCACCCTCAACCGAATTCAGTGACTCAGTTTCAACTAACGGATACACCGCCCGTGGGTAATCTCTATACGAATCCCACACCAACAATGAATCGTATGAGTCTGCTCAAGAACAAGCACCTCCTCAACGGAATTGTCTCGCTGGTCGTCAGTGTTGCTATTACTGTCTGGCTGGCTGATGACGAAGACGCGCCCTGGAGCCTGACTGATATGGCAATGGCCGTCGCTGTTTCGTCGTTCCTCTCCGGCTTTTTCACCAGCTACTTCGCCGACTGACGGTCAGGCGAGGCTGTGAATGGGGGGAACACCGATACCAGTCCGCCCCGTCCTACTTGACATGGACAAACCAGAACCCGTCGAAGACTGGCCACACCGGCCGTTCTCGCCGGCCGAAGCCAGTGCCCTGCTGGATGACATTGACGGCGCTGTCGCGGTCTGGGTGATGCACCACGACAACGACGTTCGGTCGGCTGTTGTTCTCGACGACGCCCCCGAGGACGCAGTCATCGACATCGTCGTCGAGACCGACGCCGGCTTCGAGATGTACAGTTACACGAGCGGCGTGTGGATGGATTACGGTACACAGCGGAAAGACGATCCGGATGCCCCGTCGATGGCAGGAACGCTCGACAGCTACGACGTCCTCGCTGGCGAGTCTGAGACAGCCTGACCGATGCGATACATCGACACCGCCGTTGCCGGGACAAGAGGCCCGTGCCACCAGCGTACCGATACACTCGAAAAGTAATCATTAAACGGCGCGGCGACTGACCCTCCTGATATGCAACGACGAGCCGCGGCGGCGTACTTCGCGTTCTTCCTCGTTATCAGTGTTGCTGCGTACGCCTACATCGGCGTCGCGGAGAGTCAGCGGCCGGCGGTGTCGCTCGACGCTGACGCCGAACTGACCAACGAGAGTACGTTCACTGTCGACGGAACGGAATACACAGCCACAAACATCCACATGTCCGGCGGCGGCGGTGGCGGCCACGGCGGTGGTGGCGGTGGCAGTATGGCAGCTGACCTCTCGTGGACAAACGAATCGTCACAGTATACTGCGACGTTAGAGCACAACGCCACGACGACCTACCAGAACGACACCTACCGCGTGCACACTGACAGCAACGAGAGTTCGGTGACCCTCGAAGAAGAAATCAATGTCAGTGCGCTCCTCGCCGAGGACTCTTCGGTCAAGAACACGCTGGCAACCCAGAACGGGACTGAGTACGTGGTCTACCGGTCGAACAACACGCAAGTCCCGCTAAGTGAGTGGCTCCCAGAGCCGGAGACAGTGTCGTTCACCACCGGCGATACCTACCCGTACGCGACCGACAGCGGCACCCAGGAGACCACGGTCTCTGAAGTGACCGACAGCGGCGCGACGCTCGAATGGTTTGCCGCGCGCGAAAACACGGTCGAACTTTCGGAGGGTGGGAACGTCACGCTGAACGAGCGGCGGTTCTTCACTCACTTCCCCGACCACCACACCGTCCAGATCGTCCCGATTCAGCAGTACGGTCAGTACCAGGAGACACTCGACCAGCAGGACTACTTCCACGAGCGCAAGAACGGCATCTGGGGCATCTCGATCCTTTCAGGCATCGCTGCCGTACTGATGCTAGGGATGGCGTATATGCCCGTTCGCGGATAACAACGGCGTCTGTTTTCGGCTTTTTGACAACCGGATTACGCGTCAGCTGCCCAGGTGATGTACGCCAGTCCGATACCGATTACACTCATCAGGACCGCCGCAACCATCTGTACAATCGCCGCTGCCATTGAGGCGTGTGTCTGCCACGGCGTGCCGGCAACCGCTGCGAGTGTTGCGACGACGAGCAATACACCGACAGTGACACCTAGCGGGCGCAACGGCTGCGTAAGTACGCGCTGAACCGTACCGGTAGTTCCGTCCATACTGGTGACATTCGCTGTCTCGGTGGTAAATTAACCGGTCTCGGGCTATGCACTGTCGCGCCGCTTTTATCGATAAAACAGCAGGCTCGGAGGGAGTTGAACCGGAGGAAGACATGCTCACTCACATTCGTTCATTGCGCGCGACTGGCAGGGTTCAATTCCTTCCTGCCCGATTCGCGTCGCTCATCGGTTCACTGTACGGGCCGGGAGGGAGTTGAACCCCCGACCATCTGGTTAAAAGCCAGACGCTCTGCCTAACTGAGCTACCGGCCCTCGCTATTCGCTCGGGGGAGCGGCGATTAAGACCTTACGGTCCGTCGTCGAAGTACGATTCGATAGCCTCGCTGATGACTTCCCCTGGGGACGCCCCATCGAGTGCAGCCTGCCGGCGGAGTCGGCAGTAGGCGTCGCGGTCGAGTTGTGTCCGCAACTCGCCCAGCGCGTACCCGTTTCTGGCGAGTGCCGCATCTACGGACGCGCCGTCGTTGACACTGCTGGCAACGGATCGGATCTGACGGACGGTGAGATCGTGATCGAGGGCAGCCCACGCTAGGAGGAGGCGGGATTCGCCGGAGACTCTGGCTATGTGTTTGGCCGCTGTCGGCGCGATTTCTCCCTTGGCGACGTGAATACGGACGGATCGCGGGAGATCGTGCACGCGGGACCACTTGCGGATGAACGAGACCGACGCCTCCCCGCCGGCCCGTTCGGCAGCGGCCTTGTAGGACCCCTCACCACGGACTAGGGCTGCACACGCGGCCGCGCCGCGCAGAATAAACACATTGTCGTCGGCGCCGGCGGTGTTCTCGGAGAACTTCTCGACCGTTCTGGCGGCGAGCTCGAGGCTCTCGGGGTCGTCGGGATCGAACTCGATAGCCTCCTCGGGTCGCTGGCCAGTGAGTGCCGGGTCCCCGCGGATGACCGGTTTACCGACCGGTGATTCACGGTCGGTCGATGGAACGTAATTGTCGGGCCCCTCAGGCATCGGTACGTGTTTGGGGAGCGCCGCACAAAAGTATCCCGTACAGGGATGTCATACAGGCTATTGTAAGTCATGCCGGGATTTCGCCGACCCGGGCCGGCGCATTAATACGCAGTCACAACAGTCTGTATCAGTCGTCAGAGGCGCTCTCGCGCTCTTCGCTCATGTGCTCCCAGATTTCTGTGCAACCGCAGCCATCCTCGACGTTGTCGAGGTGGTCTGTGGTCGGCTCTTCGCGTTCGGCGTCGTCGTCGTGGGTCTGTTGTGCGTTCGTCATCGTTTCTGTCACAGCAGCGACCTGCGTGGCCGCCACGTGGTGTCGTACTCCTTTGTAACAGCCCCACTATCTTAAACACGGACTCTCCTGTAAGCTTGGCCCGCACTGCGACTTACAGGCAACATATGTTTGTATCTCGTACAGAACCCAACAAATGGTGGGTCATTAAGATCTGACGTACTCACCGCATGAATGTGGCGAATTCGACCCGACCCGGTGATACTTGCGACCGCCGATGCCCTCAGGTGTCTCTGGAATCTAATGAGATGTAATGACGACCGACGTTCACCAGCTCGACGACGGGGCCTGGATTTCCGTCAACGACTCGCGGGAAGTGAACGTCTCAGACCTGTGGTTGTTAGCTCGAAGCGACTTCTGTGGGTGTGAGACGACGGATTTCCTTGCTGAAGGGTTCGTGAAAGTGGGTGTGGATTACCCGGATATTCAGGCGCGAATAGCCGGACAGTGCATCGCCTGCGGTGAAAGCGGCGTTACCGACTGGCTAACCGTCGGGCGTGTCGTAGACCCCGATTCCGGCGAGTTCTACGGTGTTGTCCACGAGAGCGTCCATTTTCCGGAGAAGCGAACCCGGCTTTCCCATTCTCGGGAATAGGCAACAATTTCTTGTTTCGGGGAGTGGGGGAGACGGTTGACGGCAAAGTGTGGTGTATAAGTCTGTAAGACTTGTTGAAGAATACATTAGCTATGCCCAGTAAAGTCGAAGGATGGAAAGACGAGGTTTACGGCAACGAGATACGGGAGCATCTGATGGAGTTCGCGGAGCAGGGCTGGGAGTCCATTCCGGAGGACGAACAGGACGCCTGGTTCGAGCGCTTCAAGTGGTGGGGCCTGTACCACCAGCGCTCCGGCCAGGAGTCGTATTTCATGATGCGTATCGGGACGCCGAACGGCGTCATCAAGCCCGGTCAGCTCGAAGTCATCGGCGAAGTCGCGAAGGAGTACGCGACCGGTCCCGTCGACAACCCCGAGTTCGGCGAGGCCTACTGTGACTGGACGACTCGCCAAAGCATCCAGCTCCACTGGATCAAGATTGAGGACATCCCGGAGATCTTCGAGAAGCTCGAAGCCGTCGGTCTGGGCACCCAGCAGGCCTGTGGTGACTCCTGGCGAAACATCGTCGGCTGTCCCGTCGCCGGCAAGGACAAACACGAGCACGTCGACGCCTGGTCCGTCGCCGAGGACCTCCACGAGACGTTCAAGGGCAACGACGACTACGCGAACCTCCCGCGCAAGTGGAAGGTCGCCATCGCCGGCTGTGACGAGGGCTGTGGCCAGGGCGACATCAACGACCTCGCCTTCGAGCCGGCCGAGAAGGACGGCGAAATCGGTTTCAACGTCCGTATCGGCGGCGGCCTCTCCCGTAAGGAACCGCGCCTCGCTCGCGATATCGACGTGTGGGTCCCGCCGGAGCAGGCCGCCGACGTCGCTCACGGCATGTCCGCGCTCTTCCGCGACCACGGCGACCGCGAGGACCGCTTCAACGCCCGCATCAAGTTCCTCATGGACGAGTGGGGCCCGGAAAAGATGCGCTCGGTCCTTCAAGAGGACTACGTCGACTTCGAGCTGGCGACTGCCGGCGAGGACATGCGCGACCAGTACAGCTACAACACCGGCTCTCAGGACGGGCACAACGACCACGTCGGGATCCACGAGCAGAAGGACGGCAACTACTACGTCGGCCTGAACGTGCTGGTCGGCCGTATGGGTGCCGACGACGTGCTCGAACTCGCCGAACTCGCCGATGAGTACGGCTCCGGCGAGGTCCGACTGACCCAGCGCCAGAACATCATCGTCACCGACGTGCCCGAGGAGAACCTCGACGAGTTCACCAGCGAACCACTGCTCGAGAACTACTCCCCCGAGCCGTCGCCGTTCATGCGCGGCTCCATCGCCTGTACGGGCACGGAGTACTGCTCGCTCTCTATCGTCGAGACGAAGAACCGTCAGGTCCGCTACGCCCGCTGGCTCAAGGACAACGTCGAACTGCCCGAAGACCACGAGGACTTCCACATCCACCTCTCGGGCTGTACGGCCTCCTGCGCCCAGCCCCAGATCGCCGACGTGTCCCTGCGCGGGATGAAGACCCGCAAGGACGGCGAACCAGTCGAGGCGCTCGACATCGGTCTCGGCGGCGGCCTCGGCGACGACCCACGCTTCGCCGACTGGGTGGAGATGCGCGTCCCGGCCGACGAAGTCCCCGGCGCGATCAAGAACCTCGTCAACAACTTCAAGGACGCCCGTGAGGGCGGCGAGACCTTCCGTGACTTCGTCGAGGACCGCGACGAGGAGACGCTGGCTGAGATGGTCGAACCCGAAGAGACGGACTACGACGATCCGTACATGCACAACACGAAGATGACGTGGTACCCGTACGCAGAGGACGACGACATGCAGTCCTCGCCCGCGCCGACCAACGCTGCCGGCGAGTCGCTGCCGTCCGACGACTGAGCCGCACTGCTGGGATCTCGTCTAGATCTTCGACGAATCGTGCGGTCGTCCGCGTTTTGATTCAGTTTCGTATCTGCCTGTGGCCGGGAGTGCGCTCCGTCGCACGACTCGGGGAAGGGCAGGTCTGTCCGAGAATCAGACACAAGTTTTGTAGTCGCCGTCGCTGAGCATACCGCGAGCGCAGCGAGCGGTTTCACGCGAATCGCGTTGCGATTCGCGCTTTTTTCATCGACGTTTTTCAAGGAGCGGTTCGCGCAAAGCGCGAACCCGACGCCGAAAAAGGTCGTTGGTAAGCCTTATTCGCCGCACTAGTGTAGGGTTGAGTGGCAGCGGGAGGCCGGCTCCCGTGGCGCAAGCCATGAGGAAAGTCCCCCCACCTGTCGGACAGGTGACCGGGCGCAAGCCCGGGGCGGGAGACCGTCGGCGCTGGAACAGCAACGACACGTCGTCGCCGGACCGATGAGGTGTGCGAATCCCGAGCGAGGTGACCCGTGCTCCACCAGACGGTGTGGCACGCCGCCAAAGCGAGGGAGAGGTAACCCACCGAGGGCAGTCGCGACCCGGTGACTCCGGGGCGCTTTGTGGGCCATCTTCGATGCCCCACGCCTCCGGCGACGGACCGATGGAACGGCGAAACCTCACCGGTGCAAGGCCGCGTCGACAGGTAGTCCGACGCCGCGCGCAAGCGCTGGACGTGGCCGCTCAGCCGAATGCTGGCCCGAACAGAAGGGGGCTTACTCCCCGCAGCCACATGTGCCTTCTAGCGGCGGGTCCGATGGTTACAAGCCCGCGCCGGCCACAGGCCAGAGTATGACCGCAGCCGACCTTATCGACGCAGTTCGTGACGACCAGCAGACGGAACTCTCTCGACTGGGCTCCTCGAAGACGCTCTATGCCGACACCCGCGGCGAGATGGAACCGGACGTAGTGCTGGCGGCAGCGGCCGCCCGCGAGCAGGCGGCCCACGAAACCTTCGATGCCTGGAGCGCCGACGCGAACGACGACGCGGCCGCGCTGTTTGCCGACGCGGCGGCCGAAACGGCCGAGCGGCGTGACAGCATCGACGCCGACCCCGCCGACCGGACACCGGCGATGCACGACGTGCTTGACGACCTTGACGGGACGGTCGAGCGACTCGGTGGCTTCGTCGGCTGGACGCTCGTCGATAAGAAGGTCAAAGAGCAGTACACTGGCTTCTTCACCGGTCAGGCGGACCCACAGACTGCGAGTACGTTCCGCAGCGCCGGCAGCGACGTGGTGGACCTCCGCGACGAAGCCGCCGAACTGCTCGATGCCGTGTGCGAGAGCGACGACGACTGGGACGCCGCGGAGGCAGCCGCTATCGACGTCATCTCGACGGCCTACGATGAGTACTTCGAGACGCTTGAGGACCTCGGCGTGAACCCGAAGCCGGTCTGTTGACCCCGCTTTCCACTCATGTATCCAGAACCCGATATGACGGCGCGTCAGTCGTTCCTGCCGACGGATTCACCGGAGTCCGGTCGCTGATCCGTGGACCCACTGCCGGTCTCGCGTGACGATGTCCACGCCTCTCTGTTCGGGTGCCGGCCGAGCAGGCGGTCGGCCAGTCCGCCGAGCCACTCGTACGCGACATTGACGTAGAGTCCGACGAGGAACGGAATCCCAGTGGCCAACTGCGTCGATTCCAGTGCTGACGAGCCGATTGCGAGACTCCCGAACTGATACACCCCGGCGGCCAGAAGCCACGCCGCGGGAATCCGCATCCCCATCTCGGCGAGGTTCTCGAAATCGCTCCATTTGTCGTACTCCTGCAGCGACGTCATCAGCTTGGTGAACACGTAGCCCAGCGCACCGAGGGTCGCGTACAGGAAGACGGCCAGCGGAACGATGACATCTGGCCCGTCCCCGCCAACTGCTTCCGTCGTGAGGCTCCGGCCGAACAAGCCGGCAGTCATTGCGACGCCGACGACGGTGAGGAGAAAGAACACGCCGATAACTGCCCAGTTCCCGACCGACCAGCGGCCAGTGTTGAGTACGGCCTCTCTCCCAGTCGAGGATTCGGTGTCTGTCTTACCCATACCAGATATCTAATCATAAAACAGAATAAAACAGGCTGACCGTTCACTTACTTCCCGGCCCGAATGATTTGCTTACTTTCGGTCCTGTTCGGCTGAAACAGACCCCGTTTTCGGGAGCGTTTTATCAGCTTTACAATGTATGATTGTGGGACTCACTGCCACGTGAACCACGCGGCTCAAGTCCGTCCAGCCCGATGTGTGGGTAATGAGCGACACCGGCGGCCCCCTCTCTATCGACCGACCAGATGTCGACCGCGCGTTCCGTGTCGACGCCCCGTTCGACCCCGCGGGCGACCAGCCCGAGGCTATCGAACAACTCGCATCGGGCTATCGCCAGGGGATGGACCGACAGACCCTGCTCGGTGTGACTGGCTCCGGGAAGACAAACACCGTCTCGTGGGTCGTCGAGGAGATCCAGCGACCCACGCTCGTCATCGCCCACAACAAGACGCTCGCGGCCCAGTTGTACGAAGAGTTCCGCGAGCTGTTCCCGGACAACGCCGTCGAGTACTTCGTCTCGTACTACGACTACTACCAGCCCGAGGCCTACGTCGAGCAGACGGACACGTTCATCGACAAGGACGCCTCGATTAACGACGAGATCGACCGGTTGCGCCACTCCGCGACGCGCTCGCTACTCACCCGCGACGACGTGATCGTCGTCGCGTCGGTGTCGGCCATCTACGGCCTCGGTGACCCGCGCAACTACATCGACATGTCCCTCTCGCTTGAGGTGGGGCAAGAGATCGAACGCGACGAACTGCTCGGCCGACTGGTCGACCTGAACTACGAGCGCAACGACGTGGACTTCACGCAGGGGACCTTCCGCGTGCGAGGGGATACACTGGAAATATACCCGATGTACGCCCGCTACGCCCTCCGCGTGGAGTTCTGGGGCGACGAGATCGACCGGATGCTGAAGGTCGACCCGCTGGAGGGCGAGGTCAAAAGCGAGGAGCCAGCCGCGCTGTTGCACCCGGCGGAGCACTACTCGATTCCGGAACAGCGCCTCCAGCGAGCTATTGACGAGATCGAGAAACTGCTGGACCAGCGAATCAGCTACTTCGAGCGGCAGGGTGACCACGTCGCCGCCCAGCGCATCGAGGAGCGGACCACGTTCGACATCGAAATGATGCAGGAGACGGGCTACTGCTCGGGCATCGAGAACTACTCGGTCCACCTCTCGGACCGCGAGACGGGCGAGGCCCCCTACACGCTGCTGGATTACTTCCCCGATGACTTCCTCACCGTCGTCGACGAGTCCCACCAGACGCTCCCCCAGATCCGCGGCCAGTTCGAGGGCGACAAGAGCCGCAAGGAGAGCCTCGTCGAGAACGGCTTCCGCCTGCCGACGGCGTTCGACAACCGCCCGCTCACCTTCGAGGAGTTCGAGGAGAAAACCGACCAGACGCTGTACGTGAGCGCCACGCCGGGCGACTACGAGCGCGAACACAGCGACCAAGTCGTCGAGCAGATCGTTCGACCGACCCATCTCGTAGACCCGGCCGTCGAAATCGCGTCGGCGACAGGGCAGGTCGAGGACCTGCTCGGACGGATCGACGACCGCGTCGAGCGCGACGAGCGCGTGCTGGTCACCACACTCACGAAACGGATGGCCGAGGACCTCACGGAGTACCTGGAGGAGTCCGGCGTGAACGTCGCCTACATGCACGACGAGACGGACACGCTGGAACGGCACGAACTCATCCGCTCGCTCCGACTGGGCGATATTGACGTTCTAGTCGGCATCAATCTCCTCAGAGAGGGGCTCGACATTCCGGAGGTATCGCTCGTGGCAATTCTCGACGCCGATCAGGAGGGGTTCCTGCGGTCGGAGACGACGCTCGTCCAGACGATGGGGCGGGCTGCTCGGAACGTCAACGGCGAAGTGGTGCTGTACGCCGACGAGCGGAGCAACGCCATGCAGTCGGCCATCCAAGAGACCCAGCGCCGCCGGCGCATCCAGCAGCAGTACAACGAGGAACACGGCTTCGAGCCGACCACTATCGAGAAGGAGGTCGGTGAGACGAACCTGCCCGGCAGCAAGACCGACACCGGCGGCATCTCCAGTGACGGCGCGAGCGACGCCGACGAGGCCGCCCGGCAGATCGAGCAACTGGAGGAGCGGATGCAGGAAGCCGCGGATAACCTGGAGTTCGAACTGGCCGCGGACATCCGTGACCGCATCCGCGAACTGCGCGAGGAGTTCGACTTAGACGGTGGCGACGACGGCGACGGCGTGCCGGCTCCCGGGCCGGAGTTCTGACCCGGCTCCTGGTTCTCGTTCCGTACTATTTCTTGTTCACTTTGCCGTCCAGTCAGCCCGCCGACTCGCTTCTGCACCTGTCTCCAACCCCGTTGTAATCTCGACTTGGACTAATACAACCAAAATTGTTTTACGCGCTACTGTAGTTGTATAGCGTGATGACACGCGTCTCGCTCCCACACGACGCGAAGGCCGGTCCCACCAAGCCGGAGGTCCGGGCCGTCCTCGCCAGCAAACTCGCTCTCACCGGGGCCGACCACTTCGCGGAGGTCGGGTCCTGTACCGGTGCCGTCACCATCACGGCGGCGCGCCGGGCCGGGCGGGTCACTGCGCTCGAACGGAAAGCCAGTCGACTCGACGTGACTCGCAAGAACCTCGCCGCCAACGACATCAACGCCGATGTCGAACTGCGCGAGGCCGAGGCCCCGGAGGGCTTGCCTGATGACGCCGATGCCCTCTTCCTCGGTGGGTCGCGAAACTACGAGGCTATCCTCGACCACGCGGTCGAGACCGGCGTCGACCGAATCGTGATGAACGTCTCGCGGCTCGAAGTCGCCGGCGCGGCGACGGAGGCCTTCCGCGACCGCGATATTCTGGAGGAGGTCGTCCAGTTCCAGGTGAGCCACGGCTACGAACTCGCCGGCGCGACGAGCTTCAATTCGGAGAACCCCGTCTACATGCTCGTCGGCAGCGCCAGCGAGGACGTTGCCGCCGACGGCGGGTCGCCGACCGAGACTGAGTCGACGAACGGAGGTGACCGATGACGCTCTACGGCATCGGTCTCGGTCCCGGGCAGCCCGATCTGGTGACTGTCCGCGGGAAGCGCGCACTCGAATCGGCCGATGTGGTGTACTCGCCGGGGCGGCTCTCGCGGTCGGTCGCGACTGAGCATGTCCCCGAGGAGCGCATCGGCGACCTCGACTTCCCGATGACACGTGACGAGGAGAAGCTCCGGACGGCCTGGAAAGAAGCCGCCGCCGAAATCGCGCCGACCGCCCGCGACGGCGACGCCGCTTTCGTCACGCTCGGGGACCCGAACGTCTACTCGACCTTCGGCCACCTCCGGCGGACCCTCGCCGCGTTCCACCCTGAAGTCGACCTCGAAGTGGTGCCCGGTGTCAGCGCCATGTCCGCGTTCGCGACGGCGCTGGGCGTCGAAATCACTGCGGGGTCGAGCCTGGCCCTGCGAGAGGCCGACCGCGGCGCGTCGCCGACCGGCCCCGACCGGATGATCCTGTTCAAGGTGACCGACGCGCCGGCCACCCACGAGGGACTGGTCGAGGCCGGCTACGATGTGGTGTACGGCCGCCGGCTGTTCATGGAACAGGGCGAGACGGTCGTGACCCTGTCTCTTATACACATCNGAGACTACTACACGCTGGCCTACGCCGAGAAGCCCGAGACACGCGTCGAGCAGGCGACCGATGCCTTCCTCGAAGCGGCCGACGAGAGCGGCGTCGTGACCGACGGCGGCGAGCAGTCTATCGGTGAACTGGCGAGACAAGAACGCTCCGAAGCCGCCCTCTGCGGCGACGAGGTGAAGCATGACTGAGCAACCGAGCGAGACGGACCCACAGACGGCCATCGACTCCGTTGCCGGGAACCGAGACGACCGCGTGTACGAGTACAGCGCCGGCGACGAGCAGGAGGGCATTCCCTTCGTCGGAGCCGGGCCGGGCAACCCCCGGCTGCTGACCGTCGCTGGCCGGGAATTGCTGGCTGACGCCGACCTCGTGGTCCACGCCGGGTCGCTCGTCAACAGCGAGCTCTTAGACGAGTACTGCGCCGACGCCGAGACGGTCTCTTCTATCGGCAAGGACCTGGAAGAGCTGATTCCGCTGATGCGGGATGTATACGAGGCCGGCGACACAGTCGTCCGACTTCACAGCGGCGACCCCGCCATCTACGGCGCGGCCTTGGAGCAGATGGACGCGCTCGAACACGAGGGCGTCCCGACCTACATCGTCCCCGGCGTCACCTCCGCGTTCGCCGCCAGCGCGACGATGCGGACCCAACTGACGCTGAACGAAGTCGCCAATCACGTTGCCTTCACTCGCCCGCAGGGCAAGACGCTGGACGAGGACGAGGACCACATCTCCGAGTTCGTCGGCATGGGCGACGTGACGACCTGTATCTACCTCGGGACCCACGCCGTGAGCGAGACGATGGATCGGCTACTCGAAGACGGCCACGACCCCGAAACCCCAGTAGCGGCTATCTACCACGCGTCCTGGCCCGACGAGGACGTCATCGAGGGAACGATTGCGACCATCGGTGAGAAACTGGAAGACGCGGGCTACCGCGCCTCCGCGATGGTCGTGATTGGGGATGCTGTTGGTGGTGAGGACTATGAGCGCTCGTTCCTCTACGGTGACTGGGCGAACCGGGGAAGTTCCGATGAGACGCAGGAAGCCGACGACTAGGATGAATCGCCTATTTTGCCGAGTACAACTCGAAAGCCCCCGGATGCTCCGGTCGAGGACCTCGCTGCGCGCGCTCGCTTCACTCGCGTGCTTGCGTCGGTCGTCGTCCCGGAGCGCCCGGCCCCTTTCAGTCCACCCGACAGCACCGCACGCCACCACGAGCCACAGGCCTCCCCAACCGACTGCGCTACTCGCTCGTTTCACTCGCTGTGCTGCTCATCCCTCGCACAGATTTGGCGCGCCATCGGAGCGCGCCAGCGCGCGCCGACAGCAGGTAAGCGTCGTCTCGCGGTCGAGCATCGACTTACAGACACCACCCACGCGGCTGCCCGGCCGGTCGCATGGGGCAGTTCAGTTTCACCGGCCGGAGCTAACTCATGAGTACTGACACCGACAACGAATCCAGTTCGAACAGTTGCAAAGCGCCCGACTCGGACGGCGAAGTAGCCGAGGACATCGCCATCGTGGCCTTCGAGCGGAAGATGGACACGGCTGAGGACATCGTCGACGGTATCGGCGACCGCTACGAATCCATCGACATCCTCGAATACCACGGCGACGTGTTCGAGGAGTACTGGGGCGAATACGACTGCTTCATCGGGCTGATGGCGAGTGGCATCGCGATGCGCAAGACCGCCCACCTGCTCGACGACAAATGGGACGACCCCGCTATCTGTGTCGTCGACGAGGAACTCACGTGGGCCATCCCAATCACCGGCGGCCACCACGGCGCGAATCAGGTCGCCGATGACCTCGCAAGCATGGGTGCGGTGCCGGCGATGACCACAGCCTCGGAGGCCGCGGACAAGCAGGGCGTCGAGAAGCAGGCCAAGGCGCTGGACGCCCACGTCGTCAACGGCGACTCGACCGTGGCGACGAACCTCGCCGTGCTGGACGATGAACTCGGCCCCATCGAGCGCCTCGATGGCCCGAAGGCCGTGCTGGTAGACGACGACGTAACGGTGCTCAAACGCAACACGGACGACGGCGTCGTGCTCGGTTGTGGAAGCGTCGCCGGCGCGGATGTCGAGCAGTTCCACGCGGCTTGGGACCAAGCGCTGGACGAGGCCGACCGTGATCGCGACGACGTGGAGTTCATCGCGACGGGTACCCGGAAAGCCGACGAGGAAGGGATGCTCGCCGCCGCCGAAGAGTGGGGACTGGGCGTCATCGCCTTCGAGAAGGAAACCTTGGAAGAGTTCGAGGGACCGACCCCCTCGCGGTCGAAGGAACTCATCGGCTGGCCGGGCATCGCCGAGGCGTCAGCCATCGCCGCCGGCAGCGAGCACGACCTGCTGGCCGAGAAGACCCGCTACGACGAGGCCGTGACCGTCGCTATTGGACGTTAACCTCGCTTTTTGCCAGCCATTGGGTTTTCGTTCCGTCTTTTCGTCACTGAGCAACTGCTGAATTATTCTTTACAGCGTTGGATAACTGTCTTGAGTTCATATCACTGTACAACTCTGAACTTATTTATTATGTGAGCTTATGGTGACAAATGGCGCATGACAACACTACTCGAAGACAAGGTGGCGGTCGTTACGGGCGGCGCGAGCGGGTTCGGCCGGGCCATCTGCCGGCGGTACGCGGAGCACGGCGCAGACGTTATCGTTGCGGACCGACAGCAGGACCCTCGCGAGGGCGGCGAACCGACCCACGAACTGGTCGAAGCTGAGACCGACCGGACGGCACATTTCGTCGAGTGTGACGTGACCAACCCCGACGATCTGGAGGTGGCCGTCACCGCGGCCGAGGAACTGGGCGGTATCGACATCATGGTCAACAACGCCGGCATCTCCGAGATAGCGGACTTCTACGAGACCACAGAGGAAGACTACGACCGGCTGATGGACGTGAACACGAAGGGCGTGTTCTTCGGTGCGCAGGTCGCGACCGAGGCGATGCGGGAGAACGGCGGCGGCACCGTCATTAACATGTCCAGTTCCGGTGGCATCCGCGGGACTGGCCTGCTGGTCAACTACTGCACCTCGAAAGGCGCAGTCCGGTTGTTCACCTACGCGCTCGCAGACCGCCTGAGCAACTACGATATCCGGGTCAACGCCATCCACCCGGGATACAGCAAGACCCAGATGTTCGAGGACGAGCGCATCGATGACACGACCAAGATGATGCTGAAAGAACTCATCCCCTCGGGCCGCTTCGGCGAACCCGAGGAGATCGCCGACGTGGCGACGTTCCTCGCCAGCGATATGGCTTCCTACGTCAACGGCGAGAGCGTTGTGGTCGACGGCGGGCTGACGAACACCTGACCAGCAGAGCAGGTACAGACGACTTCAGCTACGTGATTACGCGGCAGAGTAGGCTAACTACCGCGTATAAAGAGAAACTATTAGCTCATACGATCTCTCTGCGCGTCCTTTGTCTAACTCGCTGAGCCGACGGTCTGGAGCCTTCGTTGCCCAGGCCACCCCGAAGCTTGCGGAACGGTCGGGTCAGAGACGGCGAAGCCATCGAAAATACCTATTCGACTATTCTTTCCACCTCGCTAAGCGTCTCTGCCGCGTGCTCTCGTATCCGTTCGCCCACCTGTTCGCGCTTTTCTGGTTCGACTCGTTGCTGGAGATAGAGTGATTCTAAGAACGCAATATCGTTCATGAGTTGGTAAAGCGGCCGTCGCTCTTCGAAATCACCGGGAAGTGGCTTGACAGATTCGTATCCAGCTTGGAATGCCCGTGGTACGGCTTCACCGATATCATCATTGGCTTCAAAATACGGCATCACGGTCCGCCAGTAGTCGTATTCCGCTGGAGCAACGAGTGCGTGTTCGAAATCAATGGCGGTAATGCCCCCGTGACTGGTCTGAACGTGGTGTTCGGGGTGCACATCACCGTGGCAGAGAACCGGCTCACCAACCCCATCGAACACGGCTGGATTGTCCTTGAAGAAGGCCTCAACCGTGTCTGTGATACCGGTGTACCCATACCCTGCGAGAAGCGACCGGTGGTATCCCACACGCTCGATTACGCCGTCGACCCAGCGCTTGTGGCTCGTGAGTTCGAGGGTTCCGTCTTGACTTCGGGGCTTTCCGAACCCGTCGAATGCTCCTCTGGTATCAGCATGGAGCGTGCCCAGCCAGACGCCTGCAGCGCGGGCCCACGTTCTATCGACCTGTGGTGACGCCTCCGCAATCTCGCCGTCCCATGTCGTAATATAGTAGTCAGTCCCAACAGCGAGTACGTCGGGCACTCTGGCCGTGGTTTCTGTAGCGATATACTCGTGAACTCGCCCTTCGTCGGCTGCATGCCCCCGCCGGTGGTCATCAATTTTCAAGACGGCGCGTTGGCTACCGAACTGAATCTCGTACACCCGGTAGGGAGGGACGTTGTGTAGTTCACCGATAATTCGACTCTCAACGCTATGCTCTTCTATCGCTTGTTTGACTGCTTCTTTCATAGTTGAAAACCGCTGGCGGGCGGCGACCGACCGGAAGCACAGTGCTGTAGCTCCGGCCAGAAAAGTACATTCAACGCGTAGTATAGGTTACACTAAAAACATTCGAACCTTGATAGAGGTCGTCCAGTAAGCCCGTACCAGTTTGGGCCCCTTTGACAATTTCGCTGGAACAGGACTGGTAGCAGCTCGGTCCGAGCGTTGGAGCGGACGCAGTTCCCTGCTGCTAACATTCTGCGCCTTCGCTTGGACTAGTACAAGCACAATTGTTTTATGCGAAAGCGGCGTTGTACTCACCATGCGCCACAGTATCGAGATTCGACCGGCGGCTCTCGGAGACCCAGGATGAGCAGCGACGGACGCCAGTCGACAGCGGCCGCGGCCGAGGCGACGCGTCCAGCCGACTATGGGACGCTATACGTGGTCGGCATCGGCCCGGGGCTGCCCCACGACATGACCCAGCGGGCCAAAGACGTCATCCAGACCGCCGACTGCATCATCGCCTCGAACCTCTATCAGGAGTTCCTCCGGAAAGACGGGACGCTCCCGCCCCAGTCGGCTGAACTCGACGGCGAGACCGACGACGGCGAAATCGCCGACGAGGAAGGGGCTGTGCTGGAACGACCCGACGGCAGCCGGCAGACCCTCATCCGCTCGTCGATGGGCAAGCAGGTCGAACTGGCCCGCGAGGCCTTCGAGCGCGTGCGGGCCGGCGAAGACATCGCCCACGTCTCCGGCGGCGACCCGAACGTCTACGGGAAGTCCGACCTGCTGTTCACGATGGCCGACGCCGACGACGCCGACGACGTCCCCATCGAGATCGTCCCGGGTGTGACCGCGGCGCTGTCGGGCGCGGCGAACCTCGGCGCGCCGTTGTCGAACGATTTCTGTACGATTTCGCTGTCTGACAAGTGGCGCGGCTGGGACGAGATCGAGGAGAAGCTCCGGGCGGCCGCGATCAGCGGCTTCGTCGTCGTCCTCTACAACTGCTGGCGCGACTACGAGCGGGCGGTCGACGTGTTGCGGGAGGAGCGGGCCGACGACGTGCCCGCCGCCATCGTCAACGACTCCGGCCGCGGGGAAGCCGGCCGGAACCTCGACGACGAGACGGAGACCATCACGACGCTCGGTGAACTGCCCGAGCACGACGACAAGGTCGGCGGCATGGGCTCGTCCATCGTCGTCGGCACCCACGAGACCGAAGTCTGGCGCAACGACTACCAGGAGTTCCTCGTCACCCCGCGCGGCGGGCGTGACGTCGACGATTTCTGACAATGAGCACTGACAACACTACCGACGCAAGTACCGAGACAGAATCGAAGTGCGGCGCGAGCGAGGCGCGTAGCGCCTCGGAAAGCGCGAGCGGCACCGCCGCGAGCGAAGCAGAGACCGATACCGCCTCCAAGTGCGGTGCGAGTTCTGCGAGTTCGTCGACGGAAACAACGCCGGACACAGGTGACGACAGCGCCTCGAAGTGTGGCGCGTCATCATCGTCCTCGTCGTCTTCGTCCAGCAGTAGCTCCTGTGGGGCGTCCTCATCTAGTGAATCGGACGAGGAGGAGGTCGGCTCGACCGTCGACGACTTCGACGCCGAACCGGGCCGGCTCATCGCCGTCGGCCTCGGTCCCGGGCAGCCGGAGGGAATGACCGCCCGCGCCCGCTCCGCGCTGCTGGACGCCGAACACATCGTGGGCTACACGACCTACGTCGAACTGCTCCCCGACGAGATCACCGACGGAGCCGACGATATCTACAACACGCCGATGTGCGGTGAAGTGTCCCGAACCGAGGAGGCTATCGACCGCGCGCTGGCGGGCAACGACGTGGCCATCATCGGCAGCGGCGACCCGAACGTGTACGCGCTGGCCGGCCTCGCACTGGAAATCATAGAGTCGAAGGGCGCAACGGCGACGATGCTCGACTTCGACGTCGTTCCGGGCGTCCCGGCGGCCCAGTCCTGTGCGGCCCGCGTCGGCGCGCCGCTGGTCAACGACACCGTCTCCATCTCGCTGTCGGACCACCTCACCGACATGCCGACCATCGAGTCCCGACTCCACGCCGCCGCCAAGGAGGGCTTTACCATCACTATCTACAACCCGTGGAGCCGCAAGCGCCGGGACAACTACGAGAAGTGCTGTGAGATCCTGCTGGAACACCGCGACCCCGAGACGCCCGTCGGCGTCGTCCACGCCGCCGGCCGCGAGGACGAACAGGTCGAGATCGTCGAACTCGGCGAACTGCCCGAACTCGGCGAGACAGACCTCGTCGACATGACCACCACCCTGCTCGTGGGCAACGAGGACACCTACGTCTGGGACGACCGGATGGTGACCCCGCGGGGCTACGAGACCAAGTACGACTACTAATGTACCGAATCACTATCGACCGCGACGCCTGCGACGGGGTCTTCGCCTGTCTCGTCCGCGACGGGCGGTTCGCCGAGGACGGCGAGGGGCTGGCGACGCTCGACACAGAGGGGCCGACCGAACTGGAAGTCGACAACGCCCACGCCGTCGCGGCGGCGTTCGACGACGACCGGCGGGACGACGCCGAGCAGGCCGCCGCGGCCTGTCCGCTGGACGCGATTCACGTCGAATCCGTCGAGGATGACGCGGGAGCCGTCGACGCGCCGGCGAGTGACACTGAGGAGGTCCAGCCATGAGCGTCGAGACCGGCGCGCCGACGGACATGCTCGCGGCCCACCCCGAGACGGCGTACTTCTGGGGGCGGGTCGCCGGCGACGGCGAGTGCGAGGACGGCTGTGTCACCGTCCGGACCAACGACGAAACGGCCGCCCGGCGGCTCGCGTCCGTCGCCGGGGCGGAGCGGGCCGACCGCCGCATCGTCGAGCGAGCCTACGCCCACGACACCTCGATTACGCGCACAGAAGAGGAGTTCACGGTGCAGGTAGTCGGCGGCCTCGCCGACCGCGCCAGCGCCGCGCTCGGCCTGCCGTTCGACGGCGATTCGGGCGGCTACCGATTCGACGCGCTGGCCGATTACGACCGCCAGCTCCTCCGCGGGCTACTTGAAGGCTGTGGCACGGTGTGTTTCAAGTCCGACGACGAGGCGGTCGGCATCTCCTTCGTCCACAGCGACGAGCGACTCCTCCGGACGATCCAGACGCTGCTCGACCGCTGCCCGGTCGACGCGCCCTACGACGACCTCTCGGAGACGTCTTCGGGCTACTGGTTCGGCGTGGACGACGACGCGGCACCTGTCCTCGGCGACTGGCTATACGAGGGCAGCGAGGAGACGGGGCTGTTCGCCCCGAGCCGCCGGCGCAAGCTTCGGAAAAGCATCGAACGAGTCCGATGAGCGAAGCCATTTCCGCACCCGAGACGCTGGACGACGAAGCGGTGCTGCTGGTCGGCCACGGCTCCCGGCGCGAGAAGTCCAACGAACAGGTCCGCGACCTTGCGGTCGAACTGGAGGGCCGACTCGGCATCCCGGTTGACGCGGCCTTTCTCGAACTGGCTGAGCCGGCCATCGACGAGGCCATCTCCGGGCTAGCCAGAGCCGTTTCGGAGGTGTCGGTGGTTCACCTCTCCCTGTTTGCCGCCAGTCACGTCAAAAACGACGTACCGCTGGCTGTTGAGCAGGCCCGCGAGGCCCACCCTGAACTGACCATCAACAACGGCGCGCACCTCGGCGTCCACCCGGCGCTGCTGGACCTGCTGGATGACCGCGCGGCGGCCGTTGAGACCGAACTCGGCGTCGACCGGGAGGAGGATGAAGTAGCCGCCGTCGTCTGCGCCCGCGGGTCCAGCGACCCGGACGCCAACGCCGACGTGCACAAGCTCGCCCGGCTGCTGTACGAGGGGCGCGAGTTCTCGCGGGTCGAGGCGTCGTTCATCGGCGTCACCGAGCCGCTGCTTGACGATACGCTGCACGATATCGCCAAGACGCGACCCGATGCCGTCGTCGTCATCCCGTACATGCTCGGGGACGGCGTGTTGACCGGCCGCATCAAGGACGGCGCACGCGAGTTCGACGAGGAGTACCCCTACGTCGACGCCGCACCGGGCGAACCGCTCGGGACCGACACGCGCCTGCTGGACGTGCTGGGCGACCGCTGGCAAGAAGCACGGACCGGGAGCGTCGAGATGTCCTGTGATACCTGCAAGTACAAGGTCGAGCTCGACGGCTACGAGGAGGACCAGGGCGGCGCTCGCGCCATGCTGCGAGCGTTGACCCACCAGGCCGAACACGCCGACCGTGAGAACGTCGACGACGACCCGCACGTCCACGACGCCCCAGAGAAACACGTCGCGGTCTGTACGAACCAGACCTGCGCCCAGGACGGCGCGCCGGCGGTCCTCGAACGACTGCGTCAGGCCGCCCGCGACAGCGACCAGTGTGACGCCCGCATCACGCGGTCGTCGTGTCTCGGCCGCTGTGGCGAGGGCCCGATGGTCGCCGTCTACCCCGACGGCGTCTGGTACGGCGGCGTCGAAGACGAGGACGCCGCCGAAATCGTCTCCACACATCTGGACCGTGACCGCATCGTAAGCGAACTCGTCGATCAGACCCTTTGAAAATACACACCCGATTTAATACACACATGAGCTGCTACGAAATCGAGGCCCTCCGACTGGGCCTCATGAACGTTCTCGGTACCGAAGACGACCACGCGCGCCAGCACGCGGAACAGGAGCTGGAGGGCCACATGACCGGCCCGATAGAGGCCCTCGCCGGCGCGGAAACCCTCGCCGCCATCGAGCGCCACCTCGATGCCGCGCTCGTAGATCTCGAAGAGGAGATCGCCGCAACCCCCGAAGACGATCCGGAGTATGACTACCTCCGGGGGCGACTTGTCGCGGTCCGCGACGCCGAGCGGGCGGTATCGCGCATCACCATGCAGGGCGAGGATGTCCTCGCCGGACTCGGTGAGGCCCACAACGTGCTCCACGAGGCCTTCCCGGTCGATGAGTAGCCAGTGCGCTCCGACCGCCGACCTCGGGGATGTAGCGCCGGCCCGCTCGCGCCATCAGGGCCGCCGCTCGGCGGTCACGCTGACCGACGGGCTCGCGGTCGTCGGCACTGCTGACGGGGATCTACAGGCGTTCGACGTGTCGGCTGACTCCGGCCCGCCACACCGACGCTGGCAGTACGACACGGACGGCGAGCCGAGCGTCGTTGTGGCGGTGTCCTTCGACGGCGGCGTCGTCGTTGGCGAACGCAGTGCTCGCGGCGAAATTCGCTGCCACGATGCCGATGGCGACCTGCGATGGCGGTACGAAACAAGGACGGATCTGGGCGAGGCTCAGCAGGATACCAGATTTCTGCTTCCCTTCGTCGCCAGCCTCGCCACCGACGGTGACCGCTGCTACGCCGCCGCCCGGCGGTACGAACGTCGGACAGACGAGGCTGGGACCGACCTCCGCCACTTCGAGAGCGTCGTCTACGCCTTCGGACCTGACGGCACTGTCGACTGGACCTATCAGACCGACGGCTCGCCGATCTCGCTCGACGCTGACGAAAACCGCGTCGCAGTCGCGTACAACCGGTGTCCCGGCGACCACCAGCACGGCCTCGTCGTCCTCGACGCCGACGGCGGCGACCCGCGCTGGATGTGGGACCCAGGGACCGACGGCCAGCGGCGCGTCGGCGACGTGGCCCTGCTGGCCGACGGCGCTGTCGCCTCCAGCCACGGCGACTACTGCGGCTACCGGCTCGACAGCGGCGGCCGGGAGCGCTGGCGGGTCCCGCTGGCGACCCCGACCGACGTGGACGGGGATACCGTCTACGCGTACCCGAATCACGTCCACGCGACCGAGGCGGGTGCGGTGTTCGTCACCGGGAATACGTATCCAGAGGAGGGCCGCGAGACCGACGCTCGCCACCCGGACGAGCATACCGCAATCGGCGTCTCGCTCGATGGCGACTGCCGCTGGGACGCGCCTGTGGGCGGCTTCGCTAGCGGGCTGGGCACCGACGGCTCGCTGCTTGCCGTTCCCGGCGCACAGAACTTCCGGGACCGCGACGCCGACGACCACGCCCTGCGGTTGTTCGACGTCGCAGACGGGCCCGTCGACACGCTGGACACCGACGGCGTCGTGACGGCGGCCGCAGTCGACGACGGAACCGCTGTTGCCGTCGAAGAACCGGTCGTCTACCACGACGAGGGCCACGAGCGTGGCGCGTACCGGTTGCATCGAGTCGGGACAAGAAGTAGCACGACCCAGTCCCGTCGTTGACGCATTGATATGGCGATCTGGACCGGTAGGGGTCCGAAATGCCGATTTTTCACTCGGACATAGTGCCCTCAGTTTGGCTCTGGTTACTGTGTTATGTGGTGTCAAACTAACCGTCCGTTAGCCGTAGCGTCCCGGTATGGGTGCCTACTATGGCCAATGACACAGATGTGGACCATGAGGAGGAACCAGCGGACGCTGACTCTGTGGCCGACGACGAGAGCGCCGTCGACGACCATCCGACCGAGCGCGAGCGGGAGTTCGCACAGATGCAGCGCCGACTCGACGAGCGGGAGATGGGCCTCGACCAGCGGAGCGCGGAACTCGACCGCCGCGGGGAGCAGATTGACGCCCGCGAGGAGGAGCTCGACCGGCGAGAGACGGAACTGGACGAGCGGGAGTACCGGCTCGACGAACGCGAAGCTGCCCTCGATGACCGGGAGACCGATCTCGACGAGCGCGAGGCCGAACTGACGGAGTACGACGCGCAACTGTCCGAGCGCGCCGAGGAACTCGACGAGCACGAGGAGACGCTGAACACCTATCTCTCGGGACAGATGTCGGACCTGGAGGAGTCGATCACTGGGACGATGCACGACGCGCTGGACCGGTACGAGGCGGACCGAGCCGGTCGGTTCGGCCCGACTGGCACGATGCTCGTCGGACTGGCCGGCGTGGCGCTCGTCGTCGCCGGCATCGGATTCGGCGCGCTGGCATCGGCCGGCACGGCCCCGTTCAGCGTCGGCGGGACGACGGCGAACCTCGTTCTCGCCGCTGTTGTCGGTATCGTCGGGCTGGCGCTGAATCTCGGGACGGTCGCCGGAAAAATCTGAGCCGCGTCGTCGTCAGTCTGCTGTCGCGGGATAGTCCAAGTCGTCCGTGGCTGGGACATCACTGCCCCCGAGCCACGCGTGAACCCCTGCGATGGTGGCCCACAGCACTAGCTGGCCGAACACGACCGTCCAGCGGTAGGCCGCGACGAGCGCGGCGGGCACGTCGCCGTGGACCGGGTTTGCGGGTGCGAGCGCGACTGGAACCGCAAGCAGTGCGAGCGGTAGCGCTGTCGCCCCGAGCCGAACGGCGGTGTGGTGATGCTCCGTCCGCTGATACGCAAGCCCGGCGAGCACTGCGACCAGCGCGCCCAGCGCCATCAGGCCGGCGTACCAGGCGAGGCGCGTCTCTGTCCCGAGCGCCTGCTCGACGCCCGGCGGCTGTGGCGGCAGGACGAGCCACGGCGCGCCGGAGACGGTGAGAAACCCGGCTCCCGCGAGCGCCAGCCGCTTCGTCGCCCCCGAGCCGGGGATCGCCGGTTCGAGGAAGAAGTATGCCAGCCCGAAGGCCGCGATGCCGAACAGCAGGCCCCAGAGGACGCCGCCGCCGATGCTCGCGACGGTCGTCGTGAGTTCGGAGACGACGGGGCCGCCCCCGCCGTGGCTGTGTTCGAACGTCTCTAGCCCGGCGGTGAAGGCGTTCCCGACCGTCGCGACGAACAGGCCGTAGACAAGCCCGCCCGCCACGCCGGCCACCGCGCCGCGTTCGAGGTAATCAGTCGCCATCAGTGGCAGGTGATGCCTGCGCTGTGCCGGAAGTTGTGCAGCGAGTCGTGCAACATCGGGTCCTGCACGAACAGTAGCGTGAAGCCAAGCGCAGCCACTAGCGCGACGGCGATGGCGATCTGCGGTCCGGTCAGCGACGCTCTAGCGCGCTCGATACGGTCGTACACGCTGTCCGTGGCGCGTGCGGTGTCTGTGTCGTCCTGCATTGAAATCTCATTTGTCTTAAGAACAAGTAAGATTGTAAAACTTCCGCCTCACACTATCGTTCGCCCGCCACCGCGTCGACGCGTTCGGCGGTCAGCGCGTCCAGCGGGACGACCGACGCGTCCGTTTCGTCTGCGACGAGGTCGAGTAATCCGGCACGACTCCCCTCCCCGGCGTCCACGACGACGGTCCTGTCGACCGCTTCGCCGAGCGTTCGCGCCGCGCTTCTGGTCGCCGCGACCGGGCTCCCGTCGGCGGTGTTTGCCCGGCCGTCAGTCACGACAACGACGACGCCGGCGTCCGGGTTGGCCCGGTCGAGCACTTCGGAGGCGGCTGTCAGCCCGTCCGGCAGCGGCGTCCGGTCGCCGGTCGGGAGGTCCTTCAGATGGCGTGCCGCAAGCGAAACGCTGTCGGTCGGCGGCAAGACTACGTCCGCGCCCTCGCCGGCGAAGGTGACGAAGGCGACCTGATCGCGGGCCTGATAGGCGTCTTTCAGCAGCTCCAGTACGGTACCCTTCGCGGCTTTCATCGCCGGGCGCATCGACGCGCTCGCGTCGACGGCGAACACTACCAGCGTCTCCGCGTCGCCTGCACGAACGGACTTCCGGAGATCCCGTGATTCGACGCGACCGCTCCCGCGACTAGCCGCCGCTCGGACCGACGCCGCGGCGTCAACCTCGTCGCCGCGGCCGGCGCGCTCGGTGCGGACCGTTGCGCCGCGTTTCGTCCCCGTCGCGCTCGCGCGGCCGCTCGCCGTTCTGCCGTCCGTGTCGACCGTCGGGGCGTCCACGTCAGGTGCGCCGCTGTCGCCGACTGCGGCGCGGGATTGGCCCGGTAGCAGCGGGGTGGCGCTTTCGGGGTCCTCGGACTGGTCGGTGTCCCCCTCCTCACCGCCGTCTTCAGCCGCTCCCTCGTCGTCGCCGGCTTCGGCCTCCTGCCGCTCGCCGTCGCTGTCGGCCGATGCGGGCGTCGGCTGGTCGCCGTGCTCGCCCGCCTCGTCGTCGCCATCCTCGCCGGATTGTTCCCCGTCGTCCGGCCGCTGCTCTTGCTGGTCGTCCCCCTCGCTGGCCTCTCCGTCACTGCCGTCGTCCGCCGACTCGCCGCCAGTCTCGTCCCCGCCGTCGCCGTCCGCTTCGCTTTCCTCATCACTGCTCTCCCCGTCTTCGGCGGACTCCTCCTCCGACTCGTCCTCCTCATCCTCGAAGTGGTCGTCGAGCACGTCGTCCACATCCGGTGCGTCCTCGAACGGCTGAGAGGTAAGCCGGTGGGGGAGCGCGAACTCGGCGGCGCGCTCGATGTCCGATTCGAGGACTGTCGTCCGCCCGTCCAGCGCGGCAAACGTCCGGGCCGCCCGCGCCGTGGCGATGTCGCCACGGTGGCCGTCGAGGCCGGCGTCCCGGCAGAGTTCGGCGATCTGCTCGCGGAACTCGCGGGCGAGGTCCACTTCCGGAAAGAGTTCGCGGGCGGTCCGCAGTCGCTCGCCCGGGTCGCGCTTGTCGGACTCGGGGTCGGTCTGTGTCTCCGCGTCGCCCTCCCCGAGCGCCTGGTCGATGATGGCGACGCGGTCGTCTATGTCTTCACAGGCGCTGACCTCGGTCTGGAGGGCGAAGCGGTCACGCAACTGCGGGCGCAGGTCGCCCTCCTCGGGGTTCATCGTCCCGACGAGCGTGAACTCGGCGGGGTGGGTGACAGTGACGCCGTCGCGCTCGACGCGGTTCCGGCCGCTCGCGGCGGCGTCGAGTAGTACGTCCACGAGGTGGTCGTCCAGCAGATTCACCTCGTCCACGTAGAGAATACCGCGGTTCGCACGGGCGAGCAGGCCGGGATCGAACTCGTGGTCGCCGTCGAGCGCGTCGGCCACCGACAGCGTGCCGACGACGCGGTCCCGGGTCGCGCCGAGCGGGAGCGTCACGAGCGGAACCGAACGGGTTTCGACCGGCGGGTCTGAGCGTGTCCGGCAGTCCTCGCACTGCTCGTCGGGGCGGTCGGGCAGACAGCCGTAGGGGCAGTCCGCGACGGCGCGCTGCTGGGGGAGCAGGTCGGCGAGGCCGCGCACGGCCGTCGATTTCGCCGTCCCCTTTTCGCCGCGGACCAGCAGGCCGTCGAGGTCATCGTCCGTCGCGACCGCCAGCAGGCCGTCCTTGAGGTCGCGCTGGCCCACCACGGCCGTGAACGAGGCCCCCTGCGAAGCTTTTTTGCCCGCGCCGAATACAACCATACTTGTATTAGTGCAAACGGAGATTTAATAACGTTATGCCACAGCTAGGACTCTACACCGCGACGGAGAACGAACTCGGGGCCGTCCAGCGGGCCGCGGGCGAGGTCGACGCCGACCTCGTCGTGCGCTCGGAGAGCGACCTCGACGACGAGCCAGCGGTCGAGGCGTTCGTCGATGAACTGACCGACGCCGACGCCGTCATCCTCTGGCTCCACGGGGCCGAGGACAGCATGCCCGGCTACGACCTCGCCGTCGAGCGGCTGCGCGAGGCCGGCGTCCCGCTCGTGGTGAAAGCGACGGGTGACGCCTTCGCCTTCGAGGACACGTCGGTCCCAGACGAGCACCGCGACACCGTCTACGACTACCTCGACAAGGGCGGGGCGAGCAACGTCGCCAACTGCGTCCGCTACCTCGTCGCGCAGTACGGCGACGCCGACCCCTCGTACGACGACCCGGTGACACTGCCGACAGAGGGCGTCTACCATCCTGCTCATCCCGGCGCGAGCATAGAGGACCTGCGGGCGACGTTCGACTCGACGAAACCGACGGTCGCCGTGTGGTTCTACGAATCGCACTGGACCCACGAGAACACCCGGTACGTCGACGCGCAGGTCCGCGCCATCGAGGCGCAGGGCGCGAACGCGCTCCCGATTTTCTGTGAGCCAGCAACCGACGCCGAGGGCCAGTGGAACGCCGAGCAGGTCACAGAGGAGTGGTTGCTGGATGCTGAGGGCAATCCACTCGTCGATGCGGTCTGCTCGTCGTTCATGTTCTCGCTGTCGATGGACGAACGCGGCCGCAGCGCCGACGACGAGGGCCAGGACGCGGAGGACGTGTTCCTCGATAAACTCGGTGTTCCAGTCATCCAGACCGTGACGACAATGCGCTCGCGCTCGCGCTACGACAGCAGCGACACCGGCGTGATGGGCTTCGAACTCGCGCTCTCGGTCGCGCTACCGGAGTTCGACGGCAACGTCATCACCCACCCCATCTCTGGCAAGGAGCGTACCGACGACGACGCCGGCATCGGAAGCGCACCGAAGCAGCACTTCCCCATAGACGACCGCATCGACCACGTCGCGCGCCTCGCTGTCAACTGGGCCGAACTGCGCCACACACCGAACGACGAGAAGCAGGTCGCCGTCGTCCTGCACAACTATCCGCCCAGCGACGACGGCATCGGGACGGCGTTCGGGCTGGACTCGCCCGAGAGCACGGTGAATCTCTTGGAGGAACTTGACGCTCGTGGCTACGACCTCGGTGACACGATGCCCGATAGCGGCCAGTCGCTCGTCGAACGCCTCACTGCTCAGCTAACACTGGACGACCGCTGGGTCGCCCCCGAGGACGTGCGCGAGCTGAGCGCCGACACTGTCTCACCGGATCAATACGGCGATTGGTTCGAGACGCTCGACGCGGACTTCCGCGAGAACGTCGTCGAGGAGTGGGGCGACCCACCTGACCGCCCGTTTGCGATTCCCGGTGTGGAGTTCGGCAACGTCCTCGTGACGGTCCAGCCCCCGCGCGGGTTCGGCATGGACCCATCGAAGGTGTACCACGACTCGGACCTCCAGCCGCCCCACGACTACGTCGCGTTCTACCGCTGGCTCCGCAACAGCTACGAGACGGATGCCGTCGTCCACCTCGGGACTCACGGCAGTCTGGAGTGGCTTCCGGGCAAGACCGTCGGGCTGGACGGCGAGAGCGCGCCGGACCAGCTCATCGACGACATCCCGAACGTCTACCCCTACATCGTCAACAACCCCGGCGAAGGGACCCAGGCGAAACGCCGCTCCTACGCCGCCATCGTCGACTACCTGACGCCGGTGATGGCCAACGCCGGGACCTACGACGACCTCGCCGACCTGGAGGAACTGGCCGACCGCTACCGCGAGGCCGGCATGGAGGACGCCCGGACCGACGACGGCGAACACCTCGCCGAGCAGATCCGCCAGACCGTTGATGAACTCGACCTCGCCGTGGAACTCGGCATCGCTGGCGAGATCGACGAGAAAGCCGACGTACGCGGTCCCGACGAGGCCGGGTCGACGCTCGCGGAGGGCGACGTGGACGGCGACGACCTCGACATCGACGCCCTCGTCGAGCGCGTCCACGAGTACCTCACCGACGTGAAGACGACCCAGATCCGCAAGGGCCTGCACACGATGGGCGAACCGCCGGCCGACGACCGGCTTATCGACTACCTGGTCGCGCTGACTCGGCTCGAAAACCCCGGCGCGCCCTCGCTCCGCGAGAGCGTCGCGGGCGTGCTCGGCGTCGACTACGACAAACTCCGGAACGCCCCCGGCGAGTACGACGAGACGCTGGGGATGACCTACGCCGAGGCCGCCGACCACGTCCACGAGACCAGCAAAGACCTCGTCCGGACGCTGGCCGAGCACGACTTCGACGTGCCCGAGAGCGAACTCGAAGACAGCAGTTCGGAGGTGAACATGAATCTCCTCGTCGTGGATATCGAACCGCTCGGCGATGCGCGCGTGCGGTCGGGCGCACACGACGACCTCCGCGAGGCGCTGGCCTACATCTGCGAGGAGGCCGCTCCGCGGGTAGCCGGCGCGGCCGACGAAATCCCGCGGACCGCTGACGCGCTGGCCGGCGAGTACGTCCCGCCGGGCGGCTCCGGCGCGCCGACCCGCGGCGGCGTCGACCTGCTCCCCACAGCCAGGAACTTCTACACGCTGGACCCGCGGAAGGTCCCGGCCAAGACGGCCTGGGACGTGGGCAGCGAGGTCGCCGACGGCGTGCTGGAGCGTCACGAAACCGACGAGGGCGAGTACCCCGAGGAGATCGGCGTCGTCGTCTGGGGCACGCCGACAGTCCGGACCCGCGGTGAGACCATCGCGCAGGTGCTCGCGCTGATGGGCGTCGAACCGGTCTGGTCTGACGCCGGCCGCGTTGAGGACGTGGAACCGATTCCGCTGGACGAACTCGGTCGCCCGCGCATCGACGTGACGACCCGAGTCTCCGGGCTGTTCCGCGACGCCTTCCCGGCGGCCGCGGGGGTCGTCCACGACGCGGTCGACGCCGTTGTCGACCTCGACGAACCCCACGAGATGAACTACGTGAAGAAACACGTCGAGGAGGAGACCGAGGACCTCGTCGCCGACGGGATGGACGAGGGTGACGCCGAGAGTGCGGCAAAACACCGCGTCTTTACCACTCGCCCCGGCGGGTACGGGGCTGGGACGAACAAAGCCGTCGACGAGGGCAACTGGGACGACCGTTCGGACCTCGCCGACGTGTATGTCCAGTGGGGCGGCTACGCAATGGGCTCGCGGGGCCGCGTCAGCGATGCTCACGACGCCTTCGAGCGCCGCCTCTCCTCCGTCGACGCGACGGTCAAAATCGAGGACACCGCCGAGCAGGACGAGTTCGACTCCTCGGACTGGTACGCCTTCCACGGCGGCTTCATCTCCGCGGTCACGGAAATCGCCGGCGAGGAGCCGAATTCCTACGTAGGTGATTCATCGGACCCGGACAACGTCGACGTGTACACCAACGAGGAGAAGGTCCGGAAGGCGATGCGTGCCCGCGTCCTCAACCCTTCGTGGCTCGACTCGATGGAGGAACACGGCTACAAGGGTGCTGGCGACCTCTCGACGACGGTCGACGTGGTGCTTGGCTGGGACGCGACGACCGACGTGGTCAGCGACACCCTCTGGGACGACGTGGCCGAGCGCTACGCCTTCGATGAGGACCGACAGGACTGGCTCCGGGACGTGAACCCCTGGGCGCTGGATTCGATCACCGACACGCTGCTGGAAGCTATCGACCGCGGGCTCTGGGACGCCGACGACGAGACCCGCGACCGCCTGCGAGACCTGAACCTGGAGGTCGACGGTGACCTGGAAGCCCGCGCCGGTACTGGTCCCGGCAGCGACTCGACGGAGGTGACCTCAGATGACGACTAACACAGACGATGCGACAGACGGCAAGGCGAACAGCGAGGACGACTTCGAGGAGTACGCCGACCTCGGCGCGACCACCTCGAACGCGATGGACATCGCGGAGACGTCGATGGACCGCGTGCGCAAACTCGTGCCGGACGAGACGCTTGCCGACCGGATTCGCCAGAAGTCCGTCCACGCGACCGGCGACCCCGAGTTCCAATATCTGATGCGGTTTACTGGGGCGGACGATGATGAACCGATTCGTGCGGGGGCGCGGGCCGTCCTCGACGAACAGCCCATCGTCACCGACATCACGATGGTCAAGGCCGGCATCACCGGCCGCGGCCACGACTGTCCGGTCCAGAAGGCCATCGGCAACGGCGCGGAGCTGGCCGCCGAAACCGGGATGACCCGAACGGCTGCATCGGTGCTCGAACTCGACAAGCAGGGCGTCTACGACGGCGCTATCGCAGTCGTCGGGAACGCACCAACGGCCGCACTCGCTCTGGCAGACTGTATCGAGGACGGGACACGTCCGGCGGTCGTCGTCGCCACGCCGGTCGGCTTCGTCAAGGCCGCTGAGAGCCGAAAGCGGCTCCGGGGGGTAGCCGCCGAGCACGGCGTTCCGACCATCACGAACGTCGGCCGCCGCGGCGGGAGCGGGCTGGCCGCCGGGCTGACGAACGAACTGGTGCACGTTGCGTCGGACGTGCGCGAGGGTGTGGTCGATCTATGACCACACCCTCGGAACGAGCGAGCGGGGAGGAACGACCCGCGAGCCGCGAGGGAGGAGTTTCGCTGGATGGCTGAAGGCGACGACTACGACCTCGATTCCGGACCGGACCCAGCCGATATTGCGGCGAGTACGCCCGAGGACCCCGACGCAGACCGGCCGGTCCACGCCGTCGGGATCGGACCGGGGAACCTCGATTTCCTGACGCCCCGGGGCGAGCAGGCGATCCGCGAAGCCGACGTGGTCGTCGGTTTCGAGACGGTCGTCGATTTCGTCGCCGACCGGACCGATGCGGACCTGCTGACTTGTGGCTACCGGGACGAACTCGACACGCTGGACGCCTTCGCCGAGCGCGTGGCTGCGGGCGAGCGCGGGACTGCGGTCGCGATGGGCGACCCGAACCACTCGGGCTATCAGTTCGTGGGGAAGGTCCAGCGTGCCGTCGACCGTCCGGTTCGTATCGTACCGGGCATCTCCTCGCTTCAGATCGCTGCCAGTCGCGCCCGGACACCGATGGAGGACACGACCTTTGTCACGTTGCACAAGAGCGGCGACCTCTCATCCGATCTCGACCGGCTTCGGAGCGATGTCGGCGACCGTCACCTGCTCGTCCTCCCGCGCCCGTTCGACCTGATGCCCGAGGACATCGCGGCCGAGCTGTTGGCTGCTGGTGGCGACCCCGACCTGCCGGCACTGGCCTACGAGCGGCTCACCCACGACGATGAGGCCCGGACCGCGACGACGCTTGGTGACCTCGCAGAAGATGCCGGCGGTGACAGCAAGGACGACACGCGGTTCTCGGACCTGTCGGTGTTCGTCGTGCGACGAGAGTGACGCGAGTCCCTGCTCCAGTCTTGTTTAGCTAACTCCGGCCGTCTGTCCCTGCCGTCGCCTGTACTCGTTGATCAACCGGAACGCGAGCACGTACCCGATAGCGGCAAACACGACGGCCAGGATGATGTTCCCCGCCCACAGTCGGACCAGCACGTCACCGCCCATCGACATTGACACACCGTCGAAGGACAGCCCGGGTACCGGCCCCAGAATCCGGTTGCCGAGCCAGAAGCTCGTCGCGTACACGCCCCACTTGACCGGCGGATTGAGTATCAGCACCGAGGCAAACAGCGCGACCTTGCTGAGTTGTCTAAACAGGTACGCGAGGACGAGGAAGGCGAGAAACCCAGTGCCAAGCGTCGGTAGTGCGGTGAGAAATACGCCCACGCTGAAGCTCATAGCAACCTCTCGCGGAGAGTGGTCTTCTATCAGCGCGGCCACTAGCTTCTCTTTGATCTGGTCCCGCGTCTGCGCTACTCGTCGGCGAACCATCTACGTGCCAGAATGTACCGTGGGTACAAATCGCTTCCTCTCGTCCGGCAGGTGGTCGGCACTGACGCTGCGACAGCCCTAATCGCCTTCGCCGTCGGTCGCCATCGGTCGGTTTGTCGCGGCCAGCGTCTCCTCGAAGGTCTGCGGTGTGCGTGTGTCGGCCATCGTCCGTGCCGTCTCGACGGCGGTTGCGACGGCTTCGGTGACGAGCGGGTGGTCGTCCAGCGTGTCGGTGTAGGCGAGCCCGCCCCTGTCGAGATCGAGTTTGGTGGGAATCTGTGTCTCGGTCGCGTCGCACGGCGCGAGAAAGAGCGGTACGGCGACGGCGTGGTCGTGGGTGAGGTTGTACCTGACACATTCGACGGCGGGGTTCTGGAGCAGATAGCACGGTTCGACCTCGCCGAAGGCCGAGCGCTCGCGCAGGCGCTCGGCGTGGTATTCCGTCACCTGGCGCTGATACGGCTTGCCGCTGGAGCCGAAGGCGACGAGTGCGACGGAGGAATCGGCGGCCTCCGGGACCGAAGCGGCGGCGCGGTCCCGGAGCGCTTCGGTCAGCAGCGGGCTTCGCCCGACTGGTTCACAGTAGTGCGTCTCGGCGTCGATTTCGTCGAGTGCCGCCGGCACGTCGGTCACCGTGGTGTGGTCGTGTGCGACGGTCATCGGCAGCGCGAACACGCGGTCGGCATCGATGGCTACCAGTTCGTCGCGTAACTCCCGACGGGGTTCGTGGTCGTAGGTCAGGACCGCCACGTCGGTGGCTACTCCGCGCTCGCGCAGACGGCGAGCGTGTGTCTCGTAGGGCGTAGCGCGTGACGTGTCCCGACCGATGAGCAGGAGTGTGTCGTGTGGCATTGGTAGCTCCCAACGCTAAAACAAGCTGAATTGTTTTAGCGAAAGTTGGCTTGCCTGAAGGTTGGCAGGAACCCACTAATACCTTTGGGTCCCCCGTCGTATCGGCTATCGACGACCGTCTGTCAGCGGATTGAAAATCGGATCGTAACGCCGCTCGACTGCAATCCCAGTCGCTCTACGTCGGTCGATGTGTGTCGGCCTCGTAGCCCGTCTCCTCACGGCGAGTTCGATCTAATTATCGCCGGCGTTACCCTGACCGGTGCAGTCGTGATACTTCTCGGAACAATGCTGCGGTAGCACTCGTCTCTCTTCGACCGGTTCGCAACGGCTCTGTTCGGGGCGGAGTAACAACAAAAACGCGAGGGTAGACCTACAGCTCGCTGTCGGGAACGACCACGACCTTCCCGAAGCCCTCGCGATCCTCGATTATTTCGTGTGCCCGCGCGATTTCGCTCATCGGCAGCGTCTCGCGGACTCGTGGCTCCAGCTCCCCTTGCCAGACCAGGTCCAGAACCTCGTCGGCCTGCCCCGGGGTAGCCATCGTCGAGCCGATGACCTGCAACTGGTTCCAGAAGATGCGGTTGATGTCCGTCTCCGGGTTGCCACCGGTCGTCGCACCGCAAGTGACGACGCGGCCGCCCTTGACGAGGCTCTTCAGCGAGTCCTGCCAGGTCTGTGCGCCGATGTGGTCGACGACCATGTCGACCCCGCGGCCGTCGGTCAGGTCCCGAATCTCGTTCGCGAAGTCCGCCTCCTCGTAGTTGATGGTGTGGTCCGCGCCCAGTTCTTCGGCGTAGTCGAGCTTCTCCTGGCTGCTGGCGGTGGCGAACACCTCAGCACCGGCGTGATCGGCGATCTGGACGGCCGCGTGGCCGACGCCGCCGGACGCACCGAGCACCAGTACCGATTCGCCGGCCTTCAGGTCGCCGCGGTCGCGGAGCATCCGCCAGGCGGTCTGGAACACCAGCGGTGACGCGGCGGCCGTCTCCCAGTCGACGCCCTCAGGAACCGGTGTGAGGTTCTCGGCCGGCACGGCGGCGTACTCGCTGTGGACGCCCCGGACGTGCTCGCCGATGATGTGGTAGTCCGGCGCGAGCGTCGGGTCGCCCTTTCGCGTGAACTCGTCGCCCCCGCCGCTCTTGCCGGCGAGGACGGCTACCCGATCGCCCGGTTCGAACCGCGAGACGCCGTCGCCGACCTCGTCGACGACGCCGGCGGCGTCGCTCCCTGGGATGTGTGGCATATCGAGGTCGACGCCGGGGAGGCCGCGCCGGGTCCAGATGTCGAGGTGGTTCAGCGCGGCCGCCTTCACGTCGATGACTACTTCGTCGCGGCCCGGTTCGGGATCGGGAAACTCGCCATACTCGAGCACGTCACGGTCTCCGTGGCTGTCGAACTGAACGGCTTGCATCGTCATCACTTGCCGTGGCTCGGTTATAAACGCCAGCCTCCCGGAGGCTATTCTGGTCGTGATTGATTCAATGAGGGCATTCAATCTGCGCGTGGATTTTCTATACTCTCTCTATCCATCAGATATCCACCTTTATAATATTCGAAATGCACACACTTGGTGAATATATGATTACACTCGCATTTTATGTGCCTAGACATACTGAGTCTGGATATAGAATACGAAAATATCAATATAAAACAGAGATAAACCTCTCATATGGGTGTACTTCTCGGTATTATAGGCTCGTCCGGGGTTGGCGTGTGCTACTCTCAACCATTGCTGGCCCGATGAGGAGCATACTTACCGCTTGAATCCGTTCTCTATGCCACCAATGGCACACACCTCAAACACACCAATCGGCCGCTCTCGGGTCGCTCCGACACGGGACTGTGTGGGTCTTCGCTGCAGGGCAGTGGTGACCGACCGATGAATCTCTCACTTGTTATCGTCGCGACGATGACCGGCATCGCGACCGGCGTCGTGTTCGGACTGCTCGATGTCCCCATTCCGGCCCCGCCGAACCTCGCCGGTGTCATGGGAATCCTCGGAATCCTCGTCGGTTATCGCCTCATCGAGTACTTCGACGTTGGCGTCAGCCTGCTGTCGCTGCTGAAGGTCTGAGCAACAACACGGTCCTTTTCTACCGAATCGCAACACTTCCCGTTCCCAAAACGACGGCGACGGCAGTGACGACACCGCCGCCGTCAGTGGTCTGTGTGCTCGGTCCCGTTGTGGTGGTGAGTGCTTTCGTTCCCGCTGTGGTCGGTCTCGGCTCCCCCGTGGTCGTGGTCACGAGTACGGCGCCCGTGGTACGTGTCGAGCGTCCGTTCGAGCAGCGCGGTTCGCGTCTCGTGGCCCTCGACGACCGGTTCGACCCACCGCGATTCGGTTCGCCAGTAGCCCATCACGTCGCCGGACGGCTCGATTACTTCCGCATCGAGGCCCTCGACCTCCCAGTCGTCCGTGTACGCCTGGATGAACGAGACGACGACCGTCTCGATGCCGGCCGCGAGTTCGTGACTACGCGTGCTCTTCGTGACATATGTCAGCCTGACGCGGCTGTCTTCGACGGTGAGCGAGTCGATATCGACGAACCATTCGCGCAGGTGGGACTCGAATGCGGCGAGTTCGGTGTCGGCAGCACCGCCGGCTTCGTCGTCGCTACCTGCGTGTTCGCCGTCGTGGCTATGTCCCTCGCCGTGGTCGTGACCGTCGTCTGCATGCGTGTGGCCATCCGCCTCGTCGTGATGTGCTCCATCGTCTGCCTCTGCGGGGGTGTCACTTGCCTCGGGTGTTGCCGTCGAGCCGCCGGCTCCGGTGTCGCCTGACTGGCTGTTCTGGGTCCCGCTGAGACTGCTACAGCCGGCGCTGGTCACCGCAGCCAGCGCGAGGGTTCCGAGGAACCCACGCCGACTCCGTCGCTGGCTGGTGCCTGACATGACTCAGGACCTCCGTCGCGTTGCGAGCAGCGCTGCACCGATGAGTGCAAGCAGCGTGACAACGGCAGTGAACCCGGGTCCGGACGCGGCGGTCGTCTCCGACTCCGCGGTTGCAGTGTCATCTGCCGCCGTTGCCGCTGACTCGTCCTCGGTGTCTGGCGCGGCAGTCGCCGTGGCATCGCCGGATTCGCCGTTGCCGTCAGTCCCAGATTCGGCTTGCTGGGCGGCCGAAATCCAGACCGGGCTGGTCAGCGCTCGGTCGCCGTCCTCGTCGACGACGCGGAAGGCGACCCAGGCGTTCCCGTCGATGTCCACGTTGGTGCTCATGGTGTCGTTCGTGCCGTCGAGCGTGACGTTCGAGACGGTCGTGCCGTTCCGGATGACCTCGGCGTAGGCCAGTTCGTCGAGGTTCCGGACTGTTGCCGACGCCTCCACGGACGACCCGGCGGTCGTGTTCACGGTCTCGCCGGGCATCCTATCGTCGACGGTGAACTCGACGGCCGGACCGTACGTCGCGTACGTGTGCCCGTCTTTCACGGACTGGGCCCACTTCTCGGGCGTGACGGGTCCCTCGACGTATGCCCGGGTGCGGGCGCTCCCGTATTTCGCCGGGAAGCACTGCGAACAGTGATCGTCGCTGACACCGGTCGCCGTTATCTCGTAGCCGTTGTTCCAGAGCGTAAACAGCCCCTGAACGCTGGCGGCGTCGGACTCGCCGTACGGGCCGTTGTACGCCTCGATGGCGTCGACCATCGGGAGGTACTCCTCGTGCTGGCCGGGCGCGCTGTCGAGGCTGACAAAGCGGTCACCCGGATGGTTGATCTGGAACACCGTCGCGTTGTGTCGGCTGCGGGACTCCTCGATGAACTCCACGAGAGTCCCGTCGGAATCGACCATCTCCTCGCCGTGCATCGGATAGGGGTTGAAGTGCCCGAGGTCACCGGTGGTGATCTCCTCGCTCCGGACGAACATGATGTCGCGCTCTTGGGCCTGTGACTCCATCGACCCCCAGCCGCCGATAGCGTTGTGGTCAGAAATAAACACCGCGTCGACGCCAGCTGATTTCTGGATAGCGACGAAGTTGTCGATGGGCGTCTTGCCATCGAAGCTGACGCTGCTGTGGGCGTGGGGGTCGATGCCGACCCAGTTGCGTTCGCTGGGATCCAGTTCCTCGGTGAACGTCGCGGTGACGCTGACTGCCTCGCCGGGCGTCACCGAGATGTTCTTCTCGACCGGTTCGGCGATGTAGCCGGTCCCGTGGTTGAACACCAGCGTGTAGTTACCGGGCGGGAGCTGGAACGAGGCCGTGCCGGCCGGCGTTGTTCGGGTGTAGACGGTCTGGACTGCGGTGCCGCCGTCGAGCACCGTAATCCGGGCGTCGGCGGGCTTGACCTCGCCCTCGTCGTCTATCGTCGCGGTGACGTTGACGGGGGCCGGCCCCTCCAGCGAGTCGAAATCGGCGGTGACCGTTTCGCCGCTGCTTACGGTGACGGATTTAGGATTTGACGCCGCGAACCCGCTGGCATCGGCCGTCAGCGTGTACTCGCCGGCGGGGAGTTCGAGTTCGTACGTTCCGGTCTCCGACCCGACAGTGTAGGTGAACGCACGGTCGCCTTTCGAGGCGGTGATTGTGGCCTGTGAGACGGACTCGTCGTCCGTGCTTTCGATGCTGCCGGTCACCGTCCCCGTCTCGGTTCCCTGCTGCTTGTTGTAGTACTCGCTGGTTCCGCTACTTGCGCCGTCCTCGCCGACGAAGAAGGCGAACTCTGCTGACCGCGTTTCGCCGGAATCGAGGCGGTGTTCGAGCCACGGATCAATCCAGGTTGTGGAACCCGTGTACGAGGTAAAGGAGCCGTTCCCGCCCCAGACGCCGTAGCTCACGCGGTCCCCGGTGAGCGCAGCCCAGGGCTGGTCAAGTGTGTCGGCACTCACTGGTGGCGAGCGTGTCTCCTCGATTGCCCCCGAGCCGGGAAGCCAAGTTGACTGCCCCTCGGAACTCAGTGCGGCCCCGCTCTGGAGCCGCTCGGAATCGTTGACCGGGAGGCGCTGGTCACCGCCGTTCTCCATCGTGGTGTTGATCCAGATGTGGCTGGAGTTGGCCGGCAGCGTGTACGTCGTCGTGATAGAGACGTTCGGATTCGTACTGACGTGACCGGTCGCGGTGACGACTGCTGCGCCGCTCGGCCCGGTTGCGTTCTGGCGCTCGAAGGACTCGTAAACGGGCCACGTCCCGAAGTTGTTGAACGCGAACTCGGCGACGCCGATCTGGTCGGTCGTCAGCCCATACGCGTTAGCGTCGTAGATACCGCCCGGCAAGGTACCGAAGGGACCGTTCGTTTCGGTGCCGATGGCGGCGGCGACTTCGCTGTTTTTCAGGACGATCGTCTCGTTCGCCGGCGTCTCACCGCCCTTGACTCGCTCGCCGGTGACGGCGACCGGCCTGTCCGGTCGCTCGACGTGGCCCGACGAGGCCAGCCACTTCACCGTCCGGAAGAGGAACGGCCGCGTATCGGTCTGTTGGTGCTCGGCCTGCCACTCATCGGTGAGATACGTCGTGAGCGACTTCTGACTGCCGAAGGCGACGACGCGGCCGTTGTCACCGATATCCCACGTCGCGGCTGCACCGACGATGCGCTCGCCACGAGGGTACTCTTTCTCTGTCGTGGAGTAGGTGTACTCGTAGGTGTCGCTGTCACCGTACAGCAACGGGGCCTGCGTCCCGTTTTCGGTATCGGTCACGTTGAGACTGACGCCGTCGTACTCAACGGTGTCCACGTTGTTCATTATCGGATGCTGGCCCGTGTTGTGGAGCACAACTCGCCACTCGTAGTCTTCGACTGTCTTGTTGGTCGGGTCCTGAATGTTCCGGAGCCACGTGTCGCTCTCGCCGTTGAAGTGGAGCCCGTACGGGTCGGTGATGTCGTTGAGCTTGCCGGCGTGACCCTGCAGCGGCGAGGTCCAGTCCCCGACGACGAACAGGCTGCCGCCGTTTCTGACGTAGTCGTCGATTGCCTCCTGTTCGGCCTCGCTATAGGCCGTCTGGGGAACGGGAATAACGACAACGTCGTAGTCCGACAGCCCGTTCGCGGCTGAACCGTTCCACGAAGTCAGCCCGCCGGTCGTCGACCGTTTTGTATCGACGTCGTACCCGCGTTCGCTGAGTCGGTTTGCGAACTTCGTAAACGTCGAGCCCTGATGGCTCCCGTCGATCAACACGTCGACGCCGGCACCACTGTTGTTGAGATCGACCGAATCGTCAGGAACTGGACAACTACTGTCCAGCTGACAGGTCGCCCCACCAGCCGAGGCCGTCTGTGTTGCTGTCTGACTGTTCGTCGTTGCCAGCTCGTTTCGCTCGTTCGGTGCAGCAGCGGCGCTTCCGAGGAAGCCGGTACTGACAACCGACAAAACGAGTAGTACGCTGAGTAGTACTGGTCGTATATGATTTCTACCCATCACTTTCTGGACGGTATTGTGACTATATAGTTAACATTTATGATGGACACACTGTGTCCGGATACTGACTGTTGTCTGTAACGAATGCCCGACTTCGCCCCGTCTCTGCGAACCGTGGCCCGACCCTCGACTCTGGGGCTGGGCCTACTCTTAGCTGTCCCCTGCAATCATACCACTTGGCCGGTATAAGACGACGCTGACGGACACACCTGATCTGTCGGCCACACATTCCGACACACTGATTGTGATTGGATGATGTCCCGACAGATTGCCCACAGAACACTGCCGGTCTGTCTACAGCGATGTTCGTGTCACAACCGGTACGTACCAGCTTTTAAGACCCGATGGGCGGAACTTCGGAGGTATGTCACGCAAAGTCTTCTTCGATACGGATCCTGGCTGCGACGATGCGGTCATGCTGGCGATGGCGCTCGGTCACGATACGGTCGACGTTGTCGGTCTCTCGACTGTCTGCGGGAACACGACTATCGAGAACACGACGCGAAACGCCCACGCGATACTGGGTCTCGGTGGCTACGACGTTCCGGTGTTCCGGGGCTGTGGTCGCCCGCTCGTCGACGATCTCACCACCGCCGAGTGGATCCACGGCGAGAACGGGCTCCACGGCGACATCCCCGACGCCGACGGCGACACGCGGGACATCCACGGGGCCGACGCAATCGTCGAAGCCGCCCACGAGTACGGGGACGAACTGACGATTGCGGCCGTCGGTCCGCTTCCGAACTTGGCACTCGCACTGGCAAAGGAACCCCGTCTGCCCGATCTCGTTGACGATATCTATCTCATGGGTGGTGCGGCGATGACGACTGGGAACGTGACGCCGATGGCCGAGGCCAACTTCCACAACGACCCTGCGGCGGCCAGCCGCGTCCTGCAGGACGCCAGCACGCGGATGGTCGGTCTGGATGTGACCAACCGCGCCACCGTTTCCAGTGAGTTCATCGAGGAATTTCGCACAGCTGGTGGCGCCCGTGGGACCGTCGCCGAGTGGCTCGACTACCGGCCCGACTCCGGAACCTACCCGCTGGCCGACGCGCCAGCTATCCACGACGCTGCTGTCGTCGCCGATATCATCGACGACTCGGTGCTCACCTTCGAGGAGTACTACCTCGAGGTCGACACGACCGGCGGCCCCTGCCACGGGGCCGTCATCTGCGACGAGCACGGCACGACCGACAACGAGCCAAACAGCGAGGTGGCCGTCGATATCGACGTGGACCGCTACCGCGAGGTTCTCGAAACCGGCGTCAGAGCGTACGTGGCAGAATGATTCGAACCCTCACTCTTTGACAGGTACTTGCGGCGCTATTCGTAGACGTGGACGCTCCCGGTAGTGTTGTCCTCGATGTAGTCCCAGTCGTACTCCACACCCAGGCCGGGACCGTCGGGAACGCCGACCGTTCCATCGTCATCGACCGCGTCCATCAGATCGGAGTAGCCGCCCTCGTACACTGGCGGCTGGGTGTTCTGGCAGTCCGGGTGGACCAGCGCCATCTCGTAGTAGTTGGAGTTGCGGCAGGCGGCGATACAGTGCCGCTGAGCGGGACCGGGCGCGTGGAACTCTACGTCCAGTCCGAACGCCTCGGCCATGCGGGCCACCTTGATCGCGCCGGTGATGCCCGCGTCGTACTCGGGGTCGGCCCGCAGGAAGTCGGTTGCCTCGCTGGCGGCGAAGTCTGACTTGATTTCCAGTCCGCGGATGTGCTCGGTCTGGAGAATCGGCGTGTCGAGCTTCTGTGCCAGCTTCTTGTGGGCGTGCTGTGAGATACCGCCGTCGCGGAACGGGTCCTCGTACCAGAAGAAGCCCTGCTCGTCGAGCGCTCGGCCCAGTTCCAGCGCGTCAGCGAACGTCTCCAGTTCGCAGGCCGGATCGTGCATCAGGTCCATCTCGTCGCCGACTGCTTCGCCGACAGCGTGGACTGCCTCGACCTCGCGGTCGAGACTCCGGGCGTCGTCGCCGCCGCCCCAGCCGTGAATCTTGAAGCCGCCGAAGCCTTCATCGCGGCACTCCTCGGCGAAGTCGGCGAAGGCCTCGGGCGAGTCCAGCCCGCCCGCGTCGTCGCCGTGATAGGTCGACGCATAGGCGGGGATGCGCTCGCGATAGGTCCCCAGTAGTTCGTGAATCGGCGCGTCGTAGTACTTGCCGGCGAAGTCCCACAGCGCGATGTCGATGGGGCCGATGCCCATCCGGTCGTACTTCCGGAGCGCACGCTTGCATTCGGACCAGTGCTTCTCGCGTTTCAGCGGGTCCTTGCCGATGAGGTACTGTGAGACGATGTTGTACTGTGCGGCTGCCGGCGAGTTGCCGCCCACGTACTCGCCCGTGATTCCCTCGTCAGTATGGATCTGGACGCCGAATAGTTTCCGCGTGGTTGTCTCGCCCGGCGCATAGACCAGATTGAAGCCGTGCTTGTCGGTCCCCACGTCCTCTAAGGGATATTCGAACTCCCGGCTTTCGATCTTTGTTATCGTTGGCGACATTTGTCTGACGTTCTGAGGTTGGGATATTAAAGCTATCCCGCGGCAAACGAACGACAGCAAACGCCGGGTGGCTGTTTGAACCCCTATCCGCTTCATCAAACAAAAGGCAGGGCGGAAACGGCGACGGTATCAGCCGTCGCCGAGCGCGCCGATACGCCGAACCCCAGGTTCGCCCAGCCGAACCGAACAGCCGATATACAGCGGTTCGATTACTCGCGGATACTCGAAAGACACCGCGTGCTCGTGAAGCACCTTCGGGTCGCCGGCTTCGCCCTGCCACATGTCGTGATGCGAGGGGAGCAACCGGGATAGCTGGAGCTGGTTCGCGGCCTCGATGATCTCGTTTTCGTCCATATACCACTTCGTTCTGACACCGGAGTCGGGGTCTGGCTCGTAGATGGAGCCGACGGTGCCGAACGCTAGCGCGCCTACATCGATGTCGAACCGTTCGCCGACATCGACAAACGCGTCGGCGGGCCGGCTGTCGCCGGCGTGGAAGAACGTCCCGGCGTCGTGCTCGATGACGTACCCAACCGGTTCGATAGCGTCGGGGTCGTTCGTCCCAGTAACGTGGACGGTGAAATCGCCGACAGTGAACTCGTCACCGACAGCGATTTGATTGCGCTGCCCGTCGGGCACCCGTATCTCACCGTCGTAGTCCGGGGAGTCATACGATGCTGACGGGGCATACAGGTCCGCGCCGAGGTCCTCGACCAGCGGGCCGTACGACGGCGGATGCATATGGTCGATGTGCTCGTGTGTGACGAGCGTGGCATCGCACTCGGTCGCGTCGGCGGGGTCCATCGGTACCGGAATCATCCGGATGAGGTTCGGCGGGTCGCCAGTCCCGAAGTACGGGTCGATGTACAGCGTCGTCGACTGCGAGCGGAGCACGAAACCGTTACAGCCGAGATACCAGATGACGACCCCGTCACCAGGGTCTGTCGCTTCTATCTCGTCGCGGACGAACCAGTCGTCCCATGTTGATTGAACCATGCGCCGAACTACGTCCGGCCCGATCAAAAAGGCCCGTGGCGACACTCACTCTAGCGTGACCGTCGACTCCGTCTCGGAGGCCTCGTAGACGGCCTTGATCGTCTTGATGTCGACCAGGCCGTGTTCGCCGTCGGCGTAGAGCTCAGTGTCGGTCAGCAGGCAGTGGGCGAAGTACTCGAACTCCTCTTCCATCTGGTCGATCTGTTCGAAGTCGATGTCGACCGTCGTCCCCTCGTGAGACAGCTGGAGTGCGCGGTCGTCCCAGGGGTAGAAAGCCGGTTCGACGCGGACCTTGCCCTCCGTTCCGAGTACGGATATGTGGCTGTCGAGATGCGCGTTCTGGCTGGCAGTACACACTGCGTACATGTGCCCGGGGAAATCTAGCTGGAACGCGCCGTGTTCGTCGGGCACGTCGGCGAACTCCTCCTGCACCGATGCGACGGTTCCACGCACGGCCACGGGGTCGGCATCCAGCAGGAATCGGCTCGTGTTCAGCGGATAGATACCGATATCCATGACGGCACACCCGCCGGACAGCTCCCCGTCCAGCCGCCACTGGTCGGGGTCGGGAACGAGTTCGAGGATGGGTTCGGTCATGTTGCCGTGGACGAACAGCGGCTCGCCGATGTACCCCTCCTCGATGAGGTCCTTCGCTCGCCGGACGGCTGGCTCGGTGTGCATCCGGTAGGCGATCATCAACGTCGCGTCGTGCTCGTCACAGACCTCGACCATCCGCTCGGCGCGCTCGATGGTGGCCTCCATCGGTTTCTCACAGAGGATCGCCTTGTCCAGCTCCGCTGCCGTCTCGACGTACGGGAGGTGGCGCGCGTTCGGGGTAACGATGTAGACGGCGTCGTACGCGTCGCCTGCGACCCCGTCGTGGAACTCCTCGTACGTAATCGCGTGTTCGACTGTCTCCGAACCAGCTGCCACGTCCGCCGCTTTCTCGCGATCGCTACTGACCAGCACAGTCGTTTCACAGAGGTCCCCCGCGTCGACGGCGGGCATCGCCTGTTCGGTGGTCCACCAGCCGACGCCGATCATCGCGAACCGAACTGGGTCATCGGTCTCTGTCTGTTCCTGCCAGTCTCGACGGTCGAATCCTCCAGTGAGCGCGTCAACGTTCATGCCGCTGTCATCGACTGGCTGAATGTTATTTTTTGTGTTGGAACGCCCGTGTCGGCCTGTACTGTTCCAGTGGAGCGAATGGTAGTTCAACCGCTAAGCAAGCTAGTCCCGGAAGAAGAGATAGACGTTTTGTATTGTGGAATGACTTGACAGTCTCACCTGCAGATATCGTACACCGATCGGTCGACAATTCGAGTGGGAAATGCTGTTACACGGGCCGTCTGTGGTCTGTCTTCGTTTCCGATCTCCGGTTTCCGTACCGAGAATAACGACAGTACAATCGTTACGATAGCTGTTCCATCATTATGAACGGGCGGTCGTGAGTGGGGTGCCACGGTTCGTTTGCCAGCGGATCGATTCGAATCGCTGTTCCACTCGTTGTGTTCAGACGGGGTGTCTGCAATGACTGCTACCGATAGAACGGCGATGAGTCCAATCGAACACTGGTCTCGATCTCGTTTCTCGCCGTACTCAGATCGACCCGGTTAGTGACATTTCGCGGTAGTGAAGCTTGCACTGGATGCTGGTGCGCTAATAACGAGAGTGGAACGTCTGTACGGGACAGACAGTGTCGGTGCTGGGACCGTTCCACCATCGTCGGTCGGTTGGGCTACGACCATGACTTTGCACGCTCGCTCTTGCGGTGGACAAGAGCACCAGAATATAAAGAATAATAGTATATAAAATTTTTGCAACAGAAAATAAACTCCGTAGTCGACGACGGTGGCCGCCTCGATTAGCTGTTGCGGTACACCGTCTTGATGTAGCTGAAGAACTCCAGTCCAGCGTCACCCTGCTCGCGGTAGGTATTGGTCGAGGAGCGCTTGAGGCCGCCGAAGGGCACGTGCAGCTCCAGCCCGGTGGTCTTCTCGTTGACCTTGACCACGCCGGACTCGGAGCGCTCGATGAACTCGTTTTCCTCCTCGATCCGGTCGGTCACGACGCTGGCCGAGAGGCCGTAGTCGATGTCGTTGGCGACCTCGACGCCCTCGTCGAAGTCGGAGACCGGAATCACGGCCAGCACCGGGCCGAACACCTCTTCCTGTGCGATGCGCATGTCCGGCTCGACGTCGGAGAAGACGGCCGGCGAAATGAAGTTCCCGGCGTCGTACTGGCCGCCGGTGAGCTCCTCGCCGCCGGTCTCCAGCGTCGCTCCTTCCGACTGTGCGATGTCGATATACTCCAGGCTCCCTGCGAGTTCGTCCTCGCTGACGTGGGGGCCCATGTCGGCCCGGTCGAGACCGTCGCCGATCTCGAGGGACTCGGCGTAGTCGACGATTGCGTCGAGGAACTCGTCGTACACGTCTTCGTGGACGATAGCTCGGGAGGTCGCCGTACAGGCCTGGCCCGTACCGCCGAAGGCCCCTGCTCCGACGATGTCGGCCGCCTTGTCCACGTCGGCGCTCGGCATGACGACGGTCGGGTTCTTCCCGCCCATCTCCGCCTGCGCGCGCTTCCCGTTGTTCGTCGCCTGGTCGTAGACGTGCTCGCCGACCGAGGCACTGCCGGTGAACGACACCACGTCCACGTCGTCGTGGGTGGTCAGCCGCTCACCGACCTCGCTACCGGGGCCACAGACTAGGTTGATAGCGCCGTCCGGAATGCCGGCCTCGTCCAGCGCCTCGACGATCATTGTGCCGACGGTCGGCGCCTGCATCGCGGGCTTGATGACGACGGTGTTGCCGACCGCAAGCGCCGGCGCGATCTTCCAGGCCGGGATCGCGATGGGGTAGTTCCACGGCGTGATGAGCGCCGCGACGCCCATCGGCTCCTTCTTCGTCTGCAGACCGGCGCGGCCGCCGCTTGGCTGTTTGACGGTCCCGCCGAAGTCGCGGGCCTTCTCCGCGTAGTAATAGAAGATATCAATCGCACGCTGTACCTCGCCTTCGGCTTCGCCGAGCGGTTTCCCCTCTTCTCGGGTCAGCGTCTCCGCAAGCTCGTCTTTCCGGGACTTCAGGATTTCACCGGTCTCACGCAGGATCGCACCGCGCTCCGGGCCAGGCATCCCGCTCCATTCGTCCGTTGCTTCTGCCGCGGCTGCGACTGCTTCGTCCGTCTCCTCGGTCGAGGACACCGGAACCGTGCTGACGACATCGCTCTCGTCCGCCGGGTTCGCGATATCCTGTGTCTCCCCGGAATTGCTTCCGGTCCACTCGCCACCGATATAGTTCTCGTACGTCTGCGTCATACGTTTGATTCATCTCATTCCCAATACTTACGCGTTTCCCATCCTTCGCTGTACCCGTCGTTCGACGGTGTGGAACGACCGGCTGGTGCCGGTGGGTCACGGCAATGCTGGATAACCGGCACCGTAGCCAGTGTACCCAGTATCGACGGTCCAACACCGAATTCGCGATGACAGACTTACAGCTGAATCGCAATTGCAGACCACTAAAATAGCTACCGCTGTCAAACAGCACGACAACACGGAATCTGTGTGTTGCCAGATCTGTCACAACATGGGTTTGGCCGCGTTCGGTATTTGCGTTGCTACGACTGATCGCTGCTGCGCCCTCTCCTAGTATATAACTCTATTTCATAGCATAACACGTGTATGTATGTTATCGATCCACACCGGTAGTTGCTGGATTGGCTGTTGTTGGTGAGCCGAACTCCCACTATTTAATATAGCGATATTTGATTGATAGCGATAAACAGTACCGACGACAAAATACCAATCAATGCGCTGTAGTACGGCCCAATTCTCTCGAACTAGGTCGGATCTACCATGTAACTGTTGCAGCGATATCCCTCGATCTCAGAGTATGGGTTACAAGCCGACAAGCACGAGTACAAATACTATATTAATAGTTCCAAAACCCACTATTTGGTACTATAAGGTGATACTGCTGCCCGTATCGAAATCAAACCCGGGATAAATCGTCGCTATCCACTCTTTCGAGAAGGGCGTCAGCAAGTGCGCTCTTCCGGTGTGAAACCAGCAGATGGCAGTAAATGTCCTCTTCACTGTCCGCACCACAGTTACACAGCGGGCATCCATATGTGTGGCTTTTTGCCCCCTCGGTCGCTCGCTGTGGGATGCTGGCTTGCATATGCGGATGTAGCGCCTTGCCGAACATAGCGGTTTCTAGGACCGCTATGTTGCTCTCAATGTGTATATAGAGACTTTCACCACGTCGGCCTCGGATGCAAAGTATCCGGCTACTTATGTCGTCCAGCGTCGCGACAAACCACACAGTCGTGTTCTATTCTCGCCTCAACAAGACGTTCGCCGGTCAGACAAGCTTGCTGAAACCGACGTATTACGAGTAGTCCCTATCACGGACTTGGCCGATTTTTGACTATATCCCTCCAATGTGGTTGTCGAATCTGGTTGTACATACCTGAAGGCGCTGATTGAATATGTTACTACGTTTTCGCCATCACTGAACGACGCAGCTACCGACGGCTCCCCGATGATTTGCTCACCCTCGCGGAACTACCGTGCGCGCTCGCTCCTGTAACCGCTGTATTCGTTCGTCCATCGGCGGATGCGTCGACAAGAGGCGTGAAAGCTCGCTGTCCGCTTCGCTGTGTACGTATAATTGCCGCAGGTGACCGGGGTCTGGCTTCGACGCCCGCTCGATTTTCGCGAGGGCACGTGCAAGCCCAACTGGATTCCCTGTTATCTCGATTGCGCGGTCGTCGGCTGCCAACTCGCGACGTCTGGAGTAGCCGAGTATCAGCAGTGTTACCGCGAATCCGAGACCGGCAACGACCTGTAGCGCGTACCGCTGTGCCCGCCCAAGCCAGGAGCGCGACCACGACGACGGGTCGCCACGTAGCAACGCGAGCGAACGGGCGATACCGCCGGTTAGCACTACGATGGGGAATACCACGAGACTGATGAGCCCGATAACCGTCTGGACGAGACTATACGCGACAGTCTGAATGAGCGCATCACGGGTCTCCAGATGCGCGAGTTCGTGGGCCAGCAGCGCCTCGAACTCCGACACGGACAGCAGTCGGAACAGCTGTCGGTCGACGACGATAACCCCAGCGCCGCCGCCGATGGCGAACGCGTTCGGGACTGGCAACTCTGCCAGTAGCAACGTCGGCGTCTCGACGTCCATCTGATCGACAAGCGTGTCGAGGCGGCGGTAGACCTCCGGCACACGCGCCCGTGAGAGTTCGACTGCATCGAGAGACCGCTTGAGCTGCGCCGTTGCAGCCCAGTAGTTCAGGATGCCAAGAGCAATCGCCGTCCCGATAATGACCAGAGCGGCTGTCAGTGGCGACGGACGGCTGTCCCACACTGGCAGAAGCAGCATATACCCGACGTATGCCGCCGCGAGATAGACCAGCAGCGATAGCAGTCCGACGACGGCCATGAGTAGCCGTCGGGTCACAGACATGTCTGCCGGTACGCCGTTGTACGAAAAAATCGCTTCGGTGGTGTCACCGCCGTTCCGTTGTTCGAATGCTTTGATGCCAGTTTCGCGGTCGTTGGACTATTTGATATAGCGGTAGTGGGTTTACTCCGGATACAGAAAAGGAACAACTACTTCGACGGACCGGCGACAGAACAGCGTTTCAGGCCTTGCTGCGGGTGATAGATTCGGAGCGGCGCACACCGTAGTCGACACGCCTTTTTCACCGCCGCACAGACCATTCAGTATGCGAACTGCACGCCTTCTGACCGAGGATGGACCAGTAACCGGCGAATATGTTGACGGCGTCATCGACGCTGATGACGGCCAGTACGTGGTTGGCCGCGATGGCCGACTGCTTCCGCCGTGTGAACCGACCGCGCTGTACTGCGTCGGTCGGAACTACGCCGCTACGAACGACCAGATGGATTACGACCGGCCCGAGGAGCCGGATTTCTTCATCAAGCCCCCGACGGCGCTGCTCGCACACGAGCAGGACATTCCCTACCCGACGTTCACCGACGAACTCACCTACGCCGGTGAGTTAGCTGCGGTCATCGGTGAGCGGTGTCACGACCTCGACCCGGCTGACGTCCAGGACGTTGTTCGGGGGTACACGATACTGAACGACGTCGACGCGCTGGACCAGCAGGGCCGAACCGCACGCAAGGCCTTCGACGGCTCCGGACCCCTGGGGCCATGGATCGAGACTGACGTCGACCCCACCGGGATCGATATGTACACCGACATCAACGACGAGCGCCGACAGTCTGCCAATACCAGCGAGATGCTGTTCGGACCGCACGAGGTAGTCGCGTACCTCTCGGAGCGGTTCACGTTCCGGCCCGGCGATGTCATCGCGTTCGGTAGCCCGGCCAACCCGGGTACGGTCGTGCCCGGTGACACAATCGAGATCACCTACGAGGGCGTCGGAACACTCCGCAACTCGGTTGTTGAATCGTAACGTAGCGGATAGCTGAAATCGTGACGTAGCGGCTTTTACGACGGCGATACGGCAGAGCAGCGGGTTTGGACAGCTCGCGGTGATAAACTGCTATCTGCTATATGAAATCACTGTAGCCGGGTCCGAATCGTCTCCGCGGTTTGCTCACCGATACCGTCGATAGCCGTCAGTTCCTCGTCGGAGGCCGCTCTGACGCTGTCCACGCTACCGAAGCGCCGGAGCAGTCGCTTCCGCGTTTCGGGGCCGACGCCGGGCACGTCATCGAGCGTCGTCGACACTTCGTCCCGTAGCGTCTGGTGGTACTGCACGGCAAAGCGGTGGGCCTCGTCGCGAATCCGCTGGAGCAGGTGGAGCTGTGGGGCGTCGTCGTCCCAGTCGTACACGCGGTCGGGCGTGATGACCAGCTCCTCGTCCTTCGCCAACGCGATGGCCGGCACGTCCCAGCCGGTCTCGGCGAGGGCGTCGCGGGCCGCGCCGAGCTGGCCGTCGCCGCCGTCGATCAGCAGCAGGTCCGGGTCCGGCCGGTCATCCCGTCCCTCGACGGCGCGCGTGGCCCGCCAGCGAAGGAGTTCCCGCATGTTCGCGTAGTCGTCGTTTTGCTCGGTGAGCTTCTTCCGCCGGTAGTCGCTCTTCTCCGGCGTCTCGTCGACGAAGGTGACGTTCGAGCCGACGGCCGACCGGCCCTGGGCGTGGCTCACGTCGAACCCCTCGATGCGGCTCGGGCGGTCGATGCCCAGCGCGTCGGCCAGACGGCCGCTCTCGTCGTCGGTCCCGCCGCGCTGGCGGGCGTTTTTCAGTGCAAGGTCGACCAGCGTCGCCTCCCGTCCGGCCCCGGGCACGCCGAGGGTGACGCCCTCGCTCTCCAGCCAGGCCTCGATGTCCGGGTCGGCGGGGTCCTCGGCACAGAGAATCCGGTCGGGTAGCTCCCGCTCGGCGTAGTACTGCGGGATGAACGCCCGGTACACGCCGGCAGTCCCCTCGCCGTCCGGGGCCTCCAGCGTGTGCCGGTCCCGTTCGACGAGCTTGCCGCCCTCGGCGTGGAGCCGGGCGACGATGGCGCGCTCGCCTTCGACGGCGGCCCCGAGTACGTCCGTCGTCTGGTAGCCCGCGGAGTCGCTGACGGCGGTGTCGCCCTCGCCGTGGAGCGCCTCGACGGCTCCGAGCTTGTCCCGGAGGTTCGCCGCGCGCTCGAACTCCTGGTTCTGTGCGGCGGCTTCCATCTCGCGGCGTAGCGGATCGGCGAGAACGCCCGTTTCGCCTTCGAAGTACCGCGTGACCGATTCCACGTCCTCGGCGTAGTTGGCTTCGCCGATTTCGCCGGTACAGGGCGCGGTACAGATGCCCATCTCGTAGTCGAGACAGGGCCGGTCCCGGTTGCTGTACTTGTGGTCGGAACAGCCCCGCAGGCCGTACGTCTCCCGCAGTGCCTTCACCACCGTCTCGACCCGCCCCTTGTCGGTGAACGGGCCGTAGACGGTCGCGCCGTCCTCGGGGTCGCGCGTCACCTCGATTCGGGGGACAGGATGGTCGGTCAACTGGACCAGTGGGTAGGACTTGTCGTCTTTCAGCCGGACGTTGTACGGCGGCCGGTGGCGCTTGATGAGGTTCGCTTCCAGTAGCAGCGCCTGCGTCTCGGTGTCGGTGACGGCGAAGTCGATGGTCTCGGCTCGCTCGACCATTTTGGCGATGCGCTCGCTCCGCGGGTCAGCATACGAGCGCACGCGGTCGCGCAGGTCGACGGCCTTTCCGACGTAGAGGACCCGGCGTTTGTCGTCCCGGTCCTGCTCGAACAGGTACACGCCGGGTTCCCGCGGCAGCGACCCCGCGCGCTCTCGAACCTCGTCGGCGTCCATTACTCTAGGGTTGGCGCTCGGCGGGGTTGAACGTCACGGGAGCGGGTCGTCGGGCGATGGCTGGTCCGCGCTCCCGGCGTCGTCGGGTGCCGAACCCGGAACGATGGCGGCCTCGATTCGCTCGACGATGCTCTCGTCGTCCGGTGCGGTCAGTTCGATGTCGTCGTCGCCGGCGACGCGCACGATGAGCAGTCGGTCGCGGCTCCAGAGATAGACCCCGAGGACGACGGCGGCAAAGGCCAGTGTGAGGCCACCGAACAGGCGCATGAGGTCGTCGAGTTGCGCCATCAGTGTCAGCATCGTCTGAAGCATTCCAAGCATTCCGCCGATGCCGACGGCGCTGGCTGCACCGCCGCTGTCGAGCGAGACGTTGCCGACGAGGCCGTCGAGGCTAACTGTCATTCCGGCCCCAACCAGCACAATACCGACGACCAGTGCCTTCACACCGAGTTCGAGAAACGACCAGTCGCCGCTCGTGGTGACGCCGATGCCCTCGACGTTCGGCCGGTCGACCTGCCGGTAGTTCGACCCCTCGCGGTCCGGTGTGAACACGAGCACGCGATGGCTCGTCACAACGACGCCGCCGCGGTCCAGCCGAACGTCCGCTTCGATCACCTCGCCGTCGTACAGGAGGCTCTCGGCCCGTGCGACCCAATCCATACACCCCGTTTACTGCGGAGACGTGTATATTCTCCCCCCGTAACCGCTAACTGTGCGCCCTCGAACATGACAGTATGACCGCCGATCCCCGCTGCCCCCACTGCTCGGAGAAAGTCAGCGCGACCGCGACGTGGTGTATGCACTGCGGCCGGGACTTCGATAGCCCGGTCGACGCCGGGACCGGATCAACGATCCTCGACGCCGGCGGCGGCAGTCAAACCACCTCGGACCTCGAAGCGGCGCTCAACGCCGGCGATCTGGACGGGATCCAGAACGCGCTTACCCAGAGCGACAGCGGACCGCGACTCGTCGGCTTTGCCCTCGGTGCAGTCGCGCTGTTTACGCTTCCCATCGTCTCACCGCCGGGCGTCCCGCTGTCGTATATCCTCGTTGTCGCCGGCGTTGCAGGGATTGGGGCCACACAGTCGACGGTCGACGCGGCGCTCAGAACCGGCGGGAAGGCCCTCGCGCTCGCTCCCTTTCTTCTGGTCTTTATCGACGTGTTCCTCAGCTACTTGTTCAGCGGACTGGTAACGACTAGTGCCACAACTCTGGTTGGCCCGGCAATCTATGCCGGACTGGTCATGTACGGTATCCGCTGGTATCGTCGTCGCTGAGCGGTTTGCATTGAGCTGATTGCGAGCCGGCATGCATCTCGACCAGCGTGTCAGCGACTTGCTTGACCGCTCTATCGGCGACGGCTGCTCGCTGGGCGTCTGTGAGCGGGGTGTGGCAACCCATGGTTGAAGATTATTGTTCAATTGATAAATACTTCGTGGAGGCTATAACTGCCATCTGTGTCTTCTCCCCGTGAGCGATCCGCGCTCTTCAGGCCGCGCGCCGGTTCGCTTCGCCCGGTATCAAAACTACCATGGCCCCTGGATTCGAGCACTCACCTACTACAGGTGGTTCTGTGACCGAAAAACGCGAATACAAAGACGATTATCAGGACAAGACGCTGTATCTCCCGGGGCCGACAGAGGTGCGTGAGGACGTTATCGAGGCGATGGCCGAACCGATGTTCGGCCACCGGATGGACCGGATGACCGACCTCTATACCACCATCGTCGAGGATACGAAGGAGTTCCTCGGGACCGACAACGACGTCATCGTGCTCACGGCGTCGGGCACGGAGTTCTGGGAGTCGACGACGCTCAATCTGGTCGAGGATAGCATGCTCGTACCGACATCCGGCGCGTTTAGCGAGCGCCAGGCCAACGTCGCCGAGCGGCTCGGCAAGGACGTCGACCGCATCGAGTACGACTGGGGTACGGCGGTCAAGTCCGACGACATCCGCGACGCGCTCGAAGCCGGCGACTACGACGCCGTCGGGGCCGTGATGAACGAGACCTCGACCGGCGTCCGGAACCCTATCGAGGAGATCGGCGACGTGGTCGCGGAGTACCCGGACACCTACTTCATCGTCGACGCCATCTCCTGTCTCGGCGGCGACCAGATCGACATCGAAGCACACGGCATCGACGCTATCTTCACGTCCACGCAGAAGGCCTTCGCCATGCCACCGGGGCTTGCGGTCTGTGCCGTCAGCGACGCGGCCTACGAGCGGGAACTGGAGAAAGAGTCGGCGTCTTGGTACGGCGGCTTCCAGCGCACGCTCGACTACTACGACCGGAAGGGCCAGACCCACTCGACGCCGGCGATTCCGCTCATGCTCGCCTACCGCAAGCAGATGAAGCACATGCTCGATGAGGGCCACGACGCCCGCGATCAGCGCCATCAGGAGATGGCCGAGTACACACGCGAGTGGGCCCGCGAGCACTTCGACCTCTATCCCGAGGACGGCTACGAATCCCAGACGGTGACCTGCATCGAGAACACGCGGGACATCAACGTCGCCGAGACGGTCGAGCAGGTCTCCGAGGAGTACGACATGGTGTTCTCCAGCGGCTACGGCGACATCAGCGAGGAGAGTTTCCGCATCGGGCACATGGGCGAACACACCGTCGAGAGTATCAAGGAACTAACTGACGCAATCGAAGACGTCGCCGATCTGTAGACAGACGATAACCGACGAAGACCGGAGCTATGGATGGATTTGGAGGGTTTCGATGCAACCACTTGGCGTTTTCACAGTTTGATAATGCTGGGAAGACTATATTACTGCTTGCTACTTTGATGTAGATAGACAAACCGTATGAGTAAAAGTAACAGGCGGAGTACGGACAGCGATTCTTCAACACAAATGAACGTGACCAGAAAACAGTTCGACTGGACCGAGACGCGACCGAGCGCGGCAGTGACTGAGTACATCTCTGCCATGACCGGCCGAGAACAGACTGACTTCGCACCGCTGTACGAGACTGTCGACCCCGAAGCGCTCGACTCACTCATCGGCTCCTCGAAGCGCTCGACACCCGTCAGTATCTCGTTTGAATATGCCGGTCACTCGGTCACTGTCCGAAGCGACGGGGAACTCGTAATCAAGGCACCAAGTGCTAGTATCGGCCGATAACTTCGTCGCTGCACTATCTCTGCCTACCGTCTAACGGACGGCAGCGAGGTGGGTAAACCTATTCTCCGTTTCTGACTGTTTCTTCCATGATCCGAGGGCCGGAGCAGAGCCGTTTTTGTATCCGAGACGCAACACTCCGTCAGCATGACCACTGCCGAGGACGTCGCCGGGAACCCCTATCTCTCCGATCCGCGGACTGAGTTCGAGCCCGTCGAGGACGTCGACGCTGAGACCGCCCGCGAGCAAGCCGATCAGTTGCGCGAGGCTATCCGCTATCACGACTACCGGTACTACGTCGAGAACGACCCGGTCATCGGCGACCGGGCCTACGATGCGCTGTTTGCCCGGCTGCAGACGCTCGAATCGGCGTTCGACCTCGACACCGACGGCAGTCCGACCCAGCGCGTCGGCGGCGAACCGCTGGACGAACTCCCCGACGTCGAACACGTCGCGCGGATGGGCTCTATCGACCAGGGCGGCGAGGAGGCGGACGTGCGGGAGTTCGACGAGCGGGTCCGGAACGGACTCGACACCGACGACGTGCAGTACTTCTGCGAGCCGAAGTTCGACGGCCTCTCCGTTGAGGTCGTCTACGAAGACGGCATCTACCAGCGGGCCGCGACGCGTGGTGACGGCGAGGTCGGCGAGGACGTGACCGAGAACGTCCGGACTATCGCCAGCGTCCCCCAGCGGCTGCGCGGTGACTACCCCGACTTTCTGGCTGTCCGTGGCGAGGTGTACATCCCGCGGGACGCCTTCACTGCGTTCAACCGCGAGCGCGTCGAGCGCGGCGAGGACCCCTTCGCGAACCCGCGCAATGCCGCTGCCGGGACGCTCCGCCAGCTCGACCCGTCGGTGACCGCCGAGCGCCCCCTCTCTGTCTTCTTCTTCGGCGTCCTCGACGCCTCGGTCAGCTTCGAGAGCCACAGTGAAATGCACGAGCGGTTCCCCGAGTGGGGACTTCGGGTCTGTGATCGAACCGCTGTCGTCAACGATATCGACGCCGCCATCGACTACCGGAACGACCAGCAGCAGGCCCGTGACGACCTCGATTACGAGATCGACGGTGTCGTCATCAAGGTCGACGACATGGACGCCTGCGACGAACTCGGCTCGACCTCGCGCGCCCCGCGCTGGGCGTTCGCCTACAAGTTCCCGGCCCGCAAGGAGGAGACGACGGTGCGGGACATCGTGGTACAGGTCGGCCGGACCGGGCGGCTCACTCCCGTCGCACTCATGGACCCCGTCGAGGTCGGCGGCGTCACCGTCTCCCGCGCCTCGCTACATAATCCGTCGCTCATCGCCGACCTCGGTGTTGACGTTGGTGATCGCGTCCGTATCAAGCGAGCCGGCGATGTCATCCCGGACGTCGTCGAAGTGCTGGACGACGACGGCGACGGCCACTTCGAGTTCCCGGAGACCTGCCCGGCCTGTGACAGCCCAGTTGAACGTGACGGCCCGATGGCGTTCTGTACCGGCGGGCTGACCTGCCCTGCCCAACGCGAGCGCAGCGTCGAGCACTACGCCAGCCGCGACGCGCTGGATATCGAGGGTGTCGGCGAGAAGGCCGTCCAGCAACTCCTCGGTGCTGACCTCGTCTCGGACCCTGCAGACCTGTACGACCTCACCGTCGAGGATCTCACCGACTTGGAGGGCTGGGGCGAGACCAGCGCCCGGAACCTCGTCGAAGGGATGGACGGCGCTCGGGAGCCACCGCTCGCGGACTTCCTCGTCGCGCTGGGTATCCCCGAAGTCGGGACTGTCACGGCGCGAAACCTCGCTCAGGAGTTCGGCACGTTCGAGGCGATACTCGACGCGGCCGACGACGGGGATACCGACGCGTTCGAGGCCGTCCCCGACGTGGGGCCGACCGTCGCCCGCTCCATCGTGGAGTTCTTCGAGGGCGAGGGGAACCGGGCTGTCATCGACCGCCTACTTGAGTACGTCGAGCCACAGGCCGCCGAGGAGACAGGCGGCGACGCGCTGGCGGGGCAGACGTTCGTCTTCACTGGTTCCCTCGACGGCTACACCCGCAGTGACGCCCAGGAACTGGTCGAACGACACGGCGGGTCAGCGACCAGCAGCGTCTCCGGTAACACGGACTATCTGGTGCTCGGCGACAACCCCGGCCAGCGGAAACAGGACGACGCTGCAGAAAACGACGTGACGACGCTTACCGAAGCAGAGTTCGAAGACCTGCTGGACGACGCGGGTGTGCTGTGAGAGGCGGGTCGAACGGTCCCGAGTGAGCCGCCCTCGGCGGTAGCGATAGTGGTCGGACACGCTCGAACCAACCGGTCACGCTATCATCCGTTTCGTGTCTATGTCTGTTCTTGACCCTACCTATTTTGTTCGCGTATGCCTATAGTAATTGGAAGACTATGGACTTCGCCGGTGAGACAGTCCGCGTTCTTCATGTCGACGACAATTCGGACCTCGTGGACGTGACGGCGACGGTACTCGAACACGAGGACGACCGATTGTGTATCGAGACCGCGACGAGTGTCGATTCGGCGATAGAGCGACTCTCCGTGGAGCGATTCGACTGTATCGTCTCGGACTACGACATGCCGGGCCAGAACGGAATCGAGTTCCTCGAAACCGTTCGTGAGGACCACGGTGACCTCCCATTCATCCTCTACACCGGGAAAGGCTCCGAGGAGATCGCGAGCGACGCGATCTCTGCTGGCGTGACCGACTACCTCCAGAAGGGCTCGGGCACCGAGCAGTACAAACTGCTCGCGAACCGGATCTGCAACGCCGTCGGCGCACGCAGGTCCCGGCGAGAACTCGACGAGCGAACCCGGCGATTGGAGTCGCTCATCAGCAGCCTTCCGGGGATGGTCTATCGCCGCCTCAACGCACCTGATTGGCCGATGGAAACCGTCGAGGGCGAGATCGAACCGCTCACCGGCTACACGGCTGCAGACTTCGAAACCGGGGAGGTTGCCTGGGGTGACGTGCTCCATCCGGAGGAGCGCGACCGGATCTGGGAGACAGTCCAGGACGCGCTCGCGGCTCAGGACGAGTTCGAGGTGACCTATCGGATTATCACTAACAATGGCACCGAGAAGTGGATGTGGGAACACGGACACCGAGTACCGGGGGAAGCGGACGAACCGGACGCACTAGAGGGCTTCATCATGGATATCACCGACCTCCGGGAGCGAGAGCGTAAACTGGAGCGATACAAGCGGATGGTAAACACGATGCCGGAATCGGCCTGCATCTACGACACGGAGGGGCGGTTCGACCTCGTCAATGAGTATCTAGCGTCGTTCTACGGATCGACGAGAGAGGAACTGGAAGGGGAACCGAGCAGCCTCCTGCCGAAAATCCGGAGCGAGTACGAAGGAGACCCCTACCAGGACCTAATCGACGGTGAACGCGACGAACTCCGCGGGGAGGTGAGCGGCGAGTTCCCCGGACACGGATACGAGGTGCTGGAGTACCGGCTCACGCCGCTTGTGATCGATGGGACGGTCGAGGGCGTGGTCGGTGTCACCCGCGAAGTGACCGAGCAGCGGGAACACGAGATGGAAATCGCCAGGCAGCGGTCGGTTCTCAAAGCACAGCAGGAGGCGGTGATCGACGGGATACTCGTCGTCGACGAAGACGATACCATCGTCTCTTACAACGAACGGTTCGTCGATATGTGGGACATCCCGCGGGACATTGTCGAACGTGGCGACGAGGAAGTCGCTCTGGGGTGGGCAATGGAGCAAGTCGCCGAACCGGAGGCGTTTCGCGTGGATGTCGAGGCACTGTATGAACACCCCGAGATGACTGCCAGAGACGAACTCGAACTCGCCGACGGTCGCGTGTTCGACCGCTATACGGCACCCGTCATTGCCGAGGACGGGACGCGGTTCGGTCGGCTGTGGACCTTTCGAGACATCACGGACCTGACGGAGCAAAAACGGGAGTTGGCCCGGCAAAACGAGCGCCTCGAAGAGTTTGCTGGTGTCGTCTCTCATGATCTTCAAAATCCGCTACAGGTGGCTCGCAGCCGACTAATGCTCGCTCGCGAGGAGTGTGACAGTGTGCATCTGGACTCGCTCGATAACGCGCTCCAGCGGATGAACGACATCGCCGACAATGTCCTCAGGCTGGCCCGCGAGGGAGTCGATATCGAGGTGACAGAGCCCGTCGATTTCCGGGAGACGACCGACGCCGCCTGGAAGATCGTCGCGGACGGCGACGAAGCCGCCGAGCTACGGTATGCGGCCGACGGGAACCGGGAGTGGATCGTCGAGGCCGACAGCGACCGACTGTCGGGCCTGTTCGAGAACCTCTTCGGGAATGCGATTGAACACGGCGGCCCGGGGGTAACCGTTACGGTCGGCCTCCTCGACGACGGGACGGGGTTCTACGTGTCCGACGACGGCCCGGGTATCCCCGCCGACGAGCGCGAGAAGGTGTTCGAGGCGGGCTACTCGACCGCCGAGGACGGGACCGGCTTCGGGCTCCGGATCGCCAGACAGATCGCCGAAATCCACGGCTGGGAGATCCGCGTCACCGACAGCGAGGACGGGGGCGCTCGGTTCGAAATCACCGGTGTCGAGTTTCCCGAGTGACGCATCCGTTGTGACGCTATGGCACTCCCTGTCGGAACCGTTGTGAACCAACACGCGTCCGGTCGCCGTCGGCAGGCAATCGGTTTGGTACCCGTTCCGACTGTTGCTATCGCCGTTTGTTCCGGCTGCAAAGCGTCGCCAGAACGAGGCAGCCGACAGCGACGCGTTACAGGTCCTTGTTCTCGAAGACGTAGTAGCCGGCGACCAGCGGGACGACCAGCCATAGCAGGAGGTAGCCGATAACTGCGACAGTGCTGTACTGGGGCGGCAAGGCGGCGTTGGTACACTCGGCACCGGTCTGTGTCACCTCGAGTGTTCCACCCAGCATCTCCTCACACGTCACCTGCGGACTCGACGTGAGCAGGAGTCGCGACCGGATCGGCGTCCCCTGCAAGACCTCCTGAACGAGTGTGCGGTACGCTGCGATAGGGCTCAGGAGCGAAACGAACAGTTCGACGTGGAGCTGGGTCACTTCACCGATGTTCGCGTGGTCCGATAGCAGATTTCCGAGGCCTGCCCCGAGGTTCGACCAGAACACTTGCAGGTAGACGTAAATCCCGAGCGACGCTGCCATCGCCCGGCGTGCGGTTTTCAGCGCCGCCGAGAGGCCGATTGCGAACGCCGTGAACACGACCCCATATACCATCGTCGCGAGTGCGAACAGCAGGAACGACTCCCACGCGATTTCGATCTCCGAGGGGAGTATCACTAGTAGCGTCGTCAGGAGCCCGACTGTGACCGGAATGAGCGTGATCGCGCTCCGGCCGACAAACTTGCCGGCGAGCAGTTCGCCGCGCGTGTACGGGAGCGACAGCAGTATCTTCAGTGAGCCGCGCTCGCTCTCCCGGGCGATTGCGGCGTAGCCGATGACGATGGCGACCGCGGGGAGCAGCGGCGCTGCGATCGGGAGTGCGAACCGGACGTAGGCATCCGTCGTCAGCGATGCGCCGGCCTCAGCGAACTGTTGGCCGATGTTGAAATACAGGCCCAGCAGTGCCGGGAGCGCGAAGAGGACGATGAAAATAAACGAGAGCACCCAGATCCACGGCGAACGGACCGTGTCGCGGAACTCCTTTTTGGAGATCGGGTACCAGTCGGCGAACTCGGAGTTCTTGATACTCGTATCTACGTCGCCGAGGAACCGCTTGATGGGGTTCTGTTCGGCGCTCATGCGTCGACCTCCGCCTGTTCTTGTTCCTGTTGCTCGGTGTAGGCGGCGAACACTTCATCGAGCGAGGTCTCCTCGGTCTCGAAGTTGGCGACCTCGCTCCCGCTTTCCTCGACAGCGTTGAGCACGGCCATCTTCGCGTCGCTGTCACAGCCGACGGTGAGCGTCGTTCCGTCTGCGGTCACCGTCGACACCTCGTCGAGCCCCTCGATAGCCGCGACCGCGGCGTCGGTGCCGTCGCCGTCGGCAAGCGTCACGCGGAGGACGGTGTCCCCGGCGGCGGCCTCGCGCAGCCCGGCGACGCTGTCTTTCGCGATGAGGCGGCCGTCCTGGAGGATGCCGACCGTGTCACAGACGGCCTCGACCTGGCCGAGGATGTGACTGGAGAAGAAGACGGTCGCGCCGCGCTCGTTCTCCTCGCGGATGAGTTCCCGCATCAGGCGGGCTCCGTTGGGGTCCAGCCCGGTCGTTGGCTCGTCGAGGATGAGTAGGTCGGGCTCGCCAACGAGCGCCATTGCCAAGACGAGGCGCTGTTGCATCCCCTTGGAGTAGCCGCCGGCCTTGCGGTCGATAGCGTCGGCGATGCCGACTCGTTCAGCCAGTTCGTCGGCGTCCTCGTCGGCGTCTTTCGACTCGATGACAAAGGAGAGGTGCTGCCGACCGGTGAGCCGGTCGTACACGTCGTAGCCTTCGGGGAGGACTCCAGTGCGGGCACGGATTCGCTTCGGTTCTTCGTGGATGTCGTGGCCGAGCACCGTCGCCGACCCGTCGGTCGCGCGGACGAAATCCAGGAGGATGTTGATCGTCGTCGACTTCCCGGCCCCGTTCGGGCCGAGGAAGCCGAAGATTTCGCCCTCCTCGACGGTGAGGTCGACCCCTTGCAGCGCGGTGAGGCTTCCGAACTGCTTGGTGACGCCATCCAGTTCTATCGCTGCCATACCGCGCGTTTGTGACGGCCGCGTGTATAGTCTTTCGTGTTCCAGTTATCAATCAAAAAACTCGATAGACGGGCCGTAGCTGTCGAAACGCTCGCTTACACTTCGGCGTCGGGGTCGTGGCGCTCGGCCATCCGCTGGGCCTCTGTGGCGTATCGTTCCCGCGTCTCCTCGTCGTTGACGGGTTCGAGCCGCTCGGGTTCGACGTCGGTGGCTGCCGTGATCCGCTTGCGCCTGAGCAGGTTCGGCGAGAGTTGCTTGGTCAGGTGGCGGTCGCCCTCCGGGGGCGCGTAGATGAGCGTCACCATCCGCTCGTCGCCGAAACTGGAGCGTTCGACCAGCCAGCACTGGACCGTCTCCTCGTCGTCAGTCATTGCTGTGTCGTTTGCGTGCCGGCGGTTTATATCTTACAACCCCCGCTCGAACCGCCGTTACCGGGTTACGTTCAACCCTTGCTCAATGCTTGCGGTGAACTCCTCGTCGATGTCGACTGCAGTCCCGGCGTTCCGAACCGTGTTCGTCGCCACTACGCCCGCGTCGCCCGACCGGAGCCGGATGCCGGCCGCCGACGCGTCGCTGACGGTGTTGCCAGTAATCGTGAAACTGAACGGTCGCTCCTCGGCCCGTGCGTCAGTGTTGTCCGCATCTGCCGGTACTGTTCGAGCGAGGATGCCGACCGGGCAGTTGTCGACCTGATTGCCCGAGATGGTGATGTCGGACGACCGGGCTTCGGGGGTCCCGGCCACCTCGTCTCGGAGGTGGGTCTCCTTGTACTCGATTTCGATGCCCGCCTCGCCGCCGGGGTCGGGTGCGAACTCGGTCAGGTCCCGACAGACGTTTCCGACGATAGTTCCGCGCTGGGCCGGCGAGCAGGCGATGAGGCTGTGGCCGCCGTCGACGGCGACGTTGCCCACGACGGCGAAGTTCGAGACGTTGTACGGGGCGATGTTGTTGAACTTCACGCCGACGACGCGGTTTCCGGCGATGACAACGTCGCTGGACTGCCGGAGGTCCCGGTCGCTGCCGGTCGGGGCGGCCCGGCTGGTGATGCCGTACCAGTTCGGGTTGATGACCTCGTTGTGCTCGACCGTCACGCCGGTACACCGCGTGAACGACAGCGCCATCTGGAAGCCGTTCACCGTTCGGTTGCGGGCGATGTAAACGCCGTCGCACTCGTCAGCCTGAACGGCCTGGTTGTCCAGTTGCGTTCCGTTGGCGTCGAATTCGATGCCAGTGACGGCAGTATTGTCACCACGCACGCGAACGATGTCGTGGCCGGCCGGCAGCGGGTTCGACTGGGACTCCGACGGCGCGGGGTCCTCGCCCGTTCCCGTCTGTGACGCGACGAAGCGGGTCCCCTGCTGGCCGGTCAGCGCGGTGTTGTCGCCCATCGTCGCTGGCCCACCAAAGCGGAAGGTGTCGGCGCTAGCGATAACGGCCCCGCCGCTGTCCGGGACGTTGTCGAAGGCATACTGGAATGCCTCATCGGCAGTACCGCCGGTCGAGAACGCGACGCTGCCGCCGGCAGCAAGGACACGATACTCCGTCCCGTTTCCGCTGCCGTTCCCGTTTGATTGGCCCGCTCCCGTCGTGACGAGGTACAGCGCTCCCGCCCCTGACAGTCCAGCCCCCGTCTGTGCCTGCCCGTCGCCGCTGAATAGTCCGATACCTGCTGCAGCACCGATACTCGACAGCACGGACCGACGTGACGCCTGCCAGCCCGACTGTCGTGACCCAGTACCGGTGCCGCTCCTGTCAATGGTCATGCATGCATGGCTGCCCGGTCGCTCGCAATAACCGCTTATAATAGCTGTCTGAACCGTACGTATTCGTCAATACCTGAACTGTACGGCCTAGCTAACGCCGATTAGTGAATCTCTGGATGTCTATTTGCTGTCGATGTGGCGCTCCAGACGATAGAACGAGACGCCAGGTCTCACCGTCCCCGCCGCTGACAGCAGATTTATGCCGACAGCGCCGGGACGATACGGTAATCCGACGTGGGCTCCGACGACTCGCCGTTCGACGACGTATCGGCAGACCGGGATTACCTCCGTGTCCTCCTCACCGCCGTGTGTGTCGTGGCCGTGGTGCTGGCAGCGGCGACGCTCCCGATTCTGGCACCTGGTGGGACACAGAGCCCGCTAGAGTCTCTTGTCCCGCTCCCGCAGGAGAACCCGTTCGGGGAGGCTGGCGGGACCGCAGCCGGCGGCAGCGGCGGCCAACTCGGCGCGCTGAACCCGGGGAGCCAGACCGATGTCGGGGGCTCGATTGGCGGCGACGGCAGCCCGTATCAGTCACAGGAGACAGACCCGCATTTCACCGTCACGAGTTCTGAGCCGGCGTATTGGCGGACCGGCGCGTACGAGACGTACACCGGTACGGGGTGGGACGGACGCGCGGACCCGCAGGCCTACGAGGGGCCGATGGCGGTCGACGGGATGGCCGACACGACGGTCGACTACGAGGTGCGACTGGCCAAGTCCGCCACGTCACTGCCGACCGTCTGGCGGCCGAAATCGGTGTCCCGTGACGACGTAATGGTCACCGAGTACGGCGCGGTCACGTCCGAGCGACCGCTCCCTGCCGGAACGACATACAGCGCGACAAGCGTGACACCTCCCGACGACCCGGAAGTGCTGCGGACGAGCGGCCGGGACTACCCCGATACCGTGGAATCGCGATACACGGGCGTCCCGGCGTCGACCTCGGCACAGGTGGGGCCGTTCACCGACCGGCTGACCGAGGACAGCGACTCGCCGTACGAGACGGCGGCGACCATCGAGCGGTGGCTAGAGGCGAACAAGAACTACTCGCTGAACGTCAGTCAGCCGCCCGAGGACGACGTGGCCTCGGAGTTCATTTTCCAGATGGACGAGGGGTACTGCGAGTACTTCGCTACGTCGATGGTGGTGATGCTGCGGAGTCAGGACATCCCGGCGCGCTACGTCGTCGGCTACTCGACCGGCGAGCGGACCGGCCAGAACCAGTACACCGTTCGCGGCATGAACGCCCACGCGTGGGTCGAGGTGTACTTCGAGGATGTCGGCTGGGTGAAGTTTGACCCGACGCCGGGGCAGGAGCGCCTGGCGTCCGAACAGCAGGCGATGCAAAACAGTAGCCAGGACTACAGCGCTGCCGAGTCCGGAAGCCCTGACGAGGAGTTCGCCGTCGGGACGCCGACGGACGAGCCACAGACCGAAGCCCCGACTGGCGGGGCTGGGCAGGAATCTGACAGCGGCGGAACCGAGGGCACTGAGACGGGTACAGACGGGACCGGTGAGAACGACGGCACCGGCGACTCGGGCGACGGACAGACGGTCTCGCAGTCCGGCGAGTTCGTCATCGAACTCAACCGGACGGCGACGCCGGGCGCGGCGGTTGCTGCGACGGTGACCCGTGACGGCGCACCGGTCGAGGGAGCCAACGTGTACTTCAACGGTGAGCGGGTGGGCACGACGGGGCCGGACGGCACCGTTTCCGGGACGGTTCCCTACGAAGCCGAACTGACGATCACTGTCGATGCATCCGGTGACACGGATTCGCTCGTCGCTCCGTCGGTCCCGCGTGACAGCACTCGCGCCTTCGCTGTGACCGGCCCGCAGGCCCAGCAGTCGACGAATGCGAGCTACGAACTGAACACGACCGCGTCGGTGAGCATCACCGGCGAACAGGTCACCGGCGGCGAGGTAACTGTCACCGCGACCGTCGACGGTGTGCCGGTGCGGGACGGCGATGTCTTGCTCAATGGCGAGCAGACGGCGACGACGGACCGGCAGGGGCGGGCAACGGTCGTACTCCCGACCGAACCCGGCAACGTCTCGGTTGCCGTCGAGCGCGACGCCGTCAGCGGTAACACGACTGTCGTACTCGAACGGCTTTCCGTAGCAACGTCGCCGTCGCTCCCACTGGCCTTCCCCGTCGCTGGCCAGACGGTGAACGCGACGATGGGCGGGGACCCGGTCACGAACGCCACAGTTACACTCGGCGGCGAGCCGACGGCACGGACCGGCGCGGCCGGTCAGGTGACGGTCAGGATGCCGCTCGCGGCCAGTGCCACGATTACGGTCTCGAAGTACGGCCAGACGGCCACGACGACCGTCAGCGGCCTGTTCGTCAACGCCGCGGGCGTCGTGCTGGGTTTCGGCGTTCTCCTCGCCGGGACGGTTGTCGGCGCTCGACGGCAGAACGTCACGCCGGGGACGATATGGGAATGGATACGGGCCGCACGCGAACTCGCCGTCGGGGCGCTTGTCGGCGTTGCGGTGGTTACCGATGATCTGCTGGGTCGTTTCCGAACGCGACTCGGACTCACTGCCACGGCGCTCCGTGACCTGCTTACCGGGCACCGGTCGCCGGCGGCGCTGCTCGAAGCGTTGCGAGCGTGGCTCACTGACCGCCTTGCAGCAGCCGAAGACGCAGCCAGCGATGCGGCAGCAGCGGTCTCCACAACTGAATCAAACGGTGGCAACGGAACGCCTGCGGCTCGCGTCACCATCCGCGAGGCGTGGACGCGCTTCCTGACCCACGTTTCCCTTCGGCGGTACTGGACGCGGACGCCCGGCGAAATCGCGACCCACGCCATCGAACGCGACGGCCTCCCGCCGGCCGCGGTTCGGACGGTCCGGGACGCCTTCCGGGCGGTCGAGTACGGCCAGCGGGACCCACAGGAGCACGTCGCGGCCGTTGAGGACGCCATCCGGCACATCGAGGCGGCCGCCGGGCAACAGTCCAGCGCGACCAACGATACTGACGATGCGACGGAGAGGCGGGCCTGATGCGCCTACGAACGGTCGTTTTCGGGACTGTGGGGCTGCTGGCAACCGCGGTCGCGGCCTCCCTTGTTTTCGCACCGACGGCCGCTGGCGAGTCGCTGGTCGCCGTGTTCGGTAACGTTGCCCCGACGACCGCCCTCCTCGCCGGAAGTCTGACCGTTGGGCTCTATGCGGTCCTCGCCGGCTGGCTCGGTGGTGGCTCATCGACCGCCTTCGACGTGGCCGTCGACAGTCCGCCGGAAGACGTGACAGCGACGGAGAGACGGATATTCGCTGCTGACATCGATACGGCCATCGACGACGCCGTCGCTGGCGACGACGCGGCGATGGACACGGTTACCGAACGCCTCACCGCGGCAGCGACGACGGCCTATGCTATCGGAGCCGGTGTCTCGCAGGCGTCCGCCCACCAGGCAGTGCGTGCTGGGACGTGGACCGACGACGCCGTCGCGGCGGCGCTGCTCGCTCCGGACGAACCGCAGTCGCTGCTGGCCCGGCTCCGTCTATGGCTTGACCCGGAGAGCGAGCGCCGCCGCCGCATCCGCCGGACGGTCGATGCTATCGAGCAGGTGTCCGGAGGTGAGCGCTGACGATGCACCGCCGCGTGCGGCGCTGGAGCGGCGGCCTCGCGGCCGCGCTGTTTCTCGTTAGCGTCTCGCTGTTGACTGCCGAGCCGCTGTTGCTCGCGGCGACCGCAATCCCGCTCATATACGTGGCTTACGGTGCGCTCTCGCGGCTACCGGCGGGAACCGACTTGCAAGCAGCTCGGTCCGTTTCTGACGCACAGCCGACGCCGGGCGAGCCGGTCGCGGTTGAACTCACCCTCACAAACACTGGTAGCAGTTCGCTGACCGATGTACGGGTCATCGACGGCGTGCCCGAGGAACTGGCCGTCGTTGAGGGGTCGCCGCGGCTCTGTACGTCGCTACGGCCCGACGAGAGCGCGACGCTATCTTACGCCGTGATGGCAAAGCGCGGGACCTACACGTTCGACACCGCCGCGGTGCGGGTGCGGACGCTGTCGGCCAGCGACGAGGTGACCGTCGACCTGCCCGTGGCCGGCGACGGGTCCCTGACCTGCTCGAACACCGTCTCCGAGGTGCCGATGGCCGACGCGACGCTCCCGCGGGCGGGCACACTTCCGACCGACACCGGCGGAAGCGGGCTTGAGTTCCACTCGACGCGGAGCTACCAGCCCGGTGACCCGGTCAACCGCATCGATTGGCGGCGCTACGCCAAGACCGACGAACTGACGACTATCGACTATCGGGAGGAACAGGCCGTCAGAACGGTGTTGGTCGTGGATGCGCGGCCGCCGGCCCACGTGACGCCGGAGCCGGGATTCCCGACTGGAGCCGAACTATCGGCTTACGCCGCCGAGCGTCTGTTCGATGCGCTCTCCCGGACCAGCGTCGTCGCGAGCGTCTGTGCCGTCGGATTGGCCGAAGCGGATGTCCCCGGCGGCCTCGGTCCCGACGGGCTGGCGTGGGTCGACGCTTCGGGCGGTCACGCGGCCGCCCACGCGAGGCAGGTGTTCGACAGCGTGGGCCGCGCCGCGGCCCGGCAGTCAGACACCGACACGGCCGATGACGCTGATGCGTCTGAGGACGAGTCCCCACAGCAGCCTCGGGGCGAAGCTGCGAGGGTGACGACGGCCGACGGCGGCACCATCGAGGACCCGGACCTGCTCGCCGTGCTCGCTCGGCTCCCGCCGACCGCGCAGGTAGTCGTGTTCTCGCCGGCCGCCGACGACTGGCCCGTCTCGCTGGTGTCGTCACTCGCGGTCCGCGATTACCCGACGACGCTCGTGAGTCCGTCGCTGGCCCGCGGGGATTCGCTCGGTGCGGCTGTCGCGAGCACCGAACGCGCCGCTCGCCTCCAGCGGGCCGAACTGTCCGGCGCGACCGTCATCGACTGGGACCTCGACAGCCCCATCGACGTGGCGCTGCGGGCCTCGCTCGCGGACCTGTTCAGCGTGTAACCATGGACGACCACACCACACTCTCGACCCGGATGCCCCGGACCAGCCTCGCTATCGTCGTCGGCGTGACAGCGCTGCTGGTCGCGGGACTGCTGGGAACCGTCTCCGCCAACCGGGCAGCCCTCGTCGGTACGGCGACCGGCGTCGTGCTGGCGCTATCGCTGTGGCTGAGCGGCTGGGACCGCTGGCAGGCGGTCGGGACCGTACTGGCCAGTGTCCTCGCACTCCCAGTCGCCGTCGGGCTTTCCGTCGCCACCGGTGGGACGGTCGTCTCGCTCGGTGCCGAACTGTTCCCTGCAGCCTCGCAGGCCGCCATCCGACCGGCGGTCGTCACGCTGCTGTCGCAGGTGTTCGTCGTCCTGGGCTGTTTGACCGCTGTCTTCGGCGCGACCGCGGCCACCCGCGGCGTCGTCGACACTGAGCGGGTCGAGACCTACGGCGGCGTCGTCGTGCGGACGACCGTTGTTCCGTTCGCCGTTGCCCTCGTGCTGTTCACGCGGGGTGCCGTCGACTTCTTGCAGTCAAACGCCGGGACTCCGGGTGTCCAGCAACTGACCGGCGAGGCCCTCACTCGGGTGCTGGGGCCGGTGTTCGACCCGGTCCCTGGGCGAACGCATATCGCTATCTTCAGCCTGTTGCTCGCCCTCGCCGCCGCGGCGCTGGCCCGGGGCGTCGATTCTCTACCGCTGGCCGAACTCGTCCCGGAGACGAGCGACGCGCCCGACCTCGGCGGGACCGTCGACGCCGTCGAGCGGACGCTGCGGTGGACGGGGCGGCTCGCCCTGCTGGTCGCTCCGGTCGCCGGCCTGTTCGAACTCGGCCTCGGCCAGGAGTCTATGGCCGCGTTGCTCCCGCGTGTCCTGTACGACTTCATCGTCGCAGTCACGGCCGCCCCGGGCCTCCGTGGCCTCCTCTGGTGGCTGTTCCTCAGCGGGACGGCCGTTTCGGTCGCTGTCTGGTTCCTCCGGCGGACGGTTCAGAGTTCGGCCGACCGTGTCGGGACCGTCCTCGCGCCCTACGTTGGCGGCGGTGTCATCACGCTCGGCGTGGTTGCAGTCGCGGGGCCGGCAGTCGATGCCATCGAGACGGCGCTTCGGACGACGCCGGCCGCCGCGGCCGTCGAACAGCTCTTCGTTCCGATACTGGACGTGTACGGCCCAGAGACAGTCACGCTGGCACTGGCCGTCGTAGCGCTGTTTTTCGTCGTCGGCGCAGTTGGACAGCTCTGGGTGGCGCTGGCGACAAGCTACCTCCGCGAACGGACGGCGGGCGTCACGCTCGCCGCCGCCGGGTTGTTCGGTGCGAGCGCTTTTGCTGCGACGCTCGACCCTCCGACGTGGCTGGTGCTCGTGGGGCTGATCGGTGCGGTCGTCGTCTGGGACGCCGGTTCCTTCGGGATGACGCTGGGACACGAAGTCGGTACCGGGGCCGCGACGCGCCGCACCGAGATCGTCCACACCGGTGGAACCGTCGCGGTCGGCGGCGTCGGCGCGGCGGCGACACTGGGCTTCTCCAGCGTCGCTCGTGGTTCTATTGCTGTCGAGCCGTCAGTCGCCGTGGCAGGCCTCGTAGTCTGTATCGTCGCCGTGCTGGCGCTGGTGGCTGCGATACGGTAGCGACCGCTGGAGCGCCTGTGCCACCGGGCGGCCCCGAAACGCTCAGGGGCTGACGGCCGGCACCTCGACGCGGTCCAGCACGTCGTCGACGACGGTCACCGGGTCGACGCCGCGGACGCCCGCGTCGGCGGTCAGCACGAGTCGGTGGGCGAACGCCTCCTCGACGACGCTCTTCACGTCGTCCGGGACGGCGTAGTCGCGGCCGTCGAGGACCGCGGCGGCGCGGGTCGCCTCGAACAGCCGCTGGATGCCACGGGGCGAGACGCCGACGTCCACGCGGTCGTCCTCGCGGGTGGCGCGGCCGAGTTCGACGACGTAGTCCCGCAGCGTGCCGTCGACGGTAACCGATTCGACGGTCCGCTGCAGCGCCGGCAGCCGCTCTCCGTCGATGACGTTGGTGACGCTCGGGGCCTGGGCCGTACGGTCGGCCCGCCGGTCGATGAGTTCGCGCTCGCCGCCGAAGTCGGGGTAGCCCATCGACGTTTTGACGATGAAGCGGTCCCGCTGGGCCTCGGGCAGGCCGAAGGTACCCTCCTGCTCAACGGGGTTCTGTGTGGCGATGACGAAGAACGGTTCGGGCAGGTCGTGGGTCACGCCGTCGACGGTCACCTGTTTCTCGCCCATCGCCTCCAGCAGCGCGGCCTGGGTCTTGGGTGGGGCGCGGTTGATCTCATCGGCCAGCACGACGTTGGCGAAGACGGGGCCGGGCTGGAAGTCGAACTCGCCGGTGGCCTCGTTGAACACGTTCGAGCCGGTGATGTCGGACGGGAGCAGATCCGGCGTGAACTGCACCCGCTTGAACGAGAGGTCGAGCGCCGTCGCGAACGACTGGGCGGTGAGCGTCTTGCCCGTGCCCGGCACGTCCTCCAGCAGGACGTGCCCCCGAGCGAGGATCCCGGTCATAACGGTTTCGAGGAAGTGGTCGTCAGCGATGACGGCACTGCCGACGGCGTCGAGGATCTGTCGGCTGGTTCGTCCGGCAGTGTCGTGGTCCATACCGGCGTGTAGACAGCCACCGACAAATACCCTCTCCCTCGGTTCCGCCGGCAGGCGAACTGATTCCGTGTCATACCACCACAATAAGAGAGTATTGCCGTAACTCTGAGTTATAGATAGCTAGAGATATATGCATACCACACATGACTGACGACTACGGATTCGGGACGCGCTGTGTCCACGCCGGCCAGGAGGAGCCGGACCCGGCGACGGGGGCACGCGCGCCGCCCATCTATCAGACCTCGTCGTACGTCTTCGAGGACGCCGACACCGCGGCCGACCGGTACGCCCTAGATGACGACGGCAACGTCTACTCGCGGTTCGACAACCCGACAGTGCGGATGCTCGAAAACCGCATCGCGTCGCTGGAAAACGCCGTCGACGCCGTCGCGACGGGGTCGGGGATGGCTGCGCTCGACGCCGGGACGTTCGTCCTCGCGGCCAACGGCGACAACATCGTGACGGCCTCCTCTATCTACGGCGGAACGCACTCGTACTTCTCGAAGACCGCCAGCCGGCGGGGCATCGAGACGCGGTTCGTCGACACGCTCGACCCGGACGCCTACGCCGAGGCCATCGACGAGGACACGGCCTACGTCCACTTCGAGACCATCGGCAACCCCTCGCTGGTCACCCCGCCGATGGAGGAAATCGCAGAGGTGGCCCACGACCACGGCGTGCCCGTCTTCGTCGACAATACGTTCGGAACGCCGGCGCTCTGTAACCCGCTGGACCACGGTGTCGACCTCCTCTGGGAGTCGACGACGAAGTGGATCCACGGCTCCGGGACGACCGTCGGCGGCGTCCTCGTCGACGGCGGCTCCTTCCCCTGGGACGAGTATCCCAAGAAGTTCCCGGAGCTGGGCGGCGAGAACGAGGCCTTCGGCAAGAACTTCACCGATGCCTTCGGGGACCGCGCCTTCTCCGTCGCCGCCCGCCAGCGCGCGCTCCGCTCGCTTGGCGATGGTCAGAAGCCCTTCGACGCCTGGGCAACCCTCCAAGGTGCCGAGACGCTCTCCCTGCGGATGGACCGCCACTGCGAGAATGCGATGACCGTCGCACGGCACCTCGAAGACCACCCCGAGGTCGCCTGGGTCACCTATCCCGGACTGGAGAGCCACGAGACCCACGACCTGGCACAGCAGTACCTCTCCGGCGGATTTGGCGGCATCGTTACGTTCGGACTGGAAGCCGGCTACGACGCCGGCCGACGGTTCTGCGAGGAGACGGAGCTCGCCCAGTTCCTCGCCAACATCGGCGACGCCAAGACGCTGGTCATCCATCCGGCCTCGACCACTCACGCCCAACTCAGCGAGGAAGAACAGCGCGCCAGCGGCGTCACGCCGGACCTCCTCAGATTCAGCGTCGGCATCGAGGACCCCGAGGACATCATCGCAGACATCGACGCTACAATCGACCGCGTGACATGAACGTCGACCACGACACCGTCTCGCTCGGTGAGTTCGAGTTCGACTGCGGGGAGACGATTCCGGATCTGGAAATTACCTATGAGGCCTACGGGGAGTTCGACGGCGACAACGCGGTGCTGGTCTGTCACGCCCTGACCGGCAGCGCCCACGTCGCCGGCCGCGACCGGGTCGACAGTGCCGATCAGGCCCGCGCCTGGTGGGACGACATCGTCGGGCCGGGCAAGGCCATCGACACCACGGAGTACTACGTCGTCTGTGCGAACGTCCCGGGCTCCTGTTACGGCTCGACGGGACCGAAAAGCGAGAACCCGGAGACGGGTGAGCCCTACGGCACTGACTTCCCGCCGGTCACCGTCACAGACTGGACTGAAGCCCAGCGAGCACTCCTTGACGAACTCGGGATTCCGCACCTCCACGCCGTCGTCGGCGGCAGCGTCGGCGGCATGAACGTCTTGGAGTGGGCTAAGCGCCACCCGGACCACGTCGACCGTATCGTTCCCATCGCCGCGGCCGCGCGACTGGACACACAGTGCCTCTCGCTCGATGCCATCGCCCGGCGAGCCATCACGACCGACCCGAACTGGAACCAGGGCCACTACTACGGCGAGGACCAGGACCCGCCCAGCGACGGCCTGGCGCTGGCCCGCCAACTGGGCCACGTGATGTACCTCTCGAAGGCGTCGATGGAGCGGCGGTTCGGCCGCCGCGCCGCCGGCCGGGATGCCGTTCGCACGTTCCCGACTGACGCCGCGGGCGCGTTCTTCCCGTACCGCGACGTGGAGTCGTACCTCGATTACAACGCCGAGAAGTTCACCGAGCGCTTCGACGCCAACAGCTACCTCTACCTGACCCGTGCGATGGACAACTACGACCTCGCCGCCGGGTTCGAGTCCGACGCGAACGCACTGGCGGCCTTCGATGGCGACGCGCTGGTGATGTCCTTTACCGCCGACTGGCACTTCACCACCCAGCAGGCCGAGGCACTGGCCGACTCGCTTCGGGAGGCTGAGGCGAACGTCGCCCACCACGTCATCGACTCCGACCACGGCCACGACGCGTTTCTGGTCGAACCGGACAACGTCGGGCCACCGCTCGCGGACTTCCTCGATGCCGGCGTCGACGGCAACGCCGTCACCGACTCGGTTGTCGAGGACTCCCAGGAGAGCGACTTCGCGCCGGTCCACAACAGCCTGTTCTCGCGGTAGCGACGCAGGCGTCTCAGGGGCTGACTGGGCGATCTTCTCTCCCTCGGTCGGCTCGTTGATCATGCAATTCTCGGCTCACGCTAGCATTTAACACATCTCGGACCGACTAGCTCTATGTATGGCTGACATGACAACGAACATCGAAAGCGAGGAGTATTCGTTCGGACAGACGGTGTACGACGAGGACGGTAACGAACTCGGAACCATCCGCGGGTTCGACGAACACGGGTTCTACGTCACGGTCGAGGACGGCATCGAAGCGATGTCGAGCGAGCATCTCAGCGCCGGGGCCGCGGGCGAGGCCGAACTGATGTGGCGCTGCTGGGAATGCGGCGAAATGGGACAGATAGAGGACATCCCCGACGAATGCCCGTCCTGCAACGCGCCAAAAGAGGACATCTACTACTGGCAGGAAGATTGAGACGGCTCGGTGGCTGTCTGGAACCACCGACCGTATACGTGGCAGTGATTACGTCTGCTCGAATCGCTCTGCGACGGCCAGTCCGACTGTCTCCTGTACTGTCTCGGCGGCCGACGGCGGGAGCGAGAACCGGAGCGTCGTCCAGTCGAGTTCGAGAATCGCCCGTCCGTCCTCGTCACCGATGACGACGTACACCAGTGTCCCCCCATAGACTCGCGCCAGCGCGTCGAACGTCTCTGCCGTCATCGGCACCGTCCCAGTCGTGTGTGTATCGGTAGCCGAAACGTCGGTGTGGCCCGCGAGTGTCTCGACAGCAAACCGTTCGTGCTGGGGGGTGTCTCGCCGTCCGACACCGAGGTGGACGAACGCTTTTGCGGGGGATCGCGGTGACGCGTCCAGCACCGCTGCGAGCACGTCCAGCCCGACCGCCTCGTCGGGGTCGGCCAGTTCGAACCCACGCCTGGTTTCGTCTTCCGGCCAGGTCGGCCCCGGTTTGACGCCGCCACCGATGCCCTCCCACGCCGTGACGATTGTCTCGGTCAGTCGGTCGATACCGATTTCGTCGATGGCCCGAACTACTGCCTCGGCGTCGTCGGAGTCGCCCATACTCGTTGGTTCACCACTCACAGCCAAGTGCGTGCTGATTTCGCCTGCCGGTGATGGGTTTTTGTCCGGGCCGTCCCTGCTCGTCGGTATGGATATCGCCGTCGTCGGAGCCGGGAGCCTCGGCAGCCTCGTCGGTGGCCTGCTCGCCCGCGAACACGACGTGACGCTCGTGGGCCGCGAGCCACACGTGAGCGCCGTTACCGAGCGTGGCCTTTCCGTCGTCGGGACCGAGGAGTTTCGGGTCCACCCGAACGCACAGACGGTGGTGCCGGACCGTGCCGACCTCGCACTGGTGACGGTCAAGGCCTACGACACCGCCGCCGTTGCGACGGACCTCGCGGACTGCGCCCTCGACGCCTGTCTCTCGCTGCAGAACGGAATGGGCAACGAGTCGCAGTTGGCCGCCGAACTCGACTGTCCGGTGCTGGCAGGGACGTGCTCCTACGGCGCGCGACTTCGAGAGCCGGGTACCGTCGCGTTCACCGGCCGCGGCGAAATCGTGCTGGGGGACCGCAACGGCGGCCGGTCCGCAGTCGCCGACGATGTCGGAGCGGCGTTCCGTGCAGCGGGCATCGAGACGACCGTCGCGGCGGACATGCCGACCCGCCTTTGGGAGAAACTCGCGGTCAATGCCGGCATCAACGCGGTGACGGCGCTCGCCCGGGTGGAGAACGGCGCGCTGGCCGACCCGCCGGCCGACGCTATCGCCGCGGACGCCGCCCGTGAGACAGCTGCTGTTGCCCGCGAACAGGACATCGACCTCCCCGACGAGCGTGCGGTGTCGCTCGTCGAGCGTGTCGTCGATGACACCGCCGCCAATCACTCGTCGATGTATCAGGATATCTCGGCCGGTCAGCAAACCGAGATAGACGCCATCAACGGCTACGTCGTCGATACCGCGACGGAACCGGTGCCCGTGAACGAGACGCTTGCCGGGCTCGTCCGCACGTGGGAGCGCCATCGTGAGCGGTAGGGTCATCGGCACTCAATTCGAGGGCTGAGCGGGATATTGGCGGCTGAGGACGCTTTGGGAATGACACAACGACTAAATAAGTGTCACCTATGGTCTGTCACATGAGCGGAAAAATCGCCGTAGAGCGTCTTGAACCGCCACGTAGCGCTTTCCGTGAGACTAAGTCACATGACACAGTCTGGGGGACGTTGAAATGACAGCCGAGGACGCGAGCGGCAACCGCATCGTCGACTACGAACTGTTCGAGGTGCCGCCCCGCTGGCTCTTCCTCCGACTGGAGACGGCCGACGGCACCGTCGGCTGGGGCGAGCCCGTTGTTGAGGGACGGGCGCATACGGTGCGTGCGGGCGTCGAGGAACTGCTGGACAGCTATCTCGTTGGGAAGAACCCTGAGAACATTCAGGACCACTGGCAGGCGATGTATCGCGGTGGCTTCTACCGCGGCGGCCCGGTCTTGATGTCCGCTATCGCCGGCATCGACCAGGCGCTGTGGGACATCAAGGGCAAGCAACTCGGCGCGCCGGTCCACCAGCTACTTGGCGGCCAGGCCCGGGACCGGATTCGGGTGTACCAGTGGATCGGCGGCGACGAGCCATCCGACGTGGCCAGCGCCGCACAGGAGCAGGTCGACGCCGGGTTCACGGCGCTGAAGATGAACGCGACGCCCGAAATCGAGCGCGTCGACAACCCGGCGGCGGTCGAGGCCGCCGCGACTCGCCTCCGGGAGGTCAGAGAGGCCGTCGGTCCCGAGGTCGACATCGGCGTCGACTTCCACGGCCGCGTCACGAAGCCGATGGTCAAGCGCCTGGCGTCCGCGCTAGAGCCCCACGAGCCGATGTTCATCGAGGAGCCGGTGCTGCCAGAGCACAACGACGCGCTGCCGGCGCTCGCGGCCCACACCGACATTCCCATCGCGACCGGCGAGCGGATGTACTCGCGGTGGGACTACAAGGAGGTGTTCGAGGACGGCGCCGTCGACGTGATCCAGCCGGACCTCTCCCACGCCGGCGGCATCACCGAGGTGTACAAGATCGCGTCGATGGCCGAGGCCTACGACGTAGCGATGGCCCCCCATTGTCCGCTCGGTCCGGTCGCGCTGGCCTCGTGTGTGCAGGTCGATGCCTGCTCGCCCAACGCACTCATCCAGGAGCAGAGCATCAACATCCACTACAACGAGACGACGGACGTGCTGGACTACCTCGAAGACCCGTCCGTGTTCGACTACGAGGACGGGTTCGTCACCGTGCCCACCGACCCTGGCCTCGGAATCGACATCGACGAGGCGTTCCTCCGGGAACAGTCCCAACAGGAGGTCGACTGGCACAACCCGGTCTGGCGACACGACGACGGCAGCGTCGCCGAGTGGTAGCCGCAGCGGTGGTTCCCGTCACACTCCTCCGTCAGAAACCGTGTGAGTAGTAGTTCACACAGTAAAGGAAAGCGCTCATATCCCGCGCCCGATAGATATCTGTATGGCCTCCTCAACGTCGTGGAAGCGCGATTTCGCGAGCGGCCTTATTATCCTGTTGCCGCTTCTGGTGACAGCGTACGTCATTCTCTATCTCTACTCGATTCTCGCGTCCGCAGCGGTCATCGACGCCATCGACAGCCAGTTGCTGTCGGCGCTTGGACTCCCTTCGGGAGAGCCGTCTGTCGAACTCGCACGGGTGTTCACGACGCTGATCATTTTCGTCCTCATCGTGTTCTCCATCGGCTATCTGATGCGGACGGCCTTCGGGGACATCGTCGAACGGGCCATCGACGACGCGATGAACCACGTCCCCGGGCTCCGGGTGGTGTACAACGCCTCGAAGATGGCGGTCGAGACGGCTGTCGGGGGAACCGAAGACCTCCAAGCGCCGGTGAAACTCGAAGTGTGGGACGGGATGCGGATGACGGCGTTCAAAACGGGGCAGACGACTGACGACGGCCGTGACGTGCTCTTCCTGCCAACAGCGCCGAACATCACGACCGGCTACGTCGTTGAGGTCGAACCGCACCGCTACGAGGAAATCGATGAACGCGTCGAGGAAGCCCTGACACGCATCCTCAGTGCCGGCTTCGGCGACACCGACCGCAGCAACGCCACGCCGATACCGGTCGCGGACGAGGAAGAGATCGCGGACGATTAACAGCGCCGCTCAGCGACCGTCAGACGTAGTGGAACCATTCTTCGCGGTCGCCGCTCTCGATCACGTCGAAGAAGGCCGACTGGAGTTCGTCGGTGACCGGCCCCTTCGTCCCTTCGCCGATCTCGTTGTCGTCGACGCTCCGGATGGGCGTGACCTCCGCCGCTGTCCCGGTGAAGAACAGTTCGTCAGCGGTGTATAGCTCACCGCGGGAGATAGTCGCCTCCTCGTGGACGGTGTACCCCATCTCTTCGGCAAGCGTGATTGCGGTGTTGCGGGTGATGCCTTCGAGGATACTCTCGGCCAATCCGGGGGTGTAGATCTCGCCGTCCCGGACCATGAAGATGTTCTCGCCCGGGCCTTCGGCGACGTTACCCTCCTTGTTCAGGACGATGGCCTCGGTGTAGCCGTTGCGGCGGGCCTCCTCGCCGGCGAGCATGCTGTTGACGTACAGCCCCGTGGTCTTGATGTTGGTCGGAATCTGGCTGGAGGCGTGCTTACGCCACGACGACACCATCACGTCGACGCCCTCCTCCAGCGCTTCCTCGCCTAGATACGCGCCCCACGGCCACGCTGCGATGGTGGTCTTCGTCGGACAGTCTTTCGGGCTCACGCCGAGCGAGTCGAAGCCGTAGTAGACGATGGGGCGGATGTAACACGACTCGAACCCTTCCGACGCGATGAGTTCTGTCGTCGCCTCAGTGAGTTCGTCCTTGGTGAACTCGATGTCGAGGTCGTAGGGCTTTGCGGACTTGTACAGGCGGTCGAGGTGTTCTTCCCAGCGGAAGATGGCCGGCCCCTGTTCAGTGTCGTAACAGCGGACACCCTCGAAGACGCCGGTGCCGTAGTGCAGCGCGTGCGTGAGAACGTGGGTCTGTGCGTCCTCGAAGTCGACGAACTCGCCGTCCATCCAGATACGCTCGGTCCCCTCGAACATCTCCGGACGGTCGCTCATCGCACGACCCCTCCGGTACGTCGACAGTCTCGATGCCAGCGAGTGATGCCTCCTGCTGTCTCGTCGTGTGTCATATCTACCCCATTGATTCCCGTGGTTAAGAGTGTTGACGATACCCCGTGGGTCAGGATCGCATTGCCTCGGATGTCCAGTATAGGGGACTGCCCCGCCGACCACAAACGCTTTAGTGAAATCTGGCCCTCCGCACTGTACATGTCCTCGCTGAAGCGGTCGCTCCACCGTAGCGTCGCTGTCCTGTTGCTGCCGCTGGGCCTGCTCCTGATTCAGGCCGAGGTCATCACGCGCAATCTCTCCGGTGTCGTCGAATCACCGGTCCCCGGGCTCTCTCGGGCCATGGGTATCGCGTTGCTCACTGGAGCGGCGCTGTACCTCGTCGCCAGCGGTCTCAGACAACTTGCAGCGGCGGCGGATACACCCTTCTGACTTGCAACCTCGGTCCGGTTCCGTGACTATCGGCGATAAACAGTAGCTGCCCACTTCTCATACTGTTGGATGCCGGTCTCTCAACAATCCTGGCGCTACGGAGTGGCGACTATTATGTCTCAGCTACAGCCGCCAGTTTCAGTCGAACCGTTCTAGCAGGCTTGCGCCTTCGACGTACACCAGTCCCTCACGCTCGGCGTAGGCCCGCGCCGCCGCCGGGGGCAGCGCCGCGCCGGTCTCGTCGTCCAGCATCTCACAGACGACGGCGGCCTCGGGCAGGTCGGCCGCGGCCGCGAGCGCGAGCGCGAGTTCAGTGTGACCTTCGCGGTCGGAAAGGCCGTCCGGGGCCGCCCGGAGGAGGTGGACGTGGCCTGGCGACCGGAAGGCGTCGCTGAACACGTCCGGGTCCGGGTCCGCCGCGACGGCAGCCAGTTCCCGAATCGTCAGCGAGCGGTCGTCGTCGGTGATGCCGGTGAACGTGTCGCGGTGGTTCACCGTCAGCGAGAACGAGGAGCGCTCGTCGTAGGCGAGGTCGTGGTCGGCCGCCGTCGGGTGGTCGAGGACCTCTTGCATGAACGGTAGCTCCAGCGCCTCGGCAACGCGGTCCGAGAGCGCAACGCAGATGAGGCCGCCGGCGTCGTTGCGCATCCGGGCGACGGCTTCGGAGGAGACAGCGCCGGCCGGATAGATAAGGTCGGTCTCGCCTTCGCGGTCGGCGGCGTCGTGGATCAGCACCGGTTCGCCGCGGGCGAAGGCGGCGACGGCGTCGGCCACACTGTCGGCATCAACGGCGGTTTCCTCACTCCGAGACATGCACGATCACCTCGTCACCGTCGGCCAGTTCCAGCACGCCACGGAGCTTCTCGGGTGCGATCACTTCGAGTTGCTCCTCGCCGTGGTGGGTCCGTTCGGGCGCGATAACGTGGGCCGGCTCGTACTCGCCGTCGCTGCCCTCTATCGAGGCGGGGTAGCAGTACGCGGGGCCGTACGTCCGCTCGTCGTCCTCCCAGCCCTCGATGGTGACCGGCTCGATGGCGCTCATCCGCGCTCGCTTGCGGACGCTCTCGGCCGTGAGTTCGAGGTTGAGCGTGCCCGCGAACGGCTCGTACCCCAGCCGCTCGATGAACTGTTCCATGTAGCCCGGTAGCGTGATGTAGTGGCGACCCTCGCCCATCCCCGAGGTAACGACGCCGGTCAGATCGACGCTGGCGTCAGATTCGAAGATGCGCCGGTAGTCGGCGTACTCAGACTGGAGGCGGCGCTCACCGTCGCCAGTTAGCTCCACCTCCTGCCCGTCGCTGACGATGTCCCGGGCCAGCAATCCAGCGTCTTCGAGCCGCTGGAGCCGCCGTGAGGCGGTCTGGTTCGAGGCGTCCAACCGTTCGGCGAGGTCGGCACAGGACACTTTCGTCGATTCGTCGAGCGCACCGTCGAGGGCGAGCAGTTTCAGCGTCGCCAGTTCGTCCCGACCGACGCCCTGTCCCGTTGATTCAGCCATGCACTGCAATAGGGATTCCCGCCGGATAAGCATACCGAAGGTGGAATGCATTCCACTTTTGGAACGGAGAAAAACTGGTACGGGGTTGGTAGCAGAAGCGCGTCTTTCCGTTCATGCTGGATACAATTTAAACCGCCGCCTAACACGTTCGACTCCGTCACACTGCTGTGATGGTGGTCTCTTGTCGCACGATACCGTCAGTATTCCACGAGCGAATCCTGCTCCCAGAACTCGCTCGACTTCTCCAGTTTCGGGACCCACGTGTTCTCGTCCTCGGCGAGCATCGCCACGCGGGAATCTTCGACCTCCTTCAGCACGTCGTGGTCGGGCAGGTACTCGCCCATCTCCTGTGTGAACTCGCGGACCTCGCTGTGGTCGGGCATCGAATCCCGGTCGAGACGGCCCCGCGAGTGGCCGACGTGCATGTACGCCTTCATCTCGACGAAGTCCGCGTCGGCCCGGTCACACATCGCCGCGTACCACTCGGGGTGGTGCATGTTGTGGCCCTTGACCAGCGTCGTCCGGATGACGGTGCGGGTGTCGTGTTTCTCGGCCAGCACGTCCAGCGTGTCGATGAGTGAGTCCCAGGCGTCGTTTTCCATCGCTTGCACCGTCGAATCGAACGTCTGGCGGTCGGCGGCGTCGACGGAGACGTACAGCTGGGTCGGGTCACACCGCTCCAGCATCTCTGTGTTAGTTCCGTTGGAGACGAGGAACGTGGTGATGTCGCGGTCGTGGAACTCCTCGATGAGTTCCGGCAGGTGCGGGTAGAGCGTGGGTTCGCCGTCCAGCGAGATAGCGACGTGCCGGGGCTCCATCGCCTGGTCGAACACCTCGCGTGGGACTTCGTCGTTGCCGCCGAAGCCGGAGAGGAGTTTCCGCTGGAGTTCCACGGAGGCGTCGGCGACCGCCGCGGGGTCGTCCCATTCCACGTCGCCGAGTTCGTACGCGTGGCCGGCGTGGTCGCGCCAGCAGAAGACGCAGCGCTCGTTGCATTTCACGACCGGCGTCATCTGGATGCAGCGGTGGGACTCGATGCCGTAGAAAATGTACTTGTAACACTTCCCCTCCCCGCGCAGGGCGTTTTTCGTCCAGCCGCAGGTCTGGGCGGCCGTGTGGTTCTCGCTGTGGTAGGCCGGGTCCGAGACCTGCTTCGGACCGCCGTCGGCGTCACTCATTGCAGTCGGCTTCGACAGCCAGCGGCAAAAACTCCCGGATGTTGTGCGTCAGCAGCGATGACTCGGAACTGCGTCGAGCTTACGTCAGTTTGACGATGGGGTTGCTCATGTGGTGGCCGACGACGTTGCCGTTCTCCATGATCCGGTCGTAGCCGTCGGTGTCGACCTCGATCCGCGTTTCGCTGTCTTTCTGCATCAGGTAGAGTGTTTCGCTCATACATCTGTGGATGCCCCTGATAGGCAAGACCAGAACTACTAGGTGTATAGATATGCGCTGTGACGTATGCTATATGTATCAAACCCCGTCGAAGATGTATCTCAGCCGGAAGATTTTGGGGCTTCGACGCTGAGTGTACTAGTATGGGTGTGCTTGACACGGTCTCCGAGCTGTTCGGCTCCGGAGAGCGACAGTACAGGTTCCGCTGTGGCGACTGCGGGACTGAGTTCGCACAGCGCGCGGCGACGGTCGAGGGCCTGACCTGTCCGGAGTGTGGCGCTGGCTCGGTGCAGCCCGCCGAGGCGGCGTGAGAGCGCAGCCAGCCGCCGGCCGCATCACCGGCCCAGGTCGTAGAACTCGTCGTTCGGGCGGATGTCGGCGAGCTGTGCGAGGCGATTCGAGAGGTTGAAGAAGGCAGCGACGCTGCCGATGTCCCAGATAGCGCGGCGGCTGTAGCCGTGGTCCTCCAGCCGTTCGAGGTCCGCGTCCTCGATACGGGCGGGCGATTCGGTCAGTTTCACCGCGAAATCGAGCATCGCCGTGTGTGTCTCGTTGATCTCGGCTGTCCGATGGTTCGCGGCGACCTGCTCGGCGAGCTTGGGTGCGTCGGCGTAGATACGCAGCAGCGCGCCGTGGGCGACGACGCAGTAGAGGCAGTCGTTGACGCCGCTGACGGCGACGATTATCATCTCGACCTCTTCACGTTCGAGCGCCGTCTCCTCGACCAGGGCGTCGTGGTACGCGAAAAACGCCCGGAAATGCGAGGGTCGATACGCCATCGCCGGGAAGATGTTCGGCGTGAAGCCGGCGCGCTCGGTTTCCTCCGCGATGCGCTCCTGCAGGTCCTCTGGGAGGTCGTCGATGTCCGGGGTATCGAACCGAGCCATCACCGTGTCGGAGTCTGCCATACCACCTGTCCGTCCGGCCCCGGCTTGAAAGTTGGTTGCCTGTCTGGCCATGCCGGCCAGAGTCGGTGTAAAGTTCTTGCGGGGTCGTGGCACGTTGCTGAACAGCCACGCCGGCTCTTTTGCTAGACAGCGTGACCGTTCACCTGCATGTCAATAACGACAGAAACGACGCAGACGTACGATCTCGGTACCGGCAACTGGAAGGCCGGCGTCTTCGGCGGCATCGCCGGGAGTGCCGTTATGGGTGCGCTGATACTGGTGATGAATCCGCCGACGCTCGCCGTCGCAATCCCGTCCCTGTACGGGCTCGCACCGCCGCCGAGTCCAGGGGCCGGCCTCGTCGTCCACCTCTCGCACGGGGCCGTGATGGGCGTGATGTTCGCCGGATTGGCGAGTCTGCTGCACACGGATTCGTCCGGGAAACTGCTCGGTCTCGGCGTCGGCTGGGGCGTCGTCACGTGGGCCGTCTTCGCCGCGCTCGTGATGCCAGTCTGGCTCGGCGCGGTCGGCTCGCCAGCCTCGCCGCCGTTCCCGAACTTCGCGCCGCCATCGCTGCTGTGGCACGTCGTCTACGGCTCCGTTCTCGGCGGCGTCTACGCCGTGACAGCGGACCGGCTGTGACGCTCCGCTACTGCTCCTGAAACACAGTCCACTGGCGCTCGTCGGTCTCGGCGTCGGCTATCGCCTCGACCTTCTCGCGTTGCAGGTCGTCCAGCTGCGCAGTTGCCAGCCGCACCCACGACAGGAACTCCCCGCGGAGCCGCTCTCGAACCACTTCGGGTGGCTGTGGCGTGTAGACGTAGACGTGGCCCCCCTCCGGCCTGATCCGTCGGCGCTTTTCGACGACGCCGAGGTCGGCGAGGTGGTTGAGATGCCGCGCGACGACGCTCCGTTCGTAGCCGATCTGCTCGGCCAGTGCTGTCACCGTCAGCTCACCCCCTTCCATCACGCAGAGACAGACGTCCAGTTCGGTGCCGGACATGTCGAAGACGGTCTGCAGCAGGGTTTCGAGGGACGGCTTACTGACTGCCGTCTCCGTCGTCCCGACTCCGGTCATCGAGTCGCCACAGCAGGTCGGGCGGTTGTGCCCGATGCCGACGCCGCCGCAGGTCTCACACTCGAACAGCCGTGTCTCGTCAGCGGCGGGTGTCATACGACGGGATACTCGCCCCGCCCGTAGAAGCTTCAGGTATGGTCGGGGTAACTACGAGCGGGTGCCGGTGGGTCGCGGTTTCTCGCCCGTCATATAGATGTTAGTCCAAAGGTCTAAGCCCTCCCGGGACGGAATACAATTCACTATGAGCACTGAGACAGAGGACGCCAACGACCTGCGCGAGCGAATCACGAACTTCCTGCGCCGTAACTTCCCCCAGATCCAGATGCACGGCGGGAGCGCGGCCATCGAGGAGATCGACCGCGAGGAAGGCAGCGTCACGATCCGCCTCGGCGGCGCCTGTTCCGGTTGTGGCATCTCGCCAATGACCATCCAGGCCATCAAGACGCGCATGACCAAGGAGATCCCGGAGATCAACGAGGTCACCGCGCGCACCGGGATGGACCAGCAGGAAGGGATGTCCGGCGGCAGCGGCGGCATGAGCCCGTCCTTCCCCGGCGAGTCCCGCGGCGGCGACGTCGGCGGCGACGAAGACGAAGGCCCCGAAGCGCCGTTCTGAAGCCAGTTTTCGACCTTTTTAGATTCGTGACTAGCCACAGGTGTGGACGCGTCTGTGTGGGTCGCCGTCTCTGTGTTCAACAGCCGGAACGGGTGGACTGAAAGGGGCCGAGTCCATGGCTCTGGGGCTTTCTGGCTCTACGTATTCACAGACATGCAGACACATACTGCAACGGCGAGCCACACAGATTAAGACGACGCGGGCAGACGGCGGGGATATGGAGACGGTCGAGACTGTCGTCTGGGCGCTGTGGGCGATGTTGCCGGCGTACATTCCGAACAACGCCGCGGTACTCGCTGGCGGCGGCAGACCGATAGACGGTGGCCGGACGTGGGGCGGGCGGCGAGTGCTGGGCGACGGCAAGACTTGGCGCGGGACGCTCATCGGCACCGCCGCCGGGACGGCACTCGCGCTCGCATTGACACAGGTCGAACCCAGCGTGAGCGCTGCACTGGGAGCCGACCTCCCGACGTTTTCGCTCCGTGCGGGACTCGGACTCGCCTTCGGCGCGATGCTCGGTGACATCGGCGCGTCCTTCCTCAAACGCCGGACGGGCCGTGAGCGCGGGGCCGCGTTCCCGGGGCTGGACCAGCTGGACTTCGTCGTCGGAGCGTTGCTCTGTGCGCTCATGGCCGCGCCGTCGTGGTTCACCGAGACGTTCACGCTCCCGGTGCTGGTCGTCGTTGTCGTCGCGACGCCGGTGTTACACGTCGTGACCAACGGCATCGCCTACCTGCTTGGCCTGAAAAACGAGCCGTGGTAAGGCGCCGTGGCGACTCACGGGCTACACCACAGAACTATGTGTATTCTCTACAAAACCGCATTCGATGGCCCTGACCAGTTCCCTCCCGGTCGTTAGACGTGCTCCGCCGGTCATTCGACGTGCGACGGCTGCCGGCGTGCTCTGTACGGCGGTCTTTCTGCCGACCATGTATGTGCTCCTGCACGCGTACGTAGTCCTCACAATCAGCGTCGGTCCCATCGACATGCTCAACAGACTGATCGACTTTGCCCTCGTTGCCGGCGGCGTGACGGCATTTGTTGGGGGATTCCTTTCGCAGTGCGTGCTCGGAACTGTGTTCGCTGAGACGACTGCGTAGCGACATCGAATCGGCGAAGAAGTGCGTTTTTACGCGCTGACCGAGGACTGTCGTGTATGACAACACGCGGGGAGACACTGCAACTGGCGACCCGGGGATCGGACCTCGCGTTGCGCCAGGCGGCGACGGTTCGGGATTCGCTGAGCAGTCGCCGACTGTCGGTTGAACTTGTTGAAGTGGAGACGACGGGCGACCAGATACGGGATGAACTCATCCACCGACTGGGCAAGACCGGCGCGTTCGTTCGCAGCCTCGACGAGAAGGTGCTCGACGGCGAACTCGATGCGGCGGTCCACTCGATGAAGGACATGCCGACCGAACGGCCCGACCGACTCGTCGTCGCGGCGGTTCCCGAGCGGGCCGCCGCCGAGGACGTGCTGGTGACGCCCGACGGCCGTTCGCTCGATGAACTGCCGGACGGCGCGACCGTCGGCACGTCTAGCCTGCGACGCAAGGCGCAGTTGCTTGCCGAGCGCGACGATCTCACCGTGGAACCGCTCCGGGGCAACGTCGACACGCGCATCGCGAAGCTGCTGGCCCCGTCGCTCCAGCAGGAACACCAGGAGCGCCACGAGGCCGAACAGGAGCGGAAGGGCAACGCCGGCGACCCCGACACCGACGAAGAAGAAGAACACCCCTACGACCGCACGGTCGAGGAGTGGTTCGACGACCTCACCGAATTCGAGCGGCGGGCGATGGAGCGGGACCCGGACGTAGAATACGACGCTATCGTGCTGGCGAAGGCGGGACTCCACCGGGCTGGCCTCACGCGCTACGTCGGCATGGCCGACCTCGACCCAGACCAGTTCGTGCCGGCTCCGGGCCAGGGCGCGCTGGCGGTGACCGCCGTCGATGGCGACCTCGCGCTGGATATCAAGGACCGGCTAGACGACCCTCAAACGCGTGTCGAGACGACCGTCGAGCGGACGATTCTCGAAGATCTCGGTGGCGGCTGCGTCGCGCCAATCGGCGTCCACGCCCACCTGGAAGGCGGGGTCGTCCACACGCGAGTGCGCGTCCTCTCACAGGACGGCACAGAGGAAGTCTCAGTTGGCCGCGACATCCCGGCCGAGTACCACATCGACGCGGCACAGGACCTCGCGGCGGAACTCGCCGAGCAGGGTGCTGATGACCTCATCGCCGAGGCCAAGCGAGACTCGACGGGGGCGGACGACGACGCTTCAACGGCGCGGGAGGAGGACGAGGAATGACGGACGCCGCCCCTGGAAAGGTGTATCTGGTCGGTTCCGGCCCCGGCGACCCGGACCTGTTGACGGTCAAGGCAAAGCGCCTGCTGGAGGAGGCCGACGTGGTGTTACACGACAAGCTCCCCGGCCCGGAAATCATCGGGATGATCCCCGAGGAGAAACGCGAGGACGTGGGCAAACGCGCCGGTGGCGAGTGGACGCCACAGGAGTACACCAACGCCCGGCTGGTCGAACTAGCCGAAGAGGGCAACACCGTCGTCCGGCTGAAAGGCGGCGACCCGACGGTCTTTGGCCGCGGTGGCGAGGAACTGGCCCATCTCGCGGACAACGGGATTCCGGTCGAAATCGTCCCCGGCATCACGAGCGCAATCGCCGGCGCGGAAGCCGCCGGAATTCCGGTCACGCACCGCGATTACACGTCCTCGGTCTCATTCGTCACGGGCCACGAGGACCCTACGAAGGACGAGTCCGCTGTCGACTGGGACGCGCTCGCGGCGACCGGCGGCACGCTCGTCGTCCTGATGGGCGTCGGCAAACTGCCCCAGTACACCGAGGCCCTGCGTGACGCGGGCATGGACCCCGACACGCCAGTCGCGCTCATTGAGCGGGCGACCTGGCCCGACCAGCAGGTCGCCACCGGCACGCTCGACACTATCGTCTCGGTCCGCGACGAGGCCGGTATCGAACCGCCCGCTATCACCGTCATCGGCGAGGTAGCCGGCGAGCGCGAACGGGTGGTAGAGTTTCTGGAGGGGTACTGATGCGCGAGGAACCGCGCCTGCGCGTGGCTGCCTTCCGCCCCGACGACGAGCGTCTCGACGACGCGGTCGAACTGCTGGAATCGCTCGGTGCCGACCCGGTTCCGGACCCGATGCTGGCCGTCGAACCGGCGACGGCGGCCGAGGACAGTGATACAGCCGATGGCGATGACGACGACCGAGTCACACCCCGCACCGACGCCGACTTCGTCGTCTTGACGAGCAAGACCGGTGTCGAACTCGCCGCCGAAGCCGGCTGGGACCCCGGCAAGGCGACGGTGTGTGCCATCGGCGAGTCGACCGCCGAGGCGCTCCACGAGGCCGGCTACGGCGTCGACGTCATCCCCGCGGAGTACTCCTCGTCGGGGTTGGTCGACGCCCTGGCCGACGCAGTCGACGGCACGAAGGTCGAAGTCGCCCGGTCGGACCACGGCTCCGCGGTGCTGACCGACGGACTGGAGGCCGCCGGCGCGTATGTCCACGAAACCGTGCTGTACCGGCTGGTCCGGCCAGAAGGGTCGGGCGAATCAGCGGACCTGGCGGCCGACGGCGACCTCGACGCGGCGCTGTTTACCTCCTCACTCACGGTCGAGCACTTCCTCGATGCGGCCGCCGAGCGCGGGGTCCGCGAGGCCGCTATCGATGGACTGAACGAAGCGACCGTCGGCGCTATCGGCGAGCCGACGCAGGAGACGGCCGAAGCCGCCGGCATCGACGTCGATGTCGTTCCCGACCAGGCCGACTTCGAGGCATTGGCTTGCGAGGCCGTCGAAGCTGCCGCTCCGACACACCACGAATAACGGCTCTGTATAGTTTCGACGCCTGCCCGAGCTATTCTGCGGCTTCTTCCACGGCCTCACGCTCGTCCATCTCTGCCCGTAGCGTCGCTAGCTCGTTTTCGACCGCCCGCTCGCTGGAGAGGCGGTCGAGTTCCTGATCGATAGAGTCGCCCTCGTCGAGCACGGATTCGAGCTGGCCGCTCTCTTCGAGTTCTTCCAGCGCGGCCGCGCGCGCCTCCATCTGCTCCGTGCGCTCCGTCGCGCGCTCGATGGAGCGGTGCACGTCGGCCATCGTATCGCCAGCGCCGGTAAACGCTTCCGAGACCCGCGCCGATGCCTCGGCGGCCTGATAGCGGGCTTTCATCGTCTCTTTTTTCGTCCGGAACTGTTCTATCTGGCTGCTGAGTTCGGCCCGCTTGCCGACCAGCCGGTCCTGTGTCTCCTGTAAGTCGTCAATCTGGCCCGTCAGCTCCGTTATCTGGCTGACGTTCACCTGCTTCTTTTCCAGCGCCCGGCGTGCGAGGTCATCACGCCCTTCCTGCAGGGCGGCCCGGGCCTGCGTGTCGTGTTTCTCGACGTTCGACCGCAACCGAGTTCGGTGGATCTCTAAGCGTTTCTTCTGGGTCGTCACGTCGGCGATACCGCGGGTCACGTCCTGCAGTTCGTCCCGCATCTGTTCGTATGAGTAGTCAAGCTCCGCCGCCGGGTCCGAAGTCCGACTGAGAAGGGCGTTGAGCTTGGCGCGGATTGCGAACGCGAACCGTCGGAGCAGACTCATCGAGACTGCTCCGGTCGGACAGGAACTCGAAGCGATTCCGACTGCGGCTCGGTCGTGACAACACTCATGTCACTTCGTATGACTGTAGGCATTATAATAACAGGGTACTACTCGATTTAATACGGGGTTAATCGGTCACAACAACGGAAACCCGTGGCTATTCGATTTTACCGTCTGACTACTTGATGGATGCCGGAAGCAACCAATAGGCGTTGATGACACGGACCACACTGCGCACGGTCGGTACGCTAGTGCTGGCGTTGACTCTCCTCACCGGCGCTGACACGACCCTACCCACAGCAAGCGGGGCCGACGCGCGGAACGCCGTCGGCCCGCCAGGCGGCTTCCCGGATCAGGTTCCTGATTTTGTGACACCGATTATCGAAGCGATTCAGGAGTTCCTCGCTGGTGGGAGCGACGACAGCCCCGGCCGGGACGTGAGCGGGGCGGCGACAGGGGCCGGGACGTAGACTGATGAACGGAAGGCTACTCGCCATCGGCGGCGCTGTCGTGCTCCTGCTCGCGGGTGTCAGCGGCGCGTTCGTCGCCGGCCTCGGCCCGTTCCAGGCGGAAAGCAGTGGCGAGGACCTGTCGGAGTTCCCGACGGAGACCACCGAAGCCACCTCAAACACTGACAATACTGATTCTGACGGTGGCGCGGCAAGCACCCCGCCGTTCGCGTTCAGTGTCGACTCCATCGAGGAGTGTGGCCGGACCTGTCGAGACGTGAACTCGACGCTGACAAACCAGCAGAACAGCCCGGCGGCGGATGTCACCGTCTACACGCGTATTTACGCGGGGAATTCGACCGATGGCGACGTGGTCTGGGAGGGTTCCGAGGACGTGGGTTCACTTGAATCGGAGGGGTCCTACACCACGACTCGGCGCGTCGACCTGTCGTTCGGCGACGCGTACGCTATCGAACAGGCGGACGGCTGGATAACCATTCGAACGACCGTCGAGGCAGCCGACCGGACGGTCACGCTCAGCGATCAGCGGGAGGTCGCCTGACGGGGTCGGTCGATCTGGTACGACTGCCAGCGCGTCTGAACGTTTTTATGCCGGAGCGCACCTATCACCGGTACGATGACTACGACCGGGCCCGTTCCAGCGCTCGCCGACCGCGCGGCCGCCTGTGCCGACCGACTCCGGGCGGCCGACCGCGTGTTGCTGGCCTCCCACATCGACGCCGACGGGCTGACCAGCGCCGCCATCGCTACCGCGGCGCTGTCGCGGGCCGGTATTCCCGTCGAGACCGTGTTCAAGAAGCAACTCGATGCCACCGAAATCCAGAGCATCGCGACCCGCGAGTACGACACCGTGCTGTTCACGGATTTCGGGTCGGGCCAGCTAGACGTTATCTCCGAGCACGTCGCCGCCGGCGATTTCGAGGCAATCATCGCTGACCACCACCAGCCGTCGGACCCGGACGACTGCCACCCCGATGCGGTCGTCGACACTGACGGTTACGCCGACTTCGAGACGCATCTCAATCCGCTCCCCGAAGGCATCAACGGGGCGTCGGAGCTTTCGGGTGCGGGCGCGGCGTACGTCCTCGCCCGCGCGCTCTCGACCGAAGGGACGGACAACCGCGACCTCGCCGCGCTGGCAGTCGTCGGCGCTGTGGGTGACATGCAGGCCGTCGGCGGCGAACTCGTCGGGGCCAACGCCGGCCTTGTCGAGGAGGGCATCGACGCTGACGTGCTGGAGGAGGGGACCGATCTCTCGCTGTACGGCAAACAGACCCGACCGTTACCGAAACTGCTTGAGTACGCGACCGAAGTCCCGATACCTGGCATCTCGAACGATCAGGCCGGCGCGACGCGGTTCCTCGAAGGCCTCGGGCTGGACCTGAAAGCTGACGCTGACTGGCGTACGTGGGCGGACCTTTCCGACGACGAGCGCCAGACTGTCGCCAGCGGGCTGGTCCAGCGCGCCGTCAAGCGTGGCGTCCCGGCGGACAAGATAGAGACACTCATCGGCACGACCTACACGCTGACCGCGGAACCGCGCGGGACGGAACTCAGGGACGCGAGCGAGTTCTCGACGCTGTTGAACGCCACGGCCCGCTACGAGCGGGCGGACGTGGGACTAGCGGTCTGTCTCGGCGAGCGCGACGCGCCGCTTGAACGGGCGCGGACACTGCTGTCGAACCACCGCCGGAACCTCTCGGAGGGACTCACGCTCGTCAAGGAGCGCGGCGTCACACAGGCCGGGACCGTCCAGTGGTTCGACGCCGGCGACGCCATCCGCGAGACCATCGTCGGTATCGTCGCCGGGATGGCCCTAGGGACCGACGGCGTCGATTCGGACAAACCCATCATCGCGTTCGCCACCACTGACGAAGACGAGACGAAGGTGTCCTCGCGGGCGACCGGCCCGCTCGTCGGCCGAGGCGTGGACCTCTCGGTCGTGATGCGCGACGCCGCACAGTCCGTCGGCGGTGACGGCGGCGGCCACGACATTGCGGCGGGCGCGACCATCCCAGCCGGCGAGGAGTCGGCGTTCATCGAGGCGGCCGACGAGATTATCAGCAAACAAGTATCATAGTCGAAACGTAGCAAACTAAGCGGCAGGCCGACCGACGACAGTGACTGTCAGTATCAGCAATAAAAGCTATACGTCCGCTTCTCCGAACACTCCACGATGGACTCTCGGGGCCTGTTCGATATCGCACTCGTTGTCGTCGCCGGCCTGCTAGCCTACACTGAGACGTTTGGCTTCGCGAACCCACGGACGACACTACAGGAGATTATCGCAGCTATCGCCGGGCTAGACATCCGCGTCTTTCTCGTCCTGGGTGGCATCTTCGGCATCTGCTTCGTCGCGTACCTCACCATGTATCTCCCGCAAAAGGACGCACGCACGATACAACGCTGAATATCGGGCCATCTTTATCCCCGGCCCCGTACCGTTCTGGCAATGACAGAGTTCGATCCCGAGAAGTTCGAGGACAAGTACGCGAACTACTTCCCGGAACTGCAGAAGGCCTACAAGAACGCCTTCGAGCGGATGAACGACACGTACGACTCCGAGCTGGTCCACGCTATCGACCAGCAGATCCTCAACGAGTCGGAGCCGTTCTACGAGGACGGTGAGTTTAGTGTCGAACTGCCGGAGAACCCGACCGAGCGGCTCTCGGCTGTCATCGTCGACGACGAGAAACTCGACGCTGTGCTCTCCGAATACATCGACGAGATCGAGCGTGAACTGCGCCGCGTGTTCGATCTCGACGACTGACTGCACTCGCCGCGGTTCGGCAATTGCTGCGTTATTCTGTCGGTATCCTCGACGAAAGCGGGCGGTGATGCCCTACTGGTCGGATCTCATGGTCTCGTTCGGTTCGGGAGTTGGGGTTGAATCCGGCCCTGGAGTTGGGGTTGAACCCGGTTCGGACGGCAACGCGCCGCCACCGACCGCTCCGGTACCGGGGAGCGATCCGCCAGGTCTAGACTGGCCGGAGTCCGCGGTCTGTGGTGCGTCTTCGGGGGATTTCTCGCCCGTGACGAGGAAGTCAAGCAGGTTCCCGACCAGTTGCTCGTTGTCGGCCCGGTAGAGGAACTCCTGCGTGAAAACGTTCGTGTCACCGACGGTGACGACGTTCCCCGAGCGGGCAACGACGCCGTACGTGTCCTGTCGCCGGGTCTTCGAGAGCGTCGTCTGTTCCGTCGTCGTGAGCGCGGTGTCACCGCCATGAACGGGTATCGCAGCGTAGAAGACCGTTCGGTCGACGCCCGCTGTGAGTTCCGTATCGCCCGTCGGCGTGGCGTAGACGTTCTGGTAGTTGGTGTCGTACTCGTGCATGTTGTACAGGTAGCCGTTCCCGTACGAGAGACCGTACTGGCTCGCCAGTGGGGCCATCGGCATGGTCACGCTCTCAGTGGCGGCCGGCCTGAGCAGTCCCAATCCCGCGGTACTCGCCTGCGAGGGCTCATTCACCAAGAGCACGCGACCGCCTGCGTCGCTGAACGCCGAGAGGCCGTTCAGTTCACTCTGGGTGTAGCGCTGTTCCGCACCGAGAACGATGAGGGCGTCAGCCGAACGCAGTGACTCGTTGAGCGGGCTCCCGCTCTGTCGCTCACCGACGTGGTAGCGCACTGTCGCTCCGTTCTCAGTCAGGGTCGACACAAGCGGTGTGAGCGCTTCGCGGTCGATGTCGCCGGCGTGAGCGACGTCGATAACGACGACCTTCCCGGACGCGTCGGCCGACATCGAGAGGTCACCGCTCTCGTCTGCCGGAGTCGCAACGGACTCACCGCTGTTGAACGACGGGGCGTTCGCCTGGCTTACATCGGGAGCTGATTGTGTGCCGCCACCGATTGCGACGGTACCGACAATCACCGAGAGGACGAGTATCCCGACGAAGAACCCTGCTCGGATGACTGGACTCGAACTTACGCTATCAGCTGACATTTCAGGCACCTCCCTGTGCGGTGCTGTTGTAGACGACCTGTTGATTCTCCGGCGTGCCGTATATCATGAGGAAGTGGACTGTGTCGACGCCCTGGAACGTGTACGGTGTGCCTTCGGCGGCGATGGTTGCGTTCCCACTGGCTCCACTTCCGCCGCTGAGGAGTAACAGCCCCTGTGAGTCCGCGGGGTTGTGGTACACGACCTGATACTCCGAGAGGTCAGCGGCTTCGGCCGCGCCGGCTATTGCGGCTTCGAGTCCACCGACTTCGTCCGCATAGCCGGTCTGGACTGCGCGACCGCCCTGATAGGCTGACGCTTCAGCGACAGTCTCACGGGACACGTTGAGTCTGTCACCGCGTTCAGTCATGACCGCACCGACGAAGGCCCGCTTCATGGATTCGAGGCTGGCGTAGTATTCGTCGCGCGTCATCCCTCGATGGGCCTTGTCTGGGCCAGTGGTGGCGGCGGAACTCAGGCCATCACTCGGCGCGGTTCCGATGACGCCGACGTGGCCAACGAGGCTGGCCGGCGTCACGTAGATGCGGTCGCTCGGGACCGCGGTGTAGTACGCGCCGGAGGCGGCATACTGGTCGACGCTCGTGTACACCGGCTTCTCCGCTGAGAGTCGCTTGACGGCCAGATACATCGACTCACTGGAGGCGGCGCTCCCACCGGGACTCGATATCCGGAGGACGACCGCTTCGACTGACTCGTTGCTGCGGAGTTCGCGGAGCTTCTGTACCGTGTCCTGTGAGCTAGAACTGGAAATCGTTTCGTCGATATTCACTACAGCGACGTACTGTTCATCACCCTCGGCGACCGACGCCGCATACGGTACGACGGCGGCACCAATGAGAATGGCAATAACCGCAAGTACCGTGTACGACTGGAGGGCAGTTGCGACCCGTCTATCGATGGGGTTATTCATGCGACAACGTCGATTCGCTGTCACGTCTGAATAATAAAAACATAGCCTGAACTGCTGGCCCAGAAGTCGCCCTCCCGGAACGACATGAGAAGTTTCCTTACTGTCGACCTGCAATCGATATCTATGGATCAACGCAAGCCGCCAGCCACCGAAGAGGGCTGGTACGCGCTGCACGATTGCCGGAGTATCGACTGGGACGCCTGGCGCGAGGCTCCCCAGCGGGTCCGCGATCGTGCGCTCTCGGAGGGGATCGGCTTCCTCGACGCCTACGAAGCCGTTGAAGACGCCGAGGCGGGCCAGACGGCGGTGTACACCGTCATGGGCCACAAGGCCGACATCATGATCCTCCACCTGCGGCCGACGATGGGCGACCTCGATGCGGCCGAGCGCCATTTCGAGCAGACGGAGTTCGCTGCCTTCACCGAGCAGGAGTTCTCCTACGTCTCCGTGACGGAGGCCTCGGGCTACACCGAGAAGTCCCGCGAGTACTTCGAGGGCGAGGTCGACGACGACTCCGGGCTGGCCCAGTACATTCAGGCCCGGCTCCACCCCGACGTGCCCGACGAGGAGTTCGTCTGCTTCTACCCGATGAGCAAGCGCCGCCAGCCCGACCAGAACTGGTACGACACGTCTTTCGAGGAGCGGGCGGCCCACATCAAGCGCCACGGCGACATCGGCCGCACCTACGGCGGCGACGTCAACCAGATGATCGCCGGCTCCATCGGCTTCGACGACTGGGAGTGGGGCATCACGCTCTGGAGCGACGACATGCGCCACATCAAGGAGCTGCTGACCGAGATGCGATTCGACCCCTCGACCTCGCAGTTCGCCGAGTTCGGCCCCTTCTACGTCGGCCGGAAGTTCGACCCGTCGGAGCTACCGGCCGTCCTGGCCGGCCAGCGGGTCCCGACCGACGAGGGAGCGGTTCCGGAGACGCCGGCAGACGTTGCGGAACACGAGCACGCTTCGGCCGGTGCCGGCGCGAGCCACAGCCACACCGAAGAGTCGACTGCGAGCGACGCACAGGCAGAGACACACGCCGGTGGCGACACCGGCAGCCACGGTGGGACCCATCCCGGGAGTGCCAGCGAAGGCGACCATCCGCATTCCGAGGAGTCGGCCGACGAAGACGACTCGGGTTCCTCTAGTAGCTCGGGCGGTCGGCCTGACGTTTCGGCCGACTTCGAAGAGGTCGACGACGCCGCACAGAGACTCGGTCGGCTGGGGCTGCACGAGGGCGACGCGTACGACGCCGGTGACTACGCGCTGGTGTTCCACTCCTCGGCCGACGCGGAGGACATCGTCGACGACGTCTCGGAACTGGGCGAGAGCTTCGACCACTACGACCGCCACGTCCGGACGGCAGTGCGTGCCGACAGCGGCCAGACGTACGTCGTCAGCATCTGGACGGCGAAAGACGCCGCCGAGACAGCAGCCGGGTTCCTGAAGGACATTGACGGCATCGAAGAACAGCTCGGTGGCTCCCTCGGCGAGAGTACAGAGAGTGACGAGACCGTGGACAATAGCGACGCCCAGACCGCTGAATCGTCCCAGTCGATCCGCGAGACGCTCGAATCCGCGGGCGTCTACGCCGGACAACCGCACGGCGAGGACGTGTACGCCCTCGTGGTGTACTCCGAAGCTGACGCGGAGACCCTCGACGAGGAGGTCGCGGACCTCCGGAGTGCGTTCGACCGCTACGACACGCACGTCCAGACCACGGTGTACGGCGACGCCGACGGCGATGTCTCGGCCGTCGCATCGCTGTGGGACACTGAAGACGCCGCCCAGACCGCCAGCGACTACCTCACCGACCTCCCCGGCGTCGTCGGCCGCCACGGCGAGGGCGACGGCTTCGGGACGATGGGGATGTTCTACACGGTCAAGCCCGAGTATCATGAGGACTTCATCGAGAAGTTCGACACCGTCGGCGGCCTGCTTGAAGAGATGGACGGCCACCGTGAGACCTCGCTGCTATTCAATCACGACGACGAGAACGACATGTTCATCGCGAGCCAGTGGGACTCACAGGAGGACGCGATGGCCTTCTTCCGCTCTGACGACTTCTCGGAGACGGTCGACTGGGGGCGGGACGTGCTGGCCGACCGACCGCGCCACGTCTTCCTCGCGTAGCTGCCTCCGGGCCGGCCGCGATATTCTCACCGCTTGGCGACGAACCGGAGTCGCCGGTAGTCAGCGGTCCACGTCTCGGTCTCAGCATCGTACAGGTCTGGCCGCAGGCGCTCCTCGATCCCGTCAAGAATGGCCTTGTGCTCGTGTCCCGCAACAGGGGCTAACACCGTATCGCCGAACATCTCGATCCACTCGCGCAGGCCCGCTGTCCCGCCCTCAAGCGCGGTCGGCCGGTCGAACAGCCACGCCGCAGTGACCTCTAGACCGTGTGCTTCGAGACGCGACGCATACTCGCCGAGACGTGGGAAGTACCACGGGTTCTCAGCTTCATAGCCCCGGTCAGCGAGTTCGGCCCGTACAGCTGCTTCGATCTGCGAGACGTTTCCCTGACCGCCAAGCTCCGCAACGAAGCGGCCGTCCGCAGTCAGCGCATCGGCGACCATTGACAGGACGGCGTCATGGTCCTCGCTGGGAATCCAGTGTAGAGCGGCGTTCGAGAAGACGGCGTCGAACGCGCCGGGGTCGTATTCGCGGGCGTCGGCCACTTCGAACGTCAGGTCGGGATAGTTCTCGCGAGCCTGGGAGACCATCTCTTCGGCGGTGTCGATGCCGACCACATCGGAGCCACAGTCGGCGATTTCGGCGGACAGGTGCCCGGTTCCACAGCCGATGTCGAGGACGCGTTCGCCCGGCTGGGCGTCCAGCAGTTCGACCACATCCGTTCCGTACTCGGCGACAAAGCCGTGGCCACCGTCGTAGTCGTCGGGGTCCCACTCGTTGTCTGGCATAGACCGAGCGGTGGACAGCGTAGTGTGAAAAGAATACTGGCGGTATGTGGCTGCGTCTCACACAATTGGCTTACAGCCGACAGTATCAGTCGTCGTCTTCAGTCGTCGTCCGGTCGATATCCTTCTCGCCGAAGTAAATCTCCGCGCCGTCCTGTGCCACCTTCTCGGCGAGGACGGCACACTTGACGCGCATCGGTGAGATGTCGACGCCGAGCATCTCTGTGATATCGTCGCGGTCCATCGCTTCTAGGTCCTCGACCGCCATCCCTGCCAGCTCCTGTGAGAGCATCGACGCGGAGGCCTGGGAGATGGCACAACCGTCGCCCTGGAAGGCGACCTGCTCGATGGTCTCCTCGTTCTCGTCGAGGACGACATCCATCCGTATCTCGTCGCCGCACATCGGGTTCTCGCCGATGTGGGTAAACGTCGGGTCCTCGATCTCCCCGTAGTTCCGGGGGTTCTTGTAGTGATCGAGGATCTGCTGCCGGTACATGTCCGAGCCACCGATACCCATAATTGAACTATGATACGGCTGTCAGTCGGAAAAGCGTTCCGAGGTATCGGTTCGCACGTCTGCTGTCTCGCGGACGAGTGCCCTGACTGCCTGAGAGAATCGGTAGATTCCCCTCTGCCAGTAGACAGTATTTACTGTCGCTGTTCGGTCTGTCAATCTGTGGGAGAGAACAACGCTCCGTCTCTGACCGACCACGCCGTTCGACCCGTGGGGTTCGTCAGCGACGAGCCGGTGATCCGCCAGATCGGCGACCGGGCGCTGTATCTCGGCAACAAACACGCAGCACGGCCCGAGGTACACGACCAGTCCTTCGAACACGTGCTTTCGGCAACGAGCGGGGCCTACCCCCTCACGACTGCCCACCATCCGCTTATTGATGGCTCGGGCAACGAATGGGCGGCGTTCGAGGCGGCCGTCGATACCGCCCGGCGCTTCGTCAGAGCGGACGGCCCGGCGCTGATCCACTGCAAAGCCGGCGTCTCCCGGAGTTCGACGCTGATTGCAACGGCGCTCGCTGCCGAAGAGGAGCGGCCGCTTTTCGATGCTCTGGCGAGCGTACGGACGGCTCGGCCGATTGCGACTCCGAACCCCGCACTCTACGAGCTAGCCGTCATCTATCTCGCTGCAGACCGGTGACTCCAGCTATCTCGTATCAAGTTATAGACAGTGACACGATACGGCGATTCTATGTCGCTCCGAAACTCGATAGGCGAACTCCGGGTGATATACGTCTGAAAACCTGAGCGTGCGATTACGCGAACAGCTGTCGGGCGTCGTCGATGGCCGACACGAGCTTGTCCACTTCCTCGCGCGTGTTGTAGATGTAGAAGGAAGCACGCGCAGATGCCGGGACGCCCATCTTGTCGTGGAGGGGCTGGGTGCAGTGGTCGCCGGCGCGGATGGCGACGGCGGAGTCGTTGAGAATCGAGGAGAGGTCGTGGGCGTGGACCGAATCGAGGTTGAACGCGACCAGACCGCCCCGTTCCGTCCCCGCGGCTGGGCCGTACGTCTCCACGTCGCCCTCGTCCCGGAGTTGTTCCAGCGCGTACTGGGCGAGCTGTTCCTCGTGGCGCTGGATCCGTTCCATCCCGATGTCGTCGAGGTAGTCACAGGCCTCAGCCAGCGCGATACCCTGGCAGATGACGGGCGTGCCGGCCTCGAACTTCCAGGGGAGGTCGTTCCAGGTGGCGTCCTCGAAGGTGACTTTCTTTATCATCTCGCCGCCGTAGAGGTACGGCTCCATCTCCTCCAGCAGGTGCTTCTTGCCGTAGAGGACGCCGATGCCGGTCGGGCCGGCCATCTTGTGCCCGGAGAAGGCCAGGAAGTCGGCGTCGATGGCCTCCACGTCGACCGGGCGGTTCGGAACTGACTGTGCGCCGTCGACGAAGATGTAGGAATCGTGGTCGTGGGCGATGTCCGCCAGTTCCGAGACGGGGTTGACCGTGCCGAGCGTGTTCGAGACGTGGACGACACTGACCATCGCTGTGTCGTCGGTGATGACCTCGCGGGCGTGGTCCATATCGAGCGTGCCGTCCTCGTCGACGCTGATGTAGCGACAGGTCGCGCCGGTCTTCTTGGCGATCTGCTGCCAGGTGACCAGCGAGGCGTGGTGTTCCATCTCCGTGAGCACCACTTCGTCCTCGGGACCGAGTTCGTTCAGGCCCCAGGCGTAGGCGACGAGGTTCTCGCTTTCGGTGGTGTTCTTGGTGAAGATGATCTCCTCGCGCTCGCCGGAGGCCCCGATGAACTCGGCGACGCGGTCGTGGGCGTCCTCGTAGGCGACGCTGGCCTCCTGACTGAGCTGGTGGAGGCCGCGGTGAACGTTGGCGTTGGTCGTCCGGTAGTAGTCCGCGATGGTCTCGACGACCGGCTCGGGCGTCTGTGTGGTGGCCGCGTTGTCGAGATACACCACCTGCTCGCCGTCGAACTCGCGCTGGAGGATGGGGAAATCCTCACGGATACGCTCCACGTCCAGTAGGTCAGATTCAGCGTGTCCCATTGGTTCTATGCAGTGGCTCAACAGGCAACATTCCTTCGGTTCACCTAGAACTCCGTCCGATAGCGGCGGTCATTCGGCCGGTTCCGAGTCGTCGTCGGACACGGATTCGGCGGCCCTGGCGTGCTGTTCCCGATAAGTCTCGAGCAGGTAGTTGTCCCAGACGAGGTCCCCGAGGACGTGGGCGTAGAGGACGAGGGCGGTAAACAGCGCCAGCGGCTCGGAGACGAGCCAGAGGCCGAACACGACCACGCCGCCGATGAGGTGATGGCTGAGAAGCCGCTGGAGCGGCCAGAGGTCCTGCGGGTCGAAGATATCTTCCTGGTCGAGCACCGCGATCTTCGGGTTTCGGAGGCAGCGCCGAAGCGCGGCCCAGTCGCCAGTTTCCAGTCGGGCCACGGCGAAGTGGTCGAAATCGATAGCGACGCCGACGACGACCGCGTAGCCGACGGCGGCCCACCAGGGGAGGGGAATCGGCAGAACGACGACGCCGGTAGCCCCGACGACTGCAGAGACAATAGCGTGGTCTCGGGAATACATACGTATCTCTCGATGGGCGTACGCAAAGACTGTCGGGGTCGGGGCTTCCAGTAGTGACCGCAGTTACATCCAGAGCAGTTGTGCGTGGCGCGTCTCGCCCAGATCGAGGACGTTCTCCTCGTCGACGAAGCCGTGTTCGACGGCAACATTGACGGCGTCGTCGCCGACGATGTTGGCGACCGAACAGCGCGCGAGACTGTCAACGATTTCGTCTTCGGTAGCCGTTTCGCCGCCGTAGAACTCCTCGTTGACGGTGAGTGATACGGGGCCGTTCTCGAACGTTTCGCCCATGATGTCGGGGTCACAGACGGAGACGAGCAACCCCTCGTCGGTGTCGCGTTCGTTGAGGATCATTCAAGCAGTTGCTGTTCGGCCTCCTCGCGCATCTCGTCGACTTCCTCGGCCAACTCCTCGGCGCGGTCGAACTCGCCGACTTCTTCGAGCGCGCGGGCCTTCTCTTCGAGCACGTCGGCGTTGCGGAAGCCGAGGCGGACGGCGTTGTCGAACGCGTCGATGGCCTCGTCGGCCAGCCCGCGTTCCAGCAGGAAGAAGCCGCGGTTGTACCAGCCCTCGCCGAAGCGGGGATCGATTTCGACAGCGCGCTCGGCGTGTTCGAGCGCCTGCTCGGAGCGGCCGGACTTCCAGAGCGCGTACGCGAGGTTCGTCTCCGCCGTGGCGGCGTGGTCGGACTCCTCGTCGAAGTTGAGGGCTTCCTTGTACGCGCCGATAGCGGCGTCCCACTCTTCGAGTTCCGCGTGGGCCGCGCCCTTGTTCGTCCAAGCCTCCTGTGTGAGCCGGTCTTCGTCCGTGTACTGGGCGACGCGTTCGAATGTCTCTGCGGCCTGTTCGTGGCGGTTGATGTGCATGTACTCCAGGCCGACATCGAGTAGTTGCCCGGGATCGACGGCGTCAGAGGAGATGTTCCGCTGGTCCAGTAGGTCAGTGACGACTCGGGAGTCGACTGGGTCGACCTTGTCCGGGTCGACCTCGAACTCCGGCGGTTCGAGGTCGAACCCCTCATAGGGGTCGTCGAACCCTTGCCCCTCGGAGAAGGCGTGATCGTCGTCGTTGTCTGTCATACCTTCTGATTGACGGCCAATCCGGTTAAGGGCTACGTCCACGGCTCGTGAAGATTTAGGTGTCCTGCGGTCGGATTCGCAGCTATGCGAGACCCGCTGGCAGTAGACGCGTTGCTCGTCTTTTTCGGGGGTGTGTTCGCGGTCGTTAGCTGGGCCGCTATCACCTCGAACGAGGCCCCGCTGTCACTGCCCGCCGCTGGAGTGGGCGTTGCTGGAACGGTCGTTCTGGCGGCTCTCGCTGGCCACTACTACCCTCAGCTCTCGGCGTTATGGCGCTGGGTCTCCAGTCCGGCAGAGACGACCCGTGAACGAGCGCGGGTGGCTCTCCTGATTGTGGCGGCAATCCTCGCCCGGCTATCCCTCGGTCTACTTCCCGACACCGCCATCCCCGCTCTCTTCGGCGTCGCGCTCGCACTGGTCGCGCTCGGGCTCGGACACGGCATCTGGCGGTGGTGTACAGCTCCAGACCACAGCAGTCACTGATCCCGTCGTAGCTTTCTTGCGGACCCAATCGGAACCGCTAGCCATGGCAAAGCGCCTGTTCGTCAGCATCGACCTGGACGGCCTCGAAGACGCTATCGAGAGCGTACAGGACCGCTTCGACGGCGTCTCCGGCCTTCGGCTGACCGACCCCGAGCAAGCCCACGTCACGCTGCAGTTCCTGGGAGACACTGACCCGGACCGAGTTACCGATATCGTCGCCGCCCTCGAAACAGCGGTCGAAGACAGCGGCGTTGCGCCGTTCGAAGTCGAGTTCGGTGGCCTCGGCGTCTTTCCGTCGCTGTCCTACATCAGCGTCGTCTGGGTGGGTGTCCGCGATGGGCACGGTGATGCGGAACTGACCGCGCTGCAGGAAGCTGTCGAAAATCGGACCGTCGCGACGGGATTCGATCCGGAGGACCACGAGTTCACGCCGCACGCGACCATCGCCAGGATGGACCACGCTGGCGGCAAGGAAACGGTACAGGACGCTGTCCAGGATGATGATCCCGATGTGGGATGCCTGCAGGTCGAGGAAATCAGGCTGAAAGAGAGTGAACTGGGGCCCGACGGACCGACGTATCGGACTGTCGACTCGGTGTCGCTGTGAGTGTGTCCCGTCACAGCCAGACGACTGTACCGGTGTGAGTTATATTTGGACAGTGCCGATGGGTATTTATTATCATATGTCTGTTAGAAGTCGTACAACGGCGCTGGGACTGCTGTAGCATGGCCGGTAACCGCGTTAAGGCCGGCAATTAGGCACCTGAGTAGCTATGTACAGCGTACTGGTAGCCGTTTAGGTCAGCCAAAACAATCAGGTTAGTGACAATTTTTATCGGTCCGAGCGGTGTAGTACCGATATGGTCGCCGTCGAGAACGTTGCTTTCGTGTTCGTCGCTGGGTTGCTCACGGCACTCGCCACCGGACTCGGTGCGATCCCGTTCTTTCTGGTCGACGAGTTCTCCGACCGATGGAACGTCCTGCTGTGGGGGCTTGCCTCGGGGATCATGGTTGCTGCCTCGCTGTTCGGACTTGTCCGGGAGGGGCTGGCCTACGGGTCGCCAGTGCTGATGGTCCCCGGTGTTCTGGCTGGGGTCGCGCTCGTCGCTGTAGCACACGAACTGTTAGACGATTTCGACCAGTCGCCCAAGCAGTTCGAACAGGCGGATTTCACCAAGCTCCTGTTGATTCTGGGTATCTTGACCGTCCATAGCTTCCCGGAGGGCGTCGCTGTCGGCGTCTCCTTCGCGGAACTCGGGCTGGAGTCGGCCACGCCCGAATCCGCTGTCGGCATCATCGGCGTGTCTGTCCCGCTGCTTGCGGTGTTCATGACGGTCGCCATTTCCATCCACAATATTCCGGAAGGCACTGCTATCGCTATCCCACTCCGTTCACTGGGTGTCAGCGAGTGGAAGATGGTCTGGTGGGCGGTGTTCTCCTCACTACCACAGCCGGTCGGGGCCGTTATCGCGTACTACTTCGTCACGTTGGCGAAGGCATTCCTCCCGTTTGGCTTCGGCTTCGCCGCCGGAGCGATGGTGTATCTCGTGCTCACGGAGTTCGTCCCCGAAGCGCTGGAGTACGGGGACGGCTTGCCGGGTGGGGGCAAACGCGAACTACTCACTGGCGTCGCTGTCGGCGTATTGGCGATGGTGCCGCTGGCGTTCGTCTAGAAGGGGAGCTTGTTCCGGATGACGGTGAGGTCGACAAAGGCCTTCAGCGGGTCATCGTAGTCATCGACGCGTGTTTCCATCCGGTAGTTCGAGTGGTCGACGGCGAAGAAGTACGGCCCGGGCTCGTCCAGTGACTCCCGTGCGCCGCCGTCATCCGTGGACGCTTTATAAATATCCGACCCCTCCGGCTGGACCGCTGTCTGGCTGAACTCGGGGTTTCCCGGCGGTGTCTCGTCGGGCTCCCGACCCTTGATGAACGTGTCGTACTGCCCGAACTGCTCGCGGTCAGTGAAAAAGTACACGCTGAACGGGGTGTCCGATTTGACGATATACTGTAGTTCTCCGCCGGGGTCGGATACGTCCGGGATCTCCTCTCTGATCCACGCTTCGTGCGGATTGACTCTGACGTCCTGCTGTACGCTGACGACGACCTCACCGCCGCCGCCCATGCAACCCGAGCCGACGGCTGTTGCACCGACACCGATCGTCTGGAGGAATCTCCGGCGCTCCATCCTTTGATAATCAGGGATATTCTCTACTTAGTTCTACGTCCGCAGTTACAGCCGCTGATAACGGGCTGTGACTGGTTCGAAAAGGAAGGAATTTAAACCACGGCACGGAACAAGCACCATACCATGGGTAAGAAATCGAAGGCTACCAAGAAGCGACTGGCCAAACTCGACAACCAGAACAGTCGAGTCCCGGCCTGGGTCATGCTCAAGACGGACCGCGAGGTCCAGCGCAACCACAAACGACGCCACTGGCGGCGCAACGACACTGACGAATAATGAGCGCCAGTGACTTCGAGGAGCGTGTCGTCACCGTACCGCTCCGAGACGCGCGAGCCGAACCGAACCACAAGCGCGCAGACAAGGCGATGATCCTCATCCGCGAGCATCTCGCCAAACACTTCTCTGTCGACGAGGACGCCGTTCGTCTGGACCCCTCCATCAACGAGGCGGCCTGGGCCCGCGGCCGCGCCAACACGCCGAGCAAGATCCGTGTTCGCGCCGCCCGCTTCGAGGAAGAGGGCGAAGCCATCGTCGAAGCAGAGACCGCAGAGTAACGTTGCTCCGCGCGGCTTTCTCCGGGTCGTCGTACGTGGGTGTGTTCGCCCGTGCGACCGACGACTGCGTGCTGGTTCGCCCAGACTTAGACGAATCGCTGCTCGACGACCTGAGCGACGAACTCGGCGTTCCGGCCGTGCCGACCACCGTCGGCCGCTCCGGGACCGTCGGCGCGCTCGCGACCGGTAACGAGAACGGGCTGGTCGTCTCCGAGCGCGTCCGCGAGACCGAGATCGAACGGATTCAGGACGTCGTCGACGTGCCCGTGACGCGGCTCCCCGGCCGGATCAACGCCGCCGGCAACGTCGTCTGCTGTAACGACTACGGCGCATACGTCCACCCTGACCTCCCCAGAGACGCCGTGCAGGCGATCAGGGACGGGCTGGACGTGCCCGTCGAACGCGGCGTCATCGCCGGCGTCACGACCGTCGGGACCGCAGCCGTCGCCACCAACAAGGGCGTGCTCTGCCATCCGAAGGCCACCGACGGCGAACTCGACGCCCTTGAAGATATCCTCGACGTTCCGGCCGACATCGGGACCATCAACTACGGTGGGCCGCTCGTCGGCTCCGGGCTGCTCGCCAACGACCACGGCTACGTCTGCGGTTCGGACACCTCCGGCCCGGAACTGGGCCGTATCGATCAGGCGCTCGGCTACATCGACTGACGCGATTTCTCTTTCACCGCTCAGGACGGATGCTGGTGGCTGAGCTTCTCCGCCACCACGCCCGGAACGGGCAGTCCGCAGTCACCACACGCCCAGGACCGGCTGGTCACGCCACGGTCCAGCGTCAGGTCCTGCCTGAACCGCAGCGTCGCACCGCACTGGCACCGGTAGGTGGTCTCGCTCATGGCCCCATGTTGGGACTGCCCCGACAAACCCGTCGGGGTTACCGACCATGATACTTCGTGTCAAAGAATAATATGGTGTGTTCCCAAATGTCATACATGGTCCAGCGAACACCATCCGCGGAAGACCAGAACAGTCTCGTCTGCCGGAAGTGCGACTACTCGACAGGTGTACTCCGCCCGTCCTGTCCGGAGTGTGGCGGTGATATGGTGTACGCACCAGAACCCAGTGAATAGGAGCTGGAACGTCTGTTTCTGGGTGGTTCGGATGCCGCCGGATCGGACCGAATAGCGGTGAGTGTTTCTCGGCTCTGTTGCGGGTAGCTGCGATACTCGAAAAAGGCGGAAGGGGAAGATACTTCCCTGCCCTGCCCGCATCTGCGTGTATGAGCACGTACACTGTTCGCGGTAGTTTCCCGGCCCGAGACGGCCCACAGCAGTTCGAGAAGGAGGTCGACGCGCCAAACGAGAACGTCGCTGAGGAGCGCGTTTACAGCGACTTCGGCTCCCAGCACAACCTCAAGCGTACGCAGATCACGATCGAGGAGGTGGCAGCATGATGGGCGGTGGCGGCGGTGGCGGCGGTGGCGGTCAGATGCAGCAGGTCGCACAGGAGATCGAGCAGATGGAGCAGGAAGTCGATGCCATCGATGAGGAGATCGAACGCCTCCGCGAGAAGCAGACTGACATCGACGAGGCTATCGAGGCCATCGAGACGCTGGACTCCGGTTCCACGGTGCAGGTCCCGCTCGGCGGGGACGCCTACATCCGCGCGACTATCGAGGACATCGACGAGGTCGTCGTCTCCCTCGGCGGCGGCTACTCCGCGGAGCGCGAGCAGGACGGCGCTGTCAGCACGCTGGAAACCAAGAAGGAAACGCTGGACGACCACATCAGCGACCTGCAGGAAGAGAAGGCCGAAGTCGAGACCGAGATGGAGGAGCTCGAACAGCAGGCCCAGCAGATGCAACAGCAGCAGATGCAGCAGATGATGCAACAGCAAGAGCAGGAAGACGAGTAAGGCCGCATGTTCGACGGACTGAAGGACAAACTCAGCGGGTTCACGAGTGACGTCGAGGAAGACGTCGACGACGATGCGCTCGAAGCCGAGGATGAACCGGACGCCGACGAGGCGGACGGGGAAGCGCCTGCCGATCAGCCGACTGAATCCGAGCCCGCGACGGACGTGCAGCCGTCCGACGGCGACACGGCGGAACCGGCAGCCGAAACCGAGCAGCCACAGGCTGACGCTGAACCGCCGTCGGCGGACTCCGAGGCGATAGGTGAGCCAGCCACAGCGTCGGCTCCGGCAGCCGAAGACGGGGATGCGGTCCCCGACGAAGATTCGCAGTCTGACGACGCCACGGAGACCGAGGCGGACTCGGCGTCTGAAGCCGATTCGTCGTCCGAAGAGGGGGACGACGGCGGCCGCGGCCTCGCTGCGAAGGCGAAGCTCATGGCCACCGGGAAGACGGTTATCGAGGAGGAAGACCTGCAGAGCCACCTCGACGACCTCGAACTGGCGCTGCTGTCGAGCGACGTGGAGATGAGCGTCGCCAACGAGATTCTCGACGGCGTCAAGGAGAACCTCACGGGCCAGACCCGACGACGGCTCTCCAGCACGGGGAACCTCGTCCGGGACGCGCTCCGGGAGTCGCTGTACGACGTCATCAACGTCGGCCAGTTCGACTTCGACGAGCGCGTCCAGCAGGCAGAGAAGCCCGTCACCATCGTGTTCACCGGCGTCAACGGCGTCGGCAAGACGACCTCGATCGCGAAACTCGCCCGGTACTTCGAGGAGCGCGGGCTCTCGACGGTGCTCGCCAACGGCGACACCTACCGCGCCGGCGCGAACGAGCAACTCGAAAAGCACGCCGAGAACCTCGGCAAGAAGATCATCACCCACGAGCAGGGGTCGGACCCGACGGCGGTCGTCTACGACGCCGTCGAGTACGCCAAGGCCAACGACATCGACGTGGTACTCGGCGATACGGCCGGCCGACTCCACACTTCCGACGACCTGATGGCCCAACTGGAGAAGATCGACCGCAACATCGACCCGGACATGACGCTGTTCGTCGACGAGGCGGTCGCGGGCCAGGACGCCGTCAACCGGGCGCGCGAGTTCAACGACGCGGCCGAGATCGACGGGGCGATTCTGACGAAGGCCGACGCCGACCCGCAGGGCGGCGCGGCGATCTCCGTCGCCCACGTCACCGGGAAGCCGATTCTCTTCCTGGGGACCGGGCAGGACTACGACGACCTCGAACCGTTCGACCCCGAGGAAATCGTGGACAGCCTCATCGGCGAGTAGGCCTCGGACTTCGCGGTTATTTTTGCTGCTACCTCCGTGGCATGAGCGGCTCCTGTCGGCCCTGATTGTGTCAAATCAAGAGAGTCCGCGCTAGTCCGACGAGACAGCACCGCGAATAAGGCGGTGAATATTGCCTAATAAAGGGAGGTGTGGTCGTTTTCGCCGGCAGGGGCGCGTTGAAGTCGTCCGTTATTCATTATCAATACACACTAAATTGTGGTGTGCCACCGATGAACACAGTTGAACGATGGAAACAGGAGAAGCACCCGCTGGACGTCATCGAGGACGTCGAGCGGTACGCGGCCGAGGAGCTGAGTTTCGAAGAGATCGAGGCCCGGGCCGGTGACGGCGAGTGGGAGCGGCTGAAGTGGGCCGGGCTGTACGCCCACGGCCGCCAGGACGGCTACTTCATGATGCGGACCAAGGTCCCGGGGGGCTATCTCTCGCCGGAGCAGGCCGAAGTCATCGGCGAGGTGGCCGATGAGTACGCCACCGCGCCCGAGGAATTCGGCGGCGAGGAGCAGAACGACATCTGGGGTGACGCCTTTCTCGACATCACGACCCGGCAGGACGTCCAGATGCACTGGATCGAGATCGAGGACGTGCCCGAGATCTGGCAGCGCTACGACGAGGTCGGGTTGACGACGGTCCAGGGCTGTGGCGACTCCGCCCGGAACGTGCTCGGCTGTCCCGCCGCCGGCCTGGACGGCCACGAGTGCTTCGACGCCCAGCCGGTGGTCGACGCCGTCTCGGAGTTCTTCACGAAGAACCGGGAGTACGCGAACCTCCCACGGAAATTCAAGCTGACGATCACCGGCTGCCGACAGGACTGCGCCCAGTCCCAGATCAACGACGTGGGGCTGACGCCTGCTCGTCGCGAAATCGACGGGGAGCAGTACTACGGCTTCCACGTCAGGGTCGGCGGCGGCCTCTCGGACGGGCCGCGGATGGCCTCGGACCTCGACGTGTTCGTGCCGCCGGAGGACACCGTCGAATTCTGTCGGGCCGTCGCCCAGACGTTCAAGGAACTGGGCGACCGCAACAACCGCGGCGTCTGCCGGATGCGCTATCTGGTCCAGCAGATGGGCGCGGAGAAATTCGAGGAAGCAGTCCGGGACCGTTGTGCCGTCGACCTTCCGACCCGCGGCACCGACCTCACGGAGGGGTACCGCGGCGACCACGTCGGCGTCCACGACCAGCGCGAGGACGGCCTGAAGTACGTCGGCTTCAACGTCATCGCCGGCCGGATGGGCGGCGACGAGTTCCGGCGGGCGGCCCACGCAGCGAGGGAGTACGGCACCGAAGACGCCTCAGTCAGGCTAGCAACTGACCAGAACTTCCTCGTCACGCACGTTCCCGAGCAAAACCTCGGCGATCTGTTGAACACGCCGTTCGCCCGGAAGTACCAGCCCGACCCCGGCCCGTTCTCGCGTGGAGCCGTCGGCTGCACCGGTTCGGAGTTCTGCAACTACGGTATCATCGAGACGAAAAACCGCGTCCGCCGGTGGGCGAAGGCGCTCGACCGCCGCATCGACGTGCCCGAGGAAATCAACGTGGTCCGGATGCACATGTCCGGCTGCTCGGCCTCCTGTGCCCAGCCACAGATCGCCGACATCGGCTTCCGGGGCGAGACGGTGCAGGTCGACGATCCCGAAGGGACCACCAACGAAGAAGGTGACAATATCGTCGAGGGGATGGACTTTGGCCTGGGCGGGAGCCTCGGCGCGGATAACGAGTTCCTCGACTGGGTCGAACACGCCGTCCCGGCGGACGCCGTCATTCCGGCGCTGGAGGAGCTGTTCGAGGCCTACGCCGACGACAGGGACAACGGCGAGCGGTTCTACGAGTGGTGCCGTCGCGTCGGCAACGACCGGCTCCGCGCGGTGATGCAGCGGGCCGACGCCAACGTCGTCGGTGGCGTCGCACACGGGGATGGCAGCGGTCGCGGGGAGGTGGCCGACGATGACTGACCGGCGTTTCTGGCGGCAGGTCGCGCCGGCCGACGTTGCGCCCGAGTTCGCCGAGTCGACGCCTGATCCTCCTGCGGACCGCACCGATACCGACCCGCCGCTGGTGACCGACGGCGGCCGGCCCATGCCCGGCGTGCCGGACGACGGGCAAGACGACGACTGTGGCTGCGGGACCAGTTGCGGATGTAGCGGTGGCGACAGCGGTCACGGCCACACCGAGGAGCGCCGGGTCCGCCCGGACGGTGGGACCGGCGCGGCGAACGTCGAACCGGACGGCAAACTCAAGCCCATCCGGTTCACCGAACCGGCGACGGGGTCCAGTCAGAACGTCGACGACGGCCGGCCCGACGAGCGGGTCGACGTCCCCGACGGCGTCGACCTCGACACGCCCGGCTACGGTATCCGTTCGGAGATGAGCGATATCGAGGAGCCCGAGGGCAAGACGTGGTTCATGGAACTCGACGAGGCCGTCATCCAGGACGACCGCTGTATCCAGTGCGGGACCTGCGTCGCGGCCTGTCCCAGCGACTCCATCGGCATCGGCGACGACGACCTGCCGAAACTCGTGAAGATGTGCACCGGCTGCTCGCTGTGCTGGGACATGTGCCCCCGCGGCGGCCTCCGCTACGAGCGCCAGTGGAAGATCACCGGCGGCGACGACAACGTCAAAGGCGCTGGCGACCCCATCACGGAGTTCTCCGCGAAGGTCGAGGACCACTGGCGCGAGAACGCACAGGACGGCGGCCTCGTGACCTCGGTGCTGTGTCACCTGCTCGAAGCCGGTGAAATCGACGGCGCGCTCATCGCCACCGAGAGCGACGACGCCGAGTGGAAAGCCGAATCGTTCCTCGCAACGACGCCCGAGGAGTGTATCGAGAACGCCGGGAGCTTCTACAACCAGACGCTCGCGCTGGGCAACCTCGACCTCACGCAATGGGAGCACAAACTCGACGTGCCGCTGCCTGAGGCCTCGCTCGCGCTGGTCGGCACGCCCTGTGAAATCGAGGGGATCCGCGCCCTGCAGGACTTCGACTGGGACTACGCCGCCCAGGAGGACGGCGTCCGCGCCATCGACTACACCATCGCGCTGATGTGCACGAAGAACTTCAACTACTACTCGCTCATCGGCGAACTCATCGAAGAGGAGCGCGGCATTGACCGCGCGGACATCGGCAAGATGGACGTGCTCCACGGGAAGATGATGGTGTACGGCGAGGACGGCGAGATGCTCCTGGAAGAGGATGTGGAGAACTTCCACGACGCCGCGCTCAAGGGCTGTGACGAGTGCGCCGACTTCACGGGCTACTGCGCCGACCTCACAGTCGGTTCCGTCGGATCCAGCGACGAGTACTCCTCGGTCATCGTCCGGACCGAAACCGGCCTGCGGGCCTGGGAGCTGACCGAGCCCGACCTGGACTACCACGACCTCGAAGACCGCTCCGCCGTCGGCAAGCTACAGGGTTGGGACAAGAAGAAGGCCTTCGACGCGCTGCAACGACCCTTCGACCCCGACGCCCCCCGGTTCATCGACTACGCCGACCACGCCGCGAACTACGGAACCGAACTCCATCCACACGAGAGCGACCACTGACTGGAACGAGAGGCGGTTCTCCCGTACGTTCCAGTGACGTTATACCGTAGCTAAGCTGCGGTCGAGCGGATTTTGACCGTGAAGCCGATGGTAAGGCGACCCTGTCCGGACCCGCTGTGTGTGAACTGTCGACGCCGGTGGTCGCAGATGGCCGGCCCGGCTGCCTTTCCCGTGGAACCAACCGCGGAAACAACCCTCACGAGACGGAGAGCGAAGCGATTGTCCCGTTCGCCGACTCCGGCAATGGCGTGAACTATGCGTCGGATAAGAATCTCCCGGCAGTGTGAGCCGGATGGTTACTGCTCGTTTGCAGTCCCCTTGCGTTGCACACCGAACTCCGCTTCGTTACGAGCCGTATTCCCCCGCGAGACCCGCCGAGCAGCTCAATCTGATACTGCCGCTCGACCAATCATGGCCTGAGTGGGACAGTTTATGCCTGCCCCGAGGTCCGGCCCTGACTTCGGGTGTGGCTAACCAGTTCTGTCAGCTCTCCGTCAGACGCTTAGCAGGTAATTCATAAACTGCCCCGATGGTCTTGGGTGAAACGCTATGGAACGACCGATCAAATCTCGGCGGAACGTACTCAAACTCGCGGGCGGCACACTCGTGGCCCTCGCTGGCTGTGGCGGTTCCGACGGCAGCGGGACGGAGACGCCCGGTGGCGGCGCGGAGGGGCCGGGCACGCCCACGGAAGAAGAGACCGACATGATGACCGAAGAAGAGACAGAGGCCGAGACTGAGATCCAGACCGAGGAAGAAACCGGAATGGAGACCGAGACGGAACTCGGCGAAAGCGAGACTGACACCCTCGGAAACGAGACCGACATACCCGAAAACGATACCGAGGTCCCGGGCAACGAAACAGAAATGCCTGGTAACGAGACGGATATTCCGGGCAACGAAACGGACATACCCAGTAACGAAACCGAAATACCTAGCAACGAAACTGAACTGCCCGGCAATGAGACCGGTACGACCGGGAACGAGACAGGCAACGAAACGACCGCGAACGAAACCGAAGAGTAAGCCGGCCGCGCCGTACCGGATCTTTTTCTCACCGGCTAGGTGAGATTGTTGCTACTCTCGGGCGGCCTCGACGGCGTCGACGAACGCCGCGGCCTGTTCGCGGACCCCGTCCATGTCGTCGTTCTCGATGGCTTCGTAGTTGACTAGCGCCGAGCCCGCGCCGACGGCGACCGCGCCGGCATCGAAGAACTCGTCGACGTTGTCGGTCGAGACGCCGCCGGTCGGCATAATCGGGACGTCACCGAGCGGCCCCTGGAGCGCGCCGATGTGGTCCGGTCCGACCGTTTTTGCCGGGAACATCTTCAGGATGTCCGCGCCCGCTTCCATCGCGTCGGCGGCCTCCGTCGGCGTCATGACGCCCGGGATAGCGAGGACTCCCTCGCGATTACACACGTCGATGACCTCTTCGTTGAGGTTCGGTGCGAGGACGAACTCCGCCCCGGCCTCAATGACGTTTCGGGCGGCGGCGGCGTCCATGACCGTGCCGGCCCCGATGATGGCATCGGTGTCGTCGAGCGCCTTGTCGACGGCAGCGATCATGTCCGAGCAGCGCTTCGCGTCGGCCGTCAGTTCCAGCGCCGTGACGCCGCCCTCGTGGACGGCTGTCGCCACGTCGACCATCTTGTCCTCGGGAATTCCACGCAGGACCGCCGTCACGCCGCTGTCGACCAGTTCCTGTTGTACCGCTTGTTTGCTCGTCATGGGCGCAACTGTGATGGGGTGGCTGAAAAGCGTGTCTGAACCGCCGGACCACTCGCTACGCGTCCGGGTCGTACGGCCGCGCGATGTCGGTCGGTGGCGCGCCGACACCCAGGACGGTTACCGACTCGTCGGCGTCGGCCGGGTTGTGCGCGCGGTGTGGGCTTTCCGGTTCGGCGACGAACGCTTCGTCGGACGAGACCACGTACTCTCCCTCGGGCGTTTCGACGTGGAGCGTGCCGTCGAGCACGTAGAACAGTTCCTCGCGCGTCTCATGGTAGTGGTAGGCCCGCGAGAGGTCCTCGCCGGGTGCCATCTCGTAGGTGGCCGCGTGCACCGCGTGGAGTTCGGCGGCGTCGGAGATACCGCGCCGGTCACAGGGGTAGTCCTCGGCTTCCGGCAGGTCCTGTGGGTCGATCTGATGATAGCCCATATCGTCGGTGGGGGCGTCGGCGGGCAAAAGCGTGGCCACGGCGGGGCGTCAGCCGAACAGCCAGATCAGCACGGAGAGCGTTCCGATGGAGGCCACCGTCGAGGTGAAGACGTTCAGTGAGGCAAACGCCGCGTCCCCGCCCAGCTCCGTCGTGTAGACGTACGTCGAGACGGCGGTGGGTGCGCCGAACATCACGACCGCCGCGCCGAGCGCCGTCGCGTCCATCGATAGCGAAGAGTAGACCAGCCACGCCAGCGCCGGCATCCACAGCACCTTCAGCCCGACCACGCTGGCAGTCTCCTGTACGTCCGACAGCGGGAGGTCCGTATCCAGCGTCGCGCCGATACACAGCAACGCGACGGGCAGCGCTAGTTCCGCCGGCAGCGCGAGCGCCCGGACGAGTGTCTCCGGGACCGACACCGACAGGACTGACGCCGCGATACCGGCCCCGAGCGCGATGAGTACCGGGTTTGTGAGGAGCTTCTTGCACTCGCCCAGCAGCGAGGCGTCGCTGCCGTTGATGCGGACCAGCAGAAACACCGTCACCGGGACGTGTGTGAGTGCGCCGATCCCGAGGATGACGCTGGCAACGGCCGTCGCGTCGCTACCCATCGTTTCCGCCACCAGCGGGAGGCCGAGAAACCCCATGTTGCTGTGGTACGACTGGACGACCGACACGCTCCGGCGACTCGCCGATTCCAGTCGTCGGTGGACGAGCCAGCCCAGGAGGACCGTCAGCACGATGACGGTCCAGAACCCCCCGAGCAGCGCCGGCGAAATGATCTCCCGTAGCGGGCGGTCATACGTGGACCGGAATATGAGTGCCGGCAGCGCGACAGTAAAGACGAGTGTGGTGAGGATATCCGTCCGTCGCTCGGTCAACAGCCCGAGGTGGCCGGCGGCGACGCCCACCGAAAGAAAGGTGATCATGAATCCGAGCTGCCCGAGAACGCCCATATTGTCGACCAGTCGGTTCGACCTTTTGACCCTTTCGCCACCGGTAGGCGTGGAATTAATCATGCAGATGCTGTCCACACAGATACCACGTCCCGCCCGAAGATGGTCGGAAAAGTGGGCTGGACCTGGCATGCTGCCTCGCTCCGATAGCAGTGAGCGAATCAACCCCAACCGAACGGATACGGCAGCCATCCCAGCGGTTAGCGGGCGACAGCATGACAACAAGCCTTTACCCGCGCCGTCGCGTATCTCGCGCTAACAATGGTACTCGACGATCTTGGGAGTTCGCTCCGGGGGACACTTGATGACCTCCGGGGGAAGTCCCGGCTCTCCGAGGAGGACATCGAGGACATCGTCAAGGAGATTCAGCGGTCGCTGCTGCAGGCCGACGTGGACGTCGGGCTCGTTCAGGATCTCTCCGACAGTATTGAGACGCGGGCGCTGGAGGAGGAACCCCCGGCGGGCACGACGCCGCGGGACTGGGTCCTGCGAATCGTCTACGAGGAACTGGTCGACCTCGTCGGCGAGTCGACCGAACTTCCGCTGGAAGAGCAGACCATCATGCTCGCCGGCCTGTACGGCTCAGGGAAGACGACGACGGCCGCGAAGATGGCGTGGTGGTTCTCGACGAAAGGGCTCCGGCCGGCCATCATCCAGACCGACACGGACCGACCCGGCGCGTACGACCAGTCCAAGGAGATGGCCGAGCGCGCCGAGGTGGACTTCTACGGCGACCCCGACGAGGACGACCCGGTGAAGATCGCCCGCGACGGGCTGGAAGCGACGGAGAACGCGGACGTTCGCATCGTAGACACGGCGGGCCGTGACGGCCTGAACGAGGAGCTTATCGAACAGATCGAGCGCATCGAGCAAGAGGTCCAGCCGGACCGGGACCTGCTCGTGCTGGACGCGGCGATGGGCCAGAGCGCAAAGAGCCAGGCCGCCGACTTCGAGGCCGCTATCGGCATCGACGGCGTCGTCATCACGAAGCTCGACGGGACGGCGAAAGGTGGGGGCGCGCTCGCCGCCGTCAACGAGACGGACTCAACCATCGCCTTCCTCGGCTCCGGGGAGACCGTCAAGGATATCGAGCGGTTCGAGCCCTCCGGGTTCATCTCCCGACTGCTCGGCATGGGCGACCTCAAACAGCTCACCGAACGGGTCGAGCGTGCGATGGAGGAAACCCAGGAAGGCGACGAGGAGGACTGGGACCCCGAGGACATGCTGGAGGGGCAGTTCACTCTCAAGGACATGCGCAAGCAGATGCAGACGATGAACAACATGGGGCCGCTCGACCAGGTGATGGACATGATCCCCGGTCTGGGCGGCGGACTGATGGACCAGCTCCCGGACGACGCGATGGATGTGACCCAGGAGCGGATGCGGGACTTCGACGTCATCATGGACTCGATGACAGAAGAGGAACTGGAGAACCCCCGCGTCGTCGGCCAGTCCCGGACCAGGCGTATCTGCCGTGGGTCCGGCAAGCCCGAGGAGCGGGTGCGTGAACTCCTCCAGCAGCACAAGCAGATGGAGCAGATGCTCAAGCAGTTCCAGGGCATGGGCGACGGCGACATGGAGCGGATGATGAAACAGATGCAGCAGGGCGGTGGCGGCGGTGGCGGCGGTATGGGCGGCATGGGTGGCGGCGGTATGGGGCCGTTCGGCGACTGACGCCGCCGCGCCGACCTGCGAGCTGTGATACCCGGCGTGATTTTGATGATTTATATTCGAAATCCGGGCCAGAACTAAGGGTTGGCCCGTCCTACGGATGAAGCGAGCATGTACGAAATTGTCGCTGGGATAGACAAAAGTGAGGCTCGTGGGACTGCCATCGCGGAAGCGATAACCGAAGTTCCGATGGACGCAAGCCAGGTCCGTGTCACGCTGCTACACGACTTCGAGGAGAACCCCGAAGGCGCGTCCGTCGATCAGGTGGCCTCCGTGCGCCGGGCACGAGAAGTCCTCGAGGACGCTGGCGTCGAGGTGGCTCTGGAAGAGTCAAGCGGCGAGCCGGCCGACGCGATCCTTCGACTGGCCGACGAGCAGGACGCCGACATGATCGTCGTCGCCGGCCGCAAGCGGACGCCGACGGGCAAGGTGCTGTTCGGCAGCGTCACACAGAGCGTGATTCTGGGCACGGACCGGTCCGTGCTGGTCTGCAGCGGCGAAGAAGAGTAACGCCGCAGTTAGTTGCCGTACACTTCTTCGACCCGCGCGGCGAGCGCCGACGGGTCAGTCCGGCCGGTGATCCGCTCGACGGGTTCGCCGTCCTCGAACAGCACGAACGCGGGCGCCGCGTTGACCCCGGCCGACTGACAGAACTCCGGGGACCGCTCACCGGCGACGCCGCCGACCGGGACGCCGTCCGGGAACGCGGCCAGCACGTCGTCTAACTGCTCTTTCATCGCTTCGCAGGGGTCACAGAACAGTTTCCACACGGTAACGACACACCGGTCGTGGGCGTCGACGAAGGCCTCGTAGCTGTCGTCGTCCAGATGTTCGACGCCGTCGGGGACCGGCGTCTCCGGCCCCAGTTCGGTCGCCATCTGTGCCATCGTCGTCAGTTCCGCGGTGGTGTAGGAGTCCTCGACGTTCGACCGCAGGGTCAGGAACGTGGCGAACTCCTCGCGCGACACGTCGAGTTCGTCGACACGCTCGGCCGCTTCGGCGGCTGAACCGAGGCCGAATACCTCGGCGACAGACTCGTGGAACTCCGCGTCGCCCATCGTCACGTAGGTGTCGTAGTACACCTCGCGGTCGGCCTCGAACGCTTTCGTCGTGCTGACTTCGTCCGTTTCCGCGTCGATGACGACGACATCTTCCGACTCCAGTGCGTCGAGTAGCGCTTCGGCAGATTGTGTTTCCGACATTCAGACACCCAGATATTTGTCCCGCGTTTCTTGATCCTGCTGTAGTTCCTCGGCGGGCCCTTCGAAGACCACTTCTCCGCGGTCCAGCACGTAACACCGGTCGGCGATTTTCATCGCCGCCACGGCGTTTTGCTCGACCAGCAGTATGGTCGTGCCGTCCTCACTGATGCGTTCGATGGCGTTTTCGACGGATTCGATGATCTGCGGGGCCAGTCCCTCGTACGGTTCGTCGAGCATCAACAGGTCGGTGCTCTGGTGGAGCGCGCGGGCGATGGCGAGCATCTGCTGTTCGCCGCCCGAGAGCGTGCCGGCCTTCTGGGAGCGTCGCTCGTCGAGTCTCGGGAAGTACTCGTAGATCTCCGCCGTCGACATCCCTTCGTCGCGGAAATCGAGCTTCCGCCGCCAGGTGTTCGACTTGTTGCGGACGGTGTCCGCGAGGTGGAGGTTCTCGGCGACAGTCAGGTCAGTGAACACGCGCCGTTCCTCCGGGACCAGCGAAATGCCGCGGACGGCGATATCCTCCGGCGGCTCGTTTGTGATATTCGTCCCGTCGAACTGGATCGTGCCGCTCCGGACGTCCGGGGGCGTCGCCCCGGAGATACACCGGAGCGTCGAGGTTTTCCCCGCCCCGTTACGGCCCAGTAAGGCCGTGATCTCGCCATCGTCGACGTTCATCGACACGTCCTGAATGATGTGGCTCTCGCCGTAGTAGCCGTTGATGTTGTCCACGTCGAGCAGCGTCATTCCTCGACACCTCCCAGGTACGCTTCCTGCACAGCGGGGTCGTTCTGTACCTCCGTCGGCGTCCCCTCCGCGATAACCGATCCGCGGTTGAGGACGACGATGCGGTCGGAGATGTCGAAGACGATCTCCATGTCGTGTTCGACAAGCAGGAACGTCAGGTCGAGTTCCTCCTTGACCCGCTTGATGAGGTCGACGGTCGATTTCGTCTCGTCGGGCGACATTCCCGCCGTCGGCTCGTCCATCAGCAGCATGTCCGGCTCGGCGGCCAGTGCGATGCCGAGTTCGAGCCGGCGCTTGTTCCCGTAGTCGAGGCTATCAGCCTGGTTCTCCCGCTCGCCGTACAGACCGACCGATTCGAGGACCTCGTTCGCCAGTTCATCGACCGCCGGGTAGCTGTTCTGATTCCGGAAGAAGTTGAACCGGAACGAGCCGTGCTCGGCCGCCAGCGCCGCGATGGTTGCGTTCTCCTTGACGGTTAGCTCGGGGAAGATAGAGGCTGTCTGGAAGGACTTGCTCATCCCTCGCTGGACGACCTCGTGTGGGTCCATCCCGATGATGGAATCACCTTGGAACGCGATCTCGCCGTAGCTCGGTTCGAGCCGCCTGGTGACGAGGTTGATGAACGTCGATTTCCCCGCGCCGTTGGGGCCGATGAGGCTTACCCCCTCGCCCTGTTCTATCTCCAGATCTACCTCGTCGACGGCCGTGAGGCCGCCGAACTGCTTGGTGAGTTGCTCGGTTTTGAGGACAGTCATTCGTCTTCACCTCCGACGACCATGTCACGAACGTAGTCGATACCGCCCCAGATACCGTTCGGGAAGAGGACGACAGCGACGACGAACACGATGCCGAGAATGAGGTGCCAGAACGGGCCGATCGTCTCGAACCCGCTGACGATGTTTTCGATGTACAGGTACAGGCCAGCGCCGAACAGCGGCCCGAACAGCGAACCGACNCCGCCGAGCACGGTCATGATGACGATACGACCGGACTCGGTCCAGTACAGCGACTGCAGGGGCACGTAGTTTCCTTCGATGGTGAACAGGCTTCCGGCGATGCCAGCGAAGGCCGCCGAGATGATAAACGCCATCAGCTTGTACCGCCAGACGTCCAGCCCGACGAACTCCGCCCGCCGCTCGTTCTCCCGAATCGCACGGAACACGGTTCCGTACGGCGAGTGCAGGATACGGTTCGCCATCGCGACTGACAGCACCGTCATGACGGCGACGAACACGTACAGCATGTTGTCGACCAGCATCGTTAGCGGGAACGGGACCCCGCCGTGGATGTCGATAACGCCCAGCAGGTGGCCGATGTCAACAGAGGTGAAGCCGTTCTCACCATTGGTGAGGAAGGCCAGCGGCGAGGCCGCCAGGTAGAACGACATCTGGCCGAACGTCAACGTCAGGATCGCGAAGTAAATCCCGCCACGGCGCAGCGACAGGAAGCCGACGACCCACGCCATCAGTACTGCAAACGCCGTACCGGCGAACAATACGAGCAGCGGCGAGCTACTGACACTCGCGCTGAAGATGCCGGCGGCGTACGCTGCGCCGCCGAAGAAGACGGCGTGACCGAACGACAGCAGGCCGGTGTAGCCAAGCAGGATGTCGAACCCGACGGCGAAGATGCCGTAGATGAGCATTAGCGTCGCCAGCTGCGTGTAGCCGTCGAGGAAATTGTTGAACAGGAATGGGAAGACAGCCACACCAATGACGGTGAGCAGGACTGTCGATATCTCCCGGTCGCGGAAGCTAGCCCAGCGGTCGCCGAGACCGCCGGTCACCTCCGCGTCGGCGTCGGCCGCCGCCGTGGCGGTCGCGTCGCGCGGTTCGTCGCTCATGAGACATCCACCTCCGAGCCCAGCAGCCCCTGCGGACGCACCAGCAGGATTATGGCCGCGAGCGCGTAGATTCCGACCTGGCTCCAGGCGGCGTAGCCGGTCTGGATGAGGAGTACCTGCAGCGTGCCCAGCATCAGTCCAGCTACCACGGCCCCTTCTATCTTCCCGACGCCACCGATGACGACGGTCAGGAACGCCGGCACTAACTGTTCAGTCCCGATATTGGGGTTGACGTTCGCGAGCGGGCCGCCGACGACGCCGGCCACGCCGGCGAGTGCGGCACCAATGCCGAACACGACGAGGTACGGCCGGCTCAGTTTAATTCCCAGGAGGCGAACCATCTCGCCGTCGAGGGTACCAGCCTGGACGATGAGGCCGAAGTCAGTGTACTCGACGAGGGCGTACACGCCTAGGACGAGGACTGCCGTAATCGCGATGACGCCGAGTCGCCAGCGCGGGAAGTTCCCGACCACGGGCAGCGCGATGGGGCCGGATGCCCACGAGGGCTGTGGGAATGGCTGGCTGTTCCCGCCGAGCATCGCCCGGAGCAGTTCCTGGACGATGATTGCGAGCCCAAAGGTCACGAGAATCTGGTCGGTGTCGGGCCGGTCGTAGAACGCCTGTGCGATGAACCGCTCCATCAGCAGTCCGATAATGAACACGACAATCGGCACGATGACCAGCGCGGCGATGAATCCCAGGCCGATGCCGTAGGACTGGATGCCCCACTCCGCTAACTGGCCGTCGTTCAGGGGGACCTGCGCCGTGATGAACAGCCCCAGATACGCGCCGACGAGGTACAGCGCCCCGTGGGCGAAGTTCACGAACTTCAATGTCCCGAGGATAATCGACAGTCCAACCGCGAGCAGGACGTAAATCGCACCCTGTTGTAACCCGTTCAGTAAGATGGTGAGGATATCCGCGAGTAGCGTCACGCCGGAATCACCCCACTGCACTCCGCTCGTACTATCTGCGTATTCCTAATCATGCTAGTTTTTGTGTATCAAGTAAGGCAACCTCATGCACTATAAATCATGAGGGGTACGGTCCCCTGTCCGGATTATGACCTATTCGTCGCCGTATTCGCCGAGTTCGCACTCCGCGGCTGGCCCGGAATCGCACCCGTATCCGACGTCGTCTCGAGAGGTGATCTCGACAATCTCGATGAAGTTACCGTCGCCCTGTTCGCTCTCAGGCAGCCCCTGGGCAACCGGAATGTCCCGCTGGGCCTGGTGGTCGCAGGCACGCATCGTCTCCTGGCCCATGCCGATGTTGCTGTACTCGTAATCCTCCAGTTGGCGGATGACCTCCGGCGGGTAGAACGTGCCCGCTCGTTCGGCGGCGGCCGCGTACTGGAGCGTCTGGGCGTAGGCGAGCTGTGCCGGTCCGGATGGGATGCGGTCGTACTCGTCCTGGAACGCTTGCGTGAACGCGTTCGACGCCTCGTTGTCGATCTGGGAGTCCCAGGCAATCGTCCCGTAGATGCCTTCGATGGACCCACCGGCGGCCTGTGCCATTGGGCGGTTGTACAGCGGGACGACGAGCTCCATATCCTCGTCGATACCGGCATCAACGGCCTGCGAGACGGAGTTCGCGCCGTCCAGCCCGTAGTGGTTCAGGACGAGCACGTCCGCGCCGCTGTTTGCGGCCTCCGAGAGATACGATGAGAAGTCGCTGGTCCCGAGCGGCGTCGGTACGCTGTCGACTTCTTCCCAGCCGATATCCGAGAGGAACTGGTTCATCGAGTCCTGCTGGGTCTGGCCCCAGGAGTAGTCGGCGTACAGCTGGTAGAAGGAGTTGTCCGAGCCGTACTCGCTTTCGAGCACCGGCGCGAGCGCCTGTCCGGTCATGTACGCGTTGAACATCTCCCGGAACCCGTAGCGGGCGCAGTCTTTCCCGGTCGTGTCGTTCGAGTGGGTCAGGCAGGCCATGAACATGACGTTCTGCTCCTGACAGAGGCCCTGGACGGCGATGGCCACCGCGCTGGAGGAGCCGCCGGAAATCATCACTACGTCATCCCGGTTTATCATCCGTGAAGCGGCTTGTCGGGCGGTATCGGCATCGGTCGCCGTGTCGCCGTTCACCGAGTCGACCGTGTACCCGAGGACGCCGTCGCCGCTGAGGTCCTCGAAGCTGCCCACCCAGCCACCACCGTTATTGAGATGCTTCTGTGCGAGTTCGTACGCCCGGAGTTCATCCTGCCCCTCAGAGGAGTAGGGTCCGGATTGTGGAACGTTGAACCCGAACGTGACTGTATCACCCTCAACGGGGAAGTTACCGAGCGACGGATAGTCGTCGCCGCCATCGCCGCCGTCACCGCCTCCGTCGCCACCGTCGCCACCACCATCGCCACCGTCGCCACCGGAACAACCGGCCAGCCCCGTCAGCCCTGCCACACCTGCGACGCCCGTACTCTTCAGCAACTGTCGTCGGTTGACCGAACTGCCATTAGTTGGCATGTTCCATACGGTGGTTCAATCTATCATAATAGTTTCGGTAGGTTAATCAGCTATTTCACATGTGAGAACTGATATGTTCCGGCAAACCGACGATCCGTACCCTTATTGCCCACTGTGTGGTTTGATATAACATGACGGGGAATGAGGGCCGCCAGATACTCGTCCTCGTCGTCGTCGTTACCGCGGGCTGTGGGGGGTTCGGGTTCAGCGGCGGCGATGAATCGTCGGCGTCGGTGACGCCCGCTCCGGTACCAACCGATGCTGCGACTACGTACCCGGCCGGTGTCGGACCGACGGGCGTCACCAGCCCATCCCTCCTCGGGTCCGCACATGGGGACCGTCTCAACGGAACCGGGTACACACTGACGATGAACCGGACCGTCAGATATGCAAACGGGTCGTTGCGGTCCCACCTCCGAATCCAGGTCGCGCTGGACGCGAACCGGACGTACCTCACGGACATCTCCGTCCGCGGGCACGCAGCCCCGGTACTCCTCGGCCGGCCGCCGGCGACCGCGTCGTTCTGGTCCGACGGCGACACGTATCTCCGCCGACTCGTGCGCGACAACCAGACGGTCTACAACGAGTACGACCCGCCGGACAGCTACGCCGGAACGTGGCGATACTGGGTCCACGCCGCCGCGCTGAACGGTCGTCCCGCCGTTGACGTCACTCGGACTGTTGCTCCGTTCCATACCCGGACCCTGCAGTCCCAGCAGTCAGACGGGACCGTCTACGTCGTCAGGGGCGACCGACTGCGGGAAAACACCTCGTCGACAGCGTGGACATCTCGGGAGAACGCGACGCTCGTCGCCCACGTCACACAGTCAGGACTTGTCCGCGACTACCGGACCGAATACACGACAGTCACGGACACCGGCGAACCAGTCACCGTCACCAGAACGGTCCGGTTTACAGCGGTCGGGAACACGACGGTCGGGCCGCCGCCGTGGTACGACAGGGCGCGGTCGACTCCCGGCTGAGGCGTCGCCAGCGCTATCAGGGGGCTTTTTTTCGCTCGCCGTCCTTCGCCCTGCAATGACTGTCCGCGAGGTGGCACTCGAAGCCTACCGGGAAGCGCTCCCGGTGCTGGCGCTCAGTGCGGTCGGTGGCCTCTTCGCGGGCGTTGTTCTCGGCGGCATGGACGCGGAGCTACAGGACGTCGCCGGACTGCTCGTGCTCGTGCCGGCGTTGCTCGCCACTCGGGGGAACGTCTACGGCTCGCTCGGCGCACGTCTGGGGTCGGCACTCCATCAGGGACTTATCGACCCGCGGTTCTCTTTCGACGACGACCGCATCAACGCCGCCGTCGCAGCGGCACTGGCAAACGGCGTGCTCATCAGCGGGGTTGCCGCGGTGATGGCTGTCGCCCTGCTCGCGATGGTCGGGCGACCATCGGCTCCGCTCGCGACTCTTGTCGCCATTGCGCTCATCGCGGGCTTCGTCTCCGGGCTGTTGTTGACCATCGCTGTCGTTTCGGTCGTGTTCGTCGGCTACCGCCGCGGGCTCAATCCAGATACGCTGGCCGGTCCGGTCGTGACGACGACGGGCGACGTGGTCGGCATCGCGACGCTGCTGGGCGCGACCCGCCTCGTCCTCGCGCTGGGAGGTGGCTGAATGACGGAGTTCGCCTCCCAGTGGTCGGTGCCGGGCATCGTCCGAACGATGTTCCCCATTCTGATCGTGCTCACCGCTATCGAACTCGGGAGCGGCCTCGTGCTCGATACCTTCGAGGGAACACTGTTACAGTATCCGTCGTTGCTCGTACTCGTCCCGGTGACAATCGGGATGGCGGGCAACCTCGGCAGCATCCTCGCGGCGCGGTTCTCGACGGCGTTTCACCTCGGCCTCCTATCGTTCACAGCGACTGACGACCGGTTGGCCGGTAACGCCATCGCGACGCTTGCGCTCGCGGTGACACTGTTCCCGCTTGTCGGTGCCGGTGCGTGGCTCCTCCAGGCCGTCATCGGCGGCACTGCACTCCCGCTCCGGACGGTCGTTCTCGTCGCACTCGTCAGCGGGAGCCTGCTGGCGGTGCTGGCTATCCTCGTAACGACGGTGACGACATACGCGGCCTACCGATTCGAACTGGACCCTGATGACGTAGTCATCCCCGTCGTTACGAACGTCTGTGACGTGCTGGGCGTGGTGGTGCTGTTCGGTGCTGTTCGCGTGCTTGTGTGAAGGGTCGGTGTCGGTACTGCGGTAGCCGTCGCCCCACATGGCCACTGCCCGGCAGCCATTTCGCCGAAAGCGACTGACGCTATCGATGGGCATTTGCGGACCAGAGTCGTACGTCTCAGTGTGCAGTCGTTCGTTGTCGCAGTGCTCGGCCACCCGGCGGTCGCTGTCCTCGGAGAGGTCGCTGTCCGGGTTCTCCGTATCACGTTCTTCCTCTCGTTTGGCGTGTTCCTCGCGGAACTGGCGGTCGCGTTCGGGCTGGTCGAGAAAATCGCCGTGGTTTCGCGCTATCTCACGTCGCCGGCAAACCTCCCGGACGAGGTCGGGACCGCGATCCTGACGACGACGGCGTCGACGACCGCCGGCTACGGGATGCTCGCCGACTTCCGGGAGTCCGGGGTACTGTCCGACCGCGCGACGATAATCGCCGTCACCATCAACACGTTCTTCGGCTTCGCACAGCACATCATCACGTTCTACGCGCCGATTCTCATCCCCATACTGGGCTTTCGCGTCGGGGTGCTGTACGTCGCCACGCGGGGACTCATCGCGCTCGCGATTACGCTGACCGGCATCGCCGCCGGCGCGGTGCTGCTGGACGCGTCCAACGTCGGTCGGACGACCGCCGGTGCGGGCCCGGCTCCGGATGGCGGGACGGCCGACGACGCGGCCGACGTGTTCGATGAACCTCCGTCCAGCCGTAGAGCGGCCATCAGAACGGCGTTCGACGCGACGGCCGAGAAAGTCCGGGACATCCTGCCCCGACTGGCAGCCATCTATGCCGTCGTCTCGCTACTACTTGCCTACAGCGATGAAATCCTCGCTCTCGCTGGCAGCGACGGGGCCTCCGTGACCGCCGCTGCCGACGGGTTCGCGGGGCTGCTGGGGCTGCCCGGCGCGGCCATCCCCGTCATCGCTGCGTATGCGCTCGATACGACCTCGGGGGCGACGGTCATCGCGCCGCTCATCCGGAACGGGACCTTTTCAGCCCGGACCGCCGTGGCGACGATGCTCGTCGGTGGTATCATCTCGTTTGCCGTCTCGACGTTCAAGCGCTCGATCCCGTTCCAGTACGGCATCTGGGGCCGGGAGTTCGGCTCGAAAGTAATCGTGGTGAACACGGGACTGAAAATCGTCTGGATCGCGCTGGCGCTCGTGGTGTTGCTGTAGCGGGAGACTGGTGGCCCGTCGCTACTCGAAGGTGTAGGCCATCATCACCTCGTCGACCTGCTCGCCGTCGACGGTGTAGTGGTTCCGGCGGATACCCTCGGTGTGCCAGCCGTGATCTTCGAGGAACACCATCGCGTTCTCCGTGATCGCCGGCACGCTGTTGTACAGCTTCCGGTAGCCGTTGGCCTTCGCCCAGTCCAGCCCGCGTTCCATGAGCTGGCTGCCGATGCCCTGGCCACGCTGCTCCTCCTTGACGCCGACGGTGAGTTGGGCCGTCTCGCGGAGCTTGTCCAGTTGCGGGATGTCGAGGTGGCACCAGCCGATGACCTCTCCATCGACTGTGGCGACGAAGAACACTCTCGATTCGACCGTATTGTGCCGCGTGACGGCGTCCTCGTACAGCAACTGCTCGGCGACGCTCTCGGCGACGACGTACGTCCCGTCGCTTGAGACGTTCCGAATGGTCTGGACGAGTCCTTCGAAGTCATCGTTGTGGGCTGGCCGAATCGTGTACGTCAGCCCGTCCGTGGTGTGTTGCTCGACCGAACCGACATCGAGCGCCAGCGTCAGGGTCCCACCGTCGTCTTCGATGTACCCCTTGGACAGAAGATGTGTTAGGGCCTTCTCGAATGCTTCCGGAGAGAGGTCCACCATCTCACGGACCCTGTGCCGTGCCGCCGTCCCGTGTCGTTCGACGTACTGGTACACCTCCATCGCCGCGCTCGTTTCGAATGTCGGCCGTTCGACAGCGTCCATATCGAGTGTATATACTAGCAGATTATTAACAATTGTTATTTGGTAACACAAAACAGGAACTGTGGTGAGAGTTCTGTGTAAGCAGTTCCGGTCGAACGTGACGAGACGGGCTTAACTGGTAGTTCAGGCCGTATCTGGGATCGGGTCGGAGATGACGACGGCGTCGCCCTCGATGACGCAGTTCCCCTCGGAGTCGTCGACGGCCGTGGCCAGGCGGAACCGGTTGTCCTTGATGCGCTCGACGACCTCACAGCGGGCCGTGACCTCTTCGCCGATATCGACGGGTCCCTGATAGCTCAGCTCCTGTGAAAGGTAGATTGTCAGTCCGGGGAGGCGAGCTAGGGCGGCGCTGATGATGCCGGAAACGAGCGTTCCGTGGGCGATCCGGCGGCCAAAGCGCGTTCCGTCCGCGAATTCCGCGTCGAGGTGGAGGCGGTTCGTGTCGCCGCTGGCCTCGGCGAAGGCCTCCACATCGGCCTCGGATATCGTCTTGCTGAACCGGACGTGGTCACCGACATCGATACCGTCGGCGGTCCCGTAGCTCTCGAACGCCCAGTCCTCGTTCTCGTACAGCGTGTCTGGCCGGGTGAACCGCTTTCGCTGGGACTGGGCATCGAACGCTCCCCTTGCCCGTGAGAGGTGTGGGATGTAGTCCGAGAGGTCGGTCGTCGTGACGATGCCGACGAGAGACCCGTCCTCGACGACGGGTAGTTTCTTGATGTTGTTCGTCCGCAGCCGATCCACGGCCGTTTCGATGTCTACGTCGGGCGTGACCGTCACCAGCATCTCGGCCATTACGTCGCTGACCGACAGCGCTCTGGTATCCCCCTCGGCTGCGGTGACGGCGACGATATCGCTCTCCGTGATGATGCCGACGCAGCCGCCGTCATCCTCGACAACGAGCGAGCCGATGTCCTCGTCGCGGAGGCGCTGGGCCGCCTCGATGACCGGAGCGTCGGGACTGATTGTTTTGACCGGCGTCCGCATAATATCTCTAACTGGTAGCGGGACGAGCATCGTACCGGAACCCAGACATGGCAGACGTATAACAGTCCGCCCGACAACACCGGCACCCTTGTGTCGCCGGCCACCGATATTTCGACAATGCGTCGGCTCACGTTCGGATTCGTCGTCGTTCTCGTGGTTGCTGCCGGCTGTAGCGGCTTTACCGGGGAACCGTCCGGGTCGGCAGGGACCGCCGTCGACGGCCAGTCGGCAGTCGACGTTCCGGAGTCCGCTGTCACCGTGACCGTCACCGCTGTCGTCGACGGCGATACGATACAGGTCGCCTACGAGAACGGGACCGGCGACACGGTCCGACTCGTCGGCGTCGATACACCCGAAGTCCACGCCGAGAACGACCCAGCGGAGTTCGAGGGCGTCCCCGAAACCGACGCTGGGGCATCTTGCCTCCGTGGCGCTGGCACGAACGCGTCGTCGCTCGCCAAGCAGCGACTCCTCGGTGAGACAGTCGGGCTCGCCTTTGATCCGAATCTGAACCGGCGCGGCTACTACGACCGACTGCTGGCCTACGTTGTTCACGACGAGGCGCTGTTCAATTACCGGCTCGTCGAGACTGGCCACGCACGCGTCTACGACAGCGAATTCACACGCGCCGAGCGATTCTACGCGGCCGAGGACGCAGCCCGATCAGACCGGCGCGGGCTCTGGCGCTGTACGGACCAGAGTGCAGGGACTCGAACGGCTATCGCCGACGGCGGGACCGCCAGTGCCGTGGCAGTCGCAGATGTCCACGCTGATGCGGAAGACAACGACAACGAGAACCTGAATGACGAGTACATCACGCTCACGAACGCCGGCGATGCGCCGGTCGACCTTTCCGGGTGGACAGTCAGCGATGCTGCGGGCCACCAGTACACGTTCGCGAACCTGACTCTCGACCCGAACGCGTCGGTAACTCTCTACACTGGTAGCGGTACTGACACCGGCACGGAACGGTACTGGGGTCGGGACGGGGCGGTCTGGAACAACGACGGCGACACCGTTATCGTCCGGAATGCCAGCGGTGAGACGATCCTCCGGCAGTCGTACTGACGCTGCCGCGCCGCCACGACAGTATAAGCTGCTCCAGTGCTAACTGATAGCATGGCCATCCGCCGGCTGACACCAACGCCACGGGCGGTCGACTGGGGGCTGTTCGCGGCGGTGGCGACGCTGCTTGCCACCGGTGTCGCCACCATCTTTGCAGGCATCCCCAGCAGCGCGTGGATTATCGACCTCCACGCGCTCTCCGGCGTGTTGCTGACGCTCCTGTTGCCGGTGAAGCTCCGCCGTGTCGCCCATCGCGTCTCGCCGTCGCGGCTCACCGGGGCCCGGGTCCTCTCGGTCGGTCTGGCCACTATCACACTGGGCGCGCTCAGCACCGGTGTCTGGTGGATATTCGGCGGCACGCTCGACCTCGGCCCGTGGGGGCTGTTTCACCTGCACATCGCGCTCGGCCTGCTGGTGCCGCCGCTGTTGCTGGTGCATCTCCGTGCCCGGTTTTACTCCCCGACACAGGCCACCCGCGGCGGCCGCCGGGACGTCCTCCGGTACGCCGGGCTGGTGACCGCGGGGGCACTCCTCTGGCGAGTCCAGGGACCAGTCAACGATGCCCTCGACACGGCCGGTACGGACCGCCGCTATACCGGCTCTCGCGAGGAGGGGACTGACGACGGCAACCGTTTCCCTGTCACCAGCTGGGTCGCGGACGACCCGGACCCGGTCGACACGGCCGACTGGTCGCTCTCGGTCGCCGGCCGAGCCGCCAGCGAAACCAGCTACACTGCCGACGAACTCTCGCCGGACGCGACCGAATCGGCGGTACTCGACTGCACTAGCGGCTGGTACTCCGGCCACGAGTGGCGGGGCGTCCGCGTCGGAGACCTCCTCGATACCGCCGACCCCGACGACGCGGCGGCGTGGGTCCAGTTCCGGTCGGTGACCGGCTATCGGTGGAGCCTCCCGCTGTCGGAGGCCCGCAGTGCCATGCTGGCTACCCACGTCGATGGCGAGCGCCTGGCCCACGGTCACGGTTACCCGCTCCGACTCGTCGCACCGGGTCGCCGGGGCTTCCAGTGGGTGAAGTGGGTCGAGTCGGTCCGGGTCAGCAAGCGCCGTGAACTCGGGGAGTGGCTCGCGATATTCGTGAGCGGGCTTTGAGTTCGCCACAGTCTTCCAGCGCCAGCGCGGTCGCCGTTCTTTCGGGGTAGTCTCGCTCGGAAAGCGGTGGTTACCTGCAGTATATACTCGCTTCGAACGCGTTCACTCGGCTGAACTGTCGGTCCTCGCTGAATCGCACCCAGTACAACACTGCGCTTTCAACGCTCGAAAGAGCAGCTTACCGTTGTAGGTGTCATTGAAGCTACCACTAACGAAGTATCGATGTACGGTAGCAAGCGGTATGAACTGGCGGCACCCCATCCGACTCACCGGTCCGTCGAACACCGCCGTCGCCCTGTGGGCGGTCGCCGTCGCCTTCTTCGGTGTCGGCGACCTCGTCACGACGCTCGTCGGCTACAGCATTACCGGCGTGACGGAACTCAGCCCAGTCGTCAAACTACTGCTGGAACGGCATGCGCTGCTGGTGCTGACTGGGCTCAAAGCCGTCGTGTTCGTGGGCTTTTTCGCCATCTGGAAGTACGTCTCCTGGCCATACTCTATCGGTGTCCCGCTCGGACTGGCGCTGCTCGGTGTCACGGTGACGGCGTGGAACACCGGTATCATCCTCGTCGCCGTAATCGGCTGATGAGCGGCCGGTTTCTACTGTGCGTGAGTCACCCGTTTAGACTGATCTCCAGCTTCGTCGAGTCACCCTCGCTGAGTTCCACCGTTTCGTGGTCGCGGTACTCCTGTTCTTCGAGCGTCTTCGGGTTGAATTTCGTCTCGCCCTCGGGAAGCAGGTAGCCGGCTAGCGTGACCGTGCAGGATTCCGACGATGCTGACTCGAGCGTCACGTCGACATCCGCCGTGTTGTCGGATTCATCGAAGCCAAGTCCCACCCAGCTAAGCTCACAGCCATCCACCGACTGGCCGTCGTTGCTGGATTCAAGCCCCTCGAGGTTGCTCCCGTCCTCACAGACGCTGAAGTCCTCGAACTTCCGGTCGCCGTACGGTCCCTCCTTCTCGAAGTCCTTGATGACATCGCCCGAGACGAGGTCGATCTGGTAACACTCCAGTTCGTCGTCTCCGGTTCCACAGAACGAGACGTTGCTGATTGCCGCCTGCTGGCCGCCGGGGTTCGTCGGTGCACACAGTTCCTCCTTCTCCGCCGGGTTGTCGTCGTACGTCTTCGTGTCCGGCCCGCCCTTCACGCACACCTGCTCGACCACGTCGTCGGTGCTGAACGAGAAACACGTGACCTCGCCTCCGTCTTTCTCGGTCACGCTCTCGATTGTCACGCTGAAACTGTCTCCGTCTGACTCGAAGGTGTAGGTCTCACCCTCTTCGGGCGCGCCCTCGATTTTTCCGCAGAACGTCCCTTCAGGGCAGCCGTCACAGGTACACGGACCGACACCGTTGTTGCCGTTCCCGTGGTTGCCATTATTCCCACTTTTCCCGTTCTCGTGGCCTGGTTTCGCAGCACCAACTCCTGTCCCGAGCAACGCGGTTGTGGCTCCACCACCGATGACGCTCAGAAGGTGCCGGCGGTTGATAGACTCTGCATAGCCTGTTTCTTCAGCCTCTTTCATGTCACCCCTTCCCAGTCAGGGGCTATTAGTTAGTTGATAACTATCATGCTCACAAGGTACCGCCGGAGGAGTACCATCGGCTTACTTCAAACTGTGACCAGCGCCGAATCGGGCGTCCGCTGTGGGACAGCCGACTCGACTCGGCTACACCAGCGCGTCGATAGAATCCCAGAGGTCCGGCCCGCCGGTATCGCCCGATTCGTAGTGAATCGGCACGAAGCCCGCGTTGCGTGCGCCCTCGACATCGGTATCGTACTCGTTGCCGACCATCACGTACTCATCGGCCGGCAGTTCCTCTCGGACCTGGTCGAACGGCGCGCTGTCAGGCTTGTGTGCCCCGACCTCGTAGGAAGCAACACAGAGGTCGAACAGGTCGGTCAGTCCGTGGTGGTCGAGCTTGGCGACTTGCCGCTCCCGGACCCCGTTGGTGACAATCGCGAGCTGATTGTCGGTGGCAAGTGCGGTCAGGCTGTCCCGGGCGGCATCGGGCACGGTCGTCGACGCGAACTCGGTCTCCTTGAGCGTCTCGACCAGCGCGTCGAGGTCAACGTCCGCCCCGGTCGCTTCGACGACGGCGGCCATCGACTGACGGTACGGCTCCGGCTCCAGTGCCTCGAAGGCTATGTAGAACGTCTCCTTGCTAACGGCCCGGAGCTCGTCCGTGTATTCGATACCGTGGGATTCGACTGTGCTTCGGATGATGTTCTTGTACGGCTCCGGATAGTGGACGACCGTGTCATCGAGGTCGAAACAGATGGTCGTCGTCATGTGTCGTCGTCGTAGACCGGCTGGCCGTCCTCGGTCGGCGGCGCGACGTAATCGATGTACTCCTCGGCCGTCGGTTCGTTGACGGTCACGTTCACGTGGATGTCCCCCAGTTCCGAAGGGTCACCGACTGCGAAGTTGATCCGCCCCTCGAACGCCGCTTGCTTCTTCACGTCGAACGCGAAGGTGTCGCCCTCCAGATTGTCGAAGAAGACCGACCGGGCTGTGTCCAGAATTTCCCGTCGGTGGAGCAGCTCTGAGAACCCGTCCATCGTGTGCACCTCCGCGACGAGTACGCCCTGCTGGTGGGTCGGGTCGGCTTCCGGGAAGAGATTTCGGACTGCATCTGCGACTCGGTCGGTTACTTCGGTGTCGTTGACGGGCGCTTCGATTCGGATGTCGACGGAGTAGACGGCGCTCATTGGTCGAGTGCCTCCGGGCCATTTCGAATGAGTGTGCGGACGGTCCGCTGGAACGCGGCCAGCGTCTCCGTGTTCTCGATAGTCAGGTCGGCCATGTCCATGGCCTCGCCCATCCCGAAGCCACGCTCGCGAGCGTCGCGGTCCTCCAGCGACTCGCCGCCGTCTTCCACCGAGCTGTCCCGCCCACGGATATCGAGTCGCTCGGCCCGCAGCTCGAACGGGGCATCAATCTCGACGAGCAGGAACCCGTCGCCAAAGGCCGATTCGAACGTCTCGACTTCTACATCCGACCGGATACCGTCGACGAGAACGGTGTCGTTCGATTCGAGTTCCGCCTCGATCATCGGTAGCGAGCGCTCGGCGATGGCGGCGGGGCCGTTCTCCGCTCGGAGCGCCTTCGCAACCGTCCCGTGGTCTGTTGCGGGGTCAAGCCCGCGGTCACGGCACTCCTCGCGGATCACGTCGCCCATCGTCACGACCGGCACGTCCATCTCAGCGGCGACGTTTGCTGCCTCGCTTTTCCCGCTGCCCGGCAGCCCGACGATACCGATAACTGTCATTGTCGGGCGTAATCGAGCAGCGGGCAAAAGCCCTCCCGTTCGGCCTCACCGTTCGCGGACGACGACGAACTCCGCGAGGTCCCGCAGGTACTCCATCGACTGGGACTCCGGGGCATCGATGGTTGATAGCGACTCAAGCGCGGCGTCGGACTCGGCCCGCGCCCGCTCGTTCGCTTCCTCTGTGGTTAGCTCCGTCACTTCCACCAGCGACGGTCGCTCCATCTCCGCGTCGGTCCCGGCCGGCTTGCCCAGCGTTTCGGCGTCGGCCGTCGCATCGAGTACGTCGTCACGCATCTGGAAGGCGACGCCGACCCGTTCGGCGTACTGGCCGACCGCCTCGACCGTGTACGGGTCCGAATCGGCGGCGATGGCTCCCAGTTCCGCCGCAGCGCGGAACAGCGCCCCGGTTTTCCGGCGAGCCAGTTCCATGTACTCCTTCTCGTTGGAGGGCTCAGCGACCAGTTCCATCGCCTCGCCCTCGCCCAGCTCGACCATCGACTCGGAGACGGTCTGCATGGCGCGTTCGTCCGTCGAAAAGAGATTGAACGCTTCGCCGAGCAGGCCGTCGGAGGCGATGATCGCCGGGCCGTGGCCGAAGGCTTCCCAGGCAGCCGGAGAACCCCGCCGGAGTTCTGACTCGTCGATGATGTCGTCGATGACCAGCGAGGCGTTGTGGACGAGTTCGATGCCGACCGCGAAATCGACGGCATCGGCCGGCTCCCCGCCCAGTGCTTCACACACCAGCACGGTCACGGTCGGCCGTACCCGCTTTCCCCCGGAGAGTGCGACGTGGCGGACTTCATCTGCGAGTTCGTCCGGCTCCACGCTGTCGAGGACAGCCTCCAACCGCTCCTCGACCCGGTCCCGCCGGCGCTCGAGATACTCCATTACCGCTCCCTTAGGACTACCATAAAAAGTACCTTGTCACCCGCGATTCAGTGTGAGGTGGCTACTGGAACTGTTCGATGAGTGCCGGGACGACCTCGAACAGGTCGTCCTGGATGCCGTAGTCGGCGATATCGAAGATCGGCGCGTTTGGGTCGGTGTTGATAGCGACAATCGTGTCCGAGCCCTTCATCCCGGCGACGTGCTGGACGGCCCCGGAGATACCGATAGCAATGTACACGTCCGGTGTGACGACTTTGCCGCTCTGGCCGACCTGACGGTCCTTCGCCAGCCAGCCGTTGTCGATGAGTGGTCGCGAACCCGACACCGTCGCGTCCAGCGCGTCGGCGAGGTCGTGGATGATATCGAGGTTCTCCTCCTCTTCGATACCGCGGCCGACGGACACCAGGACGTCGGCGTCAGTGATGTCGATGTCGCCACCACCGACCTCTTCGAAGCCCTTCACGGTGGACCTGACGGCACTCTCGTCGATGTTCGCGTCGAATGCCTCGTTTGCGGCGTCACCGTCCGCTTCGACTGTCGGCCACTCGGCCGGGCGGATGGTCACGGCCGCTTGGTCGGCGTGGACGTCGATTGTCGTTTCGACCTTCGAGCCGTACAGCTCTCTGGTGGCGGTGAGGTCGCCCTCGGCGTCGATGTCGACCACATCGGTCACGAGCGGCCGGTCCAGCCGGTTAGCGACTGCCGGCGCGTAATCGAGACCGTTGACGCTGTTTGGCATCAGGAGGACGGTCGGGTCCAGCTCCGTGGCCAGCTGGGTGACGACCTGCGTGTACACGTCGTGATTGAATTCCTCGCCGATATCGACGGTGTGGACGGTGTCGACGCCCTCACGGTTCAGCTCTGCCCCGAAGGTCTCGACATCGCCGCCGATGACGGCGGTGTGTAGCTCGCCGCCGAGTTCGTCGGCGAGCTCGCGACCGGCTGCTAACTGTTCCAAGCTCACCGGTCGGAGCTCCCCACGCCGGTGTTCGGCGATAGCGAGGACCGACATTAGCTGGTCACCCCCTTCTCCGCGAGCAGTTCAGCCAACTCGGCCGCTGTCTCCTCGGGACTCCCTTCGAACACCGTCGCCTCGCCCTCGGTTTCAGGCTCGTACAGCGAGGTCTGTTCCAGCGGGCTCTCGATCCCGGCCGCGTCGAGGCCGATATCCGTCAGGCTGTACTCCGCGAGTTCCTTGCTCTGGGCCTGCCGGATGCCCCGGAGACTCGCGTAGCGTGGATCGTTGATCCCGGTCTGTATCGTCAGTACGGCAGGAATCTCGATGTCGGTGAGTTCTTCGACGCCGCCTTCCAGTTCCCGATGGACGCTTGCGACACCTGCTTCCGGATCGAGGTCGAGGTCGTTGACGACAGCGCCCCACTCCATGTCGAGCTTATCGGCCAGCGTGACGCCGGTCGCCCCGAACCCGTCGTCGGCAGACTGGACACCGGTCAGCACCAGATCGGGGTCTTCTTCGGCGGCGACGGCGGCCAGCACCTCGGCCTTCGTTTCTGGGTCCAGTAGGCCGGCGTCGTCGAGTGCGTCGTCCCAGACACGGATTGCGCGGTCGGCCCCCTTCGCCAGCGCTTGCCGGATCGTTTCGTCCGTCTCGGATGGGCCGATAGTGGCGGTAACGACCTCGACGTCGTCGTGGGCCTCCTTTATCTGGACGGCCGCTTCAACAGCGTACTCGTCCCATTCGTTGAGGTCGGCTGTGACGTACCGGTCGTCGATAGCGAGTCCGTCGATCTCGAACTCGTCGTCGACGGCTGCCACCTCCTTCACCGTGACAAGGATTTTCATGCTGAGACGTCCGACCGGACAGCGAATAAACGTTTTCGAATCAGAAACCACGCCCGGCTCGTTTACAATCAAATAGTCCGGACCGTTACTCGTCGAAGTCGGTGATATCTTCGTCCGGGAACGAAATGAGGTTCTCCCGACCGATACGGAGTTTGTCGATGCGGCCCTCCTCGTCCATCGCTGAGAGCAACTGCGACACCTTTGCGTTCGACCAGCCGGTCTCGGAGACGATACGGGCCTGTTTCATCCGTCCGCCGTTTTCTTCGAGGAGCCGTTCGACGCGTTCCTCGTCGCTCAGCAGTTCGACGTCGACGTCGTCCGAGGCTGCGGTGTCGCTCACTGGGGCTGCCGTCCCGGCACTGTCGTCTCCGTCGTCGTCGGTCCCGGTTGTGACCGATGGCAGCGCATCAGTGTATCCGGTCTTGAACATGTAACCGACGGCCCCGACGAGCAGCACCATCAGCACAACCCCACCGATCCAGGTCGAGTCGACGCCGCTGAACATCGACTCCGGGGCTTCTGTCGGTGTCTGGGTGGTCGGCTGTTCGCCAGTGTACACCACGGACAGGTACCCCGGCTCGAACGTCCGTCGCCCCTCGAAAATCAGCTTTCCGTCGTCGACGGCGCTCGGGGCGCTCTCCACCCCGTACTCAGGCGGTGGCGAGATAACGAGTCGCTGGTCCGCAGTTAGCGTCCCGAACCACGTACCGTCTGTGGAATTGAACGCGTCCCCGACGACGATGTTCTCCCCGGTGACCACTGCGAAGTTCGTCCATGTGAACTCGAGTATCAGTTGCCCCTTTCGGTCTGACACCTCATACCGACGGTCGACATCGGTAATCTCCATCTCGCGACCGGTAACCGCACTGGCCTCGTCTTTTGCCTCCCGGAACGCTGGCAGCCACGCTGCCTTGTCGTCCCCCTCCGCGAACTGCTCACCGGTGTCTCTAAACGACTCAGTATCGCTCTCCTCAAGCGCGTAGGTGTCTGTTATCGTCCACTTGGCGTCGCCGTTCGATTGTATCTGGAGGGCGAACGTCGTATTCTCCGCGACCGGTGCCGGCGTCCCGGTCGTCTGCTGGGCGGGAGGAGTATCAATCGCCGCCGCTGTCGCAAGCGGCGGGGTCGCCAACAGGGCAAACAGGACAAGGAGGAGGAGGGCACCTGATACCCGCGGGGTCATTCTCGTTCATCGATGGACGTTCTGGGGGCAAAACCCTTTCCATCCGAGAATAAAACGTCAGCGGACGCTTTGAAAGGTCTAGTACACTCTCAGGCGATTATTGTGGTATGGAGAATGGGGAGATTTTTGTACGGCGGGTGAGTACTTATCGCTAATGCGTCCCCTCCCCGCAGTCGGTGTGATCCTCCTCATGCTCGTTTCCGTGGCTGCTCCGGTGACTGGGTTCGCCTCGCCGGCTCAGACCGCTGACGGCAGCGACCAGTTACCACAGATCACGGTCGTCGAGAACACGACGAACCATCTCGCTATCCCGGCCAGCGACGTCAGGTCGACGACGTACAACCGGTCCTCGATCGATGTGGGCGTCGCGGTTGCGGCCGGATCCAGTGATCTTCGGAGCGATTATGCGACGACGACCTTCGAACAGCAGTTCTTCCAGCGGGACAGCGAGACCGCTCGCGACCGCCTCGTTGATGAGACCCTGACCGATATCGAAAGCCGGCGAACGAATCTGGAACAGCGGAACCAGGCCGCAATCCAGCAGTACGCCAGCGGTGCGATAACCGCCACGGAGTTCCTGCGACAGCGGGCACTGACCGACGCTGAGTCCCGACAACTGACCGACCGGCTTGAACGGGTTCGGACGGCTGCTGGCACTGCACCGGACTACTCGCTATCACCGAACCAGCGCTTCCGACTGGAAAACAACAGGGGCGTACTCAAGACGTACCGCGGTCCGATAAGCCAGCGTATCAGTGTCGAAACCGCCGGTGAGACTGAGCCGAACGCGGTGTATGTCGAGGTATCATCGGAAGGCTATATGTTGTCGACAGTCTCGGACGGCCAGTACATGCGTGAGACGTATCTCGGACAGGACCGCGAACAGACAGCGATCGACCAGTTCGCCCGGACCAACGACTCCCTCGGTGCGGTCAACACGCGGGCAGAGAACCTCTACCCGTGGCTCTACAGCGAGCAATACCCGTCTGTTCAGGCATACGGTCGGAGTGGGATCTACCAGATTCAGGCTGACCACTCGAACGGACAACTGACTGCGTATCTCGACGGTGGCACAACGAACGTCTTCTACGAAACCCAGCACCTCGAACTGACGACGGTCGACCGGTCGGAAGTGGCGACGAACGTGAACCAGTCAGTTCGCGTCCGGGTCCAGCAGTCCTTCGAGTCTGGACCGTTGCTCGTAACGGTCACCGACAACAGTACGGGTTCCAGGGCGGATGCAACTGTCAGGATAAACGGTAAACGGATCGGAACGACCGGTACAGACGGCTCCCTCTGGACTGTCGAACCCCGTGGGGAGTACACGGTTACCGCCACCACACAGGACGGCGTCCGAGTACGGGTTCCCGTCAGCGGGTCGGTGTAGCACGGAAAAAGAACGGGTCGATAGTCGCTGTTAGTCTGGCACTTCTACGATCATCGTAATTGCTCGTGGACTTCCCTGGTCGGGACTGCCAAACCACCTTTTGCCGGTTCGGGTGATCTTCGGTCACTACTCACCGCAAAACGTGGGGAAAAACGGCGACTCGATCCGCTCGTGGCCGGGATTACTCCGGAACAGTCGCAATTGTCGTAATCGCACGCGGACTCCCCGGCCGGGACTGCTGGATGTGGTGTTCGAACTCTTCGAACCCGGCCTCAGTGAACATCCGGTCGGCCTCCTCTTCGTCGTAAAACAGCATGATGGCGTCGGCCATCTTCTGGAAGACCGTCGAGTTCGGGTAGTCGGGGCCGACGATGAGTACCTTGCCACCGGGTTTGGTCAGTCGGCGACACTCCGCAAGCGCGTCCACGGGGTTGGGCCAGTACTCGATGGACCCCGAGGACCACACCGCGTCGAAACTGTCGTCCTTGAACGGGAGTCGTTCGGCGTCACCGAGATGGTAGCGTACGTCGCCGAACTTGCCGAACTTCTCGAACGCTTTCGAGAGCTGGTGGGGGCTCTGGTCGAGCCCGTACACCGTATCGACGTGTTCGAGCAGCCCCTCAGTGGCGAAGCCGGTACCACAGCCGACATCGAGGACCTTGTCGTCGGGCGAAAGGTCGAGCATCGCGATCGCCTCGTCGCGCATCCGTTCGTCCCAGATGAAGGGGTTGATCTGGTCGTACACCTTCGAGAGATACTTGTAGAACGTCCGCGCGCGAGCCTTGTTCTCGAGGACACCCATTACTGCCAGCTTAGGACTTGGCGGTCATAATTCCCCGGATTTTGGCCGCTGTATCAGACGGGGAAACTTCGCAACTACCAAATAGCCGCTCTGGCAACGCTCACATGATTAGAGAATGCCACGGCCAGAAGTTCTTGACAGGATACAGGAGGCCGAGCAGGAGGCCGACGAGATCGTCGCAGAGGCCGAACAAGACCGCGAAGACCGCATCGCGGAGGCTCGCGAGGAGGCCGAGGAGATACGCGAATCCGCGCGGGAGGAGGCCGAGGCGGCCGCCGAGGATCGTCTCGAAGCGGCTCGCGAAGAGATCGAGGCCGAACGCGAGCAGATCATCGAAGACGGTGAGACCGCTCGCGACGACCTCGAACAGCAGGCCAGTGAACAGATCGACGAGGTAGTCGAATACGTCACAGACCTGTTCGAGGAGGCGGTGCATGCTCAGACCTGAGAAGATGTGCCGCGTCTCGGTGACGGGGTCGAAACGCGCGATGGAGCAGACTATTGAGGCCGTCCACGACCTCGATATGCTCCACGTCACCGAGTACGACGGCTCCTGGGACGGATTCGAACCCGGGAACTCGCTCGACGGAACCAACGAGGTCTCGGACAAGCTCGTCACGGTCCGCTCGCTGCAATCCATTCTGGCTGTCAGCGAGGAGGACGCCGGTCCGACGCGGGTCGTCACAGACGACGCAATCGAGGACCAACTCGAAACAGTCCGAACCGAGGTCAACGAACTCGACGACCGGCGCGACGAGGTCCGTGACGAACTCCGGGCCGTCGAGGACCGGATCAACACGATGGCGCCGTTCGTCACGCTCGGTATCGATCTCGACCTGCTCCGTGGCTACGACTCGCTGTCCGTCGTCGTCGGCGAGGGTGACAGCGACGAGATTGAGGCTGTCCTCGCAGATAGCGACATCGAGACGTTCGAGCTGTTCACCGAGGACGGCGTCGTCGCCGTGTTCGCACAGGCCGAAGAAGACGCCCTGCAGGATGCGCTCGTCGGAGCGACGTTCTCCCGACTCGAAGTCCCCGAAGGTGACGGCGACCCGACGGCGTATCTCGAAGAGTTGGAACACGAGAAACAACAGCTCGAATCGAAGCTCTCGACTGTCGAGGACGAACTCAACGAACTCCGCCTCGACCACGCCGGGTTCCTCCTCGCGGCCGAGGAGAAACTGGCTATCGAGGCCCAGAAGGGCGAAGCGCCGCTCACCTTCGCGACGACGGAAAACGCCTTCATCGCTGAGGGCTGGATTCCGAACGAACGCTATGAGGAGTTCGAGCGTGCGCTTTCGAGTGCTGTCGGCGACGCTGTCGACATCGACCGAATCGAGATCGCCGAGTACAATAACGAGGGTCACGCGGAGTCCCACGAAGAAGTCGAGCGTGAAGGTGGCAACGGCGGCGAACCCGTCGGCAGTTCCGTCGATGCCCCCGAGCCGGAAAGCGAACGCCAACCGCAGGAAACCGTCGCTGACGGCGGCGTCATCACGATGGGCAGCGACGACCCGCCGGTCATTCAGGACAACCCGAGCGGCGTCCGACCCTTCGAGGACCTCGTCGAGGTCGTCAACCGGCCGAAATACGGCGAGTTCGACCCGACAGTCGCCTTCTTCCTGACGTTCCCGGCCTTCTTCGGGTTCATGATCGGTGACCTCGGTTACGGGCTGCTGTACCTGGCGCTGGGCTATGGGCTGTACTCGAAGGTCGACAGTGACGTGCTGAAGAGTCTCGGTGGCGTCGGCATGTGGGCCGGCGGATTCACCGCGCTGTTCGGTGTGCTGTACGGCGAAGTCTTCGGGCTCCACCAGCTCGGAGAGATTGTCTGGAACGGCCATCCGCCGATGCACAAGGGTCTCCAGCCTCACTACGGCGACTACGCGCTGGCGTGGCTGACAGTGAGCCTGCTTGCCGGAATGGTCCACCTCGCCGCGGGCTGGATCTTCGACTTCATCGAGAACCTGAGTCACGGCCTCTGGGACGCGATAACCGAGAGCGGGTCCTGGCTGCTGATGCTGTTCGGGCTCTGGGCGTGGGTGTTCTCCGGCGCGAACGGCGCGGCACCCGACTTCCTCTACGGCTCAGAGGGCGTCTTTGCCGGGAACCCGCTGTCGTTCGGGTTTGCGGGTGTTCCGGCGTTTAACCTGTTCACGATTCCGGGACTGGGTGCGCCGTTCTCGGCGTGGCTCGTCCTCTTCTTCGCCGGTCTCGTGTTGCTGGCACTCGCCGACCCCATCGAGGTCGTCGAGTTCCTCAACGTGCTGGTGAACGTCCTGTCGTACACTCGACTGGCCGCCGTGTTGCTGGCCAAGGCGGGGATGGCCTTCGTGGTCAACCTCCTGTTCTTCGGGGCCTACTCGCACGACGGCGAGTTCCACTTCCTCATCGGGCACGGGCCCGAGTGGGCGATCTCCGAATACGGCGCGGAAGCGATCATGTTCCCCGGTCTCATCCACTCCGGCATCGCTGCCGCGCTGGTCGGCGTCCTCATCCTGGTCATCGGCCACCTGCTCGTGCTGGTGCTTGGTGTCACCAGCGCCGGACTGCAGGGCGTCCGACTCGAGTACGTGGAGTTCTTCGGGAAGTTCTTCGAAGGCGGCGGGAAGCGGTACAACCCGTTCGGCTACGAGCGAAACTACACGACCGAGGACTGACCGCGCGCTTCCTCTCTTTTCGGCCTAATCGTTGCCTGTTTACTGCTGGTTTTGCCAATGTCGCCGCGGGCGTCGACTGCGACACCCTCACAACCGACTACAGCTGAGCCCCTAAACCGCCCGAACAGCACGCTGACGAACCGCTTTGGGAAGCTTTATGAACTACGTGGATTCACATACGCCTGTTCGGACACGAGCAATTCCAGAGACTACACATCCATGATCGAAACCATCGCACTCCTTGTCAACGCAGTACTGCAGGAAGGTACCGCCAGTGCTCCAGCTATTCCGGCTTCAGCCGGCGCAGCGCTCGCAGTCGGACTCGCCGCGCTCGGTTCGGGGTATGCGGAACGTGGGATCGGGGCCGCCGCCGTCGGCGCAATCGCAGAAGACGAGAGCATGTTCGGCCGCGGACTCATCCTGACAGTCCTGCCGGAAACGCTCGTCATTCTCGCGCTTGTCGTCGTCTTCGTCGTCTAACAACACTCCGTCTTTTCCAATAATGAGCCTTCAAACAGTCGTAGAGGATATCCGCGACGAGGCCCGCGCGCGTGCTCAGGAGATTAGCGACGCGGCCGACGAACGTGCCGAGGAGATTATTGCCGACGCCGAGGCTGACGCCGAGCAGATCCACGAGGAACGCGAGGCCGAGGTCGAGCGGACCATCGAGCAGGAGCGAGAGCAGCGACTCTCCTCCGCGAAGCTCGAGGCCAAACAGGCTCGACTCAATGCCCGGCGTGACATCCTCGAAGACGTTCGTGGCGACGTTGAGGACGCGCTCGCGGCCCTCGAAGGGGACCGACGAGAGGAACTGACACGCGCACTGCTTGACGCCGCCGTCGATGAATTCGACGACAGCGACGAGCTGTCGGTGTACGGCCGTGCGTCAGACCAGTCGCTTCTCGAGGATGTACTCGATGACTACGACGGCGCGACGTACGCCGGTGAGCGGGACTGCCTCGGCGGTGTCGTCGTCGAGAGCGGCGAGTCACGAGTCCGTGTGAACAACACGTTCGATTCCATCCTGGAGGACGTCTGGGAGGACAACCTGAAAGCAATCAGCGACCGCCTGTTCGAAGACCAATGAGTTCGCGAACGGGAACGAGCGGCCAGGGAAGCAACTACGAGTACGTCATCGCACGGGTTCGTGCCCGCAGCGCGTCCCTGTTCGACGATGACGACTACCGGAAGCTGGTCCGCATGGGGACGGGCGAAATCGCCCGCTTCATGGAGGAAACGGAGTACGAGACCGAAATGAACGCGCTCGGCTCCCGGTACGACGGCGTCGACCTCGTCGAGTACGCGCTGAACCGCAACCTCGCGAAACACTTCGACGACCTGCTTCGCTGGTCCGAGGGGGCGCTGTACGACTACATTGCCCGGTACCTGCGGAAGTTCGACGTGTGGAACGTCAAGACCGTCATCCGCGGGCTCTACTCCGACGCCGAACGGACCGAGGTCGAAGACGACCTCATCCGGGCCGGTGAGTTCACTGACCGGCGCGTCGAGGACCTGCTGAACGCCGGTTCTATCGAGGAAGTCGTCGAGCAACTCGACGACACCATCTTCGGCGAATCGCTGGCCGAAGCGTTCGACGTGTACGAGGAAAGCGGCGTTCTCGTGCCGCTGGAGAACGCGCTCGACCGCGCCTTCTACGAAACACTGCTGTCCGGCTTGCCGGACAATCCGGAGATTGACAGCCCGACCGGGCTGTACGTCGAGTTCCTGGAGACGGAAGTCGACTTCCGCAACCTCCGGAACGCACTCCGTCTGGCCCGCAGCGGCGCGGACATCGACCCCTCCGAGTACTTCATCGAGGGCGGCCAGCTGTTCGACGCACAGGAGGTCGCACAGCTGTCGACGAATCTCGATCAGCTGGTCAGCGCTGTTCGCGAGAGTAAGTACGGCGACGACCTCGATCAGGCCCTGTCGGCGCTTGAAGAGGCCGACAACCTCATCGACTTCGAGCGGGCGCTGGACGCGGCGCTACTCGAATACGCCGACCGGCTCTCGAACCGCTATCCGCTGTCGGTCTGTCCCGTGTTGTCCTACGTTCTCAAAAAGGAACGCGAGGTCGACAACATCAGGGCCATCGCCCGCGGTCGCGAGGCCGGCCTCGGCCCCGACGAAATCGAACAGGAGCTGGTGATACTATGAGCCAGGAGATAGCTGTCATCGGAAGCCCGGAGTTCACGACGGGCTTTCGGCTAGCTGGCGTCCGCAAGTTCGCGGACGTGCCTTCCGACGAGAAAGACGAGCAGCTCGACGACGCCGTCGAGGAGATGCTCAACGACGACGACGTCGGTATCGTCGTGATGCACGACGACGACCTGTCGCATCTCTCACGCGGTGTCAGGCAGGACGCGGAGACGAGTGTCGAACCGGTGATGGTCACGCTCGGCGGCGGCACTGGGAGCGGCGGACTGCGTGAACAGATCAAGCGAGCCATCGGTATCGACCTGATGGACGAGGACTAACCATGAGTCAAGCAACAGACACAGACGTCCGCGAGGACGGCATTATCGAAAGCGTCTCGGGACCGGTCGTAACGGCTCGGGACCTCGACGCCCGGATGAACGACGTCGTTTACGTCGGCTCGGAAGGGCTGATGGGCGAGGTCATCGAGATCGAAGGAAACATCACCACGATTCAGGTGTACGAGGAGACCTCCGGTGTCTCCCCCGGCGAACCCGTCGAAGGGACGGGCTCGCCGCTCTCCGTAGACCTCGGGCCGGGTATGCTCGACGCCATCTACGATGGTGTCCAGCGCCCGCTCGACGTGCTCGAAGAGAAGATGGGGTCGGCGTTCCTCGACCGCGGTGTCGACGCGCCGGGAATCGACCTGGAGAAGACCTGGGAGTTCACCCCTGAAGTCGAGGAAGGCGACGCGGTCGAGGCCGGCGACATCGTCGGCACCGTCCCCGAGACACCGAGTATCGACCACAAAGTGATGGTCCCGCCCGACTCCGAGGGTGGCGAGGTCGTCGCCATCGAATCGGGCAACTTCAACGTCGAGGAGACGGTCGTCGAACTGGACAGCGGCGAGGAGATCCAGATGCACCAGGAGTGGCCGGTGCGCCAGCAGCGACCGACCGTCGAGAAGGAAACCCCGACGGAACCGCTCATCTCGGGCCAGCGCGTTCTCGACGGCCTGTTCCCGATTGCGAAAGGCGGGACGGCCGCTATTCCCGGCCCGTTCGGGTCCGGGAAGACGGTCACGCAGCACCAGCTCGCCAAGTGGGCCGACGCGGACATCGTCGTCTACGTCGGCTGTGGCGAGCGTGGCAACGAGATGACCGAGGTCATCGAGGACTTCCCGGAGCTTGAGGACCCGACCACCGGCAACGCGCTGATGGACCGGACCTGCCTCATTGCGAACACGTCGAACATGCCCGTCGCGGCGCGTGAGTCCTGTGTGTACACGGGGATCACCATCGCGGAGTACTTCCGCGACATGGGGTACGACGTCGCGCTGATGGCCGACTCCACCTCCCGGTGGGCCGAGGCCATGCGTGAGATTTCGTCCCGACTCGAAGAGATGCCTGGCGAGGAGGGGTACCCCGCATACCTCTCCGCTCGGCTGAGCGAGTTCTACGAGCGTGCCGGCTACTTCGAGAACATCAACGGCACAGAGGGGTCCGTCTCGGTCATCGGGGCCGTCTCGCCGCCTGGCGGGGACTTCTCGGAGCCAGTCACCCAGAACACGCTGCGTATTGTCAAGACGTTCTGGGCGCTGGACGCGGACCTTGCCGAACGCCGGCACTTCCCCTCTATCAACTGGAACGAGTCGTACTCGCTGTACCGCGACCAGCTCGACCCGTGGTTCGAGGACAACGTCCGCGCCGACTGGCCGGAGACGCGCCAGTGGGCTATCGACACGCTGGACGAGGAAGCGGAACTGCAGGAGATTGTCCAGCTCGTCGGGAAGGACGCGCTGCCGGAAGACCAGCAGCTGACGCTCGAGATCGCCCGCTACCTGCGCGAGGCGTGGCTCCAGCAGAACGCCTTCCACGACGTGGATACGTTCTGTGAGCCCGAGAAGACCTACCGCATCATGGATGCCGCCAAGACGTACAACGATGCGGCCTTCGAGGCACTGGATGCCGGTGTCCCCGTCGAGGAGATCACCGACATCGACGCCGCACCGCGGCTCAACCGTATCGGTGTCCAAGAGGACTGGAACGAGTACATCGACGACCTCGAAGACGAAATCGAGTCTCAACTGCGGGAGCTGTACTAACAATGAAAGAGTATCAGACAATCACGGAGATCAGCGGACCGCTGGTGTTCGTCGAGACCGACGAACCGGTCGGCTACGACGACATCGTCGAAATCGAGCTCAGCGACGGCGAGACCCGCCGTGGCCAGGTGCTCGAATCCGCGAGCGACTACGTCGCCATTCAGGTGTTCGAGGGCACCGAAGGTATCGACCGCGATGCCTCGGTTCGCTTCCTCGGCGAGACGATGAAGATGCCCGTCACCGAGGACCTCCTCGGGCGGGTCATGGACGGGACCGGCCAGCCCATCGACGGTGGCCCCGAGATCGTCCCCGACGAACGCCGCGACATCGTCGGCGAGGCAATCAACCCGTTCTCCCGGGAGTACCCTGAAGAGTTCATCCAGACGGGTGTCTCAGCCATCGACGGCATGAACACGCTCGTCCGAGGCCAGAAGCTGCCGATCTTCTCCGCCTCCGGCCTGCCACACAACGACCTGGCGCTCCAGATCGCGCGACAGGCAACGGTGCCGGAAGAGGAGGAGGAAGGCGACGACGACGAAGGGTCCGAGTTCGCCGTCATCTTCGGTGCGATGGGTATCACGGCCGAAGAGGCAAACGAGTTCATGGACGACTTCGAGCGTACCGGTGCGCTGGAACGCTCCGTTGTCTTCATGAACCTCGCAGACGACCCGGCCGTCGAACGGACGATCACGCCGCGGCTGGCGCTGACGACCGCCGAGTACCTCGCCTTCGAGAAGGATTACCACGTGCTGGTGATCCTGACGGACATGACCAACTACTGTGAGGCGCTGCGCGAGATCGGTGCCGCACGTGAGGAGGTCCCGGGTCGCCGTGGCTACCCCGGATACATGTACACCGACCTGGCACAGCTCTACGAGCGTGCCGGTCGGATCGAGGGCCGCGAGGGCTCCGTGACCCAGCTCCCGATTCTGACGATGCCGGGCGACGACGACACGCACCCGATTCCGGACCTGACCGGCTACATTACCGAGGGTCAGATCTACATCGATCGGGACCTCAACAGCCAGGGCATCCAGCCGCCAATCAACGTCCTGCCGAGCCTGTCACGGCTGATGGACGACGGTATCGGCGAGGGGCTGACCCGCGCCGACCACGCCGATGTGAAAGACCAGATCTTCGCCGCGTACGCGGAAGGTGAAGACCTGCGCGACCTCGTGAACATCGTCGGTCGCGAAGCGCTGTCGGAACTGGACAACAAGTACCTGGACTTCGCCGACCGCTTCGAGGAAGAATTCGTCGATCAGGGCACCGACACGGCCCGCAGTATCGACGAGACGCTCGAACTCGGCTGGGACCTGCTCTCGATGCTCCCGAAAGATGCGCTGAACCGCATCGACGAGGACCTCATCGAGGAGCACTACCGCGAGGACGAGACCGCCGAAGCCGTCGAAGCCGAAGCCTGACAACGGGCCTACATTCTACGGCTGGCCGAAATTTTTACCTCATATTTTGGGTATGCGACTGTTTACTGTTGACTACCTAGGATAAAGTGCACTATGCCAGAACCAGGGAGTGAAGCAATATGGCTGTGGTTAGGTACAGCGGGCATGTTCCTCGGCATGCTATACTTCATCGGGCGCGGCTGGGGTGAAACCGACAGCCGGCGGCAAAAGTTCTACATCGCGACAATACTGATCACGGCAATCGCGTTCGTGAATTACCTCGCGATGGCGCTTGGCTTCGGGTTGACGATCGTCGAGTTCGCCGGCGAGGAGCACCCCATCTACTGGGCGCGATACAGTGACTGGTTGTTCACCACGCCGTTGCTGTTGTACGACCTCGGGTTGCTTGCGGGGGCAGACCGCAACACCATCGCCTCGCTCGTCAGCCTCGACGTGCTGATGATCGGGACCGGACTGGTCGCGACGCTGAGCGCAGGCAGTGGTGTGCTGTCGGCCGGCGCGGAACGGCTGGTCTGGTGGGGTATCAGTACCGCCTTCCTGCTGGTCCTGCTGTACTTCCTGTTCAGTTCGCTGTCCGGTCGGGTCGCAGACCTGCCCAGTGACACGCGTAGCACCTTCAAGACGCTACGGAACCTCGTAACCGTCGTGTGGTTGGTGTACCCGGTGTGGTGGCTCATCGGGACTGAGGGTCTCGGCCTCGTCGGTATCGGGATCGAGACGGCCGGCTTCATGGTCATCGACCTGACCGCCAAGGTCGGCTTCGGTATCATCCTGCTCCGGAGCCACGGCGTGCTCGATGGCGCGGCCGAGACGACTGGTGCCGGCGCGACGGCCACGGCCGACTAACAACCGACTGCTGTTCGACGACCTCGTTTTTTGTTGCCAGCCCGATAGCGGCGGTGCGCGGACCGTAATAACTGGAAACCGTTAACTGCCTACGTCGAAAAAGGACCCGTAATGGCTAAGGACGTCAAACCCACGCGAAAGAATCTGATGCAGATCGAGGACCGCATCGAGCTGTCCGAGCGTGGGCACGACACGCTGGAGAAGAAGCGTGACGGCCTCATCATGGAGTTCATGGACATCTTGGACCAGGCACAGGACGTCCGTGAAGACCTCGACGGTTCCTACGAACGGGCCCAGCGCGCGATCAACATGGCCCGGGCGATGGAGGGCGACGTGGCTGTCCGCGGGGCCGCCGCGGCACTGAAAGAACACCCGGAACTGACGACCCAGTCCAAGAACATCATGGGCGTCGTCGTCCCGCAGATCGAGTCCAGCAAGGTCCGGAAATCACTGGACGAGCGTGGGTACGGTGTCATGGGGACCTCGGCCCGCATCGACGAAGCAGCCGAGGCCTACGAGGAACTGCTCGAAAATATCATCCTCGCCGCCGAAGTCGAGACGGCGATGAAGAAGATGCTCGAAGAGATCGAGACCACGAAGCGCCGTGTCAACGCCCTCGAATTCAAACTCCTGCCCGACCTTTACGACAACCAGGAGTACATCGAGCAGAAACTCGAAGAGCAGGAGCGCGAAGAGATCTTCCGCATGAAGAAGATCAAAGCCAAGAAGGAAGAAGAAGAGGACGCGCTCGCGGCTGAAGAGGAAGCACAAGAAGAGCCCGAAGCAGTCACTGCTGACGACTGAACAGGAAGCCCGTCCTGACCGGTATCGTTTTTGCGCTTTCCCGTTCGTGCTTGAGTATGTCCTGTCCCGACTGCGGTGGTGACTTCGTTTCGTTCCCAGTTCCGTCTGACCTCCAGCAATTTCTCCCCGGAGACGCACCGGGGGCTAGCGTCTGCCGAGCCTGTCTGGCGCTTCACCCGGAGACGGAGCCGCCCGCTGCTGTGCCTGATCTCACGGAACTCGACGGTGCAATTCCCGATGCCGATGGCGCAGCGGTCCCGCTGGTGTTGCTCGTCGGATTGCTCGATTCGCTTGCGATGCACCGTGAAGAGATCACTGCGCTGCTGGAGCGAATCGAGCGCGAGGGCGTTGACCCGCTGTTGGCTCTGGACCGACTCGACGCCAGCTACGGTGAGGCAGCCCACGTTGACCTCGGCCGTCGCCGTCAGCAACTCGAACAGTTGCTTTGAGTCGGCAAATCGCCAGTTTCTCGAGTTACAGCAGACGGCAATGGTCTAGCGTGCTTCGTGGCATCGATCATGACACCGTCTTCACGAAGACGGACCAGCAGTAAGAGAACGGTCGCGTTAGACACCAGTCGAGTAGCGCAGCAGACCAGCGACACCGCCGAACGCGGTCAGTAGCTGTTCACCTTTTTCGAAGTCAGTCGAGATAAACACCGTCTCGGTGCCGCGCTGCTCGGCCAGTTGCATCAGGTGGTCGATGGCGTCTTCGCGCTCGCCGTCCTCGGCGTCGACGGTGGCCCCACAGCGGGAGCACTCATGGTCGTCAGTCCCGGCGCTGCTGTTGATGAGATCATACTCGTCGTGGCCGTTCTCGCAGGTGTAGGCGACCACGTCTTTCCGGAGGTCCTCGGAGATGAGCAGCTGTTCGACCGCGCCCATGTTGAGGTTCTGGCGCGTCTGGTCGAAGCCGTAGGTGGCTTTGTCACCGTTGTGAAGCTGCTTGAAGAAGTCCTCCATGAGCTCCTTGTCCCGGAGCATCTCGTGTTCGGCCAGCACGTCGTCGGCCGCGTCAACGAGGTCGTACAGCCCTGACTCGTCGGTGTAGGCCACGTCGAACTTCCCCAGAACCATGTCCTGTAGCTCGTGGTGGAGGTAGTCGCCGTCGAGGAACTCGTCTTTCGTCGGTGAGGGACCGCCGACGAGGATGCCGTCCAGTTCGTGCCGGTCGGCGACGAACAGGTCGTTGGCCATCCCCGCGACCTCCTGATAGAAGTTGTCGATGGCTTCCAGTCGGAGGCGGGCGAAACGCTGTGCGGACTGGCCACCTTTCCGCTGTTTGCCCGGGACCAGTGAGGAGGCGGACTTGACGGGCTCGACGCGTTTGCCCTTCAGCCAGCCGACGTTGGCCTCGCGCCGATCGAGCACGACGAGGCCGAACAGGCCTTTGTCGGCCAGCATGTGCTCTAGCGGCTCGGTCAGGAACTCCGAGTCACAGTGATAGCGGAACGACTCGATGGGGTCCGGCGGGGATTCGAGGACCTTCGTCACCATGTCGGTCCGGCCGCCGCCGGTGTCGAACGCGCCCGAGAACACGACCAGTCCGTTGTCGGGTGGCCGTACGTCGTAGTACCGGAGCCGGTCCTTGATGGAAGTGAGTGCGTCCTGCACCGCTGTCCGCGTGTCCTTCGATTTGATGTTCGAGGCTTCGGAGTGCTCCTGGGTGACATGGGCGACGACGTCGCTGATCAGCTTGTCCTCGGGGATGTAGATAGAGACGAGTTGGGTTCCCGAGCCCTGGTACCCCTTGAGTTCCTCTATGACCTTCCGGAACTCGTATTTCTGCTTGTCAGATTGTTCCTGTTCCTGCTGCTCGCTCATTACTCTATGTTGGCCGAGGTGGCGTAAGAACCTGTTGACAGGGAGCGAAGGGCGCGCGAGCAGCGAGAGCCCGAGCGGAGCGAGGGGTCTCGAACCGGAACGGCGACCAACGGGAGTCGTGACGGACGGGAGCGAAACGAAGAGTTCCGGCACAACTGCGCGGCGAAGTGGGACGGTCGATATAGCAGACGTGACCGTCTGATGATCTGAGTGGCTGTGTTCCTGACTCATCCGGGGGGTCCGTCACGTAGCGGTTCGACAAATGACAGTCGCATTTATATGACTGCCTGCATTGTACCCAAGCAATCAGACTATGGCGGGGTACGTGTGTACGATTGCGGGCGGCAAGGGCGGCGTCGGAAAGACGACGACCGCGGTCAATCTCGGGGCCGTCCTGCAGGAGATGGACTACGACGTGGCCGTCGTCGACGCCGATCTGGGGATGGCGAATCTCGGTTCGATGCTCTCTGTAGAGCCCGATAAGAGCCTCCATGAGATTCTGGCTGGCGAGGCTGCCGTGAGTGAGGCTTTGACTGATGCGCCAGGAGGGCTCACGGTGATTCCGGGCGAACAGTCGCTTGAGGCGTTCGCGGACGCTGATCCCGCAAAGCTCAGGAAAGTCATCAAGACGCTCCGAAATGCCTACGACGTGGTGTTGATCGACACCGGGGCTGGACTGAGCCACGAAGTCGCCGTGCCCCTCGGGCTGGCCGATGGAATCGTCCTCGTCACGACCCCCGACGACGTTGCGGTGGGTGATACGGTCAAAACGGCCCAGCTAGCGAACCGAATCGACGGGACCGTCCTCGGTTCGATCATCAACCGCGCGACCCGCCACACTGATGTCGCGGCCATCGCCGAGCAGATGGAGTTCCCGCTCCTTGCGGTCATTCCGGACGACCCGCAGGCGACGACCGAGGAACCGCTCGTACTCAACGCCCCCGATAGTACGGCTGCAGACGCCTACCAGCGGTTGACCGAGGCGCTGGAGGGTGTGTTCTTCCGTGGCGAGAGCCCCGAAGCGGATATCGAGACGATACTCGACGATGAGTGGTTCCTTGAAGACACCGACGACCACTCCGATGCCGACGACGAGGACTCCGGCGGCGTGTTTGGCCTCTTTAACTGACATTTCCGCGCCCGCCTGCTGTTCCAGTTGCAGCCCGCTGTTCCGACCGTTTTCACTGCTTCTGGGTTTCCGGAAGCGGCGGCCACAGCGTTGCGACCGTTTCCTGAATCAGTTGGGTCTGTGCCCGGCGCAGTCGTTCTGAGAGTGACGACGCAGAGATGTCCAGTTCTCCGGCCACGGTGTCCAGCGATGTACGTCGTGGAATTTCGAAATACCCCATTTCGTATGCCGTCCGTAGCGCTTCCAGTTGCCTGTCAGTGAGCCCGTTTCCGGGCGACTTCGGCTCCGCATCCCGAGTCAGCCGCTCCAGTCCGAACTCCGCGTTCCGTTGCCAGAACGAGGAAAATTCGGTGAACGCCGCTCTGTCGGCGAACCAGCCCATTTGCTCCCACCCATCCGCGGTCACGGTTATCCGTTCGATTATGGCGTCTGCCGTGGCAAGTGCTTCGAGTCCGTCTAAGTCGTTGATTTGGCCGCCGAGTTGCTCCTCGAAGCTCAGCGCCGGCATCGCCTGATACCGTCGGGTGTCACCGGCCGTACCGATGCACGTCCACTCCTGAACGTCGTAGGCATCAGTGAACGCCCGCTCGATGGTCTGCTTGGACCCGCCCGTCACGGTTACAATAAACAGCGGACGACGCCCATGGTTGTACTGGAGGGAAAGGGTAACTGACGCTTTGGGGACCGTCTCTGCAACCGACACGAGCGGCAACGCATCGCAGTCTATCTGAAATTCTGCAATGAGCCCCATACGGCATCGCTCGTTGCCGATGCTGAAGCGCCTGTCGAAACAGCGCATCGGCATGGTTGCCCGGCCTGCTTTCGACGCCCCCATTTAAACGGCCCAATCACTGAGAGAACGGCTTAGCCCGACGGCGCTCGACCGTATTGTTGTATGCAACCAACACAATCGACAGATGAGATCGACGTCGAGTTCGAGCGCTACGGCGACGGCCAGCCACTCCTGCTCCTGCACGGCGGGATGGCTCCCATTGAGTACTGGGGACCGGTCGTACCGGCGTTCGAGGGATACGGCGCTGTCGTCCCCCAGCGACCGGGGTTCGGGACCTGTCTCGACTCCGCTGCGGAAACGAGTGCCGACGAGGTACTGGACCGCGAGAGCAGGTATGTTCAGGCCCTTGTCGAAGCCGTCGACGGAGACCCGATCCTGTTCGGCCACTCGTACGGTGCACTCACTGCTATCGAAGCCGCGACGACTATGTCAGTCGAAGCGGTCGTCGCATACGAACCGGCAGTACTGCCCGGCGAATACCGGGCTGACGCCGACCTCGCCGACCGAATGGCGTCGCTCATACAGGGCGGAAAACGGGAGGAAGCGGTGAAACGCTACATCGAACAGGTTCTGCACCCCGACGGTATCGAGGACCTCGACGCCTGGCTTGCGGAGTGGCCCGTCTGGCCCGACTGTGTGGCCCTCGCCGAGGAGGTAGTCCGGATGAACCGCTCTGTCGAACAGTACCGACTCCCAGACCGTCTCGACGTTGGCGCACCCACTCTCGTTCTATCCGGCACCGACGGTCCGGATTTCCTCCGGCAGAGTGCCCGAAACGTACACGATGCACTGCCCCGTAGTCGATTCGTCGAGTTCGATGGTGTCAGCCACAGTGGCCCGGCTGAGGCACCTGAACTGATCGCAGCTGAAGTCGACGCGTTCCTCGAAAAATAGCCAGCCAGCCGGACTGATTCTCTGCGTTCGCTTGTCATACTGGATACCCGACGTGGGCCGGACCTACATCGAAGTCGGCGCTTCGACGCCTAGTGCGTCGAGCGCGTTCGCTATGGCCGTCCGGGTCCCGTCGACGAGCGCCAGCCGCGCGGCGCGGGTCTCGGGGTCGGCGTCGAGAACCGGACACTCCCGGTAGAATGCGTTGAACGTCTCGGCGAGGTCGCGGGTGTAGGTGGCGACGGTGTGGGGCGTCAGGTCATCCGCCGCCGCCTCGATGACGGCGGGGAATCGGGCCAGTTCGCGGAGCAGGTCGCGCTCCTCCGGTTCCGACAGCGGGTCGAGGTCGGGCTCGTCGGGGATGTCGGTCTCCACGTCGCCCAGGATGCCACAGCAACGTGCGTGGACGTACTGAACGTAGGGCGCGGACTGGGCCTCGAAGTCCAGCGCGCGGTCCCACTCGAAGGTGATGCCCTTCGTCGGCTGTTTCGAGACGATGTCGTAGCGCACCGCCCCGATACCGACCTGGCGGGCGATTCGGTCGATGTCGTCCTCGTCGAGGTCGCCGCGGGTCCGGTCGTCCAGCCGGGACTCGACCTCTTCGCGCGCGCGGTCGATAGCCTCATCGAGCAGGTCGTCGAGGTCGATACCGGTCCCCTCGCGCGTGCTCATTCCGCCTTCCGGGAGGTTCACCCAGGAGTAAAACACCTGCCGGAGCTGGTCGGTATCGTTGCCGAGCAGTTCTAGGGCTGCCGAGAGCTGGTCGGCCTGCAGCTTGTGGTCCTCGCCCAGGACCGTGACGGCGCGGTCGTAGTTCTCGAACTTCCACTCGTGGTGGGCCAGGTCCCGAGTGGTGTACAGCGACGTGCCGTCCGAGCGCAGGAACACGAGGTTCTTTTCGAAGTCAGGCAGGTCCAGCTGCCAGGCGTCCTCCTCGTAGACGGCGCAGTCGAGTTCCTGCAGCCGGTCGACCAGGTCGTCCGTATCGCCGTTGCGCATGAACCGCGTCTCCTTGACGAATTCGTCGAACTCCGCCGGGAGGCGGCCGAGCGTGGTCTGCATCCCGCCCAACACGGTGTCGACGACCTCGGCGACGCGCTCGTAGGTCTCCTCGTCGCCGTCTTCCAGGCCCTGCAGAATAGATTGGATCTCGGACTCAGCCGCCTCGACTTCGTCGGGGTCTCCGTCTTCGAGGACAGTGTTGCCCTTGCGGTAGTACCGGACCATCTCGTACTCGGGGGACTCCCGTTCGGGCTCGGGCAGGTCGTCCTCGTCGAAGGTCTCGTAGGCCCAGGTGAACACCGCGATCTGCCGGCCCGCGTCGTTGACGTAGTAGTGGCGGTCGACCTCGTAGCCGGCGTAATCGAGTACACGGGCGACGGCGTCGCCGATGATGGGGTTTCGCGCTCGCCCGACGTGGACCGGGCCGGTCGGGTTCGCAGAGGTGTGTTCGACGACGACGCTGGTGTCGCGGTCGGGAAGCCGGCCGAACCCGCTCTCCGTGACCGATTGCAGGGTCTCAGCGAAGTACGCTTCGCTCGGGAGGAAATTGACGTACGGCCCCTGTGTCGTCACGTCGCTGACGTAGGTGAGGTCGTCATGGTCAATCGCCTCGGCGATGTCGCTGGCGACGTTTGGTGGTGCGGTACCGACCTCGCCAGCCAGCCGGAAGGCAACGCTCGACGCCAGCACGGCGTCGACGTCCTCCGGGGGTTCCTCGATACCGAGGTCCTCGGCCGGCAGGTCGAGGGCTGTGAGTGCGTCGGCGAGGGCGTCCTCGACCTCCGCACGGAGCTGCAGGAACATACGCCCGGCTTTCGCGGCGGGGAGTAAATGGCTAACGAAACCCCGTTCTCAGGTCAGCAGCCGCGGGCCGAACACCATCAACAGGAGGCCGCTGATCATCGACACCGTGATCGCGATGGAGACGGCCGTCGTCACCCGTCGCCCGTCAGAGACGGGGAGCCGCGAGACGAACGACTCAGTCGCGGCCCTGAGGATGTGGCCGCCGTCGAGCGGGAACGTCGGAATGAGGTTGAACTGGCCGATGACGAGGTTGATCCAGCCTGTCCAGAACAGGACGTTCGCGAGCAGGAACACCGGCGTCGTTCCGAGCGCCCCGAGCGGTCCCTGGACCGTGTAGAAGTTCGTCGCGATCCCGGTGAAGCCGGCGAAGTTGTAGCCGAAGCCGCCGGCGACGCCGATGAAGGGGAGCAAGAGCGTACTGAAGATCCGCTGGGCGAACGAGAACTCGGAGACAGACGTGGGGGTGTCCGGCGACCCGCCGAGGAATTCGAGGAACGCGGCGGCGGGGTAGGCGTCGATGCCGAAGTCGCTGACCTGGATGCCGCTGATGCCCTGCTGGATGCTGACGCCGATGATCCCGTTGTCCACCTGGTCGCTCTCGGCCATCGTGACCTCGTAGGTTTCACGTTCTCCATCGACGTAGCCGGTGATCGTCACCTGGTCACCGGGTTCACCGCCCTCGAGGGCCTGCATCAGCGCCGCCCCGCTGTGTGTTCGTTCCCCGTTGACTTCGGTGATGATCATGCCCTCGCCGCTCGGGGCCCCATCTCCGGCGAGCGGGCCGTTCTCGGCGACCAGCACGTACGCACCCAGAGGAGTCGTGACAGTCTCTCCAGACTCGGTTTCGAGTGTCGCAACGGGGTGGTCCCGGGCCGCCTGCTCGAACTCGCTGCCGGTCGCCACGGCGGTCCCGTTGACCGAGACAATCGTCTCACCGGTCCCGATCGGCGCGCTCTGAAGGGCCGCCGAGACGACGACGGACCGCTCCACGGTGACGGTTTCGGCGTCTTTACGGGCTACCTCGACGGTCTGTGCATCGCTTTCGGCTAACACCGATTCGAGCTTCTGCTGGTTCTCGACCGACTGGCCGTCGACTGCCGTGATGACGTCGCCCGACTCGATGCCCGCATCGGCAGCAGGGGTTCCGTTGATCGGGCTCCCGACCGGTACACCGTCAACGACAGCAACAGCACCGGCGACTGGTCCAAACAGCAACAGGAGCGTGATGATCGCGAGCGCGAAGTTGTTGGTCACACCGGCCGTGTACATCCGGGTCTGGGAGCCGCGGTCGGTGCGGAGGAGTTCGTCCTCGTCGGGTTCGACAAACGCGCCGATGGGGATAATAGCCAGTAGGGCAAGCCCCATCGACTCGATATCGATGTCTTCGACACGGCAGAACAATCCGTGGCCACCCTCGTGGACGACGAGGCCGAGCAACAATCCGAGCACGATCTCGGGCGCGACCGACAGCGGGAGGAAGTCGTTCACGCCGGGAATCGCCAGCGCGTTCCGGGGTTCGTTCAGCGCGGAGGGCTGTGGGTTGACGAGCGCCTGGTAGGCCCCGAGGGCGACGAGGAGGAAGGAGCCGACCATCACAACGAGTCCGAACCCGACGCCGAGGTTCCCCCAGGCCCGCCAGAACCGCTTGGGACGCGCGAGCCAGTCGAGCACGGCCTTGCCCTTCTGTGTGTGAATTGTCGTAATCGGGCCGCTAAAACGAATATATTCGGGGACAACGCCGCGGGTCCGCAGCGCCATCGCGAGGAGGGTGTAAGCGACAAGGCCCGCGAGGACCCACGTCAGCGTACTCACCATTTACCCGGAACTAGGCGTAGCCAAGCAAGAGGGTTTGGTTTGTGCCACGGCGCTGTGATTTCGTTTCGATACCGCCGTCTGTCGCCTGTTCTGCCCTGCCGCTGGGCGGGATCATGGTCCAGTTTGCGACGACACGGGGTTGTACTATCCTCTCCTTCTATGTTCCATGAGGACGTATGACAGTTCGGTGTGACCAATGCCAGAAACCTGTGGTATCTGCGGTGAGACGGTCCCGTTCGATGCGACAGTCCATACCGTGATTCATATCCACAGCGAGGCCGGCGTGCTCGATGTGTACGTTTGTCGGCCATGCTACGAGGAGCGACTCGGCCCGATGTTCGAGCGGGTCGACACGCAGGAACAGTCGCCCTGAAAATGACCTTCAACAGGGCGATACGGACTGGTAGGACTCGCCTACTCCGACCTATTCGTTCCGGCGGAAGCGTTCCACGACGAACTCCCGGTCCAGTTTCGCGATGAACGTCCCGAGCTGTGGACCTTCGGTATCGTCGAACAGCAGCCGGTAGCCGGCGGAAAAGAACTCACTGATGTCGATGTCGTTTCGCTTCGCCGTCTCGTAGATTTCAGACTGGATCGCCTCGCCGTCGTGGCCCTCGGCGATGAAGTCGGCCAGTTCGTCCAGCGCGGCTGCCGTCGCGTCGTCGAAGGACACGTCGGGCATCTCAGCTCGCTTGAGCTCATAGTTGAACTCGTTGTTCGTCAGGCTGGCCCACTCCTGGGCGCGTTCGACGCGGGCGAGCGCTTGCTCGACGGCCCAATCCGGCGCGTCGTCCGGGATGTGGCCCTCCTTCCGGGCGATCTGCTCCCGCTGTTCCGGGTCGTCGGTCATCCCGAGTACGGCCGCGAAGGTGTAGGGGATACGGACCTGCTCCTCGCTTGGCTCGTCGACGACCATCGGATAGGCTCGCTCGGCGAGTTCCACCTCATCCTCGCTCCCATCCGCGTCACCGAAGTACCGCCGCTCGAAGCGGTCGAACTCGTCGACGAGCTGGTCGACGTTCTCGACGGAGAAATCCCGCTGCTTCCGCGGGTCCTTCACGAAGAAGTACTTGAACACTTCCGGTTCGAGGATGTCGAGCACTTCGTCGACGGTGATGACGTTGCCCGAGGAGGAGGAGAGCGGCTCCCCGTCGAGCGTGAACCATTCGTACACCATCGGGACCGGCGGCTGGATGTCAAGCACGTTCTCGGCGACGTCTTCGCCGGAGGGCCAGGACCCCTCCGCGTGGTCCTTGCCGAACGGCTCGAAGTCGACGCCCAGGATCTCCCACTGGGCGGGCCACTCGAAGCGCCACGGGAGCTTTCCGTCCCGGAGCGTTGCTGTGCCCTCGTGCCCACAGCCCTCGATGGTCTGGTCGCCGGCCTCGACGTCTTCACAGACGTACTCGACTTCGCCGGCGTCGAGATCGACCGCCGTGACGCCCTCGGTGATCTTCCCGCAGTCGGCACACTGGGGGAGGAAGGGCACGTAGTCGTCGTCGACTTTGTTCTGGTATTCCGCGAGCACGTCGCGGGCCCGGTCGGCGCGTTCGAGCACGCGGCGGGTCACGGGTTCGAACTCGCCGTCGGCGTACAGCTCGGTGTTCGAGACGAACTCCACGTCGACGCCGACCAGTTCGGCGCTTTTCCGCAGGAGCGTCGTGAAGTGTGCGCCATAGGAGTCACAGCAGCCGAAGGGGTCCGGGATGTCGGTGTATGGTTTCCCGAGGTTCCGCCCGAGCGCGCCGGCGTCGACCTCGCCGAGACCGACGACGTTCCAGTCGAGGTCGGCGAGCTGGCGGGGAACCGCCCGCAGACGGTCCTTGTCGTCAGCGGTAAACACCTGCCGGACCTCGTGACCGCGGTCACGCAGGGCCTCAGCGACGTAGTAGCCCCGCATAATCTCGTTGAAGTGACCAATGTGGGGGACGCCCGACGGGGAGACGCCGCCCTTGATGACGATTGGTTCGTCGGGGTCCCGTGCCTCGATGGCGTCGGCGACGGAGTCGGCCCAGAACGCCCGGGAACCGCCGCGGCCGACCTCGTAGGGGTCTTCCGCCATCTATGCCTCCGGGAGTATCTCGGACCCTTCGTACTCGCCGTCTTCGACCGCGCGCACGACGCGTTCGGGGTCAGTGCCGTCGAGCACTATCGTCCGGATACCGGACCGCTGGATGATTTTCGCGGCCAGCAGGTCGACCGGCGCGCTGCTGCCGGCGTCCATCTCGATGTCGGCAATCACGTCGACGAGTTCGTCCGCGCCGAGTTCGTCGAACCGCGTCGCGTCGTCGTCCTCGTTCGGGTCGGCGTCGTAGACGCCCGGAACCGATGTCGCGTAGACGAGCAGATCAGCGCCGACGTACTCCGCGAACGCAGCCGCCACGGCATCGGTGGTCTGTGCGGCGACGATGCCCCCGAGAACGGGGATGTCTCCGCGACGGATGGCCTCCCGGCCCTCGTCGTAGCTCTCCGCGGGCGTCGGCGCGGCGCGGTCATCCAGAGCCGCGATGAGTAGCCGGCCGTTCAGCCGCGTGACGGCGATGCCGAGCTGGTCGAGTTCGATCTCGTTCGCGCCGAGGTCGCGGGCAGAGCCGATGTAATCGCGTGCGGTCGGGCCGCCACCGACGACGGTCCCGAGCGTGTGCCCCTGTGCATCGAGCGACTGGATGGCGTCGGCGTAGTCGGCGACCCGGTCCGCGTCGAGATCCGGGGCCAGTACGCTTCCGCCAATGGAGACGACGACTTTCATTAGCCCGCCGTAACCGCGATGCACTCTTAAGGGTTGTCAAGCCCACTGGCTGCCGTCTATATACTCGGTTCCTTCTGGTCCCCACAGCGACCGCTGTCGGCTGCACACGGCTGGAATCTCCGTATGACGTGTGCCGGACGTGCTGACGCACGTCTGACGGATCTGCTGTTCTACCAGTGAATTATGCTGTTTGTTGGGGCTACAGAGGGTGATATCTCTCTTTCACAGACCGTTCAAACCACCACGAGACCAGTACTCATTTATGGCCTTAGAAGGCTTTGTAAAACGTCTAAAAGAATCTGAAACGGTCGTAAAAAATGCGTTTTAGCTCGATTTGTCCTGAAAGTGACCGAAGTGACCTGAAGGTTCCTTCCTTTATATACTCCCGGCGGGGTTACGAAGAAGTGAGGTGACAAAGATGAGCGCTACCGCAACGCCCTCCGGCGAGGAAGAGCCCTCCAAAGAAGAGCGACTGAAGTCGTTCCTCGCAGAGAAGGCAAGTGACGGCGAGATGTATTTCAAGAGCAAGTTCATCGCTGACGAAGTCGGTCTCTCCCCGAAAGAGATCGGTGCCCTGATGGTCAAGCTCAAGGACAGCGCGTCCGAGATCAATGTCGAAAAGTGGTCGTACACGAGCGCGACCACCTGGCGTATTGAGCCGGCGTAGGCGACCGGTCCCCGTGAACAGTTTTCGGACGGAGTATCTGCTACCCATGTGATCGTTCGCGGAGTATTTGTGCCCGCATCGTTTACAGATAGTCGATGAGTGGCTCCGCCGCCGACCCGCCGTCGACTGACCGACTGGCCGGCGTGTTCTCCGTCTCGTCAGTGCGGCGGATGGACGGAACTGTCAAATATATTGGCGACCCGCTAGTGCCACCGGCCGCCGTTGCTGAGCAACTCAGGCCGGTGTTCCGACAGCAGGGCTACGACGTTCGGCTCGAAGAACTCGATCCCGAATCCGGCGATGCAGCAACCACTACGAGCAATGGCGGCACTCCTGTCGTCGGCGATCCGGACGCCGATGATCCAATTACTCCCAATGGTCCGTTGAACGCACGCCAGAACCAGTACGCGTTGATTGCGGAACCCATGGATACGGACTCCGGCGTCCCGTGGCTCAATATCGGGCTCCTGCTTGCGACTATCGCGTCGACGCTGTACGTCGGCGCGACCGCCTGGTACTATATTCCGGTTGCCGAGGACCCCCTTCGGATTTTCGAGGCCTGGCCGTTCGTGGTCGCGATGCTGGGCGTGCTCGGCATCCACGAACTGGGTCACTACGCCGCGGCCCGCTACCACGGCGTCGACGTGACGCTTCCGTATTTTATCCCGTTCCCGTCGTATCTCGGTACGATGGGGGCGGTCATCAACATCCGGGGCCGTATCCCCGACCGGACAGCGCTGTTCGACATCGGCGTCGCCGGTCCGCTGGCCGGCCTCGTCGCGACGACAATCGTCACCGTCATCGGCCTCTCGATAGACCCGATTACGGTTCCAGAACGTGTGGCAAACAGCGACACCGGCGTCATCATCACGTTCAACTATCCGCTCCTGTTTCAGGCGCTTGAGGCTCTGGTTAACGCACTGGGGCTCGGGACCGAGATCGGCCCCGGCGAGTCGGTTCACCCCATCGTGTTCGCTGGCTGGGCCGGGATGTTCTTCACGTTCTTGAACCTGCTCCCGGTTGGCCAACTCGACGGCGGCCACATCGTTCGGTCTATCGTCGGACAGCGTCAGGAGACCGTCGCCGCTGCGGTGCCCGGCGCACTGTTCGCACTCGCCGGGTACCTGTATTTCACCCGCGACCCGCCGCCGGTCGGCTTCGGCGTCTGGGGCCTGTGGGTGTTCTGGGGCCTGTTCGCCACCGGGCTCGCCTACGCCGGTCCAGCCCGCCCAACCGTGGACACGACGCTGGACCGACGGCGGGCGTTGCTTGGCCTGTTTACGTTCCTGCTTGGGCTGGCCTGTTTCACGCCGGTTCCGTTCGAGATCAGCGCGATTTGACCGGTAGCTCGCGTCGCGGACGGAACGCTCTCAGTGAGAGTAGCCCCGGTCTGGAAGCGCCTCGCCGTCGAGCGTCACGCCGTTCCCGGTGGCTGTGCCGATCCGATAGAGCGAGCACGGTACTGCCGCTCTGGCTTCGGGCACGTCGGATTCGGGCAGCGTACACACCAGCTCGAAGTCCTCGCCGAAGAACACACCCAGTTCTCTGCGTTCCTGTGGCGTCTCCGCGAGCGTGTCGACTTGCGCGTCTATCGGCAGTGGCTCCTCGATAGCGAAGCCACAGCCGCTGGCCTCGGCCAACTGGTGCAGCGAGCGGGCCAACCCGTCGCTCGAATCCATCATCGCTGTCGCATGCGGTCGCAGCGCGACGCCCGCACGAACACGAGGCTCGAACTGGAATAGCTCGTTCGCCTGGTTGGTATCGCCCCGGTCGAACAGTTCGAGGGCGGCAGCTGACCGGCCGAGCGTTCCGGTGACACAGACCGCGTCACCGGGCGAAGCGCCCGACCGCCGGACCGGGTCAGGTGTGGAGCCGATTGCTGTCGTCGCGACGGTGAACTCGTCGTGGCTATCCAGATCGCCACCGACGTACTCCGCACCGACCGCGTGACACACGTCCTGTGCACCGTCGACAAACGCTGCGAGTTCCTCCGCATCGAACGACGGCGCGCCGTAGGCAGCTACCGCCGCCGTTGCCTCGCCCCCCATCGCCGCAACGTCCGACAGCGAGGCCGCGACAGCACGCCAGCCGGCCGTGTAGCGGGTCGTCCCCGTCGGGAAGTCCGTCCGCTCGTGGAGCATGTCTGTCGTGATGACTTGCCCGTCCACGACAGCGCAGTCGTCGCCCGCGTCGGGAAGCCGGTCGGCGAGGTCGGCGAGTGCAGCCCGCTCGTCCATACCCCGTCGTCGGTGTCCCGGGGCAAAACCCTCGGGGGTATCGGTCGGCGGGACAGGGTCGGTGGGTTGAAACCGGAGACTGCCAATCCCATCCACATGGATGGGAACCGGATGGCGACGGTCGTCGGGTTCGCGGCGACGCTCGTCGTCCTCGCGGGGCTGGTGTGGCTCGTCGGCATCGACGAGACGCTGGACGCGCTCGCGACGGCGGACTTGTGGGCGCTTCTCGCCGTCGCAGGCATCGCCATACTATGGCTCGTTTCCTGGGGGCTGGCGCTGTGGACGGTCCTGCAGGCTCTCGGTGCACCAGTAGCCCCACACACAGCCGTGCTCGTGTTCGTCGCCGCCGTGTTCTCGAACAACGTTACGCCCTTCGGCCAGGCCGGCGGCGAGCCGCTGAGCGCGCTGTTGATATCGACGGCCGCCGACACCGAGTACGAGACCGGGCTGGCGGCTATCGCCACCGTCGACACAGTCCACTTCCTTCCGTCGGTCGGGTACGCCATCGTCGGCTTCACGTTCGTCGCCGCCGGTGCCGTCCAGTTGACCCGAAACCTGGCGTTTGCCGCCGTCGCCGTGGCGGTGCTCGCGGTCGGTATCCCCATCGCCGCCGTCCTCGGCTGGCGACACCGGTACCGAGTCCAGGCAGCCGTCATCCGCGGCGTGGCACCGACCCTCGCCGCGGTGTCGAAAGTCGTGCCCCGGTGGTCGCCACCGTCCGCGGCCAACCTGGAGTCACGAATCGCGGGGTTCTTCTCGGCCATCGAACGCATCGCGACCGACCGTCGGACAGTCCTCCAGACCTTCGGGCTCTCGGCCTTTGGCTGGGCCTGCCTGTCGGCGTCGCTGTGGACGTCGCTGTACGCCGTTGGAACGCCGGTGTCGGCCGAAGTCGTCCTGCTCGTCGTCCCCGTCGCGAGTATCGCCAGCATCGTGCCGCTTCCCGGCGGATCGGGCGCTATCGAGACGGTACTCGTGACGCTGCTTGTCTCGACGGCACCGATCTCGGCCGCCGTCGCCACGTCGGCAGTGCTGATCCACCGCGTCGGGAGCTACCTGCTGCCGACAGTTATCGGCGGTGGCGTCGCCGCAGCCCTCGGTGTGGACCGGGCCGCCTCGCCTGAAGGGTGACGTCTAGGATTCACAATGGGAGTGAAGACATCGCTGCCCTATGGGCGAGTGAACGGTTCACGCCCGCCGACTGCGAACGACGCGTTTAAATGACGGCGACGGAAAGAAATCTGCAATGGCTACACTCTACGACGTTCCCCCCGAGGAACTCATTGAGGCACTCACGGAGACGCTCGCAGACGAAGACGACATCGAAGCGCCGGACTGGATCGAGTTCACCAAGACCGGTGTCGACCGCGAACTCCCACCTGAGCAGGAGGACTTCTGGACGCGACGCGCTGCCAGCCTCCTCCGGAAGGTCGCCGTCGACGGTCCCGTCGGCGTCAACGCCCTCCGCTCCGAGTACGGGACCTCGAAGCAGGGCACGACCCGCTACCGCGTCCGCCCCCACCACAAGACCAAGGGCTCGGGCAACATCATCCGGACCGCGCTCCAGCAGCTCGAGGACGCCGGCTACATCGAGACCAGCGAGAACGATGGCCGCCGCGTCACCGGCGAGGGCCGCAGCCTTCTCGACGACACTGCGGGCGACCTCCTGACGGAACTCGACCGTCCGGAGCTCGAACGCTACGCGTAACTGACGGCTTTCTCGCTGTTTTTCAGCTGGCTCACAGCCCCCGCTCCGAAATCGTTTTCCGACCGACTCCAGTACTTTGAGACAACTATGAGTGGCGACCCCAGCGAGGAGGAACTCGAAGAACTCCGGAAGAAGAAGATGGAACAGCTCAAGGAACAGCAGGGCGATGACGGCGAGGCACAGGAGGCGGCCAAACAGCAGGCCGACGCCCAGAAGCAGGCGGTTCTCAAGCAGAACCTGACCGACGGGGCGCGAAAGCGGCTCAACACGGTCAAGATGTCGAAACCGCAGGTCGGCGAACAGATCGAACAGCAGGTCGTCGCACTGGCCCAGAGCGGCCGCGTGCAGGGCCAGATCGACGAGGATCAGATGAAGGAACTCCTCTCGGAGCTGACCCCCGACTCCAAGAGCTTCGACATCAAGCGCCGGTAGATGGACTGTGCCTTGTTGTACAGCGGCGGAAAAGACTCGACGCTGGCGGCGCTCTTGCTCGACCCCTTTTACGACGTGACGCTCGTCAGCGGCTCATTCGGCGTCCGTGACACCGAGCCCGCTCGGGAGAGCGCGTCGGCCGTCGGCTTCGATCACGTGACGGTCGACCTTGACCCGGACGTGGCCCACGAGGCTGTCGAGGAGATGCACGACGACGGCTACCCCCGCAACGGCATCCAGCGGGTCCACGAACACGCCGTCGAAACCGTCGCCCGCGGTGACTGGGTCACCGAGACCGACGGCATAGGCTCGCTTGCGGCCGTCGCCGACGGCACCCGCCGCGATGACCGGGTGCCGACCATCGAGCGCCCGCTCGCCCAGAGCGTCGAGGACCGTTTCGACGTGGACTACCTCGCGCCGCTGGCCGGCATCGGCCGCGGCGCTGTCGACGCGATGGCCGCTGACCGGCTCGTCGTCGAGAGTGGCCCCAGTGCCGAGATTCCGAAGGCCGACTACGAGGTCGAACTGCGTGCGATACTGCGGGACCGCTACGGCGAGGAGGCTGTGGCCGATGTGTTCCCCGAGCATACGCAGTCTCGCGTGTGTGGGCTTCAGTAGGCAGGCGACACAGCCGAACCGGATCTGTGGGTGACACGACCGACTAGGTGGGACTTTCTGACTGTTCGATTCTGTTCCGATGGCTGTTGTTCCTCGGTCTCCTTCTGATGCTAGCCGTGAACGAACAGGTTCAAGCGCGCGCTCGCTGTAGGCGCGGGTATGTACGACTCCGTCAAGGGCTTTCGCGATTTCTACCCCGAGGAGATGCAGGCTCGGCGGTGGGCCATGGACACGCTGGAAGACGTCGCACAGCGCTACGGCTTCCGGGAGATCGGCACGCCGGCGCTCGAACCGACCGAGATGTACGTCGACAAGAGCGGTGAGGAGATCGTCGAGGAACTGTACAGCTTCGAGGACAAGGGCGGCCGCGAGGTCGCGCTCACGCCCGAGCTGACGCCGACCGTCGCGCGGATGTTCGTCGCCAAGCAGCAGGAGCTCTCGAAACCCATCAAGTGGGTCTCGACGCGGCCGTTCTGGCGCTACGAGGAGCCCCAACAGGGCCGGTTCCGGGAGTTCTACCAGACCAACGTCGACATCTTCGGGTCGGCGGAGCCGACGGCCGACGCCGAGATCCTGGCCGTCGCCGTGGACATGCTCACCGACCTCGGGCTGACGGGTGAGGACTTCGAAATCCGTGTCTCCCACCGTGACATCCTCGCGGGCGTGCTGGAGTCCTTCGGGGCGGACGTGGACGTGCCCGAGGCGATTCGTGCGGTCGACAAGCGGGCGAAAGTCGACCACGACGACTACCTCGACGCGCTCGTCGAGGCGGGGCTCAACTACGGGCAGGCCGACACGTTCGACGAGATGCTGCAGATCGATGCCGAGGAAATCGAAACGCTCGCGGACCTTACCGGCTCCGAGGACGTCCGCGCGGCGACCGACAACCTCCGGGCGGTACTCGACGCTGCCGAGGACTTCGGCGTCCGCGAGCACCTCACCGTCTCGCTGACGACTGCGCGCGGGCTGGATTACTACACCGGCGTCGTCTTCGAGTGCTTCGACTCGACGGGCGAGGTGTCACGCTCGGTGTTCGGCGGCGGTCGCTACGACGATCTCATCGAGGGGTTCGGCGGTCAGCCGACGCCGGCCGTTGGGTTCGCGCCCGGCCACGCCACGCTCCAACTCCTCTGCCAGCGCGCCGGCGTCTGGCCTGCCGAGGAGCTGTCGACTGACTACTACGTCCTGCAGGTCGGCGACACGCGCCCGACCGCGGCCCGCATCGCCCGCGACCTGCGCGAGCGGGGTCACATTGTCGAGAGCGACGTTGCTGACCGGTCCTTCGGGGCACAGATGGGGTACGCCGACGGTATCAATGCCGAGACGGTCGTCATTGTGGGCGAGCAGGATCTCGAAAACGACGAGGTGACGCTCAAAGAAATGGATGACGGCGAGCAGATCAGCGTCCCGCTCTCCGAGTTCCCCGGCGACCACGACCGGCCGACGTTCGAGGACTTCGCGGAGTAGCGTCAACCGAGTCGGTTGGCGGTGTTCATTTTATTAGGCACCACCGGTTTTACCCACCACCATTGCACGGGAAGTATGGATTGTCTTCCGTCTACAAACGACACGTTCTGCCCTGAAAGTAACGGTGAAGCCAGCTACGATGACTTAGTTGCCTACCAATCACGTCTAACTATGGTAAGAGCAGACCTGCGAACTCAACAGGGTTTAATTTTATCACCGGACAGTCTCTCCGTCCGAGTTTTATTCAGGAAGTAGCGTGCATGAGTCGCCGTATCAGTGACCGCCCTGCCTTTTGATGTGGAATATGGGCGCTTGACTTTGAGTATAACTCCCTGCTCTGTTTGGTCTAAGACTGTTGTACTGGGTCCACCGGCGAATGAATTTATATCCCAGTTATCGAGACAACTGGCATTTTGGAGACGGGACTTCACGTGATTTGTCTCTGCGTTTAATGCACGGTCCTTTGCTTTAGATAGATTGAATTGTCTCTCAGGAGTCGAAATTTCCTCAGTGGACATCTCCGATGTCGTCGATGCCTGACCACCAGAGGGCACAGTACAGCCCGCAAGGGCTACACTACAAACAATCACAACAAGGACCACCTCTGTGTGACGCATATTCAATTATTCTCAAAGACTGATACGTACCTTTTGGATGCTTTCTTTTGTCTAATCAGCAGACTCAATCTGGTTTGTATTACGGCAGTAATGGAGACTGAAAAGAGCCAGAAAACCCTGGCTGTCATCGGACGCAAAGCGTCCGATTGCCGCGAAGCTCTTCTCTCGCTCTGGCTAAACTCGGGGGACTCGCTGCGGTCTCTGCTTACGGGCGTGAAGCGTCCGTTCGCATGGCTCAAGCGACCGGCTGTCCCTCGTCTTGCTGAGCGGTGAAACCGCGAACCAAAGCTGAGAACGCGAGGGCTTTCTGGCTATTCGCGACTTCCTTTCACTTACTAAATACTATCAGTCGGATTGTGACAGTAATTTTTTGCGACTGCCGTGTTGAGTAGTCGACATGCAGCTCCCCTCCATCGCCCTCCCGAGGTGGAAGCTCGTCGCGACTATCGTGATCGTTTCGACGGGCGTCGCCATGCTCGGAGGGGCGGCCGGCCTCGGAAACGTGCTCACACCGCTGTCGATCATCCTCGGCTGGTTCATCCTGGCACCCCTCGTCGCCCTGTTGGGATCGGAACTGCCGATGATCGAACCCCCGGAAGGCGAGTCGGAGATGGACGGAACCGATGCGACCACCGCAGCGGAACCGACGGTGGACCCGGTCAATCAGCTCCGGGAGCGGTACGCCCGCGGTGAACTGACGGACAGCGAGTTCGAGCGGCGACTGGATCGATTGCTGGAAACCGAATCGCTCTCGGCGAACAGCGGAACTGAAAACGAGCTCCGTGAAACCAACAGAGAAGTCAGCCTCGAAACTGAATGAGATCGAGTCCGAACACTACTTTCGTCTGACCACTATCCCTGCCTGAGGCCGTTCCTGAGCCAGTCCGGTCAGAGCGCCCGTTCCATCTCCATCTCAACGCGTTCTTTGGCAATCGTCTCGAAGCCGACCGACTCGTACAGTGCTCGGGCGACGTGGTTCGTGTTCGAGACGGAAAGCCAGGCGCGTTCGAGCCCGTTTTCCTGCCCGTAGCCGAGTAAAACGCGGATGAGCTGTGAACCGATACCGGCGTGCTGGTAGTCCGGATGGACGAAAATCGCCAGTTCCGAGGTGTCCTGATACGGGACGAGGACGGCGTGGCCGACAGCTCGCTCCTCGTGCCAGACAACGACGTTCAGGCCGTCGTCGACAAGGTTCGGCAGCCAGTCGCGGATGTCCGCTTCGGTCCGTGGTGGGACGCCCTGTGATCGGGAGTCGTTCCCGAAGTCAGCATACATCTCCACCAGTGGGTCAATGTCGCCGTCGTAGGCCTCGATTGTCACCGTCCGCCCGTCGTGGTCGGTGAACGTTTCGGGCGGGCGAGGGAAGTCGTGATCCGCCGCGGCGGCGTTGGACATGCTCCTGTCTTTGTCCTCAGGATGCCTAAGTTCGTCTATCCTTCCCAGCGACTGAGATTCGGGTGAGACAAGTGGCTCGCAGTCGATAAATCGGTATGCGCGCCTATCGCGTGGCCTACGATGGCCGACCGTATCACGGGTTCCAGCGCCAGCCCGACGTCGACACCGTTGAGGGGCGACTGCGCTCGGCGCTCGTCCGCCTCGGTGTCTGCGAGCGCGGCGAGGGGCTACCCGAACGGTACGCGGCTGCTGGTCGGACTGATGCCGGCGTCTCCGCGCGGGCACAGACCATCGCCTTCGACGCGCCAGCGTGGCTCTCACCGGCGGTGTTCAACGGCCAACTCCCGGACGACGTTCGGGTGTGGGCAAGCGCCGATGTCACCGAGGGTTTCCACGCGACCTACGACGCCACGCAACGCACCTACACCTACTACCTGTACGCGCCGACGGACGTCGACCGGTTCGTGTCCGGACCGGTCGACGACCAGCGGTGGGCTGACGCTGTCGATGCGCTCGCTGGGACACATGACTTCCACAACCTCACGTCCGACGATACTGGAACTGAGCGGACCGTCGGTATCGATTGGACACGGGACGGTCAATTCCTCGTCGTCCGGTTCACGGCCGGTGGGTTCTGTCGCCAATTGGTCCGGCGACTCGTCTCGCTCGCGGCGGCCGTTGCGGACGGGTCAGCCCCGCTGTCGAAAGTCGACCGCGTCCTTTCGCCGGAACCTATCAGCGGCCCCGACGGGGTTCCGCCGGCCCCACCCGAGCCGCTGGTGCTGACCGATGTATCCTACCCGGATGTGAGCTTTACTCGGGACGAGGACGCCGCCGAAGATGCGCGGGCGGTCTTCACAGGCCGTCGCGCGAACGCCCGCGCGACTGCGCGGGTCGCCGACCACATCACCGACGGGCTGTAGCTCCCGAAACGAAGGCTTACTTCGGCCCCGTCCCAAGAGCGGGCTATGAGTTCGGTACCCGCACGGAGCGACATCGACGAGGCGTACAAGTGGGACCTCGCCTCCCTCTACGCCAGCGACGAGGACTGGGAAGCCGCCTACGAGGAGGCGGAGGCGCTAATCGAGGACCTGTCCGCCTACGAGGGACGGGCCACCGAGGACGCCGCCACCCTGCTTGAGACCCTGGAGACCTACGAGGAACTGATGCGGATGGTGTCGAACGTCGCCGCCTACGCCCGGATGCGCCGGGACGAGGACACGACGGACGATACGTATCAGGCGCTGACTGCCCGCTCGCAGTCGCTTTCGTCGGAGGCCAGTTCGGCGGCCTCGTTCCTCGACCCCGAACTGCAGGACCTGGACTACGACGATATCGAGGCGATGATCGATGAGGAGCCGGCGCTGGAACCGTACGAGCACTACTTCGACGACGTGCTCCGGATGAAAGACCACACCCGCTCGGCCGAGGTCGAGAACCTGCTCGCCGAACTCGGCGAGGTCACCGGCGCGCCCGGCGAGGTGTACAACATGCTGGCCAACGCTGACATGGAGTTCCCGACCGTCGAGGACCCGGACGGCGACCAGCAGCCGATCACGCTCAACAACTTCACCACGCTTCAGAAGCACCCTGACCGCGACTTCCGCCAGCGCGTGTATGAAGCGTTCTACGACGAGTGGGAGACCGTCCGCAACGCTGTCGGGACGGCCTACAAGAACGCCGTCAAGACGGACGTGAAGATGGCCAGCGCCCGCAACTACGACACCGCCCGCGAAGCCGCGCTGGACGGGCCGAACGTTCCCGTCGAGGTGTACGACACGCTGGTCGACACCGTCCACGACAACCTCGATACGCTCCACCGCCACGCCGACCTCAAACGCCAGTCAATCGGGGCTGACGAACTCCGGATGTGGGACCTTTACACCCCACTCGTGCAGGAGGAATCGCCCGAAATCGAGTACGAACAGGCCTGCGAGTACGTCACCGAGTCCGTCGCGCCGCTGGGCGAGGACTACCAGTCCCGGCTCGCCGAGGGGCTGGACTCGCGCTGGGTCGACGTCTACGAGACCGAACACAAGCAGTCAGGCGCGTACTCCGGGGGCACCTACGACTCCCAGCCGTTCATCCTGATGAACTATCAGGACGACGTGGAGTCGATGTACACGCTGGCCCACGAACTCGGCCACTCGATGCACTCCGAGTACACCAGCGAGGAGCAGCCCTTCGTCTACTCCGGCTACGAGATATTCGTCGCCGAGGTCGCGTCGACAGTCAACGAGACGCTGTTGACCCACCATCTGCTTGATACCGTCGAGGACGAGCGCCTGCGCCGGCACATCCTCAACGAGTACCTCGAACGGTTCCGGTCGACGCTGTACCGCCAGACGATGTTCGCCGAATTCGAGCACCGCACGCACGAGATGTCCGAGGCCGGCGAGCCGCTGACTCCCGACCGGCTGGACGAACTCTACCGGGACCTCAAGGGCGACTACTACGAGCCGGCGGTGCTCGACGACCGGATCGCCCGCGAGTGGATGCGCATCCCGCACTTCTACCGTGCGTTCTACGTCTATCAGTACGCGACCGGTATCTCGGCGGCCGTCGCGCTCGTCGACGGGATTCTGAAAGAGGGCGAGCCCGCCGCCCAGCGGTATATCGACTTCCTCCGGAGCGGCTCCCGGCAGTACCCGCTAGAACTGCTGCGTGATGCTGGCGTCGACATGGCCAGTCCGGACCCCGTCGAGTCCGCGCTCTCGACGTACGGCGACTACCTCGACGAGTTCGCCGAGCTGCTGTAGGGCGGCCACCAGCGATTCGCTGTCCGTCCGGCTGTTCGAGCCGCCGGCCTACCCCAACGCTACAGCCCCGTCTCGACACGGATAACTGTTTCACCCCCCGTGACCCGAAGGCACTTTGTGTCTCAACCGTATAGTACCGACCATCCAAATGTCGCGCAGTCCCTCGCTTCCGGAACGACCACGGTTGGAACTTGATCCCGATATGACGCCTGACGAGCGTCTGGAGGCACTCCGGGAACATTTCAAAGAGATAGTACAGGTCAACGAACAGCTGACTGAGCAGCTTGACGCTGCCCGTGACCGGCAACACGACCTCACGGACGAGGTCGACCAGCTCGAACGGGAAAACGAGACGCTCAAGACCTCCTCGCTGTACATCGCGACGGCTGAGGAGCTGACCGATGACGGCGTCGTCGTCAAACAGCACGGTAACAATCAGGAAGTGCTGACGGAAGTCTCGCCGTCCATCCGTGACAGCCTTGAGGCCGGTGACCGCGTCGCGATCAACGACTCCTTCGGCGTCAAGCAGATCCTCGACCCCGAGACCGATGCCCGTGCGCAGGCCATGCAGGTCGACGGCTCGCCCGACGTGAGCTACTCGGACATCGGCGGCCTCGAAGAGCAGATCCGCGAGGTCCGGGAAGCCGTCGAGGAGCCGCTCGTCAACGCCGACCAGTTCCGCGAGGTCGGTATCGAACCGCCGAGCGGCGTCTTGCTGCACGGCCCGCCCGGCACGGGGAAGACGATGCTGGCGAAGGCTGTCGCCAACGAAACCGACGCGACGTTCATCAAAATGGCCGGCTCCGAACTGGTCCGGAAGTTCATCGGCGAGGGCGCGCGACTGGTCCGGGACCTGTTCGAACTCGCCGCCGAGCGCGAACCGGCAATCATCTTCATCGACGAGATCGACGCCATCGCTGCCAAGCGAACAGAGTCGAAGACCTCCGGCGACGCCGAGGTCCAGCGGACGATGATGCAACTGCTCTCGGAGATGGACGGCTTCGACGAACGCGGTGAAATCCGCATCATCGCCGCGACGAACCGCTTCGACATGCTCGACCGCGCCATCCTCCGCCCCGGCCGCTTCGACCGCCTCATCGAAGTCCCGAACCCCGATGTCGAGGGCCGCGAGCGCATCCTCGAAATCCACACGCAGGAGATGAACCTCGACGACGACGTGGACCTGGGCGCGTTTGCCACCGAAACTGATGGTCTCTCCGGCGCGGAACTGGCCTCACTGGCGACCGAGGCCGGGATGTTCGCCATCCGTGACGGCCGGACGACGGTCCAGCAGTCTGACCTCTACGACGCCCTCGGAAAGATCGAAGCCGACGACGACGCCAGCAGCGTCCCAGTCGCGTTCGCGTAACTCGCAGAAAACAGTTTTCCAGTGTCTTGCGGGCTTACGGAACGGCCAGTAAATTGTCGACCACCGTGACGTTCGCCCGCTCGAACACTGTCCGCATCTCGTCGCCCAACGATACGTCCGTGATGAACATGTCTATGTTGTCGACTGTCGCGAACTCACGGAAGCTCCGGTTGTCCAGCTTGCTCCCGTCGGCCACGAGGATGACGTGTCGTCCGCCTTCACAGAGCAGTGTTTTGATGCGCGCTTCGTCTTCGTTCGAGACGGAGAGGCCGCCATCGCTCTGGACTGCGTCGGTTTCGAGAAACACGATGTCGAAGTTCGTCTTCCGGAGGTATGACTCGGCGCTGGGTCCGACAAGTGCGTCCGATGTCTGTCGCAGTGAGTCACCGACAACCTTGACTTCGCCGCAGGTCTCGCGGAGTTCGAACGCGCTTTCCGGTGAGTTCGTCGCGGCGAGCAGCGACAGCTGCTCCGGAATGGCTTTTGCCACTTCGCGCGCCGTCGGCCCCGTGTCGAAGAAGACGGCGTCGCCGTCGCTCAGTTCGTCGACGGCCCGCTCGGCGATTGCCTGCTTGCCGCTCGGGTTGTCGATGCTATCGGCCGTACTGGACCCGTTGGTATCCTCCTTCGACGCCGGGAGGGCACCGCCGTGAAATCGTTCGATAAGCCCGTCTTCCGCGAGTGACGAGAGGTCTCGTCGGATCGTCGCCTCGGAGACACCGAATTCTTCGGTGAGTTCTTCGACTGTGACCCGATCCGATCTGTTTACTTGTCGAACGATTTCCTTCCGTCGTTCATCAGGTATCATGTTCTAGTACAGCGGGCCCGGACTCTGCGGGTGAGGGTGGCCTCCGACTGATGTATGTGTTAGTTTGTATCATCTCTCAATAGAATCGGCCCCGCTCTCAGGGCCGGCAACACGGTCTAGTGATTTGCGAGATTGCTCGATGGCGTTCAGGGGTATATCATTCAGTATGTAGACGTTCATGAAAAAATCTCTCCCGGTACTAATCGGTGAAAACACCAAACAGCGTCGCGACGACCGTCCCGACACTGCTGACGATTGCACCACCGTACACGCCGGTCGCGTAATTGACCACCGCGAGGCCTGCCAGTCCGAATGCTGCTCCGAACGCGAGCAGGCCAGCAGGTGTCATCCTATCGGTGAGTTCCGTGGCCATCGTCAGATCGTCGCTTGTTGTTCGATCTTCGTATCGTACGTTAGCGATTTGCCCGTGGTCGGGTCGAAGTACTGGAGCGAGTCCCTGTCGAACCGGAGGTTCACCGCATCGCCCATCTCAACCGTCGTATCGGGGTCGACTGCAGCCTTGATGCTTTGGCCGGTGGCGAGTTCGAGTTCGAGCACGGTCTTCTCGCCCTGCGGTTCGACGACCTCCACCGTCGCCGGGTGGACGTTCGCCGGGACGCCGTCCTGGTTGAGCGCGATGTTCTCCGGGCGGATGCCCAGCGTCACGCGGTCGCCGAGGTACGGTTCGAGCGCGTCGGTGAACTCGTCGGGGACGTTGTGGATCGCGCCGCCGAGGTCCAGTTCGAACTTGCCGGCGTCGGACTCCTCGAGCGTGCCTTCGAGGAAGTTCATGCTCGGTGAGCCGAGGAAGCCGGCGACGAACATGTTCCGCGGGTTCGAGTACACGTGCGTCGGTTCCCCGACCTGCTGTATCTGCCCGTTGTCCATGACCGCGATCTGGTCGGCCAGCGTCATCGCCTCGACCTGGTCGTGGGTGACGTAGACGGTCGTTGTCGACAGCTCCTCGTGGAGCTTGTTCAGTTCGGCGCGCATCTGGACGCGGAGCTTCGCATCTAAGTTCGACAGCGGCTCGTCCATCAGGAACACTGCCGGGTCGCGAACGATTGCGCGGCCCAGCGCCACCCGCTGTTGCTGACCGCCGGACAGTTCCGACGGTCGGCGGTCCAGCAGCTCTTCGATCTGCAGCAACTCCGCGGTCTCCTGGACCCGCTCGGTGATGATCCCCTCGTCCGTGTCGTGTTGCTCCAGCCCGAACCGCATGTTGTCCCGCACCGTCTTGTGCGGATACAGCGCGTAGTTCTGGAACACCATCGCGATGTCGCGCTCGTATGCGCGAGCGTCGTTGACGATGTCCTCGCCGATTCGGATTTCACCGTCGGTCGCCCGTTCGAGCCCTGCGATGAGGCGCAGGGTCGTGGTCTTGCCACACCCTGACGGGCCGACGAGGACGGTGAAGCTTTCGTCGGGGATATCCAGCGAGATGCCGTCGACTGCGGTAACGTCGTCGAATTCCTTTACGAGATCGGTGAGTTCTACGTGTGCCATAGTTAGTTACTCCTTGACTGCTCCTTGTGTGAGTCCGCTCACGATGTACTGCTGGAAGAACAGGCCGAACAGGATGCCGGGTAACGCGGCGATCATTCCGCCGGCTGCGAGGTGCGCCCAGTCCACGAAGTCGTCAGCTACGAACAGCGAGACGGCGATCGGCAGCGTCTGGGCCTGTTCCGAGGACGTGAGAACGAGCGCGAAGACGAACTCGTTCCACGAGAAGATAAACGCGAGGATAGCGGTGGCCGCGATGCCCGGCTTCGCCATCGGCAGGATTATTTTGACGAACGCTTCCCAGCGGGAACAGCCATCAATCTGGGCCTGTTCGTCCAACGATTCGGGGATGCCGTCGAAGTAGTTCTTCATGATCCAGACGGCGAAGGGGAGATTGAAGAACGTGTACGTGAGGATGAGCGCGAGCCGGGTGTCGTACAGGCTCCCGGTGAGTCCGCCGATGAGCGGCGGGTTCGACATGATCTGGAAGAACGGGACAATGAGCGCGATAGGGGGTATCATCCGCGCGCCGACAATCGACAGCAGTAGCGATTTGTTCCCCAGGAAGTCATACCGGGAGAAACTGTAGCCGGTGACCGTCCCCAGGGTGATACAGATGAGCGTCGTCGTCGTCGCGACGATCATGCTGTTGATCGTGTAGTTGTCGAACGGTCGGTTGGTGAAGATATCCACGTAGTTCTGTGCCGTCGGGTTCTGTGGGAGGAACGTGATCGGCAGCGACAGCACTTCGCTCGACGGCTTGATACTCGTGATGAAGATGTAGTAGATCGGGAACCAGATGACCAGGACGTACACGGCGAGCAGTCCGTAGGCCAGCAGCCGCTCGCGGGCGACGGACGGCCACTCGTTCTGTGTATCCAGTCCCAGCGACCGACGCAGTCGGTTGAGTGGTGATTTCTTCGTGCTCATGCTTCGTAGGGTGACTCGCCGAATATCTTGTACAGACTGGCCACGATGGCGAATGTCACGGCCAGCAGGACGACTCCGAGTGCAGCGCCGGTCCCGGGTTCGTTGAATACCTGTGCGGTCCGGTACAGCCAGGAGGCCCACACCTCAGTCGACTTCCCGGGACCGCCCTGGGTCATCACCCAGACCAGGTCCAGCGCCCGGATGTCGAAGATGATACGGATGGTCAGTGCGACCAGTATCGACGGTTTCAGGAACGGGTACGTGACGTTCCAGAACCGGGACCACCGACTCGCGCCGTCGACTTCGGCGGCGTCGTACAGTTGCTCGGGGACGTTCTGCAGGCCCGCGAGCAGGATGATGATGATAAACGGTGTGAACACCCAGACGTCGGCGATGATGAGCGCCATCATGGCAAGTGCGCCGTCCGAGAGGAACGGGATGTTCCCCGAGATGATGCCGAGTCGCTGGAGCGCGCCGTTGATCGCGCCGAAGTCGGACTGGAACATCCAGCGCCACATCAGCCCGCTCATCACGTACGGGAGAATCCATGGGACGATGACTGCCGTTCGGAACCAGCCTCGCCCTTTCAGGTCCTTATCGAGCAACAGCGCGATACCGAGGCCGAGCAGGAACGAAATGGAGACGCTGAATCCGACGTAGATGACTGTGTTCGTCGTGATCGAAACGAAACTGGGACTGAACACGCCGAGGGCCGCATCGCCCCCTTCGCGTGCGAAGATCAGCCGCTGGAAGTTCCGCAGGCCGACGAACTCCATCTCGTTTGTCACCGGGTTGCGGAACTGGAGGCTACTGAGAAGTAGCTTCGCAGTCGGATAGATGATTATTGCGGCAATCCACAGGAGCGTCGGCCCGACGGTTAACGGGACGAACAGCTTGTCGAGTTTGCGACGCAGCGGGCTCTTTTCAATTGACATAATATATAAATCTTGGAGCGCCGATCAGAGCAGGCCGATGTCCTGGTAGAGGCGCTCGATGTTGTTGTAGGCGTCGTTGAGGGCTGCCTCGGGGTCTTTGTTACCGAGCAGCGCCGGCGTGAGCTGTTCGTTCAGATAGTCGTCGACCTGTGGCTGTGCCATGTAGGTCTCGCTCTGTGCGTTTTCGAGGTTGAACCGCATGTCCTCGAGCAGCCAGGAGGGGTATTCGCTTTGGACCTCCTCGTCTTCGTACACTTCCGGAACGACAGCCGGGTTCCCCTCGACGAGCATGTTGTTCTTCGACGACGCCCGGGTCGTCATGAAGCGGGCGAACTCCTTGGCCGCGTCCTTGCGCTCGGAGAACGCGGAGACGCTGATACCGTTCGTGTCCTGGAAGGTCGCGCGGCTCTCCGGCCCTTTCGGCGGCTTGGCGCTGCCGATTCGGCCCTCGTCCCATTCGTCGATGGCGCGGGCTCCGAGCGGCGTCCAGGATTCGACGGTCGCGTACTGACCGGCGATGAAGTTGTCACCGATGCCGCCCTCGCCGAGGCTGGACATCCCGTCGGGGGTGATGCCGCGCTCCCGGAGTTGGTTGAAGAAGTCGAGCACTTCCTTCCCTTCCTCGACGAACACCGGCTCGTAGCTGTCGTTGAACAGCTGGCCGCCGGCCTGGTAGAGGAACTGCTTGAAGCTGAACACGGATTTGCCGGACCAGGTGAACGCGAACCCGGACTTGTCGCCCTGTGAGAGCTGCTCGCCCTGGTTCAGCACCTCGTCCCAGGTGTCCGGCGGCGCGTCGAAGCCCTGGTCGTTCAGGTACTGCTGGTCGTAGAGGTAACTCCCCCACTTTCCGAACTCGGGGGCCATGTACGTCTGGCCGTCGAACTGGACGAGTTCGTTCAGCGAGTCGGGGAACTTGCTCATGTGGTCGTCCCCGAGGCCGATCGGTTCGAGCCAGTCGGAGCTGACGAAGTCGGCCAGCCACCAGGTCGGGCCGTTGAACGCGTCGACGGTGCTATCCTGGTTCCGCCAGATCGTCGTTAGACTGGTCTTGAGGTTGCTCCACGGGACCTCGTTGACTTCCACAGAGATGCCTGTCTCCTCCTCGAACCGCTCGATGTTGGCTTCGGTTCCGGGGTCGAACTCCAGCGACCCGGCGTTGTAGAACACGATTTCGTCCGCCATCGTCTCCGATCCGGTGCCGGTTGTGGCACCGTCGGAGCTCTCACCGTCGGAACCGTCGCCACCGGAGCCGTCTTCGGTGCTCGAATCGGAGCCGCCGCTACAGCCAGCGAGTGCCGCTGTCCCGATGACACCGGCACTTTTGATGAACGTTCGACGAGTGCGTTTTGAATTCTTCTGCATGCAATCGCTCACGAAACAGCCATGGATTATAAATTATGGGGGTAATAAAATATGAAGATAAATCTCATAATTTATACTATGGGCACGTTTACAGGCTTTTCAGCATCTATAATGGGTTTTGATATCCGCATGCCGTTGTTATTGGAATGCTTATATATCTAAGGCTACTATTTCGAGTGATTGATTTCGCTCACAAACCTGAACCTGGGTGTGTTTTGAACGGACCGTTCACCGAATCGTGCAAGTCCAGCAACTGGGCTGAGTCGAACTGCTGTCACTCGATTTTGTGCCGAGCAGTTCGAAGGGTGCCTGTGTTCGGGTGACCCCGCGCGATTTAAGCCACCCCGCCCGGTATCGGTGTCCGTGACAGAGCGCGAACGGACGCGGCGGGCGTTCCTGGGGACGCTTGCAGCGACGACGGTCGGGTCAGTCGCGGGGTGTCAGTCACAGTTCAATCCGCTCGCATCGACGGCGCTCGACGAACACGCTGCCACGCAGTTCCGGCAGGGGCTCCTGAACAAGGGATATCAGGACGTATCAGTTCCGGATGCTGTCGAGCGGGCCTGGGAACTGCCGGCGAACCGCGGGGACCACACAGCGGCGAAAGGCAGTCCCGCGCTGGCACCGACTGGTGATCTGATTCTGGCCGACGATACCGGCCGCGTGCGGGCTATCGCACCCGATGGCGAGGTCCAGTGGTCGACGACGATTACGCAGGCGACGCGTGGGAGCCACGGCACGCCGGCCATCGCCAACGACACCGTCTATATCGGGACCTACGACGGCGCGCTGTCGGCACTGGATCTCGAAACCGGCCGGCGGCACTGGCGGACGGAACTGGGCGACGCCATCGGCGCGAGTCCGACGTACTACAACGGGTCGCTGTACGTCGCTGTCGAGCACGCGGCACCGAGCGGCAGCGTCGTCGCTGTCAACGCCGCGACCGGCGACGTGCAGTGGCGCGACAGCCGACCGACCGACCACCCCCACTCGACGGTGGCACTGGACCGCGAACACGGCCGATTGTTGTTTGGCTCCAACGACGGCTACTGCTACGCGTGGTCGTTTCCGGATCTCGAACGCGTCTGGCGGTACGACACCGGCGGCGACGTGAAAGCCCCCATCGCCGTTGCCGACGGGACCGCTATCGTGCCGTCGTGGGCCGAGACAGTCACCGCTGTCGACGTGACCGACGGCTCGGAACGGTGGACCTTCGAGACCGACGCCGACGTGATGTGTGCGCCGGCGGTCCACGACGGCACCGTCTACGTCGGCAGCCATGACGACCGGGTGTACGGGATCGCCCTCGAAAGCGGCGAGGAGCAGTGGCGCTACGACACCGGCGGGTGGATTATCGGGAGCGTCGCCGCCACCCGTGACCACGTACTCGTCGGGTCCTACGACGGGCGGCTGTACGCACTGGAGCGGGACTCGGGTGCGGTGGCCTGGACCACCGAGAACCGCGGTCATGTGACAAGTGCGCCGCTGGTGACCGCCGACGGGATCTACTACGCTGAGCGCGCGGCAGAGGGCGACCCGGACCGCCCGGGAATGTGCTACAAACTCGTTCCGACGTAGCGAAACGAAACCCCTTACCCCACGGACCGTCGACTCTCGCCTATGAGTACTATCCGGGTCGTATGGGGGACTGCGACCGGCCCGACCGCGCTGGCCGCGTACGACGCGGCACTCGCCGAGGCAGGCGTCCACAACTATAACCTCATCTCGCTCTCGTCGGTCATCCCTGCCGAGCCGACTATCGAGGTGGTGGAGACGGCACCGGATCTAGGGCCGCCCGGCGAAGCCCTGGAGGTCGTCCAGTCCTCGGCGACCGCCCAGCCCGACGAGAGTGTGGCCGCGGGCATCGGCTGGGCCCGCAGCGAGGAGGGGCCGGGCATCTTCTACGAGGTCGACGGCACCAGCGAAGACGCGGTCCGGATGGAAATCCGTGAGGGGCTGGCCGCCGGCCGGGACCTCCGGGACTGGGAGTTCATCGAGGAGAACGTGTACGTCGAGTCGGCCTCCGACGACGCCGAGTACGCTAGCGCCGTCGTTCTCGCCACCTACGGCGAGAGCCACCCCGTCCTGTGAGCCGCGCGTGCCGACGGTGCCGGTCAGAACTGTGCTCGACACTGGGTTTTTAGTGCTCCCCCCCATAGAGACAGAGAACGTTTATGTACGGTAATACGTCGTTTGGTGGGGAGACTGAGGAAGTGACCCTGACCGCGGAACAGCGCGAGAACCTCCGCCGGGACCTCTCGAGCGTCGCCGCCCGGACCCGCGAACTCCTGCCCGGCGAGTTCGTCGTCGGTTCGGAAATCAGCAACAGCACGACTGGTCCGCGGGCCACAATCGCAGTCCAGCCCCCGGTCGGGTCGGTCGTCAGCGCAGACTATACGCCCGAGGACCCGGAGAGCGCGAGCATCTCCGACGCCGAGCGCGACGACCTCGCGCAGGGCATCGCCGCCTCCGCCGCGCTGCAGGTCAAGCAGGTGATGGGCGACGACACGTCACCGACAGCACAGTAACAGCCGCCGCTCTCAGTTTTCTGCAGAACGGTCACGGTGACGCGTAGTCGCCGACATCAGGCGCGGCCGCCGCTGGCGACCGGCGGATTGTAGAACAGCGCGTAGCCGATAGAGCCGGTCGCCGGGAGACTGCCGGCACTCAGCGCAGTCACGAAGCTGATTGAGGTGACGATTGCGCCGAGCGACGCCAGCAGCATCGAGAGCGCGATGCTGGCAAGCACGAGGTCGGGCATCGACGGGGACCCGGTCATTCGTGTCTGTACGGAGACACGCCTCCTAATTAAATATTATTACTCGGTGCTGTGGCACTCGTCATGCAGTCCCTGTTCTGTCAAGGTAGTTAGTCACAACCATCGGCGCGATGACACCGACACCAAGGAGTATTGCGAGCGTTACCGTCGAGGTGACATCCGCCAGCACCGTGCTCGCATACCCGAGGATGAGGGCTGCGATGACGAACCCGCCGACGATCTTGTTCTCGCGGGAGACCATACGCCCAGTCTACACCGAGCCACCACAAAATCCTGTCGGGAAAATAACCGTTACTTCCCCCAGAAGGGGTCGCGGTTCCGGTGTTTCTCCAGATACATCGACAGCGCCTCGCGCTCGTCGACGGAGATGTCTTCCTTGAGTTCCTGTTCCAGGATCTTCGCGTGTTTCTCTGGGATTTCGACCCAGAGGTCGTCGCCCTCCTCGATCTGGCGGCCGACGGTCGGTCCCTGGATCGAAACGGCCATGCGCTCGCCGGCGCGGGCCGAGTCGACGTCTTCGCCCTCGTCCTGAATCGTCTTGAGGGTCCCGACGCGGTTCGCTTCGCCGCCGTCCCACCTGACGACGTTGACGTTCCGGCGGAGCTCACCGGAGAGGATTTCCACGCCGACGACGGCCGGGTCGGACTGGCGGAAGGTGTGGTCCTGCAGAATCCGGAACTTCGCGGGGCGGGTGATGTTCTCCAGAATCTGCTCCTGCTGGGCCTCCTCGATGGTGGTAACGTGGTCGTCGTAGGACTCGACGAGCTGGTAGATAACGTCGTCCTCGAACAGCTCCACGTCCTCCTGCTCGGCGAGGTCGCGCGCGTCGTCGAGCACCTCGACGCTGAAGGCCAGAATCGCCTGATTGGTTGGCTCACCGGCCGTTTCTGCGACCCGGACGTCGCGGGGTGCGACCGCGCCGACCTCGGCGCGCATGACCGGGATCTCCTCCTCTTCGAGCGTACTGGAGAGGGCCTCCAGCGACCCGAGCGTGTCGGCCTTGATGACGACCCCCTCTTCCTGGGTCGTCACCTCGATTTCGGCGAGTTCCTCCTCCACCTCGGCGATGACCTCGCTGCGGTCGCGGTCGCGGATGACGCGGATCGGCGCGCCGGCCATCGCGTCGCCGAGGTCCGGCGCGGCGATCTTGACGCCGTCGGCGGCCGCGACCTGGTCGACCTGCTCGAACTCCTGTTCGGTCCGGATCTCTTCGAGCGGACGTGGTCGGAGCAGCGCGCGCACGTCGGTGATGATTGGCCCCTGCAGCCCGCCGACGACGATGGTATCGTCGCTGCGGATCGTCCCGTCGTAGATGATGGCGTCGAGCGTCGTTCCGAAGCCCTGGGTGTCTTTCACTTCGAGAACGGTTCCGACACCGGGACCGCTGGTGTCGATCTCCATCTCCTCTTTCATGTACCGCTGGGACAGCCCCATCATCACCGTCAGCAGGTCGGGGATGCCCTCGCTGGTTTCGGCCGAGACCGGCACGACACCGATGTTGGCCTGGAAGTTCTGAACACGCCAGTACATATCCGCGGAGAAGCCGTTGTCCGAGAGTTCGCCGATGATCTCGTAGAGCTTCTCATTGAGGTCGGACTGCACGCGGTCGGACTGGGCGTCCATCGTCTGCTGGACCGGTTGTCCCTCATTGGGGTTCCAGCCGGGGACGGTGTCGATCTTGTTCGCGGCGACGATGAACGGCGTCTGCGTTCGCTTGAGGATGTCGATGGCCTCCAGCGTCTGGGGCTGGAAGCCGTCGTTGACGTCGACGACGAGGATGGCGATGTCCGCGAGCGCGCCGCCCCGCGAGCGGAGCGTCGAGAAGGAGTGGTGGCCCGGCGTGTCGATAAATAGCAGGCCGGGCAGGTCGAAGTCCGTCGGGTCCACGAGGTCGCCGGCGATCTCCGAAATCACGTCCAGCGGGACGGCGGTCGCGCCGATGTGCTGAGTAATCGCGCCCGATTCGCCGGCAGTGACGGCCGAACCGCGGATCTTGTCGAGCAGGCTCGTCTTCCCGTGGTCGACGTGGCCCAGAACGGCGACGATGGGCGTCCGCAGGGTGTCGTCGGTGGCTGTGGTGGGGTCCGTGTCAGACATAGATGGCTCCAGAAGTTGTCAGAACCGAGTCGTCGGTGGCAGTTAAGTTCGTCGTCATCAGACGCGCGCGACCGAACGTGGGGCTAATCGGGCGTCACTCGGTTACAGTGAACGACCCCGTCATGCCGAGGCTCTGGTGGGGGACACAGTGGTACTCGTACTCTCCAGGAACCTCGAACGTGTAGGCGTACTCGTAGCCGGAACTGTACGTCGTCCCATCGTCTCCAGGTGTCCCCGACCAGTCGCTGTCTTCCGGTGTCGCGGTCGGCTTGACGTTGTGGCCGCCGGCCTCCCACACCCACAGGACGGTGCTGCCGACCGGGACCTCGAATGATTCGGGCTCGAAGACGAAATCGCCCGGCGCGACGGCGACTTCTTGGTCGGCGTCGACTGGCGTTCCCGTCGGCGTGGGCGTCGGTGTCTCAGTGGCTGTGGCAGTCGGCGTCTCGGTCGGCGTGGCCGTCTCAGTCGCCGTCGCTGTTTCAGTTGCCGCCGGTGTCCCGGTTTCGGTCGGTGCTCGTGTGGCTGTGTCCGTCGGGGACGACGCGTCGCCGCCGTCGCCACTGCAACCTGCAACGGTTCCCATGACAGCGGCCGTGAGGACTCCGAGGAATTGCCGCCTGTTTCGGTCCATGCGTCCCTGTCGAATGCCTCCTGCTTAGGGCTGCTGCCCACTGAGTTTGGTCCTTCTGTGCTCCGAGACACAGCAGGAACCCGCGTGGCCGACGTCGCCGATGGTAGCGTAGCGGTCGCTCCTTCGTGACAGTCACTGGGAAACGGCGAGTCGCTCGTCAGACATCCCCGTGGCGTTTATGTAACCTCGTTCGGAACAAGGGGGTATGGCTGCAATACTCGCAGAAAACCTGTCGGGGAAGGACGTGATGGGGACTGATGGAGCGGAGATCGGCAGTCTCTACAACATCACGATGGACTTCTCTTCGGGCGCGTTGCACAACCTCGTCATCGACCCCGCGGAGTCGCTCCGCAACACGAACTTCGAGTATAGCGACCAGGGCCGCCTGCTTGTCCCGGTTGAGCGGGTCAAGGCGGTGAAAGACCACATGATCGTCAAACGCTAGATGTACGTTCTTGATTCCTCGGCATTTATCAACGAGTATCACACCGACGAGCAGATAGCGACGATTCCGCTCGTCAGAGAGGAACTGGAGGACGAGGCCGCCTATCGCTTCGACGCCCTCGAAGGTTCGGGGATGCACCTTCATATTCCCGAGGACAACACCGTCGAGCGCATCGAGCGCGCCGCCAGCGAAACTGGTGACCTCGCCGAACTCTCGGAAACTGACATCCGGCTGATCGCGGCCGCGTTCGAACTCGACAGTCGACTCGTCACCGACGACTACGCGATGCAAAACGTCGCGGAGAAACTCGACGTGGCGGTCGAAGTCATCGCCCGCGAGGGAATCTCCGAACAGCGCGAGTGGCTGTTCCAGTGTGCCGGCTGTGGCCGCGAGTTCGACGAGAACCGCGACCGCTGTCCCATCTGTGGTAGCTCGCTCTCGCGGAAGAATCCGGCTTAGACGGTCTGTTCGTCCCGGGCTTCGAGTCCGAGTTCGACCAACTGCGACAGCACTTCCTCCTCTGTGATGCCGTAGCGCCGCGAAAGCGTTTCGATAATCCGCGCTTGGTCGTCATCACAGACGATGGTGAACCGCCGAGCCATGTCATCGCCTACAACGGTCGTTTGCATAAACACCCGTCAGACAGCAGTCAGACGGCTCAGATTGCCGGATTTCCTGTAATCTCGATGTACAATGTGAGGAACTGAATTGCGTTGAACGCCCCGTGAATAATGATGGGCACGAGCAGGTTCTCGGTCTTGAGATAGCTCAGGCCGAGCAGCGTCGACAGGACGAACACTAACAGCAGCGAGAGGACTGTCTGTGTCGGCGTACCGGCGGCGTACTGTCCGAAGTGGACGACGCCGAAGACGGCGCTGGTGAGTATAATCGCCTGGAGGTCACCGAAATCGTCGTAGAGGTACTTCTGGATGAGGTTCCGGTAGATGAACTCCTCGCTCGGCGCGATAGTCAGAAACGCCAGTGGTACCATCACGAGCAGGAACGACGGGTCTTCGCGGGCGAGTTCCTCGACGCTGCTCCGAGCGGCTTCCAGGCCGAGCGACTGAATGAGGTAACTGAAGCCAAACAGCGCGACCATGAGGACGACGACGCCGCCGACGCTGTAGCCGATGTCACGGAGACCGGGTAGTTCTAGATCCAGATCGGCCCAGGTCCGGTCCAGCCGGCTGGCGACGGCCGCCCCGAAACCGACGAAGCCGATGCCGATGCCGATAGTGAGCGTAACGTACGCGGGACCGGTGACAGTCCCACCTTCCAGCGCCGCGGCGCTGACCAGCCCTCCCGCCGCGGCCCCGAGAACGACGAACTGGGCGAACACTGTGCCCACGAGGAAGCCGGCCAGCCCGATTCCTGTTGCGACCGAGAGCGCTCTGGCAACCGTGTACAGCCGGTCGTTCGGTACGCCGGTCGACAGCGCCCAGCCCAGCGCAACCGTCACGCCGCCGGCCAGCACTGTGAGATAGACCGCGATTCCGACGGTCGCCTCGACCCCAGTACGGAACTCCGGCCCGAAGAAGGCGACGAGCGTCGCAAGCGTTGCGATGCCGGCCGCGCCTGTCGCGCCTAGGCCCGCCTGTCTGCGGTCGAGTACACCGTGACGGACAAGTGAGAAGATAAGGGCGGCGACGACGAAGCCAGCGGCGGCGACCTGACGGGTGGTGACCGGGCCGACCGTCGTTCCCGGTGTCATCCAGCCGGCGACGCCGGTTTCCGTGGCAACGAGTACGACGAGACCGAGGCCAGCGGCGAGGACACCCCAGTTCGCGGCAGTGTCGTCCATTATCGGCAGTCCGTTGCGCCGGCCTAAAGGGACTCCGTTTCGCCGATCCGCAGCCGCTCGCGGTCGTCGATTGCTGCCGTCTCCTCTGTCGCCTCGCCACGGATGAGCGCCCGCGTGGCGTTTTTGCCCCACTCGACAGCCGGCTGGGTGAACGTCTCTACGTCCGCGAGTTCGCCGACGAGGACGCAGGCAGCTTCCATCGCGTACAGGAGTTCGCCGACGCTTTCGGCGTCGAGGCGGTCGATTTCTATTTCGAGCGCCGGCCGGTCAGCCGCCGGCAGGCTCGCCACCGTCGCCTCGTACTCGGCGTCGATGAGGCCGCCGAGGTCGGTCCCGGCGAGGTACGACAGGTCCTCGTGGTCCGGGTCGGGAATCGCCACGTCGGCCCGCTCGCGCGGTCGGACGAAGGTGACGACCTTGTCGCGGTAGCCGGCGCGGTACAGCTGGAGCTGGGAGTGCTGGTCGGTCGCGCCCAGCGCCCGCGCCGGGGTCTGACCCCGCCCGTCCTTACCCAGACTCTCGGCCCAGAGCTGTGCGAACCACTCGCCGAAGGACTCTAGGCGCTCGGCGTAGGGCATGACGGCATTGACTTTCGCGCCCGCCTCTTCGAGTGTGTAGGCCATTGCGCCGTAGGCATAGGCCGGCGAGTCGTACAGCGACGGCGCGAGGTCGTCGGCCGCCTTCCGACCGCCGGCGAGCAGCCCCTCGATGTCGATGCCGAGGATAGCTGGCGGGACGAGCCCGACCGCCGACAGCGCGCTGAAACGGCCAGGGACACCCTCGGGCACCGGTAGCGTCGGCAGGTCGTGCTGGTCGGCCAGCGCCCGGAGCGGCCCGGAATCGCCGGTGGTCACGACGATGCGCTCGGTCCAGTCGACGCCGCGGTCCTCGTAGGCCTCGCGGACGACGAGGAAGTTCGCCAGCGTCTCCGCCGTCGTCCCCGACCGGGAGACGACGTTGATAGCAGTGTCAGCAAGCGAGAGGCCGCCGAGCGTCCGCCGGACGTGCTCGGGGTCGACGTTGTCAAGGACGACGTGACTGTCAGGGTCCTCAGCCAGCGCCTCGGTGATGGTTTTCGCTCCCAGTGCGGACCCACCGATGCCGACGGTGATGACCGACTCGGCGTCGGCGACGGGCGCGACAGCGTCACGGATGGTCTCGGCATCGGTTGCTTCGGGGAGGTTCAGCGACGCGTAGCCGAACTCGTCGTCATCCCGCCCCTGCTCGATTCGCTCGTGGGCCGCAGCCACCCGCTCGTCCAGCTCGTCAAGCGTCGCTTGCTCGACGCCCGGGTCGGCGACACTGGCGAGCGCGGCTCCGATATCGACGTGCATACTGGGGGTGTCGACGGGCGGGTACAAACAACTCCCGGAGAGCATGGTTGGCAGCAGGCGTGGCTCCGCTCTCACCGCTGGTCGGACAACACCGCGCTTAACCTCGCGCTCGCCTAACCCACAGGTATGACAGACGCGACGGCAGAGCAGTCCGTCACAGCCGACGCTGACAACGACCGGCCCGAACCGTACAACGGGCTCCCCGGTGCGTTCCCGTACGCCTTCCGGGCTAGCGACTCGCTGTTGTTCAAAGCCTACGTCCCGGTTGCACTGTTGCTGTCCGTGGCGATTACGCTCGTGTTCTCGTTGGGCCTGATTACGCAACTCGCCGAAACCGGGAGTGTCCGCGGCGGGACGTTCACTTTCTCGCGGAGCTTCTTCCTGTTCATTGGACTGTTACTGGTCGCGCCGCTGCTGGCCCCAGTCCTTTCTGTCGCCCGCCGCCACCGACGAACCGGGTCCTCAGTCGCCTACGACCGCGCCCTGGCCGTTTCGGCGTTCCTGTTCATCGGGTCGATATACCTCGCGCTGTTGACTTCAGCCCCGGCGGAGCTTCGTGAGCCGACACAGAGCGTTGTCGTCGGCTTCTTCTACTCGCTGCCCCCGCTTGCGGGCCTGGCACCGCCGCTGCTCGCGACACTCGGCATATATCTGACCCACCGGCTGCTGAGGTAGCGCCGCCGGCCCACGACTTGCAACTCCCACGGGATGCGACACAGTCCGGTCTCGGGTCGAAACGGGCAAGAACGCCCGCCACGAATCTGTGCCTATGACAGCTATCGAAGGGACATTTTTGGTCACGAACGCCGACGACGCGTCGGCGACGCTTCGGAACGTCGCGGACTCACAAGTGTTGACACTGTCGGACAATCCCGGCGTTGAGGCCGGCGAGGTAGTAGAGGGGACAGTCGAGCCGGTGCCGCCGATGGAGGTCACGTACACCGTCACCGAAGTCGCCGAGCGGCGACGCATCCCCGTTGAGACGGTCGATCTCGCACCCACGACACAGACGACCGAAATCGCGGCCGAACAGGCTCCCGGTGAGCTAACGACCGTCGAACGGGCCGGCGAGGGCGAGATACACGTCCTGACTGTTCCGGAAGATGAGACGGCCGAGGCCGCGGCGGATGTAGTCAAGGACGAGGCCACCGTCTCGCGGGCGGCCAGGCTCGGCGTCGACCGCGTCGAGGTCCGGACCGCAGAAGGCGTCGTCAGCGTGCGCTACCTGCCGGACTGACGCGCTCTCCATCCGCCCTCTCTTCCTATTCGGTCGGCCCAGCGGCGCTCTGGACCTGCCAGCCGCCGGCGACCCCGCAGGCCTCGCGCTCGGTGTACGCGAACTCGGTGTCTTCGGTCACCGCTGGGCCGCCCTCGACGGACTCGACTCGAAGCGGGAAATCTAGCGTGTCGCCACAGCAGCCGACGCCGACAAACTCCGTCCACACATCACCCGACGCGGCGGTGTCGTGTGTTTTCCTGAGGTACGCACGGAACGGCGAGCCGTCGATTTTGTCGCGGCCCCATCCGCTGAGGTCTGCCGGATACGAGAGTTCGACCCTGATTGCGCGCTCGGACATACCAGATATACGTGATAGAGTATCATAGATGTACGGCACAGCGGATGTCAGCGGCAGTGATTGAGAAGGCTTATTCGGGCCCGTCTCACATCGTTCGGTCATGTTCGAGTTCGAGGTCCCGGAAGTCGATTACACCCGGTATTCGAACCGCCAACTGGTGGCGGTTCCCCTGGCGGTGCTCGTCCTCTCGCTCGCCGTCATCGGCGGCTGGTGGGCGGTCACCGGGGCACCAGTCGACCGGGGCATCGACTTTACTGGCGGGACGGAATTAACGGTAGGGACAAACGCGACGCTCACAAACGAGGAAATCGAAGCCACATTTGACGAGCCGGTTGTTTCAGTACAGGGTATCACGACGACTTCGGATTCCACGTACGAGAGCCAATACGTCGTCACGTTCGACAACTCAACCAGCGTGTCTTCGGTTCGGTCCGCTGCCCAATCATCAGCAGAACTGTCGCTGCTGGGGAGCGGAACGACATCGCCGCTGTTTGGCGGTCAAAACCAGCGTCTCGCAGTCATCGGTGTCGGGGTCGCGTTCCTCGGGATGAGCCTACTCGCCTTCGCCTTCTTCCGCACATTTGTCCCGAGTATCGCCATTGTTATTTCGGCGTTTTCGGATATCATGATTCCGCTCGCGATAATGAATCTCCTGGGAATCAAGCTTTCACTGGGGATCGTCGCAGCGTTTCTCATGCTGATCGGATACTCTGTTGACTCGGATATTCTGTTGAACAACCATGTCCTCAGACGTTCAGGTGGGTTCTACGAATCGACCTACCGTGCGATGCGAACCGGTGTGACGATGACGTTAACCTCGATTGCAGCGATGACTGTGATGGCGGTCGCAGCCACAATCTTTGGGATTGGCCTGATGGCCGACATCGGCCTGATACTGGTCCTCGGACTGACGGCAGACCTAATGAATACGTACTTACTCAACGTTACGTTGCTTCGCTGGTACAAGTATGAGGGGGTGAACCGATGAGTACCCTTCGCGAAAACTGGCGAGTCGCTGTACTGGTCGTGCTTCTCTTAACCAGTGCTATCGCACTGTTTGTTCCAGGGGTCCCCCCGGGGACGAGTGCCGACGCAACTAATCAGGGGAGCACATCCGAGCAGCTAACGAACCTCAACTACGGTATTCAGCTCAGCGGTGGAACCCGTCTTCGTGCCCCCATCGTCGGCATCACCGCTGAGAACGTCAACGTCACGCAGGCGGATTCGACCCAGCTTGAGCAAACAGTGGCCGACGAACTTGACCTTGACACAGTAGACGTCCGGGTCCGACCGATCTCCTCTGAGCGAAGCACGGGGGCTGTCGAGGTCGTTACAAAGAACGTCACCCACCAGGAGCTCCGAACGGCACTTGAGAACAGCGGGTACCAGCCGACCAACGTACGTGACGGCGTAACTCCGGAGACGCGTCGGCAAATGGTCGAAGCCGTTGATGAGAAACTCCGGACCTCAGCGCTCAGCGGTGCGTCAGTCCAGATAGTCAACGTTCCCGGTGGACAACACTTCCTCAGCATTACTGCCCCAGACCGGGATCGAGAAGAACTCGTCGACCTGCTGAACGAGCGGGGGACGGTCAAAATATACGCTGTGTATCCCGGCGGTGAAAACGGCTCTTTCGTCCGCGAGGAGGTGCTCAAGCGTTCTCAGATGAGTGATATCTCAGCCGCAAACAGGGAAGGCGTTGGTTGGGCAGTGTACATCACAGTCAGCCCGGATGCTGCCGATGGGTTCGCACAGCGAATGGTTGATGCCGGATTCGGTGACGGGGCTCCCTGTGGAAACTACAACCACTCGGATATTCAGCAAACAACCGCCGGTGAGTCGGCTGACCCTGCACTTTCCAACGACGAACCCGGCTGTCTGGTCCATACGTTAAACGGTGAGGTTGTCACAGCCCGGGGCGTAACGCCGGGCCTTGGCAAGAGTTTCGCCGATGGCGACTTCGTAAACGACCCTGTGTACGTGATGCAAACCGGGAGTTCGGAAAATCCCGCTGAAACGGCCAACGAAATTGAACTGAACCTCCGGGCCGGGCAGCTTCCGGCACCTCTCGACCTCTCAGAAGACTCCGGCTCGTCGCTCGACCCGGCACTTGCCGAGCAGTTCAAGCAGAATTCGCTGTTGACCGGACTGCTGGCAGTCCTTGCGGTCAGTCTCGTGGTCTACATGCGGTACAAACGGGTTGAGGTTGTCGTCCCGATGGTAGTCACGGCGCTGTCCGAGGTGTTCATCCTCCTCGGGTTCGTCGCCTTCGTCCAGTACCCGCTGAACCTCTCCCATCTGGCCGGGTTCATCGCGGTCATCGGAACGGGGGTGGACGACCTCATTATCATCGCTGATGAAATCCTGCAGCAAGGGGAAGTCGAGACAGGACGCGTGTTCCAGAGCCGGTTCCGCAAGGCGTTCTGGGTCATCGGCGCGGCGGCGGCCACGACGATCATGGCGATGAGTCCGCTAATGGTCCTGCCACTCGGCGATCTCTCCGGGTTCGCTATCATCACCATCGTAGGCGTCCTCATTGGCGTGCTTGTGACGCGCCCGGCCTACGGTGACATCCTGCGAAACCTCGTACTGGACGAGGACTGAGACCGTCGGCTGTACGTCTTTCAAGAATTCCGCCACCGCGAGTACTTTCTCTCAATTACACCCAACAGTGTGACCGGTTCCCGCTTTCTGCCTGTTGTGCAGGACTAGTTCGTTTCGAGAACACCACGCTCACTGTCGGCCTGTCCTCGTTCAAAAGTCGCCCAGCGTCGCCTGTGACGCCGCCGCCAGCACGTCATCACACGTCGACCACGACCGGCGAGCACACGCCGGCAATTCGCCGTGGCTGTCGACGTAGTCCGCCAAGAAGGTCCGCGTCGTCGGGTCGCTGGGATAGCCCGACCCCACGTCACCGTACTCCTCGGCCAGTTCCGTGACGTGTACGTCGCGGGCCACCTTCGCAATAATCGAGGCCGCACCGACCAGCGGGTCCGTCTCGTCGGCCCCGTGTTCCGCAGTCACGGTCACGTCGGCGTCGACCGCGTCCGCAACCCGGCGACCGAACCGCGCCGCGTCTGTGTCGCCGGCGTCGACCGTCCCCGACAGTCCGTCTCGGGCCACCGCCGACAGCGCCTCGGCCTGCCCGTCGACAGTCAGCGTGTTCATGTCCGTCCCGTCGGCGTCGATGCGTTCGACCGGGATCTCGGCGACGCCAACGGCGTCCGCCGATTTGCGGATTTCCTCCGCCAGTCGCTCGCGTCGCTCCGGCTTGATGTCCTTCGAGTCGCCAACCCCATTGGGCAGGGCCGCGGGGTCGGCCCTGACGGCGGCGGCGAACATCGATCCCAGCACCGGTCCTTTCCCGGCCTCGTCGACGCCGAATCGCATGGCTATCATCTGGATGTCGGTGTAAAAACGGCTTCCGGTCGAACGACTCCAGGCGCGCTACTCTTTGAGGAACTCGTCTTTCGCGAACGGTTCGTCCTCGCCCTGCACGTCGATTACGTCGAGTGCGGTCACCACAGCGTCAGTGCCGAGCAGGCCGGCCAGGCTCGGCTCCGTGCGTCCTTCGTCGCTGGAGACGAGCTCCTTCACGTACAGGCCGCCCTCGCCGTGGATGCGGAGTTCGGCGTGGCTGTCGTCGGTCAGTTCGCCCGCGGCGTCGTACACCGTCCGCGTCCGGGTGATGTCGGCCCGTCGGTGGGTGACCCGCTGGGGGGTTTCCTGCTCGATGGTCGCCCCGTCCAGTTCCGCCAGCGCGTCTTGCAGTGCGTCGGCGTCGACCGGTGCCCCGAACTCCACGTCCATCCGGTAGGTCTTGGAGGCGTCCAGTTCCTTGACGCGCTCGACCATCTCGTGGGTCGCCAGGTGGAGGTCCGTCACTTCGACTTTGCCGTCGGCGAAGTCGTTGATATCTGCTTCGAGCGCGTCGGCGTCCACGTCGCGCTTTCGCGGTTCCATCACCTCGATGACGAACGGGCGGCCCGAATCGAGCATTCGGGCGTCGACGTCCTCGCGGCCGGCACCGTGGAACACCGCTTCTTCGCCGTCCATCGCCTCACGGACAACGGGCGCGGACAGCTGCTCGACGCTCTCGTCGTAGCGGTAGCCGCTGCCGCCACAGCCGTCGCAGGGCTCGCCCTGCCACAGCCCCGTGCCGTTGCAGTCGTTGCAGGGCCACTTCGTCTGGGGGATGTCGCGTTCGAGCTTTCGGTAGCGGCCGTAGACGAACGCTGAATTGACGTGGGTCTCCACCTCGTCCGTTGCGAGGTCGAGCGTGAGCTGGACTGCTGGACGGCCGAACTCCACCTCCGCGCCGGTCAGGTCCCCGATTCGTTTGCCCACTTCGCGGTTCAGTTCGGTCTTGAGCGCCTCGCCGGCGTCGGGTTCGAGGCCCACGTCCTCCCGGAGCAGTTCGTCGTTCTCTTCGAGCAACGGCGGCACTTTCGTCCCGACCTGGTAGGTGTCAAAGTCGTAGCCCCGGACCGCGCTGGCGGCCTGCTCGGCCCACCAGTCGAAGCGGTCGCACTCACCTTCACACACCCAGCAGTCCTCGCTGTCCTCGAAGGGGTCGTCGTCCGCAAGCGCGAGCGTCACCCGCAGGGCGTGGCCCCGTTCGGCGTTGGCCAGCCCGAAACTCCGGTCGGCGAAGAGCCGGCCGAGACAGGAATTACACAGCGGCCCGGTCGCAAGCGCCGCACGGGCGTCCTCAAGTATGCTCATTGCCTGAGCCGACGCGTCGCCACCGTAACTGCGTTTCGACCTCTCGGTCGCGTGGGCCAGGCGGAATCTGCGACCCCGCCCGCCATCACTCGCCGGTCACGCCGCCGTCGGCCGCGCCGCTCGACTGCGCTTGGTCGAACAGTTCGCCCGGAATCTCCTCGGCGGAGATTGAGACGGACCGCTGGGGGAACGGGATTTCGACGCCCTCGGCCTGGAACCGCTTGTAGATCGCGCTGTTGAGTTCGTGTGTCGCGCGGGCCGTCAGGGCCGGGTTCCCGACCCAGCACAGCAGTTCGAAGTTCAGCGCTGAGTCGCCGAACTCCCGGAACCGGACCCGCGGGTTCGGCCGGTCCTGGACGAGGTCCTCGGCCGCGGCCAGTTCGAGGAGGATCTCCTCGACCCGGTCGATATCCGTCCCGTAGGCGACGCCGACGGGGACGCGAATCCGGCGCTTGCGCCGCGGCGTCGACTCGTTGACGATGGCGGCGTTGTTGAGCTTCGAGTTCGGGACGGTGACGAGGATGTCGTCGCGGGTGCGGATGACCGTCGAGCGCACGGAGATGTCCTCGACGCGCCCGCGTTCGCCGGTCTCCAGGACGACGAAGTCACCGACTGCGTACGTTCCGTCGAGATACAGCGACAGCGAGCCGAAGAAGTTCGCCAGCGTGTCTCGGGCCGCTAGGCCGACGATGATACCCATAATCCCTGCTGAGGCCAGCAGCGGCGTCACGTCGATGTCCCACAGAATCAGCAGGAGCAGGATGCCACCGCCGGAGATGAGCGCGCTCCAGACGTTCTGGAGGATGGGAACCATCTGGCGGTCGATGTACGCTGAATCCGTCGCGAGAGCGGACGCCCGACGGCCGATGCGTAGCAACGTCACCATCCAGACGATGACGACCAGCGAGAGCGTCCCGGCCTCAAGCGAGACGGCGACGGCCGGTCGAACGTCGTAAATCTGTGCCCCGGCGTATGCACCGCCGAGGCCGACAGTGACGTACACGGCAGTGTGAATACCCCGGAAGACGATGTCGTCGACGTCGCCCTCAATGTGGGGCGTGACCCGCTTGAGCAGTCGGTCGCCGAGGACGCGGATGACCAGTGCGAACGCGACGCCGCTACCGACGAGCACCAGAAACCCCTGCCAGGCCGGCAGCCCCGACAGCAGGTCTACCACCCCGCTTCCCAGTTGCATACCTCCGTTTGGACACCAGCGCTATATATACTGTCACGTCGGCGGGCCGAACCGAACGGCCTTTGTCCCGCGGCGTCCGCTCCGTGGGTATGAACCCGATTCTCGTCGCTATTCTGCTGGGCCTGCTGCAAGGGGTGTTGGAGTGGATTCCGGTCTCCAGCGAGGGCGGCGTCGCCCTCGCGTCGACGGTGGTCACAGGCGTCTCACCCGCCGCTGCGACCCGCCTCGCACTCTTTCTCCATGCCGGGACGGCAGTTGCGGCCACGGCCTACTACCGCACCGAGGTCCGAACTATCCTGCACTCCATCCGGCAACTCTCCCGCCGCCCGTTCGCCGACGAGACAGCGGATCTCTCGTTTATCGTCATCGCGACGGCGGCGACCGCCGTCACCGGCCTCCCCGCGTACATGGCCCTCGACGCCGCTGTTTCGGAGTTAGAAGGCGGGCTTTTCCTAGCACTGGTTGGCGGCCTGCTCGTCATCACCGGCCTGCTCCAGCGCTTCGCCGCGGCGCTGTCGCTGGGTGAGCGCGAGATTCCGGACGGGATCGACGCCGTCCTCGTCGGTGTGTTGCAGGGACTGGCCATCCTTCCCGGCGTCTCCCGGTCCGGGACGACCGTGAGTGCGCTGTTGCTCCGGGGCCACGAGGGCGAGTCGTCGCTTCGACTCTCGTTTCTCCTCTCGATTCCAGCCGCGCTCGCCGCGAACGCACTGGTCCTCGTCGACGACGGCATCCCCGCAATCGACCCGCTACCGGCTGTCGTCGCCCTTGTCATGAGCGCTATCGTCGGCTATCTCACGGTTGACGCGCTGGTCCGACTAGTCCGAAAAGTCCCGTTCTGGGCTGTCTGTACCGTGTTTGGCGGACTCGGCGTCGTCGGTGGGTTGCTCGTCGCGCTGTGAGAGCGGTGCTGGAACTTATTTACCCTTCGGCGTCAAATCTCTAATATCAGCGGCCATGAGTGGTGACGAACGCAAGCTAGTCGACACGTCGGGGGACTTCCAGTACGTCGTCCGCGACGGCGACCCCGTGGCCGATCCGAAGTGGCGCTCCTGTCGACTCATCGTCACCAACAAGCGACTCGTTCTGGCGACGAACGGCTCGAAACAGCCCATTCCACACTCCAACATCACCCTTCCGTCGAACCCCGACGATCTGGTTCCCGATGGTGGGACTGGCGGCGCAACCGCGCTGGAGGTGGGTAACAACGTCCTCCTCGTTGATACGCCGAATCTGGACGACTTCGAGACGGAGTACGTCCGCGCGACGCTGCAGGGAGAGGTCATCCTCGCGCGACAGCAAGCGGTCGTCGGCGGCGTCGTTCAGGAGGACGCCGAGTGGAGCAAAGCGCGGTTTCAACTGGACGACGACGTCATTCGCCTCCAGTTCCCCGGCGGCAAGAGCATGTCCTTCGAAATCGAGGACGTCGGCACTATCGAAACCGGGACCAGTACGGTGATGGGCCAGGAGCGGGAGGTCATCGAAGTCGAACACACTGACGACCAGGGCCGCAGCGTCGAAACCCACATTTCGGGGATGGATCATCATACGCGGGCGCTGAAGACGCTGTTTACCCGCGTTATCGAGGACCGAGAGGACGATTACGAACTTTCGGAGATGGAGAGTCAGGTGTTGATGGCGCTGTACTCCGGTGTTTCACCGTTTGAAATGTCTGATTTCGTCGGAACGACGCCCGACGAGGTCGAGGAGATATACCAGAAACTGCTCGATATCGGGGCGGTTGACGAGGTCCGGGTTCGGACCGAGGTCGCGTTGAACGCACAGGGGCGAAATATGGCGAGTGAAGCAATGAGTGAGAAGTAGTGCGGCGCTACGCGCCACAGAACGAACGGCGAAGCCGTGAGTAGCGAGAGCCCGAGCGAAGCGAGGGGTCTCGAAACACGAACGGGGAACGATAGTGACCCGTGAGCAGTAGAGAGACGCGACGCGCCTCTGAACGAACGGTGCGCCAGTGTGACCCACAATGGCGATTCGTCTGCTGCGTCCCGTGGCCCGGCGAACTCGCGGGCTCCGCTGTTTTACTCGGGCAGGTAGTCGACGTCTTCGGCCTCCGTCACTGACACTCCGTCTGGGAGTTCTGACTCCGGGACCGGCGTCAGGGTGAGGACTTCGCCCGCCTCGGTCTGTACCCATTCCTGTCCTGTCGCTTGACTCCAATCGTGTGGTTCCCAGAACCCCGACTCAAAGCGCATCCAGATGTCGAGACCACTGTAGTACTCTCCCGTCGAACTTTCGTATATCATTGCTGACTCCACAGCAACTGCTGCTGTCGAACAGGTCAATGCATCTACATGGTATTATTACTACCGGCAGGGCGGAAATTCGCCGGGCTTGAGAATGGAAGGATGCTTGGATAGCACGGGTGCGACGGTGATTCGGCCACTGTATGCGTATATTTCACAGGGGTTCCGCGAACTGGCTGTGGATCCGTCACAATCGTGACTCAAGCGGAGGGCGATCTACTGCTGTTCCATCGCCATATCGAGCGACCAGAAGAAACCGTAGTACGCGACGACGCCACCGGCGAGCGTCAGGTAGTAGGCCCACTGGGGGCCCGACAGCAGGTCGAAGATGACGCTCACGGCGGTCACCCAGGCGATGGCGAACACGAGGTCGACGAACATCCCTCGTTTGTGGTCGCGCACATGGTTGCGGAGGGTGTCAACGACGCTCATCGTCGACCTCGCGTCGTCCGTAGCGGTCGTGGTCGGCTCAGTCCCATGCTAGTCACGCCTCGATATCCGTATCACCGTGGACGTCGACGACCAGCACCGGCAGCCGCGTCCGGCGCAGCACTTTCTCTGTGACGCTACCGAGGATGACACGTTTGAGGCCCGAGCGGCCGTGAGAGCCCATCACGACGAGGTCGATGTCGTTGTCCTCGACGAACTTTCGGATGGCGCGGGCCGGCTCGCCGGCGGTGACGTGCTCTTTAACATCGACGCCGTGATCGGCGGCGCGGTCGCGGACGTAGCCGGTGGCCTTGTCAGCCGCCTCTTTCACCTCGGTCATCTCGTCGAGGTTCCCCTGTCGGATGCGGTCGACCTGCTCTGTCCCCAGCGAGTAGCTGGTGGCGTCGACGTCGACGACGTACAGCGCGTGGACCGTCGCGCCGTACTTCGCGGCGATGTCGACCGCCTGATCGACCGCGTTTTCTGCGGTTTCGCTGCCGTCGGTCGGAACGAGGATGTTGTCGTACATTGGTTTAGTCGTCCGCGGGGGTACCGCCGCCAGTGTTGTCGCCGACGACGTCTGCGGCGGTCTCCTGTTGCCCCATCGGCTCGGGGCTGTGACACTGTCGAACCATCTTCTTCGTCTCCAGCGGCGGCTCGGGCGTCACCAGCGAGACGGCGATGGTGACGATGAACACGACCGGCGTCCCGATCAGCGCAGCGCCGATGGGCGGGACGTACTGGGCGTATATCGGAACGAGTGCGCCGCCTTCACCAGCGGCCGCTCCGAGCGCGCCGATGTAGTTCGGCAGGACGCTGTTGATAATCGAGGTAATCCAGATGAGCAGACCGAGCACCATCCCAGCCAGTGCGCCCTGACGGTTCGTGTTCTCCCACCAAAGACCGAGGAAGAACATCGGGAACAGGACGACGCCGGCCAGCGAGAACGCGTAGGCGACCAGTTCGCCGATGAGCGCCGGTGGGTTGAATGCGGTCACCGTCACCAGCGCGCCCATGCCGATGATCGTTCCGCGACCGATGAGCACCTGCTGGCGCTGGGTCGCGTCGGGGTTGATCAGTTCTGTGTAGATGTCGTGTGCGACCGCGGAGGAGGCCGTGATGAACAGCCCGGCGGTCGTCGCGATGGCGGCCGCCATCGCGCCGGCCGCGACGAGGCCGACGAACCACGTCGGGAGGTTCGCGAACTGCGCGGCGAGCACGACGATCACGTCGCCTTCAGCGCCGGACATGCCGCCTTCCGCGGCATAGGCGCTCGCACCGGTCGTCGCCTGAAAGAGGTCGACGCCGAAGGCCGCCATCGCTGGCGAGGCCCAGTAGAGCAGGAGGATGAAGAACAGCCCCCACACGCAGGACCAGCGAGCGACGCGCTCGCTCCGGACCGTGTAGAATCGGACGAGAACGTGCGGGAGGCCACAGGTCCCGACGATGAGCGAGAACGCTGTCGCGATCCAGAGGTAGAACGGCTGGTTCACGAACGGCGCGGAGAACTCGCGTCCGAGGTCGGCGATCAGCGCGCCGTACTCGATCTGTGGGAGCACCGTCGAGTACCCCTGTGAGAAGCCGACGACGTACACGCCTGCGAGGAACGCGACGATGAGGATCGTGTACTGGACGGCCATGTTCTTGGTCGCACCCAGCATCCCCGAAAGCGCGAGGTAGCCGACGGTGATGGTCATCATCACGACGATCATCGGGATGATATCGAGCCCGAAGACGTACTGCCCGACCAGCCCCATGCCGCGGGCCTGGCCGACGGAGTAGACGTACGCGATGAGCAGCGTGGTGAACGCCGCCAGCGCGCGGGCGGTCGGTGAGTTGAACCGGTCGCCGACGAAGTCCGGTGCGGTGTACTTTCCGAACCGGCGCATCTGTGCCGCAAGGAAGATGAGCAGGACGAAGTAGCCGGTCGTCCAGCCGACGATGAACGCCAGGCCGTAGAAGCCCGACAGCGCCACCAGTCCTGCGAGCCCCAGATACGAGGCGGCGGACATCCAGTTCGCGCCGATGGCCATTCCGTTCTCGATGTTGCCGATGCCGCGGCCCGCGACCCACATCCCCTCGGTGTCGGCCACCTTGAACACGTAGCCGATGACGAGGAACGACGCCATCATCAGAAAGACGATAATCGCCGGGACGAGCTTGAACGAGATGTCGAGCGCCTCTGCCTGTAGTGGGACCGTCACTGCTCGACACCCCCGTCAGTGGCCGCTGTCTCGCCCGCCTCGGGAGCCGTGTTATCGACGGAATCGGAATCGATCCCATACTTCTGGTCGAGACGGTCCCGGTAGCGCGTGTAGACGACCGCCAGTATGAGCGCGCCCGTCGGCGCACCGAACGAGACGAGGAAGTAGTGCAGCGGGAAGCCGAACAGGGGCGTCTGCACGGTCATCATCTCCGGGGCAAGTGCGGTCAGCGTCACCGGGCCGAACACGACCAGTGCCCAGAGCACGAAACTGCTCCAGATGATCTTCAGATGGTCGCGCATGAACGGCGTGCTCGGTCGTAACAGGTTCACCTCCCTGTCGAGGTAATCGATGTCATCGTGGGCGGCCGCCGTACCGCCATCTGATTGGATAGTTGACTCTTCTCGGTCTGCAGGCGTGTCTCTTGACATGAGTTTGGAAGCTTGAAAATTCGTGGTGCTGTTCGCTGCTACGGCTCAGTCACCCTGGACTTTGGTCTCGATATCACTGACGACGTCAGGGTTTCGCAGCGTACTCGTATCGCCCAGTTCTTCGCCGTTCGCGATGTCTTCTAGCAGGCGGCGCATGATCTTTCCGGAGCGGGTCTTCGGAAGCTCGGGCGTGAAGATGACCGCTTCCGGTCGGGCAATCGGTCCGATAGCGTCCTCAACACCGTCGATGATCGCGCTTCGAAGTTCCTCGTCTTCCTCGTAGCCGTCCTCGGTGATGACGTAGGCGTACACCGCCTCGCCCTTGATATCGTGGTCGCCACCGACGACGGCGGCTTCAGCGACACCTTCTACGCCGACGATGGCACTCTCGATCTCCATCGTTCCGAGACGGTGGCCGGAGACGTTGATAACGTCGTCGACCCGTCCGAGCACGGTGATGTAGCCGTCATCGTCGATTTTCGCGCCGTCCTCTGGGAAGTACACCCAGTCGTCGGAGTCGTCACTGTCGGTATCTGAGTACTCGGCCCAGTACTCGTTGATAAAGCGTTCGTCGTTCTTGTACAGCGTCCGGAGCATCCCGGGCCACGGTTTGTCGACGGTCAGGTAGCCAGCACGACCGGGTTCGACTTCCTCACCTTCGGTGTCGACGATACGTACGTCGTTACCTGGCAGCGGCGGCCCGGCCGACCCCGGTTTCATGTCCTTGATGCCGGGCAACGTCGTTATCATCATGCCGCCGGTTTCGGTCTGCCACCAGGTGTCGACGACGGGACACTCCTCGTTGCCGATGTGCTTGTAGTACCATTTCCAGGCCCGGGGGTTGATGGGCTCGCCGACAGTGCCCAGCAGGCGCAGGCTGGAGAGGTCGTGTTGCTCGGGGTACTGCTTGCCCCATTTCATGAACGCGCGGATGGCCGTCGGTGCGGTGTACAGTTGGTCGGCCTCGTACTCCTCGACGATATCCCAGAGGCGGTCCTTGTCGGGGTAGTCCGGCGTCCCCTCGTACATCATCGTCGTGGTGCCCAGCGCAAGCGGGCCGTAGACAATGTAGGAATGGCCGGTAATCCAGCCGATATCGGCCGAACAGAAGTACGTGTCCTCGGGTTTGATGTCCAACACTGCCTGGGAGGTCCAGGCCGCCCAGGCGAGGTAGCCGCCGGTAGAGTGTTTGACACCCTTCGGTTTCCCGGTGGTCCCGGAGGTGTACATGAGGAACAACATGTCCTCGGCATCGCGGTCGACCGGATCGACCGTTGCGCCTTCGTTGTCCGCGATGACATCCTCGAAGGCGACCTGGTTGTCCGCGTAGTCGTGGTCGAAGCCGTCGCCGTCCATCAGGCGCTCGGCGACGATGGCGCGTTCGACCTCATGGTCGACGCCGCTCAGTCCTTCGTTGGCTTTGTCGAGATGGTCGAGCGGGTCACCGCGGCGGTAGTAACCGTCGCAGGTGACCAGATATTCCGAGTCGGCGGCGTTCATCCGCGTCGCGAGCGCGTCCGCGGAGAAGCCGGCGAACACGACGGAGTGGGGTGCGCCGATGCGGGCACAGGCCAGCATGGCGATGGGGAGCTGCGGAATCATCGGCATATACATCGTCACGATATCGTCCTCGCCGACGCCCATCTCCCGCAGGCCGGCCGCGAACTCGTTGACTTTCCGGTGGAGTTCCTCGTAGGTGTAGGTGATGTTGTCCTCTTCGACTGGCTCACCTACCCATTCGATAGCGGCCTCGTCGCCGCGTTCGTCGAGGTGCCGGTCCAGACAGTTCGCCGAGGCGTTTAGCGTCCCGTCCGTGAACCACTCGTAGAACGGCGGGTTCGAGTCGTCGAGTACTTGGTTGTAGTCTTCCTTCCAGTCGAGAAGGTCGGCGGCCCCCTCCCAGCACTCCGGCCAGTTCTCTTCAAACTCGTCGTAGATACCCTCGTCTGTGACGTTCGCCTGCTCGACGAACGACTCCGGGGGCTCGAAAACCTCCTGCTCCGCAAGCCGCGCTTCTAGCTGGACATCTTCATCTGACATGGTCTATCATCGATATTTCACAGCGGCCATATAAACTGGGGGTCTAACTACGATAACACGAAACAGGGTGTCAGTTGTCGACCGGCCGCCGCGGTTCCGTCGGCCGGTCGTCGAAAAACGCGGTAAGGACCTTCTGCTGGGCCTTCCGGAGGTGGTTGTGCAACGTCGGTGACGAGACATCAAGCGAGTCTGCCAGCTCCTCGGCGGTCGAGCCGCGGGGCCACTCGAAGTAGCCGCTGTGGTAGGCCGCCTGGAGAACGGTCTCTTGCCGGTCTGAGAGAGTGTCGGTTAGTCGGTCACGGAATCCAGTGTCCGTCTCAGCCGGCCGTTCTGTCTCCCGCTTCGCTGCTAACGATGTCTCCCTGTAGGCGTCAGTGACGGCGTTGACCGTTGGTCTGATATCGGCCTCTCCGGGGAGCTCGACTGCGATAGTTGCGACACCGTCAGTGGCTGTCACAGACCGGATTCGCCCGCCACTCTCGACCAACTGGAGCGCAGGCGTATCGGTGACGATGACCTCCAGCAACACGCCGTCGCTGTGCTCTTCGAGGAGTCTAGCGTCGGCCACGCCGTCGTCGTCGTCCGCATACGAGAGTATCGCGTCAGCCGAGGCGCCTTCGACCATCAGGTAGTACAGCAGCGACTGGCCTGCAACGGGGACGACGCCGGACAGCTCGACCGTACACTGTAGTGCCTCGGAGACGCCGGCGGTAAAGGCTCGCTCGTCCCCACAGTGGAACTCCAGCTCGGTCACCGTGTCGGCAAGTAGGAGGCGCTTACGCTCGGCAGCGACCTGTGCGTGGCCGACCTGTACACCGAGCGCGGACAGTACGGCACGTTCGGTGTCAGTAAGGCCCTCACCCGCCGCGATTCCGACGACACCGGAGACGGTGTTTTCTCTGACGAGTGGGACCAGAGCAACTGGTCCAGTGTCATCGTCGACGACACGAACCTCACCAACGTCAAGCAAAGCGGTAACTGACTCGATGTGGGCCTCGATCTGCTGCTGGACAGCCGTTTCCGAGATTTCTGCCGTCACGCGCGGTGTCAGTCCGTCGCCGGTCCGCTCGGCGAGCCAGGCGAACTCGAAGCCCGCTGTCTCTGTTAGGTGGTCACAGACCGTTGCCGCCATCGCCTCACTGGTCGCGGCGGTCGCAAGCGCCTCGCTGACCGCCGTAATCCAGTCGATGGTTCGTTGCGGCTCACTTGCGGCCGCCTGCCCGCTGGACCCGTCGACGGCTGCGATGATAGTTTCGCGGTCTGGCTCGTCAAGCAGGGGGTCCAGCCGGTCGAGTCGGTCCCAGCCACCGAGTGCACAGACGACGTCCGGCGGAACGCCATCGTCCAGCAGGCTTGCTGCGAACCGCCATCGGAGGTCGCGTGATGAAACCTCCTTCAGGTGTGGTGTCGTCTCAGCGGCTCGGTCGGCTACCTCATTGACCAGCATCTGGAGCCGACGTGGGGAGACGGAAAACAGCGGCTCGTCGTCGTCCATTCCGGCCGAATTCGTGTACTTCCGCATGTCGTGTTCGACCGAATCCGGGAGGTACGTCTCGCGGACTACTTCGCCGCCCTCCCGAACAGCCAGCAGGCGATATCCCTCGAACTCGGTGATATCGGTCAGCCGCACGGCCGTCATCTCTGCCGGGCGGAGTCCGACCTCCGCGCCGAGCCGGAGCACGAGATCGGACCGGTGTGTCTCAGCTGCGTGCCGGAGCTGTTCGTACCCTCGCTCACCGATCCGGTCCGCTGCGCCGTCCATGTGTTTCGGCAATTCACAGAATATCGAAATAAGTATTGCGCCTCTGGCGCGGATACCAACGAAAATCAAACAGTAACACGGTCACTAAAGACACCACTGCCGCGATTACGCTTCGGGGGAATAGAAAAAGACGAAACGACTCAGTCCCTTCTCGTCGTCGACTGGATTTCGCCGAGGATTTCGGGGTTACGGAGCGCGCTGGTATCGCCCAGTTCCTCGTCGTTCGCCACTGCGGTTAGCAGGCGGCGCATAACTTTGCCCGAGCGTGTTTTGGGGAGGTCGGGCGTGAACACGATCTCCTTTGGGCGAGCGATACCGCCGATAGCGTTGACGATAGCGTCTTCGATGGCTACTCGGAGTTCACTCTCAGTGTAGCCGTCCTCCGGGGAGGCGAACGCGTACACCGCCGTTCCGGTCGTCTCGTCGTCGGCACCGACGACGGCGGCCTCTGCGACGCCGGTAACGCCGGCGACTGCCGACTCCAGTTCCTTGGTGCTGAACCGCCGCCCGGCGACGTTGATCGCGTCGTCGATCCGACCGAGGAACGTGATGTAGCCATCATCGTCGACTGAGACGCTGTCTTCGGGGTAGTACCGCCACCCTTCGGCGTTGTCCGGGACGCTGCCCCAGTCTGTTCCGTCCAACAGCGCCCGCGGCATCCCAGGCCAGGGTCGCGTCACGACGAGTTCACCGGCCGTGTCCGGCTCGGCCACCGTACCTGAACGGTCGACGACGGACGCCTCGATTCCCGGTAGCGGTGTTCCCGCGGCCCCGGGTTTCATCTCGTCGACGCCAGGCAGCGTCGACACGAGCACCGCGCCGGTTTCGGTCTGCCACCAGGTGTCGACGACGGGACACTCGCCGCCACCGATGTGTTCGCGATACCACTCCCAGGCGCTCGCGTCCATCGGTTCGCCGACGGTGCCCAGCAGGCGCAGGCTGGAGAGGTCATGCTTCGCGGGGTACTCCTCGCCCCACTTCATGAACGCCCGGACGGCCGTCGGTGCGGTGTAGAACACGTCGACGGCGTACTTTTCGATGAGCTTCCACAGCTGGTCTTTGTTGGGATGGTCCGCCGTGCCGTTGTAAAGCACTGTTGTCGTTCCGAGCGCGAGCGGGCCGTAGACGATGTAGGAGTGGCCGGTAATCCAGCCGATGTCGGCCGAGCACCAGTAGGTGTCTTCGGGCTTGATATCGAGAACTGACCGGGCGGTCCAGGCGACGTGGGAGAGATATCCACCGGTCGTGTGCGTGACGGACTTCGGTTGCCCGGTCGTCCCCGACGTGTAGATGCGAAAGAGCGGGTCGTCCGCCGCCCGCGAGACGGGCTCGACTTCGGCCCCCTCGTGTGCTGCCAGCAGGTCGTGATAGTCGTCGTAGTCATCGCCTAAATGTACGTCACGGCCCAGCCGGTCAAGTACCACGACCGACACGTCGTGGTCGACGGCGATTCGCGCGTTATCGGCCTTGTTCTTCTGTGCGACGGCGCTACCGCGGCGGTAGTAGCCGTCGCAGGTGATGAGGTACTCCGACTCGGCCCGCTCCATCCGTGTCGCCAGTGCGTCCGCGGAGAACCCGGCGAAGACGACGTTGTGTGGGACGCCAAGGCGTGCACAGGCAAGCATCGCGACCGGGAGTTCGGGCACCATCGGCAGGTACAGCGTCACCACGTCGTCGGTGTCGACACCGCGCTCCCGCAGCGCCGCAGCGAAGGCGTTGACCTCCCGGTACAGTTCGAGGTAGGTGTAGGTGCGGGATTCGCCGTGGTGACCCTCCCAAACCAGTGCGAGTTGGTTCTTCCGCTCGGGGAGATGCCGGTCGAGGCAGTTGTATGCGGCGTTTAATCGCCCACCGGGGAACCACTCGAACGGCGGCCCGTCCGTCCCACGGAGTACCGTGTTGAATGGCTCTGCCCAGTCGAGTAACTCGGCGGCCTCGCGCCAGCAATCGGGCCATTCCCGTTCGAAGCGGTCGTAGACAGCCGGGTCAGTCACGTTCGCCTGTTCGACGAACCAGTCCGGTGGTTCGACTGTCTCTCGCCCCGTCTGGGACTGTCCCCGATCCGGTTCGTCACCCCGTGTCATCAATTGACGATACATCGCCGCACGCAAAAAATATCCTATCTAATTGTGTACGATTCCGCTGTGAGCAGGCTGCCAGTGCAGTCGGCCGTTCTCACTTTCGACACTGGCGACGGAACTTATATTGAGTCCTGCGGACAACGGATGTACGAGAGGCCGGTACGGGGTATGAGCGACACTGAAAAGAAGATCGCCGATACGAAGGGGCAGTTCCTTCAGGCGGTCTCACAGGGCCAGCGCCTCACTGACGCCGAGTGGCGAAACTGTCGCATCGTCCTCACCACCGAGCGAGTCGCCCTGCTGGGCGACGACAAGCGACAGATTTCACTCACCGACATCGACCGTATCGCCGACCGATTCGACGTAAACCAGCAGAGCGCCGGTGTCTCCGACTACGTCGCGCTCTACGTCGGCGAGGACGTCATCCTCGTGTCGGCATCGGATCACGAGGCGTTCGAGACCGATTTCTACCGGGCGAGTCTCGACGGCGCAATCGTGCTGGTCCAACACCCGGCACTGAAAGGCGGCGTCGTCCAGTCCGCCGAGTGGACGAAAGGCAGACTCAAAGTGACCGACGAGGCGCTGAAGCTCGCGATGGCCGACGGGCAAGCGGTTGTCGTCGACCGCGCCGACATCGGCGACCTCACTGTCGAAGAGAAACAGGTCAGCGGTGAGGAGCGGACGGTCATTCAGGTCGAGCACAGTGAGGACGACATCAGCGTCGAAACACACCTCGCGGGCGAGGAGTTTCACGCCACTGTTCTCCGGACGATGCTCGAAGAGAGCGCCGAACAGAACCAGGCCGATTTGGACCTGAGTTCGACGGAGAAACGTGTCATCATGGCGCTGCACTCCGGCGTCTCGCCGTTCGACATCCCCAACTTCGTCGGCATCGACGTCGAGAAAACCGAGGAGATCTTCGACCGACTGATCGAACTCGACGTGATAAGCGTGCTCCGGGAACGGACCGAAGTGAATCTGACGACGAAGGGGCGTCGGGTCGCCGGCGAGCGGATGGGCGAGCAGTAGCCTGTAATCCGGAACCAGCGAAGCGTCGCGAGGGCGAATACCTCGGATTCTTTACTTATTTGGTTTCGACACCACAAACTGGACATGCGTGGCGAGTAGACACCGACGAATCTCAGTAAGGCCGCCATATTGAAGCCCCTCCTCCGTCTGCATCAGGTATGCACATCGATACGGCTGTGGTCCTCGCTGCGGGTGAGGGGACTCGCCTCCGGCCGTTGACGCGCAACCGGCCAAAACCAATGTTGCCAGCCGCAAACCGCCCGATTCTCGAACACGTCTTCGACGCGCTGGTCGAGGCGGGCATCGAGAAACTGGTCGTCGTTGTCGGCTACAAGCGCGACCGCGTTCAGGACCACTTCGGTCCGACGTACCGTGGCGTTCCGATTTCCTACGTGAGCCAGACGAAACAGCTCGGCAGTGGGCACGCACTCCTTCAGGCACGGAGCGTCCTCGACGGCCCGGTTCTGGTTATGAACGGTGACCGTCTCGTCGATGCGGCCACTATCGAAGCGGTAGATACCTCCTACGCGGAGACTGGGCACACAAGCATCGCTGTCATCGAACGACAGGACACCAGTCGGTACGGTGCTGTCGAGGTACAGGACGGCCATATTGTCGACATCGTCGAAAAGCCACAACACAGCGAGTTCAGGCTCATCAACGGCGGCGTGTACGCCTTCGACGGCGACATCTTCGAGGCCATCGACGAAACGACGCGGCACGCCGGCGAGCTGGCGCTGACCGACACCATCGAGCTGCTGCTGGAATCTAACCGAATCCGGGCGGTCGAGGTCGACGGAATGTGGGTCGACGCGACCTATCCGTGGGACCTGCTGACCGTCGCCCGCGAGGTGCTAGCGCGGGGGCGCGTCGTCGAATCAGCCCACGACGAGCAGGTTTGGGTCGATAACTCCGCACGCGTCCACGACGAGGCGACCCTCCAGTCGCCGGCCGTCATCGGCCCGGACTGTGAGATCGGGCCGGACGCTGTTATCGGTCCGAATGTCGCACTCGGGCGCAACGTCACTGTCGGGGCCAACAGCGTCATCCAGCACACTGTCCTCGACGCTGACACGCGTGTCGACCCGAGTTCGACCCTCGTCGACACTGTCACCGGTCAAGACGTGAACCTGGGCGTCAATACGGTCGTCCCCGGCGGCCCAGCCGATGTCCAGGTCGGCACAGAAGTGTTCGAGGACCAGCGGCTGGGCGCCGTCATCGCCGACCGTGCTGTTGCGCTCGGGGACGTGAGCTTCGTCTCCGGGTCGCTCGTGGGCCCCAACGCTCAGATCGCCACTGGCGTGACAGTCGATGGAACCGTCCGCGAGGGCGCGGAGGTGGTCCGCTGATGTGTGGGATCATCGGCTGTGTCGGCCGCGGCGACGAGACGCTCGACACGCTCGTCCACGGCCTTTCGAAACTGGAGTACCGCGGGTACGACTCCGCTGGCGTCGCGCTTGCAAACAGCCACATCGACCTGTGCAAACACTCCGGCAAAATCGCCGACTTGCGTGAGGCCCTCTCCGAACGAACGCTCTCGGGGTCGGTCGGTATCGGCCACACCCGCTGGAGTACGCACGGACCACCAACCGACGAGAACGCCCACCCGCATCAGGACTGCACCGGCGACGTCGCGGTTGTCCACAACGGTATTATCGAGAACTACCAGTCGTTACGGGACGAACTCGTGAGTGCCGGCCACACCTTCACATCTGATACCGATACGGAGGTCATCCCCCATCTCATTGAGGACGCGCTGGACGCTGGAGCCGACCCCGAAGACGCCGTCAGAGAGACGATCAGCCGACTCGAAGGCAGTTACGCCGTTGCCGTCGTCATCGCCGGTTGTGACTCGGTGTTCGCCGCACGGAACGATTCGCCGCTCGTCTTGGGCATCGACGACGACGCGACCTACCTGGCCAGTGATGTGCCCGCCTTCCGGGATTTCACCGACAAGGTCGTCTACCTCGCCGACGGCGAGTTCGCCCGACTCAACGGTGCCGGATGGACCGTCACTGATACCGACGGCAATATTATCGAGAAAGACATCGATACCGTCCAATGGGACCCAGAGGAGACCGGTAAGAGTGGCTACGACCACTTCATGCTCAAAGAGATTCACGAGCAACCCCGCGCGCTCCGGCAATGTTTGCGGGGCCGGGTCGACGAACTCGCCGGCACGGTCGACATCGGCGACCTCGGCGACCTCTCCCCGACCGGCGTCCAGTTCGTCGCCTGCGGGACCTCCTACCATGCAGCCCTGCACGGTGCACAATTGTTCCGCGAGGCGGGCATCCCTGCCCAGGCGTTCCTCGCCAGCGAATACGCAACAGGCACGCCACCCATCGGCGACGCACTCGTCGTGGGCGTCACCCAGAGCGGCGAAACCGCGGACACGCTTTCGGCACTTCGGGCGGCCCGCCGGCGCGGCGCGCGGACGCTGGCCGTAACCAACGTCGTCGGCTCTACCGCGGCCCGCGAATGCGACCACGCTCTGTACATCCGCGCCGGTCCGGAAATCGGCGTCGCCGCGACCAAGACCTTCGCCTCCCAGATAGCCGCGCTGAACCTGCTCGCGCTCGGAACGTCCACAACCGGCGACGCCCGGCAGGTCATCAGCGCACTCCGCGACCTCCCCGGCCACGTCCAGGAGGTCCTCGACGAATCTGCCGCCCAGGAGGTCGCTGAGTTATATCAGGACGCCAACGCCTACTTCTTCATCGGCCGCGGGTATCAGAATCCCGTGGCGCTCGAAGGTGCGCTGAAAATGAAGGAGATCACGTACAAACACGCCGAGGGCTTCGCTGCAGGTGAGCTGAAACACGGCCCGTTGGCGCTGGTAACCGAGAACACACCGGTGTTCGCTATTGTGACCGGTGACGACGAGCGCGCCCGCAAGACGATCGGGAACGTGAAAGAGGTTGAAGCACGCGACGCCCCAGTGGTCGCGATTACGGACGGCCAAAGTGATGTCGAGCGGTATGCTGACCACGTGCTCGAGATTCCGGCGACGCATCCGCGAGCCGCTGCGGTGCTTGCGAACACGCATCTGCAACTGGTGTCGTATCACACAGCTGCGCTGCTGGGGCGGAACATCGACAAGCCACGTAATCTGGCAAAAAGCGTGACAGTCGAGTGACCAGCGTGTAGGCGGCTACTCGCGCTGGTGGTAGTTTTCTGGTGATTCCGGTTGTTCGAGGAACTTTGCAGCATGGCTGTTTTTGATCCAGAGAGGACCTTTTGAATGGACTGGGCCATTGAGTCGAGACCGGCATCTTTCCAGAGTCGTGTATCCTGAGGTGTGACAGCGTCGAGAACAGCGAATAACGGACCGACAGTGTGTGTTTTACGTAGATTGATGACGATGATCGCTTGCTCCGGTTCTGTGATGAGTCAGCGGTAGATTCTGGATGCTCTAGTTATCTTGAATAACCGAGCACAAATACTGCTGAGCGTCGAGTGCTCGAAACTCTATAAAAGCTCATCGGGAAGTGACTTGAGAGTTGAGTTCTCGCCAGCCGACTGGAGACGCTGTTTTACCATTATGACGTCTCTGTGACCTTCATCGATAGCCTGAAACCACGGTCGGTTTGATCGTTACGGTACCTCGTTCCAGTGTCACGACGCATCCCTGCTGGAGTGTCTGGGCTCTTCGCTTGGTCTCTGTAACTTCACAACAGGCCTCTGCCGATCGTTTTTATGCAGTTTCTCGTTGATCTGGTGTCCTTTCTCACGAACGGTGTGAAACTGTTTACGCTCTTCGTAACAGGTACTCTGTACTACTCGTGACAGATCTGAATGGTTTTGATACGGCGATAACAAACTCTTCGAGGGTATTCGATTGTAGAACCTGTTTCCGATCGAAGTATTCCGCGGCGTGTAAACGGTTCTACGGGTTTTTGTACGCAACTATTATGTCGATAATGACACTCCAGATCTGTCTCGAAACGAGTTTCATATCGTAAGTAAACGACTGGTCACGCACGTACTCTAGGTCGTATCGCAGCTTTTCGCCGGGTTCCTTCCCAGTCACGTGATTGACTTGGGCAGGCCCGGTCAGGCCCGGTTTGACGAACCATCGTTTCTGCCAGTCAACGACACCGGTCTGGATATCCGAGTCTAGTTCCGGGCGTTCGGGCCGTGGCCCGACAACACTCATATCACCTCGCAGTATCGACCAGAGTTGTGGGATCTCATCTAGGTGTGTCTGTCGCAGCACTCGACCAACCGATGTCACGCGTGGATCGACCTCACCCGCATCCTCGTCACTGATTTTCACGCCGGTCTCGTTTTCGGCGTTCTCGATCATTGACCGGAACTTGTAGATGGAGAAGGTTTCGCCGAACACTGCTGTTCGGTCTTGCCGGTACAGTATCGAGCCGCCGTCCTCCAGCTTTATTGCGACTACAATTCCGATGATCACCGGCGATAGCGCGACCAGTCCAGCCGATGCGAACGCGATATCGAACGCGCGCTTGAGAATGTAGTCCTGTATGTCCCATGGTTCGACCTCTACGTCGACTAGCGTTCCGACCCCACTGCTGGTGGTCAGTACGGAGTCTGTATGGTCCCGGTGGACTTTCGCGTTGACGCCGTATTCGTAACAGGCGTCGAGAGCGCCGAAGAACTCTGCCCGGTCGGCGTGTTCAAACGCCAGCACAACAGTGTCGATATCATACTCGACGAGTACGTCCTCGATTCGCGAGAGGCCACCCAGCCGTTCCAACCCGCTGGGGTTCGTTCCGCCGTCAGCGATGGCTTCGGTCCGTTCGATTGCCGTCATAACACTCGTTGGGCAGAGATAGCCCAGAAGTGTCCCGTCGACCTCACTTGCGACTTCCTCTATCACCTTGAGGTCGTCCCCAACGACGATGGTTCGTTCGCCGTTTGACGACGGTCGCTTGCGAATCCACACGAACCACGAGGGCAATGCGACTAGTAATAAGGGAGTCACTAACACGACAGTCAAGCGCGGCAATCGATACGTGTAGTCAAAATAACCGATTGTCGCCAGGACAAGAACTGCTACGAGCACCCGCTTCTGGGCCAGTGCTATAGCGTCGAGAATTCTTCGCGGACGGGGTTTGTACAACGGGAGGAACACACTAACGACGACTGCGATTGTGACCAACAGTTCAAACGTGAACTCTGACCCAGTTGGGGGGTCAGTCGGTAGCCGATTGAACACCGGGATGGTTGTCGCTATCGACTGGATGGTTGCGTTGTTGACAAGCGCGACGGCGGCCGCTGTCAGCACGACGACGCCGGCTACACTTGCAACCCGATACCGCCAGCCACTATCCATTATCAGTGTGATTACCGAGTTCCGGGATAAGTCCTGCGTCCCGGGACTCAAATATAGAAGCTACTGTGTGAGGACACGCAGTCCAACCGCCCTGAATTCGCGAGTTGACGTATCCACAGCAAACGTACCAGCGCAGTTGTGTCGGCTATCACAACGTCGCTCTAACTCGCGTTGTGCCCGCTCCCTTTGGTGCTGTACGATGGATCTCGTCTCACGATGGTGTCCAGCCTTCCGATTGAAATACCGTACAACTGTGTGGCCTACATGGCTGTGTGGTTACACTAGTTGCTGGTGGGACGACCCGCTTTAGTCTCTCACTCGCTTGCAGCGATGTTCTCGGCGGATCTCTCCGGGTCAACCTCGCCCTGTAGCCGTTCCTCGGCCTGATCTCGGTCCTCGGGATAGCCGATATCGTTCCGCCAGCCATCCATGCGGATCGCGTCGATCGTTCTCCCGGAGTGCAACAGGAGGTCAATCGCATCACTGATTTCGTACTCGCCGCGGTTGGAGGGTTGCACCAGATGGCAGGCGTGGAAGATGGCCGGCGTGAACGTGTAGAACCCGGTCATCACTAGGTTTGACGGCGGCTCCTCCGGTTTCTCGACAACTTCGGTGATCTCGCCGTACTTGTTGGTGTCACAGACACCATACCGCCCGGCCTCATCCCATGGGACTTCCTCAACGAGGAAAGCGGCGTCAGCACGTTCCTCCGCCTGACGGTTGACGACATCTCGGAGGTTCGCTTCGAAGATGTTGTCGCCGAGCATCAGCATGAAGTCGTCATCGACGTGCTCCTCGACGGTCAGAAGCGCGTGTGCGAGCCCGTTCTGTTCGCGCTGGTGGGTGTAGGTGATCGGGACACCATCGAACTCGTCCTCGTAGTGATTAATGATGGCCTGCTTCTTGTAGCCGACAACTACCAGTAGTTCGTCAGCGCCTAGTTCGATCAACTGTTCGAAACAGTGGGTCAGAATCGGTTTCCCTGCGACCTCTACCATTCCCTTCGGCTTGTCTTCGGTCAGCGGGCGGAGACGGGTCCCTTCACCAGCAGCGAGTACGACAGCTTTCATATATCTCAATTCGTTGGCCGTCCGATAAAACTCTTGTCGAATTATAAGATCCGAATTATAATATCCGCTCCTTGACTACTGCCGCTCGATGAACGTCAGTATTGTCGGGAGCGGATACGTCGGGACGACGGTCGCGGCGTGTCTTGCGGATCTCGGGCACGAAGTCGTAACGATAGACATCGACGAAGACATCGTTGATGCAATCAATGACGGCGAGTCACCGATACACGAACCTGGGCTTGATGAACTCGTCGCCGAACACGGTGGTGGGCGACTCCGGGCAAGTACCGACTACGAGGAAATACTCGACACTGAGCTAACGATGCTAGCGCTCCCGACGCCCTCCAACGACGATGGAAGCATCGACCTCCAGTTCATGGAAGCCGGTGCTGCATCCATCGGTGAGGCGCTGGCCGGTGCCGAGCGCTCGGCCGACGACCCGCACCTCGTCCTCACGAAGTCCACTGTCGTCCCGAACACGACCGAAGATCGGCTCGCGCCCCGTATCGCCGACGCCGGTCTCGAACGCGGGACGGACTTCCTCGTCGCGTCCAATCCCGAATTCCAGCGCGAGGGGACGGCCGTCGTGGACTTCCTGAACCCCGACAAGCTCGTCTTCGGGACGGACGACGACCGAGCCACGGACCTGCTCCATGACCTCTACGCGCCGCTGCGCGAGGCTGCTGACGGCGACGTGCCGGTTGTCGAAACCGGTATCTCCGAGGCCGAGATGATAAAGTACGCCAACAACACGTTCCTCGCGACGAAAGTCAGCCTGATAAACGACATCGGAAACATCTGCAAGGAGTTCGGCGTCGACGCCTACGAAGTAGCCGATGCTATCGGACTCGACAACCGCATCGGCGAGCAGTTCCTCCGGAGCGGTGTCGGCTGGGGCGGCAGTTGCTTCCCGAAGGATACGGACGCCATCATCGCTGCAGCGCGGGAGCAGGGCTACGACCCTGCTGTCCTCTCGGCGGCCGTAGAACTGAACGACGCCCAGCCAGAACGGCTCCTCTCTCTCCTCGGCGACCACGTCGACGTGTCCGGGCAACGCGTCGCCGTTCTCGGGTTGGCATTCAAGCCCGGGACGGATGACATTCGGAACACGCGAGCGGTTCCAGTCATCGAAGGGCTGCAGGAGCGTGGCGCAGACATCGTCGCCTACGACCCCGTTGCGACCGAGAATATGCGCGAGCGCTACCCCGACATCGAGTACGCCGACACGGCCGCGGCCGCCCTCGCGGGTGCCTCCGGCGCTGTTGTCGTCACTGACTGGGACGAGTTTGCGGCGCTCGATACTGAGTTCGACGAAATGGCCGACCCTGTCGTCGTCGATGGCCGACGCATCATCGAGCGGCGCGACGGCATCACCTACGAAGGGTTGACCTGGTAGCGAGGTCAATTCTGCGCTCGAATCCGCCTGTCGAGGATCGCGACCGTACCGGCCGTAAGTAGCGCTACGACAAGCACGGTCGGGTCCGAAGACACGTACAGGCTCGGTGTCGGCGGTCGCCAGTTCGTGAACGGATACAGCCAGGCGTTTGCTCGTCCATCAGCGTACACTCGCATCCCATCAAACAGCAGCGACGTGAGGCCGCCGAACGTCACGAGGCCGAACACTCGCATCCAGTGGTGTCTATCGAATGCAACGGTGATGATCCCGGCCAGTAGCAGGACTCCGCCGAGTGTCGAGAGCGGATCGTACGCAAACGGGACGCCGAGGAGAGCCTCCACTGTGCTGTCGTCAAGCACAATCTCGACTTTCACCAGATCGGGAATCGCCGCACCGCCAATTCCGACAACAATCCAGCGCCGGTCGAGCCAGTCGGCGCGCCAACTCGTGACTGTGAGGAGAATGTACGGAACGAGAAAGTGGGTCAGCAGGTCAGCCATCGCGGGCCTCCAGTGTCCACGTCTCTCGGTCAATTCGCCAATACCGGAAGAACAGGAGCAGGAATCCGAGTGCGCCGACGGCCGAGGCGCCGTACTTGTAGAACTCGGCCCACCGACTGCTGCTGACGACTTCGACGTGCTCGGCCGCTATCGTCTGATCGGGTTTGAGCGTCCCGTACACCTGAACGACGCCACCGGGTTCGACGGCTGTTTTCATCCCGGTGACTCTGAGTACGATTTCCTCCCCATCGCTCTCGGCTTTAATCTCCATCTCGTCTTCGCTGGTCTCTGTCACCGTGCCAACCACCATGAGGTCTTGTCCGACGTACGATTCGTACCCGGCCGAAAGGTCCGTAGCATCCGGATACGGTGACCATCTATCTTCCGTCACCTCCGCGTGGACGAACAGTCCCCCAAGTGTCAGACACAGCACGAGCACGATGACGACACGAACCCAGACGCACACACCCTCTGTTCTTTCGGTGGGTACAATGGTCGTTTCGCTTCAGACCCACAGCGCGCCTGTCTCCGAAATCACTCGACAGTGACGTTGCCGCCATTGTACACCATCTGTTCTGTGACTTCGATCGTCGTTTCATTTCCGTTATCGGTCGTCACGGTGTACGTCCCGGGATTTGCGACGGTAACAGTGAAGTCACCGTTCTGGTTGGCTGTCGTCTGGCGCTCGTAGTCGACCTCTCTCTCTGAGACCGCGACCGTCGTTACGACCGAGACGGTCGAGTTCGGGGCTGCGGTCCCCTGTATCGCTCCACCGGGAACGACCGCGAACGCCTTGTGGCTCCCGTCGTCGCTCGTGAAAAGTGGTCGGTAGTGAGCCAGCCCGTCTACATTTCCGTTCCGGCTTCCGAAGTGCTGGTGCAACCGAGCGTACATCGTGGTCGGTTCCTCGACGTCGTTCTCTGTCGTCACGACGTACCCGACCCGGTTGGAAATCCGATCGTGGGCCGCACTAGGGTCTGTCGCTGCGACGAACGGCCCGTATGTCTGGCGAGCGTAGCCGTAGCTCCGGGACTCACCGTTGACGAAGTAGTTGTACACTCGGTTCTGTCCCCAGCGGCTGAGGACGTAGCTTTCGGGGTATTCGAGTCCGCGCTCTGCAGCGTCTGCCTCGATTGCAGTCGCCGCGTCGTATGTCCCGTCATCGACGAGTACCTGACTCGTTTTGACCGGAACCTGCACCATCCCGAGGGCCCCGAACAACAGAAACAGCACGAACAGCGAGGCAACCGCGCGGGTGTCCGGAACGAGTACGTCCCGTAGGTCCCTATCACCCATTCGTCTTTAGCTAACACCAGTAGTAATTCTTGGAAATGAAATTATAACTGTGGATGTTAGGAGAACCAATTCCGTCGGTCGAGGNCATTCGTCTTTAGCTAACACCAGTAGTAATTCTTGGAAATGAAATTATAACTGTGGATGTTAGGAGAACCAATTCCGTCGGTCGAGGTGCTGTCCCTTGTGAAATCCTGCGATGATCAACAATAGCATCGGTGGTTTTCGTCGTTTTGGTGTGGTGTATGGGCGAAATTCGACCGAAAATCACGGTCTAACAGTATTACTGTGAGTATTAGCTAAAGACGAATGNTCGTCGTTTTGGTGTGGTGTATGGGCGAAATTCGACCGAAAATCACGGTCTAACAGTATTACTGTGAGTATTAGCTAAAGACGAATGCCCTATCACCAGTCGTCAGCACCGGACGGGCGAGATCGACCCACGAGGCGACCCAGACGAATGCGAGGCCGGCGAACAAAGCAAGAAACGGGGCCAGTTCGCCGACGAAACGGACCTGGATCACGGCGAGGGCGAACAGTACCCAGGCGTAGCTACTGGCGACGAGCCAGCCGCTCCGGTCGTTCCGAGCGAGGTCGACGCCCCAGACCATCGCCGGGAGCGCCAGGAACAGCGTCAGACCGAGCAGAAACAGGAAGCCGAAAGCGTCCGCGCTGAATAGTCCATATGTCTCAGCGATCCCGTCGGACCGAAACAGGAGGCTGAGACGCCTGTTGAACGTACCCCACTGTTCTGTGAAGCCAAAGCGGAAGAGGAGGAGACCGACGACACCAAGCCCGATATCGACCGCCGCCAGTTGCTCGGTAGTACCACCGACGCGCCTGACTGTTTCTGCTGTCGTAATGATGACGGCAGTGCCCAGCGTTAGCAGTGCTGGCGCACTGGCAACGAGCGCAGTTTGCCAGCCGGTGACAGTATGGGCACTCCAAGCGAGTATCGCCCCGAGGCTAACGCCGGCAAGGGCTGGCGCGCTCCTGACCAGTGCCGACCGGTCGTTAGACACGTCAAGAAATGTCTGGCCTAATACGACCAGACTGACTGGCAGGACAAGCAACGGCCCGGCCTCCCACGCGAGCACCTGGCCGGCAGTCCCGACACCGATGCCGACTGCGGCGATCCACGGCTGTGGTCGACGAAGCGACGTTCGCTTTGTGGCGGTCGTTAGCGCGACTACGAGTGCAAGGGCGGTGAGTCCCAGCCAGGGATAGTCGAAGGCGTGGTGATCCGCGAACCCCAAGCTCGTCCGGAAGGCGTGGCCGGGAATGAACGCGAGGAAAAGGACCGATGCGAGGCCGACACGCCGGTCGCTGGACACTCGAACTGCGAGCAAATAGAGCAGGACGCTCGTGACGAGTGCTGACACGACCGGATACCAGGCGAGAACGTGGCCAATGACTGTTTTGCTCCCGCCGAAGAGGCTGGAAACCCACCAGAGCGTCGCGATAGTGAGTGGCTCCCCTTTAGTTAGTGCCTCTGGCAGCACGGAGAGCGCCCCGAAATCGGCCGCGCTGCCGGCGTTTGCCGCGACCTGTTCGACGTGGTACCTGTAGTAGTAGGGGTCGTTACTCGATAGAACGATGTCGCCGCCACGATATATCGACCCGATGACGTACGTTCGGGCGACGAAGACGACCGCTAGGGCGGCGACAAGCAGGCCAGTTGCTCGCGCGTCGAAATCAAATCGTAGCACATCACGGAAAGCCGTCCCGTACCCGCTGTCACTACTGACCTTGGATTCGTCGCTAAGCGCGGCTCGCACAGCATCGGGATCAGCGACGCGGTACTCGTCACCGTCTTTCTCGACGATGCCCGCGGAGACGAGTTCGCCGAACTGGCCCGAATCGATGGGAATGTCGTCGAAGGTCCAGCCATCCTGTTTGTCATCGACGGCCAGAACCGCTTCTGTCGCGGATTTCAGTTCGGGCCGGTCATTGAGTACCGCTCCCGTCCCGGGCGTATCGCTCATGTCTCCTCTCTTTCCGGTCTGGCGAATAAATCCATCGGGACTCGCTGTCCTACGCGTCCGCCGACTGCAGCGCCGCTCGGATGGCCGATTCCACGTCGTGGTCCGACGTCCATCCCAAGGTGTCGGTCGTTCGCTCGGTGTCAACCGGGAAGGAGTCGACGAGCGTCTCGTCGTCGCCCCGGGGGTTCTCGACGAGTTCCACGTCGGCATCGATGTCGGCGACATCAGCGGCGATATCTTTGACAAGGTTGGCGACGGTGTGGACGCTCGGGTCCTCGTCGCTGGCGATTTCGTACTTCTCGACGCCGGTCTCGCCACGGTCCAGCTGCTCCAACAGCCGCTCGCAGCTGTCGACGTAAGCCCGGGCCACGTCCTTGACGTGGATGAAGTTCCGGGACTGCGTCCCGGGCTCGTAGACCGTCAGCGTCTCGCCGGCGAGCGCGCGGTTCACGAAGAAATTGATGACGGTCCCCTTCGAGACGGTCTGGCCGTCCAGTTCGTGGCTGCCGTAGAGGTTCGAAATCATGAACTGGTGGGCCGGGAATGCACCGTCGGCGTAGGTCTCGATGGCGCGCTCGTTGAGTAATTTCGTCCGGCCGTACCAGTTCAGCGGGTCCCGCAGGTGATCGACGGTGATGGGGAACTCCTGTGGGTCGCCGATGACGGCCATCGAGAATGGGAAGATCAGCGCCGCGCCGGTCTTGCGGCAGAACCAGGCGACGTTGTCCGTTCCTTGTACGTTGACCTCGTAGGCCAGATCCTGCTTTTCCTCGCAGTCGTCGACGCCGGACACCGCCGCGAGGTGCATCACGACGTCGGCCCCGTCTAGCGCTGCTTCCAGACGGTCCCGGTTCCGGATGTCGACGTGTTCGATGTCGACATCGCCGACGGACCGCACGGTACCGAGATAGAAGTTGTCGATAGCGGTAATCTCCCAGTCGGGGTGGGCCTGCTGTAGTTCGTAGATGACGCGGCTGCCGATGTAGCCCGCTCCGCCGGTGACGGCGATGTGGGGCCGTTCGCTGGTAGGTTCTGTCTCAGACATTGGTGGTGAATTTCTCCGCGAGGTCGCGGACGCCCTCGCGGAGCGTCCACGATGGTTCGAAGTCGGTCCGACTCAGTCGGTCGAAGTTGACGTGATAGGACGGCCCAGGATGTTCGTCTTCGAGGTAGGTCACATCGACCGGGGCGACCTCGTCGGCGACGATATCGGCAATTTCAGATATCTGGTAGTTCGCATCCGTCGACCCGACGTTGTACACTGGTTCGTCCCAGGACTCGGGGTCGCATGCCGCCTCCGCATAGGCGCGGGCGGCGTCTTGGACGTGGATGAACGGCCGCCAGTTCGAGCCGTCGCCGTAGACGGTGAGCGGGCGGCCTGTGAGCGCGCGGAATACGAAGTAGTTCACGACAAGGTTGAACCGGATGCCCGGCGAGTGGCCGAAGTTGGTGGCCATCCGCAGGGCGATGCCGGTCATATCGAACTCCTCGCAGTACTCCCGCAGCAGCGTCTCGGACTGCAGTTTCGTCTCCGCGTAGGGGTTGATGGGGTCCGGGTCGACTGTCTCATCAATGTCGGTGCTGGTCGCGCGGCCGTAGACGTTGCACGAGGAGGCAAAGACCACGTGGTCTACCCCGAGTTTGCCGGCTGCAGTCAGGACGTTCTCGGTGCCGTCGTAGTTGATATCGAACGTCTCGTCGCGGCGTTCGTGTGTGCTCGACGCACCGGTGACGGCCGCCAGATGGATGACGCGGTCGACACCGCGCATGGCGCTTTCCACGTCACCGTACTCGCGGACATCGCCCCGGCGGAATTCGAGCCCGTCCCCGAGCGTCCCCAGCAGCGCCCGCGGCGACCCCGAGGAGAGGTCGTCGAAGACAACGACGTTGTCTACACGCTCGTCTGCCCGCAGCAGCGGTATCAGCGCGCTGCCGATGTAGCCACAGGCCCCGGTGACCAACACGTCCATCGTCAGTCCTCGCTCAGGACGCCCGGCAGGAAGCGGTCCTCGTGGGCCTCGATGGTGTCGGCGTAGCGGGTCAGCGTCTCGAAGATGTCGCCGACGCCGTCCTCGAAGGACTGGGACTGGCCGCCGATGAGGTCGGCGTACCGGTCGTTCTCGATCTCCATCTTGTGGGTCTCGTCCTCGTCGCGGGGGTTCTCGAAGTGCTCGACATCCACGTCGAGGTCGTACTCGCTGCCCACGTCGGCGATGGTCTCGGCGATTTCGACGATGCTGATGGCCCGCGTGACCTGGTTGTACACCGTCAGCCCCTCGGGGCGCTCGTTGGGGTCGGTCAGCGCAACTTCGGCCAGCCCTTCGACGGCGTCTTCGAGTGAGATGAACGGCTTGCGCTGCTCGCCTTTACCGTACACAGTGACGGGATAGCCTGCGACGGCCTGCGCACAGAAGCGGTGCGTGACCGTCCCGAAGTAGTAGTCGAAGTCGAAGCGGGTCTTGAGCCGGTCGTCTTCACGGGTCTCCTCTGTCTCGGTCCCGTAGACGATGGCCGTCCGCACGTCCGAGATCGGGATGTCGAACTGCGTGTGGGCCAGCCGCATATTCTGTGCGTCGAAGCCCTTCGTCGCGTGGTACCAGCTCCCGCCCATGTTGGGGAACGGCACGTCGTCGCGCTCGCCTTGGTTCTCCATCGCCGCGCCGCCCTCCGGAATTGGGAACTCCGGCGCGCCGTAGACGCCCGTCGTCGTCGTCTCGACGAAGTGGGTGTCGGTGAGGTCGTGTTCTTCGAGGCCCCACAGGAGGTTCCGCGTCGCCTGGAGGTTGTTATGCTGGGTGTAGTTCGCCCGTTCGCCGTTGATCTGGGAGTACGGCGCGGACGGCTGGGCGGCGGTGTGGACGACAACCTCGGGTTCGTGAACCGTCAGCAGCTCGTCAACGAAGGACTTCTCGGCAAGATCGCCCTCGACGAATGAAAGGTTCGTCAGGCCGTGGACCTCGCGGGCCGCGTCGAGGCGCTCGTCGATGCTAGCCACTGGTGTCGCGCTCGTCGCGCCGACGTCCTCGACCCACTCCCGTCGGCCGAAGTTGTCGACGAGCAGCACTCGGTCGTCCGTTTGGTCCGCGATTCGCAGTGCGGCCGGCCAGCCGACGTAGCCGTCACCGCCAGTGATGAGGATCGTCATAGTTACTCAGATAGTGAGTAACTGCGATGGGTAATCAATCTTCTGTTCAGTTACCTGCTAGTCTCGTATAGCCCGACTGCTCTTGAGACATGTATCCGGCCATAAAACAACAATTTGCACCCGCTACTGGCCGATATCGAACTGCTCGAAGGACTCCGTGACGTACTGGTTCGTGTCCCCTGGTGGTTCCGTGACGACGCGATAGGCGTCGTGCTGGTCGTCGAGTGTAATTTTCGCCGCGTCGTCCAGTCGTTCACCCCTATGGAGGCGGCTCCCCGGCCAGAACCACTCGCCTTTGGCTGGCTCGTTCTGTCGTCGTGTGAGTACGATGCCGTCCTCGTATTCGACAGCGAAGTCGACACAGGGCTGGGGCATGTTGTCGACTCAGGTCGCGAACGTCGCTGCTGGAATGCGTTCGTCGTGGATCTCCATGTCTTTCGCTTGCGGACTGCTGATGAAAGCACTCCCTATCTCGCTGTTTCGCAACCGTTAAAACTGCCCCTGTCTTCTATCCGATTGCTATCGCACGGGCCGGTGGGGTAGCCTGGTATCCTTCGGCCTTCGGGTGGCCGTAACCGCGATTCGAATTCGCGCCGGCCCACTTTTCCAACTCAAACCAGTGAGTGACATCTTTCGGTTTCCAGATGGTCGTAACGCGTTCCCGTGAGCGAAGGAACTGTGCGCTTGCGGCGCTTTGCTCCGCGGCGGTTCAAATTCGAACTGACCCCGGTTTCAATTACAGCACCAAGATCGCTCTCCACACGATTCTTAGCCTGTGCTCCGACCCCGATCGACTTTGTAGGCCTGCCCGCGGAACTCGAACCGGCGACTGTCCGAATCGTATCCAAGTACGCCGTCGACGGCCTGTTCGTCGGTCTTGACGACGACGCGGCTCACGTCGTCTGTCAGGAACGGGAGGGCGTTACGAAGTCCGCCCTCGTACGTGGCGAACCGACCACTTGTCATCACCTGTTCGGCGATGATCCGCTCGCTCGCGCTGTCGGCGTGAGTCAGCGAGAACGTCGCATCGGCAGGGCGTTCCCCATCATGGCGGTCAGTCGTCACCGTGACGGTATCGCCATCACGCGCCGTCGACACGCTGTCGGTCGGTGTCACAGCAGCCCGGCCACCGATCAGTTCGACCAGCGCACCGCTTTCGGTCGTCGTGTGCCCGTAGCCGGCGACGACGGCGTACTCGCCGCCGCCGAGGTAGCCTTGCGTGAGGCCGTCACAATGGCAGTCGCCGGTTCCACAACCGACAGCCTGTCGGTTAAACGCCCGGAGGCCCCACTGTTCCCGGCCGCCCGGAACCAAGATACGACAGTCAGCGGTGTGGCCCGTCGGTGCAATGTGGAACCACTCGCCGTCGACGAGTTTGTAGAGGTCCCAATGGCCACACTGCAGTCGCTCGTGGCTGTTATTGACCATCTCGAAGCCCACCTGTGCGTCCAGTTGTACTCGCTCGGCGGTTGGACGAACGAAGGCCGGGGTCGTCTTATCTGCTTCGTGGAACCATTGGACGCCGCCATCGCCGGGAAACGGCGGCAGCGAGCGCCCAGCGAACCGGGACTCCGTTTCCGGGCCGGGATTTCGCGTATCCCAGACGGAGATCGAGAGTGACTCGTCCCGTCCGCGGAACTCGTAGGTCCCGGTCGGCCGCCCGGACTGGCCCGGTTCGCCGACGAGCGCGTACTCCAGTTGGACCCAGTCACCAGGGTCCAGCCGGTGCGTCTCTGGCATCCACGGGCCGACGTCGTCGACGCGCCAGTACCCTTCCTCCGTTCGGCCGAGCGAGGGCACTTCCACAGCGAGTTCATTGTTCTCCGTGGGTGCGAGATGGAGGCGCGCTTCGTGGTCATAGCCGCTGGGTTGGCGGCTGTGTGTCCGTCCGACCCCCGGAATCCACTCGATTCTGAACGTGTTCTCGAACTCGTTGCCGTTCTGGAGCCAGCCGCGAAGCGTGGCCGGATGGCTGTCGGTCGCCGTCCGGTCGAACCAGAGCCCGATTCGCGCCCCATCGTCGGTATGGAGTCCTGGCGAACTGAGCGCGTAGGTCCGCGGCCCGGTTGCCAGTTCGACGACGGTCGTCGGGTCCTCGGGTCTGGGTGGATCGTCGGTGTCTGTCGGTGTCTCTGTCCCGCTGTCGCTCGCCTCGGTCGGTGACTGGACCGGGCGCGGTGCCGGCGTTACCTCGTCGGTTTCGTCGGTGCCGAGGGTACCGAACGAACAGCCGGCGAGCCCGGCCATCGCACCCGTGACCGACGCGAGGAGGGCGCGTCTGTGCATGAATGAGCGATTCGTCGCTCCCGGTAAACCCTTTCTGGACGCTCAGACGGCGTTTGTAGCGTTCTTCCCTGTCGGTGCTGACAGCAGTCGACGGACGTAAATCGCCGTGGGGTGACGACTCAGTATGCGCCAGTTCGTCATCATCGGCCACGACGCCCCGACGACGCCGGAGTTCTCGCTCGACGACCTGGCCGGCGCTGCCGGCCGGCTCGACGTGCTCTGTCGGTGCGTCACCAGCGCGTTCTTCCTGAGCCACGCTATCCGGGAGGACGTTCGGGTCCACCTCATTCTATCGGACGAGTACACCGTCACGTTCGAGGGGAGCGACCTCCGCCGGCTGAATCCGGACGAGCGGTCCACGGCGGCACTGATCCGCAAGGCGCTAGAAGAGCGCGAGGAAGCTATTGGTCACATCCCGGTCGAAACGTCGCCGGGGGTGTCGCTCACAAGGCGTGGGTTCGAGGGGACGCTTGACGACGTGGCGAGCCGCGGAACCATCGTCCAGTTGCACGAGGACGGCGACCCCGTCGTCGACGTTGCCCCGCCGTCGGACCCGGTGTTCGTCCTCTCCGACCACCACGACTTCCGGGAGGAGGAAGGGGTGCTGCTGGCTGATCACGCGGACGAGCGCGTCTCGCTTGGCCCGAAGGCGCTCCATGCCGACCACTCGATCACGGTCGTGCACAACTATCTGGACACGGCGGGGTTCGAGCGGTATTGACGGGGCACGCTGGGAGACTGCCAGAAGGGTTTTCCTCCGCGGTTCGCTGATTGGTGTATGGAATTATTGGGTTCGGAAACCGGCGCTCGCCGGTGTTTCAAACGCCTGACACGCTGTCGACAGAGGTACCGATGAGCGAGCGCGATCGGCTCTCTCGACGCGCGGTCCTGCAGTCGGTCGCCGGGGCCGGCCTCGTGTCCATCGCTGGCTGTTCGGCACTCGAAGGCGGGCGCGACGGCACGGCTACGCCGGTCGACGGCAAGCGGGCCGCGGAGCTCGCGCGCCGGTTCGCACCGACGCTGTACTTCGACCAGGCGGAACCGTGGTTTCCGACGGACCCGCGGCCGTACACCAGCGAGCAGGACGGGGAGACCGTTGTCGACGGGTTCGACGCGTTCAACGGGTATCACGAACGGATGACCGACGGCGAGCCGCCGGACCCGACGGTGTTCTACCACGCCGTCGAGTACGAGCGCTCGCCGCTCGCCGTCGTCCAGTTCTGGTTCTACTCGGCGTTCGACCAGTTCACGACCAACTTCCACTGGCACGACTGGGAGGCACTGCACGTGTTCGTCGACACGGAGACGGGCGACCCGCAACTGTACGTCGCCAGTTCCCACTCCCGGAAGGTACCCAACAACGAGTTCCTCGACCCGGACCCGGAGATGGTCCCTCGCATCCTCTCTGAACTGGGCTCGCACTCCAGCGCGCTGTCGGTCAACGACGTCCGCGACCGGTTCACCCGGTTGCCGGAGGGGGACCGGTTCGCTGACATCACGAACAGCGCCGTCGAGACCATCGAGGACCTCGCGGAGATCCCCGTCGCCTACGGCCTCCCGCGCGACGAGGGCTCCCGGCTCCCCTATCTCGTGCCGGAGTACGAGGGCGCGCCGCTGTACGAACACGAGCGGCTCCCGTCGGTCAGCCGCGAGGACCTCATCTCGGAGTCGCTCACCGTCCGCTCGTTCGACAGCCTCACCGAACCGCCGACGGACCTGCCGACGCGGGAAACGGGGCTCGTGTTCCAGCACACCGACCGCGGTGAGGCCGACCCGGACATCGAATACGATCTCGTGCCGAGCAGTGAACTGGAACACATCGCCGATTTCACCGGCCCGCAGTTGAGCTTCGAGTTCGCTGTGCCCGAGTTCGCCGAGGACGCCGTCGCGGGCCATATCACGACGACGGGCGCGCCCTGGGATCAGCCCCGATACGAGAACCCCGCCGCGGACATCTCCGAGCCGAACCACCGGGCGGCGCTGGCCGAGCGCTACGACGCCATCGGCGCGCCGGCGGAGATACGGACCGTCGTCGCCAGCCTCTCGGAAGCCGTTTCGAACGACGACGCACCGGAAGACGAGGGGCTCACGACCGAGGACACGGCCGTCGAGTCCGTCGCCCTGCTGGAGAGCGACCCAGAGGCCGTCCCGACCTTTTCGGGACTGGCCGTCGTTCAGGACGTGCCCGCGGGCGACCATCGGTTCACCGTCAACGGGGCCGGCGTCGCGCCACACAGCGAGACGGTGTCTGTCCCCGACGCGGAGACGGCCGACGGGCCGACCAGAGCCGGGGTCGACGGCGAGGTCTCACTCGTCGCCCGGGAAAACGCCACCCGCCTCGAAATCGATCCGTCGGGGACTGACAGCGATCTCACCGACCTCGCCGTCGAGGACGACTTCGCCGGGCGGCTGTACGATGCACCGCTCTCGGAGCCCGACGCCGTGTACGTCCACGGCGGCGGCGCGTACACGACGGAGGTCCGGGACCGCGATGACGAGGTCGGCGCGTTCCGGGTGAATCCGGATTCTGAGGCCGACACTGCCACACAGATCGAACAACCCCGAACCGGCAAGGCGTCGCTGGCGTCGTTCCTCGTCGATATCGCCGAGGAAACGCGGCAAGCGGTGCTCAACGAGATGGACGACGACGGTGATGATGATGGCGATACAGAGAACGGAAGCAGCGGCAGCGGTGGCTCCGGGAACGCTATCCAGGGACTCGAACGCGCGCTCGCCGCTGTCGTCGAGGCCGCCAGGCGGGCAACCAAGCGCGCCGAGGCCGGCGACCGCGGGAATGCCGACAAACAACTCCAGGTCGTCGCCGACCGCCTCCAGCGCGTCGCGGCCAGAATCGAGGAGGCCAGCGACGACCTGTCCGACCCGCTATCGAACGCGGCCCGGAAGCGTCTCGAACAGGCAGATAGGCGGACCAAGCAGGCTCAGGCCGCCGACAAACTGTAGGTCACCGTCACGCTCTCAGAGCCCGAACCACCGAGCTAGCGCACCGGCCACGAGGACCAGTCCCCCGGCGATGAACGTCCCGGGGACCGGGAGGACGAACAGCACGATACCAAGCAGGAGGCCGATAATCGAGATTCTCATGTCATCTGTGCGTAGGCCGGCACGTCTCATTCGTCCGGTGCTTGCATTTGCGTGGACCCGTGCGGACTTTGCCGGTGGAGGACACACTGCCGGTATGGACGAGGAACTCGCTTGGGAGACGCTCGGTGCCGAAACCGCCTACGCCTGTCCGGGCTTTGATGTCATCCGCGAGGCCGTTCGCCTCCCTGACGGGACGGAGGGGGAGTTCGACTACGTGCGAAACGGCGATAGCGTCGTCATCCTCCCGTTCACTACCGACGGCGACGTAGTCGTCATCGAGGAGTGGCGACAGCCGATCCGGCGGGTCAACCGCGGCTTGCCGGCCGGAACGATGGAGGCCGAGGACGACGATCCGCAGGTCACCGCCGCCCGCGAACTCCGCGAGGAGACGGGCTACGAGGCAGACACGCTCGACCACCTCTATACGGGCGAACCGGCCAACGGTAATACCGACTACGTGTTCCACTACTACGTCGCACAGGGGTGCGAGGCCACGGCCGACCAGGACCTGGACCACAACGAATCGATCCGCGTCGACACCACCGACTTCGACTCCCTGGTCCAGTCGGTGCGCGACGGAACGCTTCGGGACGGTCGCGCTGCCTTGGGTATCATGTACTACGCGCTGTTCGAGCGCTGAACCGACGACAGCTTGAAACATTGTGGAGTGTTATCTAGTAACATATGGCCTCGATTGCACTCGACGAACAGACGGAGCGCCGGCTGGATAAACTGCGCGCGGCCGTCCGCCGCCGGACCGGCCAGCCGATTTCGCGGGCGGAGTTGCTCGAACGCCTCGTCGAGGACGCCTACGGGTCCCGCGGCGAGGTGGTCGATATGTTCCGGACGTCACAGGCGTACGTCGCCGACGAGGAGACCGGGACCGTCCATCGGCCCGAGCGCAAACTGATACCTGGCGGACCGGAGCGACCCGACGAATAGCGACGCTGTGCCGGCTGGCCCGTCGTTCGGCCAACTGCGGTTATCGGTTTCCGCCAGCGACGAACGGCCAGCCACGGGGGAACACAACCCTTAGGCGCGCCGGCCGACGACGACGTGTAATGACGAATTTCGAGGTCCGCCAGTACGACGCAGCGGGCCGGCTGGGCGAGCTAACGGTACCACGGGCCGGTGTCACCGTCGAGACGCCGACGATCCTGCCGGTGGTCAATCCCCACGTCCAGACGGTCGCACCGGCAACGTTGGCGTCGGAGTTCGGGGCGGAGATACTCATCACGAACAGCTACATCCTGCACGGCTCCGATGACCTCCGTGAGCCCGTACTGGAGCAAGGCCTCCACGACCTGCTCGGGTTCGATGGGGCTATCATGACCGACTCCGGGTCCTTCCAGCTCGCCGAGTACGGCGACATCGACGTGACCACTGAGGAGATACTTGAATTTCAGCACGAAATCGGCTCGGACATCGGGACGCCGGTGGACATCCCGACGCCGCCGGACGTGGATCGCGAACGGGCGACCGAAGAACTCAAAACGACACAGGAACGGCTCGAACACGCTGCCACCGTCGACACCGGCGAGATGCTCGTCAGCGCGCCGGTTCAGGGCGCGACATATCCGGATCTGCGGGAGCGTGCCGCCGCAGACGCCGTCTCGACCGGACTTGACGTGTTCCCGCTGGGAGCCGTCGTCCCCCTGATGAACGAGTACCGCTACGCCGACCTCGCTGATGTCGTCGCGGCCTGCAAGCGTGGGCTGGGGGAGGTCGGTCCGGTCCACCTGTTCGGCGCGGGCCACCCGATGATGTTCGCGATGGCGGCGGCGCTGGGCTGTGACCTGTTCGATTCGGCGGCCTACGCGCTATACGCCCGCGATGACCGGTATCTCACGGTGCAGGGGACGGAACTGCTTGACGAACTGAGTTACTTCCCGTGTCACTGTCCAGTCTGTACAGACCACACACCAGCGGAACTCGATGCGATGGACGCTGACCAGCGTGAGGAACTGCTCGCGCGACACAACCTCCACGTCACCTACGGCGAAATCCGGACGGTCAAGCAGGCGATTCGCTCGGGTAACCTCATGGAACTCGTCGACAGCCGCGCTCGCGGCCATCCGGCGATGCTCGACGGCTTCCGCGCGCTGCTCGACCACGCTGAGCAGCTCGAACGGACCGACCCCGTCTCGAAGGACGCCTTCTTCTACACCTCACACGAGAGCGCCCGCAGACCCGAGGTCCGACGCCATCAGGACCGGCTGGAGCGTCTTCCGGTCGAGGGCGACGAGGTCCTGCTGACCGAAGGCAGTTCCAGCGCACAGTACGATGAGAGCTGGGGCGTTCTGCCCCCGTTCGGTCCGTATCCGCGAGAACTCGCCGATACCTATCCGCTGACTGCCGAGGTCCCGGACCGAACCGACCGAGCGGCCTACGAAGCCGCAGCGACGGGGGTCCGGCGGCTGGTCGAACTCCATCCTGACGTGTCCTTCACGCTGGTCCACGACGACTGGCCGGCGACGGCGCTCGACCGTGTTCCAGAGCGCGTCCGCCTCCGGGACCTGCACGCCCGCGACTGACGACGCAATTGTCTTGACCGCGAGTCAGACCGTCGGGACGTCCACGTCTTCATCGGCGGCCTCGCGCCAGGAACGGGTCGGTTCCCAGCCCAACAGCTCCGTGGCTTTGGCCGTCGAGTACGCCGCGGCGTCCCCCTCGACCGTACAGTCATCCGGAACGCTACCGTACTGCTCTTGCATGAGGTCGACCAGCGGCCGGCCCAGCGCGTTGTCGGGTCCCACGCAGTTGAACGCCTCGTGACCGTCTATCTCGGCCCTGAGCGCGGCCTCTACGAGATCGACCACGTCCCGTACGTCCACGTACGACCAGTAGTTGCCCGCGCCGGCTGCGAGGTCGTCGACGTACTCCTCGTCTCGACAGGGGTACTCACCGGGAATCTGTATCCACGAGGGGCGAATCGATGCCACCGAGATACCGTCTCGACGAGCGATTGTCTTCCCGATCTCCTCGGTGACGACCTTCGAGAGCCCGTAGTCGTCTTCGGGCCTGCGCGCGTGCTCTTCTGTGATCGGGAGTTCGTCCGGCACGGGTGTCTCCTCGGCGAAGAAGAAACCGTATGCGCCATCTGAAGAGCCCTGCACCACGTCAGCGCCGACGCGGCCAGCCGCCGAGAGGACGTTATGCGCTGCCAGTGCGTTGTTTTGAAACAGGTCTACTCCAGGGTGGTTCCCGGCGACCGGAATCGCCGCCCAGTGGATCACCGCGTCCGGGTCGCTGGCGGTGAGCGCGTCGAAGACGCTCCCGGCATCTGTCAGATCGAGCGCTTGGTAGTCGACGGCCGGATGACCACCCTCGTCGGGGAGTCGTCGGTCAAGAACTGTTACGTCGTGCGGTCCGGCGAGGCTGTCGACGATCCAGCGACCGGAACTGCCTCGGCCACCGGTTACGACTACATCCATACCGGCTCTGGGGCCGCTGCCATCCAAAGCGTGGCGGTGTGCGTTCTCGGGAACGACGCCGTTACACGTCCAGCTGGAACCGCTCACCGTGTGTGAACGTCGTCCAACCGAGAATGCGTTCGTCCCGATGCGGCCGGTCGGGGTTGTCGATTGCCGCCTGCTGTGCCGAGACGTATGTCGGGACGTTCTTCACCGGCTGTCCGCTCTGTTTGAGTGCTTCCAGATACGCGTCTTTTTCGTAGTACGAATAGGCCACCTCGTACAGCGAGGACGCCGATTCCTGTTTTCTGGCGGGGAAGCCGTCATTGTTGACGAACCGGTCGGGGTCGCCCTCGCCCATCGCTTCCCATGCCTCTGGGTCACCCACGTATGGCGCGTGGGCGTCGAGAATCCGCTCGATCGCCCCTTTGTCGCCGTCGAATTTCTGGTACTCGTACAGCGTGGGGCCATCGAGCTTGTCGGCATAGAGTCGGCTGAGTTCCGCGGCGGTGACCAGTGCCTTCGCCGCGTACAGCGAGTACGCCAGACTCGATGCGCGAATGATCTCGTTCTCCAGCAAACCGTCCTCGCGGAGTTGGTTGAAGCCGGTCTCACGGTTCCGTTGCATAGCGTTTCGGAACCGGTCCCAGTCCCGGAGATACACAGCCCCGGCGGCGTGGGTCATCTCCTGCCAGTTGAAGATGTTCTGTTGCCCCATCTCGGTCGGAACATTATGCCCAACGTCGTCTAAGAACGTCTGGACCCACTTCTGTAGGTCGGTCTCCGAGCCGACGCTGTCATCGTTCCACGCCTCGTGGCCGCGAACGAGTTCCGCACCCCACCACATTTTCGGGAGTGTGATGTACTGTTCGATGCTGTTTGTTTTGACGGGCGCCATGTAGGTCTCCGACCGCAGGAACCAGTGGTCAAGCAGTTCGATAGCTTTCTCGGCGTACTGGTCCGCGCCGGTGTACTGATAGGCGAGGCCGAGGTCACGGATCCGATCCCCCGTCCTGATGGCGGCGACGTAGTCCTTGCGTTCTGCGGGGTTTTTGGGCCCTTTCGTTTTGAACTCGTGACCGTCGCCGTTGTCCGTGACACTCTCGGGATCCGCTGCCATCGCATCACGGACATCGTTCATAAAGGCCTCGTGGGCCCCTGTCCACGGGCTGTCTCCGTTCTCGATACGGGACCGTATCCCAGCCAGTGTGTCGAGATGGACGAACATCGCGGGCCTGCTTTCCGTTGTTGACTCGGATATCTGTTCAGTTGGTGTCGGTTCCATCTCCTCCGTTGCGGCTCTGGCGTCGGAGTTGCCCGACGGAAGGACAGTCGAACAGCCACCCAGCGCTGCGGCTGCCCCCGAGAGGGCGATCAACACGTCTCGTCGTGTCTGTCGCTGCACGAGTGGCCGGTCGTCTCCTATAGATTTAGTTAGGGTCCAGTTAATCAGTGGATAGCGACCTGTTCGCGATAATCATGGCCACATAACTACCGACCGGAGCGACGTATGCTGAATTTGAACCGCCCTTCGGTCACGGGGGGGCGGTGCTGGTCCAAAGGCAAGATAGTTGGTTGCGCGTGGCTGACGCCATTGCATGACCGACTACTTCGAGGTCCACGAGCGCGACAGCGCCGCGCGAGTGGGTGAGTTACGCCTCGCCGACTCCGTGACGACGCCGGCGCTGGTCGACGACGTGGACACCGAGACGCCGGGCAACTGTCGACATGTCCTTGATGACGCCGGAAGCCGCTGGTCCACCGAGCGAGACGCCCCCGACGGCGACGACTCGCTGCTCACCGTTTTGCCACATCGTGGACTCCCCGCCGGCACCCCGGATGAAGTCGCCGAGGCCTTCGCCGTCGACTATCCAGATGTCACGTTCCCGAGCGCGGCCGTCGTTTCGCCCGATACCGCGGCCGACCACGGCAGTGACGCCTACGTGCTTGCCGGTGCGCCCGGCTACGTCGGGCACGCGTCGGCGTTCGTCGACGCCGTCACCACTGTTCGGGAGAGTATCCCCGCCGACACCGCGCTCTACCTGCCCGGCGTCGCCACGCCGCGAAATGTTGCGACGCTCGTCTACGCCGGTGTCGACCTTGTCGACCCCGACCGCGCCGTCATCCGCGGGACCGAGGGCCGCTATCTCACGACCGACGAGGCGTACTTCCTCGAAGACCTCGATGAACTCCCGTGTGCGTGCCCGGCTTGCCAGCAGCCCCGCGAGGAGTTCGACCGCGAAGACTGCGTCGAACACAACGTCAACGCGCTCGCTGCGGAACTCCGGCGCGTCCGCCGCCGGATTCGCGACGGTCGCCTCCGTGACTACGTCGAGGGACAGGCCAGACAGGACAACTGGCTCACCGCGACGTTCCGACGGCTGGATCAGGAATACGGCTACCTAGAGGAACGAACGCCGCTCATCCGACGGGCCGACCTCTCGGCGGCCAGTGACGACTCGCTCCGGCGGGTCGAGATTCAGCGCTTCGCCGAGCGGGTCACCGACCGCTACGTGCCGCGTTTCGACGACCGGCCGCTCGTGCTGGTTCCCTGCTCCGCGCGTAAGCCCTACAGCGACTCCCAGAGCCACAAACAGTACCACGACGCCATCAAGTGGCGCGCCCACGTCGTCTCGATGACCTCACCTATCGGCGTCGTCCCACAGGAACTCGAACTCACCTACCCCGCCCAGCACTACGACTCCGTCGTCACGGGCAACTGGACCGCCACCGAGATCGAGTTCGTCAGCCGCGTGCTCGAACGCTACTTAGAAGGCACCGACTACCCGGAGATTATTGCCCACGTACCCGGCGAAGGCTACCGCGAAATCTGCGAGCGCGTGGCCGATTCACTGGACCGGGAGTTCATCTATACGGTCACCGACCACCCGACGACGGCGGATTCACTGGGGAACCTCGCTGCCGAACTGGAGGGCTGGGACCGCTATCCGAAACGAGAACGCGAACACAACACCATCCGTGCTGTCGCGGACTACCAGTTCGGCGAAGGCGCGGGCGACGAACTGTTCGACGACCTCTCGACGCAAGGCCGGTATCCGCAACTTCGTGCTGACGACGCAGACGGCGAGCAGTTGGCCGCGCTCGCCCAGCAGTATGGCGTGCTCTCGCTGACCACCGCCGGAGCGCGCCGTTGGGTCGAGAGCGACGTACCAACGAAAACCGTCGAAATCGAGCCGTTCGTCCCCCACGGCTCGGTGCTTGCGCCGGGCATCACCGATGCTAGCGACGATATCCGTGTCGGCGACGACGTGGTGATTCGGGGCGATGCGGCCTTTGGCGTCGGTCGCGCTCAGATGAGCGGCCCGGAGATGCAGTCCTCGACTCGCGGTATCGCCGTCCAGATGCGCCACACCGAAGAGCAGTAACACCGCATCTACCGGCTACCGGGGACTCGGCTGGCATCTCCGTCTGATCGCGCGACTTTTTTGACGGCCGCGACAACCGCCGATATGGACTGGTCGGGACGGCGTCGGTACCTGCCCGCTGTCGGGTTCTCCCTGTTGATACTCGTCACCTCGCTGCTCCCCATTCCCGAGGGGCCGAGCGAGCAGATCCCTCTGTTGCTCGGCGTGCCACTCGACAAGTGGGTTCACGCGGCGAGCTACGGCACGCTCACGGCGGTGCTGGCGTGGGGGCGACGCGCACACGGTTGGGTCACGGTGGCGGCGCTGGCGGCCGTCGCGGTTCTCTTTGGGGCCGGAGTGGAACTCTTCCAGGGATTCGTCCCCTCGCGCGGAACCAGCGGCGCTGATTTCTTCGCTAACTCCGTCGGGGCCGCGATGGCCGGGTTGGTGTGGTTCGTGACCCACCGAACCGGCGTACTTTCCAATCAGACCGACCCACAATCCCGGCGGTAACGAAGCGGCTTTACGCGCTCATCGGCTACCTCGCCCCAATGAGCAAGCCCAGTCCTGAAGTCTACGAGGAGGGCAAGGGCATGGACGCCCACAACTCCGTGATGCGTGACATCCGGTCGCGCAACGACTCCACCTACGACCCTCGCGAGCCGACCCGCGTGTGGCTCGACGAGGACAACACACCCGATGGTGTCTACCAGAGCCTGACTATCATCCTGAACACCGGCGGCTGCCGGTGGGCCCGCGCCGGCGGCTGTACGATGTGCGGTTACGTCGCCGAGAGCGTCGAAGGTGGGACCGTTGCCCATGAGGACCTCATGGCCCAGATCCAGCACTGTCTGGACCACGAGAGCGAGAACAGCGACGAACAGAGCGGTCTCATCAAGATCTACACGTCCGGGAGCTTCCTCGACGAGCGCGAAGTCCCGGCGGAAACACGTCAGGCTATCGCCGAGACGTTCGCGGACCGCGAGCGGATCGTCGTCGAGTCGCTGCCGGACTTCGTCGACGAGGAGACGGTCGGCGACTTCGTCGACGTGGGTCTAGAGACGGATGTGGCGGTGGGTCTGGAGACGGCGACCGACCGCGTGCGCCACGACTGCGTGAACAAGTACTTCGACTTCGCCGACTTCGAGGAAGCCTCCGAGGCGGCACAGGACGCCGGTGCCGGCGTCAAGGCGTACCTGCTGATGAAGCCGCCGTTCCTCTCCGAAGCCGAGGCCGTCGAAGACATGAAGCGGTCGGTGCGCCGGTGTGCGGCCGTCGATGGCTGTCACACCGTCTCGATGAACCCCTGTAACGTCCAGCGCTATACGATGGTCGAGGAGCTGTACCACGACGGCGGCTACCGGCCGCCGTGGCTCTGGTCGGTCGCCGATGTGCTGGAGTCGACCGCTGACGAGGACGTCATCGTCGTCTCGGACCCCGTTGGCCACGGCAGCGACCGCGGCCCGCACAACTGCGGCGAGTGTGACGACAAGGTCCAGCGCGCTATCAAGGACTTCGACCTCCGACAGGATCCGTCGGTGTTCGAGCAGGTCAGCTGCGAGTGCGAAGCGACGTGGGACGCCGTCATCGAACGCGAACGCAGCTACTCGCTCCCGCTCGCCCGGTAACCCCGGGATCCCTCGGGAACCGTGTGACGGCCTGTCGACCAACTCTTATCCGGCTCTCGCACCTAAGACTGTTCGATATGACCCCGAACGGTGACCAGGACAGGCGCAGTTTCAATACACGCGGGACGGTTACGGAATGTGACCTGTGCGGTGAACGGCGGCAGTGTATCGATGACGATGGGATGGTCGCCTGCAGTGCCTGCCAATCCGACCTGCTGCCGTCCGGCTGGGGTCTCTGAGGCTGTTGCCGGAGGACTTTTTCGGTTCGCTCACGGCGAGTCGTCCGACCCTGGCTGTTCGATAGCCGGAATGACGCCAACGGTTGCGGTCGCTTTGAACGAGGCGACAAGCTCCGCACCTGTAGTGATGTCGAGTTTCTCGAGGCTCGTGTCAGTCACCAGCGCCGACAGCGTTGTGTCCGGGTCGACCGCCAGTGCGACCAGTGCGATAGCGGTTCCCTCGTCGATACGCTCGACGGTGCCTGCGAACTGATTCCTCGCACTCGTCCCCGCCGGTTCGGGGGCCTCGTGCGGTGCGTTCAGCGTCACCGTGTCAGCACGGATACCGACCTCCACCGCGTCGCCGGGACCCGCCTCGGTGTCGACGATGGCTCGGACCGTCCCCGGCGGTGTCTCGACGGTTGCCAGTTCGCCGTCCCGGTCTACGACCGTCCCCTGAAGGACTGTCTCCGCTGCCGTCGCCACCCCGTCGAACTCGGCCTGCAGTCGCTGAAAGCGGGCCAGCAGTTGCTCGGCAGCGGTCGTCAGTTCGCTGCCGCCGCCACCGCTCCCACCGCGACTGCGGTCGACCAGTGGACCGAACGCGTCTTCCAGTTCCACGATACGGCGCTGGGCGTGGGCGTAGGATCGGTTCAACGCGTCGGCGGCGGCGTTCAGCGATCCATGGGCGGCGACCGCCTGCAGGAGCGTTCGGTCGCGGGCGGTCAGCGCCACGTCGCCCTGCTCCAGTTGCACTTCGACGTCCGCAGTCGCATCCATATCTCGACAATGTCGTTCCCCGATAAAGGTATTGCCGCCGACCGACCCTGTCTCACACTGGCCGGAGTTCGGTAGGAGGCTCTCAGTAGACCAGTTCGCCCGAGATGAACTTCTGGGTGCGGTGATCCGACGGGTTCTGGAAAATCACTTCCGTCGGGGCTATTTCGGTTATCTGCTCGTCGAGTAGCACTGCAACCCGGTCCGCGACCCGCTCCGCCTGGTGCATGTCGTGTGTCGCCACCACGACGCCGATACCCCGGTTCCGGGCCTCGGCAATCGCGTCCTCGATAACTGCGGTGTTCCGTGGGTCCAGGTCCGATGTCGGCTCGTCGAGCAACAGTATGTCCGGGTCGTAGGCCAGCGCGCGAGCGAACGACACCCGCTGGGCCTCGCCGCCCGAGAGCGAGTCCGCGTGCTGGTCCATCTTGTCGGTTAGCCCGACGACATCGAGGGCCTCGCGAACGGCGTCCGCGGTGCCGTTCGAGCGAACTACCGACTGTAGTTCGTGCTGCAGCCGGGCTGCCCACGACTTGCGGATGCGAAGCCCGTATTCGACGTTGCGAGCGACCGGTGCGTCGAATAGGCTCGCCTCCTGAAACACCATGCCGATGCGTCGGCGCAACGAGAGCCGCGTCGCCTCGTCGACGGCCCACACGTCCGTGCCGTCAAAGGTGACCGTCCCGTCGTCAGGCTCTAATGAGAACGCAAGCAGTCGGAGCAGCGTCGTCTTCCCGACGCCCGACGGGCCGATGACGGCGACGACCTCGCCGGGTTCGATTCCGACCGAGAGATCCCGGAACACGTAGTCGTCCCCGTAGGCGTGTGACACGTCCGTGACTTCGAGCATTATCGCTGTACCCCCTGGTCGCCCAGCCGGACGACGATAGCGTTGACCGTCAACACGAGCGTGACCAGCACGGCCCCGAGGATCATCGCCGTCTCGTACTGCCCCTGCCGGGCTTCAAGCTGAATCGCGGTCGTCAGCGTTCGGGTCTTCGAGATGCCTCTCGCGCTCGTGATGTTGCCGCCGACGATGAGTACGGACCCGACTTCGCTGATGGCACGGCCAAAGCCCGCAAGCACTGCCGTCGCGATGCCGTATCGTGATTCCTTGAGCACGACCAGTGCTACGTCAAGGCGTGTTCCGCCGAGAACGTGTGCGGCGTCGCGGACGTTCTCGTCGACGCCGCTGATGGCCGCGAGGCTGATGGCCGTGATCGGCGGTGTTGCCAGGACGAACTGAGACATGATCATCGCCTCCTTGGTGAATATCAGCTCTAGATCCCCCAGCGGTCCCTGGTTCGAGACGGTGAACAGTACGAGGAGACCGACGACCACGCTGGGAAACCCCATCCCCGTGTTGATAACTGACTTCACGAACTGCTTGCCAGGGAAGTCGGAAAACCCCATCACGACGGCGATAGGGAGACTGAAAAGCGTGCTCAGCGTCACGGCGATGACGCTCACGTACAGCGAGACGTAAATGATACTCGACACGTAGCCTTCCCGGAACGGAAGGTCGACGACGGCCATCGACAGGTATCCGACTGACTCGAGGGGCACGCTTACTCGTCGGACGAGTCGCTACTCCACCCTTCCGGAACGTACTGCTGGAAGTCTGGGTTTTCCGAGACCGCTTCGGGGAAGAACAGCTGTTCGCCGTTGACCTGATAGTTCGCAATCGCGTCCTGGGTGCCGGGGCTGGTGATCCATCCGATGTATGCCATCGCCAGGTCGTAGTTCGCGTTGTCGTGGACGCCGGGGTTGACCGCCATAATCCCGTAGGGGTTCGCGAGGATTTCCGGCCCGTCCTCAATCGGCCCCTGTACCAGAATGACGAGGTCGATCTCCGAGCGCTGAGAGATGTACGTCCCGCGGTCCGAGAGCGTGTACGCGCCCTGCTGGTTGGCGACGTTCAGTGCCTCGCCCATTCCGGTCCCGGTCTCCTGGTACCAGTCGCCGCCCGGCTCGGTTCCCGCTGCTTCCCAGAGGTTGAGTTCCTTGGTGTGGGTGCCGGAGTTGTCCCCGCGCGAGACGAACTGGGCCTCCGACTCGGCGATAGTGGTCAGCGCCTCGGTCGCCGAACCCATGCCCTGAATCCCCGCCGGGTCGTCTTCGGGGCCGACGATGACGAAGTCGTTGAACATCAGGTCCCGACGGTTGACTCCGTACCCGTTGCGCATGAACTCGTCTTCGAGGCCGCGGGCGTGGACCATCACTATGTCCGAGTCACCGTTGCGGGCCGATTCGAGGGCTGCACCGGTCCCCTGTGCGACTGCGTCGACCGACACGCCGTACATATCCTCGAAGTCGGGGTGGATCTCGTCGAGCAGGCCCGTATCGTACGTGCTTGTCGTCGTCGTAAGCGTCAGGGTCTCCCCAGCCACCCCTGGCTGACCGCCGCCTCCGGATTCCATTTCGGTTTCAGCTTCGGTCTGGCCGCTGCTTTCCCCGGACTGGGCACACCCGGCGGTAGTTGCTAACGCCCCTGTTCCTATCGCTGCAATGAACTCTCGTCGTTGTATCGGCATGGATATAGCGTTGGCCCAACAGTAAATATAATTTATGATGGATAAACCGACGTCTCTGTTCTGGTAGATCCGTATGGGCGAAAGCGGTGGCGGCCCCCCTCGCGGTTCGTCGTTCTGAGAGGCACCAGCGACAGCGTAGCCACTCGTGGTCGACACGAAACAAGCCGAGCAGGGCTGTCCCCGTCAGCGCCGATTCATCGATGAGAGCAGACGCGAGTGACTGATGCACTCTATCGCCACCAGCCACGGGCAAATGCGTTCTTCTCCTCGATTACACTTCCACTCCGGTACGCGTGTGTTTATACGGCTTGACCGCCAAAGCGGACATAGGGGCCGCCGGACTATGTCACACGCTCCGCTGGTCCCTTCCCCTTTGAAATAAAACCAGATAGCTGTGCGGCCGTTCGGATGTATCCCAGTCGGTTATGAAACCGCCACAGTAACAGGCGGGTCTGCGAACGCTAGTCAGCGAAGCCTGTGAGCACGCCGCGGCCATCGGTCCGACCGAGGTCCGAAAGTGTCGCCCGCTCCGGGTGGGGCATCATGACGGCGACGTGCTCGGCGTCGCCGGTGACGCCGGCCACGCTGTGCTTCGAACCGTTCGGGTTCGCCTCGGGGGAGACCGTCCCGTCCTCGTCGCAGTACCTGAACAGAATCCTGTCCTCGGCTTCGAGTTCGTCCAGTCGGTCGTCGGAAATCTCGTAGCGGCCCTCGCCGTGGGCGATGGGGAGCTCGACGACATCTCCCTCCTCATACTGGCTGGTCCAGGGCGTGTCGGCGTTCTCGACGCGCAGGTAGACGTGTTCACACTGGAACCGGGCGCTCTCGTTGGTCGTGAACGCGCCGGGGGTCAGCGACGACTCGCAACCGATCTGTGCGCCGTTGCAGATGCCCAGCACCGGCGTGCCCTCGCTCGCGGCTTCGCGGACCTCGGCCATGATGGGCGAGCGGGCGGCCATCGCGCCGGCACGGAGGTAATCGCCGTAGGAGAAGCCGCCGGGGAGGACGACGCCGTCGACGTCCGCCGGAAGGCCGTCCTCGTGCCAGACGAGTTCGGCGTCGAAGCCCAGCGATCCCAGGGCCTGGACGGCGTCGCGGTCGCAGTTCGAGCCGCCGAACTGGATGACGGCAATAGTCACGCGAGCCACCCCGTGGAACAGGCCACTGCCGCCAGCAGTGAGGTGACGGTCATTCTGCCTCGGTCACCTCGATGTCGTAGTCGTGGATGGTGGGGTTCGCCAGGAGCCGCTCGGCCATTTCCTCGGCACGTTCGGCCGCGTCGTCGGCGCTGTCGGCGTCGAGGTCCAGTTCGAACACGTCCGCCGAGCGGAGGTCGTTCAGGTCGAAGCCGAGGCGTTCCAGTGAGCGTTGTGTCGTCTCGGCCTCGGGGTCGAGGACGCCCCGCTTGAGCCGGACGGTGACGGTCGCGGTAAAGGCAGTCATTACTGGCAAGCGAGCGGGCAGCGGAGAAAACGCTTGTGTTCTCCCGACAGTCACGTCCCGACCGGCGTCCAGTTGGTCGGCTGGTCGCGCAGGCCGGTCACTCGGAGATCAAGAGCACCCCGGTCGGCGCGAACGTCGACCCGCCCGTCGAAAAACTGTGCCACGCTTTCGACGACCTGCTCCTCGTGGGCGTTCGGGTCGAGCACGCAGATACCCAGCCCGTCGGCAGTTCCGATCCGGCCGGTGATCGTGTTGAGGAACCGGTACACCGCTCTGACATCGTCGCTGTAGACGAGCAACGGCGTCAGCGTGATGATCCCGGTCCGGACCCGCGTGTAGCCACTGGCGTACGTCGATTCGTACTGGCCGGAGTACTCGATACCGATACCGGTCAGGTCCGCTGGCGTACTGACCGTAGACACGCTGTCTTCCGGCAGGTCGCCGCTCTCCTGAGCGCAGTCGATAACACGGACTCGCTCGCGGTCGAGCACGCCGCCGTGGCGCTCGAAGTCCTCCAACATCGTCGTTGCGTCCTTGTCCGTCGCGACGAGGACGGTACCGCCGTCGGCGTCGGAGCTACAGAGCAGTCGCAGTCCCATCTCCCGCGCGCCGCTCAGAACCGGGCCGGTCACGAGCAGACTCGTCCCCGGTCTGACCGGATTCAGTGGCAGTCCGTCGAACGTGTATCGGTCGTCCCGTCGCTGCGACATCAGGCATCCTCCTGCAGTCGGCGTCGCAACAGCAGTTGTTCCTCGACCTCGTCAGCGAACCGCTGGAGGTCGTCTAGCTCTGTCTGCGTGTAGCGTCGCGGCTCGCCGTCGGTGCAACAGACTGCGCCGATCGCATTCCCCTGCTTGTCTGTGATTCGGACGCCGGCGTAGGACCTGATATCGAGCTGTTTCAGTGCGTCTACCTCGGCGAAGCGGGGATCTTCGTGGGTGTCTTCGACGACCATCGTCTCGTCCGAGAGAATTGTGTGGGTGCAGATGGCGTCCTCGCGGGAGAGGGTCCGCCAGTTGGCACCCTCACACGCCACGAACCGCTCCTCGTGTTCGTCCATGAGGCCGACGAAGGCCACGTCGATGTCGAAGTGGCTGGTCATGAGCGCCGTCAGCCGGTCGAACGCGTCAATCGCTGCCAGCTGGTCGACGTCGTACTGCTGGACGGCGGCCAGTCGCTCCGTCTCGGTCTCTGGAACCGGGTAGGCCGCCTGCGTTACCTCGGCGGCAGCCATGGCAGCCACATCCGCAAGCCGCTCCCGGGACTCCGGGACCATCCGCGGCACGTATTCGACGACCTGTTCGGGACCGCCGCGGGGGAGATCCGACGGTGCGTGTTCGGTATAGAGGATCACTACACAGGCTGGGTTCACCGAACGAACTGCGTCTACCACGTCGAACCCATCTCCGTCCGGGAGGTCGAAGGCCGTCACGACGCAGTCGACCGACCGGTCAAGTGCTGTAGTTAGCGTCCCGACGGACTCGACTTCCTCAACGGCGAGTCCAGCATCGGCAAGTACGTCGGCCGTCTCCGCACGCTCGCTGGCGTCTGGCTGCGCACAGAGAACGGTCGGCGAATCACTCATCACTGCCGTACATACACGGACCAATACACAAAGGGTTGGTGTCCACGCTCGGTGGAAAACGAAGGCTTTTGCCGAGGGACTGCCGACTCTGCGTCAAATGAATCACGACGCTGTCCGGAGGTGGGTATCGTGACTCGCGATCTGACTGAGATTACGGTCGTCGGTGAGGACGACACGGGTCTCATCGCTGAAGTGACGTCGCTCCTGTTCGAGCGCAGCATCAACATCGAGGACCTCGATCAGGCCGTCCGGGAGGGGGTCTTCCGGATGACCATGCGCGTCGATACCTCCGAGATGGTGACGACGGAGGAGAAGCTCCGTGAGGACCTCACCGAACTCGGCGACGGACTCGGCGTCGACGTGCAGGTCCGGTTCCCCGCCGACCGCGAGACCCAGACCATCGCCGTCCTCGTCACGAAGGAGTCCCACTGTCTGGAAGCTCTCTTCGAGGCCTGGGCCAACGGCGACCTCGGGGCCGACATCGAGGTGGTCATCGGCAATCACGACGACCTTGAACCGCTGGCGGCCAAGTACGATGTCCCGTTCCACGATATCGGCGACGAGAAGGGGACGCCGGACGAGGACCAACTGCTCGACTTGCTCGCGCAGTACGACGCCGACCTCATCGCGCTGGCCCGCTACATGCGCATCCTCTCGCCGGATGTCGTCTTCCGCTACGAGAGCCGCATCATCAACGTCCACCCGAGCCTGCTGCCCGCCTTCCCCGGCGCGTCGGCGTACATGCAGGCCATCGAGGAAGGTGTCCGCATCGCTGGCGTCACGGCCCACTACGTGACGACGGACCTGGATCAGGGACCGATCATCACCCAGCGTGCGTTCAACGTCCCTGACGACGCGACGGAGGAGGAACTCCAGCAGATCGGCCAGCCGCTGGAAGCCGAGGCGCTCATCGAGGCTATCAAGCTCCATCTCAACGACGAAGTGAACGTCCACCGCGGCCGGACGAAACTGCGGGACCCCGAGGAGACCTCGGCCCAACTCGGCGCACCGGAGAAACTCGACCAGCTGAACCCCGACCGTCCTATCGACGGGCTCGGCGAATTCGTCGCCGAGGACGACGGTGAGATCGAGGCCGACGACTGAAAAGGCGCTATCCTTTTAAAATCCTCAGAGTTCACCAGCGGCGCTGACGGCATCGTCGAGCGACGGCGCGTCGAACACGTCGCCGCCGACGTAGGCGTTCGTGCCGGCGCAGTAGAGGTCCCGCGCGACTTGGATTACGTTCTCGTCGAGCGGTTCGGGCGACTCCGCACAGAGCGATTTCCAGTCGGCGACGCTCTCCGCGTCGGCCTGCTGTTTGGCCTCGCTCACGGCCTCGACCCATTCAGGCTGGGTGCGTTTGTGGTACTGGCGGATGACCTCCTTCGAGACCTGTTGGCCTTCGTGGGAGAACCGGTTCTCGTCGAAGGTGCCGACCACGTCGGCCACGCGGATCTCCCCGTCGTAGTAGAGGCATTCGATCTTCCCGTCCTCGTGGACGAGGTCAGCTTCGGCGGCCTGCTCGGTGACGATGTGGTTGACCGCCCGAGCCAGTTCTTCGAGGCGGTCGATGCTAGCCGCGCCGGCGATCCGGTCGGCTGCCTCCCGGTTGAGGTACCGGTCCTGTTCCTCGTACTTCGTCGAGAACTCGACAATTGGCTCATCGAGATCGACCACTTCCTCGGGCCACGTGTCGTAGTCGAGACCGTGGTCGGCGGGCTCGGTCCGGGACCGAAGTGACGACCCAACGCCGACGCGGTTCCGGAAGACGATCTCCAGCGGGATGAGGTAGTTCTCGTCGGCCCCCGCGTGGTAGGCGTCGTAGTCGTAGCTCCCGTCCTCGAAGGGGAGGTCCGGGACCTGTGTGAGTTCGATGACCATCTCCTTGGGAGCGGCGTCGGCCGACAGCGCCTCGCCGAGGTCAAGCACCTCGTCGCTGTCTGGGAGCCTGACGCCCTCGTAATGAGTCGGAACGTGGTTCTCCTCCAGTAGCTGGAAGTTGTACGCGCCCATCGTACACAGCGATGCCCCTTTGTCGGGGATCTGGTCCGGCATCTTGCCCCAGTCGAACACGGAGTAGTCGTCCGTGAACACGAACGCGCCGCGGCCGAGCCCCTCGGCCGTCGCCGGTTCGTCCACGCGGAATTCCTTGACGCTCGTCATTGTGCCCGCCTTTCGGGCCGGGGACAAAGACGTTTCTCATACTGTTGGCTGTAACTATTGTAAGATATTCGCGGTAGCGAAATTCTTTCCAGACTTACAGCCGACAGTATCACTCGCGCTCGGCAGGCAACGTTTTCTGTCGGGCTGTCGACTGACTGTCTGATGGCTTCCAGTCTGTTGGTCGAGGCTGCGATCATCGTCGCCGCGACGGTAGCGATCTGGAAAGGGAGTGACTGGCTCGAAGCATCGAGCGAACGGCTCGCGACGTACTACGGCCTCCCGGAGGTCGTACAGGGGGCGATCATCGTCGCCGTCGGATCCAGTTTCCCGGAAGTCGCCACCGTCGTCGTCGCGGCGCTGGGCGGGTCGATGCCGCTTGGCGTCGGCGCAATCGTCGGTTCAGCAATCTTCAACGTCCTCATTATCCCCGCAGTCGCAGGCGTCGCCACGGACGACGAACTCGAATCGAGCCGGACGCTCGTCTACAAGGAGGCGCAGTTCTACATGCTTTCCGTCTCAGTCCTGCTCATCACGATGGCGCTTGCGGTCATCTACTACCCCGGCGAGGCGACGCTCACGGGCGTCATTACGCGGCCACTGGCGGTGATTCCGATCACCCTCTACGGACTGTACATCTTCATCCAGTATCAGGATACGGCCGACCACGACCCCGAAGAGGACTGGACTGCCGGTATCTCTGTCGGGCGACAGTGGCTTTTCCTCCTGCTGGGCCTGGCTGTCATTCTCGTGGCTGTGGAAAACCTCGTCCACTCCGTCAGGGTCATCGGTCGGGCCGCCGGCATTCAGGAGTTCCTGCTCGGCGTGACGATTCTGGCGGCGGCGACGAGTCTCCCCGACACGCTCGTCAGCGTCCGGGCGGCCCGCGACGACCGCGGGGTCACGTCGCTCGCGAACGTCCTCGGATCGAACACCTTCGACCTGCTCGTCGCCATCCCGCTCGGCGTTCTCATCGCCGGGGCGTGGACCGTTGACTTCGCGATGGCCGTACCGATGTTCGGCGTGCTGACCGGGGCGACGATTCTCCTGTTTACCGTGCTCCGGACCGATCTGGTGTTGAGCGAACTCGAATCGTATGCGTTACTCGGCGCTTACGCGGCCTTCGTCGCCTGGGTTATCATCGAGACTGCGGGCTGGGTCGGCGGCGTATTGCCGACCTAACGTGTGGGCGCACAACTGCGGCCGTCCGTCGCCGCTCACCGCCCTGTCGGCCTTGTGGGCCATGTGCGGACCCATACGCTTTTGACCGTTCTTGCCGTCCTGTTCAGCAATGCCGGATGTCTCAGAGACTGTCGATACGCCGGACGGTTCCACCGAGTTCGAGCACCGTCCGACGACTGACCAGTCGTTCGAGAACGCGCTGGCCAAGGCGCGCGACGGGACGCGACTGACAGTCGACGACGCGGTCGAACTCTTCACGACGGGCACCGACCGGGACGGCATCGACCACGACCGGAAAGAGCAGGTGCTCGAAGCGGCTGACCGCCGCCGGGCGGAGGTCGTCGGCGATGAAGTCACTTTCGTCGCAAACCTCAACAACAACGTCACAACGGCCTGCAACACTGGCTGTCTGTTCTGTAACTTCAAGGACCGCTCCGAGCAGTTCCGAAGCGAGTACCAGGAGGACCACGGCGGCTTCACGAAGACGCCGAGCGAGTCCCGCGAAATCGTCCGAGATGCCCTCGACCGGGGCATCTACGAGGTCTGTTCGGTGTCGGGACTCCACCCCGCGCTCGCGCTGGACGACGAACACCGGGAGATCCTCGAAGCCAGCGACCGCGGGGACCTGAACTACCGCTCGCCCAGCGAGTACGAGAAAGACCCGGCCACATACTGTGAGCAGATTCGGGCGATGAATGTCGGCGACGTCCACCTCCACTCGATGACGCCGGAGGAGGCCTATCACGCCCGCCGCGGCACCGACTGGTCCTACGAGGAGGTGTTCGGTCGACTGCAAGACGCCGGTCTCGATAGCGTGCCCGGCACGGCGGCGGAAATCCTCGTCGACGAGGTCCGGGACGTCATCTGTCCGGGCAAGATCCGCACCGATGAGTGGCTCGAAGCGATGGAGGCGGCCGCGTCGGTCGGCCTCGACATGACCTCGACGATGATGTACGGCCACGTCGAGAACGAGCGCCACCGCGCGCTGCACCTGCAGCGCATCCGCGACCTGCAGGACCGGACCGGTGCGATCACGGAGTTCGTCCCGCTATCCTTTGTCCACGAGGAGACGCCGCTGTACGAGCGTGGCATGGTCGAATCGGGTGCGACTATCGACGAGGACGAACTGCTGATCGCCGTCTCCAGACTGTTCCTCGACAACGTCGACCACATCCAGTCCTCGTGGGTCAAATACGGCGACACGCAAGGGCTGAAGATGCTCACCTGCGGTGCGGACGACTTCATGGGGACCATCCTCTCCGAGGAGATCACCAAGCGCGCGGGCGGCGACTACGGCGAGTTCCGGTCGTTTCAGGAGTACGCCGACATGATTACCGCCATCGGCCGGACGCCCGTCGAGCGCTCGACGGACTACGAGCAGCGCCGCGTCATCGACCCCGACGCCGACGTGCTCGGCCCGCAACTCGGGCCGCGAGCTGACGGAACGCCGTTGCTCGATTAAAGTAGTGGACCACGGCTGGGCACTGGCCGTGGTCGACGTGGTAGAGTATTCTGCCTGGCACTGCTGTCAGAGGCACGCCCAGGCATGATACATATTGGTACGCCAGTGTTTGTGTAGATATCGCCTAGAGAACTAGGTGATTGATTTCCGGTGTCTGTTCTGGCCGGGCTGACCGTTCACCTGAGGGGCTGGTCGCCGGTGTCACAGCGTCACTGGATTCACACCCCGGTCCAGTATCGACCGGAACCGTTCGCCGGCCTCGTCATCGGCCTCGATGGCCGTCTCGATGGGCTTCGAGAGCCAGCCGTCGTCGACGAATCGGTCGTAGACGGGCAGCCGCTCCGTCAGTGGTACCTTGGCGGCCTCGGCGACGGCCGTCAGCTCCTGTAGCGCGGGCCACTCGTACTCGGGGTTGATGTGGTCGACCGTGACCGGTGAGACGCCGCCGAGGTCGTCGATGCCGCAGTCGGTCAGGTCACGGGCGGGCGCGAGGTTCGGGGGGACCTGCACCGATACCTCCTCGGGAAGCGCTGCGCGGGCCATCGCCGTTACCCGGCGCATTGTCGCCAGATCGGGAGAGCCGCCCTGCCAGCGCTCGTTCTCGACGACGGGCTGGACGATGACCTCCTGAATGTGGCCGTAGCGCTCGTGCATCTCACGGATGGCGAGCAAGCTCTCGGCGCGGTGGTGCCAGTCCTCGCCAATACCGACGAGGATACCAGTCGTGAACGGCACGCCGAGTTCGCCGGCCACGCGGAGGGTATTGAGCCGCTGACCGGGGCTTTTCGCTCGCGGGCCGCCGTGGGCCTGGACGTCCGTAGTCGTCTCCAGCATCACGCCCATCGAGGCGTTCAGGTCGGCGACGTGGGCCATCTGCTCGTGCGTCTGGTCGCCGGGATTGGCGTGGGGGAGCAACCCCTCCTCCAGCGCGATTTCACACGCCTCTCGGAGGTATTCGTGAATGGAGTCGTGGCCCCATTCATCGAGCTGGTTGTGGATCGCAGTGTAGCGGCTGTCCGGGTCGTCTCCGAAGGTGAACAGCGCCTCGGTACAGCCGGCGTCGGCCCCGCGACGACAGGTCTCGCGGATTTCCTCGCGGTCCATCAGCTCCGCTTGCCCCGGCGGGTCGTAGTACGTGCAGTAGGTGCAGGTGTATCGGCACGCGGTCGTCAGCGGTAGGAACACGTTCCGGCAGTAGGACAGCGCCGACGCGGCCTCGACGTCCTCGGGCATCACCGACAGCAGGCGCTCGATATCGGCGTCCGGGATCTCGATAGCGACGTCATACGCGTCCGTGCCGGGTATCACGTCCCGGGGTGTGCACCCCACAAATAAAAACCTTCACTCGCGGCTCACGGTGACACGGCCGTCTGTGAGCGACAGACTGAAACCGGCGTCAGTGAGCCAGTCCGCGGCCGCGCCGTCGCTGTGTAGCAGCACCTCAGCGAGGTCGGCCGGTTCGTCGATGTCGGTCGCGAGCCGCCGGGAATCGATTTCGGCCACGCCGGCTCCCACGTCCCGAGCGATCCGGCGGTGGTCGCGGATAGACGCGCCGTGGTAGTCGACCATGAACTCGGGGTGCCGACAGACGAAGGCATTCGTCCCGCCGCCCAGGCCCGGGGCCAGCACGATGTCGGCGTCGGGGGCGAGCAGTCGCTCGATGCTTTTCGGGGTTATGAGCGGCAAATCTGCCATCACGACGGCAAATTCCCCTTCGCCGCTAGTCACTGTCGACGCGAGCAGGTCGTTGACGAGCGGGTCGAGTCCGCGGTCGTCGACGGTGACCGGCACGGCACAGTCGACCGGTGCTGTCGAGATGACCTCCGGTTCGTGGCCCGCCGCTGTCACCGCGTCGACGACGTCTGCAAGCATCGCTTCGGTAAAATCACGGCGCTCGTCGGGAGAAAGAACGGATGCAAGTCGCGTTTTGGGGTCAGACCCCGAGACGGGGACGACGAGACGCATTACAGCTTGGAGTAGTCGTCCTCACCCATCTGGGTGTACGCGTAGTAGCCGCCGCCGACCAGCAGCAGGAGGACGACGAGTCCGCCACCGATCAGCAGGAGCGTTCGCTGGGTCTGGGCGCTCTGCTGGGCCTGCTGTGCCTGATTCTCGGCCTGCCCGGCGAGGTCCTGGGCGTTCTGGAAGTTCCCGTTCTCGTAGGAGGAGATAGCGCTACTGACTAGCTCCTCGGCCTCTTCGTTCCCACCGGCTTCGTCGATTGCGGCCTGTGCGTCGTCGATTGCCTGTCTCGCTGACTGGCTCTCTTCAGTGTAGTGGTGAACAGTATCGTTGCGGAACTCGTCCTCGTTGCTCCCGCTGATACGACTGAGCGAGGCGACCTGATAGTTCTGTGCCGGGTCGTATGTGTAGTTCGAGATGGCCGGCGTCGTGCCGACGAGTTCGACCCGAACCTGGTCTCCGTTATTGTCGATCTCCAGATCCTGCTCGAAGGACTGGTCGCCGTAGGTTTCTTGGCTCACCTGGCTACCCGCACGCAACACAGTGACCGTCCAGCTAACGTCTTTGAGTTCGGTCGAGCCGGCGAGCGTCCACTCGTTCGGTGCGTCGGTGAACGGGTCGTCAATCGTGTACGTTACCGACACCTCTTCCTCGACGGCCGTCTCGGTCGGGACTCCCTCGGCAGAGACAGAGAACGCACTCGCTGTGCCGGCGGTCGCGAGCAGCGCGACAACACAGAGGAGTGCGGCGGTCTTGTTAGAACAGCGGATCAAGTTCATCTTCGTCGTCTTCGACCAAGTCCTCTAAGTTATCTTCGCTTTGGTTACGGATATCGTCGATGTTGTCCTGGGCCTCGATGGCGACCTGCTGGAGTTCCTTGATGCGGGGAACGTTGTGGACGCCGGCCAGCAGGATGGATGCGGCCACTTTCGGGGCGTTGGTCGGATAGTCGCCACCGCGGACCTCCATTGAACCGGTCTGCTCCTCGAGCCACTTCCGGCCGCGCTCTATTCCCTTCCGGTTCAGGTGCTCCGGCGGCCCTGCCATCACGAGCAGGGCACGCTCCGCCCCCTCGATCTCACAGGGGAGCGTCAGCCGGCCGAGCGCGGCTTTCCGGACGAGCGACGTGATGCGGTTCGTCGTGTTCGCCGTGTCCATCGAGTCGTCGGACGAGTCGTCGCCCTTGAACCGCGAGAGCAGGCCACCGCCGCCCGAGGAGACTTCTACGTCCTCGGAGGCATAGCCGACGGTGGAGACGCCGCCGCCGTCGAGCGTATTGATGATCTCCGAGGAGTCGACGACGCTCTCTGCGACGTTGTCGCCGGCCTCGATTTCGCCGGCCCCGAACAGCACGCCGAAGCGCCGGACGATCTCCTCGTTGATGTGGTCGTAGCCGCCCTCGACGGACTCGCCGGTCTGTCGCCAGGCGTCGTTGTCGAACACCATGAGGTTGTCCACCTCGCGCACGAACGTCTGGAACGAGCGGGCGGCGTTGAGGGTGTAGATGCCACCCTCGTCACTGCCCGGCAGGACGCCCAGGCCGTACACCGGTTCGGTGTAGATGCGCTTGAGGTGTTTCGCGACGACCGGTGACCCGCCCGACCCCGTCCCGCCGCCGAGACCGGCGACGATGAGGAAGGCGTCGACTTCGTGGACGGGGATGTTGTCAATCGCACCCTGCACCTCGTCGATGTCCTCTTCGGCGATTTCCGCGCCGAGTTCGTTGTCCGCGCCTACGCCGTGGCCCTTGACGCGGGCCTGGCCGATAAGCACTCGATTCTCTTCCGGAATGTGTTCTAGCCCAAGCAGGTCTGCTTTCGCCGTGTTGACGGCAACAGCCGAGCGGACGATTCCCGAGCCGGTCTCCTTGTCGTACTCGAGGAATTTGTCCACAATTTTGCCACCGGCCTGCCCGAAGCCGATCATCGCCAGTTTCATTATATGGTTCTCCGCTTAAAGGGTCAAAGAGCGATAGCGAGTATAAGTGTTTTGCCCGGATCTCAGCCGTGAAAGCCAGGATTGAAAATCAATACTAGCTAACACAACTCTCTTTAGGGGGTGGCTACTGTCGACGCTTATCCGTGGAGGTATCCGCTGAGTGTCGTTAGAGAGCCACTACTAGCGCCGAACGCGTCGATTTCGTTCGTTGCCGGAGTGTTATCGAATTTGAGTGAGCGGTACTGGTCGGCACCCATCGGGAACCCGACGCTCCCCAGAACAGAGAGACCGACCTTCGCTAGCGGCATCGGAAGCGGGACGATGCTTACCGACGACCCTTCGGCATCGTACACCTGATTTGTCACGTCCCTGAGCGTCAGAACTTCCGGTCCACCGATCTCGTAGGTCTCGCCGACGTGTTCTTCGGATTCGATACTGTCGACGAGCATCGGCACGAGGTCGCCGACCCAGATGGGCTGGAACTTCGTCTGTCTGCCGCCGCCGGGGAGCGGATACAGCGGAACGCCCGGCGCGAACATCCCTTTGAGACGCTTCGTGAAGGAGACGAACTCCCCGCCCTCGCCGAAGACGACCGACGGCCGGAAGATGGTCCAGTCCAGCGAAGACTCCGTAACGACCCGCTCGGCCTCTCCCTTCGACCGGATGTAATGCGTGTCGCCATTGGGGTCTGCACCCAGTGCGCTCAGCTGGACGAACCGTTCAACGTCGTGCTCCTCCGCGGCTTGCACGCTGTTTTCCGTCCCGCCGAGATGGATCCGCTCGTGCATCTTGTCGCCGCCGTCTGGCTTGAACAGGGGCGACAGTGCGACCAGATAATACACCGCGTCCTGGCCCTCGAACGCGCTCTCGATGCTGTCGTACTCCGTGACATCCCCAGTAACGGTTTTGACATCACTGGGAAGCGTCGCATCTTCTGGTGACCGGGACAGCGCAGTGACGGTGTGTCCTCGGTCGTCGAGTTCACGGCACAGGTGTTGTCCGATGAATCCAGTCCCGCCGACGACAAGTACATCCATAGACTCCAGTACGGTCGGTAGAACCGTAAAGGTGGGCGTATTTGTTCGTCTGACCGGCCCGCAGTCCGGTCACTTGTGTCAGCTTACGGATGCACTGTCGAGGTCGGGGCGCTTACGTCCCCCCACACGGATTGTGAGGTATGCTCGTCACACTCGAAGGATTGGACGGGAGCGGCAAGACGACCGTGTGGGAACGGCTCCGAAGCGACGACACGGTCCCCGATGACGCCGTGTTCACGCGCGAACCGACCGACACCTGGTACGGGGACGCCGTCCAGCGATCCATCGACGACGACGACGCGGACTCGCTGGCCGAACTGTTCCTCTACACGGCCGACCACGCCGCGCATCTCTCGAACACGGTCCGACCTGCGCTCGGCGAGGAGCGGCTCGTCGTCTCCGACCGCTACAGCGACTCGCGGTACGCCTATCAGGGTGCGACACTCGAAGCTAGTGAGACGTTCGACGACCCGCTGTCGTACGTCCGGGAGGTCCACGCCCCGTGGACCCGTCCGCCGGATCGGACCGTGTATCTCGATCTCGATCCCGAAACCGCCGCACGGCGAAGCGGCGCGACGAACAAGTTCGAAACTGCTGACTATCTTTCAACGGTTCGTAATAACTACGAGCGACTCATTGACGCCGACCCGGAGCGGTTCGTACGCGTCGACGCAACCGCCGATCCAGACACCGTGTACGAACGCGTCCGAGCGGCGATTCTCGATTAGTCCATCGACGCCGGCAGTTCGACCTCGTCGGGGGCAGGCATCCAGAAGTAATCGAACGTCATCCCGGTAGCGAGTGGAACAACGACAGTCACGAGCAGCACGGCTGTCGTGGACCCGAGGTCCGCGCCGAGACGGAATACGCCACTCAACACCAGCAGGATGACGACCATGACGACCGGACAGAGGAGCAGCGAGTAGACGAGGCTTCCCCATCGCGTGTGCAAGCGGACGCGGAAAAAGCGCGTCATGAGCGCCGTCACAGCACTGTTGACCAGCACGATGACGAGCAGGCCGATAATACCGGCGACACTGACCATGTTCGACGTAGGGCGGCAAGTCCCTTTGCCGTGTCGAAACAACGTGGCTCGCTCACTCTAAACAGATGTACGTGCGCGTGTCAGCGACACCGTTGAGATCACGGACGTGACCCGAGACCGACTGCATGATATCGTACACCTCCGTGCCCGTCGCTTCGGCGATGATATCGTACTGCCCGGCGACGATGTGTGCCTCGGTGATGCCCTCGGCGTCGCGAACTGCCGCAAGGAGTTCTTCTGATTTGCCGGCAGCGGTCTTGATCATAATGAACGCGCTAACCATATTGTGGTGTGTCGTATCATAGCACGAAAAAGGTTCCGTCAGGGAAAAACAACGGCTGTATTGTTTGATAGCGTGGTCAAGTCGTCCGGTGGTTCTACCGGGTGGGTACTTTTATTCACCCCCGCCCCATAGGAGCGTGTATGCGATTCGTTATCGTGGGTGCAGGTCGTGTCGGACTGCGGACGGCTCGCGTCCTGCAAGAGAGTGGCCACGAAGTTGTCCTCATCGAGCGCGATGAGAACGCAGTTGAGCGCGCGCGAACGGCTGGTTTCGAGGTGATCGCGGGCGACGGCGCTATCGAGGAAACGCTCGGCAACGCCGATCTCGAAGCTGCTGACGCACTCGGCGCGCTCACCGGCGACCTGAACGACAACTTCGTCGCCTGTATGATCGCCAAGGAACACGGCTGTCGAACCGTTATGCGTATCGACGAGGACTACCGCGAGGAGATCTACCGACGCTACGCCTCCGACGTCGACGAGATTATTTACCCCGAACGGCTGGGCGCTATCGCCGCCAAGAACGCGTTGCTGGGCGGGAACATCCGCGCAGTCGCCGACATCGCACAGAACCTCCAGCTCGTGGAGTTTACCATCCAGCGGCAGTCGCCGATGGAAGGGTACACGCTGTCGGAACTGGAGCTTCCGTCGGATTCCCGGCTGATGGCGCACGGGAAAGGTGAGGACCCGCTCGCCATTCCCGACCCGGACGAAACGCTAGAGGCCGGTGACCGAGTCGTGATACTGGCCGACTTCGGGACGCTCTCCGATGTCCGTAGTATCGTTGTCGGTGAATCAGAACGCGCGACCGCGCTTGGAGGTGCCTGAATATGGTCATTGCCTACGTTATGGTCAAAGCCCACACCGGTGACGCGGACCGTCTGAAAGACGACATCGAAGCCGTCGACGGCGTTGTCGAGGCCCATATCGTCGCCGGTGACGTCGACTTCATCGCAAAAGTCAACGTAGAGACGCCCGCCGAAGTCAAGGACGTCGCAGCGACACATATCCAGGAAATCCAGGGCGTCGAAACGACACAGACCTATATCGCGATGGACTAAACGACGCGGCCACGGTTTTCCGCACCTAGAATCGTACAGCTACAGCGGCGTCCCGCCACGAGAGCCCTCGCTCCCGCCGGTACTCGCAGAGTTGAGCAGGTCAGCCACGACGCCGACGTAGTCGTAGCCAGGAATGACGCCTTCGACGTACGTCCCCTCGACGTATTCGACGAAGGTCTTGGCGACGTCCGCGGCCTGCCGTTCGCCACCCATCGTGTACTCGAACGTGACCACGACCTGCTCGCCGTCTTCGACGACGCTGTAATCGTCCAGTTCGACGGCAGTTCGGGTCGCTTTCGGTGCGTCCTCCAGCCGTCGTTCCATCGTTTCGAGCCAGCCGTCGATGACGGCGTCACCGACTTCGTCGCTTGTCGCGGCCTGTAGCGACGGCGCTCTGACCGTCACCTCGTAGTTCGTCCGCCACTCCTCGCCCTCGGTCGCAGTCACGCGGCCGTCGAAGTTCGTCGTCTCGACCGCGTAGCTATCCCCGGCCGGGACGAGCGCATCGTGTCGGCCGAACGCTTCGGCAACGTCATCTGGCACATCAGTCATTACGACGGTATAGGCCACAGACGTGCAAAAACGCGTCGTGTCCGGACACTCTCCGTCGTGTCACTACCGCACTCGAATCTGTCACCTACACAAGCTATGCCACATCTGGGACACGTCGGACTACTGTGCGTGTCTCCGGTGAGCGATCAGCGTTGCATCTTGTGACCGTTTGCGGCGAACTGTCTCCGAGCCACGGTATCTGCTGGACGGTGGTTCGAATCGCCATCAAAACGGTTCACACGCTCTCACATCGTTCGAGCGGATTTATGCGAGGGATGGGATTCGAACCCACGGACCCCTACGGGAGCGGGTCTTAAGCCCACCGCCTTTGGCCAAGCTCGGCTACCCTCGCGCAGATTGAACTCTGCGGGGGCTAGTGAATGGTCCTTTCGGTCTTGGACTGCGAGATGGCCTCTCGTGTCCCACCGCCGTCACGTCGGCGGCACTTGATGAGGGTTGTGACACACCGATTCGACTGTCACTCCCTCCGACACTGATCCCTACTCCTCGACTGGGAGTCTGTCGGTCGGGAGGAACTTCGTCCGGTCCGTGTGGTCGAACGTCGCAACCGGTGTCCCGTCCAGTTTCCTGAGCAACGTCTGGAACGTCGCACCGTCGTTCGCAGCAGTAACCGCGTTTCCGGCGTCTCGAAGCTCGTATGCGCCAGCGATGAACAGCGACGCGGTGTCCGGGTCAAAGTATTCGATGGCCAGAAACGCCTGCTCTCCGACCGTCCGCCGGTACACGTCATACGCTTCGAGGGGGTTCGATTCGACCAGTCGCGTCACGTCCTCGGCCTTATTGCCCGGAATGACGAACACGAGTTCGAGTCTGTCACCATCGTCGACTGTCCGCAGGCCGGCATCCCCGGCCGGGACGACGACGGCCTCGCGGCCGTTAGAACGCCGCTGATCCGCCAGTGCCTGTGTCTCTTCTAGCGTCTGTTTCCACGACGCCTTGCGGTCGTCCGAACCGGCAGCAAGCCGTTCGAGGTCGTCTGTCCCCTCGCCACCTGTCTTAACCATATCCTGTCGTTACGTCCGCGGGAGGTAAATGGTGGTGTCACTGGACGCCGAAAACGACCTCCATGCTCAGAGAGAGTCCGAGGACAAACAGGCTCGCAACGAAGAGTTTCACCGGCGGCGAGAGTCGGTCTTCGGGCGGGGCGAGCGTATCGAGAGGCGGGACGACACGAGCCAGCAGCGACTCAAATGGCGTCCGCTTGCGCGCTGACACACCGAACGACACGCCGGATTCGCCGGGCTCGTCGGAATCGAGAGACGGCGCACGCCACAGCGTGACCGAGGCGTAGCCGAACAGCGCGAAGCCGACGAAAAACAGCACGAACTTCACTGTCACCCAGCCACCGCCACGGAGCGGCGAGAGCACGCTACCGATAAGCGTGGCTGTGAGCGTTACGCCGAGGGCGTACCACAGCAGATCGAGTACCTTTCCCGCCAGGTTATCCATCGTGCGTGTCGTATCCACGTCGGCGCAGTTCGTCGCCAGGGGAGACGTGCTCCTGTGCGTGCCGGTGACAGAAGCTCATCCGTCCGTCGTCGACATCGTAGTACTGCGGCGTTTCGGTGTCACACTGACCGCCGAACACTTCTCTGAGATAGGCACGGGCGGCGTCGGGGTCGCCATCACTGAGGTACGTTGCAGCCTGTTCGACGTGCTCCCGTACGTCCCGCGGGAGGTCTACGTCGCTGAACTCCTCGTCGACGATTTCCTCGCTGTCGGCCAGCGCGGTGTCGAACCCGAGTCGTTCCTTGAGCCGCTCACCGATCGACTGTTCCGCACGGGACCGCTCGCGAATGACATCCCGGAACTCCCGAATCCGGTCCCACACCGCATCGCTAGCGTCTATGTCCTCGGGCCGAATCCGGACGGGACACCGCGTTGCGAAGGGACACCCTTCCGGCGGATCCCGTGGACTCGGTGGTGATCCCGGCAGGGTAATCCGGTCCACCTGAACTGTCGGGTCCGGTTCCGGAATCGCCGACAGCAATGCGCGCGTGTATGGGTTTTCCGGGCGCTGGAACAGCTGTTCCGTCGGCCCGACCTCCATGAGGTTCCCGAGGTACATCACCCCGACGCGGTCACAGATGTGCCGAACCACGCTCAGGTCGTGTGCGATGAAGAGGTACGTGAGACCGAACTCCTCTTGCAGTTCCTCCAACAGATTGAGTATCTGGGCCTGAACGGACACGTCGAGTGCCGAAACGGGCTCGTCGAGGACGACGAACTCCGGTTCGAGTGCGAGTGCGCGAGCAATGCCGATTCGCTGCCGCTGTCCGCCGGAGAACTGGTGGGGATACCGGTAGTAGTGCTCCGGCATGAGCCCGACCTGGTCGAGCAGTGTCCGCACCTTCTCCCGACGCTCGCGGGCCGTGCCCTGTTCGTGAACGTCCAGCGGCTCGCGGATGATTTCGCCGACAGTCATCCGGTCGTTGAGGCTCGACTCGGGGTCCTGAAACACCATCTGGGCGTTGCGGCGCCACTCCTTGAGGTCGCCGCCGCTGAGCTCAGTTATATCCGTCCCATCGAAGGAAACCGTGCCGGACGTCGCTGTCTCCAGTTGAATGAGCGTCCGACCCAGGGTTGTCTTCCCACAGCCGGATTCACCGACTAGCCCGAACGTCTCGCCGCGCGAGATTTCGAAGCTCACGCCGTCGACGGCTTTCACCGGGTCGCCTCCGAGCAATCCACCGTCTTCGTAGTAGGTTTTCAGGTCCTGCACATCGAGCAACGTCTCGCCGGTCTGGTGCGACACAGTGTCGACAACTGATTCACTCATCTGTGTCCCCTCCGTTGCGGTGTCCGCCGCTGTCCCCGGCACTGTGGCCGTGGCCACCGTCAGCCCGGGCATCGCTGTCTTCAGACCCGACCGAACTGGTATCCTCTCCGGCGTTTCGCTCCGCAGCCGGCCAGTCGTCCGCTGACAGCGCTTCGTCTGCTTCGACGCCTGTCTGGTCCGCGTTCTCTTCGTGCTGTGTCACAGTGTCATCGGTAGGCATATCTTCGGGGTACAGGAGACACGCGGCAGTGTGGTCTGCTGAGTCGCCGACCTCCACGTGAGCGGGATGAACTCGTTCACACTCGTCGAAGCCCTTCGGGCATCGGCTGACGAACCGGCAGTACGACGCCGATTCGTGTGGCGTCGGTACGTCTCCTTCGATAGTAGGCAGCCGATCCGTACTGGGGTTTCGGCCGGGAATACTCTGCAGGAGTCCCTGTGTGTATGGATGGTGTGGGTTCGCGAACAGTTCCTCTACGGGTGCTCGCTCGACGACTTCGCCGGCGTACATCACGGCGACGCGGTCGGCGACCTCCGCGATGACGCCCATGTCGTGCGTAATGAACATGATACCGATGTCACGCTCCGCCTGGATTTCCTGTAACAGGTCCAGAATCTGGGCCTGAATGGTGACGTCGAGCGCTGTCGTCGGCTCATCACAGATGAGCAGGTCCGGGTCACAGGCCAGTGCCATCGCGATGACGGCTCGCTGGCGCATCCCGCCGGAGAACTCGTGTGGGAACTCATCGACACGCCGCGCCGCGTCGGGGATGCCGACCGCACGCAGCAGTTCGATGGCTTCCGACTTGGCTTCGGCCCCTTCCATATCGCGGTGGAGCTCCAGCGCCTCGATGATCTGGTTCCCGACAGTGTACACCGGGTTGAGTGAGCTCAGCGGGTCCTGAAACACCATCGCGATGTCCCCGCCACGAACTGACCGGTATTGCTTCTCCGAAAGCGTCGTCAGCTCTCGCCCGTCTAACCGTATAGACGACTCTTCGCGGATTTCGCCCGGACTGTCGACCAGTCCCATTATCGAGCGTGCGGTGACGCTCTTGCCGGAGCCGGATTCGCCGACGATACCGAGCGTCTCGCCACGAGCGATTTCGAAGGATACCCCGTCGACAGCACGGATCTCCTCTCGATCGCTGTGGAACACGGTCCGGAGGTTGTCAACGGCCAGCAGCGGCTCGCCGTCTTCGGTGTGGCTCATCCGCCACCACCTCCGGCGGCCGCGCCAGCTGCACCGCCTTCAGCACCCTCGCTCTGTGGGTCGATAGCGTCACGAATCCCGTCACTTAGCGCGTTGAATCCAGTGACAACCAGCGTAATCAGGAGACCCGGAATGAGCGAGATGTGCCAGGACTGACTGGCGACGTACTGCTGCCCGATGTTGATCGCCCGACCCCACTCAGGAGTCGGGGCGGTAATCCCGAGTCCGATGAACGAGAGGGCAGAGACGGAAATAATGACGCCACCGAGCGTCAGGGAGGCGTAAACCAGGAGATAGCCGAGGATATACGGTGCCATATGTTTCCGCATAATCACAGTGGGTCGCTGGCCGTAACTCTTTGCCGCGTCGACCCACTCCTGTTCGCCGACCTGTAACGCGGGGCCACGTACTGCTCGCCATAACCCTGGCCAGCGTATTAACGCAAACAGGAGGATGAACAGCATCGCCCCGTTGTATAACTCTGCTATCCAGTGGTTCTTGAATACAACTGTCGCAAGAATTACCAACAGCAATGCTGGCATTGCCTGCACGGAGTCACTGGTCAGTACCACGATGAGGTCGGCCACCCCCTTGTAGTAGGCGGTAACTAATGCCAGCGTCGTCGCGATAACGCCTGCAATCGCCATCGACCCGAGGCCGATGAACAGCGACACCCGTGCGCCAAAGGCGAGGAAGGTGAACAGGTCCTTGCCGCTGACGAGCGTTCCGACAGGGTGGAACCGCCCGAAGTCGTCGTAACTCCAGATCCCGACATTGCTGTCCCCGCTACCACGGGAGGCGGAACCGAGGTTCGCTTCGCCGATGGTGATATTTTCGACCGTCTCCGTGTCCTCGTTGTAGTACTGCATATCGTAGGAGTACGGTCCTTCAATGTTCTCTTCGGCCGTCGTTGGGCCGATAACGGGCGCGAACGCGGCCATCGTAATGAAGAAGACGACGACAGCGAGCCCGAACAGGCCCCAGTAGTGGCTTCGGAGTCGGTCGATGACGTCGTCAGTTGGCGTCCAGTCAGCAGCGCGATAGTGCCGGCGGAAGAGCACGTAGCCGTACCACAGCCAGCCCAGCAGGACTGCAACGTATGCATACACCAGCAGGAAACGGATGAGCCATGCGTACTTGGGCTCGAGGCCGAGGAACGTGCCCTGCCAGGCGCTCCCGTCGTAGTACCCCCGGTTGGGTATCAGTTCTCGGCTCAGCAGATGTGGCAGTTCGCCGAAGAAGGCTGATGCACTGGCGAACGCCTCGGCACCGGGCGATCCCGGGAGCAGTGCGAGTCCGTAGCCTATCGCACCCAGCAGCCCATCGAGATACGTTGGTCCCTCAAGCAGTAACAGGACACAGAGGACGGCACCCCACAGCAGTGCCGGCCCGGGGTGTGCCTTGAGCCGGTCCCGCAACGGCTGATCGATGTCTTCGGTGGGTTCTGTCTCCATCATGCGTCGTACCCCACGCGTGGATCGATAATTGTGTACGCGAAGTCCTGTACGATATTCAGCCCGACGATAAGGAGGATAAATAGATACATCAGAGTTCCAACAAGCGGTAGGTCACCCTGTTTTGCCGCCTTGACGAACAGCAGGCCGATGCCATTGATCGAGAAGACAGTCTCGACGAGCACTGACCCGCCGATCAGGATGAACGCTTCCGCAGTGATTACCGGCACGAGTGGAATCAGCGCGTTCCGGAAGATGTGCTTCCAGACCAGCACCCGCGGTGAGACGCCCTTGGCCTTGGCCGTCTCGACGTACTTCGAGTTGATCGTTTCGAGAACGGCAGTTCGGCCGATACGCATCTCCGTACCCATCGACGCGGACCCGAGCACCAGTGCGGGCGGCAGTATCTGCTTTGTCGCTTTCGCGAGGTTGGTCCATGCCTGCCCCGGGTCAGTTATCAGCCTCGTAGGATTCCTCAGCACGGCGAGGTTCGGCGAGGTAACGACGTTCGTTTCCACGATGAAGCTGGTCCAGCTGAACCCAAACAGCTGTTCCGACTGCGAGAGTACCGTCACCAGAATGACCGCAAGCCAGAAGTTCGGCATCGCTCGCCAGACAATCCCACCGAAGGAGGCGAAGTAATCCGAGAACGTATTGGGATTCAGGCCGGCGTAGAAGCCGAGCGGAATGCCGATTCCGATGGCGATCACGACCGCCCAGAATCCGAGCCAGATCGTCCGCGGTGCGTAGCTGATGATGAGGTCAACGGCCGGCGTGCCGGAGTTGATTACCCACGACTGGCCCAGATCGAACAGGAACAGATTTCCCATAAAGTCGAAGTACTGTTCCCAGAGCGGATCGTTCAGTCCCAACCGTTGCTCGATCTGTTGAATCGCGCGAGCGTCACCTTGCGGGCCGAGGATCGCCGCTGCAGGACTGAGGGGTCCCAGCCGGATAATTGCGAACGTTACTGTCGTTCCGAATATAATAACAGGGATCGACAGTACCAAGCGCTTGAGCATATACGTAGCGCGGCTCATGGCTTAGCTTGTCTCCGTTGTACGGGTACTTGTGAGTTCATAATCTCTGAGGGCTGCGTTATTCCCGTCACCAACCGTGACGGGGACGATTACGCCAGCGGGGACGCGATTACTATCTGTCTCCGAGCGACACAGTGTTCATCTTCTGTCGGCTCGGCCCCATCCCGGCTGGCGGCGTGAAGTCGACGTGGTCGTACCAAAACAGCTCAGTCAGCTCGTGATACACCGGCAGCATTGCGACGTCTTCCCAGTTGGCGTCCTCAAGCTGGACGTATGCGTCGTTCCGGGCAGCCTGATCTTCTTCCGTCGGTGCCGGGTTCTCGGCGATTGACTGATACGCCTCCTCAGCCCGCTGTGCAGCGTCGCCGTTCTCCGGCTGCCAGTTGACGTACGAGATCGGGAAATCGAGGCTCGTATCGGTTTGTGGCGGGTTCAGCAGCTGGAGGAAGTTGTCTGGGGCGGGCCAGTCGGCGACCCAGCCAAGCGAGTACATCTCTAGTTCGCCGTTGCGACCGCGTTCGAGGAGCGTGTTGAACGGTGCCTGATTGACTTCGAGGTCGATGTAGACGCTCTCAAGCTGGTCCCGAAGAATGCTCGCAGTTTCGCTCCAGACGCCGGACTCGTAGATTGTCAGCTCGATGGCGACACGCTCGTTATCGCCGTAGCCAGCCTCTTCCATCACCGAGCGGGCCTCTCCGAGCTGGCTGTCGTCGTAGCCGTACGGGTACTCGTTTTCGGCGCGGTCGTTGTAGTTCTGGGGGCCGCCGGGGAAGATGGATTTCGGCGTGAAGTTGTACGCGGGTTCGCCGCGCTGTTTGAACACCTGCTCGACAACGGTGTGCTGGTTCATCGCGTATGCGACCGCCTGACGAACCGGCTTGGGCACGCTGGCCATATTAAAGCCGAGATAGAATACCCCGATGTTCGACACACCGGAGTAATTGGCCGTGGCGCCGTTACGCAACTCGCCGTAGGTTCCGTTCTGACGACCCTGGTCGTCTTCCTCCTCGACGGATACCTTCCCGGGGTCGTACTGCGCCGTGGGGAGTTCGAAGATGTCGGCGTTGCGGTTCATCGCGTAGTTGTACTGGGCCGAATCGCTCTCGATGACTGCAAAGTGGACGCCGTCGACGTTCGGGTTCTCACCGTAATAGTCGTCGTACGCGCTGACTCTGGCCTCAGTGCCGGAGTCCCACGTGTCGAACTCGAACGGACCGTTGCCGATCGGGCTTGAACTTGAGAACTCGGCCTGTGTCACCTCGCCCTCGTACCCTTCGATGTCGCCGATCATGCCCTCTGGAACCGGTGCGAAGGAGGAGTACGCGAGCATCTCCAGCGTGGAGGCAAACGGTGACTCCAGCTGGATCTCGAGCGTTGTTTCGTCGACAGCTTCGACACCGAGCGTCCCCGGCTTGTACACTTCCTGTTCTTCGCCGTCGATCGTCTCGGTCGTCGTTTCGTGTGTCACGCCCAGTGAGTCCAGAACGAAATAGGCACGACTGGAGTTGTCGGATGCAGTCAGCCGCTCGAACGCGTAGACAAAGTCACTGGCAGTTACGGTGTCCCCGTTGTGGAAGGTTGCGTCTTTCAACTGGAACGTGTAGGTCGTGAAATCATCAGATACCTCATAGTCCGCAGCCATAAGCCCCTCTACAGCGGGTTGACTGTCGGGATAGTTCATCAGCGGGTCGAACATCTGCTGGATGACGATTCCCGATTGGGTGTCGGTCGCCTCGATCGGATCCATCGTCGTCATCGTCCCCGTGTTGACCCGCCAGAGGTCCCCTTCTTGTTTCAGGTCGGTCCCGACATCGCCCCCACTGGAGTCCGTCGAGTCCATACCACCGCCGGTCCCTTCCTCTGCTCCCTCAGTCCCCTCACTATCACTGGAACATCCCGCCAGCGCTGCGGCCGCCGCGGCACTGCCCGTTGCTTTCAGAAACGATCGCCGTTCCATGCTACTTGAACGTGGCATATTGATACCCAAATTGCCCCCTACAAATAGAAGTTATGTCATACAGTAGCTTGAAATATTAAACTGCTCGCATGAAGAAATTCAGTTTATTATCTATAGTAATCTTACATGATATATACTGTAGCGGCTGTTCTCTGGATGCGGAAATTCACCCCCGTAGAACCGAGTTCTCGGCGGCTTTGACCGCGCGCACCGGTATCTACGCGGACTGATAGATGGTGGTAGAACTGCTGCTATCAGAAACTGCGCTACCAGTCGACGGAGAGTGACCCGTCGCCGTTCGGGTCCGGGGCGATTTCTTCGTTTGTTCGTCGGTCGATGACGTGGATGATGCCCCGGTCTTTCTTCGCCGGGCAGGCCTCCGCGGCCGCGACGTTGTGATCGAGGTCCTCCTCGTCGATGAAGTAGGCCTCGGGCTTGGCGATGCCGGTGTCTAGGTCGAGCGTCCAGTTACGTGACTTCTCGGCGCACTTGCCCGCGCCGAAGCACTTGTTGGCTTCGAAAATTATCTTGTACGGCTTCTCCTCGACCGGGGGGCCGTCCTGTTCGCCGAACTCGCTCGGGTCGACGTGATCGTCCGCGTCTGCCATTACGCCCTATTCGAGACGGACCGTCTTTCGATTGTCGGTCTCGCTGTCGCACCTCGCTACGGTTCGGCCGCCGGCACGACCTCGACGGGGTCCCCGACGGCGAGGTCCGCGCCACGGTCGGCCTCGGGAACACGGGAGATGAGCATCAGGGTGTAGAAGTGGTCGAAGGCGTCGCGGTCGGCCCACTCCGGGAACGTCTCTTGCCGGCGTTCGATGAACTGCTCCCGGAATTCCGGTGTTTCCTCGCCGGTGTCGGGGTCCCGCTGAGGGACCACACAGCGACCGCAGGGAGTCACCCCTTCGAAGCGAACGCCGCCGGCCCGGAAGGCAGGAGCGTCCGCACCGACGAACCGATCCTCCCAGAACGCCGGGACCCCGCCGACCTCAACGTTCGCGCGGAGTCGCCGTCGCAGCCCGGCAACTGTCACGTCGTCGAACCACGACGCCACGGTTTCCAGCGTCGCGGTGCTGATGACCGACGGCCCCATCTCTCGCCGGTCGACGTAGCCAAGCGTCTCGTCGTGCTCGACAGTCAGGTCCACATCGAAAAATTCGCTGAGCCACTCGGCGGCCCGGGTGCGTTCACCTGCATCCCGGAGTTCGAACGACACGCTATCGCCGTCGGTGGTGACCGACAGTGTTCCCGTTCTGGTGTCGTAACTGGTGTCGATGTCGTGGACGCGGTCGGTCCGCTTCCCGTTGACCACGTCGCCATCGGCGTCGAACATGGCGAACTCGCGGTCGTGCGCCAGTGTGCCGCCTGGGCGGATCGATACCGATTCGCAGTCCATGCCGTCCAGCGCCTTGACGGGGTAGACGGTGAGTCGCTTGACGTGTGCCACTATCGGTTGCTCGGTCGGAACGACGAAAATGTTGTGTGGTTACCGGTGAATTTCGACCGATTCCAGGAGCATTTCCTCGGTCGGCGCGTCGTTGCGGTCGGTGTCGACGTTGCCGATGGATTCGACGACCTCCATCCCGTCGATGACCTTCCCGAAGACGGCGTGTTTGCCGTCGAGGTGGGGCTGAGCGTCGAGCGTGATGAAGAACTGTGAGCCGTTGGTGTTCGGGCCGCTGTTGGCCATGCTGAGGACACCTGGGCCGTCGTGGCTGAGTTCGTCGTGGAACTCGTCGTCGAAGGAGTAGCCGGGGCCGCCGCGGCCGGTGCCGGTCGGGTCGCCCATCTGGATCATGAAGTCCTCGATGATACGGTGGATGTCGATGTCAGTGTACAGCGGGTCGATGCGCTTCTCGCCGGATTCGGGGTCTTCCCACGCGCCAGTCCCTGGGCCGATTTCGGTCCCGTCGTAGTCGTCGGCCCCTTCGGCCAGACCGACGAAGTTCTCAACGGTAGTCGGCACGCGCTCGTCGTACAGTTCGACTTCGATCTCGCCCTCTGTCGTGTGGAGGGTCGCAGTCAGGTCGCTCATACTCAATCGGAGGGAAGCCCGGCAGAAAAGCCTGCCCACTGACCGAAAGTTCAAGTACTACAACGGGGCCAGCGCTGCCATGGTCTAAGTAGCCGTCGTGTGGCGGGACGCGGGAGCCCGACACGTCGCCACGCGAGCGAGAGTGTCGGCTGTTCGCTATACCGGACTACGGTAGGTGTGACAGCAGTAGCTCCGACACCTGCTCGGGGGCGTCGAACTGGACCCAGTGGCTCGCCGCCGGGAGCCGCTCGACTCGGCAGTCCGGGACCCATTCTTCGAGGTCCTGAGTCAGATCGAGCGAGAGCGCATCGTCCTGCACACCCCAGACAAGGAGCGTCGACGCTGTCACTGGACGGTTGCCGACGCCGCCCTGCGTGAGCGTCAGCTTTGCGTTCCGCCGGACAAGCGCCCGGTAGTAGTTGACTGCGGCCGTACGCGCACCCGGTTGCCCGAGCGCCCGCTTGTACCGCTCGATGTCTGTCTCGGTGAACGCACTCGGACGGGTCGGCCCGTCGGTCAGGATACGCTCCAGCATGGCGAAATCGTTCCACCGGAGGCAAATCTCCGGAAGCATGGGAAGCTGGAAGAACAGCACGTACCATGACCGAAGCAGTTGGTCGACCGAGCGGCGGAGCTCTCGCTCGTACGCTGACGGGTGGGGTGCATTCAGGACCGCGAGCTGGTCGACGACATCGGAACGGTCGATGGCGGTTTGCCAGGCGATTACGCCGCCCCAGTCGTGACCGACCACGTGGGCCTGCTCGCGGTCGAACGCCGAAATAAGGCCCGCGACGTCGGCGACCAGTTCGTCAATATGGTACGCCGCGACGCAGTCGGGCTTGTCGGAATGGTTGTACCCACGGAGGTCCGGCGCGACCACGCGGTAGCCCGCATCCGCGAGCGCCGGAATCTGATGTTTCCAGGCGTACCAGAACTCCGGGAAGCCGTGCAACAGGACGACGAGGTCGCCGTCCGGCGGCCCGGCGGTCACGGTGTGGAGTCTGATACCGTTGGTATCGACCAGCTCGTGGATGCCGGGGGTCTCTGCGGCGGGTACCGTCCACGCAGAGCTGTCACGAGCGCTAGCGTGTTGTCCCATCAGACCACCTTTGCACGCTCGGTAGAAGTGGATTCCGCTCTGCTCGCGGTCCCCGGATTAGAAGGCCCGAAGATCGTCGAGCGTCTCCGCTGCACTGCCGTCAGAAATCGCGTCGCGGGCCTGGTCGAGGCCGTCCTGGATGCTGTCGGCGTCTTCGCGGGCGTAGATGCGGAGCGCGGCGTTGAGCGCGATAGCGTCGGCGAAGCCGTCCTCGCGCTCGCCGGCCAGCACGGCTTCGGTTATCGCCGCCGATTCCTCGGCCACGTCGTCTACCTGCAGGTCCTCGCTCTCGATGTCCATCCCGTACTCGCCGGTGCGGATCTCGAAGTCCGCGATGTCCTCGTCGTCGGATGCTTCGCCCTCGACGGGCCACTCGGCGACGACTGTCTCGCCGGGGCGCACGTCGTCGTAGCCCTCCATCCCTTGGAAGAACAGGGCACGCTCGACGCCGCTAGTCTCGGCGTTGGTGAGCGTTCGGACCATCTTTTTGGCGAACGCTAGGTGGTAGAAGCTGCCCAGATGCACGCTTGCGTTGGCCGGGTTCGCGAGCGTTTCGACAGTGTTGACGAAGGTCCGGACGCCCATGTTGTCGCGGCGCTCGAACAGGGCGTCGATGCCGGGGTTGAATTCCGGCTGATAGTAGAAGCCGAAACCGACCTCATCGACCATGTCAGCGCTTTCGCTCGGCTCGATTTCCGTCCGGACGCCCAGTTCGTCCAGTACGTGCTTGTAGGCGTCCTGCTTCTGCGTCGGGACGCGGTCGCCGGAGTGGACGACAACGGGCGTGCCGGCGGCGGCGGCGACGACGCCTGCGCCGACGCCGAGAATCGCGGACCGGCCCTTACCGTCGTAGTTGGCCCCGCAGTCGACCGGGTCAGCGTCCGGCGTGGCTGTCTCAACCGATTCCTCGGACATCACGTCGACGTACGCACCCAGCTCCTCGGGGGTGTTTCGTTTCCACCGGTTGGCGAGCCAGAACGCACCGAGCGTCGTGTGGTCGGGTTCGCCGCCGAGGATGCGCTGGAACGCCTCCCGGGCCTGTGTGCGGGTCATGTCGTCTGCCGATTTGTGACCGGAGCCGACGACTTCCGTCATGAGTCGTTTGAGCGGCCATTCGCCGTACTCCCGGGTCGCTTGCGCCATGGAAACGTGTTCGGGCCAGAGTTCAAAAGCCCCTGTGTTTCGTTCTCAATTTGCGGGAACTGGCTGGGGTCCCGAAAGGGATACACGACTACACTCCTAACGAGAATCAATGAGTCTCCAGTCGGGCGAATGGCGTGAGCGCATCGACGAGGTGGACGCTGCGCTCATCGACGAGTTCCAAAGTGACTTCCCGATTCAGGAACGTCCCTTCGAGGCTGTCGGTGAAACACTGGGAGTCCCGGCAGGGGAAGCACTTGACCGGGTCAAAACACTCCGTGACGACGGTATCTTCCGTCGGTTCGGCCCGGTCCTCAATCCGCCGGTCATCGGCTCTTCGACGCTAGCTGCTGTCAGTGCCCCGGAGGACCGGTTCGACGAGGTCGCAGAGATAATCAACGGGTACCGACAGGTGAACCACAACTACGCTCGCGACCACGAGTGGAACATGTGGTTCGTTGTCACCGCAGGCTCCCGACAGCGACGCGACGAGATCCTGGCCGAGATCGAGGAGCGAACCGACTGTTCGGTACTCGTCTTGCCGATGCTGACCGACTACTACATCGACTTGGAGTTCCCGGTCGTCAACGGGGACCGGTTCGCCCGGGAGAGTCTGGAGACGACCGACGCCACTGCGACCCGAATAAGCGAAGACGCCGCCGTGGACCTCTCGGAACTGGACCAGCGACTGCTGCTCGAAATCCAGACCGGCTTCCCGCTCGTCGCGACCCCCTACCGCGATGTGGCAGACGCTGTCGATGCCGATGTGTCCGACGTGCTCTCGGCCATCAAGCGACTCCAGCGAACCGGCTGTATCAAGCGCATCGGCTGTGTCGTGAATCACATCGTCACCGGATTCGACAACAACTGCATGGTCGTCTGGGACGTGCCGGACGACGCCCTCGACGAGCGTGGGCAGGCAGTCGGCGAACTCCCCTATGTCACGCTCTGCTACCATCGGCCACGCCGCCCGGAGCAGGACTGGCAGTACAATCTCTTTACCATGATTCACGGACGCGAAGCGGCCATCGTGGATCAAAAGATAGACGAACTCGCGACCGACCACCTCCCGTACGACCACGACCGACTGTACTCAACGGAGACGCTCAAACAGACTGGGGCACGATACGACGATATCGTCGGCCAGTAGCCTGGTCGATAAGGCAGTCTGATCTGGGACGGCCGGAATCCTTTTCCAATTCTGTTGTAAATATGCTAGCTAATGACAAAGGGTCGGCGAGCGACAATTCTCGTTGTCGACGACGAGCCAGCGGTGGCCGACGTGTACGCGGACCAATTGCAGGACCGGTACACAGTTGAGGCGGCATACAGCGGTGAGGCCGCCCTTTCGAAGCTGGATTCCACAGTCGACGTTGTCCTGTTAGACCGACGGATGCCGGACCTCTCCGGCGACGAGGTGCTGTCGGCGATCCGCGAGAAACGCTACGACACGCGCGTGGCGATGGTGACCGCAGTGGACCCCGATTTCGATATCATCGAGATGCCCTTCGATGATTACGTCCTCAAGCCGGTGTCGAAGGAGGACCTCTTCCAGACGATTGAACAGTTGCTTCGGTACGCCGATTACGAGGAACGCCTGCGTGAGTGCTACTCGCTCACGGCGAAATACGCTGCACTGGACTCGTCGAAACCACAGGCCGTCCTCGATGAGAGCGAGGAGTTCACTGAACTGCAGGCCGAACTCGCGGAGGTCCGGGCGGAGCTTGACGAAATCACTGATTCCTTCGACGCCACGGACTTCGAGTTGCTGTTCCGGGACTTCGAGACGGACGAACCACTGCCGGACAACACACAGCTCTGACCCGGTTCGGAGCGAGTCGTTTCTGCGGTGGCGATGCTCACGGTGACTTCCCACCCTTTCGAAAGCACTAACCGATTCTCTTCCATAGGAAAGGCAATGAGTCAGCAACTCCCGGACGTGCAGGCGTCGAGTCCGGACGTAACGGTCGGTCTCAATCGCGTCGGTGTGACGGGCGTCGAGAAACTCGTCAAACTGGGGCGTCGCGACCGCGACCCCATCGTACTCATGGCGGAGTTCGAAGTGTTCGTGGATCTGCCGTCCTGGCGAAAGGGGGCCGACATGTCCCGCAATATGGAGGTCATCGACGAGACCCTGGAAACCGCCGTGTCCGAGGAAGCATATCGGGTCGAGGACGTCTGTGGCGACGCCGCCGAACTTCTGCTGGAGAAACACGACTACACGACGAAGGCGGAGGTCCGGATGGAAGCGGAGTACGTTACACACGAATCCACGCCGGCGTCGGACATGGCGACACAGTCGACTGCCGACATCATCGCCTCGGCGACGGCGACCGAAGACGGGACGAGCGAGGAAATCGGTGCTCGTGTCACCGGGATGACCGTCTGCCCGTGCTCACAGGGGATGTCGGCTTCCCGCGCCCGCGAGACGCTTCAGCAGCTAAACGTCGAAGACGATGTCATCGAGGAATTCCTCGAAACCAACCCACAGGCCGGCCACTCACAGCGGGGCCACGCCACGCTCACTGTCCAGAGCGACGGTGCGCCCGAGGTCGACCTGAACGAACTCATCGAAGTCGCCCGCGATTCGATGAGCGCCCGTATCTACAATCTCGCGAAGCGGCCCGACGAGGACCACATGACCTACGAGGCTCATAAGGACGCCAAGTTCGTCGAGGACTGCGTTCGCGCCTTAGCCGAGGGCGTCGTCGACACGTTCCCGGATCTGCCCGACGATGCCGTCGTGACGATGAAACAGTCCAACGACGAGTCCATCCACCAGCACAACGCCCACGCCGAGCGCGTGGCGCAACTGGGTGATCTGCGGCAGGAAGTCAGCGAGGACTGAGCGCAGCGACCCGCGAAACCGGTAGCAGTTCTTGAGCGTAGCGAAGTGTTTTGCGCCTGAGTGGAGCGCGCGGCAACCCACGAACGTACGGATCCTGTTTGCGGCTCGATTTTCCCCGCCTGTTCGGGTGGTTCAACTACGGCGGGCCGACCGGTTTTGCTTCGGCCCAGTGTTCTTCGAACGCTTGGCTGATATCGGCGGTGAAATCGGAGTCTTTCATGTCGATAACGCCGAAGGTTTCCTCGCGGCCAAGCGGGTGCGGGACCTCGATACAGACTTCGACCCCATCGAGTAGCTCGAACGTGGTCCTGATGTTCGGGCTGGCACGGGCGCTGTAGTTGTCGTAGTGGAAGAGGCGCTCGTAGTACTCGCGGTTGGCCTCCTCGGGGAGGCTCTCGAACAGGTCCGGTCGGACGAGCAGGGACACTTCGACGCCCCGTTCCAGCGCCGCTTCGAGTTCGTCGACGATCCGCTCGGTGCCGGAGAGAATGTCGACCTGACGAGCGGGTGCTGAACCGACCATGATAATCTCGTCGTCGGCGGCGGCCAGCCGTTCGAGTAACAGGTCAAGCGAGTTGTCGGGGCCGACGGCAGCCGTCCAGAACGGTTCCTCAACGGGGTCTGCCGACTCTAGCTGTGAGGAGAGGTCGTCAACGATTTCCTCGTACTGACCGACCTTTTCCTGGAGTTCGCGCTTCTTGTCTTCGAGTAGGCGGTCCAGTGCTGTGTCCGGCTCAACCGCGACGTATTTCTTGGGCCGGCTGGCGGTCTGGCTGCGGACCAGATTGTACGTTTCGAGGCTGTTTAGCACATCGTAGATGCGGCCCATCGGGACATCGCTGGCACGCGACAGTTCCTTGGCCGTTGTCGGTCCCGTTTCCAGAAGTGACCGGTATGCTCTGGCTTCATATTCGGAGAGTCCGAGATCTCTGAGACTGGACATACCCATACATCATGGTACGTGTGCAAAAACTTGTCGGGGGTTTACCGTTTGTCCACGTTTGCTGCCGTTGTTCGTGTCAGCGCTCACCAGTTAGCGAGGCTTCGAGGTCGGCCGGTGTCGTCCCCTCGGCAACGATAGCATCCCCGTCGAGGAGTCGCGCCGTGCCGTCGCCGTCCGGCTCCGGGACAACGGTGGTCTCGTGATCGGCCAGCCGCAGCGCCGCGCGGTGGAGGTCCGTTCCGGCTTCGGTGCCGACCGTGAGCGTCTGGGGCTGCTGGAGACGGGCCGCGACGCCGGCGTAGCCGGCGACCTCGACGCCCATCCGTTCAGCCGCGCCGGCGAAGGACTCGACGGCGGAAAGTGCTGCGTTGCGGTATCGATCCTCGCCAGTGAGCGCCGCGAGGTCGACCAGCGCGTCGGCCAGTTCCACCGTCGCGTCGAGCGGGTGGAGCGAACGGCTACAGAGCCCTGCGCCGCTGGGGGGACCATCGCGGAACGCGCCGCCGTCCTGCTGGCGGTTCTCGATGGTCCAGTCGGCGATAGCTTCGGCTGGCCCCGGCTCACCGAGGACCTGCCAGCTCGTCGTCAGGCCCTGGAGGAGCTGGGCCTGGTCCAACAGCAGCCCGGTGTCGCTGTCCGCGCCGTCGTAGTGGGCGACCTCGCCGCCGTCGACGAGAGTATCACAGACGGCGTTCCGGGCGCGGCTGGCGTACTGCTGGGCGCGCTCGTCGTCGGTGTAGGCTGCGACCCACAGCAGGGCATCGATAGCGAGGCCGTTGCGGTCGGCGAACACCGTCTCGTCGACGTTCGGAGACACTGTGCCTTCGCGCTCGGTCGGTTCCAGCCGATAGTATTCGTCGGAACCAGCCTGGCTCGCGGCGAACGCGTCGCCGGCCCACAGCGTCGTCGTGAGGTAGTCGACGGTCCGCTGTGCGGCGTCCCGGTACGCTTCAGTCCCGGTGTACCGGTAGCCGTGAGCGAACGCCCGGACCAGGGCGGCGTTCTCGTCCAGTAGCTTCTCTCTCCGAGGGTTCCCCCAGCTGCGCTCCGTCGAGTACCGGAAGAAGCCGCCATCGTAGGTATCGAGCAAGTGTGTCCGAATCGCTTCAAGTGTCCTGGTAGCTTGATCCCGCGCACGGACGAGGGCGAACTCCACGGTCCGCGGAAGTGGGAACTTCACGTCGGTTCCCCAGCCGCCGAACTCCTCGTCGAACGCCCCGAGCAGTTGCTCGACCATGTGCTCCTCGATGCGCGGGCGGAGTTCGCCGGCAGGGGGCGATTCGTCCTGTAGCTGCCGGGGAATCGAGCCCGCCGCCGCGCCCTGTGCGTCCCACGACTCCCGAACGGAGTCCAGAATACCGCGGAACCCGTCCGGCCCGAGGAACGTCGCGCCGGTGATGACCTCGCCCTCTGGGGTGAGAAACACTGTCGACGGGAACCCGCCCATCGTGTACCGCTCCCGGACGCGCGGATTGCGGTCGGCGTCGACCCGGACCGGGACGAACCCGTCGTTGATGTTAGCCGCGATGCGCGGTTCACCGAACGTACCCCGGTCCATCGCCCGACATTCGGCGCTCCACGGAACCGTCAGCGCCAGCAGTACCGGCTTCCCCGACTCGGCGGCGTCCTCGAAGGGGGTTGTGCCCCATTCGCGCCACTCGACCTTGGTGTCGCGTGCGTATTCGTCCATACCGGGTGTGGGCGGTGGGCGTACAAAGGCCCTCTCACTCCCGGCGAAAGACCGATTGGCTGGGCGGCCCAAGCGTGAGCGATGGATACCCAGCAGGCGATTCGCGAAACGCCGGAACCGGTCACGCCGGGCGACCGGCCACCTCGTCTCGGCCGCGTCCCGTTCATCGATAACACCGCCGCGATGTTGCGTGACCCGCTCGGATTTTACGACCGCGCTGGTTCCCACGAGGCCGACGTGGTGGGGTACAGCGTCGCCGGGACGACGGGCTGTTTCGTCTGCCATCCCGATCTCGTCGAGCAGGTGCTTGTGACCGACGCCGAGACATACGAGAAGGGACGATTGCTTCAGGATACCCTCGGCCAGTTCATCGGCGAGGGGCTGTTCCTGCTGGAGGGCGAGGAGTGGCAGCGCCAGCGGACAGCGCTCCAGCCGGCGTTTTACCGGGAGCGCATCGCCGCTTATGGCGACACGATGACCGAGTTCGCTGATCGGACGGCGGCGGGGTGGGCCGACGGCCAGCGCATCGACGTTCTCCCGCATATGCAGTCGCTGACGCTGAATATTCTCGGCAAGACACTGTTGGACGTGGACATCGAGACCACCGCAGACGCGCTGGAACCGCTGCTCGACGCGTTGCGAAAGCGGCTGGACCCGCGGTCGCTGTCGGCGTATCTCCCGCTGTGGGTCCCGACGGCGACGAACCGCGCCGTCAACAGTTCGCTGGCCGACTTCCAGTCCACGCTCAACGAGGTTATCGCCGCCCGCCAGCGTGAGGACGAGCACGCTCGTAAGGCCCGCGACGATGTGCTTTCCCTGCTACTCTCCCTTGACGACGAGACGATGGACCGCGAGCGACTGGGCCACCAGCTCCTGACGTTTCTCGTCGCCGGCCACGACACGACGGCGCTGACGCTCACCTATGCCTGGTTCCTGCTGGCGAACAACCCCGGGTGCCAGGCGCGCCTCCATGACGAACTTGACGCGACGCTGGGGAACAGCCAGCCGACGCCCGAGGACCTGTTCGAACTGCCGTATCTCGACGCCGTGCTGAACGAGGTGCTACGGCTGTACCCACCCGCGTTCACGGTGTTTCGACAACCGACAGAGTCGGTGACTCTCGGCGGATATGAGCTCTCAACGGACGCCCAGCTCACCCTCCCCCAGTGGCTTGTCCACCGGGATGAACGGTGGTACGACGCGCCCGACGCCTTCCGCCCTGAGCGGTGGGGCGATGACCTCGAAACGTCGCTCCCTGACTACGCCTACTACCCCTTCGGCGGCGGCCCGCGCCACTGTATCGGCATGCGGTTTGCTCGAATGGAGGCCAAACTCGCCCTTGCGACCATCGCCCAACAGTACGCCGTCGAAGCGGTTACCGAACTGCCGCTCTCACTGGCGATGCAGATTACGCTGAGTCCCACAGAACCGGTCGAAGTCCGACTGCGGGAACGCTGACCCGCTACCTCGGTGGCCGACAGCCCGGTCCCGCTCTCGAAAGGCGTTTGGGGGCGGGCCTGCAAGCAGTTGTATGCTCCGGGCCATCGGGCTATTGCTGCTCATCCCGCTGTTCGACATCGTGTTGCTGGTGGCACTTGCAACAGGAGTGCTATTTCCTGTTCCGCCGCTTGTTCTCATCGCCCTCGTCGTCCTGACGGCACTGGTCGGCATGCTGCTGGTCCGCGCCGAAGGCCGTGCGACGCTTCGGAAGATCCAACAGCGGCTCGCAGTCGGGGAACTCCCGACCGACGAACTCATCGACGGCGGCCTCCTCATTGCCGCCGGCGCGTTCTTCCTGACCCCCGGCCTAGTGACGGACTTCGTCGGCCTTCTGCTTGCGGTACCATTCACCCGGTACCCCGTCCGCGCCGCCACACGCCGCTGGGTCGTCCAGCCGTACGTCGACGCCAAGACCGGTGGATTCGCCAGCGGCCAGGTGTACATCGGGGGCTTCCCTGATGACGAGAACGGCCCGGCTGGCCCCGGTCCGACTGGCCCGGATGGCGGCCCCGATTCGAGTGGTGGCTCCGGCTCTAGTACCTCCTTCGACCCCACCGAAGCAACCGATGTCGACTTCGAAGACAACGACGAAAACTGAAGCCCTGACGCGGTTTCACATCCCCAACCGGCCTCGAAACGTTACCCTTTTCAATACCCCTCGGGTACAACTGAATGCGTCGGGCCAATAGCTCAATCAGGTTGAGCGCTCGGCTGATAACCGGGAGGTTCGCGGTTCAAATCCGCGTTGGCCCATACCGAGTTCTTCCCGTTCCTTGCTTTACCAGAACCGGAGCTACAGCGCTGTAGCTCAACGATTTCGTCGGAATTGAAAGATGCTGTTGAAGGAACTTACTGTCAACTCGTAAGGAAACCTTGCGGACCCTGCCGCCGTCTGGCGTTTACTACGGCTCAGGCTGTTGTCTCAAGGTAGTTTCGGTGACCAACTCGGAGTACCGAGAGACGGGCGTCAACAAAGCGGGCGACGTGAACCTCATACTCTACTAGACGGTAAACCGGCGTCTGGTCTTGATCAGAAGTAATGACGAAAGGAATCGATCAGACAACCACACACAATATTGAACAGTTGCGGGTGCATTCGGCGGTATTTAAAGAGATACCACATGACACACCACCGATAATATCATGGGGCCATACTACAGTGGCGAAAGTATGGACCTCGCAAAAGACTTTTTCGACGAGTGGGCGAGCTTTTACGATGCTAATTACGAGGATCAGGAAATCGGTGATGTCGAGTTCTACGTTGATCTGGCCGCAGAGACTGATGGTCCGGTTCTGGAAGTCGGCTGCGGAACAGGCCGCATCTATCTTGAACTCCTCCGGGCCGGTGTAGATGCGGACGGTATCGATATCTCTGCGGAGATGCTCGATGTTCTGGAACAGAAAGCCGACGAAGCTGGCCTCACGCCCTCTGTCAGGCAGGCTGATATGACCGACTTTGTGACTTCCCGGGAGTATGACCTCATCATCGTCCCGTTCCGAACTTTCCTCCATAACGTCACAGTAGCGGAACAGAAGGCGGCTCTCCGACAATTCCGCGAGACTCTCGCGCCGGATGGACGACTTGCCCTGAACTTCTTCGTCCCGAGTTTCGATATGATCTCCCAATCCTATGGTGAGCCGCAGACGCGGTCTGTGACATATCAGGGCGAGGAATACATTGTCACCAACATATCCCGGCTTGTCGACGAAGTTGCGCAGACCGTCGAAACGGAGCGAACGATTGAATACGACGGAGATGTGGTTCGACAGGCAACGTTTCAACTGGCTCTCCTTTCGAAATCAGAGTTTGAGCTCCTTCTGGAGACAACCGGATGGAGTGACTGGACTGGCTATGGTGGCTTTGACAGGCAACCGCTGAAAGACGGGGCAGAAGAGATGGTCTGGGTTGCGGAGAAATAGGCCCCTTGTCACTCGATACCGTTTCGGCGAACCCTCCACACCGAATTCCATCATATCCCCATATTTCACGCGGGGAACGACCATTAGCAGAAATCAGTCGAAATCCTGCCAGTCAGTGTGCACGCTGACTCTGTTCATAGCGATCACCGAGGACGACAGAACAAGCTTGGCCCAGAAGACTTTCCTTCCGGTTGCCTGTCAGTAGCTGTATGCGACGACGCCAGTTCCTTGCAAGTGGAACAGCCCTCCTCTCGGTCGCTGTCGCGGGCTGTGGTCATCCCTCCGTCGTGCTGGACATGGACGACGCGACAGCGGCCGACATCGCCGACGAAGTTTCGATGTCGCCCGGTCCCGAGTCAACGGAGTACACGGTCGTCTCGGAGGCCATCGAAAACGGCTCTACGACGCGCCGGGGGCGATACGAGCTGTTCGACCAGACCGATACCGTCCGTATCGAGGATGCCTTCTACGAAGTTTCGGAGACGGCACTCGAGAGTAGCGACGTGACGGTGTACGAGGTGCGAATCGATTTCGATCCGGCTGATTCGACAGCTGAGATCGGTGCAATCGACTACGAGGAGCTACCGGCGGTGGATCGTCAGCGCCTTGACCCGATTATTTCGGACGACAACCCGCCCAGCGGGGACGGATACGATGTTGGTGTCGGGTACGGAACTGCCGAGGAAGTGGGCGATGGGTCGGTGTTCGTTCCGGAGCGCCAGTACGATATTATCACCTACGACGGCAACCGCTATCGAGTTACGGTCAGTACACGAACGACAGCAGAGACCGAATACCGATACGAGGCGACGGAAATCGCGTCGGGTGTTGACTCGTTTGCTGACCAGATTCGAGACCAGTACTTGTTCACCCTCTCAGGCCTTTCCGAAGCCGAACGTGAAGTCGTTGAAGAAGCAATTGATGGCGGGTACTTCGAGGACAACGAGGCCTTCCAGTCCGTTACTGACCGTATCCGGGAGCACGAGGGAATCGAGGTCACAGATAGCTACGGGACGTGGCTCCTGAGCTACGAACAGGTCGAGTATCTCACGTACGTCGAGTGGTAGTCAGCTGTCAAGGGTGAGGCTATTCGGCCGATGCGTCGGACCGTTCTGGGGTCACCGTCTGCAACAGGTATCGGTTATAGTAGCCACTGAAATACAATGTACACCTGATCGCACGAGAGCAGTGCGCTCAGTGCGTAAACCGTTTCAATTGGTACCACCGTCGGTGAATTCGTCGAACAGGTCGGTGACACGCTTCTCGATCTCATCTCGGATTTCCCGGACCCGCTCGATTGGCTGTCCGTGTGGGTCCTCTAGCGCCCAGTCGCGCACTGTGACATCGGTGTCGAGTTCGAGCGTCGAACACCCCATTGTCGCAACGACAGTACACTCGTTGAGTTCATCGTCCGAAACCGCTTGTGGGGCCCGGTCAGAGAGGTCGATGCCGAGTTCATCCATCGCATCGACGACCTCCGGATGCACTTCGTCCGCGGGATCTGTGCCGCCCGTCAGGATTTCGACCGCATCTTCGAGTCCGCGACGGGTACGCTCCCGCTCGGCAAACGCTGCGGACATCTGGCTCCGGCCCGCGTTCTGGACGCAGACGAACCCGAACTTCAGCGGCGTCTCAGTCATCGTGTAATCGTACCGAGGGAGGGGAATAACCTTTCCTAAGACCGCTATTGTGGGCTATATATCCAAGACCCCAATCGTACGGCAGTAGCGGTTGGCGAGCGGAATACTTCTACGTACGTATAATCCCTCCACATTGAGGGGGCAGTTCCTTCGGCTATCCAAGTCCGTGCCTGAGTACATGCCGGAGTACCGCTTCACGTGCCCGAACTGTGATGCGTGTGCAACGGTCGACGGTGGCGTCCGGGAGCGCCTGTTGGTTGTAGGATGCCCGGTGTGTGCCGGAGGAGTCGATACCCCTGCGTTTGTCGAGATCTCGCCACACGGTACCGATCGAACCTGAGCCACGCCGTTGCCCGTACTGAACTGGTCCGAGAACTGTGATGTCTGGCTCGTTTTCAATTATTACACAACTTATTTGAACCTATCTTAAGACTGACTGAACATGATAGAGGACGCACTTCGCTATCAGACACAGGGCGATGACTGGACCAAACGCGTCGCACTCGGTGGGGTTGTACTGTTTTTCGGCTTTTTGCTCGTTCCATTGTTTACGTTCCAGGGATATATGCTCGAAGTAATGCGTCGGGTCCTCAGGGGTGAGACTGACACGCCGCCAGCTTGGGACGAACTGGATCTGGTCGATATAACCGTTGATGGAGTCCGACATACAGTCGTCGTTATGGGGTACGGTCTGCTGCTCACTCTCGCGCTTGCTATTCCAGTCCTGCTGGTGATCGGCGGTGGACTCGGTGGCTCGGAGGGATTGCTGCTCGTCGGTTTTCTCGTCGCTGCTTTGCTCTACTTTATCGGCGTTCTTGCAATGGCAGTGATACTGCCCGTTGCAACGGGGAACTTCGTCCGGGCTGACAGTATCGCTGCGGGCTTTGACCGTGATGTTCTCACGTCTGTCGGGACAAGTCGAACAATGCTAATGGCTGTGGTGATGGCGTTTGCGGTCAACATCCTCGTCTCCGTTGGAGCGACCGTCCTGGGATTCACGATTGTCGGCTATCTCGTGGTTCCGTTCCTCGCGTTCGTCGGCCAGTCAGCGATCATGTACATCTGGGGGCGTGGTTTCGCAGACGCATACGAGGAGGAGTACGGCGAACCGCCGCTCGCACCTACCACTTCGACCGGCGGGACACACGGGTCCGGCCCATCCGCGGCAGGGACCGCCTCGGGTATGAACGATCCGGTGGATGATAGTTACGCCGACGATTCGGGCCGGAACGACGACACCGATGATAGCGGATTCGGCACTTCAGCATGGGACGACGCCGGTGACGGCGACAGCGGGCGACGCCGATAACGGTTGCTGGATATATGTCGTTTACCGCAACGTGAAGCGGTGTTAGAAATCGCTTAACTGCGACTGGAGCCCGGCGACGAGTTCGGACTTGCGCCGTAATTGCCCGAGAGTGACGGGGAGCTGGTCGGCGATGGCCGTCAGCGTTTCCCGGAAGGACTGGGCGGTCCCGGGTTCGCCGTCGAATGCATTGCGGACGCCCTCGCGAACCTGCCAGACACCGACCGGTGCCCAGTAGTCGTCAGTGATTTCCCGTAGCACCAGACACTTCGCCTGTTTGTCGCGCTCCTGTAGGTGTTCGAGGACGCCGAGCCGTGCCGCGTAGTACGCTCCCGCAGTCTCCTCGACGTAGGCGGTCCGTCCCTCGTAGCCCTCGTGAGCGCTGGACATGTAGTAGCCCGTCTCGGGGCGTGGGTTCCAGACGCTCTGGGGGGCCTTCATCTCGACGAGTTCGAACTCCCAGCGACCGGGTGCGAGCACGACCCAGTAGCGGTTCCCCATGTACTCGTTGTACCACAGCTCAGGCTTGTCGATGGTGTCAGCGTTACGTAGCGTACCACGGACGTACTGCCCGACCGTGTCGTCGACGGCGGTAATCGACCATCGCGTCGGCACCAGCGAACGCTCGCTGGCCTGCCCGAGAGCGCCTGCCGAGAGAATGGTGTTGATGTCGTATACGTCGAATCCACGGCGGTACAGGTACGCCATTGCTCCCTCCGCGCGCCAGTCGTCGTCCGACAGCGTCTTTTCGACGGGTCGGGGCACGTGGGGGTTCTCTGCCAGGTCGGCACCGGTCGCGTGGGCCCGCGGCCCCGTCGGCGTCCCAACGTCGTCGAAGCTCACATCCATCTCGGGGGTACCGTCGAGACCGACCTCGACGTCGACGGGATGGTCCGCGATGGCGACTTCACGCTGGACGCCGACAAAGCCGTTCCAGACGTCGTGGACCCCGCCACCGCCGCGTCCACCACCGGAGCTGACGGCGCTAACTGGTGTCGTCTGTGTGGAGTTTACCATGCCAGTCCGACGCTGGAGCACGTCCTCGATACCCAGTCCCTCCTGATACCAGTCGCCGCTGGTCGCGAACCCGGCAGCGGCGGCGTCGGTGTCGACCGGGGAGAGCAGGCCCGTCGAGACGTTGGGATACCCCGACCGGCCGACGAAGATTTCCGGGGCTGTCGATCCGAACAGTGAATCCCCTTGCACTGCGGCCTCGAACTGCCGCTCGACGTCTTCGAGGTGGTCCGTGATGGCGTAGGATTTCTCCGCCGCGAGGCGTCGCCGCTGTGCGGCTTCGTCCTCCTCGAACCCCTCGATGAACTCGTCGAGTTGCATCTGTCACGCCTTCGGCCCTCCCCGATAAGAACCTTTCCAGCGGTCCGTGGGAGAGCAACTCTTACAGGGTTGGATTGAGTAACAACAGGTGATATAAATCATGGTGAATACAACGAAATGGTTCCTGCTCGGCGCAACGCTGGTCAGCATGGTTGTCATATTCGTCTCGGCGATCATTCCGGTCGCGTACCAGCAGGCACTTGTCAACCTTCTCGTTGGGGAACTCGCAGCCCTCACGCTCGCCCACTCTACGTACCGCGTTTCGTCGGGCAAGCAGGTCAGCCCCGTTGCAGCGGTGGTCGCAATCCTGTCCGGTATTATTCTGTTTCTCTCACCCATCTTCATCGAGCCTGTCGATCCGATCCTCTCAATAATGTTTGCCGCCGGAACCGTTGTCACCATTGGCGGGCTGGTCGGCGTTTTAGGTCGGTTCCTTGGTGGTGAAGAGGGTCGACAGACCGGTGCCGAGCGAATCAGCAGCAGAGCCGGGAACTGATAGGCCGACCACAACGTCTATACCGACGGGTCAGCCACCCTCGGACAATGCCGGTCATCGAATGTGACGAGACGACGGCCCGCGAGCGTCTAGCGGACGCGGGACTCGACATCGAAGCAGGAAACACCGATCACGAACGCTGGCGCGCCGAACACGGCGGCGCGACGGCGGTCGCCTACGACGGGAAAATCGTCGTACAGGGCGAGGAGACTGCACAGCTTGAGGCCCTGTTACGCGACAATGACGGCGGGCGCGTCCATGCGTATTTTGACGGTGCATCACGTGGCAATCCGGGGCCGGCCTCAGTCGGCTACGTACTGGTCGACGACAGCGGAATCGTCACGGAGGGCGGGGAGACGATCGGCACGGCCACGAACAACCAGGCGGAATACAAAGCACTCATCCGTGCGGTCGAAGTCGCACGCGATTACGGGTTCGACGACGTCCATATCCGGGGTGACTCAGAGCTTATCGTCAAGCAGGTCCGTGGTGAATGGGATACGAACGACCCGGAACTGCGCGAAAACCGCGTCCGCGTGCGTGAACTGCTGACCGACTTTGACGATTGGCAGATCGAGCACGTTCCGCGGGAAATAAACGACCGTGCGGACGAACTAGCGAACGACGCACTCGACGATGACTGACCTGCCGACAGACGTGACCGAACGGGCCGAACGGCTGACCAGACTCGCTCGCGAGGCAGTCGACGATGCCGAGGCCGACGCCTACAGGACCGAACGCGACGAAATCCTCGCCGAGTACGACTACACCGCTCGCATCAGGAACGACGAAACGGGTGACGTGCTTGTCTGCCATCCCGTCGAATGGGTCGATGACGGCGTCATCCGTCCGGAGCGGGTCGACGATATCGACCGTGGCGTCGAGATACGGCTTTCGGGTCCCGGTGACCCGGACGAGTGGGAAGAGATCGACGCTGCAAACCGAGCCGTCGTCGAAGCTGTAACCGAAACACACGGTGAGACACACGGCGCCAACGCGGCGTTGCTCGCCGACTTCATGGGCAATCACTACGCGAAACCAATCGCCGAGGCGACGCCGGACGAAATTCAGGAGTTTCGGGACGACTACGTCCGACGGAACGCGTGGCCAACTGCGGAACAACAGTCGGTCCTCGACCAGTCGATCCGTCTCACTGTGGAAGAAGCCGGTGGCCGCGTTCCCGACGCGTAACTGGGTATATCCGTCGGTAGTCAGCGTTTGTTTCGCGTTAAGAATTGATTAACAGTAGTTCGCAGGTGCCCAGGTGCGAGTCTACTGCTGTGCCGCGATCAGATCACGGAGTTCGTCGGCTCGACCGTCATCGGAGATGAACTTCCCGAACACCCATCCGAGCTGGTCGAGGACTGCGTCCTTGCCCGACTCTGTCAGGGAGTACTGGTTCGTTCGCTTGTCGAGTTCGCTCTTTTCGACGAGCCCCATCTCGACGAGGTCGTCGAGGTTCGGGTACAGGCGACCGTGGTTGACTTCGTCGTTGTAGTATTCTTCCAGTTCGCGCTTGATAGCGAGACCATACCGCGGCTCTTCAGCGAGTATTACCAGGATATTCTGCTGAAAAGCGGTAAGTTCTTTTGCGATGCCCGGACTGTCAGTAACTGTTTGTGCCTCTGACATAGTTGGGTAAATGTCAGCAAGCTATTTAACACTTGTTAACTCTGGCGCACAACGCCTGCTGTGGGGCATTAACCCCCACACAACTAGCAGATGCAATCGTATCGAGAATGTTATATTACACGGATTCAGTTGAATTGAGTTTCCGATTAATCTGCTTTCAGATTGTCGTTTACAGGTAGTAAGTGTAATCTAAGAATATATCTATAGTTAGATATTATTGGGTTATATAGCGCATAATACCGAATAGCTGCGGCTATTACGAAAGGACTTTTTGACGGCGTCGCGCAGTCGCCGGTGATGACGAACCTCTGGGAAGACCTGGAAACTGGACCGAACCCGCCCGAAGAGATCTACGCTGTCGTCGAATGCCTGAAAGGCGAGCGTAACAAGTACGAATACGAGAAAGACATCCCCGGTGTCGTCCTCGACCGTGTTCTCCACTCGAACGTTCACTACCCGTCCGACTACGGTTTCATCCCGCAGTCGTACTACGACGACGAGGACCCGTTCGACGTGCTAGTCCTCGTCGAAGATCAGACGTTCCCCGGCTGTGTCATTGAGGCCCGCCCCGTCGCCCTGATGAAGATGGATGACGACGGCGAGCAAGACGATAAGGTCATCGCAGTTCCGATCGAGGACCCGCGCTACGACCACATCGAGGACCTCGACGACATCCCGCAGCAGACCCTCGATGAGATCGACGAGTTCTTCTCGACCTACAAGAACCTCGAAGAGGGCAAAGAAGTCGAAACGCTGGGCTGGGAGGACAAAGAAGCTGCAAAGGACGCTATCGTCCACGCTCAGGAACTGTACGACGAAGAGTTCAACTGACGCTTCCGGGACCACTTTTGCGGTTTCGTTTCACCGCCGTCGTATTTCCAGAAGTAATACCGGCAGGTGTCTCCGATTATGTATGAGCATGGGTAATTTTTTGCCCGTGTACCCACTATCGATACGTGTATGGCTACTGATGACACTGACGCGGCGCTGGACCACACGACTGTCGTTCCGCGAGTCGAGCGGCGGTCGACACCCGGAATCGCGCATCTGACTGTGGTTCCGGAGAACGCGGACCAGTCGTCCTGAGCGTGGGCTGTAACGATGATATTGCCGCTTTCGGTGACGCGGCTCCGAAAAGAAGTTTCTTGTTCCTGACCTGACTAACGGGTCATATGGGATTATTCGACCGATTGAAGGGCGACGACGCACCGCGTGTTGCCTTCTTCGGCATTGACGGCGTACCGTTCAGTCTCATCGAGGAACACCCTGACGTGTTTCCGAACCTCACGGAGATGGCGTCGGACGGAAGCGCCGGCCCCATCGACAGCATTGTCCCGCCCGAGTCTAGCGCCTGCTGGCCGGCGCTGACGACCGGTGTTAACCCTGGACAAACCGGCGTCTACGGCTTCCAAGACCGCGAGGTCGGTTCGTACGATACGTACGTCCCGATGGGGCGTGACGTGCAGGCGACGCGCCTCTGGGACCGCGTCACCGACGATGGCCGCAATGCCACGGTGCTCAACGTACCGGTCACTTTCCCGCCACAGCGGAACGTCCAGCGGATGGTATCTGGCTTCCTCTCACCGGGCGTGGACAAGGCCGCCTATCCGGACGAACTTCGGGACCAGCTTCAGGACAGCGACTACCGGATCGACGTCAACGCCAAACTCGGCCACGACGACGACAAGAGCGACTTCGTCGAAGACGCCCACAAGACGCTCGAAAAACGCTATGAGGCGTTCAAACACTACGTCGAACAGGACGACTGGGACCTGTTTTTCGGCGTGTTCATGACCACAGACCGGGTCAACCACTTCCTGTTCAAAGATTACGAGCGTGACGGGGAGAACCAGGAGGCGTTCTTCGAGTTCTACAAGCAGGTCGACGCCTATCTCGGCGACCTGCGAGACCGACTGCCCGACGACGTGACGATGGTCGTCGCCTCGGACCACGGCTTCACTTCCCTCGACTACGAGGTCCACTTCAACGAGTGGCTCCAGCAGGAGGGATGGCTCGACTACGCGACCGACGACCACTCCGAACTCGGCGATATCAGCGAGGACACGAAGGCCTACTCGCTTATCCCCGGACGGTTCTACATCAACTTAGAGGGCCGGGAGCCGAACGGCAGCGTTCCCGAAGCCGAGTACGAGTCCGTCCGTGCGGACCTCAAGGAGAAACTCGAATCGCTGGAAGGCCCGGACGGCAAGAAGGTCGCCGACCGTGTCGTGACCAAGGAAGACGCCTTCCGCGGCGACCACGACGACATCGCGCCGGATCTCACCGTCGTCCCGAACCATGGCTTCGACCTGAAAGCCGGATTCAAGGGCTCCGAGGACGTGTTCGGTGTTGGGCCGCGAAACGGCATGCACAGCTTCGACAACGCGACGCTCCTGGTCGATGACCCGGACGTTCGCATCGAAGATGCCGATCTCTACGACATCGCACCGACCATTCTCGACCTGCTCGACCACGACTTCGACCGCGCGAAGTTCGACGGTAGCAGCCTCGCCTGAGGCTGCCGTCCCAGTCGAGTGGTTTCCGGTATCTGCGCCGAAAACAGTTTAGAACAGTCCGTCCAGCTGGTCGTTCGTGAACTCATCCGGGTCGGTCGTTCCGCCCTGTGAGTTCGCTGCTTCCGTGGCGCGTTCCATGAATTCGTCGACTCGTTCGGACCGTTCGATGCCCGAAAGGACGATCAGCGACGCGACTTTATCCGACCCGAGCGGGAAGTCCCCGCCCCGGACCTCCATACTGCCGGTTTGGTCTTCCACCCAGCGGCGCGCTCGCTCGACGCCTTTCCGCGAGAGGCGTTCGGGGTCACCCGCGACGACGAGGAGGGCGGAGTCGGCCTTGACCGCGTTGGGCAGGCTCATACTCGTGAGGAGGGCTTTCCGGGTGACGCTGGTGATGGTGTTGACGTTCTCGCTGGCGTCCTCGCCGGCCTCGGCGCTGGCGTAGCCGATGGAGGCGATGCCGCCGCCTCTGAGCGTGTTGATGATTTCCGAGGAGTCAACGACGCTCTCCCCGACTCCCTCGACAGCCTCGCCGGAGGCAAACAGCAGGCCGACGCGCTGTGAGATGGCATCGTTGACGCGCTCGAAGCCGGCGGCGACACTGTCGCCGCTACCCCGCCAGGCGTCGTTGTCGACGAGCAGGAGGGAGTCGGCCTCGCGGGCGGCGGTCTTGAGCGACCGACCGGCGTTGGCCTGGTAGAGGCCACCCTCGTCCCGGCCGGGGAGAATACCGAGGACGTACACCGGCTTCTCGTAGATGCGCTTGAGTTCGCGGGCGAGCATCGGTGCGCCGCCGGAGCCGGTGCCGCCGCCCAGTCCGGCGACGACGACGATGGCCTCGGCCTCGGTCGTGATACGGCCGTCGAGCTCGTCGAGCACCTCGGTGGCGTTCTCCTGCATAATCTGGGCCCCGAGTTCGTTGTCACCGCCGACGCCGTGGCCTTTCACGCGGTCCTGCCCGATGAGGGCCGTATCGATATCGAGGTTCTGGAGGTCGGCTCGCGCCGTATTAACGGCGAGGGCACCCCGGACAGCGTCAAACCCCATGTCGTAATCGAACTGGGCGAGCGACTGGGTTACTTTCCCGCCAGCCTGCCCGACACCAATCAGGACGACTTTCATACCAAATGTCTTGTGAGGGTGACTAATCAACGTTGTCCTCACACTGTGAACGGGCGACAAAGAGGGTGGAACTGGCCTTGGTGTGGAATGCAGGGTCCGGCTGCTCGACGTGAAGCGTGCTGGGTGGTTACTCGATCCGGAGCGTATAGATCCGTTTGCGCGCGTCGGCGAAGGAAAACCGGGAGTCGATAACGCCGACATCTTCGAGCCGGGAGAGCGCATACCGGACCGTCCGCGGTGGCAGCAGCGTCTCATCGGCGAGTTGGCTCTGAGTGAGGGTATCGTTGTACTCCAGGACTTTCGCGACGAGTTTCGCGCTCGGCGGGAGATCGCGGACGGCTTCCCATCCGTTGGTTTCGTGCTCGCTGTCGGTATCAGCGGACTGGATATCGGATGCACTCATGGTACTCTCACTATATCCAATACAGAGTGATAATATTTTCTGTTCGTAATTATGTCCAGTAGAAATGTTTCGGCAAAAAGTGCGGTAACGGCCGGGGTTCGATGCCCGAAAGTTTACCTTCGGTACATCCGGTGTCACAGATGTGGACGAAGTCGAGGTCAGCACGGTTGTGTACGTCCCACCCGAAGAGGTCTACGAGTTTCTGCTGGACTTTCCGGGCTACGCACGATATTCCGAATACCTCGACCGCGTGGTACAGGACGGCGATGGCTCACCGGGGACGAACTACGACCTGGTGTTCTCGTGGTGGAAACTCTCTTACACCGCTCGGTCGGAGGTGACTGACGTTTCACCGCCGACGCGCATCGACTGGCGGATCATCAAGGACATCGATGCCGAAGGGTACTGGGCAGTCGAGCCTGACCCGGACGGCGTCCCAGCGGACGTGGAGACAGCGTCACGGGTGCGGTTTCACGTCGCGTTCGACCCCGGATCGGCTTCGGACAATGCCGTCGACCTCCCCCGACTCGTTTCGATGGACTGGGTCATCGAGAAAGTCAAGCCGCTCATCCGCACGGAGGCGACCAAAATCGTCGAACGCGTCGTTGAGGATCTCGAAGGGCAGGAACGGGACGTCGATCTGGAGATTCACGCCGGTCCGGATTCGGTGTAACGCGGCGACGGAGCGTTACTCGGGCGTCTCGTAGTCGCCGCCGTACCGGATGAAGAAGTACGCGAGTCCGAGCGTCGCGACCATCACGAACGAGGTTGCGACGCCGAGCGTTTTCGCGCTGTTTGGCACTTCCGGCGGGCCGGCGCTCTCGCCACCGCCGCCACCAGAGGATTTCGTCGGGTAGTCCGTCCCGACGACGATAGCCCCCTTCATCCCGAGGCCTTCGTGTGGCACGCAGACGTAGGGGTAGATGCCGTCCTCCTCGAAGGTGTGCTCGTAGTTGACGCCGGCACTGGAGGTCGTACTCCCGGAATCCAGCGGCCCGTCGCCGTCCGAGACGACGTTGTGGCCGCCGCCGTTGCCCGTCCACTCCCACTGGACGGTCGCACCGTTGTCGACGTGAATCGCCGGTGGGCCGAAGCCGTAGGGCTGGCCGCCGTTGTCTACGCCGACCTGAACTGTCGCCGTGTCCTGTCCGGTCGCGTCGGTAACCGACCCGTCGAAGTTACCGACGCCATCGAGGAAACCGCCGAGATCCGGCGGGCCGCCGCCTCCGCCGCCGTCGCCGCCCTCGGTCTCCTCCTGTGCGGTCGCGGTGCCTGCTGCGGCCGACGCAGCCGTGGCCCCTGCCGCCGTCCGCAGGAAGCCCCGACGGGACACGTCCGCTCTACCGTCTGTCATACCTGACCGTTTGGGACTCCCCGTCCTGAATATGTCGGTTTCGAATCGGGGGCCCTTCACGGAGCGTTATCACGCAGGCCACAGGTGCCGTGAAGCATTTAACGCCGGTAGAACGAAACCACCGGTATGTCTACCGGAAGCCACGGGGTCGTCGGCGGGGTCCGTATCGACCTCAATAGATTACACGAAACGTGGATGGAACTCGTGTATCCACGTCAGCGAAACGCTAACGACACCGTCCTCGGGACGTGGACACCGGACTCCTCGGTCGGGCTGGCCCTCTATCGCCTCTGGTCGGCCCTCGGGGTCCCAGTCATCGCGCTGGTGTATCCGCTGGTACTGTGTGGCGTCGTCCTGCGCTACCAGACCCGCCGCATCGACGGCACGGCGACTCGCCTGGGCGTTGTCGGTGTCGTTTTACTTTCCGTCCTCGCCTGGGGCGGCTTAGCGGCGCTTGCTCGGTTCGAGCCAGGGAGCATCGACCTCGTATCGGGTGGATTCACCGCCGTTGCTGTCGCCGGCGGGGTTGCGACGCTGTCGGCCGCACTGGCTGTTACGTTCCGGCGGGTCGGTGGCCGTGGGACGACGGTCGCGCTGGCATACCCGTTTGCCATGACAGCCATTTTCCTGCCGCCGGTCGTCGCGGCGCTGTACTCGACGACGGTCGCCTCGGTCGTCATCCCCGCGAGCGACTCGCTGTCCCGGTGGTTCCTCTACGAAGTGCTGGACTCCGTCGGCGTCGCGGAGTTCTTCGTCGAGAACTTCGACCGGGAAGGTATCGCCTACGTCATCATCTGGCTCGGTATCTCCATCCCGCTGGGGTGGGTGCTCGGCCTGCTAGTGACGCTTGCGGACTTCGTCCGCCCAACCGAGTGACCGCAAAGCCAACGTTTCGACGACTCCGGTTCCGGTGTTGAGTCCGACGGGAGATCCACCGAATACAGTCAAATTTTGTCGGTTGACAGAAACCCCTCTTACACAGACCCAAACCAGCCAATACACAGCCCTACCGGTAACTGGCCGGAGTTGGAATCGGAGTAACTCGGGGTTCTGGTGACTCGCCTTCGTGGACCGTGTCCGAGATAGATCGTTACGGACTGGCGCGGAACTCGCCGTGCTTCATCCCAAAAAAGAACGCGATGACCGAGAAGACGATCATCGAGGGTAGCACCATCATGAACACTGTCGAGCGACCCATCACACCCATAGACATGAATGCCACCGTCGCGACGGCGACAATTACAACGAGTGGGGCTACCGCGGTCTTAAAGTCAAAATCCATACTTTTCCTTGTAGCCGGACAGATAAATTCTTTAAGAAAGCAACAGCGTCCATCAGCTGACTGACCAGCGATTCCGCTTTGCATCCGCACCAACACGGCGAGTACCGCGTGCCCGCTGCACACACTGATGACGGATGTCTGCCCGGTCGCTACGACGGCGTCGCGTCGTCCGGATGAACAACGGTTTCCTCGGGCGCATCCTCATCTGCAACAGCGATATCCGCAGCCTCGTCGCCGCCGAACACAACTGTCGCACCAGTCCGCATCGGTGCGAGCAGGCCGGCGACGACCGCGCCCGCAGTTGTCATCGGTGCCCGGAGCGCGACGGTCGTCCCCGAATCGATATCGTAGTCGGCGACGACGCGGCCGCTTTCGGCCATGAGTTCACCGTGCGTGTACGTCCTGTCGGCCGCCAGCACGTCATCCTCGGCCGCTACCTCACCCGGCGGCTGGAGCGGGTTCTCGCTCCACAGTTCCCGCTCGAACTGGGCGATGGTAGGGTCATCGACCGGGCCGCCGTAGGCCAGCCCCTTCGTCCCCGGCCCCTGCGTGTAGCGGTCGAGCCACGCTGCCGGCGCGACGAGTGCCGTCGCATCGACCGCTTTCGGTGGGTCCATATCCACGACCGCGCCGTCAAGCGCCGCCGCGAGGAAGGCAAGCAGTGCGTCCGGCGCGTCCCGGAGGTAGCCCGGTCGGTCCTCGTCGGTCGGCTCTTTGGGACCGACGACGACGGCGACCCGCGTTCCGTGTCGGACGCCGTAATGTCGCAGCAGATTCCCGCCTTTCCAGGCGTTCGTGGCGAAATCGGAGTAACTGTACGGCGTCGACCGCTCCGGCGAACGAAAGAGAACGCCGTCACGGTCGCGGGCCTGGGCGACAAGGTCACCGAGTACCTGCATACGCCGTCGTTCGGCCCCACCGATGAAAAACAGCGCGGCCACAAAGCCGATGTAGGTGGCCTCCTCCACGCCCTAGAAATGAAAAGACAACAACAAGTCGCCGACGTGCTCGGCCACAGCGACATCGACACGCCACCCGCATACCGACTGCTCGATGTGGTGACTGAACTGGGCGACATTGCGGCCGAAATCAACGAGACGACCGGCTACGGCACCGATTCGGCGGCACTGTCGATACGGGAGGAGGAACTCGGCGACGCCCTGTTTGCGCTGCTCGCACTGTGTGAACGACTCGACGTCGACGCTGATGCCGCGCTCGCAACGGCGCTTGCAAAATACGAGGGGCAGTCCGGGTCAAACGGGACGCCGGCGAGCGGCGACTGACTACAGCGAGTTCTTCAGTTTCTCGAAGAAGCCTTCCTCGACGTCGACTTCCTCGCCGCCGGCCTCCGCGAACTGCTCGAGGGCCTCTTTCTGCTCGGCGTTGAGGCTGTCGGGCGTGACGACCTGTACCTGGACGTACAGATCACCCTTGCCGCGTCGGCGGAGTCGTGGCATTCCCTTGCCCTCTAGCCGGAACACCTCACCGCTCTGGGTACCGCTTGGCACATCGACCTCCACCTCGCCGTCCAGCGTCGGGACGGTGATGGTGTCGCCGAAGACGGCCTGCGGGAACGAGATGGCCTGCTGGTGTTGCAGGTCGTCGCCGTCGCGCTCGAAGTCCGGGTGGTCACGGACGCTCACCTCGATGAGCAGATCGCCGTTCGGGCCGCCGTGCTCCCCTGGCGCACCCTCGCGCTCCATCCGGAGTGTCTGCCCGTTGGCGATACCGGCCGGAATCTCGACTTCGAGGCTCGCGTCGTTCTGAACGACGCCGTTGCCCCGGCAGGTCGAACACGTCTCGTCGTACAGCGTCCCCTCGCCGTCACACCGGCGACAGGTCGTCGTCTGCTGAACTCGTCCCATCGGCGTCTGCTGGACCTGCGTCGTCTGACCCTGGCCGTTACACTCCGGGCAGGTCTCCGAGTCGGCCCCCGGCGGATGCCCGGCCCCGTCACAGTCGTCACACGCCTCGGGCCGGGTGACGTTCAGTTGCTTCGTCGCGCCGTTGTAGGCCTCTTCGAGGTCGACCTCCAGTCGCGTCTGGAGGTCCTGGCCCTGTCGCCGTCGGCTGCCGCCGCGCCCGCCGCGGCCACCGCCGCCGAAGAACTGGTCGAAGATGTCTTGCATATCGAACCCGCCAGCGCCGCCGCCGAAGGGGTCCCCGCCCATGCCGCCGCGGCCGCCACGCCCACCGCCAGCGCCGCCGCGCTTCTCCGCCTGCTCGAAGCGCTCGTGGCCCATCTGATCGTACATCTGGCGTTTCTCCTCGTCGGTGAGGACCTCTTTGGCCTTCTTGGCCTGCTTGAACTTCTCTTCGGCGTCGGGGTCGTCGCTCACGTCCGGGTGGTATTCCCGGGCTTTCTCCCGATAGGCCTCCTTGATCTCGTCTTCGGAGGCGTCCCGAGAGACACCCAGTATCTCGTAGAAATCCTGACTCATTCGTTGTACAAGGCTTAGACGATTGAGCTACTTCAAAAGAACGGCTTGCCGACTAATCGTGTTCGACCCGTACCGGGGCGCTTATTTTCGTCCCGAGAGAGCCCTCCAGCAATGAGTCCCGAGTCGTCGCGCGGTCGAGGTCTTGTCACGGTCGAGCGAGTCGCAGTCTGGGGGCTCGCGGCGCTGGCCGTCGCCGGGCTGGTCGCACTCGTCGTCGGTCCGGGCGCTGACCTGCGGACGGCGTCGCCGTCGGTCGCTATCGACGGCCAGTTCGATGCCGAGACGGGGGCGGTGACGCTCACCCACGCAGGCGGGGACCGGCTCACGGACACCAGTACGCGCGCGCTGGAGCTCGTCGTCACCGACGCGGACCGGAACCGCTCGACCACGCTGACGTGGGCCGAATCGGACCAGCTGCCAGTCGGCTCCGGCGATACGGTCGTCGTTGACGACCCGCGCGTGGACTCGGACGGTGACGGTAACTATCTTGATGGCGATGGCTCTGTCGGCTTCTACCTCGACAGCGGCGACACCGTCGCGGTTCGCTGGACTGGCCGGCCACTCGGTGCGCCGGACGAGCGGACAACGACGCTCGACACAGTAACGCTCGGGAACGGGACTGGCTGACTGTTTCCTCTTACAGGTGGGTCCGCTAGAGCCTCTTCGGGAAACGTCTCCACCCGTTGGCGGCGGGACTCCTGTTCCGTGTGCAGTCACAAATGAACGGAGCCAGTGCGGACATACACGTCACCGGTTCCGGTTACGGTCACTGCGTATTCGCCCAGTTGAAACGAGAGCGATACGGCACTGTCTGGCCCTGACGAATGGCCAAATAGTTGATCGAGCGCGTCCGGATCGAGCGTTTCAATGAGGGGCGATAGTTCTATGGCCTCTTGCTCAGCCGCAATCGCGACCGTTTGTACGACCGCCACTGACGGTGAGACCGCGCTCCAGTCGAACTCCGCGTGGAGCGTGTCCGGGCTGTCAGGTGTTCGGTCGGGCCGCCTGTCGGACCCACTCATTATTAGAAATATGTTGATCAATCATATTAATTCTACTGTCAATTCATCAGTCGGAATTGTGATGTATAAAACAACTATCTGATTATCGAGTAAACAGCGGTACTGAGTTTTCAACGCCGGATGCCAACAGTCATTAATGACCAAAATCTGACATACTAGCTATCTGCTAAGCTTGTATTTTAATGTAGACCGTTCCCGAGACGTACCGCTGCAGACGGTGAAACAATTACCGTGGTGTATCTGGGACAATTGTTACGGTGGACTCTCATTCTGGACGTACTGTTAGAGGGCAGCGTGTCCCGTTTTCGTGAAAGTGGCACGCAGCAGATGTGGTTGGGACACATAGGTCGCTACGTGCCAATAACCTCTACTCCGGACCGATGTATAACAGTTGTGTGATTAACTGAGTAAACAATGTCATGGCACCGAAACAACCGACACGCAGATGAGCACTTGCGATAGCTGGCGTCCGGATCGCCACAATACGCTCCGGAACCGTACTGAAAAGCGCTAATTCGGACGAGAGCCGATACTGTGGTAGTAACAACGTCTTTTACCTGTGAGCATCATCTTCCTACATATCCTCGGCTTCCACCGAGATGAAGGTTGGGACACATGACATCTGATGCAACACACGAAGAGGCGGTAAGTTTACTCCAAGAGTTGGGTCTGAAAGAGTACGAGGCGAAGTGTTTTGTGGGACTTTCTCGGATGTCCAGCGGCACGGCCAAAGGATTGAGCGAGGTAACTGAAGTCCCGAGAACGCGTGTCTACGATGCCGTCCGGATTCTCGAAGCGAAGGGGCTGGTCGAAGTCCAGCATTCGAGTCCCCAGCAGTTCCGAGCCGTCCCACTCTCCGAGGCCACCGAAACACTCCGCGATCAGTACGAAGAGCGCGTCGAGCGCCTCCAGTCCGCACTGCGTGAGATGGGACGCATCGAGTCGGATGACGACGAGGCCGAGCTACAGGAGGTCTGGTCGCTCTCCGGGTCCGATGCTATCGAGAACCGCGCCGCGGCGATCAGCGAGGACGCGACCGATGAAGTGGTCCTCGTCATAGGTTCCGAAGCGATCCTCACCGACCCGCTGATTGCACAACTCAATTCGCTTGACGCGAACACCGACCTCATCGTCGGGACTGGATCCGCCTCGATACGGGACCGCGTGGAACAGGAAATCCCCCGTGCCACCGCGTTCCTGTCGGCACTGGACTGGCTCCACAGTGAAATGACACCGGAGGAGGACGCTGCCGTCGGACGACTCCTCCTTGTCGACAGGTCGACAATGCTCGTTAGCTCAATCGACCCACAGACTGGCGATGAACAGGCCATCTTCGCGACCGGACTCAGGAACGGACTCATCGTCATCGCGCGCCGCCTCCTCTCGCAGGGCGTCGTGGAAATGACGCCACTCGAACGGGACTAGCGAACAACAGGGTTGGATTTTTGCCCACCCTATCTCTCACTCGTCGTAGTTCTCGGAAAGAAACGCAAGGAGCGGTCGGACCTGCTCGTACTCCGGGCCACGTGTTACCCGGTGGGTTTCCCGGTCCCATTCGATGAGCCCCATCTCCGCTAACTTCGGGAGATGGCGGTGATAGAGGTCCGCCGGGATTGCCGGCTCTCCCACTGGTGTCCGACCGCCGTCGAACTCCGAGATGGACGGCTGCCATCGCTCCGTGTCACGTATCGCTAAGAGTATCTGCCGACGATCCTTGTGTCGCGCCGCGTCGAGATGGCTGCTCAGCTGCTGCGCCTGAGTCTTCTGGTTGCTCACTGTGCAGCCGTACGCTCGACAATCCGATATATATACACTATTTTCATTAATTTGTACTGTTTTGATTATCAGGGTCACCACCGCTAGGCTAACCCTACTAATGCTCCGATTGCTGGGCTACAAACATCGATGCAGTGATGTACCCACTTACGATGATCATTGACTCAAAATGATGGAATCCAGTTATGTATTGGAGAGATACCCGTTCTGACTCAAGTCACTCGTTTCACGACGTTGCTACTACTCAGCACACTCGTGGACCCTGTCTCAGTACTTTCGTCCGTTCAGAAAATACGCGCCGATTGCTGTTAAACGTCCGTCAGATCACATCTGCTGGGCTGATGAAAACGACTTATTCGTCGTCGTCTTCGTCGAACTGAAAAATCTCGCTTCGCTCGCTTTTTCAGACACCGATAGACTCACTACGTTCGTCTATCGAGCCGACGACTCGGACTCGGCATTTCAGTCCTCGTCCTCATCGTCGACGTCGTCAGACTATGTCTGACGGGCTGATGAAAACGACTTATTCCTCGTCGTTTTCATCAACGTCTTCGAAGTCGGCGTCGACGTACTCCTCGCCCTGCTCGGCCGCGCCGCCCGCTGCACCGCCCGGACCGGCAGCACCGCCGGGGCCGGCCCCGGCTGCGCCGCCCGGACCCGCGCCCGCTGCGCCGCCGGCGGCCTGCTGGGCTTGGTCCTGGTACATCTGCTTGCCGATCTCCTGCAGTTCCTCGCTCAGGGTTTCGGTGACCTCCTCGTAGTCTTCCTTCGTGGCGTCCTCGTCTTCGAGGACTTCCTCGACGTCCTCGATCTTCGCCTCGATGTCGGACTGGAGGTCGTCGTCGATCTCCTCCTCGTTCTCGTCGAGGAGCGTCTCGGCACGGCGGATGGACGCCTCGGCCTCGTTGCGCGCTTCGATGCGCTCGCGGCGCTGCTCGTCCTCTTCGGCGTGCTGTTCGGCCTCCTGTTGCATCTCATCGATCTGCTCGTCGGAGAGGCCGGCACCACCCTCGATGGTGATATCTTCCTTGTTGCCCGAGCCCTTGTCCTCGGCTTCGACGTTGACGATGCCGTTCTCGTCGATGTTGAACGACACTTCAATCTGGGGCGTGCCCGCGGGTGCCGGCGGGATGCCGGAGAGCGCGAACGCGCCGAGCAGTTCGTTCTCCTCAGCGATTTCACGCTCGCCCTGGAAGACGCGGATCTGGACCTGCGTCTGGTTGTCCTGAGCGGTCGTGAAGATCTTCGATTCCTCGGTCGGGATGGTCGTGTTCTTGTCGATGAGCCGCTCGAACAGACCACCCTTGACCTCGACACCCAGTGATAGCGGTGTCACGTCGAGCAGGACGATGTCGTCCACGTCGCCGCTCAGGACACCGGCCTGGATGGCCGCGCCCAGCGCGACGGCCTCGTCGGGGTTGACGTTCTTCTTCGGCTCCTGCCCGGTCATCTCCTCGACCTGGTCCTGCACCTGGGGCATCCGCGTCGAGCCGCCGACGAGGATGACCTCGTCGATGTCGCTCTTGGTGTAGTCTGCGTCGGCGAGCGCCTGCTCCGTCGGGCCGACGGTGCGCTCGATGAGGTCCTCTGTGAGGGACTCGAACTTCGCACGCGTGATCTTCTGTTCGAGGTCCAGCGGACCGTCGTCCGTCGTCGCGATGAACGGGAGGTTGATGCGGGTCTCCTTACGTGAGGAAAGCTCGATCTTGGCTTCCTCGGCGGCCTCGGTCAGGCGCTGGAGAGCCTGCCGGTCGTCGCGGAGGTCGATGCCGTGTTCGGCCTCGAACTCGTCGGCGAGGTAATCGATGATGGCGTGGTCCCAGTCGTCGCCACCGAGGTCGTTGTCCCCGTTGGTCGCGACGACCTCGTAGACGCCGCCACCGAGATCGAGGATGGAGACGTCGAAGGTCCCGCCCCCGAGGTCGTACACGAGGACGGTCTGGTCGGACTCGTCGTCCAGCCCGTAGGCCATCGCGGCCGCGGTCGGCTCGTTGACGATGCGCTCGACCTCGAAGCCGGCGATCTCGCCGGCGTCTTTCGTCGCCTGGCGCTGTCGGTCGTTGAAGTACGCCGGAACGGTGATGACCGCCTTCTCGATCTCGTCGCCGAGGTACTCCTCGGCGTCGTGTTTGATCTTCTGGAGGATCATCGCCGAGACCTGCTCCGGCGTGTACTCCTCCCCGTCCAGCTCGACCGTGTAGTCGTCTTCGCCCATGTGGCGCTTGATCGACTGGATGGTCTCGTCGGGGTTCTTTATCGCCTGATTCTTCGCCGGTTTCCCGACGAGTCGCTCGCCGTCGTCGAACGCGACGACGGACGGTGTTGTCCGCTCGCCTTCGCCGTTGACAATGATTTCAGGGTCGCCACCTTCCATGACCGCGAACGCGCTGTTCGTGGTCCCAAGGTCGATACCCAGAATCTTGTTGCTCGCCATCTTACCCGCTCATAGCGGATTCGGCCGGTTAAAAGTTGCTAGATGTGCTGATGGGAAAAACGGACAAAGGGGCCTCCTCCGGGCGGTTTTATACTCGGCGGCCTTCTCTGACCGGTGATTATTTAATGTACCGCAACACGACCGCTATACCACCGAGGTCGCCTGCTACTCCTCGCTCTCGCTGACGGTCACCTGTGCCTCGCGCAGTACCTTGTCGGCCATCTCGTAGCCCGGCCGGTGGACATCGGCGATTGCCCCGTCCGGCTGGTCGCTGTCGACGCGGGCGAGCACCTGATGCTGCGTCGGATCGACATCTCCGCCGGGGGCGGGATCGATAACCTCGACGTTCTCAGCGTCGAGCACGTCGTCTAACTGGCGAAGCGTGGACTCGACGCCACCTCTGATATCGGTGTCCTCGTCCTGTTCGAGCGCACGCTCCAAATTGTCCCGAACGTCGAGCAGGCGCGTCACGAGGTCCTCGGTGGCGCGCTTTTGTTCCTGCTCGCGGCGCTTGTCCATCCGCTTCTTGTAGTTCTGGAACTCCGCTTGCTTGCGCTTGAGCTTCTCCTCTAGCTCCTCGATGGTTTCGTCCTGCTGTTCGATCTGCGATTCGAGGCTGTCGGCTCGTGTCCGCAACGCGGCGAGCTCCTGGGCGATGTCTTCAGGGTCCGACTCGGCGACCCGGTCGATCAGGTCGTCGTCGACATCGAACTCACCAAGGTCGACCTCGTCCGCATCGACATCTTCGGGCGCGCCCTCGATATCAGCGTCAACGTCGCCGTCCGCTTGCGCCTCGCTTGCGGTCGACTCCTCCGTCGCGGCCGTGTCGTCGGCTGCGTCCTGCTCGGTCATACCCGATAGAAGTCGTCACGTGGATAAAAGGATTCAGAAACGGCGTGGCGGTGACACTACCCACCGAAGTCGGCGTTACAGGAGGAAGCTAACGACCATCAGGACGAGGAAGACGACGACGAGTATCTTCGCGATTCGCATACTGAGCCCCGCGACACCGCTCAATCCGGCCAGCCCGGCGACGACGGCGAGGACGAGAAACAACAGCGCCAGTTCGAGGAACCCACCGCCGGCCTGGAGTGGGACCGCAGCTAGTAGGTGGTTCATGACGTTGTGTACCACCCCGCCCCGGTTTATTATACACTCCCTAATCAGGGACCGACGGCGAACGCGTCCGGGTCGTACTGGAACCGCGTCCGGTAGGCCTCCCACTCGCTGAGTTCTTCCAGACGGTACCTGCCGAACGACGGGTTCCGAATCAGCTCCAGTTCAGCGAGCCGTTCCTGAACCGGGTCGAAAAGGGTTGCCCAGTCGAGGTCTTGGAGCGACTCGTCCGGTCCCGCCTCATTCGGGGTGAACGTCAGTCCGTCGTCGGTTCGCTCGATAGTCCCGTACTGGTACCGGCTCCAGACGGTGTACTCCCCAAATGGGACGGTTTCAGTGGGTGGCGGTGGTCGGCGGTACTGCGCTTGAAACCGCTGGTGTGTCTCGTCACCACCCCACAGCACGCCACGGGTGAGGAGCTTGATTCGGCCCTCGGCGTCTACGCCGCTGTTGTAGACGACTCGGGCGTGTTCGTACTCACTGGACCGGAACTGTTCGGCGACGTCGTCGGTGTGGTGGACGTCTATCTCGTGTTGATACGGCAGCGGCGTCTGGCAGGCGCGCTCGAGTACCGGGACCGTCTCTGTGCCCCGGCGCAGGCCGTCGTACGGCCCCGTTCCACGCCACTGCGCCGGGTCGGCCTCGTCAGGGTCGACCCATCGGTCCATGCTAACAATATGTAGGGAGACGGTCTTAGCTTTTCCCGCGGGGTGGGTGGACCCGCCGTTTTCAAACTAACACGCGGTCGAGCTCCACAACGAGGCCGCTTTCGCCGCCCGGGTCGCCGACGAGCGTCCCCAGACAGACCGCAGCGCCGTCGGGCGTGACGGCGACGATTTGGGAATCTATCTCGGGCGTCGCTCCGCCTACTTCGGCCGGCCCGGCTTCGATGACGCCCGGCGCATACACCGGCGCGCCTTCGGCGACCTCGCGGGCGGCGCTGGGTGCAATCGTGATCCGCGGCAGGTGGACCAGTGCGCGCTCGGCCGGCTGGATAATCTCGCGCAGTTGTTCCTCGTCGCCGTCCTCGGCAAAGGCCAGCGCGTCCATGAGGTCGTGCATCGTCGACAGCGATCCGTCGTCGAAGGTCCCGGTCGCCGTCCGGCGGAGGTCCCCCATGTGCGCGCCGGTCCCCGCCGCCAGCCCGATATCGTGACACAGTTTTCGGATGTAGGTCCCCGAAGCGCACCGGACTCGCAGGAGCAGCCGGCGCTCGCCCTGTTCGAGGATATCCAGCGCGTGAATCCGGCGGGAACGCAACTGGCGCTTGACCGCGCTCTTTCGCGGTGGCTTCTGGTAGATCTCCGTCTCGAACTCGGAAACGATATCGCCAATATCGGCCGGGGCTTGGTCGTGGAGTTCCAGCACCGTCACGTACTCCTTGATAGCGTTGTCAAACACCTGCGCCATCCGGGCGGCGTCGCCGAGCAGCACGGGCAGACAGCCCGTCACCTTCGGGTCGAGGGTCCCACCGTGGGCGACCCGGTCCTGGCCGGTAGCATCGCGAATCCAGGCTGCGACCTGGTGGGCTGACGGTCCCGGCGGCTTGTCGAGGTTGATGACACCGAAGGAGCGAAGCGAATCGAGGTCCCGTTCATCGGGCGGGGCACGGAGTGTCATCGGCTCAGAACTCGTACCGGATGTTCTCGACCGGCGCCTTCCCCTCGTCACCGTCTGGGCTGTACGATTCGACGGCGTGAAGCGTGACACTCAGCACGCCCTGTGGGTCCCAGCGGGCGGTGTTGACCGACAGGTCGTAGATGGATAGGTCGTCGAAGTCGATGTCGTAGTAGTCGCTGTAGCGCTGGGCCTCGCTCTCGCCCCGTTCTCGCGTTTCGGTCTTGGCCTGTTCGAAGGGCTTGTTCTCCCGCGTCGCGATACGGTCCGCGCGCACGTCTAGCGGCGCGGTCAGCCACAGCTTCATGTCGGCGTACTCGCCAGCCATCCAGCCGGCGAGACGGGACTCCAGCACGAGGTCGTCGCGCTCGGCGGCGATGTCCCGCAGCCGGCGGTCCAGGTCGCGGTCGATCTGGTCGTCTTCCTCGGCGGCCTTGTTCAGTTCGAGCGGCGTCATCCCGCGCTCCTCAGCCAGCGAGCGGAAGATATCGCCGCCGCTGACGTGCTCGTAGCTCAGGGCGTCGGCCAGGCTCTTGGCAAGCGTGCTCTTGCCGCTGCCGGCCGGGCCGGAGACGGTAATCAACATAGAGATGTTCGGGAGGCCGCGATAGAAAGGGCTGTCTCTTCGCGCCTACCCGGTCGGCGTCGTCTGGACGTTGAGCGCCTTCCGGATGATCTGGGTGAACGACAGCGAGCACAGGAAGTACCAGATAATCCACGCCTGTACCGGGCCGGCGACGCTGTTACTCCACGCTTCGACCTCACCGAAGATGGGAAGTGTAATCACCGGGCTCGCGTCGACACCGGCCCCGAAGACGATCCAGTAGAGCCAGAGGAACAGCGGGATGTTGACCAGCATGATCCACACCATCGGGCGGAACTGCTGTTTGAACATGCCCATCTGGTCGGTCATCAGCTCCATCTGCTCCTCTTCGAGCCGGTCCAGCGCCTCCTGGTCGTCGCGTTCCTTCGCGGCTTTGCGGCGCTCTTTGAGGTCCTCCATCTTCTCCTGATGGTCGCCCATCCCCGACATGTCCATGAGGTTGTCCTGCAGAATCGTCGAGGTAGTCCCGGTGATGATAGCCAGGACCAAGATGACGACGTAGAACGGCAGCATATCGTTGAGCGGCCCGAGGACGATATCGATGACTCCGCCCGCGATAACGTCCCGGACGGAGGTCATGGAGTAGCCGGCGAACAGGCCCAGCGTCCCGAGGCCGGCGAGCTTGTCCCACTTCGACCAGCCGCTGTCCTCGTCATCGTCGCTCGGTGCCGCGTCGGACTCTTCGAGTGCCTCGCGGACGCCCTCGGGGTCGTCGATAACGAACCCCTCGCCGTCGGCGTCGATGAGCAGGCCGGACTCGATGAGCCGCCCCCACTCGCCGCTCGTGAGGTCGTCACTTACGTCACCCCAGGTGACGGTCCCGTTCTCTTCAGCCGCGGCGAGCACCGTCGTGAGTGCGTCAGTCATTGCCTCGCCGTCTTCGGCGAGTCGTTCTACCTTCGGCGCGGTACGTGCCATTGTGTGTGTTTGAGGTTCGACGGCATATCAACGTTTTACTCTGACTGTCTCGACGGTGGCGGCCTTGAATGGCGGTTCCGTCGCGTTTCAGGCCGTGTGTGCTTCGACAGCGTCCTGAATCTCGCTCCAGACTTCGTCGGGTGTCTGCTCGCCATCGACGGCGACGAAACCGTCGTGGTCCTCGTAGTGGTCGATGACTGGCGCGGTGTTGTCGTCGAACACGTCCAGTCGGTTGCGGACGGACTCCTCGTTGTCGTCGTCACGCTGGATGAGGTCGCCGCCACATTCGTCACAGACACCGTCCTCTTCGGGCTGATTGAACTCGACGTGGTAGTTCGTGCCACAGTCGTCACAGACCCGCCGGCCCGTGAGTCGGTCGACCAGTTCCTCGCGGGACACGTCGAGCGAGAGGATCACGTCGAGGTCGGTCATCCCTTCCAGTTCCTCGGCCTGGTCGAGGTTGCGCGGATACCCGTCGAGCACGAAGCCGTCGGCCTGTGACAGCGCCTCGTCGACGATAGCGTTGACTACCGCGTCCGGCACGAGGTCGCCCGCCTCCATGTACTCGCGAGGCGTGTCGTACTCGGTATCCATGTCACTGATGTCCATGTCCTTGTTCGCCCGGAGCGCGTCACCGGTCGTGACGTGTTCGACGCCGTACTCCTCAGCGAGGTTGGCGCTCTGGGTACCTTTGCCAGCTCCCGGCGGTCCGAGAATCAGGATTCGCGGATTCGACATAGTCCGGGTTTCTAAGGGGTCCGTTAAATGGTTGTCCAAATCATGCTGTCGGGTCACGCTGCCGCCACCCAAAGGCGTGTAGGCGTTCCGGACCAATACAGGGTAATGCTCGAACCCGGCGCGCCGGCCCCCGAGATCAGCGCACAGAACCAGTTCGGAGAAACTGTCTCGCCCGACTTCGAGGAACCGACGGTGCTGTACTTCTACCCGGAGGATTTCACCGGCGGCTGTACCATCGAAGCCCGCGATTTTCAGGAACACCTCCCGCAGTTCCGCGAAGGCGGCATCACCGTCTACGGCGTCTCGATGGATGATGTGGCGACCCACGACGAGTTCGCCGAGGAGGAGGGCCTGCTGTACGACCTGTTGGCCGACCCCGACGGGACCGTGGCCGAAGCGTTCGGCCTCGACACGAGCGGCGGCCGCACCGACCGCCGGACGTTCGTGCTGGCGGACGGCGAAGTCAAGTCCGTCTACGACCCTGACCTCTCGGACCCGGATGGTCACGCTGATGAAGTGCTCCGGGACGTTCGAAACGAGTACGTACAGGGCGGCTAACCCCTCGCCGTAGTTTCTCAGGTTGCTTTTACCGCGAGCTACGTCCCGTCGCAGAGGACCGGGTGGCTACTGCTTATCGCCCGGCGGGTCCCGCGCCGGTAAATAAAAGAAGACGGCGTTCCCGTCACCGCTCCGCTCGAACCGGAGCTCACCGCCGAGAGACTCGAGACACCACTTCATCACGAACAGGCCGACGCCGGTGCCGTGTGCTGTTTCCGTGGCCTGTGTCGGGTCGAATAACGCGCTGACCTCCGTGTCGGGAATCGGGGGGTTCGAATCGCGGATACAGATCTCCACCCGGCCGGTGTTCGGTGACGGACCGATACGTACCTCGACTGTTGGGGTGACGGCCTCACTGTGGATGATTGCGTTCTCGACAGCGTGGGTGAGCGCATACGTGAACGCGTCGCTGCTGTCTATCCACATCTCCGCCCGGTCGGTGACGGTGATCTCTGCAGCGGGGTAGTCAGTCACGATGGTGTTTACGATACCTCGAACTTTCCGCGTGACGTGACAACGAGTGGAGTCTGTGCCAGGACCCGCCACCGCCCGTTCGATCTGCTTGACCGACTCGACGATGTCGGTGAGGTTTTCGACGCGGGACCGAATCGTCCCGCTAGCCTCGTGGACGGTTTCGGTTTCAGCGGCGGCTGTGATGCGGGCCGTGTTTCCGGCGATGACCGTCGCTTCGTTCCGCAGGTTGTGTCGTAGTATCCGCCAGAGGAGTTCCTCTCGGTGGTGCGTCTCGAAGTAGTCCGTGATGTCACGGACCTCCGCACAGACGTACGTCTCGCCGGACATGACTCGCTGCGAGAGGTGTATCCGGGCCCAGATGAGCTCGCCGTCCGCTCGTTTGATCCGCCACGTGAACTGGTGTGACTCGCCCGCGGCGCTGTCCTGCAACCGGGACCTGAAATCGGCGACGGAGTGGACGAACGTGTTCGCGGTATATTCACTGATCGACCGCTCGCGTAACTCTGACACCGGATATCCGAATATTTCCGTCACCCGCTCGTTCCCGTCCAGAATAGCACCACTCTTGGGGTCATACAGTGCGATGCCGATGTTGAGCGCGTCGTACGCTGCTGGAAGCACGTGCCCCGTCTGAGTTGCCATTGATAGTTCAGGTAGCGGGATGGGGGTGCCTTGCTGTTACTAATAGCAGTACATAGCACTACAACATAGTACGGAGGTTTCACCGTCTGTCGGAGTATCTCTCCTTGTCGTTGACTGGCCGCGTATGGGGTGAGCGCATCCGCCTTCCCGCTGGTCCCGGTACGAATGGAACGTCACAGTAGCTGTCGCCCCCGGTGGACCGACATACTTGCCCGTCTTGGCCCGGTGTTCTAGTCCTACCTGGTAGACGCCACTGATGAGGCGCTTCCTACCCGCTCCTGAGTAACTGATTTCGAAGCACGACTGTCCGCTACTCACGGAGCGCACCGGCGCGTGACAACAATGGACGCTCTCAGAACACTTCCGCGCCGCCGCCGATACGCGTTTGGTAGACGCGGGCGTCGACGCCGCGCTCTCCGAAGGCGTCCAGCATCGTGCTCGCGATCTGCCGCCGGTCGTCCTCGGCACAGGCTGCCATGACGGTCGGGCCGGCCCCGGAGATGGTGACGCCGGTCGCCCCGGCCGCCAGGGCGGCCTCGCGGACCTGTTCGTAGCCGTCGATGAGTTTCGCGCGGGCCGGTGTCACCACGGTGTCGTGCATCCCCTGGCCGACGAGTTCGGGGTCGTCGCGGTGCATCCCGGTCGTTAGCGCCGCCGCGTTACCCACTGTCTCTACCATCTGGTCGACGCGGGCGGTCTCCGGGACGACGTTCCGAGCGTCCCGCGTCGAAACCACGATATCGGGCAGACACGCCACGAGCGGGATGTCGGCGTCGACCTGCGTGACGCCCTGCTCAGTCGCGATAGTGAACCCACCCATGATCGAGGGGGCGACGTTGTCGTCGTGGGCGTCCCCGGAGACGACGGCCTCGCCCTTTGCGGCGATGGGAACCAGCTCTTCGCGGGAGTAGCCGCGGTCGTACAGTTCGTTCAGCCCGACGGCCGCCGCGGCGGCGCTGGCCGCGGAGGAGCCCAGCCCCGATGCGGGACGGACGCCCTTGTCTATCTGAATGCGTGCCGGTGCATCGAGTGCGTCGGCGACCGCACCGACGGTGTTCTTGTCGGGGTCTTCCGGGATGTACTGGCTGCCAGCGCCAGTCATCTCGATGGTGACGCGGTCGGCTTTCTCCAGACGGATGACGTCGGCCGGACGCTCCAGTGCGACACCGAACACGTCGAAGCCGCTCCCGAGGTTCGCACTGGTAGCCGGCGCCCGGACTGTCAGCATGCCTGCGAGTTTCAGCAGTGTAGGCAAAAAGGTAGCGAACCGACACTGGGAGCCGTTCGCAGTACTGAGAACGCGGCCCAAAGGCATAATACAGGGAAACATGACCTTCGAGTAGGTATCCACATGGGTGTCGACATCGCCACGGTCGCCATCCTCGGGAACGTGGGTGGGGCGCTCGTCGGGTTCGCCATCGCTGTCGTCGCCGCCCGAAACCGGGATGTCCCCGGCGCTCGCCAGTACGGTTGGCTCGCGGTCGCTGGGGGCTGCTGGTGTACTATCTCGATCTGGCAGCTAGTCGTTTCGGACCCCGCCGCTGTCAGGACAGTGTACCTGCTGTCACGAACCGCCGCTATGCAAGTCATTGGGCTCTGGATCGTCTTCGTGCTCGTCTACACTGGCCGACAGTCGTGGCTTCGGCCATCGTTGCTCGTACCGCTGTTTCTCGTGATAAACGCGGACGTGTTACTACTGTTGACGGGACAGGCACACGACCTCGTTGAGGTGATAGTCGTACCTGTCACCCAGTTCGGTACGACGCTGGTCACTATTCAGCGCGGTCCCACGTTCGCGACCCTTCTCGCCATCAGTTACGGGCTATTACTGCTCGGATACGGACTCCTGATTGAGTTCTTGTTCCGGTCGCAGAACGTCTATCGCCGACAGACAGCGGCGATCATTATCGGAACCGGCCTCCCGATATTCGTCGCTGTGCTGTATGATTTCGGCTACACGCCGCATCCGGCCGTCGACTTCACGCCGGTAGCGTTCTCGCTCAATGCGGTACTCGTCGGGTGGGTGCTGTTCAAGGATGAATCGTTGTCTGTGACGACGCTATCGGGTGACACCCTCGTCGACAACCTCCCCGACCCGGTCATCGCTCTCAACGACGACTGTGTCATCATTGATTACAACGCCGCCGCGGCCAGCGCGCTGGATCATCCGGACCCTGACGGAGAGTCACTCGACGACCTTGTCCCGGGGCTCGTTGACCACATCGAGCGTGGCGAGGTGTTTTCGTTCGGCGACTCGTTCACGTACTACAACCCACAGACGACGAGCCTCACTGATCAGTTCGGGACGGAACGCGGTCGGCTCATCGTTCTCAGGGATGTGACCGGCCAGCAACGCCGACAGGACCGACTCGAAGCGCTGCAGGCCGCGACACAGCAGTTCATCGAGGCCGAGACCGCCGAGGGGGTCGCCGAGATGGCTGTCGAGTTCGCGACGGCCGTCCTCGATAAGAACGCGGCAGGTGTGTTCCTCGAAGCCGATAACGTTCTTGAACCGGCCGTCATCAGCGACTCAATCGAGCAGAATATCGACGAAGAACTGCTGTGCGGTTCGCCGACGGACGAACCCGAGAGCAAACTCTGGAAGACGTACGAGACCGGTGAGATACAGGCCGTCTCGCTCGATCGGGATGGACTCGACCCACTGGACAACGCGCTGATGCTGCCGCTTGGCCCCCACGGCGTGATGGCGATTACGTCACATGACAGCACCCTCGCCACGGAGGATAGACGGTACGCCGCGATTCTCGCACAGACGACGCAGGTAGCCCTCGACCAGGTCGAGCGCGAACGCGAACTCCGCCAGAGTCGCAGTTCTGTCCAGCGACGCCGCGAGCAGATCGAGTTCTTCAACGGCGTCCTCAGACACTCGCTGCACAACGCGATGGTCGTCATCCGCGGCCGCGCGGAGCACATCAGAGATGATGTCCCGCCACCGAAACGCCGGCATCTCGACAGTATCAGCGACTGGTGTGGGAAGCTCACCGAAATGAGCGAAACGATTCGGGACATCAACAATACGGTGACAGCGAGTGAAGCTGAGCGGTTGGACGCCGTCGACCTCAACGCCACGCTCCGCCGCTCGATTGAGTCGCTCCGTGTCGAGTACGATTCGGTGTCGGTCTCATGTGAACTGGGCGGAGACTACAGCGCGCAGGCGAACGAACTGCTCGAAGAGGTCCTCCTGAGCATCCTCCAGAACGCGGTCGAGCACAACAACGCCGACACCCCGCAAGTGACTGTCTCGGTCCAGCAGGCAAGCGACTGGCTGCAGGTCCGTATCGCCGACGACGGCCCCGGAATGAGCGACGAACTGAAGACGACGGTGTTCGAACGCGGGCTCTCGCCCGACCAGACTGCCGGCGGCTTCGGTCTCTACTTCGTCTCGGTCATGATGGATCTGTACGGCGGGACGCTCTGGTTCGAGGACAACCACCCGACGGGGACCGTCGCCATCCTCGAATTCCAGCAGGCGGTGACGGGCGACGAGGCGGAAGACGACACCGGGCCCGACGACACCGAGACGATGGCGACCGAAGCGCAAACTAAATCCCACAACCGCTGATAGGTCGGGGTATGATTGGCGTCGTCGGTGGCGGTATCGCCGGCCTCTCGGCAGCGTACCGGCTCCAGCAACGTGGCCACGAGGTCCGTGTATTCGAAGCGAGCGAGGACCTCGGCGGCCTGGCAGCGACCTACGAGACGGCCGGGGACCCCATCGAGAAGTTCTACCACCATCTCTCGAAATCCGAGGAAACTATCGTCGAACTCGCCGAGGACTTGGGCCTCGGTGACGCGGTCGAGTGGCACATCGGGGAGAACGCCTACTACGTCGACGGCGTCGTCCATCCGATGGACAAGCCCTGGGAGATCCTCTCGTACCCACATCTCTCGCTGTATGACACGTTCCGGCTGGGGATGCTCGTCCTCGATATCGACGTTCGCGGCGGCGTCCCTTCCTTCGACACCTACGAGCGACTGGAGGACTTCGAGGACGTGCCTATCGAGGAGTTCGTCGTCGAACACACCACGCGGGGCGTCTACGAGAACTTCTTCGAGCCACTGCTGGATGCGAAGTTCGGCAACCGGAAAGACGACGTGAGCGCCGCGTGGCTACTCGGGCGAGTCAAGTTCCGCGGCGAGCGGGACATCCTGAACGGCGAGATACTGGGCTACTTCGACGGCGGGTTCGGCCGGTTGCTCGACGCGCTGGTCGACGCCGTCGGCCGCGATAACATTGTCACTGGCACGCGTGTCTCAGAAGTCGATACGAGCGGCGGGACCGTCTCGTCGCTGACGGCCACGGACGGAACCGAAACGACCGTCCACGATGTCGACAACGTCGTCGTCGCGACGATGCCGAACGTGCTGGAAGCCCTGACCGGCTACACCTGTGACATCGATTTCCAGGGAACAGTGTGTTCGGTCATCAGCATGGACGAGCCCCTGCTAGATACGTACTGGCTGAACATCGCCGACGACGCTCCCTTCGGCGCGCTCATCGAACACACGAACTTCGTCTCCGCCGAGCGGTACGGCGGCGAGCATCTACTGTACGTTGCCCGCTACATTCAGGACGAATCCGAGGCTATCTGGCAACAGAGCGACGACGAGGTTGCCGAGACCTGGTTGGACGGCATCGAATCCCTCTTCCCCGAGTTTGACCGTGACACCGTCAACTGGATTCGGACGGGGCGCAATCCCCGGACTGCGCCGGTCTACGAACGCGGGTATCTCGACATGGTCATCCCCTACGATCTGGGTGACGCCGTCGCGGACGGCCTCTACTACGCCGGGATGGCTTCGCGTGCCCAGTACCCGGAGCGCTCGCTCAACGGCGGTATCGTCGCGGGCTTCGAGTGCGCCGACCGAATCACGCGCGACCCGTCAGCAGCGACAAAAACCGACGGTTCGCCGCTTTCAGAAGCTCAACGCTGAGGGTTTTGCTGCCTGAAGCGAGATTCTACGGTCCGGCCATCTGTCGGCCGATTCTTCTGATTGCGGCTGATACCGAGAAAAACACGCCTTCGACCGCCGTCTGGCTCAGTCGCTGGCTGCGCTTTCCACGTCGTCTTCATCGATGACTGGCGCGTCGGTCGGGCTCACGTCGTCCGGTTCCTCGCGGCCGCCGCCGACAATCATCTCACCGTCCTCTGTTTCGACGTAGACATCGTCTGCGAAGCCACCGACGGCGTGAGGGTGTTCCGGCTCGTCCAGTCGCTCCGGCGTCGACGGTGCGTCGGCGATGCCGCCGGCCGGCCGGAACGTCCCGAGCGGATCGTCGATGGTGATGCCGTGCGCGTCGAAGAAGTCCGCGTACCGCTCGTAGTGGGCTTCGAGTTCGTCGGCGGGGAACTCCATCATCTCGGTCCAACCGTGGTTGTAGAAGTCGAAGTTCGCCTGAATGTGGGTGATCTCCCGTGCCTCGGCCTCCGAGTAGTCTGCCTGAAGCGCGGCCACGTAGGTGTCCATTGTGGCGTCGAAGAAATCATCGAGATGGTCGCGTCGCTCCTCTCGGTGTGCCTCGTCGGCCTTCCCGAGGAAGATTTTGGTGTGGAGTTTCACCAGCCCGTAGTTGGCCACCGACCGGACGCCGGGTGTGGTCAGCGCCTTCTTGCTCGCCCAGTGGCGCGGGTTCTGGTAGATTTTCATTCTACTCCCGGATATGGGCCCCAGCGCCTTCAAATCCCCGACTATCGGTGTCTGCTACCGCCGTCCCCCCGCTATCGCAAACGATACGCAGATAGCAATCCACATTAGGCCCGATTTCGTATCGGCCGTACATGAGCACGTCGCACGTAATCATCGGTGACGGCATCGCGGGTGCGTCCGCAGCCGAGACAATTCGGGAAGCGGACCCGGACGCGTCGGTCACAGTTCTAACCGACGAGGGGGAGGCACTGTACAACCGTATCCTCATCAAGGAGTTCGCCAAGGGGAAGCTGCCGGAAGCGCCGATCTCGATCCACGAGCCGGAGTGGTACGACGAGCGCGACATCGACCTCCAGCTGAACACCCACGTGACCGACATCGATCCCGATGCTCACGAGATCCAGACCCACGAGGGGGACACCTATGAGTACGACAAGCTGCTGGTGGCCACAGGTGGGACGCCGGCACAGCTCCCGGTCGAGAACAGCGACGCCGACGGCGTCCACCACTTCTGGACGTTCCAAGACGCGCGTGGTATCCGCGAACACGCCGACGAGGCCGACCAGGGCATCATCGTCGGGGCGGGCCTGCTCGGCATCGACCTCGCGGCGGTCTGTGCCGCACAGGAAATCGACGCGAAGTACCTGATGCGTGGCAATCGCTGGTGGCGCTACGCGCTCTCGGAGGACGGCGCGGAGATCATCCACGAGGCACTCGAAGAAAACGGCGTCGAACCCGTCTTCGAGTCCGGCGTCGACCACTTCGAAGTCGACGACGACGGCAAGGTCACCGGCGCAGTCGACCCCAATGGCAACCAGTACGACGGTGAGTGGGCCGGCGTCGCTATCGGTCTGAACTTCAATACGGAGTTCCTCAACGGGACCGGACTCGAACTCGACGACGGCGTCGTCGTCGACGAGTACATGCAGACAAACGTCGAGGACATCTACGCAGCGGGCGACCTCACCCAGTTCTACGACACCATCCTCGACTCCCAGGCGCAAAACGGCGCGTGGGGCTCGGCCAAGGAGCAGGGGTCGGTCGCCGGGACAAACATGGTCGCAGACGCCGAGGAGAAGGAGTTCCGCTGGGTCTCCTCGTACTCCATCACGCACTTCGACTTCCCGTTCCTCTCGTTCGGTCACCCGGCCCGTGGCGACGACGAGGCCGAACGGAAGTACTCTGACACCGAGTGGCGGCGTCTCGCCTTCGAAGACGGACAGCTCATCGGCGGTGTGCTGATCGGCGACCTCTCACAGCAATCGGCGTTCAAACAGCTCATTCGCGAGGAGCGTCAGGTTGCCGACAAGAAAGAACTGCTGCTGGAGAAAGAAGTCGACCTCGAAGAAGTGAAGGCACAGACGCCCGCGCCCGCTGAGTGAAGCCCGCCGACACCGATATTTTTACGCGCTACGGACGTAGCCTCGCACATGCGCGATACGGTCGACCGACTGGTCACCTGGCTCACCGGGGCCGACGCGGACGAGTCGGCTGACGAGACTGAGACAGCGGACGACAGCGGGGTCTTCGCCGGGTCGCTGCTCGATTCGTCGGTCAACTACAGCCACGGCCAGGGCGACGCACAGGCGGCCAGCGAGGTGGCCGACTTACAGGCGGAAGCCGAGCGGCTGGCCGAACAGGACCGCCACCGCGAGCGGTGACCGTCAGCGGAAGAACGACGCTCTTTTTTCGCCCTAAAGCGGAGAGTTGCGTATGGATGGCGGCAGCGGCGATATGACACTCGCGTTCGACCTCGACGCCCTCAAGCAACTGGCCTACCCGGACAGCGTGTTCAACGACGCGCGCCAGTGGTCCGAGTACGTCGGCGTCATCTCCGAACAGCCCACCTACGTCGTGACCAACTTTACCCGGAAACACCGGATCAGACAGGACTTCTTCTCGGGGCCGCGCGGCCGCGAGGAGAGCCTCGAAAACGTCAAAGAGCAGTTCGACACTGACCGGCACGTCTTCGTCGGTGCGAACGACGACGATGCCGACCTCGCCGAGACGGCGGGCTGGGAGTACCTCCCTGTCACGCAGGCCGCCGAGGCGGCTGACTGGGACCTTGGTGAACCGGAGACACCGGACGCGACAACTGACGAGGACGAGGCGCGCGACGACTGGCCCTAGGCCACACAACCCCGTTGTCGGCGGGAATCTACGCTTCGACTAGTTTTATATTTTCCCGGAGAGCGACTGAAGATATGGCCCTCCATATCGGCGACGCGTTACGGCGCGGTATCGACGACATAACCGGCGAAAACGGCCTTCTGGTCATGGGTGTTTTTCTCCTGTACAACCTCGGAAACACCGTCGCAAGTTCGTCGGTAATGGAGGTGCTGTTCGACGAGTTGATGGCACAGGGCAGTGGCCCAGGTGGCCCTGCTGGGGCAGGCAGCCCGGGGTTCTCGATGGCGGACTTCGTTGGGCCGTTCAGCCTTGATCTGGCGGCTCCAGTCGCTGTGGTGTTGCTACTGGTGTTCCTCGTGCTCGGACAGCTCGTCAAGTTCTGGGGTATCCGGCTGTTCGCAGACCAGAGCGAAATCAGGAGCGACAACGCGTCGGAGCGTGCCGTGATGGTGGTTGTCCTCGGTGGCGGCATCGCAATCGTGATGTTCGCAGTCTCGATGAGCTCGACGTTTTTTCAACTCAACGGACAGGCTTTGCTAAGTCTCGCTGCGTCGCTCGGTAGCGTTCTCGCCTCTCTGGTCGTCGGCCTTGTACTCGTGTACCTGCTGCAGGCGATTGCCCTGTTCGACGGCGGCTACGCCCAGACAATCAAACACTGTGTCGCACGCTTCATGGACGCTCCGGCACAAATAATCATCCTGCTGTTCATCCTGGCGCTTCTCGGTATCATTCCGGGCATTCCCTCGACGGCGTCTGTGATATCAGTGTTCCTTCCCGGTTCGTTTGACCTGCCGTCCCAGTCGGTTCTGCAGGTCGTGTCGATGGTGTTGAACGCGCCAGTGCAGACGTTCAGCCTCGCAGTGATTACGGACGCCTACATTCAGGTGCGGGCGGAGCAGGACGAGGACGACTTCTGAGAACTGGGTCTGATTGCGAACTGAGCACTGTCCTCAACGGTTTCAAATATCCATTCAGTTTTATGTTCCCCCGGTTAGGGATGTGTGTATGGCCCTCCAAATCGGCCGTGCCTTCCAAGACGGTATCGACGAGTTTCTCAGTGAACGCGGTGCGGTGTTTGCTGGCGCATTCATTGTACTCGGATTGGCAAACGGTGTCATCTGGGCATCGCTGTCCCAGAGTCTGTTTGACCTGTTTCTGGAAATGCTGCCACCCAGTGCACAGGCCAATCAGGCGGCGATGGGGAGTAATACGGCGTTAGCCCTCGATATCCCGGTTGCTGTGGCCGCCGTCAGTGCGCTCGCGCTGTTTATCGTCAGCGAGGCGCTGAACATCGTCACGATTCGTGCCTTTGCCAGTGATGCCAACGACCCGATTCCCGACAATATCGGTCGACGGCTGGGCAAGACCGTTGCAATCGGGATCGCCGCTGGTATCCTCACTGGCATCGCAGTAGTCATTGGACTCGTTTTCATCATCATTCCTGGACTGGTCCTGGCGCTTCTGTTCTTCTTCGTCCGGCAGGAGATCGCACTGAACGACAGCGGGGTTATCGAGTCAATCAGCAACAGCATCAGTCTCGTCACCGACAACCTCATCGCCACGTTTGTTATCGCTGTCGTGCTCGCGGTGCTCGGACTCGTTCTCGGGGGTGCCTTCGGCTTCCTCCCGATCTCGTTGCCGCCAATGGTTTTGACGACGGTCTCGACGATCCTCTCTAGCGTCGTCGGCGTGTTCTCGATTGCTGTGACGACTGTCGCATACCTCCAGGCGACTGAGTCTGACTACGATGTCGCCCACGAAACGGAGTCCATCGGCGGGCTCTAAACCGCTGTAGTTCGTATCGCGGCCTTTAACCACGCGAGCGACCAATCACGGGTAATGGCTGAACCGCGCGTGCCTGGCGGGCGCGAGTCCGAACTCGAACTGGCCTGTGGCGAACTCGTCGACACGCATGATCTCCATCTGGGTATGCGGGAGTTCGCGTGCGACTGCGGGAAGACACACGCCGTCGTGCTCGACCCGCACCCGCTGGCACGGTTCGTGCCGGAGTTTCTCACTGAGGTACTCCACGCGACTATCGAGACCAACGACGACTACGACGAGTTCACCACCGTCCACCTGATGGGCGTCGTCATGGAGGAGTTCCCGGAGAAGGTCGTCGCCGCCGACACCAGCGAGGACGGGTCGGTCGGCTTCTCGCTGGCGTGGGTGAGTGACTTCGACTCCCGCCGCCTTCACGAAATCGTCGTCGAACTGCTCGTTGAGCTGATGGAACACGCTATCAGCCACGCCGAGGACGACGACGTGATGGCGGAATTCGAAGAACAGATGCTTCAGTTCGACGTTGACACGTTCGTCGAGCAGTACCGCGACGAGCGGAACTTCGACGGCCGGTCGGACACCGCGATCTGAGGGCGACTGCGACCTGGGTACTTAGTGGGTCTGCCCCGCATGGTAATGTATGCCAGGGCGCGTAGCAGGCCTGCTCGTACTGGTGCTCTTGCTTTTTGCCGGCTGTGGAGCCTTCGGCGGGGCGGAACGACAGACCGTGACGCCGGTGCCGGTCCCCGAGCAGTCCCAGGACGGCCGGGCCAACCCTGCCGTGACCGGGGACACTGTCGATGCCAGGGAACTCGCGGCGGCACACCGACGCGCGACGCGGAACCGCTCGTACGTGTTGGGCATCCGACTGTCACTTGAATGGGGCACGCAGATCGTCTCCTTCGTCGTCGAAGACGGGGACAACTACGAATATCGAACCGAAATCGTCGGCCAGAACTACACCAAACGGGTGTACAACAACGGGAACCGACGCTATGTCTACGACGAGCGAGCAGAGGGGGCCTGGACCGCAACGAGGCGGCCAATCCCGGTCAGCGGGGTACTCGACCCAGATCCCGCGCGGCTCATCGAAGCTTACCTCGCAACGAACGTTAGCGTCGAGCGCCCGAGGGACGATTGTGACACCTGTAGCGTGACGCTCACGGCGATGGAGCCGCCGCCGGCGTTCGAACCGGCTGACAATTACAGCGTTCGGGCAACTGTCCGGCCGGACGGCCTCGTCCAATCGCTCACCGTATCGTACTGGGACCGCTCCAGAAACTCCTTGGTCAGCTACGAAATCCGGTACTCTGCAGTCGGCGAGACAACCGTCGCCCGACCGACGTGGGTCCGAAAGCACTGGGGGAACGCGACAGACAGCGACCCCGAACTGTCCGACAGCCAGCGACACGCCGCCGTCGGCTGATTCCCCGAAATATGCCGTCTGACTGTTGTCTGACGGTGTTATATGGTGGTAGCGGTGTTGTAACTGTGTATGGCTATGCGTGAGGGAGAGTTCGAGCGCATCCTGACAGTGCTCGAAGAAGCCGACACCGACGGTACACTGACGGCCCGCGAGATCTGTGACCTGCTTGAGGAACACGACGAGGCGTTCGGGAGCGCCCACCGTGTTGCGACAGTCTTGGGTCGCCGTGCTCAGTCCGGCGAGGTCGAAGTCATTCAGGGTCAGCCCTATCGCTACCGCGTTCCCGACCGCGACAACTGACCGCTCTCAGCACCGGTGCCGCCGGAATTCTCACTTGCGCCGCCTCTATGAGACAGCCAATCGTGTGAAACTCATACATTACGATATTCGAAATTAGGCTTCGAGCTTCGCATTGTTTCGCCGGGCTTATTACGATGTATAGACTCCGCTCGTACAATGACAGCGGACGAGGACCGTACAATCCTGCTCATCGGCAGTGGCCCGATCAAAATCGGACAGGCGGCCGAGTTCGATTACTCCGGCGCACAGGCGTGTCGTGCCCTTCAGGAAGAGGGTGCCCGCGTCGTGCTCGTGAACTCGAACCCGGCAACGATTATGACTGACCCGGAGATGGCGGACAAGGTGTATCTCGAACCCATCAACACCGAAGCCATCTCTGAGATTATCCGGAAGGAAAACCCCGACGGCGTCATCGCCGGCCTGGGCGGCCAGACCGGCCTGAACGTCACGGCCGAACTCGCCGAGGAGGGCGTCCTCGACGAGTACGACGTGGACGTGATGGGGACGCCACTGGACACCATCTACGCGACGGAGGACCGCGACCTGTTCAAACAGCGGATGGAGGACATCGGTGAGCCGGTGCCGCGCTCGACGACCATCACGCTCGACGAGGGCGAGTCGGTCACCGACCTGGACGAGGAGTCGCTCGTTGACCGCGTCGAAGCGGCCGTCGACGAGGTCGGCGGACTCCCCGTCATCGCACGCACGACGTACACGCTGGGCGGCTCCGGCTCCGGCGTCGTCGACGAGATGGACGAACTCATCGAACGCGTCCGCAAGGGCCTGCGCCTCTCGCGCAACAACGAGGTCCTCATCACCGAGTCCATCTCCGGCTGGGTGGAACTCGAATACGAGGTGATGCGCGACGCCGACGACTCCTGTATCATCATCTGCAACATGGAGAACATCGACCCGATGGGAATCCACACCGGGGAGTCGACCGTCGTCACCCCCTCGCAGGTCATCCCCGACGAGGGCCATCAGGAGATGCGCGACTCCGCGCTGAAGGTCATCCGTGACCTCGGCATCCAGGGCGGCTGTAATATCCAGTTCGCCTGGCACGACGACGGTACGCCCGGCGGCGAGTACCGCGTGGTCGAAGTGAACCCGCGCGTCTCCCGGTCCTCGGCACTGGCCTCGAAGGCGACCGGCTACCCGATTGCCCGTGTCACCGCGAAGGTCGCGCTCGGCAAGCGCCTCCACGAGATCGAGAACGAAATCACCGGCGAGACGACGGCGGCGTTCGAGCCGGCTATCGACTACGTCGTGACGAAAGTGCCGCGCTGGCCCATCGACAAGTTCCGCGACACGGAGTTCGAGCTCTCGACCGCGATGAAATCCACCGGCGAGGCGATGTCCATCGGCCGGACCTTCCCCGAGAGCCTGCTGAAAGCGCTTCGTTCCTCAGAGTACAACCCGGCCACTGACTTCAACGAGATCGATGACGCGGAACTCGAAACGGAGTACCTCGAAAAGCCGACGCCGGACCGCCCGTACGCGATGTTCGAGGCGTTCTGCCGCGGCTACACCGTCGCGGAAGTCGTCGAAATCACCGATATCAAGGAGTGGTACGTCGAGCGGTTCAAAGAGGTCGCCGACGCCGCCGACGCCGCCCGCGAGGGCGACTACGAGACTGCCGCACAGGCCGGCTTCACCGATCAGGAGATCACGGCGCTGGCCGGCGGCGAGTTCAACGACACGCACGTCTCCTGGCTCCCGGCTGACCTCGACGAAGACGGCGGCGACGAGCCGGAAGTCGAGGCGGCCACTGACGGTAGCGGTGTGCAGATCGAGGACGTCGAGACCGACACGACCGACCGCGACTTCAAGCTCGTCGACACCTGCGCCGGCGAGTTCGAGGCGACAACGCCGTACTACTACTCGACGCGGGACCCGCTGTCGGGCATCGACCGCGACGAACTCCAGATCGACCCGGACCTCGAAAGCGTCGTCGTCGTCGGCGGCGGCCCCATCCGTATCGGGCAGGGCGTGGAGTTCGATTACTGTTCGGTCCACGCTGTCCGCGCGCTGGAGGAACTGGGTATCGACGCCCACGTCGTCAACAACAACCCCGAGACGGTGTCGACTGACTACGACACGTCCGACGGGCTGTTCTTCGAACCGGTCACCGCCGAGGAAGTCGCCGACGTGATCGAAGCAACCGACGCCGACGGCGTGATGGTCCAGTTCGGCGGCCAGACCTCCGTCGACATCGGCCACCCGCTCGAACAGGAACTCGAACGCCGCGGCCTCGACTGCGAGATCATGGGGACCTCCGTCGACGCGATGGACCTCGCCGAGGACCGCGACCGGTTCAACAAGCTGATGGCCGAACTCGGCATCTCACAGGCCGAGGGTGGCTCTGCGACCTCCAAGGAAGAGGCCCTCGACCTGGCCCACGACATCGGCTACCCCGTCCTCGTGCGCCCGAGCTACGTGCTCGGCGGCCGCGCGATGGACGTGGTGTACAACGACGAAGACCTCGAAACGTACATCGAGGAAGCCGTTCGCGTGAGCCCGGACAAGCCGATTCTGGTCGACGAGTTCCTCGCCGACGCCGTCGAACTAGACGTCGACGCCGTGGCAGACGAGGACGACGTCCTCATCGGCGGTGTGATGGAACACGTCGAGACGGCGGGCATCCACTCGGGCGACTCCGCCTGTATGATTCCGCCACGCTCTCAGGAGATCAAGGACGTGATGCCACGCATCCGTGAGGTTGTCGAGGATATCGCCGACGCGCTCGACACCGTCGGCCTACTGAACGTCCAGCTCGCCGTCCGTGACGGCGAGGTGTTCGTCCTCGAAGCGAACCCGCGTTCGTCCCGCACTGTCCCGTTCATCTCCAAGACAGCCGGCGTCCCAATCGCCAAAATCGCCGCCAAGGTGATGTCCGGCGCGACACTCTCGGAACTCGACGTGCAGGAGCAGATTCCCGAGCAGGTCTCTGTCAAGGAGGTCGTCCTACCGTTCGACCGCCTACCCGGTTCGGACCCGCGCCTCGGCCCGGAGATGAAATCCACCGGCGAGGTCATGGGGACCGCCGGTTCCTTCGGCAAGGCCTACCAGAAGGCTCAGATGGCCGTCGGAAAGGCAATCCCGCTTGAAGGGACGGCCATCGTCGACCTGCCGATCCTCGGCTTCGAGGAGCACTTCGACGTACAGGACTTCGATGACTACGAAGACACCGACGCCATCATCGACGCTATCCAGAGCGGCGAGGTTGACCTCGTCCTTTCCCGCGACCGCGACGTACTGGAAGCCTGCGTCGAGGAGACCGTGACGTACTTCTCGACTCACGAGAGCGCCGAGGCGGCGCTGGAAGCGATCAACTCTGCCGACCAGCCACTCGCTGTCCAAGCCATCGACGAACGGCCAAAGACCCAGCGCGAGTGGGGCGCTGAGTAACGTAGCCGGCTGTCCTTGGGGCTAGATCACTCACCGCGGTGGCACTGGTTCCTGTCACTCGAACAGACAGGTACAAATACTTATTCGTTGGACACGTTCACGTACCATTCATGGCCGATGTTGTACGTGTCCTACACGTTGAGGACGATCCCGAGTTCACGTCGATGACGGCGGCGTTTCTCAGTCGGACCGACGATCAGTTCGACGTGATTTCGGCAACGTCGGCGGACGAGGGGCTTACCCGGCTCAGCGAGGAACCAATCGACTGCGTCGTTTCCGATTTCGATATGCCCAACCAAGACGGCATCGAGTTTCTGGAATCCGTCCGGGCCGTCGATGAAGACCTCCCGTTCATTCTCTTTACCGGGAAAGGCTCCGAGGAAGTGGCCAGCGAGGCGATTTCGGCCGGTGTGACGGACTACCTCCAGAAGCAGCAAGGCACTGACCAGTACACGATTCTGGCCAACCGCATCGCCAACGCGGTCGAGCAGTACCGGTCACAGCAGGCACTGGATGCGAGCCGGGAGCGGCTCTCGCTGTTTATCGATAAGTCACCGCTCGGCGTCATCGAGTGGGACGAGAGCTTTGAGGTGGTTCAGGTCAATGAGAAAGGCGAAGAGATTCTGCGGCGCGGGGAAGCGGACCTCGTCGGTAAGGAGTTCAAGACGCTCGTCCCGGACTCCGCGCTGGGTGCGGTCGAAGAGACGATCACGGCCTTGCAGGAAGCCAGCGGTGGCTACTATACCGTGCTCGATATCGAGACCGGTGACGGCGAGCAGATCGTCTGTGAGTGGCACAACCGGATCATCCGGGAAGATGGAGAGACCGTCGCGATCTTCTCGCAGTTTCAGGAGATAACGGAGCGCCGGCAGCGACAGCAGCGTATCGAGGCACTGCACGACACGACCCGAGAGCTGATGCACGCCGAGTCACGCGAGGCTGTCGCCGAACTGGTCGTCGAGACCGCGCGCGACCTGCTCGGGCTGCCGCTCAGCGCTGTCTTTCTCGCCGACGAGTCAGCCGATTCTCTCAGACCGACTGCAGTGACCGACCAGGCCCAGACAATCATCGACGAGCATCCGACGTTTAGCGAGGGCGACAGCCTCGTCTGGGAGGTGTTCGAATCCGGCGAACAGCGCGTCTTCGACGATGTCTCCACGAACCCTGGCCGCTACAACCCCGACACCGACATCAGCAGCGAGATTCTGATCCCACTGGGCGATCACGGCGTGCTGATCGCCGCGTCGACCGACGCCGCCGCGTTCGAGGACGCGTCGGTCTCGTTGGTACGAACGCTCGCTGCCAACACCGAGGAGGCGCTTTCCAGACTCGACCGACAGCAGGAGCTCAGAACGCTCACTGAACGCCACGAACTCGCGCTCGAGGGTGCCGAACTCGGCGTCTGGGACTGGAACGTCAAGACGGCCGAAGTCACTTTCGGCGAGCGCTGGGCCGATATGCTCGGCTACTCGCTCGACGAACTCGACCCGTCGGTCGACACCTGGGACGAACTGATCCACCCCGAAGACCGCGAGCGTACCTACGAAGCGCTGAACACCCACCTCGACGGCGAGACGGAGATATACGAATGTGACCACCGGCTCAAGACGGCCGCCGGCGACTACCGCTGGATCCGTGACATCGGCAAGGTGTTCGAACGCGACGAGAACGGCGACCCGGTCCGTGCGGTGGGGATCCATCAGGACGTGACCGACCACAAAGAACGGAAACAGGAACTCGAAGACACGAGCCGGAAGCTCCAGACCATCCTCGACACGGCGCCGACGTACATCCTGATGAAAGACACCGACAGCCAGTTCCTCTTCGTCAACAACGCGGCCCGCGACCTGTTCGGGCTCGACGCCGACGAGTCTGTCGTCGGGCTGACGGATTACGATCTCTTTCCGGACCACGTCGCGGAGCAGACCCACGCCGACGACCGGCGCGCCTTCGAAACCAGGGAGACCGTCGAAGTCGAGGAGGTGATCCCCGTCGGCGGGAGGGACCGGATTCACCTGACGCGGAAGACGCCGATACTTGACGAGAACGGCGAGCCGTACGCCCTCTGTGTCGTTGCGACCGACATCACCGACCAGAAACGGCGCGAGCGGGAGTTGGCCCGCCTCACCGACGAGTACGAGGCGGTGTTCGAGAACACGAACGACGCCATCGCGCTCGTCGACATCGAGGGGTCGGCAGACGAGCCGACGTTCCGCTATGTCCGGACGAACGAGGCCTACGAACGACAGAGCGGGTTCGACACCGAGTCACTGACCGGTCAGACCCCAGTCGAAGCTGCTGGCCCGGAGAGCGGTCGTCGAATCGCCGACCACTACGAGCGGTGTGTCTCGGCCGGTGAAACCATCACGTTCGAGGAGCGGGACCTCCATCCGACTGGTGTGTGGGAGACGCAGGTGACACCGATCTTCGCTGACGGGGAGATCGATAGACTCGTTGCTATCTCCCGGGATATCTCCGACCGCATCGAGTATCGAGAAGAACTGGAGCGGCAGAACGACCGGCTCGAAGAGTTTGCGAGCATCGTTAGCCACGACCTCCGGAATCCCCTCAGCGTCCTCGAAGGCTCGCTCGCCCTCGCCAGGGACACCGGCGACGACGAGCAGTTCGACCGTTGTTACCGTGCCATCGACCGAATGAAGGAACTCATCGAGGACCTGCTGACGCTCGCCCGTGAGGGGGACACGGTATCCGAAACGGAACCGCTTGCCCTCGAAGCGACTGTGCAGTCATGCTGGCACGCCGTCGAGACGTCTGATGCCACCCTCGAAGTCACTGCCGAGAGCACGATCTACGCCGACGAGAGCCGCGTTCGCCAACTCCTCGAGAATCTTATCAACAACGCCGTGACACACGGCGGCCCGGCCGTCACCGTTGAGGTCGGTGATCTCGGGGAGTCGGGCTTTTACGTCGCCGATGATGGCGGCGGCATCCCGGCTGAACAACACGAAACCGTATTTGAGAGCGGCTACACCACTACCGATGGTGGCACCGGCTTTGGTCTCGCTATCGTCAAGGAGATCGCGGCGGCACACGACTGGTCGGTGTCCGTGACTGAGAGCGACGACGGCGGCGCACGGTTCGAGTTCAGAGGCGTTAGACAGGAGTCCTGACACGGCTGGGTGGTAACGGCAGTCCTGCGTGCACCGATACTGGGTATTACAAATCTGAGCTATTAGGCCGGTATGGTGGCCATAGCTAGCAGTTAGTTATTTATTGGTGACTACGTGTTCTGTTCTGGGTCAATAATGGCACGTTCGTAACACTCATCTCCGGGGCTGTGACACTAGCGGTATGGATCGCGTTGTAATCGCTGTCGCCGCCCCGGGAAGCCGATGATAGAGGACGTCACCGAGCGGGCGGAGACAGTTGCGGAGATGGCTCCCGGTAGCTCGGTAACGACGGAAGTCCTCGCGGGACACGAGAGTCGGTTCTCCGGGTCGCCACCGCTGAACAACCCACCGCTGACGTACCTCGATGGTGCGGAAGCCCCGGCCTATCTCCTGACCAACGGGAAGCGCGGCATCGGGCGCGGGACGAAACGCAAGACCGACTCACCGGTCGGCGACCGACGGACAGTCATTCTGGTCACCGGCCGCCGGACACTCTGTCTCATCGGGAAAGACGGGGACGACGAGGTCATCGAGATCCCACACGAGGCAGTTGCCGACGTTACCACCAAGTCCGGGTTCCGTGCGCACCGCCTCGCGCTTAGAACCCCGCGGAAAATGTACCACTGCTGGGTGCATCGCAAGACCGACAAGGCGACTCTGAACGCGGCCGCCGAGTTCATCGAGAACCATCAGCAGGACAGTCCGGACGCAATCGACGGCGACGACACCGCCAACCGGGTGATGTATCGCGGCCGCCCCGTCGCACCGCAAGACACCACAAACGAAAACGGGGACAGCGACCAGACGACCTACTATCGCGGGCAGCCAATCGACGACGACAGCGACTGAAAGACGTGGCTCATACGCGTGTGAACCGCTCTACTGCTCGTGCGTCACTCCGTTCCCCGCTCGCAACAAAACGGGGTCTCTCACTCCGTTCGAGCCCTCGCTACTCCTCGCGGGTCGTTCCTCCCCACTCGGACGATTGGAGACGCTTCACTCCGTTCAGCGTCTCCCTACTCCCCCGCCATCCCTAGCACATCATCAAAGAAGCCGAGTGAATCGTGCGGGCCGGGGTTGGCCTCTGGGTGGTACTGCCGCGTGATGATGTTCAGATCGTCGTTTTCCAGCCCTTCCGGCGTGTCGTCGTTGACGTTGACCTGAGTCACGTCGAGCTTGTCGCCGGGGTCGGCGACGGTGTAGCCGTGGTTCTGGGTCGTCATCACGACCTGGTTCGACCGGAGGTCGCGGACCGGCTGGTTCACCCCGCGGTGGCCGAACTCCATCTTCTCGGTCTCGCCGCCGAGCGCGTTGGCGACGACCTGCTGGCCGAGGCAGATGCCCGCGAGCGGCACGTCGCCGACGTAGGTCTCGACGAGTTCGCCGGCCTGCTCGAAGTTCTCGGGGTCGCCGGGGCCGTTCGAGATGAACAGCAGGTCCGGGTCGACCGCAGCCACGTCGTCCTCGCTGGCGTCGTAGGGGAACACGTGGACCTCGGCGTCGCGTTCGACGAGTGAGGAGACGATAGAGCCCTTCGCGCCGCAGTCGACCAGCGCGACCGTCTCGCCGTCGCCGCTCTCGTTGTGGACCTCCACGTCGTCGACGGAGACCTGCGCGCCGATGTCTGTGTGGTCGGACATGTGCTTGCACTCGTGGAGCTCGTCGAGCGCGTCCTGCTCGGTCACGTCCGGGCCGGCGGCGATCCCGCACTTCATCGCGCCCTCGTCGCGGATTTCGGTCACGATATCGCGCGTGTCGAGGTGGTCGACGGCCGGGACGCCTTCGGATTCGAGCCACTCAGCCACGTCGTCGGTCATCTCGCGGGCTACTGCCGCGCGCGGGTGGACGCGGTCTGACTCGAAGCGCTCCTCTCGGACGCCGTAGTTCCCGATGAGCGGATAGGAGAACGTCAGGACTTGCTCCTCGTAGGAAGGATCGGTGAGACTCTCCTCGTACCCGGTGTACGCCGTTGTAAAGACCAGTTCGCCACGGGCGGTGCCCGGAGCGCGAGCGCGCGCCTCGATGACGCGGTCGCCTTCGATTGCCACGTATGCGTCAGCCATTACGAGATGCGTATACTATAGTCGGCCATAAGGGTTGCTTTCGAAGACGAGTTTCGAATTTCGTAATCCTCAAGTCACGACCGGTGATACTGTCACATCTCGATGGACGACCTCGACAGAGAGATACTCTCGATACTCCGCCGGGACGCTCGGACCCCGTACACGGAAATCGCAGACCGAGTCGGAACGTCGGAAGGAACCGTTCGAAACCGCGTCGAACGATTAGTCGAGGACGGTGTTATCGAGCGTTTCACTGTCGCGACGCGGACCGGCAACGTGAAAGCGATGATCGAGGTCAGCGTCGATGTGAACGTCGACACGGCCGAAGTTTCGGACCGCATCGCCGATTGGCAGGAGGTCGATTTCGTGTGGCAAGTCTCCGGCGAGGAGGACATCGTCGTCGTTGTCGACGCAGCTGATACCGATGCGGTCAACGGACTCATTACGCAGGCGCGTGAGTTGGAGGAGGTCGTGGGAACGAAGACGAGGCTAATTCTGAACGAACGGGTCGGGTGATGCGTACGGCGTAGCCGTTCGCGAGCAGCAGCGAGGTTCGAGGTCACCGAGAAACGCGGGGCATGAACAGGCTGGTGGTACCGCGAGCGCTACCAGCCCGAACGTGACACCTTGATTTCATACCCATTGGGCTACGAGAGACGATATGCAGTTCCCGGCGGGTCTGGATATCGACATCGTCTCGACGTACGGACAACTCGCGAACGACGGAGCGCAGTTCCTCGCCGTTGCGGCCCTCCTCTACGCTATCGGCCGTCTCATCGTCGTGCCAGCGGTCCGGTGGGCGCTGTCACGGACGGCGACGAATAAGACGATCGCCAGTGCGCTCACCAGTGCCGTCCACCTGCTCTCGGTGGTCTTTGCGGTGGTCATCGGGGCTAGCGTTGCGGGCTTCCGAGGCGCGCTCGCCGGGTCGACACTGCTGGCGGCTGGCATCACGCTGGCAGTGGGGCTGGCGGCACAGGACGTACTCGGGAACTTCGTCGCCGGCGCGTTCATCGTGACAGACCCGGACCTGAACGTCGGTGACGTCATCGCCTGGAACGGGATGCAGGGCACGGTGGTCGACATCGACCTGCGCGTGACTCGGATTCGGACGCCGGACAACGAGCGCATCATCGTCCCGAACACGGCACTGGCGACGAGCGCTGTGACGAACCAGACCTCGACCGGGCCTATCGGGATCTCCTACCAGTTCGGCGTCAGCTACGAGGACGACATCGAGACAGTCCAGGCTATCATCGAGAACGCCGCCCGCGATCTCGACCACGTCTCGGAGAAGCCGGCTCCGACAGCCAAAGTCAGCGACCTCGCGTCGACGGCGATCATCCTGACAGGCCGGATCTGGATCCCCAACGAACGGCGGAACCGGCTCGCGTCGGTCAGGGCCGCGTTCATCCAGCAGGTGCAAGCGGACTGCCACGCGGAGGGCATCGACCTCAGCGACACGAGCCAGCACGAACTCTCCGGCGACATCGGCGTCCACGACAGCGCCAGACCGACGCGCGAGCGAACCGAGTAGCCACGACGGGACAGGTCAAAGCCCGTGCTGTTTGCGAGATTCGCAGCGCCCGTACGTTTATATTTGTTCACAAAATGGTATGTATATGGACGAGAAGCGCTTCGTCGTCGCCCTCTTCGGTCTCGCTGTCGCGGTGGTGGTCGGCGTACTCGCATATCAGTTTATCGCGGCGTTGACTGTCTCCGTGTTCCTCTATTATTCGACGCGACGGTACTACAGCTCCCTGCGTAGGCTCCGCCTTCCGGCGCGAGTGCGTGCGGTCGTCGTCATGGCGTCGCTGGCGATTCCCCTCCTGTTGCTCGTCAGCTATGCGGTTGTCCTCCTTATTGTCGAAGCCCGACAGTTCGTCACCCAGTACGCGCTTGTCGACGTGGCCGCAGCACACATCAGCTGGCTGGACGGTGCTGAATCCGTGCCAGATCTCACCGTCGAGGGGCTGTACAGCGCCTATCAGTCGGGACAGCTCTCGCCGTTTGTCGACTTCCTCAGTGAGAACGCGATGGTGCTTACGTCGGTCACCTCCCAGTTCCTCCTCAATCTGTTTATTACGACCATTGTCACGTACTACCTCCTCGTGGACGGGCGGCGCATCCGCGAGTGGCTGCTCCGATTCGATGACGGGGCCATCATCCGTGAGTACCTCGAAGCTGTCGACGAGGAACTGGAAGCGGTGCTGTTCGGCAATCTTCTGAACGTGTTGGCGATATCGCTCATCGCCATCGCCGCGTTCACCGGCTATAACGCCGTCGCGCCGGCGGCTGTCGAGGTCCCGTATCCGACACTCGCTGGCGCACTGACTGGAATCGCGAGCCTGATTCCCGTCGTCGGGATGAAAATAATCTACCTCCCGCTGACCGGTATCGCCGCGCTCCCCGTGGTGCTTGACGGTCGGTCTTCGCTGCTCGCGTACGTGCTCGGGTTCCTCGTCGTCGCGGTGGTCGTCGTCGATACGATTCCGGACCTCCTGCTCCGGCCGCTACTCAGCGGCGAGAATACCCACGTCGGGCTCCTGATGCTCGCGTACACGCTCGGCCCCGTCGTGTTAGGGTTCTACGGCCTGTTTTTCGCGCCGATACTGCTCGTCGTCGGACTGACGTTCGCGAACACGGCGCTGCCGCGGCTGCTCGGAGCCAGCGAGCCGGACGGCCTGTCGCCGGACCAGATGCGGCTCAGCGACTTCCGATAGGCCGTCTGCACGCCCTTGCGACGCTCTCACTCCAGTTCGTCGTCCCTCAGCCCGTCCAGCAGGTGTATTGCACCGTGTTTGTCCAGCGGGTCGTTGGCGTTCCCGCAGTGGGGCGACTGCACGCAGGCCGGGCAGCCGTCGGCGCAGTCACACGCGGTCAGCATCGAGAGCGTGGTGTCCATCAGCGGCCCGATATCGTGGTAGCCGGCCCGCGTCAGGCCGATGCCGCCCGGGTAGCCGTCGTAAATGAAGATGGTCGGCTCGCCGGTGTGGGGATGGCGCGGCGTCGACAGCCCGCCGATGTCGCCGCGGTCGCAGAGGTACTCGAAGGGGAACATCGAAATCATGGCGTGTTCGGCGGCGTGGATGGCTCCTGGGAAGTCACCGGGCTCGCTGCCGCCGTCGGTTGCCGCGTCACCGGGCCGATTCCCATCACCGCCGCTGGGGCCGCTTTCAGCGCCGTACGCTCTCTTCCGGATTTCGCTTTCCAGGTCCGACGGCACAGTGTGGTACAGCGCCTTCGTCTCCAGCGTCGTCTCGGGCAGGTCGAGCGGTCGCTGTCCCAGCACCTCCCCGGAGGACCCGTCGCGGCGCTCGTAGCCGGTAATTTGCTTTCGCATCGTCACTGACGCGAACCGGACCGGCACGTCCTCGCGGGTCGGCAGTCGCCGCTCCGCCAGGTCCGCCTCGACGGTGATGGTCTTGTCGTGCAGGACGCGAGTGAAGTAATCGGCCCACGTCCGGTCGAGTTCGGCGACGCCTGCGTCGAGATCGAGCTCTGTCACCTCGTAGTGCCGGCCTTGGTGGTGATAGATCGCACCGGGGTGGGCGTCCCGCAGCGCATCCTCGACGGAGAGTGTCGCTATCACGTCGCCTTTGGCCACGAGTTTCACCTCGCCGTCGTCGACGGTCCGCAGACTCATCTCGTGGTGGGGGCTGCCGTTGCCGAGCCAGCGCATCCCCTGGTCGGTCTGGCGGCGGTCGAGCTTCCCGGCCGATTCGAGGCCGGAAACCACGTCGGGGAACGTCTCGCCGAAGTGACGGTCGTCGTCCGGCGAGAGCCAGTTCTCACAGGCGGCCGCGTGAACGTGGTCCGGAAGTAGTTGCTCGTTTTCGGGGTTGGTCACGGCCTGCTCGGCCCCCGTCTCGAACAGCGCGTTGGGGTTGCGCAGGACGTACTGGTCCAGTTGGTCCTCGCCGCCGACCAGCGCGACCAGCGCCGGGTCCGTGCCACGGCCGGCCCGCCCGGCCTGCTGGAAGGCCCGCATTCGCGTCCCAGGGTAGCCGTCCAGCAACACCGCGTCCAGACCGCCCACGTCGACGCCCAGTTCAAGTGCGCTGGTCGACCAGACCCCCCGCAGGTCGCCGGACTGCAGGCCCTGCTCCAGTTCGCGCCGCCGGTCATCGGTCAGTGCGGCCTGATACGCGCCGACGCTGTCGGCGAGATCGTGCTCGCCGCGGCTCCGGAGTTCGTCGGCGCTATCGCTGGCGTACCGTTCGGCGGTCTGTCGAGACCCGGCGAAGACGACCGTCTGGAGACCTCGTTCGACGAGGTCAACGAACAGCTGTTTCGTTTCGACGTGGTTTGACTTCCGGCGACCGCTCCCCCAGCCGCCGCCGTCATACTCCGGGGGATTCCACAGCAGCCAGTGGCGCGGCCCGCTGGCGCTCGAATCCTCGTCGACCAGTGCGAACGAGGGCTCTGGCTGGCCGGTGACGGCCGCCGCGTGCTTGATTGGATTGCCGATGGTCGCCGAGCAACAGACCCACTCCGGACCGCCCTCTGTGCCGGTGTCGCTCCGCGTGCCCCTGCTGCCGGCATCGAACCGCTCGGCGATCCGCTGGAGGCGGCGCATCACCAGCGAGACGTGGCTGCCGAAGACGCCGCGGTAGCCGTGCACCTCGTCGATGACGACCGTTTCGAGCCGCTGGAAGAACCAGTCCCACAGCCGGTGAGCGTGTGGGAGGATGCCGTAATGGAGCATGTCCGGCGTCGTCAGCAACACGGTGGGCTGGCGCTCTCGAATGGCCTCCTTCTCGGATTTGGACTGCCGGCCGGTGTACTGGGCGACGGAGACGCCGGAGGCGAATCCGAGTCCCTGTGCCAGTTCCGACAGCGTCTCAGTCTGGTCGTTGATGAGTGCGACCTGCGGGGCGATGTACAGCGTCGTCGCCCGGCGGTCCAGCGCCCGCTCGAACGCCGGAACGGTGTAGGCGAGGCTCTTACCGCTCGCCGTCTCGGTCGCGAGGACGACGTTGTCGCCGTCACGGACTGCCTCGATAGCGTCCACTTGGTGGGCGTAGAGGTCCGTGATACCCCGGTCTTCGAGGACGCCGGCGAGGCGGTCCGTCACCTCACAGTCCGCGGTCCGTGCGTCCCGGCCGGGCACCGTCCGCTGATCGACGACCTGTCCCTCGTAGTACGGCCGGTCCCGGAGCCACGAAATCGTATCGTCCACGGGCGACGTATGGGAGCGAAAAGTATCGGTGTTGCTGTTCTCGGCCGGAGACACCTCAGTCGGCGGTGGACTCAGTCCGTGGTCGATTGATTGAGCGATGGGGTCGCGTCCTGCTCCGGTACGGGCGGTAGAGACGCAACCGCTGCGGGGAGCGCAGTCAGCGGCACGGTGTCGTGAGCGGTGCTGGTGTAGGCGCTCTCATCCGTCTCGACAGCGATGCAAGCACCGCCAGCCTCGACGACCGGGCTGTTACCGTCACCGATTTCGCCCGCTCTCACGACGGCATCGGCGGCAGCGGCGAGGTCGACGGCGTGCTGGCGGGCCGCGTCGTCGATACCGGCGAAGGCCGGGACCGTGACTCTCTCGCAGTCGAGGTCCGCGGCCCGCTCAGCGGCTGTGTCGCCGGAGGGCACAACGCCGACACTGACACGACAGCCTGCCCCGACGAGCGTCGAGACAGCGGCAGCCGCCGGCTTGCCGGTCCCGACGACGTGGACGCGACGGTCGACTGAGTCCCGTTCGGGGAGCGGCGTTACGAGCGGCGCGTCGGTCCCGGGCTGGGTCGTCACCAGCGTCTCCGCGTTGAAGGCGTCGCGCAGCGTGTCGCTCGTGAGAACGTCGACGGGGCGACCCGCCGCACGAACCCCACCGCCGGCGAGCAACACCAGTTCGTCGCAGTACCGGGCGGCCAGGTTCAGGTCGTGTATCGCGGCGACGGCCGTCTTCCCGTCGCCGACGAGCGCCCGGACGAGTTCGAGCGTGCGGACGGCGTGGTTGATATCGAGGCTGGCCGTCGGCTCGTCCAGCAGGAGGATCGGCGTCTCTTGTGCCAGCGCCCGAGCGAGGAGGACACGCTGGCGCTCGCCGCCCGAGAGCGAGGTGAATGGGCGGTCAGCGAACCGGGCGACGCTCGCACGCTCCATCGCTCGCTCGACGGCGCGCCGGTCGGCCTCGCCCATTCGGTCGAACCGGCCGAGATGCGGTGTCCGTCCCATCTCCACGGTCTGTTTGACACTGAAGTCGAAAGAGAGATTGGTGCCCTGCGGCGTGCTCGCGACGAGACGGCTCACCGCTTTCGCAGATTCATTTCGGATGGGTTCACCGTCGACGTAGACTGTACCAGCGGCCGGGTCGAGCGTCCCCTTCACCGCTCGCAGAACGGTCGTCTTGCCCGCGCCGTTGGGGCCAACGAGACCGACGAGCGACCCGCGGTCGACGCTGAAATCGACACCCGAGACGACCGACTGGTCGCCGAAGGAGACCGCGAGGCCAGACACGTCAAGCATCGGCCCGGAGCGGTTCTCTCTCGGGTTCGTGTCGTCGGCTGCGGGCTGTTCGCTCATAACTCGTGTACCTCCCGCTTCCGGAGCAAGTACAGGAAAAACGGCGCGCCGAGGACGGCGGTGACGATGCCGACCGGGACCTCGGCGCTACCGGAACGTGCCAGCGTGTCCGTCGCTACGAGGAACGACGCCCCGGCGAGGGCCGCTGTCGGGAGCAGTATCCGGTGGTCCGGTCCGACGAGCAGGCGCATCACGTGGGGAACGATGAGGCCGACGAAGCCGACGATGCCGGCGACGGCGACGCCCGCCGCCGTGATGACCGCCGACAGCGCGAGCAGGACCCGTTTGGTCCGTTCGACCTCGATACCGAGACTCTGTGCGTCCTCCTCGCCCAGAAGCATGACGTTCAGGTCGCGTGCGTAGGCGAGCAACACGACGAACGGGACGGCGACAAGCACGACGCTGCTGGTCACTTCGGGCCAGGAGGCTCCTTTGAGATGGCCCATCAGCCAGAACAGCGCGCGGCGGATGCTCTCGCCGCTGTGGAGCAGCAGGAAGGAGACCACTGCGCCAAGAAACGTCTGTATCGCGACGCCGGCCAGCAACAGCGTTGCGACCGGTGTCCGGCCGTTCCGCGTCGCGATGAGATAGACGCCGAAGGCTGCGACCAGTGCCCCCACGAAGGCCGCGCCGCGGAGCCCGAGCCCGAACGGGATGACGACCGGTGCGACGATGAAGCCGACCGCGCCGACCGCCGCACCGGAGGAGACGCCGATGATGGAGGGGTCGGCCATCGGGTTCCGGAAGATTCCCTGCATGATCGTCCCCGCGGCGGCGAGCGAGAAGCCGACGACCGCACCGAGCAGTATCCGTGGGAGTCGGACCTGCATCACGATCTGTGTCTGGAGGTCGCTTACGGCGTAGGAGAACACGTGGGCCGTAGTCACGTCGACAGCAGGGCCGGAGACCGAGATGCCAGTCGGGACGACGACGGCGTTGAGCAGTACTTTCCCGACGATGCCGGGTGGAATCCACACTGGGCCGATACCGGCGCTCGTCGTCACCACGGCACAGAGGACGGCGACGAGCCCCGCCGACCACCCGACGGTCCGACCCGCGAAACGCATGTATGAAAGCCCACTTGCAGTAGATAAGTATTTATTGCTCCTGACACCCGGCTATGGTATGCGACAACTTTCTCTCGTCTGTGTCTTTGTCTTGCTCGTCGGCTCGTTTGCGGGTATCACTCCGGCGTCAGCAACAGCTGACACGCAGGCGAACGACTGTTCGTTCCCGGTCAAGATGACCGACGCGACCGGGACCGAGGTCACTATCGAAGAGCGCCCGGAGCGGGTCACGACGACCAACCCATCGGCCGCCCAGACGATGTGGGAGATCGGCGGCCGCTCTCAGGTGGTCGGACTCACCCAGTATGCCAGCTATCTGGACGGCGCTACGAGCCGGACGAACGTCTCAGCGAGCTTCGGTGTCAACGTCGAGCGCGTCGTCGGCACGAACCCGGATCTGGTGATTGCGCCAAACGCCAGCGCCGGTGACGTGGCCCCGCTCCGACAGGCCGGGCTCACCGTGTATCACCTCCCCGCCGCGACAACAATCGAGGACATCCGGACAAAAACAACGACCATCGGCCGCCTGACCGGTAACTGCGAGGGTGCGAGCGAAGCGAACGCCTGGATGGACGCAAACGTCGACGCCGTGGGGCAGGTCACCGGTGATGTCGAGGACCGTCCGACGGCGCTGTACCCGCTTGGCGGGGGGTACGTAGCGGCGGGCAACACCTTCGTCACGTCGCTCATCGAGCTCGCGGGCGCGGAGAACGTCGCCGCGCGCAACCACATGCAGTACCCACAGCTCAGCGACGAGGTCATCCTCCAGCTCGACCCGGACGTGCTCTTTGTCACTGAGAACACGGCAACTATCGCGGAGACGGAGCCCTACGCCAGCACGACCGCGGGCGAGACCAACACGACAGTCATCGTCCGGGTGCGCGACATCAACCAGCCCGCACCACGGAGCGTGGTCTCGTTCGCACACAACGCCACTGCACAGCTCTATCCGGACCGCTACGACGCCGACAGCTACGTTCCCCGGTCGGCGGTAACCAAAACGATCGAGCCCACGCCCGCGGACCACACGCCAAGCACTGACCAGTCCACAACCGACGCCAGCGGTCCCGGATTCACAGCTGTCGCGGCGCTTGTCGCACTGCTGGCGCTGGTCTGCACACAGCAGTTCCGCCGCCGGAGGCCGTAGCGCCATGGACAAACAAGCTATCCGCGAAACAGTCTGGGATGCGCTGGAAGAGCGCGGTATCGCCCGGTTCCCCTTCCCACCGCACGACCGGATTCCGAACTTTGCGGGCGCGAACGAGGCCGCACAGCGCCTGACCGAGACGGCGGTCTGGGACGACGCGGAGACGATCAAGGCGAACCCGGATTCACCACAGCTTCCGGTCCGACGGGCGGCGCTGCGGGCCGGCAAGACGGTGTATATGGCCGTTCCACGGCTCCGAGACGAGCAGTGTTTCTACGAACTCGACCCGGTCGAACTCGACGATATCGAGGCCGCTCCCGCAGTTTCAAACGTCGCCGACCACGCTCGACAGGTCGGCCCTGAGGCGGTCGGGAGTGTCGACCTCGTGGTGTCGGGATCGGTCGCGGTCACCGAGGGCGGCGCGCGAATCGGGAAGGGCGAGGGGTACAGCGACCTCGAATACGCCGTCCTCCGTGAACTGGGGCTGGTCGACGAGACGACGCCGGTCGTGACGACGGTCCACGAACTCCAGGTCGTCGGCGGCCCCGAGGGCATCATCGACACCGACGTGCCCGTCGATGACCACGACGTGCCGATGGACTGGGTCGTGACGCCGGACCGCACTATTGAGACAGCGACTACCCACACGACGCCAACGGGCGTCGATTGGGACGCGCTTTCCGCGGACCGCATCGACGAGATTCCGGTGCTCTCCTCACGCCGGCCTGACTGAGATTTCAGCCGCTATAGCCGGCCAGAACCTTGGTAATGAAAGCTTACCGGCGGTACAACTTTACCCCCACATACCTTGGGAAGCATATGGATACGCCCGTGGCTACGCCGAACCGTCACGGGGCCGATGGGACCGCCGGGCGAGTACGTGTCCTCTACGTCGACGAGGATTGCGACGACATCACGGCGGTCACGGAGACGCTGACTGGTAGCACTGACGAGTTCACTGTGACGGTGTGTGAGACGGCGGACGACGCGCTCAAAGCTATCGAGAACGCGTCGTACGACTGCGTCGTTAGCGAGTACCGACTGCCGGATAGAGACGGAATCGAACTGTTACGGGCCGTCCGCGATCAGTCCTTTGACCTCCCGTTTCTGCTCTTCACTGACGACGGCGACGAGAGCGTGGCCAGCAACGCTATCTCTGCCGGCGTCACAGACTACATGACGAAAACGCCGCTTTCGGAGCAGACGGAACTGCTCCGACAGCGAATCACCTCCGCTGTCGCCCGCTATCAGGAGGAAGCGGACATTCTCGACCGGATGACCGACGCGTTCTTCGCGGTTGACGAAAACTGGGAGTTCACGTACGCCAACGAACGCGGTCGCCGCGTCATCAGCCGTGCGATGGCGGTCGACAGGGATACCACTGACTTGCTGGGGCAAAACATCTGGGAGGCGGTCCCATCGATAGAAGGAACAGAGTTCAGCAAGCAGTATCGACAGGCGATGACCCAGCAGGAGCCAGCGTCCTTCGAGGCGTACTTCGAACCGCTGCAGACGTGGTTCGAGGTATCTGTGTACCCGTCGCCAACCGGGATTTCGGTGTACTTCCGTGACATCACTGAGCGCCACAAGCACGAGGAGGAGATCAGGGGTAGAGAGCGGACGCTTCGAGAGATTTACCGGGTCATCTCCCGCAAGGACCTTGATTTCGAGGACAAGGTCGAGCGCCTGCTCGAAATCGGGCAGCACGTCCTCGGAACCGAAACGGCCGCGCTCTCACGCATTGATGGTGACAGGTACGTCTTCGAAATCGTAAGCGACCGGACTGGCACTACCGAGGCGGGCGATGCAGTCCCGCTGGACGCAACGAACTGCGAGCGGGCCGTCGTCGAGGAGCAGACACTGGTCCTCGCCGACATCGCCGAAGACCGGCCGGAACTGGCTGAAAGGGCTGGCTACACGGAGATGGGCGTCTCCTGTTACCTCGGAACGCCCGTTGTCGTCGACGGTTCGGTGTACGGCACGTTCTGCTTCTACGGCACGGAGCCCCGCGCTTCTTTTTCCGAGTGGGAAGTCACGCTTGTGGAGTTGATGGGAAACTGGGTCAGCTACGAACAGGAGCGCGAACGCCGCGAACAGGAACTCACCCGCGAGCGAAACCGACTGGAGGAGTTCGCCAGCGTCGTCAGCCACGACCTCCGGAACCCGCTCAATGTCGCGTTCGGCCGGCTCACGCTCGTCAACGAGGAGTACGACGGGGACCCGGAGCACGTCGAGGCGCTCCAGCGGTCGCTCGAACGGATGGACGAACTCATCGACGACGTACTCGCGCTCGCCCGCGGCGGCCACAAGGTCATCGACGCGACCGAAGCGTCGCTAGACGATATCATTACGGCCGCTTGGGACACCGTCGAGAGTTCGGACGCGACGCTTGAACGCGTCGACACGGACGTACGGATTACGGGCGACCAGACGCGCCTCCAGCAGCTGTTCGAGAACCTCTTCCGAAACAGTGTGGAACATGGTTCCACAAGCAGTCGGACTCCGTCCGACGACAGCTTGGAACACGGGCGCAGTCCGACGGGGGTCGACGACAGCGACGATACCGTGACCGTCAGCGTCGGGACGCTCTCGGACGGGCGAGGGTTCTACGTCGCGGACGACGGCCCCGGTATTCCCGAGGACGAGCGCGACGTGGTGTTCGAACGCGGCTACACCACGAGCGACGACGGGACCGGGTTCGGGCTGGCTATCGTCTCCGAAATCGTCGACGCACACGGTGCTCGGATCACCATCTCGGAAAGCGAGGACGGCGGTACGCGCTTCGACGTGACCGGTATTCAGGTCGAGTAACTATAGCTGGTCGACGCAGTCTCGGATGAGGCCGTCGACGTTTTCCGGGAGCGTCGGGTGATAGGCCCGGTCCGGCAGGTCACGCACGTCGAGCCCCAACTCGACGATGATCTGGAACGTCTTGGCGAAGCTGTCCGCGTGGTAGTGCATGCCCTGCCAGCCGAGTATTGTTCCGTCCGAAGCGTCGACGACGAGCTTCGCAAGCCCCTCGGGCACGTCTTTCGATTTGAACACGCCGTCGTCGCTGGCCTGTCGCGTCGCCGTGATGACGTCGTAGCCCGCCTCTTTCGCCGTCTCCTCGTTGTGGCCGACACGAGCGAACGGATACACGCCCAGCCCGGAGAAGATAACGTGGTGGTGGACGTTACGGTATTCTTCGAGTGAGCCACCGGCCTCCTGCCGGATGATGTTCTCGGCCGCGGTGAAGCCCTGCTCTTTAGCGACGTGGAGAATCGGCTCCTTGCCGTTGACGTCGCCGACGGCGTAGATGTGGTCGGCATCGCGGGTCTGCATCGTGTCTTTCGCCCAATCGCCTTCGACGGAGACGGGCGTGTTCTCCAGGCCGAGCCCCTCGACGGTCGGGCGACGGCCGGTAAAGAGGAACAGCTGGTCGGCCTCGAACGTCTCCTCGCTGCCGTCGTCATACTCAACAGTGAGGCGGACGCCGCCGTCTTTTGTCTCCTCCAGCTCCTTCTCGTAGCAGTTCGTCGGAATGGCCACGTCCCAGTTGTCCTCGTAGATGTCAAGCGCCGCGTCGCCGAACTCCGGGTCGCCTTCGTCGATGGGGCGGTCGTCGTGCTCGATAACGGTGAGCTCCATGCCGCCGGCCTCCGCCAGATACGGGACTAGCTCCATTCCGATGTACCCGAAGCCCATCACGATACCGGAGTCGGGGAACTCCGTGGCGTCGAGTACCTGGTCGCTCGTCATGAAGTCGACCTCGTCGATACCTGGCGTGTCCGGGACGTTCACGCTGGAGCCGGTCGCGATGACGACGTAGTCGGCCTCGTGATCCTCGCCGCCGGCCCGAACCGTGTGCTCGTCGACAAACGTCGCGGTGTCGTGGATGAACGTCACGTCGTCGCGCTCGGCCATCTCGTGGATGGAGTCCCGGCGATGCCCGGCCCAGCCCAGTACGTGGTCGTCTTTGCGCTCGACGACGGCCTCTAGGTCGACGTCGGGCACGTCGCCGACGAGACGGTCGTCGTGGCGCGCCTGGAATCGATGGGCTCCTGCCGAGAGCACTTCCTTGGACGGCATACAGCCACGGAGGATACAGAGACCGCCGCCGGGCTCGCCGTTGTCGATGAGCGTGAGTTCGATGTCCTCCGCCTCGACAAGGTCGCCGGCGACTGCGGCCCCGGCACTTCCATACGCGCCGATGATAACGACGTGAGTCATACCAGTGCTAGAGCGACCGCATCAAATAAAGGCTTCAGTGGCGTGTTTCGCCCGGACACGACCAGCGGTGGGCCGTGGGTTGAGGCTTAATCGTCGCCGTCGACGGGTGCGGGTGGACGCGATTGCCCGAACCCGAGTAGGCCACGAACCGACCAGTCAGCGTTGAACACCCGGTCCCAGACGACGAGCGCGGAGGGGATCACCATCAGGGAGGTGAGGAACGCGTACCCGATCGACATGGCCGTCAGGATGCCGAACTGGCCGATTGCGGGGAACACAGCCAGCCCGAGCACGCCGATGCCGAATGTCGTGGTGAGCATACTGCCGAGCAGTGCGCCACCGGTCCCGCGAACAGTTCTGTCCAGTGCCGTTTCGAGGTCGTTTTCCTCGAACTCGTCGGCGAACCGGTGGGTGACGTGGACAGAGTAGTCGACCCCCAGCCCGATAGTTATCGCCAGCATTGTCGCTGTGAGCGCGTTGAACGGGATGCTGAGCAGTCGCATCGTCCCGCCGAGCCATGCCACTGTGACGACAACGGGAATCATGTTCACGAGGCCGAGCGACGGCCGCCCCTCCAGCATATTGTAGATGAGAATGAGGAACATCGATGAGCCGACAAGCGCAATCGCCAGTGACTGGATGGCTGACTCCAGAATGAGGTCCGAGACGGCCTGGAACACGACGACCGAGCCGGTTGCTGTTGCCTCATACCGGAAGTCGTCGGCAACGCTTCTCGTGTCGGTGGTCACCTCTGCGTCGGTCGCGTCCGATTCGACTGTGTAGACGACACGCGCGCTCCGGTAGTCCTCAGTGATGTATTCTAGCGCCGTGCTACGGGCCGGCGAGTCGAGTAGATACTCGTATATCTCCCCGAGGTTATCGTCCGGGACCCCGTTGTCGTTCCGGTCGTTACGTTCGACCATCCGGCGGAACTCGGGGTCGCGCTCTGCCTGATCCTGAATGACCGTCACGATAGACGTTGAATCAGCCCGCCCGTCTTCCCGGACGAACGAGTCTGGCGGGTTATCACCCGCCCGATACATCTGCTCAAGCGCCGCATCGTTTCGCATTGGCCCCTCTACGTACACCGTCGCCTGACTGGACTGGGTCGTATCGAACCGTTCATCGAGGAAGTTCGTCACCTCCGTTACGGTGTATTCGCTCGGGGCGAACGGTTCCGGCAGGGCCTCGACGAAGTCCGGATTCTCCTCGGGCGGCAGGAAGTCCTCCTGACTGAACGAGGTCGAGACGCCGGTGGCGTAGTAGCTGGCACCGACCGTAGATACGAGGATGAGTACGAGGAAGATAATCGGGGCGCGGTTCGCGATGACGACGCCGCCGCGCAACACGCCGCTGAGTGACGAATCCTCTGCGCCCAGCGGCGTCTCGCTGAACGTCGGAATGGGGTAGCGCTGGCGGAGCCGGTCCAGTTCCACCTTTGCTGCGGGCAGGAACACCCCGAAGATGAGGAAGGTGAACGTGATCCCGACAGAGGCCACGTAGCCGAAGTCCTGAATCGGCGGCAGTGCGCTGGTGAGATTCGCAGCGAACCCGATGACCGTCGTCCCAGTCACGATGAAGAACGCGACAAGCAACTGGTCAGTCGTGATCCGCATCGACTTCTGGATGGATGCACCGGTCTCGCGCTCCTCTCGATACCGGTTGACGGCGTGAATCCCGAAGTCGATACCGACCGCCAGTAACAGCGGCGGCACGGCGATGAGCATCTGCGAGAAGGGGATGCCGGCAAGCCCCATGAAGCCGAACGTCCAGACAACGGCCATAAACAGCGCGAGCAGGCCGAGTGCCATGTCCGCGAGGTCGCGGTAGGCAATCGTCAGGAAAAACAGGATGAACAGCACTGCTGCGGGCACCGTCAGGATGAGCGAGTCGCCGACGACATTCGAGAACTCGTCCGCGACGATACCACTGCCGAACAGGGTAATGCCACCGTGGTCAGCGCTGGCCACAGTGAACCCGGCCTGTTTCTGGATGCTCGTCAGCGGACTCGAACCACCCTGCCCTGACCCGGAGGAGATTCCGGCCGGGACCTCGTGTGTGACGACTCCGATGGTCGCCGACGCCGAGGCGGCTTTGCGGTTGAAGTCCTTGCTCAGTAGCGATTCGAACCGGGGATTCTGCTCAGCCGCTCGCCTGACGGCGGCGTCGATCTCACTCGGCGTTGCGGCTTCGACAGCATAGACTTGCTGTTCGGTCGTCGTCGCGTCCGGGTTTAGTTGCTGGGCGACAATACTGGCGGCGCTTGAGGTCGATGTGACACGGAGTGTTCCGTGCTGTTCCAACCGATGCTGTGACCTGAGCATCCGGAGCAGCGCCGGCTTCGAGAGGACGTTGGTCTCCCGCTGGATGAGCTGTGTACTCCCTGTGTCTGGTGAGAAGGTCGGCGAGAACTTGTCGTTGACCTCCTGCAGTGCCTCCTCGGCCGGCAGTCCGGTCGTAAACTGCGACGTCCCGGAGTTAGTTGAGACGCCCCCGAGGCCGGCGCTGAAGACCACCGTCACGACCAGGAAGAGGAGAACCACCTTCCGTGAATCGTGGACGATGCGGTCGTCCGCCCAATCGATGTAGCGCTGGTAGTCCATGCGTTAGCGGAACCTGAAGTAGCCGCCGATGGCCAGGGCGGCCACGAGTGCGACGCCGATAATCGCCGTTAGCGGCGAACTGCCACCGCTGGAGTTGGTCACGGAGACCGGAAGGCGGTAGGTATCGGACACCGGCGTATCTCCGTCCGGCTCCTCGTACTGGAAGTCGACCGAGACGGGGTAGCTTTTCGTCATCGCGGCACCGCTTGCACTGATACCGAACTCGATGGTCGTTGACTCGCCTTGGTCGAGGCTATCGATGTACGCCTGGTCGTCCGAGACGGAGATGGGGGACTCGGCGAACAGTTTCGCCTCGATATCGGTCAGTTGCTCACCGGCGTCGTTGGTGATCGTCACTTCGAGCGTGCTCGACCCACCAACGTTGACCGACGCGTTCGTCGTCTCGACGATGAACTCGTCAGCGCTACCGTCGACACTCTGCCGGATTTCGAGCGTGTCGCTCTCACGGCGGTCCCCCTCGCTGTTGCGGTAGTTGGCAACGAAGTCGAACTGTCGCGGGCCGGAGTTCGCGTTATCGGACACGTCAGCATCGAACGAGACGGTCGTTGACTCGCCCGGTTCGAGGTCACCGACCGCGTACTGGGTTTCCTTCGGCGAGATGTTGTCGTGGGTGCTCGCCCAGTTCAAGACGACGTTGCGGACTGTTCGGTCCCCGGTGTTGGTCAGTGACGCTTCCAGCGTGCCGTCGTCACCCGCCTGCAGGGACGATTCGACGTCACCCATGGCGAAGGACTGTTCGGGCTCGGGCGTGAGTCCCAGCGAGATGTCGTCAGCGACGCCGGCATCGCCTTCTGGGTCGTCGTAGCTCACTGACGCCGACAGCGCGTAGCTCTGTGTCTTGGCGTCGTCGCTGGCGCTTGCGTCAACGCTCACCGTTCGCGTTTCACCGGGCTCCCAGGAGCCGACGAACTGCGACGTGGATTCGGACTGTCCGAACGTAATCGCGCTGTTCTGCGTGGTAAGTGTCACTGTCGCGTCCGAGACTGTGACCGGTCCGTCGTTACGCAGGGTCACGTTATATGTCCCGGAGTCACTGACAGCAACGTCGCTGTCGACACGTTCGACAGTGAACGTTTGCTCGCGGGCAGGTGTAATCCCGAGCGAAGAAGCGGACGTACTCTTTCGCACCCCGTCGGTGTCATCGAAGTCAACCTGGAGGTCGAACTGGTACGGTTCGGCTCTGGCGTCACCGCTCGCACCGACGCGGTACCGGAGCGTCCGCTGTTCACCAGCCTCCCAGGTGTCGATGAACCGGGAGCTGCTGGTGTCGCTACCGACTGTGAGTTCAGGGTTTGTCGATTCCAGCGTTACCGAAGCTTCTCGGGCTGGCTCATCACCGGTGTTCTCGACGGTGACTGCGACCGTCCCGACCGAGTCGACGCGTGCACCGGAATCGACGTCTACCACATCAAAAGCCGCGTCGTCGTCGATTTCGAGTTCGAGTTCGATCCGCTCGGTCGTGGTCTTTTCCTCACGCGAACCGTCTCCCTCAGAGATGTAGTTAGTATACTTGTACTCGACAATGACGGGAACGGTGTAGTCCCCGGGACTCGCGTCGTCATCGACGCTCACCTCGAAGGGAATCGGCTCCGTCTTGCCTTCCGGGACGGAGCCGACAGCCTGCTTACCCGTTGTCACCGTAATCGGTGCGTCTCCGCTGTTGACTTTCACTATTGTCCCGCGGGCGGTCGTTACCTCGCTACTCCGAACTGCCTGCGTCGTCGGACCGGAGTCGACCGTTCCGCTGTTGACGAGCACGACGTCGAGCGTCGTCTCCTCACCGGGCGTGACGGTATCATCGACAAGCGTTGCGTCGAAGTCGGGGCTCCCGGTTACGGCGGCGATTGCCGTTCCGGATGCCATGAGCAGTGCGACAACAGCCAGCGTAAGCAGTGTTCGTGGTTTCATGCGTAGGGACACTTTGGACGTTCCATGGGTTGTCTCTGTTCGGAACGGAGGTCATATCTGGGAGATCGGGGCACGCACCCACATACGTCTGTGCAGACTCCCGCCCGAACCGCGTACATCGAACGAACGTTCGGTCGCCTATCAACGTTGTGGTTCAGTAACAGTGGGAAGATATTTACTGCCCGAACGAATATTCGGTCGGGATGAGTGATGGAATTCCGTTTGCCGGGGAGCCAGCGGACTCGCACGAGGCGATCATGCGAGCCACGTTCCGTGCCCTCCGGGAATACGGGTATGCTGGACTTTCGATACAGCGAATTGCGGACGAGGCCGATCTGAGCAAATCGACGTTCTATCACCACTTCGATGGCAAGGAGGACCTCTTGCTGTCGTTTCAGGAGTTCATTCTCACGGAATTTAACCGCATCTTTCAGATCGAATCGACCGGCGACCCCGAACAGGACATCAAGACGTTCGTCAGCCTGATTCTCGACGACTTCCCCGACTGCGTCGAGACGCCGGACAAAAACGCGGTGCTCGGCTCCTACGTCGAGATGCGCGCCCAAGCGGTCCAGAACCCGGACTTCCGGGAGAAGTTCACCGAGACGGACAAACTGTTCGCCCGGCAGTTCGCACAGATAATCGAAGACGGCATCGAACAAGGGGTCTTCGCCGACGTCGACCCCGAAACGGTTTCGCAGTTCATGATCACGATACTCGACGGCGTGATCCTCCAGAACGCGACCCGGAACGACGACCCCGTCTCGACAGTCCGAGATACCATCGACGAGTACATCGAAGAGACGCTGCTTCTCGACGCCTAGCTCCGGCTGATAGACTGGTACGTCTCTTTCAGCTCTTCGAAGTCATCGTTCTCGGCTTTCAGTACCCACTCCAGCTCTCTGGCCCGTTCCTTCAGCTTGGTGTACTCGGTGCTCGATTCCAGCTGCGATGTGGATTTCTCACGTTCCAGTACCGAGAGCTTCGAGGAGATCCGGAAATACTCGTCGAGCCTGTCGTCTTCGCCGCCTCTGTCGAGGTGCTGGTCGAGCGTCGACAGGAGCGTCGACTGGTCGACCGGCTTCTGAAGGTAGTCGTCGAAGGGCATCTCCAGAATGTTCAGGTCGGCGTCGACCGCGGTCAGCATGACGATGATGCCGTCGAACCCCCGCTCGCGCAACCGTAAAAGCACGTCGTCACCGTGGACGTCGGGCATTCGTCGGTCGAGCAACACGGCGTCGAATTCCGGACCAACGGTGTCGAGCGCCGCCTGGCCACTGTACGCGACAGTCGTCTCGTAGCGCTCGCCGAGTTTCAGGGCCTGCGTGTCGGCGACGTCGTGTTCGTCGTCAACGACGAGTACCCGCGGTGGGCCGTCTGTAGTTCTGGACACGGTAGTGGACAGTCCTAGGGCTGGCACCTGTATATGTTTTATCGGCCGCCTCTCGAAAAGCGTTAACCGATGGCCCATTGAGTGTGTACCGATGAGCAAGTCGTCGGCGGGCACGGGCGGTCGACATCGCCTTGGGAGCCTCGCGGCCGTGGTCGGTTGGATAGGGGCAGGAGCGGTCGTGTTCGCCACCGTCGCGCTGGTGGTGCAGTCGGTGTTCTCGCTCGGGCTCTCGGAACAGGTCACCGTGGGCCTCGGCCTGGCGCTCGGTGGGGGACTAGGTGGCGTCTCCTATCTCCTGGTGACTGATTCACCCGGTGAGACGATCGACGAGACGATGACAGTGTCGGCAGATGTCGAGCAAACACCGGAGCCACAGCCGATCGACCTCTTCGACGGTCATCCGGACCCGGTGCTGTATTTCGCTGATGAGGGTCACGGCCCGGTCGTGCGTGCGGCCAACGAGGCGTTCGGGACCACGTTCGACGTGCCGTCCGACCGCCTCGACGGAACGGCGCTCTCCGAGGCGCTGCTCGTGGCTGGTATCGACGAAGTGGACGCCGAGACAGTCAGTACAACTGACCTCGATGTCGTGGCCCTCTCGACGGCACTCGACGAACCGAGGCAGTTCCGGCTACGGACGGCCGGCGTCCCGTCGACTGGCTACCTCCTGCTCACGCCGCTGGGAACAGCGGGTGATTGAACGGCCGAACGCCGCCCGCGGGTCGGCGGCGTAACGGAACTTTAAAGATTCCATCACGGCGAAATCCTGGATAGGAATGCTCGCGTCACCGCTGCAACTCATCGATAGTTTCCTGCTGAACTACACCATCGGTGATGTCCTGCTACTCGGCTTTGTCGGTGGGCTCGTCGCAATTCTCCCGCAACGGTCGCTCCGAATGCTGGGACTACACACGATTGCACTGGGCGCGCTGCTCGTAATTACGCCGGCGTCGGCGATGGAACCGAACAGTGCGAGCGTCCTCGCATCGTCGTTCCAGTACAAACTGTTCGGCCTCGTGCTGCTCGTCCTCGCACCAGTGCTGTACGCCGTCGGTCGGCGTTAGGCCAGTTTGTCGAGTGCGGTGAAGAAATCAAGCGGCGGCCCGGCAAGCCGGACCGGTTCGCCCGCACGCGAGACTGTTATCCGCTCCGGCGGGACCACGTCTTTTCGAACCCGACCGTCACTGACGACGACACCGCTGTCGGCATCTGTGAGTTCGACGACGATTTCGCTGTCAACGTCGACGACCAGCGGCGGCGTCCCCATCTCGTCTGCCATCCCGGTGACGATGAGACCGGCCACGTCGGGGTGAACGAGCGGGCCGCGTTCGCTGAGATTGTACGCTGTTGAGCCGGTGGGCGTCGCCACCAGTACGCCGTCAGCGTGGCCGGACGTGTACAGCGAGTCGTCGACGTACACGTCGAGCGTCGCCCCGCCGCCGTGACCGCGGCGCTCACCCTGGATGACGACCTCGTTCAGTGCCGGCGACAGCTCCCAGTCGTCGCCGCTGGCCTGCAGCCGCGGCTTGGCCCGTGTTCTGGCGCTGCCAGTCTTCTGGATGTGTTCGACTTCCGCGACAACCGTCTCGACGGCCTCTTCCGGTGCGATAGCGTTCAGAAAGCCGACCTCGCCGAGGTTGACGCCCAGTATCGGCGTCGACCCCGCACCGCGGGCCGCGTACAGAAACGTCCCGTCACCGCCGATACTCACAACGAGGTCACAGGCGGACATCTCATCGACCGGGGCCGAATCGGGTACGGCGGCCTCCCACGCGTCGTGGTCACCCAGCGCCCCGGCGGTCGTTTCGTCCACGACGACGGCCGCTGACGTGGCACGCAATCGGTCACACAGTGTACTCGCAAGCGACATGGCCCGGTCGTTGTCCCGCTGCGCGACGATCCCGACAGTCATTGCCGGACGTTCCCACCGGCCGCATATAAACCCTCTACGACGGCAATTATATCCGTCCCGACGCGTATCCACTTCCATGGGCCGTTCGTGTGGCTGGTGGTCGTGCGTATGAGCGGGGACAACGAGTCCGACGACGACTGGTTCGAAAGTGCGCTGGACGACGAGGATGGCGACAGCGAACAGACGGATACCGACGATGCTTCGGCGATACCATCCGAGAGCGACGCAGCGGAGTCTACATCTGCGGACACTGGGCCGTTTGCGACAGACAGTGACGACGGCAGTCGACGCGGTGATGGCAGCCCGTTTGATGACACCGGCAGCGCCGATTTTAGCAAAGATGGTGACAGCAGCCCGTTCGATGACGACGGCAGCGCTGCCTCTGGCGGGGACAGCAGCCCGTTCGACGACAGCAACGATGACCCCTTCAGCAGCGGGAGTGAGTCCGCTGATGCCGACGCTGGGTCCCCCGGCGACGGTGATAGTGGCGGGCTCTTCGACGACGACTTCGCCACCGCGTTCGAGTCTGCCGGTAGCGGTGACGGTGACAGCGGTAGCGACTTCGAGGAGGAGTTCGAGTCCGACATCCCGCGGGTCGACATCGGTATCGAGGGTCTCGACCAGATGATCCAGGGTGGGATTCCACAGCGCCATCTCATCGTCACTATCGGCTCAGCCGGCACCGGGAAGACGACGTTCGGGTTGCAGTTCCTCCATCACGGCCTGCAAAACGGCGAGAACGCAGTGTTTCTCACGCTCGAACAGTCCCACGACGCGATACTGGACACCGCTGGTGACCGCGGCTGGGGGTTCGAGGAGTACGAAGAACAGGGCCAGCTAGCCATCGTCGACCTCGACCCGGTCGAAATGGCAAATAGCCTCGACAACATTCGGGGGGAACTCCCGGACCTCATCGAGAAGTTCGACGCCGACCGGCTGGTGCTCGACTCCGTCTCGCTGCTCGAGATGATGTATGACGACCAGTCCCGTCGACGCACCGAGGTATTCGATTTCACCCGGTCGCTGAAACAGGCCGGCGTGACGACGATGCTCGTCTCCGAGGCCAGCGAGAGCAACCCCTTCGCATCCAGACACGGTATCATCGAATACCTGACCGACGCCGTGTTCATTCTTCAGTACGTCCGGTCAGACACTGGTGAGACGCGACTCGCCGTCGAGATCCAGAAGATACGGAACGCGAACCACTCGCGGGAGACGAAACCCTACGAGATAACGAACGACGGCATCTCGGTCTACCAGCAGGCAAACATCTTCTAAGCCGTCGCCGTCCCGACCGACTCCGGTTCGTCCCGCTCGTCAAGTGCCGCGTTGTAGCCGCCGGCCCAGAGGTCCGTCGCGACGACCAGCACGTAGAAGGTGGCGAACGGACTGAGAATCACGGCGACGAGCGAGCCGATGAACGGAACGACGTTGAGCAAGTTCACCACGACGTTGGCCGCGATGAACAGCGCAATCGAGACCAGCCACGGTGTCGCGTATTCCGGAGACAGAACCAGTTTCCGAAGCGTTCCGAAGTCGAACCCGGCCCCGAACTCGCCGGTGCAGGCGAAGTGGATGATGGCCGCCGTCGCCACGTAGCCAAACACCAGCGACAGCACGAACGAGATCGCCAGCCCGCCGAAGAGGCCAGCGAGGCCTGCGCCTGCTCCGGCGCGGGTGCCGGTCGCCATCGCGAACAGGCTCCCGCCGACGGTCACCCCGAACACGACGAGCGGAACGAGCATGTACACGATGCCGATAACCCAGGCCTTGAGCCCGTCGACGAGCAGTCCGCCCCAGTCCTCGAACGCCGGTGGCTGTGTTGCTCCGTCCGCCCGGTCGCGGACTGCCTGAACGAGATAGCCGTACACGAGGATGCCGGGGACGACGAGGAACGAGAGGAGGCTGAGGACGCCGCCGATGAGTACCGTTGTGGTCCAGTCGTCGTCTTCCATGGGGTATCTGAGTGTATCCTCTAGCGAATCCATGGCTATTGATCACACCCCTCACAATTAGTTACAGACACCTTGCCGGGTTATTCGCTCGGCTTACCGCAGGACTGCGATGTACCGATTCCAGCAGTATTTGTCTCATATCGTGCCGGCTTGCGGAACCAATAAATCACAACCGGGCGACAGGTGGGATATGGTACTACTCGTGCCCTTCGACGGCTCGGCTCTGTCGAAAGCCGCGCTATCACGGGCGATGGAGTTCGCGGACTACCGCGATGAAGCTGTCACCGCACTGTCCGTTATTCCGAACGATGCGGCGTACGCACAGGAACGGGGTTGGCTCGACGACACCGAGGAGTTCGACATCGAAGCTATCGCCGACCGAATGCGAGAGCAGGCCGAGTCGGTCGCTCCGGCAGCGTCGTTCCGCTACGAGGTCCCGGAAGACGTGAGTTCGATGGCGTCGACGACGACAGACATCACCCGGACCATCAGAGAAGTCGCTCACGAAGAGGGGGCCTCAATCGTGTTCATCGGCAGCGAGAACGCCGGGCGGGTGTCGACGCCGGTCTGTAGCGTCGGCTCACCGGTATCAGAAGACCCCGAATACGACGTCCATATCGTCCGGCACCCGTAGCGCTATCTGACGACAGTTACGGGGACAGACGCTCGTCTAACGACGATTTCGGCGACGCTCCCTAGCAGGATACGGGACATCCCTGAGCGCCCGTGGCTCCCCATGACGATCTGGTTGATGTCGTGGTCATCCGCGTACTCTACGATGACTTTTGTCGGTCGCCCGACCTCGACGACGCGTTCGACAGACTCGACGCCGGCTTCGGTCACTTCCGCCTCGAGGTCGTCAAGGAGGTCCTCCGCCGTCGCCTTCTGTGTCTCGTACCACTCCTCGGAGAACGAGGGAATCGATGCCTCCGCGCTGTAGCCGGCCTCTGCAGGGTTGATGACGTGCAAGAGAACGATCGTCGCGTCCGGATGTTCCTCGGCTGCGAACGCACAGGCGACCGGTGCTTGATCTGAGCTGTCGACCGGAACAAGGATTCGCTTTGCCATATGCCCACTTCCGCTGGGGTCGGTTTGAATCTTCGGCCCGCTGCAATCGGCGAGTTAGCCTGCGGTCTGTCAGTCCCGTCCGTGGCGAGTCACACACGTCGACAGGCCGATGAGCTCCACCGGCTCGGAGTTATCCGGCGAGTAGACGACCCGCTGGCCCTTCTCCATGTAGGGGACCTTCGACTCCAGGTTGCTCGGGATGTTCACCGCCGAGATGGCGTCTTCATCGCCGAGATTGAGCACCATCGTCGTGTTGATCTGCTTGAATACCGGGTCGGCGATGTCCTGTGGGTCCTGTGTGATGAGGTACAGCCCGAGGCGCTCCTTGCGGCCCTGCTTGGCGGCCTCGGTGAACTTCCCGATGACCTTACCGGCCTGGACGCTGTCGGCGTCGGTGAGGAAGTTGTGGGCCTCGTCCATCCCGAGGACGAGCGGCGTCTCCTTGATGCGGTCGTAGTCCGGGTCGTTCGAGAGCTTCTGGTCGATGAGCAGGCTGGAGACGGCCAGTACGATTGTGGATGCCGTCCGGGAGTCGGTGATGTGGTAGGTCGGGATGACCGTCAGTCCGCCGTCGCGGACGAACTGCGATATTTGGTCGGTGATCGGTCGGGCGTCTTGGTCGAAGACGGCCCCGAAGCCCTGGACGCGGCGCTTGACCGCGTCGAACGTGGCCTCGTGGACGTCGCCCGCCTCGTCCAGTTCCTCCTTGAGCGCGGGGTCCCCGAGGAAGGTCCGGAAGTCGCTGTACGTGCCGCTCTCCCCGTACTCCCGCTCAAAGCGCGGGAGTAGCGTGTTGACCAACGCACCGTACTGGTTATCGTTCAGGCTGGAGCCAGCGATAAGCCAGGGGTTGTCGTGGACCAGCGAGAACGGGATGGTGAACTCCACCTGCTCGGCGCGGTGGTGGCTGGCGTTGTAGTCGGCTCCAGCCACCTTGGGAACGAAGGCGATGGTGTCGTCGTGGCCACCGTAGGCGACGCCCTCCCGTTCACAGCGGCGCTCGAACTCGTCGGTCATCGCGGGGTTATCGTCGTGCATCTGGGCGTACTCGTCCTGCGGGTCGAACTGGACGACGGCGAGTTCGGGCGTGCGGCCGTCGCCCATCTCGTAGGTCCGGCCGAGATACTGCCGCAGGACGTTCTTCGAGCTGTGGGTCTTCCCGGACCCGGTCCCACCTGCGACAAGGGTATGCCGGAACACGAGCGGGTCGCCGGCGTCGTAGTCGTCTTTCAGCCGGTAGTCGATTGTCGGCGGCTCCGCGGCGGTGCGGACCTTTTCGCCCCCGACAGCGAGATGGCCCAGAAAGACGCCGTCCTCGGGAATCTTCAGGCCGGTCTTGATTTCGGACTTGTCGGTGGCCTCTCGGACGACGGTCTCGGGTTTTGGCACCCGGTCGGTCATCCGCCGCTTGAGCTCGCCGCCGTCGCTGTACAGCACCGCGACCGGCTCCAACTCGGCGATGAATTTGAAATCCCGCTCGTCGATGCCCCGCTCGCGCATCGCTCGCCGGGCGTGGATCTCGGTCGCGTCGTCGGCGTGGAACTCCTGGGCGTACTCCAGAGCCTTGATGCGGCAGAACAGGCGCTCACCTCCTGGGTAGGGGACGAGCAGATACGTGCCGATGCGTAGGCGCGAGCGGTTCCGCGCGGTGACGTACGCTCGCAGGACCGTTTCCTCCGCTTCTTCGCTGATTCGGAGCCCGTTCGCAGCCGAAAGGACGCCGAGGCCGGTATCCGTTCCGGCCGGTGTCACGTCCATCTCTTCGAAGTCGTCGTCTGCAGATGGTGCTGTCGAGTCGGTTCCTTCCGCCGCGTCGACAGCCCGGTCGCCGTCGTCGGTCGTCTCGGCCGACTGTGCGGCCTCGTCGTCGCCGTCGAAATCAGTGAAATCCCCGAGGTCGGACATACCCCAGTTCAGGGTAGCCGGGGATTAACACCTTTCCCCAGCAGCATGAATGTGAAACCTTACCCGGATGGCTGTCAACGAACGCATATGAAGCCGACGCGGGTGATGTCTTTCAATGTGCGGTACGACACCGCCGGCGATGGGGAAGACGGGTGGCCCCACAGGCGGCGGCTGGTGGCAGAGATCATCCAGTATCACAGCCCCGATATTATCGGGGTGCAGGAGGCAATGGCCCACCAGCTTCGGGAGCTAGAGGTGTTGCTGGACGGCTACGAGTGGGTCGGAGACCCGCGCGACTCCGTCGACGCCGGCGGGGAGCACACCGCCATCGGCTACCGGACCGAGCGCTTCGACTGTACGGCCACGAACACGTTCTGGCTCTCCGAACAGCCCGCCGAGCCGAGCAGCGTCGGCTGGGACGCCGCCTACCCGCGCGTGGCGACCTGGGCGCGTCTCCGCGACCGCGACACCGGCGACGACCTGCTGTGTCTGAACACGCATCTGGACCACCAGGGCGCTGACGCACGGATTTCGGGTATCGAGCTGGTACTCGACCATCTCGACTCTGTCGCTCGGGACGCACCTGCAGTGTTGCTGGGTGATTTCAACTGCGTTGTCGGCGAGCCAGCCTACGAACGGGCCGCGGGGCACGAACTCCCGGACGGCCGCACACTTGTTGACGCTCGTGATACAGCGACCGTCACCCACGGTCCGACGACGAGCCGAACCGACTTCCACGACTTGCTCCCCGAGATGGGGATTGACCACGTGTTCGTCAGCGAGGACGTGTCTATCGACAATAGGGCGGTCATCGCCGACCGCGACGACGACCACTACGGCTCCGACCACCTGCCCGTCGTGGTCGACTGCGAACCCTGACCTGACGGTGTCGCCGTGGCATCTGACAGCGCCTCCGTCAAAGCACCTGCTAACTGACCGTGCCTATCGATTGACCCATTCCCCGTCGTCGGGAACCCGAACGTCCTCCGTTGCCGACCGTAGCTCGTCCCGGCTGAGCAGGCAGTGGTTGATTGCCTCCATGTGAACGACGACGACCGTAGCGGCGGTAGCATCCCGGACAGCTGTGATATCCTCGACGCCCATTGTGATAGGGTCGCCCTGTTCGAACTGCGCTTCACCGCCGTTCAGCACGACTAGATCGGGCTCGAACCGGTCGAGTGTTTCCTCGACCGGCTCGTACCAGACCGTATCGCCTGCGACGTACACCGTTTCCTCACCCTCGAACACGAATCCCGAAACGGGGCCCATCTCCGCCGCCAACTCTCCGTGGCCGTGCCGCCCGGGCGTTCGGTGAATCGAAATCCCCTCGAATGACGCCTCGTCGTCGACGGGTCGGACATCGGTGAACTCCTCGTCAGTGAACTCGTCCGCCTCCTCGGGCTGACAGAACAGCGGCACGTCGGCATCGAGTTCCGCCTTGGCCGCCGCGTCCCAGTGGTCCTGGTGGCGGTGCGTGACAACCACGGCGTCGTAGGACAGGTCACCATTCGGCATCGGGACGAGCGGGTTTCGACGGTCGTTCGGCGAATTTGGAACAGGCGGGTTCTCGCCAGGTGACGAAAACATCGGGTCGACGAGGAACGTCACGTCTCCAACGTCCACGAGGATAGTTGCGTTACGAAGTAACCGAACACTGGCACCAGTCGAGTCAGACATATGACCATCTGTGGTACCTACCGATATACGACTTGCCTCGGCATGCACCAAATTCCGGGGCACGGGAAAGAGCACGCTCGGATGCCGCCTGGGATGCCGTCGACAGTCGAAGACTCCCGCTGGGATGCGAGCGGTCCCGAGAGCGACCGGTTCAGCCCGGCGGCGTCGGGGTGAACGCTTGCCCGGGGGAGAATCTTTTGCCGTTGGGGCCTCTATATGGAACTATGTTGCTTATTCGGGGGACGGCAGGCGGGACGACGCTGACCGGGACGCTGTACGAACCGGGCGAGGAGCCGCCCGAATTCAACGGCGCGCCGGACGAGGGGACGCCCTACGTCTGGATCTGTGACGCCTTCTACGAGGTCGAGAGCGGCGGGCAGGTCCAGTCAATCGGCGACCGCGAGATCCGAATCGCATTCGAGTCTCCGATGCCACGCGGCTTCGAGACGCGCGATGCAGCTATCGACGCGGCAAAGGAACACGTCCGAACGCAGTTCGCGCGGCTCGGCGTAGCCGGTGAGACGGTCGACGTGACGGTGCAGCAGGCCGAGACGGCGTAGTCGAACCGGCCTGCCTTACCGCCGTTTTCTGGGTCAGCGAACGATCGGTGACTTATACGACGGTGCCGAGTGAAACCACTGCGTGTGGCCGAGGAACCGTCCCCGACTGAGGTGTTTGCCCTCCTTGATGACGAATACGCTCGCGCGCTCCTTGCAGCCACGAGTCACAGACCCATGACAGCAACTGAACTCAGCAACGACTGCGACATGTCACTCTCGACCGTGTATCGCCGTCTCGACGCTCTTGAGGACTGCGGCCTCGTCGCCGCCCGAACGCAAATTGCGGACGATGGGCACCACGTAGACGTGTACGAGGCACGGATGGACGAACTCACTGTGTGTCTCACCGAGGGGGCCTTCGACGTGAGCCTCTCTGTCGAGTCAAAGACACACGAGTTCGCCGATGCGCTGGTAGACCTCTGGGAGGGGCTCTGATGGAGTTTGCCGGCTTCTCCGACGAAACGTGGGTTACCGTGAACACTGCCTTCCACCTCGCACAGACGGGGGTCGGACTGGTCATTGCTGCATTGGCGCTCGTTGGCTACCGTCGACGGCGGACCCGCTCCATGCTCGCACTGGCTATCGGCATCAGCCTCCTCACCTTCGTCTCGTACCTCGTTACCCTTAGTGCCGTGCAGGTCCTCCCGCGAGTGGTGTTTCCCCTTCCGAGCACTATCACGGAACTCGTCGGTCTCCTCGTCCTCCTCTACGCTATCGTTCTGGCCCGTCGTGACTAGCCCCTTCAGAACGATTCTTCCACGGCTCCCCACCGAATATCGTTGAACTCCCGTTCGCGGTCGGTCTCGAACGTCCGCTCGATGCGACGAGTGAGTTCCTCGCTGCCCTGCCGGTCGATTTTGGCGAGTTCGTCGGCCTTCCCGATAGCCAGTGGCGGCCCCTGTTCCCGGGCCACGTCGTGGAGTATCTGTCGCGTGAGTTTGGCCCGACAGTCTGGGTCTTGGGTGAACGCGTACGGGGCCTCGACGCGGAACACCAGGTCCGAACGCGGGTCGTAGAGGACGAAAAACGTCACTTCGTACGCTTCGGGGTCGAGAGACCGTTCGATGCCCAGCGCGTCACCGTCGGCGGCCATGATGCCGTCAGTGCCGCCCCGCGAGCGGAACCAGTTCGTCGCGGTGAGACAGTCGGTCTGCCGCTCGCCGTCGTCGTCGCGGCGCTCCAGGATTCGGCGGAAGAAGGCAGTGTCGTTCACCCACGGGGCGTTGGTCTTGCGCCGGAGTGCCCGCGTGAGCGCCTTCGTCGAGGAGTTCTTGATGAACCCCACCATCGGGACGTCCCGCTCGACGAACCGCTCGACGAGGTCGACGTAGTTGTTCACGACCGTCTTGGGGCGGTCGTCCTCCGCGAGCAGGTCAGCCAGTTCGGTGTCGCGGTCGGCCCAGCGGAGCACGCCGGTCGGGTAGATGGGGCCGTCGAGGATGAACAGGTCTTCGACCATGTCGGCGTTGGTCAGCGCGTGCTGACTCTCCGCGAGGTACAGCGCCAGCGCGTGGACGACCCGTTGCTCGTAGCGGTCGACCTGTGGCACGTCGAGGACGCGCCGCTTGGCGTAGCCGCGGTCCCCGCCTTGCCACTCGCCGTCGAATCCCAGCGTCGCGTCGTTCGAGTGGACGGCCATGATGATCGTCCGGCCGCGGTGCAGTTCGATGTCCGAGGGCACGCTGCCCATCGCCGCCTGCGCCACGTCCAGCACCAGCCCGTTCTTGAACGTCGTCGGATTGATCGTCCCCGAGTCCAGGCCGTGCTGTGTCGGAAACGGTGGGTCCGCCAGCGCCACGTCCTCGATTGGGACCTTCCGGCGGCGCTGCTCGTTCAGTGGCTCCAGAATCTTCGTTCCGTCCTGCCACAGCGGGTCGAGGAAACTGTCCCACACCTCCTCGGCGGCCGCCTCCTGGTCGCTCGTCTCGACGGTCTCGCGTACCTGCCCGGCGAGCTTGGCGATCCCGTCGACGTGGACCGGGTCAAGCGTCATGCCCGTGGGTTCGCCGGAACGGGCATAACCCTTTGGTCACCTGCCGATTCGACGGTTACTCCTTGCCCGATTCCTCGCGGAGGAGACGTTCGATGGCCTCGGCGATCTCCTCGTAGGATTGCATCGTCAGGCCGTCCGTGGTGATGAGCACGCCCTGGCGTTCGGTCGTCGCCCGCAGGAGGTAGCCGTTCGAGAAGGCGCGCACCGTGAAGCGGTAGTCGCCTAGCTCGGACTCCTGATAGGCGTTCTTGGTTTGTTTGTACCCCTGCCACTCGTGGCCCACGAAGTCGTTGAGGTCGGCGTCCTGTTCGAGGTCCTCCCGCAGGTAGAGCTGCTCGAAGTTCGCACGTGTGAAATACGTCACTGACCGGAGTGAGTCGCCCGTTGCCGTCCGGGCTGTCGTGACGATTGCGTCGGCCAGATCGTCCGAGAGAATGTTCCGAGTCATGCCCGACCGAAGGCGGGCCACCCTCTTAATTTCGGGGTTCTCACTATCGGCAGCGATAGCGGGCTAGCGACCTGGAGTACCGGCACCAGAACCGCCGGATTCCGCATTATCGACCGTCACGTTCGGGATTGACCGACAGTGTATTACGCCGGTCGCGTGACCCACCGGATATGAACGTCGGACTCATCATCTTGGACGGCTGGGGCCTGAACCCGGACGACGGTGTCCGTGATGCCGTCGCCGCCGCCGACACGCCTAACTTCGACCGCTACCGAGACGCAGGCGCAGCATCAACACTTGCCACCCACGGCCGCCGGGTCGGCCTCCCGGAGGGCCAGATGGGCAACTCCGAGGTCGGCCACCTCAACATCGGGGCCGGCCGCGTCGTCAAGCAGGACTCCGCCCGCGTCAGCGACAGCATCGCTCGCTCGCGGGGCCAGTCGCCGCCGGACGATGCCGCACAGGACCCGCCCTTCTTCGAGAACGAGACGATTCTGTCGGCCTTCGAGTACGCCGAGGAACGCGGCGGCCGGGTCCACTTCATGGGGCTGGTTTCGGACGGCGGCGTCCACTCCTATCAGGACCACCTCCACGCGCTCATCGAACTCGCCGGCAAGCGCGGGACCGACGCCGTCTCGCATGCCTTCACTGACGGCCGCGACACCTCGCCCACCGGCGGCGAGGACTACCTTGCGGACCTCCAAGCCCACGCGGAGGAACACGGAACCGGCCACGTCGCCACCGTCTGCGGGCGCTACTACGCGATGGACCGCGACCAGAACTGGGAGCGCACCCGCCGGGCCTACGACGCTATCGTCCACCGCGAGGGTGACCACCACGCCGACGACGCGGTCACGGCGGCCACCGAGTCATACGCCCGCGACACCACGGACGAGTTCATCGAGCCGACGACCGTCGGCGACCACGCCGGCCTCGAAGACGGTGACGCGGTGGTCTTCTTCAATTTCCGGTCTGACCGCGCCCGGCAGCTCTCCCGGATGCTCGGCGACATCCGTCCGGACGACTGGGGGGCAGACACCGAACCGCCGGACATCCGGCTGGTGACGATGACGCAGTACGACGAGACGTTCGACCTGCCGGTCGCGTTCCCGCCGAACCAGCCCAAGGACGTGCTCGGCGAGGTGCTCTCCGAAGCTGGGAAGACACAGATTCGGCTGGCCGAGACGGAGAAATACCCCCACGTCACCTACTTCCTCAACGGCGGCCGCGAGGTCGCGTTCGACGGTGAGAGCCGCGAGATCGTCGACAGCCCCGACGTGGCGACCTACGACCTGCAACCGGAGATGAGCGCGCCGGAACTGGCCGACACCGCTATCGAGTTCATCGAGACCGAGGACCCCGACGCGCTGGTCCTGAACTTCGCCAACCCCGATATGGTTGGTCACACCGGCGACTTTGACGCAGCGGTGACCGCCGTCGAAGCGGTCGACGAGCAACTCGGACGGTTAGTCGAGGCGATTCAGACCGCGGGCGGCCACGTCCTCATCTGTGCCGACCACGGGAACGCCGACGACATGGGAACCGAAGACGACCCGCACACGGCCCACACGACCAATCCAGTCCCGTTCATCTACCTCTCCCCGGACGAGACTGCCGCCGGCCGGACCGCCCGCGACGGCGGGACGTTGGCCGACCTCGCGCCGACGATGCTCACGCTCATGGGTATCGCCAAGCCGGACGCGATGACCGGTACGCCGCTCGTCGAGTAGCGGGCGACGAGACCACGCACAGCCTCCGCGAGTCAAACCTGATCGCGCTATTTTTCGAGCACTGAGAGATACTGCGGCGGCACGCGGGCAGTCGTGTACGTCTCGGCCCCGCGCTTGACGATCCGGCGGTCGTCGGCCTGCATCGCCCCGGCGTCGACGACGAACACGACGGGGTCGTCGGCGTGGCGACACCCCACCTCGCGGGCCGTCGCGACGGAGTCCGAGAGGTGGACCGTCTGGCGGCCCATCGGTTTCAGTCCGTCCTCGCGTATCGGTTCGACGTTCCGCGGCGCGGTTCCGTGATACAGCGTCGCCGGGACCGGGTCGTCGGTCCCGTTGAGGGCCACGTCGACGGAGTGCCCGTATGCCGCCCGGACGCGGCCGCCGGCTACTGACCCTGAATCATCGCCGACTCCTGTCCGCTCGAACCGCCCCTTCGGGTCCGTGGCGATGACGCCGGCCAGCGCCTCGCCGTCTGCCCAGTCGTACTTTCGTTCGACCGCGTTGCGGAGGGACGCGAACGCCGTCCATCCCGCCTCGTCCAACTCGACGTTCGCGTCCTCGGGAAAGTGTCTGAGCGCACCGGAGACGAACTTCGAGAGCTGTCGCCGCCGTGCGCCGTCGAGAACGTGAGTTCCCCTTCCGGCACAGACCGGGCACGTATCGCCCTCGAAGAAGCCGTCATCGGGACAGCGACGGACCGCGTCTGGCATGACTGGGGATGCGCCGTAGTCACACAAAAGCGTCACGCGAGCAGAAACCACGCAGTCGTATCGGTCCGAACGTACAAACACGCTCGCTGCCGGTCGTGGCGTCGCTACTGGCCCGCTGACCCTGAATATCCCGGCATCTGTGCCGGGTGTTTTCAAGTGGATACAGTCACCAATGGCTCGTAGCGAAATGCCGTCCCCCACAGACCTCGAACTCGGCGGTGACCGCTCCGACGTGTATCGGTTCGTTGAACGGTACGGCCCCGTCGCGCCCGCCGAGGTGGCCGAAACCATCAGCGTCGACCCCGAGCGGTTCCAGCACCACGTCTCCATCCTCAAGCGGGACGACCTCATCGAGACCACCGAAGACGGGAAGCTCACCGTGGCACTCCACCACGGTGAGGCGGCCGAATATTACGAGGCCGGCGTCAGCTACGAGATACGGCCCTCCAGACCGTCGGACCTCTCCGGCGTCGTCGGCACGATACGGGATGTCTCCAGCGAGGAGCCCTACGTCGTCGCGGCCGGCATGGCCGAGCAACTGGCCTACGAGGACACGCTCGTCCGCTGGTGCCCGAACCGCTGTCGCGTCGTCTTCGTTGCCACCGTCGACGATGATGTCGTCGGCTGGGTCCACGTCGCCATGTCCGAGGTTGACGAACTCGCGTCGACGGCCGAACTCACGCTGGGGGTGATGGAGACCTACCGCCGCCATGGCATCGGCAGTCACCTGCTTCACCGCGGGGTCGAGTGGGCCGCCAGCCGCGGCTGCCGAAAGGTGTACAACAGCCTGCCGGCCACGAACGAGCGGGCCATTGACTTCCTGCAGGAGGCCGGCTGGTCGGTCGAGGCCGTCCGCGATGACCACTACGAAATCCGTGGGGAACTGGTCGATGAGGTGATGCTGGCGCGGCAGTTCGACGGGCGGGAATGACAGCAAGACGGCGCGGAGGGCCGCTCAGCCAGTCCGAAACGAGAAATCCAGCGTCGGCGCGGAGTGGGTCAGCGACCCCATCGAGATGATGTCCACGCCCGTTTCGGCGTACGCCGGCACGTCCGCAACGGTGATGCCGCCGCTGGCTTCAGTGAGGGCATCTGCGTCGGCCGCCGCCACGAGGTCGGCCGCCCGCTCGGTCTCGCCGGGGGACATGTTGTCCAGCAGGACGATGTCCGCGCCGGCCTCGGCGGTCCGTGGGGCGTCTTCCGGGGCCTCGACCTCTACGTCGAGCTTCGTCGCGAAGGAGGCCCGCTCGCGGAAGTGCTCAATAGCGTCAACGAGGCCCATTTCGGCGATGTGGTTGTCCTTGACCATCACCATATGCGAGAGGTCAAGCCGGTGGGTGTCGCCGCCGCCGGCTGCCACCGCTCGCTTCTCGATGCCGCGCAGGCCCGGAGTCGTCTTTCGCGTGCCGGCGATGCGGGGTGTGGAATCTGTCGTGGTGGATTCCGCCGCATCGACGGCGGCCCGGGTCTTCGTCGCCACTCCCGAGGCGTGGCCGGTGACGTTCACGGCGACGCGCTCGCCACGGAGCACCGACTGCGCAGGACCGTCGACCCGAAGCACCACGTCGCCGGCGTCGATAGCGGTCCCGGATTCAATCGGTGTCTCTACCGCACAGTCCAGATACTCGAACACCGCGGTGGCGGCGTCGAGGCCCGCCACCACGCCGGTCTCTTTCGCTACCAGACGACCCTCCGTCGTTCCGGGTACGTCGTTGGTCACGTCGTGGTGGCCCACGTCCTCGCGGAGCCACCGCTCGATGTCGCTATCGGTGAGCATCAGTCGGCCGTGGACTCCGGTGGTTCCTCGCTCACGTCTACGAGGTTGTGCGTGCCGACGCTCTCCTCGTTCTCGGCGGCGTGGCGCGCGACCAGCAAGGCAGTGACGCTCGCGTGACGGAGTTCGTACAGCGAGCGGCTGGTTCGCGTGCGGAGGTAGGCGTCGACCTCGCCCTTGAGCCGGCGCAGGACAGCCATCGCTCGCTGGAGGTCGGCCGGGTCGCGCTCGACGCCGACGTACTCGTCCATTACCCGGGTCAACCGCTGGAACTTGTCGCGGGCGAACCGCTCTGGTAGGTCCGGGTCCCGTTCCAGCAACTCCGGCGCTTCGATGGGCTCCGGCTCGGCCCCGGCAACGTCTTCGCCGGCGCGCAGGCCCCAGACCAGCCCCTCCAGCAGGGACGTGCTGGCGAGGCGGTTCGCGCCGTGGACGCCGGTGCGGGAGCACTCGCCGACGGCGTAGAGCCGGTCGAGCGTCGTCCGACCGCGGTCGTCGACGCTGATGCCGCCACAGAGGAAGTGTTCAGCCGGCGCGACCGGGATACCGTCAGCCCAGTCGATGCCGTGTTCCGCACAGCGGTCCGCGAGGCCCGGAAACTCCGCGGCGAAGTTCAGCGGCGACACGTCCAGTGTCACTTCTCCCGTCGCCTCCCGCTCGGCTTTGACGGCGCGAGCCACCACGTCACGGGGCGCGAGTTCGGCGTCGGCGTGGTAGTCGGGCATGAATCGCTCGCCGTCGCCGTTGCGGAGCAGGCCGCCCTCGCCGCGGACGGCCTCGCTGACGAGGAACGCGACATCACCCGCTCCGGCGGTTCCACCGCCTCCGTCCGAGCCACGGGGTGGCTCGCTATCGAGCGTACAGGCCGTAGGGTGGAACTGGATGTACTCCATATCCTCGACCTCGGCTCCGGCGAGTGCGGCCATACCGATGCCGTCCCCGGTCGTGTTGTCAGGGTTCGTCGTCCGCGGGTAGAGGTCGCCGATACCGCCCGTCGCCAGCACGACGCTGCCGGCGAAGTACGGGTCGACCTCGCCGTCGGATTCGAGCATTGCGCCGTGGACCCGGCCCTCGTGACGGATGAGTTCCAGCACGGCGGTGTCGTCCAGAATCTCCACGCCGTCGTGGTCGTCGATGTAGTTCAGGAACGGGACGTGGATGTGCTTGCCTGTCGAGGCGTCCACGTGGAGGATGCGGTCTTCGCTGTGGGCGGCCTCGCGGGTGAAGTCGTGGCCCGAGCCGTTCTGATCAAAGTCAATGTCGAGCATCTCCAACAGCACGTCCTCGACGGCCTCGTTGGCGTTCTCGACCAGCACGTCGACGGCCCCGGGGTCGGCGGTGCCGTCCGAGGCGGCCATGATGTCTTCTTTGAACTCCTCGGGCGTGTCCCGGGAGATGGCGATGCCGCCCTGCGCCCACCAGGATGAGGAGCCTTCCGGGCGCGTCGCCTTCGTAGCGAGCGTCACGTCGTCGCCTTCGCGGGCCGCGGCGAGCGCCGCCGCCAGCCCGGCGATCCCGGAGCCGACGACCAGCACGTCCGTCGTAATCGGGTCGTCTGTCATGGTTAGATCTCCAGCATTCGGTCCATCGCGACCTGTGCCAGTTCCTTCTCCTCGGGCGCGACTTCGATGACGTTGCGCTCGCGGCCCTCGACCAGTTCCTCTAGCACCCACGCGAGGTAGTTCGGGTCGATCTGGCGCATGGCGTTGCAGTCCATGCAGGCCTCGCCGCACAGCGGCACGACGTTCACCTCGGGATGCCACCGCTGGAGGTGGTGGGTGAGGTGTATCTCGGTGCCGATGGCCCACGTGTCGCCGGGGTCGGCCTCGGCGATGGACTCGCAGATCGTCGACGTCGAGCCGGCCACGTCGGCGGCCTCAACGACTTCGCGGCGACACTCGGGGTGAACGATGACGTTCGCGTCGGGGTAGTCCTCGCGGATGGACTCGATGTGGTGCTCGCGGAAGCGTTCGTGAACTTGGCAGTACCCCTCCCAGAGAATGATGTCATTCTCGACGGCGTCGGCGGCGTCGGTCCCGTCGACATCCCACGGGTCCCACTCGACCGTCTCGTCGGCCATCCCGAGCCGGTGGGCCGTGTTCTCCCCGAGGTGCTTGTCGGGCAGGAACAGCACCTTGTCACCTCTTTCGAAGGCGTACTCGAACGCTTTGTGGGCGTTCGAGGACGTACAGACCAGGCCGCCCTGCTCGGCACAGAAGGCCTTCAGGTCGGCGTAGCTGTTCATGTACGTGATGGGGATGATTTCCTCGTCAGCGTCGAGGGCTGCGGTCAGTTCCGCCCACGCGGCGTCGACCTGCAGCGCTTCGGCCATGCCGGCCATCGGGCAGGACGCCTCCATTGACGGGAGAATCACGGACTGGTCGTCGTCCGTGATAATGTCAGCGGATTCGGCCATGAACGTCACACCGCCGAAAATCACATAGTCGGCGTCGGACTGCGCGGCTTCCTTTGAGAGCTGGTAGGAGTCGCCGATGAAGTCGGCGTGTTCGACAATCTCCTCCCGCTGGTAGTTGTGGCCGAGGATGACCACGTCGTCGCCAAGCTCGGCGAGCGCGCTCTCGATGCGCTCGGTCCGTTCGTCTGCCTCGAGGTCCCGGTACTCCGGCGGGAGCTGTTCGAGGTTGTCGTACTTGAAGAGGCTGAGGTCCGTCTCGAACGCGGCGGTTTCCATTTCGGGCACGATGTATCCACCTGTGGGTACTCACACTTCGGAACTACTTCGTGAAAAGATTTTATCTTCAAAGAAGTTAGTTGGTGGTGGAAAAGATTTTATAGTGGGTATCGGTGGCCACTATATTTTTGTATCCGGGTTTGGTGGCGGATATAATTTTACACTCAATTTTGGCAACATATCGGCTTCTATATCCCACATTGCTGAATCAAGTTGTATGTTATCGAATACCAATAAACGACCCGCTTCGATACCGCTCTCTGTGTGACTCAGTCGCTGGCGTTGAACACGACGTCGCCGCCACTGACGGTCAGCGTGGTTGGTATGTCCGAAATCTCCCCGTCCGGCACTTCCCACGGCGAGCCCGATAGCACGGTGAAATCCGCGACCGATCCCGGCGCGACTGTGCCCATCCGGTCCTCGTCGAAGCCCGCATACGCAGCACCGCTGGTGTACGCCCGGAGCGCCTCATCGACTGTCAGGCGCTGGCTCGGCTCCGGCGCGGTGACAGCCTGCTGAACGCCATATAGCGGAGAGAGCGGCATACAGTCGCTCCCGAACGCCAGCCGTGCGTCGGCGTCCAGGAGGTCGCGAAAGCGGTTCGTCAGCTCGCGACGCTCGTCGAGGCGTTCGTCGTACAGGCCGCCGGGGGCCGCCCAGCGGTGGAAGTTCGGCTGGGCCGAAACGACCAGTGGCGACGCTGCCAGTCGCTCTACCAGATCGCCGGTAAGGACTTCGGCGTGTTCGACACGGTGGCGCTCGTCGGCGGCGTCGACGGATTCGATAGCTGATAGCAGCGCATCGATAGCCGCATCACCGATGGCGTGGGCGGCGAACTGGAGACCCGCATCGTCGACCGCCAATACGAGTTCCCGGAGTGCGTCCGGATCCGTCCGCCACTCGCCGACGCTGTCGCTGTCGGCGTAGGGGGCCCGGAGCCGGGCGGTTCCGGCCCCGAGCGACCCGTCGATGTACGTCTTGATAGCGCCCGTCCGGACCCGGTCGCTCCCGTGGTTCGTCACTAAACCGAGTTCCCTGATCGCATCGAGGTGGTCCGCCCAGTAGTTGAGCCGGACCCGGAGAGAGAGGGCGTCCTCGGTGTCTAAGTCGCGGTACACTCGTGGGGCGTGCGACTGCCGAACCATGTCGTGGACAGCGGTGACCCCCTCAGAGAGCGCCACTTCCTGTGCAGCCAGCAGGTACTCCCGGGTCTGTGCGTAGCCGGGCGCGACGGCGTCGAAGACGGCTTCGGCGGCTTCCTCGACGAGCACGCCGGTTGGTGCGCCGTCCTCAGTCTGAACGCCGTCGTCGGGGAGGTCCAGCACATCCAGCGCGGCGTGGTTCACCGATACGGTGTGGATGTCCTCCCGCGCGGCCGCGACCGGCCGCTCGGTGCTCACTCGGTCCAGTGTTGCCGCCCGCAACAAGGTCCCGTCCCAGTCGCTCTCATCGTAGCCGAAGCCGAGTATCCAGCCCTCGCCGTCATCGGCCGCCAGCAGCCGGTCGATGCAGTCGTTCGGGCCGTCTGCCCCAGCGAGGTCCGCTTCGACCGCACGCCGGCCGACGATGTCCAGATGCGTGTGGGCGTCGACGAAGCCGGGCAACAGAACGCCACCGCGACAGTCGACGGTCTCGGCACTCGCTGTCGAGAGTTCGTCCGGGTCCCCGACGGCTGTGACGGTTCCGTCCGTTACTGTAACCGCCGACGCCGGGTCGTCGCCGGACAGCGGCCGTACTTCACAGTTCGTGAATACGCGGTCGACCATACAGACTCCGGGCGCGGCGACTGGAAAACCCTTGGCCCGCCAAGAGCAACTGTTAGGAGTCCCGAAGCCACACCGGTCAGTATGACCGACTCCGACGTCGTCGCGCTCGCAGAGCGCGTTCGTGACGGTGAGTTGCGGCTCTACGAACTGGAAGACCACGCTGACCCCGACACTGCGGCGGCGGCCCGCAGACACCTGCTGGCCGAGGAGACCGACACGGACCTTGCTGCAGTCGGCGACTACACCTTCGACGCCGCCGACGCCGAGAGCAACATCGAGAATATGATCGGCGCGGCACAGGTCCCGATGGGCGTCGTCGGCCCGCTGCCCGTCGACGGCGGGGCTGCCGAGGGCGACCACCACCTCCCGCTAGCGACTAGCGAGGGCGCGTTGCTGGCCTCGGTCAACCGCGGCGTCTCGACCATCCGCAATGCCGGCGGTGCGACCGCTCGCGTCCTCAAGTCTGGGATGACCCGCGCGCCGGTGTTCCGCGTCGAGGACGTGGCCGAAGCGGGCGAAGTGTCGGCCTGGGTCCGCGAACACGTCGATGTCCTCGCCGACGCCGCCGAGTCGACGACGAGCCACGGCGAACTACAGGACGTGACACCCTACGTCGTCGGCGACAGCGTCTTCCTGCGCTTTTCTTACGACACCAAAGACGCGATGGGGATGAACATGGCCACCATCGCGACAGAGGCGGCCTGCGAGGTCGTTGAGTCCGAGACGCCGGCCGACCTCGTGGCGCTCTCGGGCAATCTCTGTTCGGACAAGAAGCCCGCCGCGATCAACGCCGTCGAAGGCCGCGGTCGGACCGTCGCCGCGGACGTGCTCATCCCCCACGAGCAGGTCGAGGACCGACTCGATACGACATCTGACGCAATCGTCGAGGCCAACACCCGAAAGAACCTCGTCGGCTCCGCCAAAGCCGGCGCGCTGGGGTTCAACGCCCACGCCGCCAACGTCGTCGCTGCCGCCTTCCTCGCGCTCGGGCAAGACATCGCACAGGTGGTCGAAGGGAGCAACGCCATCACGACGGTCGACGCCCGCGAGGACGGCCTGTATGCCTCGGTCACCATCGCATCGCTGGAGGTCGGCACTGTCGGCGGCGGGACAGGCCTGCCAACGCAGTCCGAAGCGCTGGACGTGCTGGGGTACAGCGGCGGCGGCGACCCCGCCGGGAGTAACGCCGACGCGCTTGCCGAGGTCATCGCCGCCGGCGCGCTAGCCGGTGAACTCTCTTTGCTTGCGGCGCTGTCCTCGCGCCACCTCTCCTCGGCACACGCCGACCTCGGGCGGTAGGGTCGGCTTCCGGGCGGTGCAGTATCACTGCCGTCTCTGACTCACCAGAAAACCGGCCCCCGCGACGAGCACGACGACGCCGGCGAGGAGGAGCGCTTCCTGCCCGAGTAGTGGACCCAGCACCAGCAACGCCCATGCGACGGCAAAGACACCGTGGGCGATGGCGAACAGTCGTCGGCCCCGGCGAGCGAACACGACCGTCCCCAGCGCGAACCCGAGCGTGAGGACGACCGCCGAGAGCGCGATAGTGCTCACCCGCAATGAGCCGACGGCAACGGGTTCGACGACCGGCGTGAGCAAGAACAGCAGTCCCGAGAGACCGACAAGCGTCCCGACTGCAACCGGGCCGGGCTCGAAATCCAGTGTCGCGGTCATAGCAGCCGGTACTGCCCCCGGCTCTCCGATGCCTCGCCTGCGCGAACCAGCTTTTTCAGTGCCTTCCTGGTGTACGATGCCGGGACGCCGCGCTCCTCGGCATAGCCTACGATATCGTCCTCGGTCGGCTCGTCGAGGGTTCGCAACGCATGCAGGACAGTTTCCTTTCGGCTCGACCCGCCCGTTGCACCCTGTTCGGCTCGGTCGGCGGCCGCCGACACGGCATCGGTGTCGACCCCCGAATCTTCGAGGTACGTCTCGTCATCTACCCCTGCGTCGTCGACCTGTCGCTCCATCTCGGCGTAGGAGTCCAACTCCGCGAAGGCGTCGCCCTCTCCCTGCCGGTTCGCCAGCATCGACGCCCGAACCTCGCGAGCGTGGGCCTCGTCGTCCGTTTCGACGAACTTCCGACGCTTCTCGTGTTTGCGGCGCGTGCCACACCGCGGGCACTGGGTCGTCTCCGGTCGCCCCTCGGTGACCCACAGCGCGCTGCAATCACTACACCCGACGACCGCGTACATGCCTCTCTGTCAGGACCGGACGGTACTGAATCCACCGACGTCCGGTGCCGGGGGACGAAGGCTTAGGTTGAGTGGGCGCGACAGCACCGCGCATGGAAGAAGTACCACAGGCGGCCTGTGAGACAGTCGAAGCAGTCGACGGCGTCCACCTGACACAGATGGCCGTCGGAGAGCGGATGAGTGTCCAGCAGTTCCATATCGAACCCGGCGCGGCCGTCCCGGAGCACAGCCACCGCCACGAGCAGGTCGGCTACGTTGTGAAAGGGACCTTTACGTTCTACGTCAACGGCGAGGAGTACGTCATCGGCCCCGGAGACTCCTACGTGGTCCCGAGTGGGGAACCACACGAAGCGCGCAACGACGGCGAGGAGCCGGTCCGTGGCATCGACGTGTTCAGTCCGCCCAGAACGAACCCGGACTGGCAGGACTAACCACAACTGTTTGAGTCCTGCAATCGTATGGTAACTAATGACGCGGGCAGTGGCTGCCGTCGTGACGCTCGCATTCGTACTCGCCGGCTGTTCTGGGTTCGTCCAGCCGGAGAACCCCGAGACGGTCACGCCGGCACCGGTGCCGACCGACGGGGTCGGCTATCCGCCGGGCGTGAGTGACGACGCAGTGGTTCCGTCAACGCTGGCCAGCGCCCACACGCGGACGCTCGCGACGACGAACTACACGCTGGTCACCCGACAGCGGGTTACCGACGGCAACGGGACAGTACTCCGGCGGTCAAACCACATGCGCTACGTCGCGGCGAACAAGACGACGTACGCCGGGCAGTTCCGCCAGAACGGCACCGAACTGAACGCGTTCACCACTCGCATCGACTACTGGACCAACGGTTCCATCGTCGCGGCCCGATACGATGAGCGAGCGAACAGGCGCAACCGGGTCACGTGGCCAGTCCGCGACGACGGCCCGGTCTCGGACCTCTCGGAGCGCCGGACGATACGTGGCGTCGGAGAAGCCGTCGATCTCTCCGTTGCGGACCGGCGTGACAGTGGCGTCGTCCTCGTCGGCACCCGCTTTCGGAACCCTGACAGACTCAACACACCGCTGTTCGTGAGCGACCCCCGCAACGTGTCCGTCCGTCTCCGCGTCAATCACGACGGCACTGTTTCGGCGTTTCGGCTGGCCTTCGACGCTGAACGAAGCGACCGGCAGGTTCGTGTCACACAAGAGATGCGGCTACGACACGTTGGGTCGACGACAGTGAAACAGCCTGAGTGGGTCGCAAATACGACCCAGCGGTCGCTTCAGGACTACAGTCCGCCTGCAGAGAACAATCAGGCGCTATCGAGCGCGGGCAGGACCCGTCGTGAGGCGAGCATATAGCCGGCGTACAGGAGGACCAGCCCCATATACACCTCCCAGGTAGCGAACGCGGAGATGCCACCGGACAGGTCAGCGAGAGCGGCCTGTTCGGTGAGTGCTCCCCCCACAGTTAGCCCGGTCGCGAGCAGCGTTGAGAGCAGGAGTTCGAATAGCTCCGGAATCGATTCTGAAACCATGTATGCACAGATATCACTACGAATGCGCTTGTAGCTCTTTCGATCCGAGAGAGCTTAGTAGGCCCACGAGAACTGACCTGTATGAGTCAAAACTGGAACGCGGACTACGCGACACTCGCAAAGCGCGGGTTCATGCTCGGGGCAGGGTTGTTCCTCCTCGGTATCGCAGGGGAGGTCGCTGGGGGCACCGTTCTCGGAACGCTCCCTGCCTGGGGCGACACGCTGCTGGTCGACATAGAAATGCTCGGTATTCTCGTCGGGCTCCTCTCGCCGCTCGTGTTCGGCGTGGTTATGCCGCTGACCGAGTAACGCTTCTCGGATCGACTGTGCTCCATGGAAAAACGATTCCCGAGCGATAGCTCTGTTCTTCCGATAGTAGCTGCTCGTCTTGCCACTCCGGGCTGTGAGAGACGATAAAAATTGAGCGTCTATGTCGTCGGCGCGGCTCGCTTATGCGAGCTTCTCTATGTTCTCGACGACCTTCTCGGCGAACTCGCTTGTGGCGAGCTTCGTGCCGCCCTCGATCTGGCGTTCGAGGTCGTAGGTGACGTTGCCCGAGGAGATAGTCTCCTCGACGGCGTCACGAACGAGCTCGCCGGCGTCCTTCCAGCCCATGTATTCGAGCATGAGGCGGCCGGAGAGGATCATCGCGGTCGGGTTGACCTTGTCTTCGCCGGCGTATTTCGGGGCGGAGCCGTGGACCGGCTCTGCGAGACAGCGGGCCGAGCCGAAGTTCGCACCGGGAGCGATGCCGAGCCCGCCGATCTGTGCGCCGGCGGCGTCGGACATGTAGTCCCCGTTGAGGTTCATCGTCGCGATGACGTCGTACTCGTCGGTGCGGGTCAGGAGCTGCTGGAGCATGTTATCGGCGATACGGTCGTTGACAACGAGCGCGTCCTCGGGCGCTTCGCCGTCGTACTCGTCCCAGAGCTCGTCCTCGGTGATGACGTGCTCGCCGTACTCCTCTTCGGCGACCTCGTAGCCCCAGTCACGGAAGGCACCCTCGGTGAACTTCATGATGTTGCCCTTGTGGACCAGCGTGACGCTGTCGCGGTCCTCTTCGAGGGCGTAGTCGATGGCCTCGCGGACGAGGCGCTTGGTCCCGAACTCGGTGATCGGCTTGACACCGATGCCGACCGGGCCGTCGTGGATGGTCTCGTCGAAGTCCATCTCGTCCTCGACGAACTCCTTGACCTCCTCGACTTCGTCAGTGCCGGCCTCCCACTCGATACCGGCGTAGACGTCCTCGGTGTTCTCCCGGAAGGTGACCATGTCCATCTCCTCGGGGTCCTTGACCGGTGACGGGACGCCCTCGATGTGGTAGGTCGGGCGGACGTTCGCGTAGAGGTCGAGCGTCTTCCGGAGTGCGACGTTCAGCGAGCGGAAGCCAGCGCCGACCGGCGTCGTCAGCGGGCCCTTGATAGCGACGTTGAACTCCTTGATGGCCTCGACGGTGTCGTCGGGGAGGTTCTCGTCGTACTTGTCCCGTGCGGACTGACCGGCGTAGACGCGCATCCAGGAGATGTCGCGACCAGTAGCGTTCGCGGCGGCTTCGAGCACCTTCTGTGCGGCCGGACCGACGTCCGTTCCGATACCGTCCCCGTGGATGATGGGGATGATCGGGTTCTCCGGAACGTCGAGTTCGTCGTCCTCCGTGACCTGAATCTGCTGTCCCTCGTCGGGAACCTCCACTTTGTCGTAATCGTAGCCCATATTCCGCCAATTGATAGTCGCCCCTAAAGGCGTGCCGCTTTGCCTCAGACGTGGTAACACGGTGCGTAAAGAAAGGGCTACGGCTGCATATCGGCACGTCACTATCGTCATTGCCGGAGGTGATATGCCGTTCGTGTGTCAACTGGATTTTATGCACGTCATCGTCCACGGCGGCGCGGGCAGTCCACCGGAGTCACCGGCTGACCGGCAGGAAACGCTTACTGAGGCCGCTGAACAGGCGATAGAGTCGGAACACCCGATGAACGCGGTGCTGGCCGCGCTTCGGCCGCTTGAATCCGACCCGGCGTTCAATGCCGGTATCGGTGGTGCTGTCCAGAGTGACGGCGAGGTCCGGACTGACGCCGGATTGATGACCCATGACGGTCAGATCGGGGCGGTGTGTGCAATGTCTGGCATTGTACACGCTGCGGATGTGGCCTATTCTGTGGCAACTGAGACGCCACACGTCCTCCTTGCCGGCGACGAGGCTATCGAGTTCGCGGCGGGTTCCGGCGTCGAAACCGGTCGAGACCTTACGACGGCGGAGACCCGACAGCGATACGAGGCCGCTGGCCCACCCGATGGCGGACCCGCAGACCACCTCGACTGGGTCCATGCGCATTTCAGCGGCACCGACACTGTGGGCGCGGTCGCGACTGACGGGGACCAGCTTGCGGCGGCGACATCGACCGCCGGACGCTGGTACGCGCTGGCCGGTCGAGTCGGCGATGTGCCACAGGTCGGCGCTGGCTTCTACGCGGATGACCGCGGTGGCGCGAGCGCGACCGGCGAAGGGGAGGCCATCGCCCGGTTCGGCCTGGCTCGCCGCGCCGTCGAACTCTTAGACACGTACGGCCCGCGGCAGGCCGCCGAAGAAGCAATTGCCGAGTTCGAGGACGCGACCGGCGGGCGTGCCGGCGTAATCGTTCTCGACCGTGCTGGCCACACTGGGGCCGAACGGAACACCGCCGCGATGCAGACTGCGAGGAGATAGCCAGAGGGAAACCCCTTTGCCCGCCACCGACTAACCGGCGTGCATGACCGACGTGGACTTCGATGCCGAGCAGTACGAGAAATGCCGCGAAGCGGGGGAAATTCTAGCGCAGGTGCGCGACGAGGCGGCCGAGCGCGTCGAGGTGGGCGTCTCCCATCTCGAAATCGCTCAGTGGGCCGAGGACAAGATCCGGGAGCTGGGCGGCAAGCCGGCGTTCCCGGTGAACATCTCCATCGACGAGGAGGCGGCCCACGCCACGCCCGAGCGCGACGACGACGCCACCTTCGGCGAGGAGATGGTGAACCTCGACATCGGCGTCCACGTCGACGGATGGCTCGCCGACACCGCCGTGACGGTCGACCTCTCCGGACAGGACGAACTCGCCGAAGCCCCTGCAGAGGCCTTAGACGCCGCGCTGGATGTTGCCGGCCCGGGTGTCGATGTGGGCCAGATCGGCGCAGCTGTCGAGGAGGTCATCGAGGGGTACGGCTACAATCCCGTCGTGAACCTCACCGGCCACGGACTGGGCCACTGGGAGCAGCACACGTCGCCGAACATCCCGAACCGCGAGGTGGCACAGGGCGCAACACTCGACGTGGGCGACGTGGTCGCTATCGAGCCGTTCGCCACTGACGGTCGCGGCAAGGTTCAGGAAGGGGCCGACGAGGAGATTTTCGCCCTCGAACGGGAGGGGTCAGTCCGGAACCGGCAGGCCAGACAGGTCCTCGAACAGATCACCGAGGAGTACCGAACGCTGCCGTTTGCCGCCCGCTGGCTCGACTCGCCACGAGCGGAGATGGCGCTTCGCCGCCTGAAACAGCAGGACATCGTCCACGGTTATCCAGTTCTTAAGGAACAGGACGGGGCCTACGTCAGCCAAAAGGAACACACCGTCATCATCACCGAGGACGGCTGTGAAGTGACGACGCGCTCGCGGTAGCGCGACACCGACTCCGAACTTGTCGGGTGATATCGGACTACTGTTTTCGAGTAGCAACGCTATCGCTCCGAGAGTCGTGTGAAAGGGTGGGGTGTGTGGCCACGCAGTCAGAGACCGCGTGGCGTATTGAAACGGGTGGGTGGGGGGTGTGTGGCCACGCAGTCAGAGACCGCGTGGCGTACGGAAAGGGTGGGTGGGGGGTGGGGTGCGTGGGATGGTTAGGCGTTGTTCATCCGCGTCGACGTGGTTGTCCCACAGATTTGACACTCGCTAACCCGATACGGCTCTCGGGAAAACGCCGCGTTTTCGCGTTTATCGGACTCTGTCTGTATCTGGACACGCACGGCGTGCGGTGTCTCACGGTCACACGTCGAACAGTGTTCGGCCATGTCAACGCCGTCGTTTATCGCTGCCATCCCGTCTGATACAAATCCGGTAGAGAGTATAAAAACCACATTCAGTTCTGGTCCGTTCAGCACTGTTTATCGCAAGACAGCGACCGATTTCAGTCGATTACAACCGTATATTCGCCGAGAATGTTTAAAAAGACCGCTGAGGCCACAGAACCCGGTTAGATTGCGTGAACGGCCAATGCTTTTATATGCCTCTTTCTTGGCATCAGCCACGTCGTTTTTGCTGGTGGGTCGATAACTGGCGGCATGGACAAGGTGTTTGCGCCGTGGCGCATCGAGTGGGTCGAGCGCGAGGAGACGAACCCAGATGTCGACTGCGTGTTCTGTGCGTTTCAGGCACAGGACGACGACCGGGCGAACAATCTCGTGGCGCGAAGCGACCACGCCTTTGTCCTCCTGAACAACTACCCGTACAACCCCGGTCACGTGATGGTCATTCCGCACACCCACACCGGCGAGTACGGCGACCTTGACGACGAGGTCCTGCTCGATCACGCCCGCCTGAAACAGCGGACGTTCGACGCCCTCGAAACTGCGCTGTCCCCGGATGCGTTCAACGCCGGGCTGAACCTCGGTGGTTCCGCGGCCGGCGGGTCCATTGACGACCACCTCCACACCCACGTCGTGCCGCGGTGGAACGGCGACACTAACTTCATGCCGGTCATCAGTGATACGAAGGTCATCGTTGAGGCCGTCGAAGAGACGTACGACCGGCTCTACGCTGCGTTCGCGTCACAGGACGGAACAGCTGATCCTGGGGACGGGGCTGTCCGAATCAACTGAGACAGCCGTAAGCAACGCCCGGAGCGAACCGTGTCAGTGTCGAAGCGGCTTTGATGGCGGCCCGATAACGGAGGAGCAATGTCACGCCGCGCGACGCTCAGGCGAGTCGGCCTGCTCGTTCTCGGCGTCAACCTTCTCCTCGTGCTGCTGAAAGCCAGCGTCTGGCTCACCACCGGGAGCCTCGCTGTCCAGTCCGAGGCGATCAACAGCGCCGCCGACACCGCCTACTCGCTGGTCATCGTCGCTGGGCTGTACCTGACGACGCGCCCGCCTGACTTCGAGCATCCCCACGGCCACGAACGCATCGAGCCGTTCGTCTCGCTGTTCGTCGCCGCAGGTATCTTCGCCGCTGGCGGGTTCGTCCTCTGGAACGCCGGAAACGCCCTGTTGACCGGGGAGATATCGGTGACACAGGGGCCAGCCGCTGTGCTCGTACTCGTGTTCTCGGCCGTCGCGAAGTACGCCCTCTACCACTACTGTCTCCGTGCGGGCACGGACCGGAACTCCCCGGCACTCATTGCGACAGCGAAGGACAACCGCAACGACATCCTCACCGCCGGAGCGGCGCTGGTCGGCGTCGCCGGCGCGATGGCTGGCTACCCAATCGCTGACCCACTGGCCGCACTCGTCGTCGCTGTCGGCATCATCTACACCGGCATTGAGGTCGTCCAAGAAAACGTCACGTATCTCGTCGGCGGCGCACCACCGGAAGACCTCCGGCGCGAGATTCTCCGCCGTGCGCTTGACCACCCGAAGGTCAGCGGCGCACATGACGTCATCGCCCACTACGTCGGTCCCGAAATCGACGTGAGCCTCCACATCGAGGTGGAGGGCGACCTGACGCTGTTCGAGGCCCACGACATCGAGACGGCAGTCATCAAGTCCATCGAGGAACTTCCGGAGGTCGACGACGCGTTCATCCACGTCGACCCGAAGGAACTGGGGGAGTGGAAAGACGACGAAGAAGTAGAGCGGCTTGCCGATCTGGAGTGACGTTTTAGTAGCTTCCGTGCCATGCCGTAGCATATGGGTGACGACTCATCACGTAGCTGGCTCGCGCTTGGACGACTGTTGTTCGGCCTCGGCGTGGCCCTTCAGGCTGCTGAGGACTTCCGCGACATGGAGGACGCTATCGAGTACGCTGAGTCTGCGGGTGTCCCCGCGCCGGACCTGCTGGCTCCGCTGGCCTCGGGAATGATGCTGGTCGGTGGGCTTGGGACGGCGTTCTGGCGGCTCCCCCGGATTTCGACCGGTGCGGTCGCCACGTTTCTGGCCGTCGTCACGCCGACGATGCACGACTTCTGGAACGCTGACCCGGACGACCGGGGCGGCGAGCGTCTGGCCTTCTTCGGGAACCTCGCGATGTTCGGTGCAGCGGTCACGTTCCTTCGCGAAGCCTATCGTAGCGACTGAGTGTCTGGTCGGTTTTTTGACTGAAAATTTGAGCCGACGACCACCTAGTCCGCAACCTGCGCCCGCTCGACCGGTTCGCCGAAGGCGTACACGGTGTTGTGGCTCGTGATCTCCACGTCGACCGTGTCACCGATTTCGAGGCCGCGCTCCTGTGCGTCGGCGATGACGACCTGCCGGTAGGCCTCGTCGTAGCCCACCAGCGACTCGTCGGTGCCGTCCTCGACGAGCAACACCGAGGACGTGTGACCGACCATCTCCTCGTAGGCCTCGGCCATCAGTTCCATCTTCGCCTCGCTCATCTCCTTCGAGCGGTCCTTCTTGATCTGGCCGCCCAGTCCCTTCATATCGTCGGCGTCGGTTCCGGGCCGCTTGGAGAAGCGCGTGACGTTGATTTTCTCGGGTCGGGTCTCGCGAAGCAACGCCATCGACTCCTCGTGGTCGGTCGGCTCCTCGGTCGGGAAGCCGACGATGAAGTCCGTCGACAGCGTCCAGTAGTCCAGGTGGTCGTCCAGCGTCTCGATGACCTCCAGGTACTCCGAGACGGCGTGCTGGCGGCGCATATCGGCCAGTACGTCGTCGCTGCCGGACTGGACCGGCGCGTGGATGAAGTTGTATAGTTCGTCGTGCTCGGCGAACACCGCCGCGAGTTCCTCGCGGACGCCGTGGAGGCCCTTCGGGTTCGCCATGCCGACTCGTACTCGGAAGTCGCCGTCGATATCCGTACAGATGCGGTCGAGTAGCTCCGGTAGGAGGCTCGTCCCCTGGTTCGTATCCCAGCCGTAGACGCCCGTGTCTTGACCGGTAATACGGATTTCTTTCGCACCGGCGTGGACGAGCGCGCGGGCCTTCTCGACGTTCTCGTCGACGGAGGGCGACTCTATTTTCCCGGTCGCCTGCTTGGTGATGCAGTAGGAGCAGTCCGACATACAGCCCCGGGCGATTGGGAGGATGCCGACGACGCCGTTGAGCACCGTTTCGGTGTCCGGCGTGATCGTCGGGCATTCGCCGTTGAGGACATACTGTGGAACGTCGTCCCAGTGGAGTACTTCGGCGTCGATATCGGCGGTTTGGAACTCCTCACCCTGTGCGAGCGCCATACAGCCCGTGATGACGAGGTCGGCCGGCGTTTCCTTGTCGAGTTCTTTGGCCCGTGCGAGCATGTTGCGTTCGGTCTTCTCAAGCACCGTGCAGGTGTTGAGGATCGCCACGTCGGCGGACTCCGGCCCGTCGGCGGGGTGGTGCCCGCCCTCCCGGAGCGCCTGCTCGATCTGCTGGGTCTCACCTCTGTTCGAGGTGCACCCGTACGTCTCGATGTGATACCGGGCCATTCAATCGAACACTATCGCCAGGACGGCAAAAGGGCGACGGATTGGACCGGTCAGTAGCCGTCGGTCGTGTCTGGGTCGTCCCGGTCCCGCTCCGGTTCGGTCACGGTCTCCCCTTCCGTTGCGGCCTGCCATTCCCGAACAATAGTATCGCCACTCGACGCGCCGATCCGCTCGGCCCCGGCCTCGAACATCGCTTGGGCGTCGGCCCACGATCCGACGCCGCCGCTAGCTTTCACTGGGAGGTACTTGCTGAGAATCTCCACGTCGTGGACCGTCGCACCGCCCTCGCTGAAGCCCGTCGCGGTCTTGAGATATGCGGCGTCGGCGTCTGCGACGAGCTGGCCGACCCGTTCGAGTTCGTCGTCGGAGAGCAGCGGCGCTTCGACGATGACCTTCACGGGAACCGGGACGCTGGCGACGACTTCCGTGATGTGGTTCCGGACGGCATCGTCCTCGCCGGCTTTGAGCAAGCCTATGTTGCACACCATATCCAGTTCGTCGGCTCCGGCGTCCCAGGCCAGCTTGGCCGCTTGGCAGACGCTGTCGGTCTGACCCTGTCCGTGCGGAAAGTCGATGACGGCCGTCAGTTGGACGTTCGCGTATTCGGTCGCAAGCGGGAGCGCCCACGGCGGGATGCACGCTCGCATGCCGTACTGGAGCGCCTCGTCGAGACAGGTTCGTACATCGTCCGGTGTCGTCGTCGGTCCGAGGACCGTATGCTCAATGCGGTCTGGTATATCGTCCATACCGCGGGATGATACGTGGTGTCCACGTAAAGACGGCGGGCGGCAGACGGTATCGGCTACTGTCTGTCCGTCTCACTGTCCGATGGGTGTCGCTCAGGCTCCGACACCCACCGTCGGTCTCGTTCGGAAGGTTTTCCCTCATCCGAGTCGGCGTGAGGGACATGGTACTGCCTTCGGGGTTAGCGCTCCCGCCGCTTGAGTACACTGTGGCGCTGCTTGCGGGTACACTCGTGGTGACAGCGCTGTTGTACGCCCTCGAACCACCGATTGGCCAGCGGACCGTGGTCGCTCTGACGCCGTGGATGGCACTTGGCGGCGCGCTCCACGCGTTCCATCAGCCGCCGATTGAAGCGTACAGGCCAGTGGTCGCACCGCTGTTCGGCGCACCGGCGGTGTACCTCACGACGTTGGTCACGCTGGGCGTCGTCTGGATCACGTTGACGCTGTTCAGTGTTCGACGCGGCCACAGCGAAACGATTTCGCGCAACCTCGGCCTCATCGGAACTGGACTGCTGACGGTGTTGCTCGTCATCGCCGTCGTGATGGCACTGGAGTCCGGCCTGCTAGGGCTCATCTGGCCGACCGTCGCTGTCGTTGTCGCGACTGTCGTCACCGCGGCGACAGTGCTTGCGGTCGCGCTGTGGCGGACGCCGGTCGTGGTTCGGATGCGCTATGCGGCCCCGACGGTCGTGTTCGCGCATATGCTCGACGGCGTCTCGACGGCAGTCGGCGCTGACGTCATCGGCATCACGGAGCGAACGCCGATCCCGGCCCGGATCATGGAGTTCGCCGGCACGCTCCCAACGGCTTCGTATCTCGGCAAAGGCTGGCTGTTCGTCTTTGTCAAATTGCTCGTGGCGGTTGCGGTCGTCTTTCTGCTGGATGACTACCTCGAAGAAGACCCCGCAGAAGCCAGCCTGCTGCTCGCGCTCGTGACCGCGGTCGGCATCGGTCCGGCCACGAACAACATCGTCCTGTTCCTGTTTAGCCCGGTCTGAAGACGGTTATTCTGCTACCGGATCGTCGAATCGCTCCTGTCGTTCCTGTTCGAGCCGTTGACACCCGAACACGAGCGGATCCGGAACATCTGTTGCGTTGGACTGTAGCGATTCGAACACGACGGCCACCTCTTCGAACCGTGGTCCGCGACCGGCGACCAGTGGCTCTGTATCCCACGTAATGAACCCGTAGTCGGACAGCATCGGCAGGTGACAGTGGTACAGTTTCTGTCGAAGGACCGCCGGGTCGCGCGGGACGTTGGGGTTTACGGCACTTTCGGGGAGTGGGACTGTCTCGTCGGGGTTAGCGTCCGCCAACGAGATAATGAGTTGCCGCCTCGATTCGGCCGTAACGGCCTTGAAAACCTCGTCCCAGCGTCTGATCACCTGCTTTCCGTTCTGGTAGCGCTGCTGTGTCATGGTATAACTTGTAGCACTTTTCCACACGACTACATATATATTATCGTGGTGTACTATATTGAGTGAATCGACTGTTGAGGGCGGCTGTCCCTGGTTATATCGAGACGCGAGGATGCTGAAACAAGCTTATTTGCACTCAGTGAGACATCCCGAACAAATATCCTGACAGCAGGCTGTTCTGGCCACAGATCCCGTATTTACAGCAGTCGTCGCTGCGCCGCTCTGATCACATGACACAATGCTCATTGGCACTGCGAACGAGGGACGATACGTGCTTGACTACCCCATCACGCAGTGGGCGTTCGCCTGTGTCGTCGCCGGTGCGGTCATCGGTCTGTTGTTGAACATCCCGATGGTGACACAGGACCAGGGGTATCTGCCGGCGTACGTCGCCGCGGCCGGCCTCACTCGCGCCGATCCGGCTACGGTGAGCCGCCCCCTCGCCGTCGCTGTCCATCACGGCACTGCTCTCGTCGCGGCGCTGCTGTACGGCGCGGTCGTCGCTGGCCTCTCGGTCGTGCTCCCGACGGCGGTCTCGCTCAACGGCGTCCCGCTGATACCCCATATCGTCGGTATTGCAGGCATCTCCGCGTTCATCTACTACTTCTTCGCTCGTATCGCCATGCCTCGCTTCGGCGGCAGCGTCCGGGACGACGCTGACGAGATCATCCGACAGTGGGCACTCACGGCGTTCATCTTCGGGACAGCGCTCGCACTGTTCATCCCGGTGCTCGTCACCTGGCTGTAGGCTACGTGTCCCCGGCCCGCTTCGAGAGGTTTCTGTAGGCTCCGAGATACAGGAAGACGCTGGCGAGCAGCGCGAACGGGACGACGAGGGTCCACGAGGGGCCGTCCGGCGTTCCCGCGCCGACGGTGTAGCCAGTCAGCAGTCCGAGGACGACTCCGGCGGCGAGAGCGATACCCGCCGCCCCCCGCATCCGCCTGTCGAACAGCGAGATATCGTCTGCCATACGTCCTCTCTCGCGGCCGTCCTACCTCACTGTTGTGACTGACGGGAATCCACTGACTACTAAATGGCTCCGTACGACTGGCCTGTATGGCGAAACAACCGCATCTACTCGTCGAACCGGGTGACCTGACAGACATCGCGCTCGTGCCGGGCGACCCCGGCCGTGTCGACCGCATCGCAGGCCTCTGTGACGACCACGAGGTCGTCGCACAGAACCGCGAGTACAAACTCGTCAACGCCACCTACGACGGCCGCGAACTGACGATCTGTTCGACCGGCATCGGTTCGCCGTCGACGGCTATCGCCGTCGAGGAACTGGAGGCGGTCGGCGTCGAGACGCTCATCCGCGTCGGAACGACCGGCGCGCTCCAGGAGGGCATCGAAATCGGCGACATGGTCGTCGCCAATGGCGCTGCCAAGGACGAGGGAACGTCCCAGCGCTACGAATCCAAGTCCGTCCCGGCCGTCCCCGATTACGACGTGCTCTCGTCGCTGGTCGACGCCGCCGAGGCGAACGACGAGGACGTTCACGTCGGCCCCATCGCCACGGACGATGCCTTCTATGCCGAGACTGACGAGTACATCAACGACTGGGAGGCTGCCGGCCTGCTGGCCGTCGAGATGGAGGCGGCCGCGCTGTTCTCCCTGTGTCGCCGCAAGGGCCTGCGCTCGGGCGCTATCTGTACCGTCGACGGGAACCTCGTCGAGGGGACACAGAAGGGCGAAACCGAGGGCGAGGAACTCCCCGAGAAAGCCAAGAACAACGTCGAGCGCGCCATCGAAATCAGTCTGACGGCGGCTGCGTCGCTGTAAGCGTCGGAACTCCTGGATTCTGCGAGCGCCCGTCGGGGGTATCGGACCCGAATGAATGTCCGGCCGCGCCGCTTCCCGGCGGAGGGCTTAACAGACACTCTCCCGTGAGAAACGGTATGCTCGACCAGTTCCGGAAACGACTCCGCGCGGCGGTCAGACGGCTCCGGCGGGTCGAGCGCCGTGAACTACGGGACTTCAGACGGTGGGCCGAGGTGACCGAAAACCTCGTCCACCTCTCTATGCTGGTGTTCGTCCCGCTGGCTATCGTGCTGGTGACGACGCTGGCGAACGCCGTCCCGCAACTGAGCTTCCTACTGTTCCCGCCACTTGCAGCGGGGTCGTACACGCTGTTCGTCGACCCGACGAGCAAGTACTCCGACCCGAAGCGGTTCGTCGCGGGACTCACTATCGGCGCGGTCTGTGGGCTGGGGGCACTCGCTGTCTCGAACAGCTACCTCACAGCACCGGGCGGCCAGTTCGGCGTCAACGCGCTGGGTGCCGGCCTCGCCGTCTTCGCGACTGGTGTTGTCACCTGGCCGCTGGACATCGAGGAGCCGTCGTCGTACTCCACTGCCTTGCTGGCGCTGCTGGTCGAACCGAACCAGCGAGTGACGTTCGTTGCCAGCATCTTCCTTGCCAGTACACTCGTGGCGGTCCTCTTTGTCATCTGGCGCGAGCAGTTCTACGAGCAGCGAGCGACGTATCTGTACGAGTCGATGTCCGGTGACGACCACGTTCTGGTCCCGATGCGCGGCGACTCAGCGGGACAGACGGCGATGTTGGGCGCACGGCTTGCGGCCGCCCACGAGGCCGGCAAAGTCGTCCTGCTGGACGTGGTTTCGGATAGCGACACCGCCACGGCCCGGCAAGCCCTCACGCGGGACACAATACAGATGGACATCCGGTCGGAGAGCGGGTCGGACTCGCCATCGGCTCGGACCCGCCTCGTCGGCGATGGCGGTGACCCGGCCACTGCGGGGATGTCGCCCGGCAAGACCGACCTCGAAGCGGAGGTGGACTGGCTAGAGACCCACGCCGACCGAATCGAGACGCGAACGGGCGTCTCCTGTCAGGTCGTCGTCGCAAGCGACGACGGCTCGCCGGCCAAAACGACGCTGCAAACCGCGGCCGAAACCAACTGTGACCTCATCGTCGCACCCTACGAGAGCCAGCACGGGGCGTTAACGCCGTATCTACAGCGGCTGTTCCGCAGTAAGAGCGACATCGTCGTCCATCGGTCCCGGAGCGACCGGACCCGCTGGAAACAGGTCATCGTCCCCGTGCGGTCTGTCAGCGACGTAGCCCACAATATGGTCGACTTCGCCACGCGACTGGCCGGTCGGAGCGGGCGGGTCGCCGTCGCGACCTGTATCGGCTCCCGCGGGGATCGCCGCCGGGCAGAAGAGATGCTTGCGGACCTCATCGAACCGTACGAGGGCGCGTTCGAGACGAGGGTTCCGCGGACAAGCATCCAGACGTTTCTGTCCGATACTGCATCGCAATACGACCTCGTCATGATCGGAGCAAGCCGTGACCGGAGTAAGGCGTCGCGGTTCATCTCCCCGCCGACGTTCGAACGGCTTGAGGACGTGGAGACGGACATCGCTATCGTCGACCGCGGCCGGGCCTAGAGCTCTGCGTCGTCCTCGTCGTTCACGTCGAGCAGGTGGTCGGCAATATTCTCCATCCCCTTCCGACCCAGTGCCGACTGAACGATGAGGTGGCCGCCAAGTACTGCCGGGCTGATGACCGTGTCCGCGCCCGCTCGGCGGAGCTTCTCGATGTTCTCGCGGTCGGTTGCCCCGGCGACGATGTTTACCTCCGGATTAAGCGTCTGTGCCGTCAGTATCGCCAGCGCGTCCTGTGCGTCGTCGTTCGTCGCCGCGACGACCGCCGCGGCGTCCTCGATACCGGCCCGTTGCATTGGCTCCTCGTCGCTCGGGTCCGCGGTCAGGACGGCGATATCCTGTTGCTGGAGCCGCGTCGCCGTCTCTGTGTCGGGTGTGATGACCACGAAATCGATTGCGCCGGTCAGTTCTTCGATAATCGGTTCCGTCAGGTCGCCGTGGCCGAGCACCAATACGTGGTTCTCGAGCAAGTCCAGTTGTGCGTCAGTCATGTTTCCGAGTGCCTCCGAAAGCCGCTTCTCGATTGCTGGGCCCAGTAACGACCCCAGCGCGATGGCGAAACTGGCCGTTCCGAGGACGACCACCGACATCCCGAACAACTTCGCCTTCTGGCTCTGTGGGGTTACGTCGCCGTACCCGACGGTACTGGCCGTGACCAGCGTGTAGTAGAACGCATCGGTCGCCGTCGAGAGATTGGTGAACTCATCGCGGAGCGCGTACGACCCCGCCGTTCCGTACATGAGCGAGCCGATGAGTGCCGCGCCTGCGGCCAGTTGCGCCGTCGAGAGGTCGACCGGCCGGTCGAACCGCCGCCGGTTCAGCAACATCGCCGGGAGCGAGAGCAGCGAGAGGACGACGAGCGGTATCGACACCGCCGAACTCGGTACAGGGCCGATAAGCGGGAGCGGGACCTCCGAGTTCTGTACGAGGCCTTGAACCGCCGCCACGGGAAGTAAGACGATGGTCGCATACCACGCAATTCGCAGGCGGCGTCGGAGTCCGATGGCGCTGACGAGTAGCGTGAACCCCGTGAGTGCACCAGTGAACCCGGCGGTCCGCTGGATGCTTCGTGGAATGAGGTCCCCGAGCGGCCCGCTGATCGACACAGCACTGATGTTGACCACACCAGTGACGAACGACAGCACCGCCACCAGCACTGGCAGGATGATCGCCGTTCGTGCCCCCAACCAGTTCCGCGGCCTGTCCATACCCATCAAGATTACAGCGGTCGGTGTAAATGTACTGTCCGCGGGCCGGAAGCGATTTACTACCGGCCACGCAGGATGTGGACATGGCTTCGCTCCCAGTCGAGGTGTTGATGGGGATCTATCTGGGGCTGTTGGTGGGAGTGATACCGGCGCTCGTGTCGTGGGCGCTGGGGTTTACTTTCAAGTACTTTACTGGCATTACCGTGCCGGGATTCGGTGTTGTCGTGCTGGCAATCGCGCTTGCCGGCGTCAGCGGCGGCCTCATGGCGCTGGCGGATAAGTCGATTACGCAGGCCCCCAACGCCGAGCGAATCATTACTGCAATCATCCTCGTCGGGATGGTGTCGCTGTACGCTCACAGCAAGGGCGACCAACTCGGGGCGAACTTCCCGAAGCGACTCTCCTTGCAGGGGCTACGCGAGAAGAAACTCTCCGCGGACATGGTCGAATTCGTCGGCGGCCGCGACGAGGTCCGTATTCGCATCATCGGCGACGTGGCCGACATGGAGGGGTATCCGCCGCTTTCGGAGCCGCTCCGGGCCGAAATACGCACTGAGGAGTGGCGGTTCCCGGCGGACCTCCGCATCGGCGAACTCGAACGCCGGATGGAGGAGCGCCTGAAATCGGCGTTCGACCTCGGCGATGCCGCCGTCTCAATCGACGAACAGGGGCGGGCAACGGTCATCGCTGCGCCGCCGTTTTCGGGCCTGTCCAAGCGTGTGGGCGACAACCGCCACGCCGTCTCGGTGGACGCGCTGTTGCCGACCGGGCTGGCTCGCAACGACGAGGTGACAGTGCTGACTGAGGACGCACAGGTTCGGGGGACTGTCGTCAGCGCACGGTCAACGCCGTCGGTCGACGAGACACCAGCCGAGACCCCGGCGGAACCGGAAATCGTCGATGCAGAGGCGTCCTCGACCCCAGTTCAGGCACCGACGACCGACGGCGGCGAGGGCCGGCTCACGGTCGCTGTGACTCGGACGGACGTGCAACCGCTCCTGCGGTCGGCCCAGCCAAAGGTCGTGGTCGAACCCCGCGGGACACACCGGGAGTACGAACTCGTCTCCCTGCTCCGGCGGGCAGGGAGCCGGTTCCGGCGGCTCACGGTCCGGGCCGACGGTCCGCTTGACGGGACAACGCTCCGGGACGCCCATGTTCGGGAGGCACACGACGTTGCTATCGTCGCTATCCGGACGCAGGACGGCTGGCAGGTCGCGCCGCGTGGCGATGCGGCCGTCGAAGCCGGCGACGAACTGTACGCGATTGGCCGCCGTACCGACCTCGATGCCTTCGCGGAGGCGGTCGCATGATGCCATTCGGTCCGACACTGCTTGCACAGATCGGCTCGAACCTGCAACTGGGGATGGTGTCACAGGCGCTAGTTGAGGGCGTTGTCTGGCTTCTCGTCATTATGATCCTCGCCGCAACGCCGGCGGGCGCTATCGCCGTCTTCTACCGCTGGTACGTCCGTGAACGAATTCAGACCGGGCTGGCACTCCTGTTTGGGCTGACTGCGGTCGTCCTCGTTATCGGCGCGACGACCGCGCTCAGCGAGGTTATCCTCGGCGACGATGATGTGCTAGCGGCCAGTGCGGTCCTGTTGAACCTCGCCGCGTTCCTCGCCGGCGGCATCGGAGCCTACGGCGGGATGCGTGTTGGAGACCGACTGGGTGTCGACCTCTTTGCCGCGACCGGCGGCCGGAACATCGACGCCGACGTGAGCGAAATCGTCCAGACCGTCGGCCGCGTCACATCCGTTCGCCTCCCCGAAGACATCGACGACATCATCGGTTACGATCCGATGCCCGAGGAGACAAAAGAAACGCTCGCGGATCGCCGCTTTCTCTTCCCTCGGCGGCTGACGAAAGACGAACTCCGCGACCGTCTGGTTGGTCGGCTCAAGACTGACTACGGCGTCGGCCACGTCGATGTCGAACTGGCCGACGACGGCACCGTCGACTACCTTGCGGTCGGGTCGCGGGCGGCCGGTATCGGCCCGACGCTGCCACCCTCGACGAATGCCGTCGCTATTCAGGCTGATCCAGCCCATGCTGCGAGCGCCGGCGACCTCGTTCAGGTCTGGGAGCAAGCGCCGTCGAAGCGCGTCCTCACCGGCGAGCTCCGGGGCGTCGCCGACGACGTGGTGACGGTCGCTATCGACGCCTCCGACACGCCGAAACTCGACCCGCAAACGCAGTACAAGCTCGTCACGCTCCCCGTGCAGGACCGTTCCGACCGTGAGTTCGCTTCGCTGCTCCGGGCGGCCGACGAGACAATGGGAACTGCCACCGTCGAACCGGGGAGCGCGCTCGACGGCGCACCGGTCGGCAGTCTGGCGGTCTCGGTGGTCGCGATCACCCGCGACGACACAGCGCCGGAGACGATCCCGTCCCGCGAGCGCATCCTCACAGCCGGCGACACAATCTACGCAATTGCCACCCCGGACGCATTGCGGCGGCTGGAGGAAGCCACGGAGGGGACAGGCGAACCGGCCTCCACGGTGGCTGTGACGGACGAGCCGGGAGACGATACTGATGACAAGGACGGTCAGCCAGGCGCGTCTGACGCTGCTGACCGGAGCGAACAGACCGACGAGACAGAAGAAACGGCGGCTGATGCGACTGCTGCCACGGCTGACGACGGCGTTACGACTGCCGACGCCGCCGAGACTGATGTCGATGACTCAGCCAGCGCTGACGCAGGCGCAGACGCGGCTGACACCGCCGCCGTCGACGAGCCGGCAGACACCGCTGTTGAGGATGAATCGGCTGATGCCGACCTCGCTGATGTTGGCGCTGGCGACAGGACAACCGAAGCCGGTGACGAGTCCCCAGACGACGACCCGCTGGAAGCACTCCGAAACGCCGACGTGGCGGACGCAAGCGACGAGCTGACCGCGGACGAGGCATTTGACGACCTGCCCGCGGACGACAGCGACGACACCGTCGAGGTGTGGGACCCCGAAGAGCGGATCGGCGAGGCGGACGGCGAGACTGCTGCCGACGAAGCCGACGACAACGACTCGGCGGACTCCGAAGCGCTGACCGAGGACGGAGACGGCGGAGACGACGAACCGACCGCTGGTGACGATTCGGAGAAACCAAACTGAATTGCGGGTATCGCTGCCCCAGATGCACACCGTCGCAGACTATCCCTCTCCCGCCTGCCCGAACGAACTGGAGACACCGCAGTCCGGAACTCTCTTTTGCTGGACGCTCGGAGTACAGCTATGGAGTGGAAACTGTTCGCACACCTCCGGGACGCGGCCGACGGCCAGTCGGTCAGCGTCGATATTGAGGAGGACGCCACGGTCGAGACGGCGCTCGATGCACTGCTCGCGTCGCGACCGGCGCTCGCCGAGGAGGTGCTCGACGAGAACGAGAAGTTGGCCGACCACATCCGGGTGCTCGTCGACGGTGAAGACCCGTTCGCCGCCGGCGATGGGCTGGCGACGGCAGTCGACGAGGAGACGGAACTCGCGTTGTTTCCGCCGGTCAGCGGCGGGTAATACGGACTGGTGGCCGGGTCAGTTTTCCAGCGGTCCCGCCACCGTCACGTTCGAGATGACGACACGAACGCCGCCCTGATACTCAGTATCGAGCGCCACGTCCCAGCCGTGGGTCCGTGCAAGCATCCGCAAGTTCGGGAGAGTCATCCCGGCCGCGGCGTCCGGTATCGCGCCGCCGTATTCGAAAAAGGCCTCCGACGCTGTCTCGCCTGCCGGGGTCCCGTCGTCGGTGATGACGATCTCGTCGGCCTCTCGCTCGACGGTGACCGTCGACGCACCGTTGTGCGCCGCGAACGTGAACCCGCTCTCAAAGAGGTCCCGCAAGCGTGTCGGGTCGGCGATGACCTGTCCATCCACGTCGGCCGCCATAGTGAGACCGTCAGTGTCGGCACGTTCCCAGGCTCCTTCGATGACTGGCTGGAGCTCGACAGGCATTGTTTCGTCGATTGTCTGCCCATGCCGAGCCAGCGTCGCAAGCCCGTCGACGATTTCGGACATGCGGTCGGCCGTCTCGGACGTCGACTGGAGGGAGTCTCTGGCCAGGTCGACCTCGCCGCGGTCTAGGGCATTACCAGCGGCGGAGACGCGGCCGGTGATTATCTGGAGCGTGTTCAACAGTTCGTGTCTGATTGCAGTTGCAAACCCCTCCAACTGCTCGTTCTGTCGGTCGAGTTCACGGCGACGCCGCTCGCTTTCAGTCACGTCGGTGAACACGAGCATCCGACCGATATCGACCTGTCCCAGCGAAAACGAGGTGTCGCTGACGAGGTAGTACTCTGTCCCGTCGTCCCGGTTCCGTTCGAGAATCTGTTCGTCTGTTTGCATGATTTCCGAAACGGCCGGCAACACCGTCTCAAGCTGCTGTCCGCGGCTTCCGGCCAGCGCCGGGAAGAGCCGCTGTGCCTCGCCGTTGGACTCCTTGATGTGGTGTCCGTCGTCGAGATACACGACAGCTTCGTCCACGCCGTCGGTCAACTGCACGGCGAGAAACGCCTCGTCGTAGACGTAGAGGACACCGAACGCGAACAGTGCGACGCCGAGCGGTTCGTGGTTGATGTCGAGCAGGATGTCGCTGACGTACCCGATGATATCAAGCACCGCCGGGATCGCCGTGACACCGACGAGAACGCCGAGCGGACGGGTGTCGTAGTCCGCTTCGAGGAACAGTTCGAACAGCATAAAAAAGCCGACGGTGACGAGCGCGTAGGACAGTCCTGTCACCACCCAGTGGAATACGCCGTGTGTGATCGCCAGATGCGGGAACGGGTCAGCAACGAACTGCGTGGCGAAGTAGAGCCCGTGAAGCGGATTGGTCAGCTTCACCGTGACGATACCGAGGTACACGCTCACGGCGACCACGCGGTATAGCCGGTTCCGGTGGAATGCCCGCCCGGTGTATGCCGAACAGAAGTACAGCCACGCGCCGACCGTCGCGAGACCGACGATGAGGCTGCCGAGGTAGAACGCGTATCCAAGCGTCCCTGGAGTGATCAGGAAACCGAGTTCCAGCGCCGCCCAGCCGCCGCTACAGAGAAGGAGTCCGACCATCCCGCGGCGGGTATCGGGGTCCTCCATGCGAGTCGCTCTGTAGAGCCCGACACCGCACCCGATTGCCGCGAGGCCGTACGCCGCGACATACGCGAGAAATGCCGGAGGGCTCCCAACAAGATCCATCTACCGGTGATAGGGCTGGTATTTGAATGAGTGTTGCGTCCGCGTTATCGGTTATGATAACTCTTAGCATGTCATAGAAACCATCACTCGCTCTGTCTATCCAAAGTCTGTCAAGACTCGCCTACAAGATACAAGGCGCGTATCGGGCACTGCTAATTCGCCATTTTGGGCGGGAACGGAGTGATAAATACAGACAGTAGTTGTAACATATCGGTTATCGGCTTCTGGGACTAAACATGCATCCACACTAGTTTTGTGTCCGGCGAGTTAGTAGCCTCCCCGTCCGGTGGCTCTCACGACAGGGAGCCTTTTGTTCTCAAGCAGAGTGAAAACACGTATGTCTGGTGAGAGGTCGTTTGGTCATGAGGAACTATCGAACGCAGATCTAATCGTGGACGCGGTGTACGAGGGGGGCGAGGCAAACAACCTCTCTGCTGCTCCACTCCCGGACTTGCTCAACGTGGGGACTGCGGGTGGATTCCGCCCGGTTCGTACCCCACCGAATAGTACGCAGAAGTACTCGTACGTCGTTCTGTACACAACGTTCAACGAACCAGATTGGCCAGATACCTTGGACGCACAAACTGGAACGTTCACCTACTATGGAGACAACCGGAATCCCGGGTCAACGCTTCACGAAAAGACCGGAAACAAGATTCTCAGAGACGCCTTCCACAACCTTCACAATGGCCAGCGGGGAACGATTCCACCCTTCTTTGTGTTCAGTAAAGGCGACGGGTGGGACAGAACATTCAGAGGGCTCGCCGTGCCGGGAGACCGACTCGCGAATCAATCTGAAGACTTGGTGGCGCTGTGGAAAATCAGAAACGGCAGTCGTTTCCAGAACTACAAAGCAAAGTTCACTATTCTCGACGTCAGCCAAATCCCTCGAATGTGGATTTCCGATCTTGAGGAGGGTAATTTTCTAACCGAGAACACACCAGATGTCTGGGCAGAATGGCGAGAAAGTGGAAGCTACACGCCACTCCAAGCTGAACAGACGAAGGACCACCGAACGAAAGCAGAGCAGATGCCCACATCCACAGAGAAACGGACCATCCTGGACGCGGTGTATTCCTACTGCAACGACGACTCCGGCCAGGCGAGAAAGTTTGAGCATGTTGCTGCGGCCATCTTCGAACTCATGGATCCGAATGTTACTCGCTCCGAGGTCACCAGGCAATCAAGAGATGGTGGGCGGGATGCGATCGGAACGTATCACATCTCCCCAGATATCGGGTCCGAAAGTGACAGTCTGGGTGTTGAGTTCGCACTCGAAGCGAAGTGTTACGGTCCAAATTCATCGGTCGGAGTGCATGATACGAGTCGACTCATTTCTCGTATCAGACACCGTCAGTTCGGTGTCCTGATCACCACTTCGTACGTCCACGAACAGGCGTACAAAGAAATCAAACAAGACGGTCATCCTGTGTTGATTCTCAGTGGTGGTGACATTGCAGAGGTTCTACTTGAGAACGGAGTAACCTCTGAGAGCAAAGTGAAGGAGTGGATTAAAAACCAAATACCGAAGTAGGTAGCTCTGTTAAGACCCTCAGTCGTTGATAGTTTGTTGAGGCCGTGCTGAATACAATTTCTATATCTTGCACTGCTTTCTGTAGCTGTCTCCATCCCAACATTTCTATCCTGAACTGCGGCACAGTAAATCGGCTGTGACTGTTTCTATGACACGCTGAACCCTTCGCCATCTATCTCGAACACGAAGTCCGGGCACTCATCGATGTTCCCGCTGGCGTACGCGGCCTCGGCGACGTGGCGCGGTGTCTCGGGGATAAGAACCCGTGTCCCGTCAACGCCGAGCGTAGCTGCGTCGGCGGCTATCGCAGTGAACAACGCCCGCGCAGCGTCGACGTCGCTCCATACTCCGACCGCGTACTCCGCGAGTTGCTCGCCGTTAGCTTCTGTCGTCCGGACGCGACAGGCCATCCCTTGTGGCTTATCCCCGACGGTCAGGACCGTCTGCTCAGTCGCCAGTCGGTCCAGCGTTTCCCGCGTCAGCGTCGAGAGCGCCCAGCTCTCCCCGCTATCGAGTGCGAGCCCTGACAGGGCGTCCCGGCCGTCGCTCTCCTGCCAGTAGCGCCACGCTGTCGCAGGGTCGTTTCCGACAGTCATCTCGGGCGTCTCGTCGGTCCGGTCGGGGTGTGCCCAGCGGAACGACGTGACCGCTTCGAAGCCAGCAGCCAGTGACTGGCCGAGCCCGGCCTCGTTCCAGGAAAACACCATGCTTCGACCGACTGACGCCCCGGCGTTGGCCGCCCATTGAATGAGGTGATCGGTCAGCAGCGACCCGAACCCCCTCCCCCGGTGGTCAGAATCGACACGCATCCCCTGGAACCACGCCTCGGTTTCGGTGAGTATGACGGCCTGCGCGATGCCGACAGCGTGGCCGTCAACGTCGACGACGAGGGTTTTCCGATCCGGGCCGTCAGCGTCGACCCAGTCGCGGAACACGTCGGGGATGTAATCGGCCATCGCACGGTCGGCCCAGACATCGCTAGTCAGTTCGACAATATTGTCGTAGTCGTCGTGACGAGCCGTCCGAACAGTCGGCGACATACCGGGAGACTCGCCCGCGACGACAAAAAAGAGGCGCTCCGGTGTCGGAGTCGCTGTTTGCACCGTGACTACGTCACCGTACCGGTCCCGGTGCTACAGCCACGGCGTCGAGCGCTGCTGAATCTCACCGGCAAGGGGCTCCTGCATCGCATCGGCAACCTCGTCGCTGTTTGCCAGCGCCCACATGAGCTTAACCTTCGCCGTGCCGGGGAGCATATCCTCGCCCTCGATGACGCCGGCGTCGAGCAGGTCCCGACCGGTGTCGTACACGCGGTCACAGACACGCCCTTCGAGGCACTGGCTGGTCATGACGACGGGGATGTCCAGGTCCTCGATGGTCCCGATCCAGTCGGTGTTGACGTGGCCCAGCCCGGTCCCTTCGATGACGATGCCCTCGCTGCCCTCGGCGGCCGCTTCGAGCAGCGACGGGTCCATCCCCGGCGAGAACTTCAGCAGTTCCACGTCCGTCTCGATGTCGTCGTGCAGCGCCAGGTCGACGGCGTCGCGCTCGACGTATTCGCGGCGGAACGTGACAGTACTCCCGCCGTCGATGTCGTAGTCGACTTCGCCCAGCGGCTTCGCACCGACCGTCTCGAAGGCGTCCCGACGTGAGGTGTGGTTCTTCCGGACGCGGGTGCCCCGGTGGAGGGCGCAGCGGTCGTCAGACTCGTCGGCATGCATACAGACCAAGACCTCCGCGCAGTCGCTCGTCGCGGCCTCGACGGCAGAAACGGCATTCATCACGTTATCGGAGGACGGGCGGTCAGCCGACCGCTGGCTACCGGTGAAGACGATTGGGACCGGCGTGTCGAGCATGAAGGCCAGCGCCGACGCGGAGTACTGCATCGTGTCGGTGCCGTGCATGACGACGATGCCGTCCGCGCCGGCTTCGATCTCCTCGTGGACCGCCTGTGCGAGGTCCTGCCAGACGGCTGGGGTCATGTTCTCCGAGAGGATGTTGGCGACGACGCGGCCGCGGTAGTTCGCCATTCCCGCGAGATCCGGGACCGCCCGCAGCACGTCCTCGGCGTCGAACTGGGCCGTCACCGCGCCGGTGCGGTAGTCGACCGTCGAGGCGATGGTTCCGCCGGTGGAGATGAGCGACACCGTCGGCAGGTCGTCGTCGAACTCGATGGCTGACTGGCTCTGTTCGTCCTGTGCGCTCTCGACATCGTACACGTCCGATTCCAGTACGTCGACGGATGCGTCCTCTCGGTCGATGCCGACGTTGTACCCGCCGTCGAGTTTGACGACGAGGTGCTCGGGCGTACTCGATGGGAGCAACACGCCCTCGTAGGTCTGGGCCGCGCGCTCGACGCGGACCCGGTCGCCTGCGTTCATGCGCGGCACTTTCCGCCGGTGGGACTTGAACCCACTCGTTTCGGTGTGCACCGCAGTGAGTCTCGGCCCGTACTGTCGCCGTGCATCACCGCAACCGCCGCTACCCTCCCTGTGACACTCGCCTCCTATCTGGCAACCCTGAGAGAGCAGCGTTGCAACTGCAAACCACGGATGGTGTTGTCCCACAGTGTTATCCCACTAGATAGTCATCTAACAAGTATGGCAGACAACAAGAACGGCCGCGAAGCCCAAGCCCGAAACGAGGAGCGTCGCCAGCGGGAGCGCGCTATCGCTGAGGAGCTTGAGCGCGCAGACGAATCCGAGCCGCCGGTCGACCCAACGGAACTCGCGTACTTCGAGAGTGAACTCGAAACGCTCGAATTCCCGGCGACAGCGGCTGAGGTAGTCGCGACAGTCGGCGGCCACGAGATTGAGTCTGTCGACGGGACGTACACCGTTGTGGACCTCTTGCCCGATGCAGAGGTCGAGTCTTTTGACTCGCCAGCAGAAGTCCGAACGCGAGTCCAGCGACCGACGATAGCGGGGGCGATGAAACGGGTCGTGGAGGCCGCCGGCGAGCACCAGAGCGCGACTTTCGGCACCTCACAGCGAGACGGTTACGAGCGGACCTTCCGGGAGCTACGGACCATCGATGCGGATGACGACGATGAAGGGATCGAAGTGATCGCTGACTGGATTATCGAGCGCATCCACGAGAAAGAGACGCTTCCCGGGTCCCGCGACGTGCGCCGGCGGGCGGCGGAGTTCTGCCGCTCGAACGGCTACTCGGTTCGCAACGACGAGTGGCTCGGTATCTGAGCGACACACCACCGTCTCCCTGACTGTCGGTGGACCCCACAAGGACCATACTGTTCGCGGTCCCACACTCTTTATGTCCGAACGAACCGAGGAACGGACCCGCGACGCGGACGCGAAATCGGGCAGTGACCTCGGAATCGATGTTGGCACGACCGAGTCGGTCGAGACGGATGTTGCTGTCGGGGAATCGCGCGATGCGACGTCGTCTGGCACCGAAACGTCCACGACAGACAGCCGCAGCTACTTTTCACTGCGGGCGCTGCTGTTCGCCTTCGGCGCGGTCGGCGGCGGAATGGTGCTCGGCGGGCTGATACCGCTCGTTCCGTTCACCGAACTGGTCGGCATACTGCTTGGCGGATTCGTCTACGGACTGCTCGCGAGCGAGCGTCGATACGCCGAACTGGGGCTGGCGGGCGGTGTCAGCGGCGGTGCGACGGCCGTTCTGTCTCTCCTCCCACAGCTCGCCGCGGGGCTGAACGGAACCAGACTGTTCGCCATCGCCGGCGCTGTCGGTTTGGTACTCGCGGTCGTGGGGCACTACTTCGGGCGTGACCTCCGCAGCGGACTGACGAAGGATCTGGGCTGAACTGCCCTCAGACGATTTCCCACCCGTCGTCGGTTCGCTCGACCACCTCGTCGTCTTCGAGTCGGTGAAGCGCTTCCTCGACGATCTCCGGTGGGGCCTCTATTTCTCGGGCCAGTGCCGGTACCGTATCGATACCGTTTGCGAGTCCGCTGACTAGTTCTGCGTACAGCCGGCCATCGCCGTTCTCGAAGCCGGAGTCGATGCGGTCCCGCACGTCGGTCATACGGGCCTGCACCCACCGCTGGGCCAGCGACAGTTCGTTCTCTAGCTGCTGGAGATGCTCCAGTTCGCGTGCCAAGTCGTGAAAATTCCCGCCAGCTTCCTCTCCCACATCTATCGAGAGGTGGCGGCAGGAGGGCATCTCGAACTCGGGATTTGCCGGATAGGCGCTTTTCGTACCGAACTCGTAGGGAGAGACACGGACCTCCAGACGGAGGTTCCGGGCGATAGAGAAATACTTTCGGCGTTGGTCGTCCGTCCGGGAATCGATGAGTCCGGCGTCTTCGAGCTTCTGGAGGTGGTCGATGACCGCTTTCGGACTGACGCCGATGTATTCGCTGATCTCGGTGACGTAGCAGGGCTTGTGTGCGAGTAGTTTGAGAATCCGCCGGCGGTTGGCGTTTCCAAGGAGATTGAGTAACTCGGCGGAATCCATCGATACGTAGGTAGCGGGTCACGGTTCAAAAGCATGACTCTCGTCGGGCGGTTTACTGGCGCATTGCCTGGCTACGTTAGCTGGTCCATCCACGACACACTCTGTGAGCCGCTGTTCCCGTTCCCCTGGCCGCTTCCGCCATCACCGCTCTGTCCGCCACTGTTCCCTTGCCCACCACTATCTCCACCGTTATTCGCATTGTCGCTGCCACCGTCAGCATCGTCGGAACCATCACTGCCAGCGCTGTCGTCGGAGCCGTCAGTATCGTCACTGTCAGAATCGTCGCTAGAGTCATCGGCATCGTCGCTGCCAGACTTATTGTCGGAATCGCCGGCACTATCATTGCCAGAATTACTATCGGAATTGCCGGCATTATCGTTGCCAGAATTGTCCCCCGAGTCGTCGGTATTCTCACTGCCAGAACTGTTGTCCGAATCCGACGAATCGGCTGAATTGTCTTTTCCGTCGCTGTCAGAACCTTCCCCCGAATCGCTGCTGCCTTCCGCGGTATCGTCGCCGTTGTCGCGTTCATCCCCGGCTCCGTCGCTGTTACCCCTGTCGTTTCCCTCTCCCTGCGTTGTTCCGTTGGACTCGTCGGTTTCGTTTTCGCCGTCGTCAGGTCCATCGTCCGGTGGCCCCTGGTCGCTCTCGTTACGTTGCTGTCCCGGGGCATTAGGGGGTGGTCCCCGCTCGCTTTCGTTGGTACCCTCCCCAGACGTGTTGGCTGGTGGCCCCTGCTCGCTCCGGTTGACTCCGGCGTCGTCGGGCGGTCCTGTCTCATTCCGGGTGACGCCAGCGTTGTCCGGTGGTCCCTGCTCATCCGGGCCGGCAGTCTCTGGCGGTCCGGCGATGCCGCGAGCAATTGATGCGACCTGCTGGCCGGAAAGTTTGCTTGCGTTCTGTTTCAGTCGCTCCAGTGCAGTGTCGTTCACACCGGTCTGTTCGGCGGCCGTGTCGGTGTCGTTAATCGCGGTCTGTAGGCCCGCGATTTCCGCGGTGAGTCGGCTCTGCTGTGCCACGTAGGCCTGCTCACTGATGGTGCCGCTCTCGTATCGCTGTTCGAGCGTCGCGTTCCGCTCCTGTAGGCGTTCGAGTCGGCGTTCGAGCGAGCCGGCTCTGTCCGTGACTAGTTCGGCTCGTTCGGTTCCGTTTGACTGGTTGTATGCCGACCGCCACATCCCGTTCTCGACCGTATCGTTCGCGGCAGCGGAGTTCGACTGCAAGAACGCAGTGAGCTGCGCTCCCATCCCGCTGGCAGCGTCGTTCTGCGTGGCCACTGTCTCCGTCGCGGTCTCCTGTGCTGTCACAGCCGGGAGGCCGACAGCCACAGTGCCGACGATGACCAGCACGGTGAGGAGCGTGGCCTGGCGTTGGCTCATTCCTATCCCTACTTCTGCCCTCCCACATCAAAAAGAAACGCCTTCGTTCGTGTTGTTCACAGACTACTGAAACAACTGCAGATAGTCCAAGAGTGTTTAAGCTGCCTTTTGCGTCGGCTGCTCCACCGGAAGCAGCCACCAGGCCAGCACCACCGACAGCACCGAGAGTGCGACGGTAGCGAGCGGTAACACGAGTCCTGGGTCGTATCGCAACGGCGGATAATACCCGAAGCCGTAATCGAGCACGTCGTTACCGAGTGCCAGCACCAGCGCAGTCACGAGCGCGCCTTTCGTCGTCCGGGCGTAGTGCGGGACTAACAGCCCCTCAGCGACGAAGCCGAGGTGGGTGACGATGATGCCGAAATACGCCCACGGGGCCGGGAAGTAGGCGTCGAAGCCGATGTTTAACGCCACGACGGTCCACAGCCCCATCTTGACGAGCCAAACCAGCGCAATCGTGTGGAGATACGCCAGCGGCACCGTCAGCGGGACCTCGTCAAGCGACCTGCCAAGGAACGGTAAGAGCGTAGCTACTGAGAGCGTCATCAGGAACAGTGCCGCCGGCGAATCAGCGTACAGCGGCCAGAGAAACGTCGACACCTCGGGCATCGTTTCGACGTAGAACCGGACTCCGACGAGCATTGCGACGGCGTTGACGACCAGTAGCCACACGAGACTCGGCGTCTGTTCCAGATAGTACCGCGCGTATCGACGTGGCAACGGCCCTCGCTGCTCGCTCATAGGTCGATTCGGGGCCGGCCGTGGCAAAGCCCTGTCGGACGGAGGCCGGCATCGGGGTACCGGCCCCTGAGTCCGCGCTGTTTGCACGACGGCAAAAGGTTGCCGGCGAACACTTATGTATGTCAATGACACACATCCAGGTGCACCGATGTTCGAACAGTTTTCGCGCGGATACTACCTCGGCCGCCTCTACGTCGAACCGAGAGACGACGCGGCGGCCGCGATGTGTCGCGAGCAGCACGAGCGAGTGAACGAACAGTTGTACGCCTCCGGCGAGGGGGTCGAACGCACAGACTATCCGCTGGTAATGAAACTCGGCTCCCAGCACTTCGCCGTCCATGGGGACGAACAGGTCCCGGCGGACACACTCGTCGTTCCCGAAGCGATGCTCGAAGATGCCAACGTCCAGAACCCGCCCAGCCTCGAAGAGGTATTCCTGGCGAAGGCGGACCACGCCGCACAACTGCTCTCTATTTCAGAGGGGACGCCGACACTGCCCGACACCGCCGTCTGAGGGACGTCGGAAGTCACTTTTAAGCCTGTCCCCGTCTGCCATTCAGTCGATGCTTGACCGGTTGCTGGGACGGGCGTCGCTGAAAGAGCGGGTGGCCGAACTCGAAGAGGAGAACCATCACCTCGAACGACAGCTTGACGCCGAGAAGGAGCGCCGCGCCGACGCAGCGACCGAGCGCCAGCAGGCCGAGGCCGAGGTCAATCGGCTGGAGGACCGCGTCGCCGAGCTTCAGGACCGAGTCGAACGCCTGCAAAACGAGGAGGGTGAATCGACGTTCCGAGCCGAGGAGACGCTCAGCCGGGCGCGACTGAGTGAGGTTCTCGACCGGTTGGAATCCGTCGAGACAGAACCAGAGGGGGTCTTTACCGCCTACGTCGACGCGGAGCGCTCCCTGCCCAGCCCGGTTCGGGACGCGTTCGGTGACCGTGCGTCGCTGGTCGCCAGCGCCGCGCCGTGTCTGGCTGTGACGGATGACGCCGGCCTCCTGTCGGCATGTCTGTCCGTCCCCGCGCCGCCGTCCCCGTTCACCGGGTGGGCCGACACTGTCCAGCTGGAGCGGTCGTGGTTCGAACCGACCGGCGAGCACGTCGTCGCACTGGTTCGCTCAGACCTGTTCGCCATGGGCGAGTACGACGGCCGGGAGCGGACCGCCTTCCACGGGTTCGACTCGGAGCTGAAAAGCCAGCACTCGAAGGGCGGCTTCTCACAGAGCCGATTCGAGCGGCTCCGGGACCAACAGATCGACTCCCACCTCGACCGCTGTCGGGCCGCTATCGAGGAAGTGTCCCCCGACCGGCTGTACGTCGTCGGCGAAGGGTCAGTTATCCACGAGTTCGAGGACCTCGCGACGGCGACGAAGCCGGTCGACGCGACCGGGGAGCCCGACGCAGCGCTCGACGACGCCGTTCGGTCGCTGTGGACTGTCCGGTTGCGCGTGCCGTAGTCCGAGATCCGTTCATTCCAGCTCGGCCGGTGCCGGTTCCGTAGCTTTTTCGCGGGGCGGCGATTCTGTCCGGCTATGGCCGTTGCCATTTTAACACACGACGCTTTCCCCGACCGGGCCAAGACGGCCGTCGGGCTGTTGCGGTACGGTGACCGAACGGTGGAAGCACTTGTCGACCGTGAGCGGGCCGGCCAGCGCGTCCACGATTCGCTGCCGGACGTGCAGGACGCCCCAATCGTCGCGTCGATGGCCGACGCACCAGAGGTGGACACGCTCGTCATCGGCATCTCGCCTATCGGCGGCGAGTTCGACGAGTCATGGCGCGAGGACGTTCGCACGGCGCTTGAACGCGGCTGCGACGTGTACTCGGGACTGCATGACTTCCTGGCTGACGACAAGGAGTTCGCCCGCCTCGCCGAGGAACACGATGCCGAACTCCACGACCTCCGGAAGCCGCCCGAAGACCTGACCGTGGCAGCGGGAACGGCCGGCGACGTGGACGCGACGGTCGTCACGACTGTCGGCACTGACTGCTCGACGGGGAAGATGACCGCGTCGTTTGAGATCCGCGATGCGGCGCGGGAGCGCGGCCTCGATGCCGCCGTTGTTCCGACGGGTCAGACCGGTATCGCCATCACCGGCTGGGGCATCGTCATCGATCGCGTCATCGCCGACTACGCTGCCGGCGCAGTCGAGCGGCTGGTCGAAGAAGCGCAGGCGGCGGACCTCCTCGTCGTTGAGGGCCAGGGTGCGCTCGCCCATCCGGCCTATTCGGGCGTGACGACGAGCATCCTCCACGGGTCGGTCCCGGATGCGCTCGTCATGTGCCACGAGGCCGGCCGCGAGGCCATCCACGGCTACGAGTCCTTCGATATCCCGCCCCTCCCCGAGTACGTCGACATCTACGAGCGTCTGGCCGCGCCCATCTCGGACGCCTCTGTCGTTGCGGGCATGTTGAACACGCGCCACCTCGACGACGGTGCGGCCGCGGATGCTGTTGCGGAGTACAGCGACGCTCTGGACGCACCAGCGACTGACCCGGTCCGCCACGGCGTCCCCGACGAGATCTTGGACGCCATTCTATGAACTGGACCGTCGACCGCTACGACCTGCCGCTGTCGAATCCGTTCGGCATCTCCCGAGAGACAAGTGAGACCAGCGAGACGGTTATCGTGGAACTCACACACGAGGGAACTACCGGTATCGGGGCTGTCACGCCGTCGGCGTACTACGACGAGAGCGCGCAGTCGGTGGCTGAAACGCTGCCCGCGCTCTGTGAGACCGTCGGTCGCATCGGCGACCCACATGCCCAGCAGCGCATCGAGCGGGACCTCGCCGAGCAAGCACCTGACCAGCCCGCCGCACGGATGGCGCTCTCTATCGCCGTCCACGACCTCGCCGCCCGGCAGTTGGACCTGCCGCTATACCGTCAGTGGGGACTCGACCCTGACGCTGTCCCGCCGACCACCTACACGGTCGGCATCGACTCGGCTGAGCGGATGGCCGAGAAAGTGAGGGAGGCGGTCGACAACGGCTTCGGCCACCTGAAAGTCAAACTCGGGACTGAGGACGACCGGGCGCGATTCGATGCGGTCCGAGACGCGGCCCCTGACGCCGAGCTACGCGTCGACGCCAACGCCGCCTGGACTGCACAGGAGGCTATTGAGAATGCGGACTGGCTTACCGACGCTGGCGTGACGATGCTGGAACAGCCGGTCGCGGCCGACGATATCGACGGCCTCCGCCGCGTGACCGACGCGACCGACATCCCCGTCGCGGCCGACGAGTCCTGCGTCACCGCGTCGAACGTGCCGCGGGTCGCTGACGCCTGTGATATCGTCAACGCCAAGCTCGTCAAATGCGGCGGCCTCCGGCCTGCAACCCGACTGCTCAACGCTGCCGACGCCCATGGTCTTGAGTTGATGCTTGGATGTATGGTCGAGTCCAACGCCAGCATCGCCGCGGCGGTCCATCTCGCGCCGCTGGTCGACTACGTCGACCTCGACGGGGCGCTCTTGCTGGAAGCAGACCCCTACGCCGGCGTACCGCTCGACGGTGACGTGTTCGACCTCACTGCAGTGTCGGCCGGCACCGGCGTTCGGCGGACGACAAACGCGTAACTACGAGGTTGTAGAATAAAAACCAGATTCGGCCGGTGACCGCTTACGCCGATTTGACGGCGTCCAGCAGCTCCTCGTAGTCCGGCTCGTTGGTCGGGTCGTCGGCGACCCAGCTGTAGGCGACTTCGCCATCGTTGTCGACGACAAACACGGCGCGGTTTGCGACGCCGAGCAGCCCGAGGTCTTCGATGTCAATTTCGAGGTCGTAGTCCTGAATCGCCGACCGGCCCATGTCGCTGACCAGATCGAACTCCAGCCCGTGCTCGTCGCGGAAGGAGTTCAGCGAGAACGCCGAGTCGGCGCTGACGCCGAGGACCGTCGCGCCGGCGTCGTGGAAGTCCGCGAGGTGCTCCTGCAGGGCCACCATCTCGTTGGAACATGGCGGCGTAAACGCGCCCGGGAAGAACGCGAGCACGACCGGTCCGTCGCCCAGGTGGTCGCTCAGTTCGAAGGCCTCTACCTCACCGTTCGCGATTGTCGCCGAGATGTCCGGCGCTGTGTCGCCTGTGGATACCATCACCCGAATATAACGGCGTCATCCGAATAAATACCCGCCATCCGGCAGAGGACTCCCGGCGGGCTAGCAGGAGCCGACCGCTTACAGCCACTCCGCGAAGGAATGGTGTTCGCGGCTCGCCGCGATGTAATCCCGCTGCATCGACTCGATGGCTGTCGAGAGGTCGTCGCCCGAATCGAGGGATTGTCGAACCCGGTCGATCTTCCAGTCGCTCGGGGTCATGCCGGCTTCGTAGCGGGCTTCAATCGGGCCAAGATACTCGTCGATGCGAGCCTCGGGCACGCCCTGCTCGGCCAGCCCCAGACGGGCGTACTGGAAAACCTCGTCGTAAATCTCCTCGTGATCGGCCGTCCGCTCGCCCTCGGCCGTCACCCATGATAGGTCCGCGTCGGAGCCGTCCTGTGCGGCGCTGTAGAAACTCTGCCTGGCCTCCTGCCACGGCAGTTCCGCGGCGGGGTGGTCGGCGACGACCAGCCCGCGAATGAGGCCGACCGTCAGCGCCTGCAGCCCGATCATGTCCTTGGCGTGAGGCTGGGTCGGGAGCGGGCGGTACTCGATACGGAGCGACCGCTCGGTGCTGGCTCCCTCGACCGGGGTTCCGCCGGCGACACAGCGGAGCCAGCGCCAGTAGGTCCCGCGCTTGTGGTCGAACTCCCAGAACTCGTCTTCGAACGCCGCCCGGTCATCGTCGTGCAAGAACTCCCGGAGGAACGGCGCGAACAGGTCGTCGTCGACGACGCGGCCGACAATGTCTGTCGTGTCGTCGAGGTCCCGTGGGACCCGGACCTTCGGGTTCTCACTGGTATTGACCGACTGCTCGAAAGCCGCGATGCGGAGTTCGTGGTGGGTGTTCGCACAGAGCCACTCGCCGTCGGTATCGCCATACATATCCGCCGGGAGGAACGGCGAGTTCACCGACAGCGCAAGCAGCGGCCCGAGCGTCCGGATCGCGGCGTTGTAGTACTCGGGGAACGCCCCGGCGTCCGGAATCTGGAGGTGCGGCTGGATCGAGGTGGCCAGCGACTCGAACAGAATCGTCGGGAACGACCCGGTGTACCCCGGTACGTCGAAGTCGATGCTGCCACCGGCGTGGTCGAGCGCCTCGTTGTCCAGCGCCACGTATCTGGGGGCCTGCCGCATGTTGTCCGCGAGGACGACGCCGTCGTTCGTCTCGTGTGCCGAGAGATACTGCTCGCTGCCCTCCTCGGGCGGAATGGTCCACATCGCGTCGAGGACGAGTTCGCAGTTGTGCTTGCTCGCCTGCTGGCGGGCCTGTTTCGTCTGCATCTCCACCGCCGTCGTCTGGACCTCCATTCCAGTCTGGTCGAAACTGTTCGGCTCGGTGTTGACCTCGGCGTTGTGCAGGCCCAGTTCCTTGTTGGCCTCGCCCTCGAACACCACGTCCGGGAGGCGGGTCAGCCGCCCCTCCCAGTCCTCGGGGGCCATGTAGGGCTCGTCGTCCGGCTCGTCCTCGACCGACGACTCGACGGCCGGCTCGGTCTCTTCCTCGGGCGTCTCCGGTTCGTCCTCGGCCAGCGGGCTGTCCGGGTCGATGTCGAGTGACGGCCCCTCTCCGGGACCGAATGAATCTTCGGGCTCGTCAGCGGCTTCGCCAGCGTTCTGGTCCAGTGACTCACCGCCGGCGGGTTCCAGAGGGTCGCCCTCGTCTGGTTCCAGCGACGACCCGTCGCCGTTTGGCTCCAGCGATGCGCTACCGCCACCTTCTGGCTCCGCCGGCGCGTCGAGTGAGCCGCTCCAAGCCGCTCCGTCCGATCCGCTCAGGTCGTCGTCGAGGTCCTCTTCGGTGACTCCCTCGTCGTCTGTTTCCTCGTCTGGTTCGGGTGGGTCCGGCTCCGCGTTGATAGCGTACAGCTCGATCTCCAGACCGACGGAGAACGCCTCGTTGTCGAACTCCCCGGCCTCGATGGCTCTCCGGAGCTGCATCGCCTGTTCGTCGACCCGCTCAGTGAACTCAGCGGCAGTGTCGTCGGCGAGCGACCGGGTCACCAGGTCGACGATATCGTCCATGCTCGGTACTGTGTGGGCTCTTCCACTATAAGTGACCCGTCGTTCGTTTACAGAACTGCTACCGGGCGTTACTCGAACAGGTCCTCGTGGCGGGCCGCGAGGTTGGCGTAATCGCCGGAGCTGAACGCCTCGAACACCTCGTTGGGGTCGATTGTTGTCTCGGACAGTGGCGTCACCGTGGCGGGGCTCCCACGGACGAATGACTCCGCAGGCACCTCGTAGCCCGGCGGGACGACCGTTCCCATCGCGACGATGGAACCCTCGCCGATGGTGGCGTCGCTGACCGTCGAATTGAACCCGACGAGCGCCCCGTCCTTGACTGCTGCATCGTTGAGAACGGCCCCGTGGCCGACCATCACCTTCTCGCCGACGGTCGAGGCGTGGACGATGGCCCCGTCACCGATGGCCGATTCGCGGCCCACTTCGACGGGGGCCACGTCGCCGCGCAACACGACACCGGGCCAGACGTTCGCGTTCGGGCCGACAGTGACATCACCCACCAGCGTCGCCTCGCGGCTGACGTGAGCGTATCCGTGGATGTCAGGTGTGGCTCCTTCGAAGGCGTACTCTCGGCTGTCCATACTGCTACCATCGTGTCGGCGGCTCGAAAAGATACCGGTCAGAAGGGGGTGCTACCGGTCGTACAGCCGCTGTCGTGTCCGTCCTCACTGCAACCGCAAGCGACATCCGAGCTATTCGATGTGGACCACGAGGACAGGAACGGGCGCGCTCTGGACGACACGTTCCGTGACGCTGCCGAGGTTGGCGACCCGGTCCCGTCCGGTTCGGCCGTGAGTCCCCATTACGATGAGGTCGATGCCTTCCTCCTCGGCGTAGTCGGTGATCGTCTTGTGGGGAATCCCTTCTTCCATGGTCGTGACGACCTCGACACCGGACTCCTCGCCGCTGACTACGATGTCGTCGAGCGCGACGTCCCCCTCTTCCTCCAGTGACTGACGTACTTCGTCCTGATTGGCCTTGTCGGCCGCGAGGTACAGCCGTTTGTCCACGACGTACAGCCCGTGGAGGGTCGCGTCGTTGTCGCGCGCGATTGAGGTGGCGTGTGCGAGCGTCTCCGTCGTTCCCGAACTGCCGTCTGTGGCTACGAGCACCGAGTCGTACATATGCGGCTTCCCATGCGAACTGTGCCCACATAGTACTCCCTATCACCCTGACGCAATCCGTGGCTGTCCAACCGACGGTGTACCGTTTGATTCAGTTTCCGTCGTTCAGCGTATAACTGTTCTAACCATTATTTGTCAACAGGAATACTTTTGCCAGTTGCTGCCCATTAATTTCTATACGATGCAGGGGAGCACGCAGCCAGACGGCACACGGGCAGAACTGTACGTTCGTTCACTACTGCCCGACGGGCACACGCAGCAACAGGCTGCGGTCATCGACCGGCTTCAGGGGCTGTTGGACGCTGATGTTCTGTCAGATATCACCGTTCAGGTCATCGGTCGGCAGATACCGTCCACGCCAGCGGAGGCACGGACCGAGCTCGGGCTATTCGCACTCAACCGAGTCAGCGTCTTTCAGGAATGGGCAAAACGCAACGGCTGTTCACTCGACCCCGCGTTTCAGGTTCGGTCGGTGAATTCGGAAATAACGGGAGAGCAGTATCGGTCGCTCGTGTTTCCGATCCAACTATTAGCCGAGTATGATGGATCGAAGCTCAGGTGCGTGACGCCACACACGACCGACGGAGAGACAGTCACTGTCACGGATCGGCTTACCATGCTCGAAGGTGAGGAAGAACTGGCGCTCTCATCGCTGGAACGGGCAAGCGCAGCACGGCCACCGGCCCAGTCTGACCTGCCGGCGGCCGACACTATCGACGAGGATTCGGACCCGCCGTTGCCAGAGTAACGCCAGCGTCGCCCGCGTCTCAATACACTTATCCCCGGCCGCCGTCGTATCCTCGGATATGAGTACGGTCACGGTCACGCTGCCCGACGGGACCCCACTAGAGGTCGAACGCGGCAGCACGGTCGAGGATGTCGCCTACGAAATCGGGCCAGGGCTGGGTGACGACACGGTCGCCGGCGTCGTCGACGGCGAACTTGTCGATAAACACGCGCCGTTGACAGCCGACGTCGAGCTCGAAATCGTCACCGAGAGCAGTGACGAGTATCTCGACGTGCTTCGTCACTCGGCTGCCCACGTCTTCGCGCAGGCCCTACAGCGCCTCTATCCCGATGCCAAGCTCACAATCGGGCCGTGGACCGACAACGGGTTCTACTACGACATCACCGGCGTCGACATCGATGAGGACGACCTCGAAGCCATCGAAGCCGAAGCCGAGGAGATCATCGAGGAAGACCTCGACATCGAGCGCGAACTCGTCGACCGCGACGACGCCTTCGAACGGTACGAGGACAATCAGTTCAAACAGGACATCCTCGAAACCGAGGCCGCGGACGACGAGGAAGTCTCTTTCTACACGCAGGGCGAGTTCGAGGACCTCTGTCAGGGCCCCCACGTCGAATCGACCGGCGAAATCGGCGGCTTCGCACTGCTCGAAATCTCCGCGGCCTTCTGGCGCGGCGAGGAGGACAACGAGACGCTGACCCGCGTGTACGGAACCGCCTTCCCGACAGAGGACGCGCTTGACGAGTTTCTCGAACAGCGCCGCAAGGCCGAGGAACGGGACCACCGCAAGATCGGCCAGGAGATGGACCTGTTCTCCATCGACGAGACGACCGGGCCGGGCCTGCCGCTGTACGAGCCCAACGGCAAGAAGATCCTCAACGAACTCTCGGAGTACGTCGCCGGCCTCAACCGCGACGCGGGCTACGACGAGGTCGAGACGCCCCACGTCTTCCGCACCGAACTCTGGAAGAAGTCGGGCCACTACGAGAACTACGTCGACGACATGTTCCTGCTGGATGTCAACGACGAGGAGTACGGCCTGAAGCCGATGAACTGCCCGGGCCACGCCACCATCTTCGAGCAGAACTCCTGGAGCTACCGTGACCTGCCGGTGCGGTACTTCGAGGACGGGAAGGTGTACCGGAAAGAGCAGCGCGGCGAGCTCTCCGGACTCTCCCGGACCTGGGCCTTCACTATCGACGACGGCCACCTGTTCGTCCGCCCGGACCAGATCGAGGAGGAGGTGCTGGCGACGGTCGATATCATCCTCGACACGCTGGACACGTTCAATCTCGACTACACCGTCCAGTTCGCCACCCGGCCGGAGAAGTCCGTCGGCGGCGACGAAATCTGGGAGAAAGCCGAATCCCAGCTCGAAGCCGTCCTCGACGAGCAGGACATCGACTACGTGATCGAGGAGGGCGACGGCGCGTTCTACGGCCCGAAGATCGACTTCGCCTTCGAGGACGCACTGGGACGGCACTGGGACGGGCCGACTGTTCAGCTGGACTTCAACATGCCCGAGCGGTTCGACCTCTCCTACACCGGTGAGGACAACGAGGAGCACCGCCCGGTGATGATCCACCGCGCGCTGTACGGCTCCTACGAGCGGTTCTTCATGGTACTCACCGAGCACTACAACGGGAAGTTCCCGCCGTGGCTCGCCCCCGAACAGATCCGCCTGCTTCCGGTCAGCGACGACAACATCGCCTACTGCGAGGAGATTCAGGACGAACTCGACGACTTCCGTGTCACTATCGAGGACCGCTCCTGGACCGTCGGCAAGAAGATTCAGCAGGCCCACGACGACCGCGTCCCCTACATGTGTGTCATCGGCGACAACGAGGAGGAAGCCGGCACCATCTCGGTCAGGGACCGCAAGGAGCGCGAGGAGAAGGACATCGACATCGCCGAGTTCCGCGACCATCTCGAAACCGAAGTCGAGCAACAGCGAACCGCTGTGACGTTCCTCGCCGGCCGGTAGTCGCCGCCCATCCGACTGATTCTCGCCGGTGTCGCGCCGACGACCGCGCGAGTGCTGGGCTCGCGCTTTTATGTTCGGCGGGTGAGCCGACGTGTATGACCTCTGACAGCGAGGAGTCGAGTGACACCATGCGGGAGCGCGCCGCCGGTGACACGCGACTCCTCTGGTTCCTCCTGGATGCCGACCGCTGGCTCGTCACCGCCATCCTCTCGGGCATCCTGTTCTGTGGGGTCCTCGCAGTCGGGCTCCTCCACCCCACCCCGGCCCTGACGCTGCTGACCCGCGGCGACCCCGTCGAAACGCTGTTCCAGGCGCTGATTACGGGCACCATAACCGCCGTTACGCTGGTCCTGACGCTGAGCCAACTCGTCCTGTCACAGGAACTCGGCGCGGTTGGCGACCAGCGCGAGCGGATGGACGGGTCGATGCAGTTCCGGGCCGATGTGGCCGACGCCGTCGACACGCCCGTCAGTCCCGCGGAGCCCTCGGCGTTCCTCCGGTCGCTGGTCCGCGGGACCGCCGAACGGGCCGAAACGGTTCAGGCCGCTGTCGACAAGACGGCACTCGATGACGACCTGACCGAGCTGCTCACGCAGTATCTCGAAGACGTGAGAACGAACGCCGACAGCGTCACCGACCAACTGGAAGGCCGCAGCTTCGGTGAGTTCGACGTCGTCAAGGCCGCGCTGAACTACAACTACTCTTGGAAGCTGTACGTCGGTCGCCGCATCCGGGAGGCCTACGCCGACGAACTCACTGACGATATCGACGACTCGCTCGCGGAACTCGTCGAGACACTCGAGCTGTTCGGCCCGGCCCGGGAACACTTCAAGACGCTGTACTTCCAGTGGGAGCTGTCGGACCTCTCCCGGACGCTGCTGTACGTCGCGATTCCGGCGCTTACCGTCGCAGTCACGTCGCTGTTGTTCCTCGACGCGCGGGACATCGTCGGCGTCACGGCCGGCGTCCCCGACGTACTGTGGATCATGGCGGCGACGACGACGGCGTCCGTGCTTCCGTTCACTGTCCTGCTGTCGTACATCCTCCGCATCGTCACGATAACCAAACGAACGCTCGCTATCGGTCCCTTCATCCTCCGCGAGACGGACCGGAGCGTCGACGTCGACTGGGAGTGACGACGTCACACCACCACGGTATAAGTGCCGGTCCGGACTCGCTAGTACCATGCAAATTGGCTCGCGTCGGTGCATCCTCAACCCCGTCAGCGGCGACGGCGAGCACGCCGACTACGTCCCGCGGCTGATGGAGGCCCGCGGGTTCGAGGTGTACGAGACCGAAGCGGCCGGCGACGCGGTCGAACTCGGCCGCGAAGCTGGCAGGGCCGAGGCATCTGAAATCGCTGTCTGTGGCGGTGACGGGACGGTGAACGAGGTCGTCCGTGGGCTCGACGACGCTGGCCACCTCGACTCGGTGACGCTGAGCGTCATCCCGGCCGGAACGGCGAACCTTCTGGCCGGAAATATCGGTGTCAGGGATATCGAACACGGCGTCGAAATCGCCGACACCGGAGAGACGCGACCGGTCGATGTGGGTGTCGCCGGTGACGAACCGTTTCTGGTCTCCTGTATCGCCGGCCTCCCCGCCGACGCCAGCGTCTCGACGCCGGGCGATCTCAAGGAGCGGTTCGGCACGCTGGCGTTTCTGCTCACCGGCGCACAGGAGGCGCTCCGTTTCGACGGGCTCGACATCACTATCGCGGCTGTCGGCGAAGACGGGCCGTTCACCTGGTCCGGCGAGGCCACCTGTCTGCTGGTGGGCAACGCCCGCAAGTTCGTTGCCGAGGGCGGGCAGGCAAACATGGAAGACGGGCTGCTCGATGTGGCCATCGTCGAACAGATGCCCGCGGGCAACCTCGTCGCGGAGGCCATCGGACAGCGGCTGCTGGCGCTTGACACCGACGGCGTGACCCACGTTCGGGCGGACGAGATTACCGTCGACGGTCACGACGAGGCAATCACGTTCAGCCGGGACGGCGAACTCAGTACGCACGAGACGCTGTCGCTGTCGGTGCGTGAGACCGCACTGACACTCCGGGTCGGCCCGGGGTACGAGCCGGACCCGACGTAACGAGACGGACGACCCGCGGGCGGCGGTGAGCGAAGCGTCCGCTCGCGAAACCCCCAGACGGCGTCCCGGACGTTTTTATCACCGACCGCCGAGTGGAGTGGTATGCCCTCGCTCTCGATGGGCGCGCTCGTGGTCTTCGCGCTCGTCGCCGCCGCGCTGACGCTGTTTGTCACCGAATGGCTCCCGCCGGACATGACGGCTGTCGCCGTCCTCGTCGCTCTGGTCGTGCTGGAACCGTACACCGGCGTCCCGGCACGGACAGCCATCGACGGGTTCGCCAGCCCGGCGGTGGTCACTATCGTCGCGATGTACATTCTCAGCGCCGGCGTCGAATCGGCTGGCGTCGTCGACTGGCTGGCCGGGCGACTCGCAGTGCTGACGGGGGGAGACGAACGGCGTCTGTTGACCGCCATCGTCGGCACGACGGGCGTCAGCGCGGGCTTTGTCAACAACACGCCGGTGGTCGCGGTGTTCATCCCGCTGGTCACCGGGCTCTCGGAACGATACGGTATTTCGCCGTCGAACCTGCTGCTACCGCTCTCTTTTGCCGCGATGCTCGGCGGGACGCTCACACTGGTCGGCACGGCGACGAACCTGCTCGCGAGCGACCTCTCGGCGCAGTTGCTCGGCCGGCCGTTCTCGATGTTCACGCTGACGCCCGTCGGCATCGTCGTCCTCGCTGTCGGCGTGGGCTACCTGCTGACGGTCGGGCGGGCGCTCGTTCCCGAACGAGTCCACCCCGCAGCCGACTTCACTGAGGAGTTCGAAATGGACCGCCACCTGGCGCAGCTACGGGTTCGTGAGGCGTCCCCGCTGGTCGGCCTGACAGTGCGAGAAGCGCTTGAGGGCAGCGTTCCAGACGACACAGTCGAGGCGGTCGTAGACGCGGTCGATGTGGGGGAGTCACTGCCGACCGAAGCCACCGTCGAACAGGTCCTCGCCGTGAGTGGCCCGCTCGATCTCGACGTGCTCCAGATCGACCGCAACGGCGAGTCGTTCTTCGCGACGGCCACCGACCGCCCGCTCGAACCCGGCGACGTGCTGACTGTCCGTGGGAACCGCCAGGCCGTCAACCGACTCGCTCAAACGCTCAACCTGCGAGACCTCGCCCGTGAATCCGTTACGGCGGACCTGCTGGCGGAGAGCGGGCATCCGGGCGTCCTCGCGGAGGCCGTCATCGACAGGGAGTCGCGGCTCCGCGGCCGAACGCTCGCCGACGTGCAACTCCGCAGTCGGTTCGATGTGACGGTCCTCGCCGTCCGCCGCGGCGACGAGATCATCCGCGAGAATCTCTCGGCAGTCGAACTGTCCGCGGGCGACCTGCTCTTGCTCCAGACGCCCCTCGACGAGGTGGGCCATCTTCAGGATGAGGGCTATCTGACCCTAACTGAGGGGCCTCCGGAGCTGTTCGACACGCTCGACGGCGGCCCACCCTCCCTCGACGCCGCTGCGGCGGTCCCGCTCGCGACCCTGCTCGCCGTCATCGCGCTCGCGGCGCTGGACCTGCTGCCCATCTACATCGCCGCGCTGGGCGGCGTCGTCGCCACGGTCGCCACCGGTACGCTGAGCGCGTCGAAAGCCTACGACGCGGTGAGCTGGAACGTCGTGTTCCTGCTTGCCGGCCTGCTCCCGCTGGGGCAGGCGATGCAGGCCACCGGCGGAGCCGCGTTCGTCGGCGCGCTCCTCGTCGACGCCGCCGGCGTCCTCTCGCCGCTCGCACTGCTGGCGCTGGTGTACCTTCTGACGGCTGTCCTCGCCAGCATCATCACCCCGCCCGCGACCGTCGTGTTGATGATCCCGATTGCCGTCGCCACCGCCGCCGAGATCGGCGTCTCCGGGTTCCCGTTCCTCGTTGTCGTGACGTTCGCGGTCGCGACGGCCTTCCTGACACCCATCGGGTACCAGACGAACCTGATGGTCTATGGCCCCGGCGGCTATCGCTTCACCGACTTCGCACGCGTCGGCGGACCGCTACAGCTGCTTCTGTGTGTCGTAACGACGCTCTCGGTGTCGGTCGTCTGGCCGCTGTAAAGTCCCGCGCCGCCGGCGTTACTGCTCGTCCTCTTTCAGTTCGTCCAGCTCCGACTCGACTTCGCTCTCGTCGACATCGACCTGCGTACTCTCGTCGGCGAGTTCCTGTTCAAGTTCGGCCTCGGAGACGTCCGCGTCGCTCGACCCGCTATCCCCGTCCTCGGCTTTCCCCATCTCGGCTTTCAGCGTGTCGAGTTCGGCGTCGACCGAACCTTTCTGTCGGACTTCTTCAAGTTCCCGCTCCAGTGAACTCTCGTCCGATATCTGACTTTCGAGGACGCCGTCCTCGCGGAGTTCGTCCATCGCTTGCGAGCGGGCCTCCATGTCCTCGGTGCGTTCCTCCGCACGCTCGATAGCCTGGTTGATGTCCTGCATCTCGTCGCCCGCGCCGGTCATCGCCTCGTTGACGCGTGCCGACGCCTTGGCGGCCTCGTGGCGAGCCTTCATCGTTTCCTTCTTCGTCCGGAACTGCTCGATCTGTTTCTGGAGTTCGTCTTTCTGCTCGACCAGTTGGTCCTGCTGGTTCTGCAAGTCCTGTATCTGGCCTTCCAGGTCCTCGATCTGGCTCATCTTCTGCTTTTTCTTTTCCAGCGCCTGGCGAGCGAGGTCCTCGCGGTCCTGCTCGACGGCCTGGCGCGCCTGTTCGTTGTGCTTCTCGACGTTCTCTTCGAGGCGGCGCTTCTGAATTTCCAGTCGCTTCTTCTGGGTCGTCAGGTCCGCGATGCCCTGCTTGACGTCCTGCAGTTCGTCACGCAACTGCTCGTAGCTGTAGTCGAGGGTCTCTGTCGGGTCCTCCGCTCGGTTCAGGACGGCGTTGAGTTTCGAGCGGATGACGTACGACGCGCGCGAGAGGATTCCCATGTATGCGCATTGGTCCCTCCAACCTTAAATTTCTTACAGAGGGATGGCGAGTGAACACGTATGACTACCGTCGGGATACCGGGCGGGCGAGATGTCACCGCATCGCTCGACCGGCCGGCATCGGACACTGTCGTCGTCGCGTGCCCGCCGCATCCGCAGTACGGCGGTAAGCGGTCGGACACGCGCCTGAACGCGGTCAGTGATGCGTTGGCCCCCGATATCGGTTGTCTCCGCTTCGACTACGGCGCGTGGGACGAGGGCCGTGGCGAGCGGGCCGACGCCGAGAACGCGCTGGCGTGGGCCGACGAGAAGTACGACGCAGTCGGCCTGTTTGGCTACAGTTTTGGTGCGGCTGTGGCACTGTGTGCGGCCGCAGAGG
>NZ_AOLY01000038.1 GCF_000336635.1 Haloarcula japonica DSM 6131 | reverse complement strand
TGTATAAGAGACAGGCCCGATACAGGTCGTAGTCGGGAAGCGTGATGGGACAGTTGATTGGGAACCGGTCCTCGACCGGGCCACCGTGCTGGGACAGACGGTTGAGCGCCTACCAGCCGACCACCATTTTGTCGGTCAGAGCGGTCGTATCGGCGAGACGGTTGGGCCGTTTCTCCGCGACCACCTGTAGCTACTGCGACCGCTGTTCAGGGTCCGTAGTTGATTGTTGCCGCTAGTTCAGCACCAAGTGAAAACATAGTTCAGAATACATATGCTGGACAATGTCGAAAGACAGAGGCGCTGTCGACCCGACCTCAAAGTATGGATCGCCCGCTTGTGTTCGCTGCCGTCTCGTTTATCGCCACGCTGGTGACGCTGTTAGTACTGATGCAGACAGCACTTGTCGCGGGCGGGCCGGTACGGGCGCTTGTGCTCGCCTCGGCTAGTGCCATCGGGACGTACTTCGCCATCCGATCCGGCGTGCTCAAGTCCTGACTCCCGGTTGAAGATACATTTATACTATATACCAATAAATAATGTTGTATGTCAACCCGAACCAGGGCAGCCGTGTCTCACTCGACACGACACGGCGTCGTCTCGCTTCTGGGGGGATTCGTCGCCGGCTACCTGCTGTTCATCGCAATCGGCTCCAGTCCCAGTGATGCGGTGTTTTCGGCGCTGTCACTTGCTGCACTCGTGGCTGCGTGGCGCGTCCTCACGCAGCCTTCAGTATAGTCGCGTTGACACTGCGACGGGGTGGCGAACAGTGCGCGCTCCGAAACCGTTTAGACCACGCGGGGTTCACCGTCGGTATGCCGACCGAACCCGAAACGGACTACGACCCGGAACTGGGTCGGAAGTTCATCTTCGTCACCGGTGGCGTGATGTCTGGCCTGGGGAAAGGCATCACCGCCGCCAGCACAGGCAGATTACTCAAAAACGCCGGGTTCGACGTTACAGCGGTCAAGATTGACCCGTATCTGAACGTCGACGCCGGGACGATGAACCCCTTCCAGCACGGCGAGGTGTACGTGCTCAAAGACGGCGGGGAGGTCGACCTCGACCTGGGGAACTACGAGCGGTTCCTCGACATCGACATGACCTTCGATCACAACGTCACTACGGGGAAGACCTACCAGCACGTCATCGAGAAGGAGCGATCCGGCGACTATCTCGGTCGCACGGTTCAGATCATCCCGCACATCACCGACGACATCAAGCGCCGTATCCGCGAGGCCGCCGAGGGCAACGACGTCTGTATCATCGAAGTCGGGGGCACGGTCGGTGACATCGAGGGGATGCCATATCTCGAAGCGCTCCGGCAGTTCGCCCACGAGGAAGACGAGGACGATATTCTCTTTACTCACGTCACGCTCGTCCCCTACTCGAAAAACGGCGAGCAGAAGACCAAGCCGACCCAGCATTCCGTGAAGGAACTGCGCTCTATCGGTCTCCAGCCTGACATTCTCGTCGGCCGCTGTTCGGACAAACTCGACATCGACACGAAAGAGAAGATCGCGCTGTTCTGTGACGTGCCGACGGAAGCAGTCTTCTCGAACCCCGATGTCGACGACATCTACCACGTCCCGCTGATGGTCGAGGAGGAAGGCCTCGATCAGTACGTGATGGAAGAACTCGACATCGCCTCGGAGGCGCTGCCCGAAGACGAACGGGAGAACCGCTGGCGTGACCTCGTCACCCAGAACACAGAGGGCGAGGTCGAAGTCGCTCTCGTCGGCAAATACGACCTCGAAGACGCCTACATGTCCGTCCACGAGGCGCTGAAACACGCCGGCCTTGAGAAAAACGTCGACGTGAACGTCCGGTGGGTCAACTCGGAGAAGATGAGCGACCACCACGCCGACCGGATGCGCGAGGCCGACGCCATCGTCGTGCCGGGCGGCTTCGGTGCTCGCGGTACGGAGGGCAAAATCGAGGCGATCCGGTACGCCCGCGAGAACGACGTGCCGTTCCTCGGCCTGTGTCTCGGCTTCCAGATGGCCGTCGTCGAGTACGCCCGGAACGTGCTGGACCTGGGCGGCGCTCATTCAGCGGAACTGGAAGAGGACACGCCCCACCCCGTCATCGATATCCTGCCCGAGCAGTACGAGATCGAGGACATGGGCGGGACGATGCGGCTGGGTGCCCACGAGACCGAAATCGACGCGAACACGCTCGCCGCAACGCTGTACGGCGGCGAGTCCTGCACGGAGCGGCACCGCCACCGGTACGAGGTCAACCCCGAGTACATCGACGACCTCGAAGCCGCCGGGCTGAAGTTCTCCGGCCGCGCCGGGAACCGTATGGAGATACTCGAACTTGCGCCCGAGGACCACCCGTACTTCATTGGGACGCAGTTCCATCCTGAGTTCCGCTCCCGACCGACCCGCGCTAGCCCGCCGTTCGTCGGCCTGCTCGAAGCGGTCCTCGGCGACGACCCCCACACTGCGACGACTGAGGAGGTGAGCCACTGATGGTGAACGTCGACGAGTTCATCGAGGAGGCGAAAGCCGAGATCGCCGAGGAGATCGGAGACAAGCACGCCGTCATCGGGCTCTCTGGGGGTGTCGACTCTTCGACGGCCGCTGCGCTGGCCTACGAGGCTATCGGCGACCAGCTCACCGCCGTCTACGTCGACACCGGGCTGATGCGGAAAGGCGAGACCGACGAGATCCGTGAGACCTTCGACTACATGGATTCGCTGCGCATCGTCGAGGCACAGGACCGATTCCTCGACGAACTCGAAGGCGAGACCGACCCCGAGGAGAAGCGCCACATCATCGGCGAGCAGTTCATCCGGGAGTTCGAAACGGTCGCCCGCGAGGTCGACGCCGACTACCTCGTTCAGGGGACCATCTACCCGGACCGTATCGAGAGCGAGGGGACGATCAAGTCTCACCACAACGTCGGCGGTCTTCCGGAGCGAATCGACTTCGACGGCATCGTCGAGCCGATGCGGGACCTCTACAAGGACGAGGTTCGCGAGGTCGCCCGCGCGCTCGACCTCGAAGAAATCATCTCCGAGCGCATGCCGTTCCCCGGCCCGGGACTCGCCGTCCGTATCATCGGCGAGGTCACCGCGGAGAAACTGGAGGTGGCCCGCGAGGCCAACCACGTCGTCGAGGAGGAACTGGAGGAGTACGAGCCATGGCAGGCCCTGGCCGCGGTGATTGGTAAGGCCACGGGCGTCAAAGGCGATAACCGCGTTCACGGCTGGGTCGTCGCCGTCCGCTCCGTCGAGAGCCGGGACGGGATGACCGCCCGCGCACAGGAACTCGACTGGGACACGCTCCAGCGCATCCAGTCGCGCATCACCGGGGCGCACGAGAACGTCGCCCGCGTCGTCTACGACGTGACCCACAAACCGCCGGCGACCATCGAGTACGAATGAACGTCGTTCTCGTCGGCTCGGACCCCAACGGACTCACGGACGCGCTCGAAGCCGAAGGACACACTGTGACGGTCGCTGACGTGGGCAACCGACCCGGGCTGGAGGAGGCCGGCATCCACGAGGCAGACGTGTACCTGCTGACCGAGATGTCCCAGGCTACCTCCATCGCCGTCGCCAAGGATCTCAACCCCGACCTACGGGTCGTCATCTACGCTGAGGGCTCCCTGCCGGACTTCGCCAGCCGACAGACGGACCTCGTGGTCGATCCGAACCTGCTCGACGCCGCGGCGGTCGCCGAGGAACTGGACTGATTACAGCGTCGCTGCCAGCCGGTCGAGCCGCTCCGAGCCGCTTTTTTCGAAGGGGACGCCGTGGCCCGGGACCGCGACCTCGAAAGCGGGCGACCGGTCCGCGAAGTCGCTGATACTCCGGGCGACGGCGTCGGTGTCATAGCTCATCAGCCACGGCGAGGGCTCGAAGCGGCCGCTGTCCTCACGGACAAGATCACCCAGCAGCCCCAGCGACAGCTCCTCACCGACGTAACAGACGTGGCCCGGCGTGTGTCCAGGGGTGTGATAGACGGTGAAACTGCCGATGGTGTCGCCGTCGGCGAGAGGGACGACTTCGTTGTCCGGCGCGTCCAGCAACGCCGAGAGGAATCGCTGGAATGCGCCCTTGTGGTTGCCCAGCGGTGAGGCCTGTTCGCCGGTGACCAGCGGTGCGTCCCGCTCACCCACGTAAATGGTCACATCGAGGCCGTCGAAGGCTGACAGCCCGCCGACGTGGTCGAAATCGAAGTGTGTGAGGAGTATTCTGTCGAGATCACGGAGTTCGTAGCCGGCGTCGCTCAGGCCGGCGATGAGTCCGTTGCCGTGCCAGGGCAGCCCTGTGTCGACGAGTGTGAGCGCTCCGTCGTCGTCAACGAGCGTCGCGTTGACTCCCCTGAGATCGTACCACCAGATGTCGTCAGTCAGCGCTGTGGGCATAGGGATAGTTACTCTAGCTGGCGACTAAACCGTCCCGACAGCTACTGGCTGGGCCGCAGGTAGCCGCCCCGGTAGACCAGGAGGTAGGCAACCGGGAGGAGACCGGCGAAGGCAGCTGGGAGATAGTAGAGCTGTGTGACGGGGTCCGGTGGTCCGAGCACGGCACCGACAACGAAGGCACCGACGCCCGCACTCGCGAGCGTCATGAGTCCGTGGTCAAGTCGCTCCGGCGGGTGCGCCCGCGTCCCTCGCCTATAGAGGTAGTAGGGGAGAATGAACAGGGCGAAGACGATACCGATGGCCCACACCACCGGCGACCCGCTCTCTCGTGCCCGCGCGTCTCTGTAGGTCCAGAGGCCGATCGATCCCACCGTTGTGGCCCACACCAGCACGGAGAGTGCGGCGAAGACGGCGGGCGGAAGCGACCCGAGGAGCGCATCGGTAACCATGTTAGGAGAGCAAAGACTGTCGGCGACTATATGTTCAGTGGTTGATTGGTCTGTGGCCACCGCCGGCGTGAGCCACTCCATCGCTGGTCGGTCAGTCCATGGCAACTGGGTCGACCTGCCGCAGGTCCGCTTTGAGTCGGGTGGCGTGGTCCAGCCGGATCTCCCTGGCTGCTTCGGGCGTGACTGGCTCCGGCCTATCGAAGGTGGCCGAAACAGGGTCGTACGCGTCTACCTCGAATCCCATTCGGTCGAGATACGGCTCCACGCCGTCGGCGGTAACACCGTCACAGATCGCGTCGGTAGCGTATTCGAGGACCGAATCGAACTCCGGAAGCACGATTTCGTCGTCGGTAACACGGCCCCGCTGGCCGTCGATACGGACCGGTGTTCCCTTGAGATGCTCCATCAGACCCGTGATGTCCTCAGCCAGTGACAGCACCTCGCTCGGCAGCGCAGTGTCGGGCGACCGCCACTCAACGGTGCCGAACTCGGCCCGGAGTTGAACCGGCGTCCAGATAGCGCTTTCCGGGTCGAAATTCGCGACAGCAGTCTGGCGGTTGAGACCGGCGTCGATAGCCGCGGTCACGAACTCGTCATAGCGCCGTTCGAGCCGCCGGTCCCATTCGGCCCTGTCGGTGACGTACGACCACAGCCAGCCCTGGTGTGGCACCGAATTGTACGCCATCCACCGGTACAGCTTCGAGCGCGCCCCGTCAGCCAGTCGCCGTCCCCGGAAGTACGGCGATGACGAGACGAGCGCCAGCGCGGGGTCGATGGCGATCAGCGTGTTCAACTGGTCGATTGCCCGCCCCGGCTGCTGTTCGACGTGGATGTGTGTGCCGGCGCAGTGGCGAACGAACTCGAAATCGTCGCCGATGACACAGTTTTGAATCCGCGTCCGGTCGCTTGGAATCTCCTGAATCTCGTCGGCATTGACTGGTGTCGAAAGCGGCACGAGGCGTTTTCCGAGGTCGTCGGCCTGCCGCAACACGGCCCCGAGCCGGCCAAGGAGTTCCTCGCGCAGTTCTGTCGCTGTCTCACACGGCGTCGTCTTGACCTCCAGCAGGGGCTCGACGAACTCCCGCTCCGCACCCGGGGTTGCGTCAACGAGTGTTCCCGGCTCGACCAACCGGCCTGCGTCGTCGATGACCCAGTACTCCACTTCGATGCTCCGCCGTATCGGTTCGGATTCGTGTACTGACACAGTGGCCTCGCTGTGGATTCAGCGGTGTGTCCCAACGCCGCACTCTAGTGGTAACGCACCACACGAATGCTATGATGAGACAGCTTATGGCAGTTGTGGGATTCGTAATATTTGCGGCGGGAAAGGATACAAACATAGTTAAATAATCTGAAGAAGAGGATGTATGTCCAGACAAATCGAATACAATCCACAAGCCGGGACTTCAAGTCTATATGAACTGGCGCTTCCGCTCAGAACGGCAACTGCGACCGGACGAACTGCACGCCGGTTTTGATCTTCGACGGGTCCCGGATACGCTCCATCTCCGCGTCGGTGAGTTCGAAGTCGAAGACAGCCATATTTGCTTCCAGATGGTCGCGGCTGGATGCCTTCGGAATCGCGGCTACGCCGTCCTGCTGGAGGAGCCACCGCAAGGCGACCTGCGCCGGGGACTTCGCGTACTTGTTTCCGATCTGGACAAGCGCGGGGTCGTCGAGGACGCCGCCGCGGGCGAGCGGACTGTAGGCGGTCAGGAGCACGTCGTGGATGCGGCAGTAGTCAAGCAGTTTCCGCTGGTCCCAGTAAGGGTGGTACTGCACCTGATCGGTGAGGATTGGGGCCGCGGAGAGTTCTCGGGCCTCGTCCAGCAGCGACGGTGAGAAGTTGCTGACGCCGATGTGACGGACCAGTCCCTCCTCGACAAGGTTGTTCATCGCGCCGAGCGTCTCCGACAGCGACGCCATCCACGGGGTGTTCGGCCAGTGGATGAGCAGGAGGTCCAGGTAGTCCGTTCCCAGCTTGTTCAGGCTCTCCCGCGTCGACCGCCGGACGCTCCGTTCGTCGCGGTTGGAGCCGTCGAGCTTCGTCGTCAGAAACACGTCCTCGCGGTCGACTGCGGCGGCCTCCATCCCCAGGCCCACCTGTCGCTCGTTGCCGTAGGCCTGTGCCGTGTCGACGTGCCGGTAGCCCATCTCCAGGGCCGCTTCGACGGTCTCGCGGCAGGTCTGGCCGGTCAACTGCCATGTTCCGAGGCCGAGTGCGGGGACCGACGTTCCCTGAACCTGAATCTCGTCCATACCGCCTGTTCGCGTCACACCGGTAAAACGTCGGTGTCGCTCTGACAATTCGATGTGGCTGAGAGTTCAGGGGTATGTCGTGGCTACTGGCGGGAGTCGTCGATATATATCATGAACGATTTTTAGGTATTAAGCGCACTTCCGATCTATCTGCGATGTCTCGCCGGAGACAGGAGAGAGGCAATGAGCCAACAGTATCCACGACGGCGGTCCGTATCGGCGGACGAACAGCTCGGGACGGGAGGCGTCACGGATGAGTGAACTGGCCGGCGTCTTCGTCTCGTTGACGACCGGGTCCGGGAGACACGAGGGGACCGACGACCACGTGTACCTCGGCGTCTGTGGCACGGTCGGCGGCCGCGAGTTCGCGCTCAACGTCGAAAACTTCGACGACTGGGAGGAAGGCAGCGTCGTGACCTACTCTTTCGGACAGTACGCGAACTTCTACGGCGGGAAGGACCCGCGGACTGCGGCCGACCAGCTCGACCGGATGACGATTTGCCTGCCGAATATAACGCACGTCTATCTCCGCAAACAGGGGGACCGGACGACGTCGGGCGACGATTACTGGGAGCTACAGGAGTGCCACGTCAACCTCCACTCACAGTCCTCGACCCGGCAGTTCGTCTCCACCGGAACGGCGCGGCTCGGGAACGAGTACGGACACAAAATCTGGCTCGCCGAAACGTTCCACCAGGGGACGTACCGGGACGCGCGGCTCCCCGCGGATGGGGCTGCGGAGTGCGAACGCCAGCGGGAGTGAACGCCTTCGGATAAACGGACAGCAAACCAGGCCCGTCACACCAGCGGGCCGTCTTTCGATGCGGGCACGAGCAGCCAGCCAGGGACCTGCGGCGGTTCCTACTTCTCCAGGATAGTTCCGCCCGAGCCGACCGCGATGTCGGTGCCGCCGCGGACGACGGCTTTCAGATTCTCACCCGCAGGCGTCTCCTCCGGGGTCCAGTCGCCGCCGCCGAGACTGTACACCTTACCGCCGCCACCGACCGTGTAGCCGGTGCTGTCGTCGTCGGTGACCTCGATGTCGCGCAGGCCGGCGTCGCCCGTGTCGGTCGGCGTCCACTCGGACCCGTTCCAGTGGAAGATCATGCCGCCGCCGCCGGAGACCCACACGTCATCCGGGCCGTCGGAGTCGACGCCGTAGAAGTTGACGTTGGCGTCGGCGAGGCCGATCTTGTTCCACGTCGAACCGTCGTCGGTGACGAAGACGCTCTTGTTCCCGTCGACGATGTGGCCCGAGCGGACGCCGTGGAAGTCGACGGCGTTGATGGCCGACCCGGACCCGGGCGTGGTGTAGTCCCACGTCTGACTCGCGCCGTTCTCGAAGCTGTAGTACATCTTCCCGGAGTCGCCGGCGACGTAGACGTTCGCCTCGCCGGCGTTACCGGTCACGGACACGTCGTTGAAGTTGTTGGTGACGTCCATCGGGGCGCTGTGGTTGGTGAGCACGCCCGACTCCACGTCGTACTCGCCGATAGCGCCCGAGGCCCCGACGAACCAGAGGGCCTTCCCGTCGTCGGTCACGTCGGCCCCGTAGAGGCTGTTCCCGTTGCCGGTCGGGCCGCCACCGAGGACCTTCTGCCAGCCTGTGCTGGTTCGTTCAAGTACGATGCCGCCACCCGCCACGGCGTACGCACCCGCGGCCGTGTATTCGACATCGTGGAGGGTGTTCCCAGTCGGGGACTCGACGGATTCCCAGGGGCCGGCCGCCGCAACCGTACCGGAGAGGGCCGTCCCACCCAGTGCGGCCGCAGCTGTCGCGCCGATACCCTTGAGTACGCCGCGTCGTGTCGCGTTGCGATCGGACATGACACCTGATCCTGTGGACTGGCTCCACTTCAATGGGGGACGCAGTTAACGACCTTTCACAGCGATTTAACCGTTTAAACGGTCGATATTCGGAAGAATAGCCCATTAGCTGTAGAAAAATTGGCGGCCCGGAACGAACCGGCAAAATATCACGTTAAGTCGGGTAAACGGACACAAGACTGATAACACGAATCCGTCGGCCGTAATCAGGACAGGTCAGCAACGAGCGACGGGGCTTCCGCCGCGATGATCTCGTCGATGGCAACACTGGCCGCCGCCGGATCCGCGGGCAGGCAGAACACCGGCGTCCCGTCGGCGATGCCAGCCGTTGCGCGGACAGCGATGACACTCGTCCCTTGTTGTTCGAAAAGGAGGCCCCGGTACACCTCCTCGAATCCCGGCAGGGCTTTCTCGAACAGCGGGTGGACCGCTTCGAGCGTCTGCTCCGACGGGGCGACGCCGAGTCCCCCCGCGGTGACGACGGTCTCCACGTCGTCACGTCCGACCAACCTGTCGACGGCCTCCTGAATGCCGTCGTAGTCCCCTCGAAGGCGTTCGCGGGCTGTGACCGTCTGGCCGGTCGCTTCGAGTGCTGTCTCCACCGCCTCGCCCGTCGGGTCGCCTTCTTCGGTTGCCGTCCCGACGGTGACGACGGCGGTGGTCACCGACTGTTCTTGCGGCGCGTCGTCCTGGGTGACTGTCTGCGCTCTCGTCTCATCCGTTGCCTGAACCGATGTTTCCTGCGGTGTATCCGCCGGTTGGGTCCCTGTCTGTGTCTCAGAGAGGGGGTCCTCGTCAGGTTCCTGTATCTGCTCAGCAACGCCCCCGGAGTTCTGTGTTTCACCCGCTGGCTGGCTGTCTGTACCTTGGTTTGCTGCCTCGTCGATTCGCTCTGCGACGCCGCTATCAGCTTCAGGCTCCGACGTGGAATCGTCACCGTCCCCCGCAGAAGTCTCCGTTCCGTCACCCTCACTTGCTGCTCTGTCGACGTTTTCCGGTGCTGTGTCCGCTGCTTCGGTTGGCTCTGAAGTGGTGGCCTCGGTACCAGTATCGGTTGCTGCGGATTCCTCGTCGTCCCCCGTCTCGCCCTCGTCTGTCTCGTCGTCTTCCCCGTCAGTCGAACCCCGGCGTGTGTCACGGGACTGGAAATCCACCATACTCCCCCATCGGTTGCGGTGGATAAATACCCTGACGACCGTTTGCGCGACTATAATCTGTATAATATTTGAAACCGATAGTCTTAAAATATGGGGTGAAGAACAAAAATGTATGGTTGGGAGATACCACGTCGTCTGCCATGAATGTGCGTTTGAGGGACTGTACGAAGACTCGTCGGTCGCGGAGGGCCAGCGGGACGCACACGCTTCCGACAGCGGCCATCGGCTGAGTCTGCGTGACATCTCAAGCCAGGAAGCCCCTAGTCTGTCGCAGTAACGGGACCGTTAGCGTTTTGCGCTCGCTTGCCTGACTCCGAGATATGCAGCCACGTTGTTCCGTCGGTATTACTGGAGGTCGTCCCATCGTGACGCACCGTTCGAGCGGGCGCGACGGGGGGCGTGTCGATGGCTGACGATGAGTCCGGCTACGTCCACCGTCCTGACACGGAGCCACAGTCCGCAGACGCCCCTCGTGCGGACAGTGAGACAGGCACGGAAGCTGCCGACGGTCCCGAGTTCGGAACGAGCGGCTGGATTCTGGTTGGAATGATCGGCGTGGCGTTCCTTTTCGTTCCCGGCGCAATTTTGCTCTTGCCGGCCGCCCAGAGCGTTATCAGTAGCTTCGGGCTCACGCTCCGGGATGCCTATCTCACGCTCCCGCTCGTCCCGGCGTTCGTACTCGGTGCCCTCGCCGTGTGGTCCGCGGTTCGTTCGCAGTCGAAGTGACCGAGAATAGTTATATCAGGGACGCCATTACTACGCTACTGAATGGTCCTGTCGCCGCTTACTGTCGTTTTATTGTCGGGTGTTGTCGGTATGGGCGTCGCCTTTCTGGTGTGGCTCCACCGGGATCGGCCGGGCGCGGGACCGCTGGCAGTGTTCGTCGTTGCGGCGAGCCTCTGGGCCGTGACGTACGGTATCGAGCTCGCTGTGCCGGGGCTGTCTACCATGGAGCGGCTTGTCCAGGCACAGTTGACGCTCTCAGTAATCATCCCTGTCGCCTGGCTCGTAACGGTTATCGAGTACACGGGACACCCACACTGGCTCACGCAGCGCCGAACAGCGCTGTTGCTCGTCGAACCGGCGGTGTTTGTCACGCTCGTGTGGTCGAACCACGCCCACGAACTCATCTGGTCCGGCCACGGGACACACTCCGTCTCCGCATCGTCGGTAGCCCTCGCTCCCGCGTACGGAGTCATGTACTGGGGGCACATGTCCTACATACTGCTGTTGATTCTCGCCGGCGGTGTCCTCCTGTTGCGGATGCTGTTCCGGTCGAACCAGGTGTTTCAGGGTCAGGGGGTCGCATTGTTGCTCGCCATCGCCGTCCCGACGGTCGTCCAGACGCTGTTTGTGCTCGGTGCGGTACCGATTCCGTTCAACCCGACGAGTCTCGGGTACGTCGCGTCTGGGGCCGTCCTCTCAGTCGCCATCCTCCGCGGACAACTGCTCGATGTGGCACCGGTGACCCGGGAACTGGGCCGGGAAGCGATCTTTACCGAAATGGATGATATGGTCATCATTGTCGACGACGAGCGCCGCATCGTCGATATCAACGCGACCGCAACAGCGCTGTTCGACGGTGACCAGAACGCGCTGCTGGGCCGTTCGCTACCGCATACATTACCGGCACTCGCCGAGACGGTCCCCGGCCCCGGTGAGCGAACGCAGACCGAGACGACCCTCGAACACGAGGGCAGCGTCCGGTACTACGACGTGCGCGTGATACCGCTGTACCGCGCGTACGGCGTTGTCTCGGGCCACCTCATCAGCCTCCGAGATATCACAGACCGCCGACAGCGGGAACAGCGGCTGGACGTGCTCAACCGCTTGCTCCGTCACGATATCCGGAACGAGATGAACGTCGTCAAAGGGAACGCGGACCTGCTCCGGGACACGGCCGACGCCGACGAACGCGAGCGACTCGACCGCATTATCAGTACAGTCGACGACATCGTCGCCCGCAGCAACAAGATCGGCCGAGTCACCGAGGCCCTGGAGACTGAACAGCACAGCCCGACAGCGCTTCAGCAGCTGCTAGAATCGGTCGTGAGCGATGCTCGGGACCGTCGCCCTGACGTGGCGATCACGCTCACCTGCGAGGATGATCTCTGGATACGGGGCGGTCCGTCGGTTCTCATCGCGCTGGAGGAACTGGTCGAGAACGCCGTCGAACATCAGGCGACCGATGAGGGCCCAGTTGTGGTCGAGATTACAGCGACACGGGCCGACGGAACGCCGGGCGTCCGTGTAGCCGTTCACGACAACGGTCCCGGTATCACTGACCACGAGCGCGAGGTCATCCGCTCGGGGACCGAAACGCCGCTCAAACACGGCTCCGGCGTCGGGCTCTGGCTCGTCAACTGGATCGTCCGAAACCTCGGCGGCCGGATGTCGTTCCCCGATACGGACGAGCCCGGAACGACTGTGGAACTGCAACTGCCGGCGGCTGAGCCAGTCCATGCGACGGACGAGCCAGCGACGGCCCACAGCGAGAACGCTGATTGATCGCTGCTGTTACCACTCGATCTCGGCCTTGTCGCGCCAGAACCGACCGCTCGGCGCGTCGGACCGGAAGCGAGCGAGCCAGACCGGCGTCTCGGCCCCTTCCTCTGGCGTTCGTGGCGCGCTCCCCTCGGTCATGTCCGTCTGAACATACCCCGGACATACCGAGTTGGCGATGAGGCCGTTGGCCGCATACTCGCCGTCGAGGTACTTGGTCAGGCCGTTGACGCCCGTCTTCGAGATGCGGTAGGCCGGCGTGCCGCCCGACTGGCTCTCGCTGATGGCCCCCAGCCCGGAGGACATGGTGACCACGCGGCCGCCCTCCTCGGCCAGCAACAGCGGGAGCGCGTACTTCGTCATGAGGACCGCTCCCCGGAGGTTCGTGTCGAGGGTGTGGTCGATGACGTCGGTCGGCATCTCGTCGAGCGGCTCTCGGGAGTCCATCACGCCGGCGTTGTTGACCAGGGCGTCGAGCCGGCCCTGCTCGCGCTCGATGCGGTCGACCGCGTCGACCATAGCGTCGTCGTCGGTCACGTCGAGTTCGACCGCGTGGCGGTCCGCGGCGTCGATGTCGTCGGTATCGCGAGCGCCGGCGTACACCGTCGCGTCGAGGTCGACCAGTCCGTCAGCGATTGCCTTCCCGATACCGCGCGTGGCACCGGTGACGAGTACGACCTGCCCGTCGAGGGACTCATAGAGCGGAACGTCCATACGCGGGGTTAGGCGGCGGGGCCGAAAAGAAAGGGGGTCGGGGTGCCGTCCCTGCGGTGCCGGAGACCCCGCTGGCGGTCGCCGACGTTACCGCTCCTCGTCGCGGCGCATCGCGATCTCGAACCAGGGACAGAGACGCAACTGACGGTAGTACTCGGGGTGTTCGCGGAGTCGCTCGTAGGGGACCCACATGAGGCCGTCGACCTCCTCGGGGTTGGGATCGAGCGAGGTGTCGTGCAGCGTGGCCTGTAGGACTGCACACACTTCCCACTCCAGGCCGGCGTTCTCGTAATAGCGCTTGTACTCGAACCGGTCGGTCACGCGGAGGTTCTGGTACTGCGAGGGGTCGATACCCAGTTCCTCTTCGAGGCGTTCCTCGGTGGCTTCGACCTGTGTCTGGCCCTGAACGGGGTGGGAGGCGACGGTGCCGTCCCAGTGTGTATCCCAGAGGCGCTTGTTCGCCGCGCGCTGGGCGAGGAGAATCCGGTCATCCTCGTCGAACAGCAGGGCGGTGAACGCGCGGTGGCGAACGCCGTCGCCAGTGTGGGCATCGAGTCGATTGACCAGCCCCTCCTCGTTGTCGTCGGCGTCTACCGCGATGACCTCCTGTCGGGCGTTTTCGTGCGTCTCGTCGACCGCGTCGGAACTCATATGTCGTACCTCTCACAGAGGCGCGTATTACGCCCTTCGACTTCCCCTCACCGCGCGGGGAGGTCCGAGACGAACTGTTTCAGGATCTGCTCCTCCGCGCGGTGGAGCGTCTCGCTGCAGGTCGACTTGGCGATACCGACGCGGTCGGCCAGTTCCGTCAGCGAGCACTCTCGGGGCGTGTCGTAGTAGCCCGCGTCGATGGCCTCTTGGACCAGTTCCAGTTGGCTCTCGGTCAGCACCTGCTCGGTTTCGAGGTGTTGCTGGATGCGGTCGACGCTGAAGGAGATACCGAACTCCTCCAGTTGCTCGCCGAGCTCGGAGAGCCGCTCCTGTGGTGCCGATATCTCCCAGACGGCCTGGCCGTCCGACAGCGTGAACGGCATTTCAAGCGGGACGCCCGAGCCTTGAACCGGGAAGAGCAGGAGCGGCATCGACGTCTCGAACTGAACCAGTGCGCTGTCGTCCCGATGAGAGAGTATCTCGAGGGTTGTGACTGACTCGCGGTCCTCGATATCACGGAGAACCGCCGGGAGGTCGTCCGATGTGATCTCCGCTAGCCCGACACCGGAGTCCTCGCCGGGGAGTGCAGACAGGATGCGAAACGTCGCGTCGTCGTACGCTCGCGAGATGTCGCCGATCCAGATCTCATCCGGAATCGTGAGCGTGAGTTCAGCGTGTGGCATTGGTGTATCCGAATATATTCGTCCGACCCCTGCGGCCGTAATCCCGAACATGTTCGCTTCTCTGTTCGGGAACAAGAATTTTGGGGAACCATGCCGCGATTCGTTCACCAACGACGGTCCGGGTGCATAGCCGGCCGCCCGAACATCTCCGGGTATGGCGAACGCTTATTCCGACGGGCATTCGCCGTCCGGTATGGAACGCGTCTCGCTGACTCGGACGGTCCCAGCCGACCCAGAGACAGTCACCGACCTGATAACTGACGTGGAGCCGTTTATGCTTGCGGCAGGGTTCGACGAGGTGACACTCGATGGGGACAACCTCGGCATCATGAACCGCGTCGGGCTCTTCGAAATCGAGCTAGACCTCGAAATCGTCGAGACTGACGCGGTGCTTCGGTACGAGCAGCGGCAGGGCATCTTCGAGTCAATGATGACAGAATACACGGTTGCGGCCGTCGACGGCGGGACCGAAGTCACGGCAACGACGGAGTACAGTGCGCTCGACCTCCCGGTGCTCGGCGAGATGATCGATTCGACCGTTATCTCGCGACAGCGCACGAAGGAACTGGAAAAGCAGTTCGACTGGCTCGTCGAACAGGTGACGTAGCGGTACGTGTGATAGAGGCCGTTCGGACGAATTCCGCTCTGTAATCCGTTGTGTACAATGGCCCGAACATATTCGGGATAGGACCGAGGGACGCCCGCCGTCAATCTGTTCATATGAGCCATCCCCACGAGGACGTGCCGCCGGTAACGACCGAGGTGCACGACAACTCCTGGTCGGCGAACCTGGAGACGCCCGCGCACGCCGAAGACCCCGACGTGGTCGTCGAACAGGCTATCGACGCCGTCGAGAAGACGACGGTGGGGAATCACGTCAACCTGGTGAGCCACGCTGACCACGGCCATCCGGAAACCTACCTGTTCGACGCGCTGGCGGAGGCCTTCGGCGATTCCATATCGCTGGAGTACGTCCAGCAGTGTGGCTGTGGGGGTCACGTCACCCGCGTCCACCGGGAGGCATAGATGCGCGGGAAACTCGACCTCGACGAACAGCCGCTGGTGCTGATCTGGGAGGTGACCCAGGCCTGCGAACTGGCGTGCAAGCACTGCCGGGCCGACGCCCAGCCCCGCCGCCACCCAGACGAGCTATCGACGGCGGAAGGGAAGGCGCTGCTGGACCAGGCCCGTGAGTTCGGCGACGGGCAACTGGTCGTCCTCTCAGGCGGGGACCCGCTCGCCCGCGAGGACCTCCCGGAACTCATCGACTACGGGACCGAGCAGGGTCTCCGGATGACGCTGACACCCAGCGGGACGAACTCGCTGACGCGGGACCGACTGGCCGAACTCGACGACGCCGGACTCCGACGGCTGGCTCTGTCCATCGATGGCGGCGACAGCGAATCTCACGATACCTTCCGGGGCGAGTCCGGGAGCTTCGAGGCCACGATGGAAGCCGCCGAGGCGGCCCGTGATCTCGACATCCCGTTGCAGATCAATACCACTGTCTGTGCGGAGACAGTCGAACAGCTGCCGGCGATCCGGGACCTCGTCGCGGACCTCGATGCGGTGCTGTGGTCGGTGTTCTTCCTCGTTCCGGTCGGCCGCGGGCGAGTGCTGACGCCGATTGATCCCGACCGAGCGGAGCGCGTGCTATCGTGGCTCCACGAGGTTAGCGAGGAGGCATCGTTCGGCCTCAAGACGACTGAAGCACCCCACTACCGCCGCGTCGCGATACAGAACCAGGACGAAGGGGCTAGCGGGCTCAAGCGACGGATGGGCATCCGCGCTGGCAAGGGATTCGCCTTCGTGAGCCACACTGGCGAGGTGTTCCCCTCCGGGTTCCTGCCGAAATCGGCAGGCAGCGTTCGCGAGGAAAGCGTCGTGGATATCTACCGTGAGTCGTCGCTGTTCCAGCAACTCAGGGACGACGACGCGCTGACGGGCAAATGCGGGGCCTGTCGATACCGAACGGTCTGTGGCGGCAGCCGGTCTCGGGCGTACGCGACGACGGGGGACCCGCTGGCTGCGGACCCGCTGTGTGACTACCAGCCGGATGGGTTCGAGGGGTCGGTTCCCGACCAGCACCCAGCAGATTGAGGGGGTTTTTCACTCCGTGGGAACGCGCCTCGCCCGTTTTGTAACATGGTGTCACAGTATCTCATATGAGCGACTCCGGCATTAGAGTGGAGCTGTCGGTTGACACCCCTGGAGCGTGTCCGGTGGCGAGCGTCTCGGACGAGGCAGGCGCGGCCGTGACCGATGTCGCCCGAAGCAGCCCAGACGAAGACGGGCAAGTCATCGAAGAGTTCACCGCGACGGCCACTGACGAAGGGGCAATCGAGGCCCGGGAGGGCATGGACAAGGTGTTCGCGACGGGCAACGGGGCCCGCTACCAGTTCTCTCGGTCGCGAACTGAGTGCGTCTGCGAGGCGGTCGAAACATACGACTGTCCGGTCGCGGATATCCGCGCCGAGGGCGGACAGCTCCACCTGACCTTCCACGTTCCCGATGTCGACCGGGTGCGCGCTATCGTGACACGGCTGAAGGAACTGTACGACGGCGTCTCGCTCCGGTCGATGCGTCGGAACGGCGACGTTGACCCGGTGGACTCGATTCTCGTCGACCGAAGTAAACTCACCGACCGGCAGCAGGAGGTGCTCGAAACGGCCGTCGAGATGGGATACTTCGAGTATCCGAAAGGGGCCAACGCCGGCGACGTGGCTTCGGAACTGGACATCTCCGTCTCGACGTTCGCTGAACACCTCGCCGCCGCCCAGACGAAACTGCTCGACAGCATCATGGCGGAGTAGGCCCACGCCGTCACTACTACTGCCATCGACGAGCGAACGCCGCTAACAGGAGATACGTATAGAGGAGTGCGCCGAGAGCTCCAGCCGCTGTGCCGACTGATATTATCCAGCCGAACCGACCGATAAGGCCGAGTAGCTGAATGCCGATTCCACCACCGAGCAGTCCAATCGTCACCAGTGCCGTCCGGTTGTTCGCGTAGGGCCAGACACCGACCGCCGGTGGGTAGAACTGGAACGCCGCCCCAACCACAGTGAGTCCGAGAAAGCCCGCCAACATCGCCCGGTAGTGTGCGCTGACCAGCGCTGGGCTCCGTCCAGTTACGGCGATGGTCAGTCCGAGTCCGATACCGACGACTCCGGCTACGACCGCCACCAGCACTGCATAGAACCCGACGCGGCGGCGCTCCGACCGCAGGAACAGGACCAGATACGACAGCGTGAATCCCACGACTGCGATTGTTTCGATGACGCCACCAATGAGGAGGAGTCTACGGTCGAACAGCCCGAAAGCGAGCAGCGCGGGACCGACAGCGCCGGCACCGACGACGACTGCAACGATCGGTTGCGGCGCTTCAGCGACCAGAAACCGGGGAAACAGGCGGAAGCCAACGCCGAAGACGAACAGCGCGGCCGTCCCCGCAGCGAGCAAGTGCGACAGTTGCTGTGGGAGCATCGACTCGAAGCCAGCGGTGGTAGCGAGCGCGCCACCCGCGGCGAGTGTGAGGTAACCGAGTGCTATCGGGACTGCGACGTTGGCGGTTCGGTCGACCGGCTCCCTGTGGGCGTTCGGACCGCCGGTTCCCGTCGCCGCGCCGGTGGGGTTGTCTCGAATTGTCCAGCCCATCGTGCCGAGAAACACCGCGACGCCGCCGGCCCAGAGCGCGGTTCCGATAGGCCGGAGCCACGGTGAACCGAGCGGCGCGAGCGCCAGCCCAGTTGTGCCGAGGGCGGACAGCGGGAACTGGACAGCCGGCCCCCGATCCCACGCGAGGTCCCGGTCGAAGTACGACGGCACGAGCGCGTAGGCCTTCCCAAATAGGACGTGCAGGACGAACCCGTACAGACCGAGCGTGACGACGACACGGCGGGGCGCGGCGACCGCCATTGCGGCGTGGAAACCGACGAAAAACAGCGCGCTAACGGTGACGAACCACCGCGAGACGCGCTCGGGACGCATTTCACTCTGGTCGGATCGTGACGTGCCACTCCTCGTCGGCGACCTGTTCCGTGTCGTACTGGTACCCCTTCTTCGAGAGGACGTCGTACAGCGGCACCGGTTCGAAACTGTTCACCAGCCGGAGCGCCTCGCTCTCGCCGACGGAATCGAGGGCGTTCATGATCTGTTCGAACGGTTCTCCATCGACGTCCCGAACGTCGAGTTCCTGTACCGACTCCTGGTGATCTGTGCTCATACGTCCGACGACGGTCCCCGCCAGTCAGGGATTTGTCCCGAACGTGTTCGTCTTCGTGGCGGTACGGTACCAGTGATCCGAGGCCGAACGGACCGCCAACACCACTGCGGTACTCCCGGAACCGCGCTACCGAAGCGTGGTGTAGCTCAGCCCAGCAATCGCCACGAACTGCAGCGAGCGCAGGACCAGCACGGCCTGCTGGACGTGTGGGTCGCCGGCGTAGAAGCTCTGCATCGAGAAGAAGAAGTAGACAGCGATGGCGTTCTCGGCGAGCATTGCGACGGCGAAGGCGATGAGCCCGGCGACCAGTCCCGTCCGGAACGTCGCGTAGTTGCGAACCCAGACGCCCAACAGCGGGAGCAACAGGAGGACGTTGAGCCCGCCGAGGACGGCCGCGGCTGTGATGAGCGGTCCCATCGCCATCAGCGACACCCCGCTCGCTGGTCAACCGCGTTCGGTCCGTCACCAGTCACAGCTTGTGGCCCCGTCATTCGTCCATCTTCTCCACGATTTCCTCGAAGGTATCGCGGTAGTTGTCGAACCGGTCGGTCAGGAAGTACAGTTTGGCGTACTCCTCGTCGCCGGATTCGACCACGTCGTGGTCCTCTAGCTGTTCCATGTGATGCCTGATCGTCTTGTAGCCCACGTCGAGTTCGTCGGCGAGTTCGTTGGCGTTCATCGGTCGGTCCGAGAGAGCGTCGATGATACGCGCCCGGTTGGCACCGCCGCGCGTCGCCGTCAGCAGATACCAGAGCGCTTTCTCCATCCCACTGTCCTCCCGGGACCTGCGTCTGCCGGTCGTATAGTCCTGTCTCTCCCCGTCGAACAGCGCGCTGGACTCGGATGCATGTGCCACGATGGGATACGAGAGTCAAGACGGGCGGCTGATAAAGCGTTTCTTCGCACTCTCTTCCGAGACTGTTCCAATTTCGGGGTAACTGTACGGCGCGGTTCCAACTCCGCCTGTGAGCGCTCAGCGGACCGCCGCCGTCGCGTCGGCCATGATGTCGATGGCCTCCTTCAGCGTCGCCATGTCCGTCGCGTAAGAGATGCGGGCGTAGCCCGCGCCGTGTTCGCCGAAGGCATCGCCGGGGACGACCACGACGCCGCGGTCGATGACCTCGTCCACCCAGCCGTCGGGGACCTTCGGCATCGCGTAGAACGCGCCCTTGGGCGTCGGACAATCCAGTCCCATCTCGTCGAGGCCCTCCAGCAGCACGTCCCGCCGCTCTTTGAAAGCCTCACGCATCTCGTTCACCTGGTCCTGCGGGCCGGTCAGGGCGGCCTCGGCGGCGTACTGGGCCGGGGCCGACGCACAGGCCTGGGCGTACTGGTGGACGCGCAGCATCCGCTCGATGCGGTCGGTCGCACCGGTGACCCAGCCGAGCCGCCAGCCCGTCATCGAGTAGGCCTTCGAGCAGGCGTTGACGACGACGACGTTGCCCGTGTCGCTGAACTCCGCCGGCGAGCGGTGCTCCCCCTCGAACACCTGGTGTTCGTACACCTCGTCGGAGATACACAGCACGTCGTGTTCGTCGGCGATGCGGGCGAACGCCCGCATGTCATCGGGGGACTGCACCGCCCCGGTCGGGTTCGCCGGCGAGTTCACGACGAACGCCGCCGTGTCGTCGGTGATGGCCTCCTCGACTGTCTCTGGCGACATCGTGAGGTCGTCCCGCAGCGGGACCGGTCGCGGCGTCCCGCCGGCGAGATGCGTCAGCGCGTCGTAAGAAACGAACCCCGGGTCCGGGAAGATGACTTCCTGCCCCGCATCCACGTGGGCCTCCAGCGCGATGTGCAGCGCCTCGCTCCCGCCCGATGTGGCGATGATGTCTCCGGGGTCGACATCGAGGTCGTTGTCTCGCTCGTGCTTGGCAGCGATGGCTTCCCGGAGTGCCTCGGTCCCCTTGTTCGACGTGTAGGCGTCGACTTCCCCCGCCTGAATTGCCTCGACAGCCGCCTGGCGGGCGTGGTCCGGCGTCGGGAAGTCCGGCTGGCCGAGGCCGAGGTTGATGGCGTCCTCGCCCGCCGCCTCGAACACTTCGCGGATACCCGAGATCGATACCTGCTCCACCCGTCGGGAGAAGTTGGTCATAGTCTGTCTGGGGGCGGCCGGCCCGATAATTCTTCCCGATTCCGCTATGACGCGGCGGACATCACAATCGCGCCGCCACTGCCGGCGCTCACTCGCCTCGGCGCTGGCGGTCCCTTAGCGGACGATGCTCATCGCAATTGCGCCGCCACCGCCGACGCTCATCCCCACGATTCCGCGGTGATGGTCTGCCCGCTCCATCGCGTACAGCAGCGTCGTCGTGAGGATGCCGCCGCTGGCCCCGATTGGGTGGCCCAGTGCCACCGCGCCGCCCAGCGGGTTGTGCTTCTCGGCGGGGATGTTGAGTTCGTCAGCGACGTACACCATCTGAGCGGCGAAGGCCTCGTTGAGTTCGAAGTGGTCCACGTCGCCGACGGCAAGGTCGTTCCGGTCGAGCAGTTCCTCGACCACGTCGGCGACGGCCAGCGAGAACTCCGCGGGGTCGCGGTAGGTGACGGCGTAGTCCTCGACGTGGGCCATCGGTCCCAGTCCCTCACGCTCGACTGTCTCGGCATCGGCGAGCAGTACCGCCCCCGCCCCGTCCGAGAGTTTCGAGGCGTTGCCGGCGGTAATCGTGCCCCCGTCCGCAAATGCCGGCGGGAGTGACGCCAGCCGGTCCAGCGTCGTGTCCGGGCGTGGCCCCTCGTCTTCGGTCACGAGCCCGTCGGCTGTTTCCACCGGGACGAGTTCCTCGGTGAACTTCCCGGACTGGATGGCCTCGCCGGCCCGATGGTTGCTCCGCCGAGCATACTCGTCCTGTGCCTCGCGGTTGATGTCGTGCTCGGCGGCGATTTTCTCCGTCAGCGTACCCATGTGGGCGTCGTAGTGCTTGTCCCACAGCGAGTCCCAGATCATCGCGTCGACGAGTTCGCTGTTCCCGTGCCGGCGGCCGCCGCGCATGTCCGGCACGAGATATGGCGCGTTCGACATCGACTCCATGCCGCCGGCGAGACACACTGACGCTCGACCGGCCTCGATGCGGTCAGCGGCGGTCGTGATCGCCCGCAGTCCCGACCCCGAGGCCTCGTTCAGCGTCGTCGCGGCGATGCCGTCCGGCAGCGGTGACTCGACGACGACCTGCCGAGCCGGAACCTGGCCGACGCCCGCCTGCACCGCGTTCCCGAGACCGACCCAGTCGACGCTGCCCGCGTCGACGCTGGTCCGATTGAGCAGTCCTTCGACGGTCGCCCTGCCCAGATCCACCGCTGTCCGCCCCGAGAGCCCTCCGAGCAGTTCGCCGTGTGCGGTGCGTGCGCCGTCGACCAGAACCACATCGGTCATACGGACTACATGAATCCAATCCCACAATACTGTTCGCCTGACGACGAACGCCGTCCTACTCCTCGGTCGCCGTCCGAAGTTCCTCGATGGCCGTCTCTAGCCGCCGGAGCGTCGCGTCGGCGTCGGTGTATCCCTGCTCGTACTCGCCGTAGGCGTCGTCGGCTTCGCTCAGAAACGCTTCGACGGCGTCGTGTACGTCGTGTTCGCTCATGGCTGTACTGACGGCAGCCGACCGGAAAAGTCCCGCTACTCCGGGCTACTGGGTCACGTCGTAGTCGACGCTCGCGTCCCGGAGCGCGTCGGTCACGCGCCCGACGGTGTCCTGCGTTGCGACGACGACGGCGTCCAGCCCCCGCGATGCGGCGGCGGCAGCCACCTCGCCTGCCGCGAAATGGGTCGTCGGTTCGATGCCGGCATCGCGGAGCGCAACGACGGACTCGACGCCCGCTGCGGTGACGATTGGGACGTCCGCACAGGCGGCGGCAATTTCATCGACGTTCTCGACCGGCCCCGACCGGACTGGCGGGACCTGTATCACGCTGACGTGGCCGGGGTTGAGGTCGATGACACCCTCGAAGCCGGTGACGCCGACGACCTCGCCCGCCGCGGCGCTGGTCGTCGTCACGCCCGTCGCGTCGCCGCCACCGGGGTCGGCGTGCAGCAGGCCGTCCGACAGCGAGAGCGTCACCGTCTCGCCTTCTGCCAGGTCCGCCGTGGCGATGGCGGCGTCCTCCTGCACGCTCCCGAGCACGTCGTCGGTGACGTGGTCGGCGAACCGGCGCACGTCGGTGGCGGACTGGAACACCCAGTCGACGCCCTCTTTGGTGACGCGGTAGCGCGACCGCCCTTCCTTCTCGACTAAGCCGTCGTCGACGAGCTCCCGGATGTACTCGCTGACGGCCTGGCTCGTCACGCCGACGGCCTCGGCGATTTCGCCCTGACTCACCGCGGGCTGGCGCTCGGCGATCTCCACGAGGACCCGAAACCGCGTCGCGGCCCGCTTGTTTTCCAGGACGTCGACCATACCAGAGTCACGGGAGTCACAGGTAAAAATACCACCGACACCGTCAGGCCTGGATACGCGGCTGTGGACCGCCCCATCGCATCCGGCCTCGCCGTGACCGACAATATAAGCGTCGCCGGCGCTGACTGGACGGCGATGACAGCCAGCTACGACGACCGGGCGCTGCTGCTCGACGGCACGCTCGTCGTCGCGGACCTCCACGTCGGCCGGGGCACCGGCGGGAGTCTCGAACTCCCGGTCGGCTCCGGTTCCGACATGGTCCAGCGGTTCCAGTCCCTCGTCGACCGCCACGACCCCGACGAGGTCGTCGTCGCCGGCGACCTGCTGCACTCGTTCCGGACCGTTCCCCGCTCGGTCGAAAGTACCGTGGCGGGACTCAAAAGCGCCTGTCAGGGGGTCGGTGCGCGATTGGTCGTGACGCCGGGCAACCATGACACGATGCTCGACGGCGTTTGGGACGGACCGACCGAGACGGAATACCGGATCGGCGAGATGGTCGTCTGCCACGGCCACGAGGCTCCCGACACTGAGGCCGACCGCTACGTCGTCGGGCACGATCACCCGACCATCTCCATTGAGGGCCAGCGCCGGCCCTGCTATCTTGTCGGGAGCGGGCAGTTCCGGGGCAGCGACGTGGTGATGCTCCCGTCGTTCAACAAGCTGAACGCCGGGGTCGAGGTCAACGAGATGCGCGCCGGCGACTTCCAGTCCCCACTTGTCACCGACACCGACCGACTGGAGCCGGTGGTCTGGGACGAGAGCGGGCGCGAGACCCTGTCGTTCCCGCCGCTGGGTGAGTTCCGCCGCATGCTATAACGGTAAGTATTTGGCCCGCGACGGTGGACGCTGGAATATGGTTCAGACAGAAATCGCGCTGGGTCTCATCGCGATTACGCTGCTCTCGCTACTGCTGCTGTACTTCGCGACGATAAAGTACGTCTCTGAAGTCCTCGAAGGAGAGGGGCACGAACAAGAGGGAAACACGAATAGCGGCGGTCCGGCCGCATAGGCCGCCGCCCCTCTTCTGAAGTCGTATCGGCGTTTCTCTTATCGCAGCAGATCAGCGGCGACCTTGCCGCTTTCGAGCGCGCCTTGTATCGACGACCAGCGGGTGTAGTCACCGGCTAGGACGGCGTTCCCGTCCGGCGCTGTCGGGTCCGGCAGCGAGTCCCGATACCCCGGCGGCTGGGCGAACTGCGAGAACGGAACCCGGTCGGTCCGGAGCAGTTCCAGCGCCTCGAAGCTCGCGTTCGGATACCACGACTGCAGCGCCGCCCGGACTTCGGCGGCCAGTTCCCTGTCGTCTTCTTCCGGCGTCCCCAGGAACGTGGCGCTGTACAATTCCATGCCGGCGGGCGCGTACTCGCTGGCAACGGCCGACAGCGGCGCGATAGTGTTGGGCCGGTCGTCGGCCGCGTTGAGGATGATGCGCTTGCCGGTCGACGGGGCACGGTTCGTCGGGAGTGCGAAGTACTGGGTGACACAGCCGACGGGTTCGGTCGGGATGGCGTCGATGTCGGTCAGCTCCGCCGCGGTCCCCGGGTCCGTCGCGACCACGGCGCTCTCAGCGGTCACCGTCTCGCCGCCGACCTCGGCAGTGACTTCGTCGTCGTGGGTCTGCAGGTCTGTCACGGCCGCGTCGGTCTCGATTGTCGCGCCCGCCGAGCGAGCGCGGTCGGCGAGCTGTCGCGGCATCGCCTGCATCCCGTCGGCGGGGACGAATATCTCGCCTTCGCTCAGCATCTTGTAGGTGTACTCGAAGATGCTGCTGTCCGTTCCCAGCGAGCGGTCGAGCGTGATGCCGCCGTAGAACGGCGCGGCGAACCGCTCGACGAACTGCTGTGAGAACCCGTAGTCCGCGAGATACTCCCGAATGGTTCTTCCGCCACGGGAGAGCAGCTTGACGGGGTCGATGCCGGCCAGTTCGCGCTGGAGGCGGAACAGCCGGAGTTTGTCGGCCGTTCGAACGTCGGTGTTGAGCAGCGTCTGTGGCGTGGCCGAGGGGTTGCGGAGCGGGTCCGACAGCACCGAGCGGTGGTTCGGGCTGGCGATGGTGGCCCCCGGCGTGAACGTCCGCGGGGACAGTGCCTCGATGTCGAGTTCTCGCTTCGCCGCGGGATAGGCGGTGAACATGACCTGAAACCCGCGGTCGAACGTGTAGCCGTCCTCGTGGGTCGTCCGGACGCGGCCCCCGACCTCGGACGCCTGTTCGAAGACGATCACGTCACGGCCCGATTCCGCCAGGTGGCGGGCGGCGACCAGCCCGGCGAGTCCCCCGCCGGCGACGACGACATCTGTCATGTCCGCTCCTTTGGCCGCCTGTGCCAAGAGCGTGCTGAAGCGGGACCGGACCACACTTGGTCGTCCCGTCCGCAGGGGCAGACATGGAGACGACTGGGGCGTTTCGCGGCCTCATCTGCACGGCGTGTGGCGCGGCAACCGACAGCACGGCCGACCGCTGTCCCGACTGCGGCGGCGTTCTCGTCGGCGACTACGACGGTCCCGACCTGACGCCTGCGGACCTACCCGACACGTCGGGGCCGGGCCGGTACGAGCCTCTGCGGCCGTTCCCGCAGGACGCGACGGTGACACTGGGCGAGGGAGCGACGCCGATGGTCCCGGTGCCGGACCTGGCCGATGAACTCGGCGTCGACTCGGTGTATGTAAAAGACGAGGGGCGAAATCCGACGGCCTCGCTGGACGACCGCAAACTCTCGCTCTCGGTCACTGCTGCCGCCCAACGCGGGGCCGAGCGCGTCGTGACGTCCTCGACCGGCAACGGCGCGCAGGCCAACGCCGCCTACGCGGCCCGCGCCGGCATCGAGTCGAAGGGCTTCGTCCCCTCGCGGTGCCCGTTCCTCAACAAGGCGATGGTGAACGTCCACGGCGGCGACATGCGCGTCGTTGAAGGCCGGTACGACGACGCCGTCTCGGCGTTCGACGACGAGGTAGCCGAGGCAGCCGACGGCTGGGTCCCGGTCGCGCCGGGCCACCCCTTCCGCATCGAAGGGGCGAAATCCGTCGCCTTCGAGACGGCCGACGACCTCGACTGGACGGCCCCCGACGCCGTGGTCCACCCCACCGGCCACGGCGAGACGCTCGTCGGCCTCGAACACGGTTTCCGGGCGGCAGCCGACAGCGGCCTCACGGACTCGACGCCGCGAATCTACGCCGCACAGCCGGACTCGACAGCCGCCGTCGCCGACGCCGCACGCGAGGGTGCGAGCGAACCAGCGGCCATCGAGCATCCCGACACCATCGTCGGCCCGCTGGAGGTCCCCGACCCCGCCGCTGGCGCTGCGGCGCTCGACTCTCTGGATCGCTCGGGCGGTAATGGTGTCGCAGTCTCGGACAAAGACATCCTGGCCGGGGCCGTTGACGGCTGCGAGATGGGGCCGGAAACCGGTGCGACCGGCGGAACGGCGATTGCCGGCGCGCGAGCGCTGGCCGAGGAAGGGGCCTTCGACGATACCGACGTCGTCGTCTTGGTGAACCCTGTCGCCGGTAGCAAGGAGGCGGACCTGCTTCGCAGTCACCTCATGAGTCAGGGCATCTGAGGGCGGCCCGTGAAAACAAGTGCCACGACACAGGGACACACACTTCGGTGTCGTTTAGACTGTCGTGGCACAACACTGGCCTGATGCGCACTGCAGCGTTCAGCGAACTCACTGGCCCGAACGGTGTCTCGGTCATCAACCAACCGACCCCCGAACCCGAACGCGGTGAGGCGGTGGTCTCCGTCGAAGCGTGCGCGATCAACCGTCACGACCTCTGGATTCTCGAAGGCGATTCCGCGATGATCGACACGGACGACCTGCCGTTCGTCAGCGGCCTCGACGTCGCTGGCACCGTCGACGCCGTCGGCGAGGGCGTCACAGCCGTCGAACCCGGGGACCGCGTGGTGCTCTGTCCGAACGAGACCTGCGGGACGTGTCGCTACTGCCGTGAGGGGCCGGAGAACCTCTGTGAGAACTTCTCACTGTACCACGGCGGCCTCGCCGAGGCGGCCCGCGTGCAGGCCGACCGCCTCGTTACGCTCCCCGACGGCGTTGAGACTGTCGACGCGGCCGCGCTTCCGACGGCCTATATGACCGCCTTCCACATGCTCCGCCGGGTCGACGCCGGCCCGGGCGACACGGTGTTCATCCCGGGCGTAACCGGTGGTGTCGGCGTCGCGGGCGTCCAGCTCGCGGCCGCTCTTGGTGCCGACAGCGTCGGGACCTCCTCCTCAGAAACGAAACTGGACCGCGTCGAATCGCTCGGCCTAGACTACGCCATCGAGAGCACCGATCCGGACGAGATTCGGGATGCAGTCTCCGATATCGGGCCGGTCGACGGCGTCCTGAACCATCTCGGTGGCGAGTACACACAGGTCGGTTTGGATGTCCTGAAACGCGGCGGCCGGATGGCGATCTGTGGCCGGACCGCCGGCGGCACGTCTGAGATCAACATTCCCGACCTGTTCCTCGGCCATAAACGCGTCATCGGAAGCACGATGGGAACACTGGGCGACTTAGAGCGGCTCGTCGGACTCGTCGCCGACGGCGAACTCACCCCGGAAATCGAGGAGACGTACCCGCTCGAAGAGACCGGTGCGGCGTTTGCGGCGATGCAGGACCGCGACAGCGTCGGGAAAATCGTCGTAACGCCCTAGCTACTCTGTGTGCTCCCCGGAGGTAGCTCGTCCGGACTCACTCTCTTGCTGTGTCTCGACGACAGACGCCCCGAAAGCAGCCGTTCAGTGGATTCCCTCGCTCACTGCCTGTGCGATTTGTGTCAGAATCCCTAGAGCGGTACAGAGTAGTATCACAGCCGCCGACAGTATGACACTCCCGAAGAGGAGGCCACCGATGGGGGGAAGTACATGCTCAAGCAGCGACCCGTCCGGGATTTGAGCAACAACGTTCCACAGGGTCACCACAGCTGAAGCCAGGACTCCGGCTCCCCCTCCAACGTACAGAAACCGCCTCGGCCATGTTGCGGGCCCTCCCCAGCGTGTATGGGCTGCCAACAGTCCACCGCTCCCAAGCCCCAGCAGTCCAACAACTAACAGCACTGCGAAAGAGAGCCCGGCTAAGCTGGCTCCATCAGGGTCGGGCTGGTCGTACGTTATGACCGTCATGACGGTCCCCAGGAGCGAACAGAGAGCGGCTCCGATGGTTCCAGCGGCTAACCGGCGCGAGGACACAGGACGGCGCATGCGCTGTCCTATCCTGCCGGAATTGAAAATTCTTCTGGACAGAACCCACCGGAACGGCCTGATACTGTACCGTTGGCCGCCCGTTGTTCGAGCGACCGGCGCGCACGTCTCACTCTCACGACGCTCGCTGTTTCGACGTCCCGGACGCATGCTGTTTCGCGGTGGTGTACGCCTCCCGGACGCGCTTGAACTCGTCTTCGTTGCCGCCGTGATCCGGATGGACCTCCTTGACGCGCTCGCGATACGCCGATTTCACGTCGTCTAGCGACGCGCTCTGGGTAAGGCCCAGTTCGCTGAACGCCTGCACCGTCGGGTGTGGTTCCTCCTCGGGGTCCGGGCCGAGGTCGACCTCCGGCGTCTCGAAGGGGAGGCGCGCGCCGAGGTAGACGCCGGGCATCTCGTGTTCGACCAGCACCGGGACGGTCGGGGACCGTTCGATACGGTAGTACGCCCTGGCGTCGAACGTGATCGCCACGTCCCGCTTGGGGAGGTAGAAGGCGACGTGTTGCCCCTCGACGAAGTGGTTCTCGGCGAACTGCTCGTCGATAGCGGTGAGGTACTCCCGGAGCTCCGCCCGGCGTCGCATCTCGCCGCCGTCGGTCGCCTGTCGGTTCGGCCGTTCGGCGGGAAACACGCGATTGGCGAGGACGAACAGCCCGGCGACGACGAGGCTGCCAGCGACACCCAGGACGAGCCCGAGGACCAGCCACTCCGGCGGCATGCCCGGTTGTGTCTGCACGACCAGCCGTTAGGGCTCCGGCGGTAAAGAAATTCTCGCTGTCGGGCCGCAGTGTGCGGCTGTTCGCTTCACCCGATGTACCTGAGGTCCTCGTCGGCGGGCGACGGGGAGTTCTGCTGTTCCATCTCTTGGATCTTCCGGACGACTTCCTCCATCTCGTCGGCGCGGTCCTCCAGCGAACTGTAGTCGACCTCGAACCCGATGACCTCCTGCAGGATTTCGAGTACGGCCTGTGCGCTCTTGGGGTCGACCAGATAGCCCGACGTCTCGCCCATGAGGCAACTGGCCGGCACGTCCCGGCGCTTGCTCAGGCCAAGCAGCAGGCCGGAGACGCCGACGATGCCGCCCGCGGGCTCGTCTTCGCGGAAGGCCACGCCAGCGTCCTCCAGCGTTTCTTTGAAATCCTCGGTCGTGGTCGCGCCGAGCACGTCGTACTCCTCGATGAGTTCGCCAGTCGGGACGCCGCCGAGGGCGAACACCCGTTGAACGCCGAAGTCATCGGCGATGTCGAGGAACGTGTCAGTCAGGCCGTAGTGGCCCTCGTTGTCCTGGGCCTGGTGGTCCCCGGAGAGGACGAGCAGGTCCTGCCCCTCGTCGGGCGTGACCGCGTGGAACTCGGCGCAGGCGAGCTGTGCCTGTCCCTCGTCGATGCTGACCTGTGGCGGGAAATGCGTCGAGTAGACGCGGCGGACGAGCTCGCTTTCGAGCTCCTCCAGGAGGTGCTCCGCGGCGAGTTTGCCGACGTGGCCCACACCGGGCAGCCCCTCGACCAGCACCGGGTCGTCGAGGTCGGGGTCCGCTACGGTCTCGATGTCGAATTCGTCCATACGGCTTATTCCCGGCGGCGGCGCTTAAGAGAACGTCGATACTCGCCGTAACTATCCTCCGGCGAGAACGGCGCGGGTGCGCTGTTGACTGCTTCGTGCCCGCACTCCGGGCAGGTGTCTCCCAGCGTGTACACCGGCCGGTCGTGTTCGGACTTCCAGGCGGCACAGACGCGGATATCCGATTTCATCGGTTGTAAATCGTCCGTCGGCGGCGGCTTACTCGTCGTCTTCGCTGCGCTCGCGGTGGAACTGCCCCGTGCCGCCGTGTTGTTCGACGACCTTCGCGGCGCGGTCCGCACTCTCTTCGAGCGCGTCCTCGGCGGTCTTGTAGTCGGGCGCTTGCACCTGAATGCGGTACTCGGGCGAGCCGACGTAGGTCACTTCGAGTTCGATCTCGTCGGGGACCTCGCCGTTGCCCTCCGCGGCCTGCAACGCTTCCTTGATGACGTCGACGCCGTCGCTTTCGGGACAGGACAGGTCGACGTAGCCGGTGACTTGTACGTACGGCACGGAGACGTTGTTCCGGGCCGTCTGGACGATAGAATCGATCTCCTCCCCGGAGAGGTCGACGTCTTCGAGGGCGTCATTGCCGTGGATCGCCGCCGATTCGAACCCGTCGTACATCGAGCCGAACTCCGCCAGCAGCTCGTTGGCGATGGCGGCGTAGCTCTCGTCGTCCAGGTCCTCGCCGAAGGCCAGCTCCATCCAGTTGTCGGCCTTCTGCTCGTTTTTCCACTCCTGGATCTTCTCTTTCCGCTGGTGGTCGTTGACGTCCTTGATCGAGAGGTCGATCTGCTGGGCGCTCTCGTCGACGTCGAGTACCTTGGCAACGACTGTCTGCCCTTCGTTGACGTGGTCGCGGACGTTCTTGATCCATCCGCTGGCGACCTCGGAGATGTGACAGAGGCCGCGCTTGCCCTCGTACTCGTCGAGGTCGACGAACACGCCGAAGTCCTCGATCTCGTCGATCTTGCCGACGACGAGTTCGCCCGGTTCGGGCCAGCCGCTGTATTTCATCCTATCGGGCCTCGACGACGGCGGTCACTTCGCCTTCGATGTCGGCCTTGCCGCCGGTGGGGCGGGCGATAGTGTGGCCACAGACGGCACACGAAACCTCGCTCGCGGCCTTCTCGAAGAGAGTCTGTTCGTTCTCGCAGTCGGGGCATTCGACGGTGATGAAGCTTCCTGCCATCGTTACTCCTGGAACTCCAGTCGGCCGGCGCGCCATCCTTCGCGGAGGTGGGCCTTCCCACACTCGCCACAGCGGTACTTGAGGTCCGTCTTCTTGGTGGGCTTGTCGCCACCCGGAACCTTCGAGAACTTCCCGTCGTTCCCGATACCGGAGTTACGCTCGCGCTGGCGGTCGATCCACTTCATGCCCGTCTGGCGGCCGCTACGGACCTTTTCGACCTCGTGTTCCTGGTGCTCGTTACAGTGCGGACAGTACGTATTGAATCGTCGTGGCATCTGCATAGATATCGGCCTTACCGAGCGATTTGACGTGACCGCTTAAAACCCGTTTGGTTCGCACCCGCCGTCCGCCGTTCGAGGCCCCATCAGCCGCGACTGAATCGCCGACGCTCCGCCATCTATCCTGCGACAGTTACTGGAACAGTACGGACGGGCCGGTCGATTCCATCCGGACCGCGCCGAACACGTCCGACGCGCCCGACCCGGGCATCAGTTCGAGATTCACCGCTTCGCCAGTCGAGAGCGATTCCAGCGTCGCCGCCAGTTCGTCGTCGATGTAGTCCACGACCTCGTACGTTTCGTCGTTTTCGACGTCCCTGAGTTCCATTCGTCCATCGTCGCCCATCGGACTGACCACGACCGAGGCCCGCTCGCACGACCGCTGCCGTTGTTTCAACATACATGACTGTCACCAGTTCTAATATATAAATCTCCGCCATCAGGATGTTAAGCATCTAAACATTGTCTGGAATAATATAAGGACATTCTAGTTACAGATTCTCGGATCGCCGCCCTGTCGGTCGGCCTGCCGTGGCGCAATCGCCTTCGAAGTCACTAAGTACGCTGTTGGCAAAGGAACGGGCATGAAGAAGCTCATTATCCACGGCGACCCGGGGCTGCGAAAGGGCGGCCGCATCGAGTACGAGGACGAGGAGTACGAGGTGTTCTCAGTCTCGCGGCAGGGCGACTGGCACGGCCCGGACCGGCCACAGCTCTGGTGTACCATCGGCTCCGAAGACGAAGAAGAGACGTTCAAACGGCAGGAGTACATCCCGATGCATCTGGACACAGACGATATCGAGGCCGAGGCTGTCACCGTCCTCCGCGAGCGCGCGCCGCCGAACGCCGAGTCCTGATCGGCCCGCATCGCTTCCTGAAAACCGCCGTTCGCCCGGCGTATCACGCTCTTTTTTCAGAAGTACTCCGGTCGGACCTGGTAGATCGTGACGCCGTCTGTGCGTTTCGCTACGGTCACGCCCTGTAGTTGGCCGACAGTCACCCCGTCGTAGCGGGCCCGCTCGGCAGGGCCGACGTAGACGTAGCGCACGTCGTACGCTTCCAGAAGGCGGCGCTGCTCGGCCGCATCGCCGGTGTAAATCGTCTCCACGTCGTCGACGCGGCCGTCGTACACCGTGTCGTTGCGGTACTGGGCCTCGTGGGTCCAGCCCGCGACGGTCGGCAGTCCGGTCAGACTCGATGGCGCGCTCGCGCCCTTGCCCTCGCTGGCGTCCCACTCGTAGTCAGCGGGGGCGGCCGTGACGATGGTCGGCCGGCCGGTCATCGTCTCGCCGAGCCACCGGATCGCCTCGGCTTCCTCGGGATGGGCCTCGTCGAGATAGGCCAACCCGTCCAGCGTGGGCTCGTCCGCGGCGTCGACGTGATTCGAGAGCGCGAACACGCCGTACAGAGACGCCGAACAGACCAACAGGGCGACGAACGCGCGGAGGCCGATGCTCGCCCACGCTCGCGCACGGTCGTCGGTCGGCCGCCAGCGGGTGAGCAGCCACGCCAGCACGGGTCCGGCGGCGACCCCCCAGAGCACCCACACCTGCATGTACGTCTTGAAGACGGTGTTCATCCGGCCGATGTTCTCCCTGACGAAGACGAACTCCACGAGGAGCACGAGGCCAGCACCGGCGAGTATCAGTACACCCTCAAAGCCGACGGGTCGGTCGCTGCCGTCCGCGAACGCCGGGACTGCGTCGAGAGTCCGGTCAAGCGTCGGCGAGCGCGCGAACAGCCACGCGCCGACCAGTAGCGGGGCGAGCAGCCCGACCGCCGCGATGTCCAGTGTCGCCGCGAGCGCTGCCGTTCCGACGGTCACGAGTCCGACGATACGGGCCGTACTCCGGCCGACGGCACGCCCGGTCTGGGCGTACAGGTACAGCCAGAACGGGGCGACGAACAGGCCATGGACGGCCAGCAGCTCAAGCAGCGAGGTTCGGTCGGGCAGGACCGCTATCTCGCGCCCGCTCGCCGGCCCGAGCCAGAACGGGAGCGACCAGAGCAGCCCCAGCGCGAGGACGCCGCCGGCGACGGCCAGCCCCGTCCCGACCCGGACCACCTCCTGACCCGGACCGTTCAGACGGAGCCGCTGGCCGATGTGCTCCGGCAGGAGCGTCGTCGGGTCGGCCGGGGCGACGGTGACCGTCAGCAGCGCCAGCCCGCCCATCGACGGGAACGACCACGTGTTCGTCACGGCCATGATGCCGGCGACGGCCGGAAGCGCGCCGAACAGCAGCGCGAGCCGTCGGCGGCGGTCGTCGTCCGGCGTCTGATAGTAGCTGAAACAGAGCGCGGCGGCCAGCAATAGAAAGCCCGTACTCATCATGTGGGCGTGCATGTCGCCGTTGAGCCAGGCGAACAGCGGGAATTCGTCAATGACCAGCGCAGCGCCGGGCTCGTACGTGCCGAAATCGGCCGCGGTGTCCTCGATGACGCGGCTCGCGTCCCAGTAGCTGAACGAGTCCGGTCCCGCCGCGAGCCCGTCCAGTTCGTAGCCGGCCCGCTCGGCGACTGTCTGACTCAGCCCGTCAGGCAGGAGCCAGACGACGAACTTAGCAGGCGTCGATAGGTTACTGGCGAACCCGACACAGAACGCCGTGAGGCCGGCGGCCAGTCGCCGCGGGAGCCCGCGCTCGCTCGCCACAGCGCCGGCCAGTCCGTACGCCGCCGTAACCAGCGTGGCGTAAAAGCCCGCCAGTGCGAGATTGTACGCGAACTGCCCGGCGGTGCCCGTTATTCTGGTGAGAATCGCCGCAATGAGATGCCCGCCATAATAGTACGCGACCGGTTCGCCGGCGAACCACATGTCCTCCAGGGGGAGGCTGTCAGCCCGCACAAGCGACTGCAGTAGCCCGAAGTCGAGGAATTTCTCGCCGCCGATCGGGACGATTGCGGGGTCAAGCGCCCGAACGCCGACGAGGAACAGGAACGCGACTGTGAACACGCCGGCCGTCTCGGCATAGGTTCGCAGGTCCAGTGTCCTGTCAAACCGCCATACTGCTAGGGTAGTCGCTGCGAGAACACCGACGCCGAGCCAGACTCCCAGCGTCAACGAGAGGCGACCGACGAAATAGGTGACCAGCCACAGTATCGAGACGGCGACCGGGACACCGAAGGCGACTCCGCGGTCGGTAAATCGGGGAAACAACAGTCCAGCGACGGTCCCGCCGGCGTACAGCAACAACAAGTAGAGGGCGAGCCAGGTGGCGAGGAGCCCGTATTCCATCAGTGAAGGGGCCGATTCGCTGCCCTATACGTTTTTCCGTTGCACGCGGGCTTATCAACTGATTAGTGACCGGTAGCTTCGAACTGTTTTTACTTCCGCCTGTCCCACTACTCGGCAATGTCGCCGACCGTCGGGGTTGTCCTCCCAGCCTATCGTCCCGACATGGACCAGCTCGGGTCGTATATCGCTGCCATCGACGACGCCCTCGCTCCCCAGACCATCGTTGTCGAACTCGATGCGCCACGAGACGGCGTCCCTGCACAGCTCCGTTCGCTCCCGGTCGACGTCCACACTGTGCCCTACCGCCGCGGGAAGGGCGCAGCGATCACCGCGGGGTTCGAGCGGCTGGATACCGACGTGCTGGCCTTCGTCGACGCCGACGGGTCGACACCGGTGCGCTCGCTCGAACGCATACTGGACCCGGTCACCGACGGCCGCACGGACCTCGCCGTGGGCTCCCGTCGTCACCCGGATGCGACGGTCGCTACACACCAGACATTCGCCCGCCGGTTCCTCGGCGACGGTTTCGCGTGGCTTGCCGGCCAGTTACTCGACGCGCGACTGTACGACTACCAGTGCGGTGCGAAAGCCATCGACGCGGCCGCCTGGAACCGGGTCCGTGACCATCTGTACGAGCCCGGCTTCGCGTGGGACGTCGAACTTATCGCCATCGCCGCGGCGCTGGACTTGCGTATCGAGGAGGTCCCCATCGAGTGGGAGGACAAGCCCGGCTCGACGGTGTCGCCGATACGAACGTCGATAGACCTGCTCGAGGCACTGCTGACGGCTCGCCACCGATCGAAGCAACTGCGCGATGACAGCTTCCACACGGCTCTGGCAGAACACCTCGACGAGCCAACTGCTCTTATCGAGAAAGACCGATGATAGACATCGAACAGCAAGTTCGACGCATCGTTCCCGACCGGTTCGAGTCACTCGTGTCGGGTGTCCGGTTCGGCCAGTTCGTCTCCGTCGGCGTTGTCGGCGCGATCAGCGACAACACGGTGCTCGCCGTACTCGGCCTGGCCTTCGGCGTCAGCGATATGTGGGCCAAAGCTGCCGGCGTCGAAACGGCGATTCTCGTGATGTTTCTGGTCAACGAACACTGGACATTCGCCGGCCAGGGTGACGCCGGCCGTCGGTCGTTCGCCAAGCGACTCGGGAAATCCCATCTCGTCCGATCCGGCGGCGTCGCAGTACAGCTCGCCGTTTACTGGCTGCTCACACAGTGGCTGACGATTGAACTCGTCGTCGCCGGAACTGACCTGTGGTTCATCGCCGCGAGCCCGCTCGCAATCGGCGTTGCGATGCTGGTCAACTACGTCGCCGAGAGTATCTTCACCTGGCAGGTCCATACGGACGGGTGAACGTAGCGCGTTACTAACTCACGGACGGCACTCGAATCACAACCCTTAATGAGGGGACCGGACTACGAGATAGTAGCGGGATGGGATAGCCAGGAGATTCCGGCGGGCTCATAACCCGCAGATCGGTAGTTCAAATCTACCTCCCGCTATCATTTTGCCGAACTCACTTTTCCAGTAAGTCGGTCAGATCGACCACTCACAGCATCTTCTCGCGTTACAGGCTGTTTTCAGCTTCTTCCTGCTGTTGCTCACTGCTATGGAGATACCCGTCTCTGGCTGCTGTAAGTATCCGGTACAGCGTGGCAACCAGCGCAACAACGAGCAATACGCCAAGGGCCTGTGCAGGCGTGTTCTGCGTCTCGAATGCCCACGGGAGCGACAGCGCTAAAAACCGGATAGCGACGATAAGTCCGGCGAGTGTCGTGACAGTGACCAGCAGATACCGGGCAACACGCTGAAATGGGCCGCCGCGGTCCATCGTCTCGAGCCCGTATCGCTGTACCATCGCTCCTTCCAGTGCCAGCCAGAGTGCCAGCAGTGCGGCCACGCTGAAGCTAATGGTTCCAAGCGGGTCCGGAATCGTGAGACCTGTTATCCCGGAGACAACTCTGCTTGCACCGACGAGGAGCCCGAGCGCCAGTGGCCCAAGCAAGACAAGTGAACTAAACAGTGCAGCAAAATCCTTTGTGAGGGGCCGAACGGAAGGGGACACAACAGCCAGTATCGGCTCAGGTTCTTGTAAGGCTACTGGTGACTACTGGCGGCTCGACCCCGACTCTCTACAGGAACCGCATCAACAACCGCTCTAGTCGTCGCCGTGCTCGTCGACGATAGTGACTTCGCCGTCGATGACTCGGACGTTGATCAGCGTCTTGGCATCGTACCCCGCTTCGTCGAGCTTGTTCGTCCCGTCGGCTTTCTTGATGACACAGACGATGTCGCGGATGTCCGCACCGATGTCTTCGAGCGCGCCCGTAAGCCCGGCCAGCGTCCCCCCGGTCGACAGTACGTCGTCGAGGACGAGTACCTGATCGCCCTCGTACACGTCGTTGACGTACATCTCGCTCTCGGAGTAGCCAGTCACCTGGGACAGTGATACTTCGCCGTCAAGCCCGTACTGGCGCTTACGGACGACGACGAGTGGGATATCGGTCATCAGCGAGACGGCTGTGGAAATATGGATTCCCATCGCCGCCGGTGTGACGATTTTGTCGACGTCGTCGAGCTCTGCCTTCCGAATGATCTTGATGACGATTTCGCGCAGAAGTTCCGGTCGAAGCATCGGGACCCCGTCGCTGATGGGGTGAACGAAGTAGTGATAGCCTTCCTTCTCGATAATTGGCGCTTCGAGTAGGGACTTCTTGAGTCGGTCCATGCTGGCGGTACTACAAGCCCGTACTAAAATTCTCCGTCACCGACTCAGTAGAGCGCTAGCAACTCACCGAGCGCTCGCATAATCGGCAGGAGGTGCGCATCACCCAGTGCGTAGTACTCGATGGTCGTCAGCAGTAAAAACACGGTCGCCACGCCCGTTGTAGCACCGAGAAGCACTGCACCGATCTGCCCGGCGAACCCTCGTGAGCGCCCACTCAGTGCCCAGATACCGAGTGGAACAGCGCTCCCAAGCGCGAGCAACGCGTGCAACTGGAACGCTTCGCCGATACCGTTCACCGTCAGCGCGACGAAAACCACAGCCACCTGTCCGCCGATCAACACTGTTCCTGCAACTGTCCAGAGGAACATGCGCCAGTGGTCCGTGAGGCTCCTGCGTACCGCTGGTAACCGTACGAGCAGATACACGCCAAGTGGATACAGCGGGAACAGATACCGGACAGTCACCTGTGCGTGCAGCGGCAAGCGGCTGGCGTACAGCAGGACGACGCCGACGAACGCGGTTATCGCGAACGCGTCTGTGACACGGTCGGCGCTGAGTGTCCGGTCAGCTATCGACGAGGGCAAACGCAGCCGTCGAAGGACTGGAACTGCGCCAAGCATAGCGATGAGAACTGGCGCGGACTCAAGCAGCGAAAGGTTGACCGATTCCTCACCGGTGTTATCGAGCGCACCGCCTGCGCTTCCCGACCGGACGAACGCGTGATACACGTCGGCTGGCTGCTGCTGAAGCGTTTTGATCCCTGAAACGAGTTCGCCGCCAAGCAGCAGCAGTGGCCGCATCCCACTTTCGAGGGTCCCGAGCAGGGGTGCCAGCGGCGTGAGTAATCCACTAGATCCACTACTACCGCTATTGCCACCACCCCCTCCACTCCCGCCGGTACCGCTCGCAGTATTGCCGCCAAGGGAGCCACCACGGGAAATCAATCTCGGGGGCTTGACCGGAGAACCGGTGATAGCGATATTAGTGACAATGAACGGCAACAGGGAGAGGGCGAAGACGATGCCGATACGAGCGAGCGTTCGTGGGCTGTTGTCCGGGGCCGTCGGGATATCGACCAGTGCCAGGGTGACACAGAGCAGGAGCGCTTCCGGAGCGTGTACCCACGCGTACAGTCCCACCAGCGCGTAGGCGAGCGCACGGAAGGTCTGCCGTTGCGTGATAACTGCCCCGTCCGCTGGCCTGCGGCTCCGATAGAGGCAGTACGCGATGCAGACGACCACCGTCCCGGTGACAGCGTGGCGCTTTGGCACCGTCGCCCAGAAGGCCAGCGGTGTCCCGGCTGTGAGCACAACAGCGTTCAGGAGTCCTAGCCGGCGCGTGTGCATCCGACTGAGAAGGCGATAGAAAACCACCGGGGTAAACGCCGCGATGAGGAGATGCGTCAGTTGCAGTGCGTACAGATGGGTTCGGCCGGCGTCGAGTGGCTGTGCCAGCGCGACGTTCAGCCCGAACAGCCCCAACACGGCGACGCTGCCTCCGTAGAGGACCCAGTCGCCGTCGGTGTAGCGACCGCACTGGAGTACCAGCGCCAACAGCGCGAGCGACCAGAGTGCGACCAGCGCAATACGGAGTTCGACGATGGCGGTGAGCAGGTCAAGCACGAACACGAGCGGCAGCGAGAGGACAATGACGCCGTAGTTGCGCGCAAACCGCTGGCCGCCGTAGCTGTTCGCCCCCGGCGTTTCTAGTCCAGGGCTGTAGACCGCCTCGGTCATCGCTAGCTGTCCGTTCGAAAGGCTGTACAACCCATTCGCCAGCGTGTAGGAGTCAGTAATTAGGAACGCCGTCCGCCACAGCAGCCCGAACAGCACGACCGTCGCGAGAAACACGGTCAGACCGAGCCTGTCGCCAAACAGCACTGAATACGCCGTCTCGCGGGTGTTCGACAGTGCGGGCGTCCGCTGTCGGAGACGCCCGACGAACTCCGTCGCCGTCATTCGACCACCGATATCGTAACGTTGTGCGTTGCAACCACGCCGTGGCCCGACCCGTCGCGCTTGTTCACCCTCACTGTGCCGTTGTACTGCTCGCGTTCTATCTCCTCGTCAGTGAACGTATCGGACGCCAGCGTCAGGTCGTACGTGTCACCGGTCGAGTCGTCCAGAAAGTGGTTCGTCGTCCGCGTGTAGCCCAACTCCTCGATTGTGAGTTCGTAGACGAGCGTCGGCCGCCCGGTACGATTCGCGAACTGTACGCGGACCGGCGGCGCATCAAGGTAGTAGCTCGCCGCGCCATAGGATCCCTTCTTTAGCGTTACGTCCTCCGGCATTTCAACCGTGGAAACTGTGACATTGCCCGTTTCGAGCGCGACCGGTTCTGGTTCCGTTGCCAGCGTCACGCCGGGGACCAGCGGGCCAGAAAGAAGTGTAACGCCGAGTATAATGGCGATCACACTGGTGATAACAGCCCGCGTTCTTTCCATCGTTATCAGTCACTGGGTAGGTGGGAATAAAAGTATCGTAACGGGTTCTCGTGTTTGATTCTGCAATATTACCAGTATGAGACTAACGTCAATTCAAGCACTATCACGCCACTGCTCATCGCTTACAAAACAAAAATTGAGAACCGGATTATGCGTCCGGACCGCTATCTTGAGCGAGTGTTGCAGAAGTGTCGCCTTCTTGAGTTTCGTAGACGACACGGATATCGTAATTAGATGAAACAGCAGCATCTATAGAGTTCCCAGCGGTTACCTCCGTTTGACCTCCCACAGCGGTGTCCCAATCGTCATCAGGATTAGTGCTGTCAATATCGGGCGTCGACCCTGACCAGGAACTTCCGTCTGCAAGATCACCACGGACAAAGAGTTCGTTACCTTGGATTGTGTCCCCGCCATCATGCGTTATCGTTAGCATTCCTTCGTTGCTACCGCTACCACTTGCAGAAGAATCATATTCAAATGAGAAGCTAGCTTGTGGCGTTGCCTGCTGTGCTTGGTCACCGAGACCGAGCACAAAGGAGGCGATTACTGCGGCCAGAATGACCGTAATTGCGACCATCAGGATGACCCCGATGACCGGCGACACTGCGTCGTCGTCGTGGATGAGTTGTTTGATATCCATGGTTTGTTCGACGCACACCGCGAGTGTGACCCGAGTAGGAACCCCCTATATATCGAAGGATTTCCTTACCGGCTCGCGGGGTGTGCTGACTCAACCACATGAGATGTGCCCACTTATACTCACAGCACGTTTTAGCCGTTCAACCACGCCTTGAAAACCTTCAAGGCTGGCTGTACCGCCGGAATTCGATACGGCGGTGTTTGGATAGTTCAGCGGTAAACGGGACAAACGAAACAGCGCAAGGCCGTGAAACAAACTGCGTACTTCAGTCGTCGGACTCGGCTTCCTGCGCCACATACTCGGTCAGCGTCATCTCACGACCGGCGTAGGTATGATAGGCCGCGGAGACGCTGAGCACAATCGCAATCAGCGTGGCCCAGACCAGCGGCGGGATCACCGTGAACGGATAGATGCCGACCCAGAGGATCGTCACGATTGCCAGACTGACCGCGCCGAGCGAGAGGTAGTACTCGCGCCAGGGGAACTCGCTTCCCGGCACGATTTCGAGATAGATAGTGAGTTCTTCTGTGTGTGCCGTCTTGGAGATTGTCCCGTTTTCATCGTCGTAGTCGATGATACCCGTCTCATCCATCCGCGGGAGATGAGACTGCTGTAACGTGGTGTAAACGCGCTTCCGTTGCGCGCTCGTGACTGCAGTGTTCGGGCAGTCGTACTCCTGTGCCGCGACGTGTGACGCGAGGTCACCGAGCTGTACTGGCCCGTCGTGTTCCCGTAGATACTGCAGCGTGTAGCGACGCCGTTCGTTCTGCAGGACGTCGAATATCTCGCCTTTGGAAAGGTCATCGTCCGTAGTGGAGTCCGACCGTTCTACCTGCTTACTCATGTCATATTCTCCGATCCCCACCACCCAATGCAGGGAATACAGCAGATATCAGGGTGTTCATCAGTTATAAACTCACGGGTTTTTGTTCCGGAAAAAACGAGATGCCGCGGGCTTATGCGTCCGGTCCGGATGCGGTAGCGAGCGTTGCGGAGTTATCGCCAGTGGACGACTCGTAGACGACTCGGAAGTCGTAGCTGTCGCCAGACACCCCAACATTGACCCGGTCACCAGCAACAACCTTGCTGTTGCTTCCACTCGTATTGCCACCTGGCCACGGGTCATTATTACTTCCTATTCCATTGGTAACGTTGCTGGAATCAAATCCGGTCCCTCTAAAGTACAAGTTGCTTGCCTTAATAGAGTCACCACCATCATGTGTTACCGTGACTTGGCCATCGTTTGAGTCATAATCCGTACTAAAGCTAGCCTGCGGTGCCGTGCTGCTGACCTGATCGCCCAGTCCGAGGACGAATGTTGCGATAACGGCTGCGAGGATGACCGTGATTGCGACCATCAGGATGACCCCGATGACCGGCGACACAGCATCGTCGTCGTTGAAGAATCGTTTGAGTTCCATTGTTGTGTCCGCACGCATCAACAGGTTCCCCTGTTATGCCGTGCTTATCGAATCGTGGCTATGGAGATATATAAGTCTGCACCTGTATTATCAGAGACTGTAATCACCCTGTCTGCTAACAGCTATTCTGGAGTGCTTGAAACCATATCTGGCTGATCTGGTCCGCGATTATCACAGAAGGTGTTTTTAGGACCTCATGAAAGAGCCAGCAGTGCTACCGTAACGAAGACCGCGAGGATGAGGATGCTAAGTCCGATGCCGGCCCGCATCGGATGTACGAGGGTGTCGTCGTCACGGAGCCGCACAATCACGTCGTTTGGGGACGTCACTGTCCGCGTGACGATGCCTGTGGCCTGAACCACAGCGCGGTCGACGGCGGCGTACAACTCGGTCACACCGACAACGAGGCCGCGGGTGCCATAGAAGACAGCGGGATTGTACAGCGAATCGATGTCCGGGACACGGCCGAGTTTCGAGAGGGGCTTCTTTGTCACCGCGAAGCCGATCAGTCCGAGGACGGCGAGGACGACTCCCTCGATGAGGTGGGGGATGGTGTAGGTCTTGTATACGTGGTGGACGACAGCCTCGCTCGTAACGTCGAACGGAAGGATGGCGAACAGCGCCGTGTCGTACACGCCGTAGATGACACAGAGCGCGGCTACAGATACCATTGCCACGCTCTGCAGACGGTTCGCGTCCGGCACACTGCTGTCGTACTCACCGTGGAAGAACGCGTAGTAGCCGAACTTGATGAACGACATGAACGTGCCGACGCCGCCCAGCAGCAACATCCACTCAAGCGTATAGAACTCACCGAGCGGGAGCGGTCCCTTGCCGAAGGTGTAGTGGCTTCCGGAGATGATGATCCCCTTGCTGACGAACCCGTTGAACCCGGGGAAGCCGGCGATAGACAGCGCAGCGACGGAGAACGCCCCCGCCGTGATCGGCATCTCCCGCCAGAGACCGCCGAGTTTCTTCAGGCTCTCCGTCCCGGTCCGGTAGATGACGACACCGGCGGTCATGAACAGCAGGCCCTTGTAGAGGATGTGGTTGAACACGTGAGCGAACGCGCCAGCCTGTGAGAGGGCGCTCCCGACACCGACGCCGGCGACCATGTACCCGACCTGTGACTGGATGTGATAGGAAAGGAGCCGCCGCATATCGTTCTGGAACAGCGCGAACAACGCACCGAAGACAGCCATTCCACCGCCCATGTACGCGATGGCCTCGTGGCCGTTGGGGAACGCGCGGTACATTCCGTAGACGCCGGTCTTGGTCGTGAACACGCAGAGAAACACGCTGGCAGCAATGTGTGGCCGCGGATAGGTGTCGGGCAGCCACGCGTGCAGGCCGATGAAGCCGACGTTGACGCCGATACCGATAGCGGCCAAGGCGGCGGCCAGCCCAGACGTGATTCCGGCCGTTTCCGGACCGCCCGGCACTGACGCGAACAGGAACGTCTCCACCTCGACGTAGTGTCTGAGGATAGCGGCCATCAACAGCGTGCCGCCCAGTCCGTGGAGCAGGGCATACCGGAAGCCGGCCCGGACCGCCTTGCCGCCGTAGTGCCACACCAGTAGCGTGCTCGTGACGGCCATCAGTTCCCAGAAGAAAATGAGCGTCAGCCAGTCGCCAGCGAACACGGCCCCAAAACTGGTCGCGACGTAAGAGAGAGCGTACCCGGTCTGCGTCGTATCAGCATCGCTGGCGTAGGAGTAGAGGACAGCAACTGCGGCGATGAGCCCGAAGATGATTCCCATCAGCCGCGAGAACGGATCGACGTTCAGTAGCACGGCGTCGAACCCGAGGAACTGGGTCTGGAGATGTGCGCCCTCCGGGACCGCAAGTGCCCACGGCACCGCAAGTGCAGGCACGAGCACACCGACCGCGTGTCCGGCACGCCGCGGAAGCCGGGACACGACGATTGCCAGCGCAAGTAGTACGACGACTGGCGGAACCGCTGTAAGCATCGACATTAGGCCATCACCCCCGGCAGATTACTGACGATGGTATCGACGATCCGCAGGAAGACAGCCGTGTATGGCACTGTCCCCAGCAGGAGCGACAGCGTGGCCGCGGTGAGGATCGGCCCGAGCATGAACCACGTGCTTTCGCCGCCGCGCCAGCCGCGGTCGTCCCAGCCCCCTGCGGGCGGGCCGCCGTGGTGTTCGTGGTCCTCACGGTGTTTGCCGAGGTGGTCGACGTGTTCGGTATTCGGAACCTCGCCCTCGTCGGAGTCGTCGTCGGTATTACCCGACTCGTGGCCATCACCACCGTCGGCTCGAACCTCGTCTCGCCCCCCGAGTGGCCCTTCCAAGAGGGGCTTCTCGTCGTGTCCCTCCGGCGACTCGAAGTACGCTTGGTAGACGATGGGCCAGAAGTACGCAATGTTGAGCACGCCGGAGACAAGCAGGGCGGCGGCGAAGATGAGCCCGCCATCGAGGCTCAGCGCGCCGATAACGAGATACCACTTGCTGACAAAGCCAGCGACCAGCGGAATCCCGGCCATCCCGGCCGCGGCGACGGCGAAGGCGGCCATCGTCAGCGGCATCCGTTTCCCGATGCCGGCCATATCGCTGATGTCGTCGGTGTGAGTTTCGACGTGGATCGCGCCGGCACAGAAGAACAGGGTGAGTTTCATAAACGCGTGGGCGGGGATGTGGAGCAAGCCGCCGGTTAGAGCGTCCTCCTTGAGCAGTGCCAGCCCGAGCACGATATAGGAGAGTTGGCTTATCGTTGAATACGCCAGTCGCCGCTTGAGGTTGTCCTGTCTGAGTGCGATGATACTCGCGGTCAGCAGGGTGAAGGCCGCAATCGCGGCCAGTGGGAGAGCGACACCGAGTTGCTCCATCGTCACAGGGCCGTACACGTCGAGGACAACTCTGGCGATGCCGAACACACCGCTTTTGACGACCGCGACAGCGTGCAACAGGCCAGACACCGGCGTCGGCGCGACCATCGCGTCCGGGAGCCAGGAGTGCATCGGCATCAGTGCGGCCTTGACGCCGAAGCCGGCCGCAAGCAGGGCGAACGCTGCCCGTGCCAGCGTCGGGTCGGCCGTCGCGAGGCCTTCGAGCCCGCCGGGGGTAAACGCGGTCGTCCCAGCGAGGACGAACACCAGAACTGTGCCCCCTAGCACGGCGACGCCGCCGCCGAAGGTGTACGCGAGGTACTTCCGGCCGGCCGCGCGGGCCTCGTCGGTCTCGTCGTGGGTAACGAGCGGATACGTCGACACTGTCAGTAGTTCGTAACAGACGAACAGTGTCAGCAGGTTCGACGCGAAGGCGACGCCGACAGCCGACGCGAGGCTGGCGGCGAAGGAGGCGAAATAGCGCGTCTGTGCGTGTTCGTCCAGACCGCGCATGTAGCCGATGCTGTAGAAACTGGTGACGATCCACAGCAAGCTCGCGAGCAGTCCGAACAGCAGCCCGAGCGGGTCGACGCTGAACGCCAGTTCGATCCCGGTGGCGAACTGTCCGAGGGCGAATTCGTATTGTGTCCCCGACAGGACACCGGGAACCATGCTCGCAATGATAGCGAACTTTGCGAACGCGACAGTCAGGGTCACCCCCTCCCGCACGTTCGGCCGGCGCTTAAGCGAGAGAATCACGGGGATGGCCACTGTGGAGACGAGGATTGCCAGGATTGGGCGTAGCGACTCAGTCATTGGTTTAGAAGGGGTGGAAGCGTGTCCTCAAGCATTGCTTGTAACTCCGGTACGGCTGCTGTCAGCGCGACCGCGAGCGCGGCTGCGATGACGACGACGGCGATCATCCCGAACGAGACCGCCTGTCCGCTCCCGTCTGTTACGGGAACCTCGTCAGGCTCTGAGTGGATGGTCGCCTCGGCGAAGTAGAGCCGCTCGACGAGGCGGGCGAAGTACGCGAGCGTCAGCAGCGTACTCGCGAGCAACACGGCCACGACGGGCCAGTTCTCGGCGTTGACTGCGCCGAGGACGATGTACCACTTGCCGACGAAGCCGACAGCCGGCGGAACACCGACCATTGCCAGCGAGAGCACGGCGAAGGAAAACGCCGGGAGTGGGACGCGGCTCCCCATCCCAGCGTAACCGTTCACCGTCGTCGCGCCCGTCTCCCGCTCGATGACCCCCGTCGCAGCGAACAGCCCGCCTTTCATCACTGCGTGGCCGAGTAGGTGGACGGTCGCACCGACGACGGCCAGCGGGGTCGCGATGGCGAACCCGGCGACGACGAGGCCGAACTGTGATACCGAGGAGTACGCGAGCATCCGTTGGACGCTGTCTTGCGAGACGGCGAGCGCACTTCCCGCAATGATGCTCACGCACGCCAGACCGACCAGTGCCCAACGAGCGACGGGCACGGCCGTCAGGAACTCCACGGTGAACACGGAAAACAGCAGGCGAGCGAGCGCGTACGCCGAGACCGTCGAGACGAGCGCCGAGATGAACGCGCTCACGGTGTCCGGGGCGTTCGCGTAGGCGTCTGGCTGCCAGGTGTGCAGCGGGAACAGGGCGACTTTCACCGTCAGCCCGCCGACCATCAGCCCGAACGCGGTCAGGACGAGCGTCGAGTCGTAGGCTGCCATCTCCCCGAGTTTGGTCGCCAGATCGGCCATGTTGAGCGTACCCGTTGCCGCAAGCAGGTAGCCGATGCCGAGCAGGTACAGTGAGGCCCCGACGGTTCCGATGATGAGGTATTTCAACGCTGCGACGGCGGCGCTTGCGTCCCGGCCACTCGCCACGAGACCGTACGCCGCAAGCCCCGTGATTTCGAGGAACACGTAGAGGTTGAACACGTCGCCGGTGACCGTCATACCTGTCAGACCGGCCACTAATAGTAGGTACAGCCCGTAGAAGGGGCCCGAGTGCGGGCCGGCCTGTCGGGCGTACGCGAGTACGCCCAGTGACACGACTGCCACGAGCAAGGCGACGGCCCCCGACAGCCCGTCGACGACGAGTTCGATGCCGTACGGGGCGGCGAAACCACCGACCGCGTAGGAAACGGTCCCGCTCGTGCTGACGGTCCACGCGAGCAGTCCGGCCAAGACGGCCTGGCCGATGAGCGTCAGCGTCGCGACTGGCCACCCTGCTCGGTCGCTGACGAGACTCGCGGCCAGCGGGATTGCACCGCCGATAATCGGCAGGACGACCAACAATACGGGGAGTTGTTCAATCATAGTAGAGCTGTTTGAGTTTGTCTTCGTCCAGCGTGCCGTACTCGGTGTAGATGCGGATGATAAGCGCCAGCGCCACGGCGGTCAGGCTCACCCCGACGACGATAGCCGTCAGGATGAGGACGTGTGGCAGCGGGCTGACGTAGGGGCCGCCGCCCTCCTTTATGATCGGCGGATTCCCGCCGGCCCGGAACGCGAGCGTGATGAAAAACAGGAAGATGCCCGTCTGGAAGATGTTCATCCCGATGACTTTCTTCACGAGGTTCTTGGACTCGATGAGCATGTAGAGGCCGATACCCAGCAGGAGCATCACCGCGAAGTAGTTGTAGTGTGAGTTCAGCAGTTCAAACATTAACTCTCATCCTCCGGTGCATCGACGGCGTGGCCGAACCCGGCCGCAAGCAGGAAGAAGAGGCCGATGGCAACGCTGGCGACGATACCACCGATGCCCAGTTCGACGAGTTCGATACCGTAAGCAATCGCGTGTGAGATGAACTGTTCGTACAGGTGGTACTCGAGGAAGTTCCCGCCCAGGAGAATCGTCCCCAGCCCAATCGCCGCGAACGTGAGCACGCCACCGGACGCGAGCGAGGCGACGACGCGGACGTCGAGCCACTCCCGGGCCGCGTCAATGCCGTAGGCGAAAGCGAGCATCATCACGACCGACCCGGCGATGACTCCGCCCTGGAATCCACCGCCCGGAGAGTCTGCCCCGTGGAACATCACGAACAGGGCGAAGGTGAGCACGAACGGCGCGACGACGCGGACCGTTGTCATGATGATGGTGCTCTCGACGTACAGCCCGGTTCGCTCGTCGCTACTCATGCGAACACCTCCTGTCTGAGGACGGTCAGCGCCGCGACGCCAGCGGAGAACACCACGACCGCCTCACCCAGCGTGTCGAATCCACGGTAGGCCGCGAGCACGGCCGTTACCGCGTTGTGGACCTCCGTGTCCGCGTATGCATTGTCGATGTAGTGCTGCGTTACCTCGCCGCTGACGACGGGGTTCGCCGCGCCCTCTGCCCCAATCGCTGGCAACGACGGAACTGTCGCGATCATGACGACGACGAACGCGCCGACCAGCACGACGGTCCGGACGCTGATCGACTCGAACAGTCCGTTTTCCTGTGGCCGAACGGTGTTTGCCAGCGCCAGAATGAACAGTATCGTCATGATGCCGGCCCCGACAGCCGCTTCGGTCAGCCCCACGTCAGGGGCTTCAAGCATCACCCAGATGATGGAGATGCCGAGGCTGTAGGCGGCAAACGCCATAAGCGACGCCAGCACGTCACGGAGTACGGCTGCGCCGATAGCACAGCCCAGCACGAACACCAACAACACTGCTTCAATGAGCGAGAGCGTCATGACTTGCCCTCCTCATCGCCGGCAGTCCACGGCTCGATACCCTGGTCCCTGTCTCTTATACACATCTCTGAGCGGGCNCGCTCAGAGATGTGTATAAGAGACAGAATCGCGAGTGCGGCGGCAGCGATAGTGAGAACGGCCCCCAGCGTATCGCTTTTCGATGCCGCGTGAGCGCGTGTGTACACGTCGGGAAGTCGGACAATGCCGATCGAGGCGACGCCAGCAAAGAAGGCACCGACCAGTGCGAGTACGACAATGGCCCACTCGGTTGGCGTCATAGTACACCCCCGTGCTCGACGTTGAACTTCGAGAACGCTATCGAGAGCAGGAAGTTCAGCAGGGCGTACACGAGCGCGATGTCCAGGAACAGCGGCTTATCGAGCGCGCCGGAGACGAGCGCGATAGCGATGACAGTGTTCGTCCCGATCACGTTGACCGCGATGACCCTGTCGTGGTCCGTCGGTCCGGCGAACACGCGGTACAGCGATACGATAGCGAACAGGACGAACGCGCTAGCGATTGCCAGCAGCGCCGCTTCGAACTCAATCATCGTCGGCCACCTCCGGGTCGCCGATGTCGCTCTCGATTGTGCCATCGTCGTCCCCCTGCCCCCGTTCGCGCGGCGAGGGAATCGCTGCGGCCTCCCGGCCGTAGAAGACGAACCGGACGGCCCGTTCGAGGCCACCGTCGAACAGGTCTTCGCGCGCACCCCCGGTGAGCGAGTGGATATCGAACGCCTGCTCGGAGACGCTGACGGTGAGCGTTCCGGGCGTCAGCGTGATGCTGTTTGCCAGCGTCGTCACCGGGCCATCACCCCAGATGGCTGCCTCAAACTCGACTATTTTCGGGTCGATAGGTAGTGACGGGTGCAAGACGACGTAGGCGATTTCGAGGTTGGCGACGGCGATTTCCTTGAGCAGGTACGGGACGTAAATCGCCAGCCGGGCGAGCTGTCGCGGAATCCGGGTCAGCGACGGCTGGCGACTGAACGCGATTGGTGCAAGCAATGCAGTGACGATAGTCGCCGTTATCGCGCCAGTAAGGAAATCCAACGGTTTGTACGAGCTCAACAGCAAATAAAACAGGTATGACGCCCCAAAAATGGTGAGATACTTCGGGAGCGTCGCGGCGCGAGCGAGCGCGGTCGACCGTGCCGGCCGCTCGACGGGTGCGGTCTCGACGTCGATATCGCCCCGGACGAGTTCGACTTCGAGCGGCCGAAGCATCGGCGTCGTGCCGCCCGGGTTGAACTCCGGATCGAGGACGACCCGTTCGATGCTGTGTTCGTCGGCGTAGGCCAGAATCGCGTCGGCGTAATCACCAGGGCTGAACAGGTAGCGGTCGGCGCCGATGACGCCCAGTTCCACGTCGAGGTTCGATGGTGGGGACTCGCCGAGGTCTTCGTCGAGCCAGACCTCGATGCGGTCGAGCAGGTCCTTTGCCTGGCCGAGTTCCGTCTGAGCGTCGGGGTCGACGGCGCGCGTGCTTGCGACGGCGACGAGGTGCAACGACACCTGTTGCTGTCCCTCTCTGGCCGCCGATTCGGCCTGTTCAATGGCGTAGGCAACGGTGTTACGGACCGTCACCGAATCGGCTACTGGCACGAGCAGGCGACGGGGTGGTAGTACAGTCACAGTCTCTGTTTAGAAACTCCGAATAGCGGTTCGTCGGGCAGTACTGTCGTTATCGGACCGGAGCAACGGAACACGCAAAACTATTTCGTAATCGGTTACGCGCTCAGTCATCACTGGACAGACGGTCACCGAGTTCATCGGCAACACGGGCACCCAGCCCCTGCTTGTCCCCGGCGTACTCCGCCGCCGTCCCGTCGTCCACGAGTAGGGCGCGCGTCTCCTCGGCTCCCATCACGTTCGCGCCGTTGGCGACCACGAAAGCCAGCCCGGCCCGCTCGCGTATCTCACGGGCGCGCTCGATCAGCGTTTCGTCGTCGCCTTCGGTTTCGACTTTGAACCCGACGATAGGGAGGTCGGGGTGGTCCGACCGAACGGTGTCGATGAGCTTCGGCGTCGGCTGCAGCGTCAGCGTCAGTTCCGCCTGCCCGCTCTTGATCTTCTCAGCTGCTTGTTCGACGGTGTAATCCGAGATGGCGGCTGCCGAGACCAGCGCGTCGGCTGAGTCGGCGACCCGACGGACGGCCTCGGTCATTTCCGCGGCGGATTCGGCTTGCTCGACGGTCGCGTAGGGAACGTTCGGTCCGTCGTGGACCAGTGTCACGTCGGCCCCACGGGTGTAACAGGCCTGTGCGACTGCCCGGCCAGTCTGCCCCGAAGAGCGATTCGAGAGCGTCCGCACGGGGTCGACTGATTCCGTGGTCCCGCCCGCGGTCACGACGACGTGCTCGTCCGCTAGCGGTCGGTCGCCTGCGGCCCTGGCGGTCGCTGTGACGATGGCTTCCTCGGTCGCGATCTTGGCTTTCCCTTCCTCGACCCGCGGGTCGACGAACTCGACGCCCCAGGACTCGACGCGGTCGATAGCGTCCAGTACGCCGGGGTGGTCGTACATCGGTTCGTGCATCGCCGGCGCGACGACGACGGGCACGTCCGCGCCGAGAGCAGTCGTCACACACGTCGTTACGGGCGTGTCGTCGATTGCCGCGGCGACTTTGCTGACGGTGTTTGCCGTCGCCGGCGCGAGCAAGAGCACATCACCCCAGCCCGAGCGCCCGCAGAGGTCGACGTGCTCGACGCTGCCTGTGACTTCGGTAACGACCTCATTGTCCGTTGCGAACTCAAGTGCCCACGGGTGGATAATGCCCGTCGCGCTGTCGGTCATCACGGCCCGAACGGACGCCCCCTGTCGTCGGAGTTCGTGTGCGAGCTCCACCGTCTTGACGGCCGCGATAGACCCAGACACCCCCAGAACGATGTTGACTCCGGTCAGCATACCTGCCGGTTCGCGGCGCGAGGGTAAAAGCCCCTGTCTCCCCGGCGGAACTAATCGCTGTCATTGGCGGACCGCTCGCTCCGCTTGCCGCTCCTGTCACTGCTGGTACGTGGCCCGCCGTCGTGTGCGTTCAGTGCGAGGGTGAACGCGGCTATCGCCAGCAGAACCAGCCCGAGCGCGACCACTGAACTGACTGAGAGCCCGGCAGCCGTGGTCGGAACTACGACCGGGATGAGTACGTATCGAACGAGTAGCACGAGGAGTATCGCTCCGACGAGGACGACCGCAGTTCCGGTGACGTGGACGAACTCGCTGTCGGTCGTCTCAGCGTTTCGCCCCAGTTGCTGCCCGATACTGCTGGCGTGCGCGCCGGCGTCCCAGACCAGCAGCGCCGCCGCGCTCCCGACGAGGACGAGTATCGGTACGAGTCCGCGCTCAGCCCCGAGCAACGTCATGACGAACAGGAGCCCGCTTCCAGCCGCGAACCCTGCCACACGTCTGGACAGCAACTCCGCACCGACCAGTTCGGACAGCACCGTGACGAGTCCGCGAAGGACGACGACCGAAATGAGGACGCCGAGGAGCAATACGGTAGCCGAGCCATAGTGGCCGGCCCCGGAGTACGTGGGCGCTACTCGCCGGGTCACGCCAGCGGCGGTAAGGACCAGCGCGCCCAGCAGCAGTCCCACAGGGACAACGATACTGCCGGCCTGCCGGGCCAGCGACCGTCCAGGGTCGTCCCCCAGCCACTGCAACAGCCACTGCCGGAGCCGTTCGATGATGAGAATAGCCAGTAACGCCAAGAGTCCGGCCGCAAGGACGAGATGGAGCGGACCACCCAGAGTGACCCGCAGGGCCGGCCCGAGCACTGGGAGGGTTCCGAGGAAGCGGTCGAACAGTCCCTGTGCTGTCGGAACAAACGCCACGAACACCTGCAAGCCCATGGCGGCCTTGACGTAGCGGTCGATGTCCCACCAGCTCGTCCCCAGCAGGTCCAGCCGCCCGAGCGCCCGGTCGGTCGTCGCTGTGGGTTCCGGAATCCACGACTCCAGCGTCTTCGTGGTTTTGTCCAGCAACAACAGGGCGAGGAGGACTCCGACCTGTAGCGTCACGAAGCCCACGAGTGGGTGGACCGAGAAGCCGGCGACGACACGGACGAGTATCCAGGGCAGCCTGACGGCAGCGGCGACGGCACAGACGATTGTGACGCAGATACCGACCACCAGTACCACGAAGCTCTCGTCGAGCATTGCCGTGAGTTCGTCCGTCGCATCGGTCGGCGGCACCAATCCGCTACTCGCGTCGATGACGACGAGTGTGGCGGCCAACGGGAACCCGAGCGCCACGACGAGCGACCAGTAGTCAGTCGCCAGCAGTGCGGTTCCACAGAACACGCCCGCGCCGAGGATGATGGCGACGCTACCGCCGGCGATGCGCGTGTGGGCATCGCTGCGGAGCGCCCAGAGCCCAGCTGCGATACAAAGCCCGCCGACGAAGCCGGTCAGGACTGGTCTCGGGTCCCCGACAGCGAGGCCGAGAACGAGCGAGACGAGTACCGCGACCGTCCCGGCCAGTGCCGCGCTCGATGCCGCCGGTCGACTGTCGAGTTCCGTCATGCCCACCGCTCCGTTGCGCGAATGAGTGCCTTAGCGAGCGGTTCCGTGGGCGTCCAGTCGACGACTCGGACCGTCCCTCGAAGGCTGTCGAGGCGGGCTGTTCGGTCGATTCGCTCCACGGTACTGCCCGGGCTGTCACCGGTCGTCATATCCGGGCTGACGACCGTGACCGCGTGTCCGTACGCGGCAAGCCGTTTCGCCGCGTCGGCCGCCCGGTCGTCGAGCAGCGGCGTACAGAACACGACCTGTGACTCGCCCGGTATCGAGCGGTCGAGCGTCGCTACCGCGTCGCCGCCGTCGGCGATGCCGTAGCGGTCCGCCATCTCGGTCGGTGACTGCATTCGCCGGGTTCGGGTACCGGTGTCGAGCAGCGATGAACCGCGGGCCCCCGCCGACCCGGTGGGTGCCCCGCTCACAGTCTCCTCTAGAAACGCCTCCAATCGCTGTTCCTGTGCCCGATTGGCAGACGGCTGGAGCGTCTCGCAACTGTCGTAGACTGCGGCACCGACGCGGTTGTCCATCCCCAGAAGCGCCGAACCGACCTGCTGGGCCGCATATGCACAGAACTGGACAGCCGTGGGCGCGTTCGCCTCGGCCGCGACGGGGTGTCGTGAATCCACCAGCGTGATAACGGTGGCCGCTCGCGTCTCCTTGAACTCGACCGTCGCTAGCTCGTTCGTCTTCGCGAGGCGGTTCCAGTCGACGCGACTCATCGGGTCCGAGGACTGGTGCTCACGGATGGCGTAGAAGGCGAGCCCGTTCCCGCCGGCGTCCGTCGGGACACGCCCGGATTGGGAGAGTGTCTGGCCCGAGAGCGGGACCGTGTCCACACTGGCGCTGCACGACAGCGTCGTCTCGACGGTGACCTGCTCGGCGAACTCGACGGTTCCGGTCAGATTCCGGCAGACGACCGCAACGTCGGTGAACGCGTGGTCGCCGCGCCGGGCTTCGACGGTGTAGGTGACCGAATCCGTCGCCCCGGCTTCGAGATGGGTCCCGAATCGGGGAGAGCCGTCGACGACTTCCAGCCGCCCCGGAACGCCGTCGAGGATGCGAACATCGGGCAGGGTCGCGTCCCCGTCGTTCGTGAGTGTGAGCGTCACTGTTACCTCCGAGCCGGGAAGCGGGTCGGCCGGTTCGACGTGGCGCTCGACTGTGAGCGTCGGTTCGGGGTCACCGATGGCCGCCTGATAGGCCGCGTACACCAGCGCCACCGCCGCGACCATGAAAACCGCCGGATTTCCGGTGACAATACCGGCTCCGCCGGCCACTAGCGCGGCCGAGACGCCGACGTTACGCTGGGTCGTCTCGCGCGTGCTCACGCGTGCCCACCCCGCTGAAGCCGGCGTATTTCGGCCGCTGCAGCCTCGACTTTCCGGTCGAATCCCTCACCGCTGGCCCAGTCCCGCAACTGCATTTCAATGGGCGGGTCGGGTGCCTCTGGGCCGCCGAGGAAGGACATCGCTCGGCGGTCGTCCGTCCACGAGCCAGTGCGGACTTCTCGAGCCGCCGCCTCCATCGACATATCTGCCGTTTCGACCAGCATCTGTCTCGCGGCCTCACGGAGTCTGTTTCTGACTTCTGACGCATAACTCGCTTCGAGGCCGTTGTAGTGGTCGACACGCCCGTCGATTTTTGCGAGCAACTCGTCAATTTCGTTGCCGACTAGCTCGCCGGATTCCGACGTTATCGCTTCCGGCTCCAGTAGCTCATCAAGCAGTTCCGTCGACTCGTCGCTTTCGTCGGCATGAGACGTATCACGCGGCTGTCGCCCTTTCACCGGCGGAAGCGTCGAGTCCTCTGTCCGGACAACGGTATACAGGCCGAAAAGGCCGACGACGGCAGCGCTGACGCTCGCACCGAGTTGGAGCCGTCTCGCCGTCCCGCTCCCAACATCCGGCAGCACCGAGGGGAAGGTAACGACGAACACCGCCCCGGCAAGCGCGGCGAGTCCCAACAGCGTGTACCGGACGAACTTGCGCCCCGGTGTCGGCCGTTCGACACTGACGTCGATGTTCGCGCTGGCAGTGTCCCCCTGCTGTGATTTCGCGTCACTCATCAGTCATCACCCCGGTCAAGGAGTTGTCTGAGGGCGGTCCGGGCCGACTCAGTCCGCTCTCCGGTCGCCGATCTCCCACCGTATTCGACCTCCCGAAAGAGGGTTGTTAGCCGGCGTACGGGCGCTGCCGGAAGCCCGCTGTCGATAGCCCGGCGAGCGTACTCTCCGGGCGTCGCCGTCTCGGGGTCCGATACCGACACGCGGTCAGCCAGCAGTGCCCAGGCCTCTTGGATGGACAGACTATCGATTTCCGGACCGTTGTCCGCGTCAGCCGTCGATTCGCCAGCCGCTGACTGCTTGGCCGCTGCATCCGACGAGCCAAACAGCGACGGGCTATCGACACCACTCCGGACTGAGGCGAGGAAGCCGCCGGTCCCGCCGAAGCCGCTGAGGGCTTTGAACGGCGCGACTGAGAGCGACCCGAGCGCACTCGGCAGGCCGGCGACCCCCCGAAGTGACATCGTGCCGACTGATCCGACCCCCGTCGCCAATCCGGTCAGGATACCGCCGGAGACGGCACTGATACCGGCTCCGACCCGTGAGAGCGACGACGAACCCGAGAGCAGCGCGGCGGTCGTTACCTTCGGAATCCGCCCGATAGTCCGCCCCACCGCGCCGTCCGAAACCGCCGAGACGACTGTCCCGGCCAGTTTGTCGATGATAGGGGGCAAGAGCAGTCCGCCGTCTGTCGACCCGTCACCCTCCGCGTTCGATGCAGCCCGAATGACTCCGACTGCAACGACGCCGAACCCGCCGATCAGCGCCAGTCCAATCAGTTTCACCAGCATGGGGGACCCACTGTCTTCGCTCCCGCCGGCTGCCGGCGTTTCTGTCGCCGTCTCCGTCGGTGTTGGCGTCGCTGTCGCCGCCGGTTCGCCGCTCGTCGACCGCGGCGTCGTCTCCGCCCCATCACTCGTCGCTACCGGTGTCGGCTCACCGTCGACATCGTCAGGCGCTGTTCCGTCGGGTGTGGTCGGCTCGCTCGCTCGGCTGTCGAGGGGGCCGCTCGACTCGAACCCGACGCCGAGTGCGCCGGGAAACAGCGCCGTGCCGAACAGGACAGCGACCGCACAGAGGAGGGCGAGGGCGGCACGCACCAGCTTTGTTGACACTACGGCACCGTTTCCGGCGGCAAAATAAATACTTTCCCTCACTGCTGGACTGTCCGAGCAGAAAACCTTTCATCCGCTGTGGGTATAGCAAAACTACCCCTATGCGGACACTGACCCGCCGTATGCTGTGGACCCTCCTGTTGCTCCTCGCTGTCGACATCGCCGTGGTCGCTACCGCGGCGGTGCTCCTGACGCCCTGGCTTTCGCCGGTGCGGGATACCGTTGCCGCCTCCCTTCCGTTCGGTGGGGCATCGGCACGCATCGCCTGGTGGGTGGCCGTTCTCGCCCCCGCCCTCGTGGCGTTTGTCTGGGCACAGCTCAGATACACCAGCGCCCAGACGATGGCCGAGGTCGACGCTCGCATCGTCGGCCCTGCTGAGTATCCCGACCTCCACGAGCGAGTCCAGCGGCTCGCGCAACTGGCCGACCTCACGCCGCCACGGATTGCCGTCGCAGACGCCGACGTACCGAACAGTTTTGCCATCGGGACGCTTGGCGGCGCGACGGTGGTCGTCAGCGAGGGGCTGCTGTCGACCCTCGACGGCGACGAACTCGACGCCGTACTGGCCCACGAACTCATGCACGTCGCCAACCGCGACGCGACCGTCATGACGCTGGCCAGCTTCCTCCCGTCGCTGACTAACGGCGAGTACGACCCGCTTGCGGACCTGCTCCCGGGCGGGAGCCGCCACGCGCTCGGGCTTGTCGCACTCGGTCTCGCATACGTATTCAGCGTCCGGGTGCTTGACGCCCCCTTCGGAAGCCTCGCGTTCACGCTGGGGTTTCTGTTCCTGTTCGCGGTGACAGTCCTGTTCGGCGGCGTCGCGCTGGGCGTGTTCACTGCCCCCGTTGTCGTCCTCGGCCGGTCGCTGTCGCGCGCTCGGGAGTTCGCCGCCGACCGGAGCGCTGCCCAGTTGACTGGTGACCCCGCCGCACTCGTCAGGGCGTTAGAGACACTCGATGGAGATGACGACCGGCCGGGGACAGACAAGCGCTCCGCGTACGCGGGCGTCCGCGGTCTGTGCTTCCTTCCACACGGGTTCGATACGGCAGCGTCGACCGATTCCCTGTCTATCGAAACGCGGTCCCACCCACCGACGGCCGAGCGGATCGAACAGCTGCAGTCCGTCGAACGCTCGCTCGAAACAGGGCCATAGCGACTGCTGTACGCCGTTTCGGCATCGACCACCGTACGGTCGAACCGGGAAACTGTTACAGTAGGCCCTATCAATCCGAATCCTGATCGACGCTCGGGTGCATCGTTGGCTCACCCGGCATCGGCTCCTCGAAGTACCGCTGCATGACCCCCAGGGACTCCTGTTCGCGCTTCTTGCGCTCTTCCTCGTCGATTTCCTCACATCCCGGCGGAACTGGGCGGTCACGGCCGGTGAAGTACCCTTCCGGCGCGGTCCAGTCGTGATAGAAGTCGATGTCGGAATCCTCCAGCAGCGTGAGCCCGACCTGTGCGCCGTGGCCCGCGGCGACGATGGTCTGGTGGTGCTGCTCGGCAAGCCGGCCGGCCGCGTACAGCCCCTCGATATCGGTTCGGCCCTGCTCGTCGGTCGAGATGAACTGCTTCGACCCGCGGTCGATGAGTGAGAGTTCCAACCCATCCAGATACGATGGGTCCGACCAGGAGGCGGCGATGAGGTACGTCCCGTCGTAGGACTCGCCGTCTGTACAGGTCACTTCGAAGCCCCCGTCGGTTCGCTCGACCTGCTCGGCTTCGCCGTCGATGAACCAGACGCCGGCGCGCCGCGCCTGTGCCCGCATGAGTTCGAGCAGGAGCCGGGGGTTGATTCCCGCCGGGAATCCGGGGTAGTTTTCGAGGTGTGCGTTGCGGTTCAGTATCGACTCACCGGTCGAGATGATGCGTGTCGACAGGTCGGCGCGAGCGGTGTAGATCGCCGCCGAGAGCCCGGCGACGCCGCCGCCGACGATGATGACTTCCTCGCGTTCGGTTGGCATGGACGCATGTTCCCAGTGGGGGCCAAGAAACGTGCCGATTTCGGACCCGCGGTCGGGACGGCCGGTAACGGCCCCCTCGGGGCTCGCGTCGGGCGATACAGTTTCTGGCACTACCCGAAGCCTCATAACGATACACCTACTAAAGGCGTCGTAATGACCGACACCGTCGACGAGGTCGATATGCCGTACGACGACGACGCGTCTCAGCAACAGAAGATCGAGGCGCTGCAGGAGCGGCTGGAGGTGCTCGAATCCCAGAACGAGGAGATGCGCGACAAGCTGCTGGACGCGAACGCCGAGAACAACAAGTACCAGCAGAAGCTCGAACGGCTCACCCACGAGAACAAGAAGCTCAAGCAGTCACCGCTGTTCGTCGCGACCGTTCAGGAGCTCTCCAGCGATGGCGTGATTATCAAACAGCACGGCAACAACCAGGAGGCCCTGACAGAGGTCACTGACGAGATGCGCGAGGAACTCGAACCCGACGACCGCGTCGCCGTCAACAACTCGCTCTCTATCGTCAAACAGCTCGACGACGAAACCGACGTTCGCGCCCTGTCTCTTATACACATCTCTGATGGCGCG
>NZ_AOLY01000037.1 GCF_000336635.1 Haloarcula japonica DSM 6131 | reverse complement strand
CACGGCCCGCCCGGCACGGGGAAGACGATGCTGGCGAAGGCCGTCGCCAACGAGACCGACGCGACGTTCATCAAGATGGCCGGCTCCGAGCTAGTCCACAAGTTCATCGGCGAGGGCGCGAAGCTCGTCCGGGACCTGTTCGAACTGGCCCGCCAGGAGGAGCCCGCCGTCGTCTTCATCGACGAGATCGACGCCATCGCGGCCAAGCGGACGGAGTCGAAGACCTCCGGCGACGCCGAGGTCCAGCGGACGATGATGCAGTTGCTCTCGGAGATGGACGGCTTCGACGACCGCGGCGACATCCGCATCATCGCCGCGACGAACCGCTTCGACATGCTCGACCGCGCCATTCTCCGCCCTGGCCGCTTCGACCGCCTCATCGAAGTCCCGAACCCCGATATCGAGGGTCGCAAGCAGATCTTCCAGATCCACACCCGCAGCATGAACGTCTCCGACGACGTAGAGTTCGAGGCGCTGGCCGAGGAGATCACGGATGCCTCGGGTGCTGACGTGAAGGCCATCTGTACCGAGGCCGGGATGTTCGCCATCCGCGACGACCGCACCGAGGTCACGATGGCCGACTTCCACAACGCCTGGGAGAAGATTCAGCAGGAAGAGACCGACGACGAGGACGTCTCCCGGACGTTCGCCTGATCTCGGCAGCGTTTCTATCCGATTTTCCGCGCTTTCGCAGGTCAGTAGCCCCCGTTCTAAGCCGCAATTGCGCCGCCGTGCTCGCCCGTTTCAGAACACAGTTACCACTCCGGTCCCGAATTGCTAGTATGGCCGTCGCAGACACACTCCAGTCGCGTGCCCGCGCTCGTCCGCGGCTCGTCACCGCTGTTGTCTCGGTCGTTGGCTACGCGCTCGTGTTCGGCGCGTTCGGTGGCGTGTTGCCGCTGCCAGAGTTCTCAAAGGACTTCGTTATTCTGCTGGGTGATGCAATCGCCGTCGTCAACAGTATCGCCCTGCTCGCAATCATCGCCGGTGTCTACTTCATCAAGAACAATCAGGTACAGAAACACCGCGCGGCCATGCTGACCGCGTTCACGCTCATCATGGTGTTTCTGGCTCTGTACATCCTCAAGGTCGGCGGCGGCTTCGAAAAGGAAATCGTCGCCGAAGGGTTCGTCTGGACGGCGTACATCGTGATGCTCGCTATCCACATCCTGCTATCCGCGGTGTCCGTGCCCGTCGTCGTTCACGCCGTCGTCCTCGGGCTGACTCACTCCCCGGCCGAACTCAGAGAGACGATCCACGCCCGTGTGGGTCGTATCGCGGTCTCCGCCTGGGGGCTGAGCCTGTTCCTTGGGCTTGTCACCTACGTCATGCTGAACCACATCTACGGCTGGGTCCCTCGCTAGCATCAGCTTTTGTCCCTGTGTGGTACGATAATACAGCGACCGAAGGCCTGAAGAGCCAGAAAGCCCCGGTTGGCTCCGGTCGAGGGCCTCGCTGCGGTTCTCACTGCGTTGCGGTCCTTGCTTCAGCCGTCTTCCCGGAGCCAACCGCCCCTTTCAGTCCCCCCAAAGCCGGTTGGATAAACAGAGCTTGGTGGGCCTGAAACGGGCCGCGCTATCGACTCCTATGACTCGCTACGCTGCGGTAGGTGTTTGCGTCGCCGGAGTTCGCCGATAGCGCGGGGGTTTTCCGGCTCTTTGCAACCAAAGCTGCTTAACTGAACGCTACCCCTGTACGGTGGCGAACGATTTTGCCGGCCGCCGCCGTAGCCCACAGCAATGACCACAATCAAGGACAGCGTCCACGACCACATCGAGGTTCAGGGCGTTGCGGCGGCATTGCTCGATACACCGCCGGTCCAGCGGCTCCGGCACATCTCCCAGCTCGGCACGGTGACGCTCGTATACCCTTCGGCGAACCACACCCGGTTCGAACACTCGCTTGGCGTCTACCACCTCGCAGATCGGGCGTTGTCCCACCTCGGCATCGAGGGCCAGCAGGCCGAACGGGTCCGCGCTGCGGCGTTGCTCCACGACGTGGGGCATTCGCCCTACAGCCACAACGTCGAGGCGCTCATCCACCGGCGAACGGGGAAGTACCACGACGACGTGGACGAACTGCTCGGCGACGGGCCCGTTGCGCGCGTGCTCACAGAACACGGCCTCAATCCGGACCGCGTGGCCGGCCTCGTCGCGGGCGAGGGCGAACTGGGACAGCTCGTCTCCGGCGAACTGGACGTGGACCGGATGGATTACCTGGTCCGTGACGCCCACCACACGGGCGTGCCCTACGGGACCATCGACCACGAGCGGCTGGTCCGGGAGCTGTGTTTCGTCGACGGCGAACTCGTCTTGGACGAAGGGAACGTCCAGACGGCCGAGTCGCTCCTGCTAGCGCGCGCGCTGATGAACCCGACCGTCTACCAGCACCACGTCGCCCGCATCGCCAAGTCGATGCTGCGCCGCGGGACGGAGGAACTGCTCGCCGCGACCGACACGACCGCCGAGACACTTCGCCGGTGGGACGACAACGACCTGCTCGTAGCGCTCAGACAGTACGACGAGACGGCGGCGTACGCGCGGCGGCTGACCCAGCGGGACCTGTACAAGCGCGCCGTCTGGGCGGAGTGGGGGGCCGTGCCCGACGAGGTGCTGTCGGCCGACCACGACACGGTCGGCGGGATGGAACAGGCTATCGCCGACGAAGCGAACGTCGACAGCGATGCCGTTATCCTCGACGTTCCGCCGGAACCGTCGATGACAGAGTCCAGCAGCCGCGTCCTCGTCAACGGTGAGGTCCGCCGGCTCGGCGAGCAATCGACGCTGGTCAACGCCATCCGCGCCGCCCAGCGCGACCAGTGGCGGCTCGGCGTCTACGCACCGGAAGGCGAGAGCGAGCGTGTCGGTGCGGCGGCCATTCGTGAACTCGGACTCGACCTCGACGGGGCCAGAGTCCGGGACGTGCGGACGGGTATCCATGCGACCCTCGATGAGTTTAACTGAGAGAACGGGCGAACAGGGAGTATGATTCTCGAAGGGACGATTCTGACGGGGCGGTCGTTCGAGGCTGTCGAGGGACGCGTCGTCGTCGAGGACGGGGAGATAGCCGCCGTTGAGGAGACCGCGGTCGACAGCGACAACATCATCGCGCCGTCGTTCGTCAACGCCCACACGCATGTCGGCGATTCCATCGCGAAGGAGGCTGGCGAGGGGCTCTCGCTGGAAGAACTGGTCGCGCCGCCGGACGGCCTGAAACACCGGTTGCTCCGCGATGCGAGTCAGGACGAACTGGTGGCCGCGATGGAGCGGTCGCTGTCGTTCATGGCGCAGTCCGGGACTGGTGCGTTCATCGAGTTTCGAGAGGGCGGTATCGAGGGCGTCCGAGCGATACAGGAGGCGCTCGCCGGGTCGGACCTCCAAAGTGTGATTCTCGGGCGCGAGACGACGGACGCGATGGAGCTGGCCGACGGGTTCGGTGCGAGCGGGGCCAACGACAGCGAGTTCGGGGCGGAGCGGCGCGCCACCAAAAACGCCGGGAAGCTGTTCGGCATCCATGCGGGCGAGGTCGATAGCTCCGACATCAACCCCGCGCTCGACCTCGACCCGGATTTCCTGGTCCACATGGTCCACGCCGAGTCGCTGCACCTCGAACGGGTCGCCGACAGCGAGATTCCGGTCGTCGTCTGTCCCCGGTCGAACATCGTCACCGACGTTGGCCGCCCGCCAGTCGAGGAACTGGCCGACCGGACGACGGTCGCGCTCGGGACGGACAACGTCATGCTCAACAGCCCGTCGATGTTCCGCGAGATGGAGTTCACCGCGAAGCTATACGACCTCTCGGCCCGCGAGGTGTTGCGGATGGCGACCGTCAACGGAGCCGAAATCGCGGGGCTCGGCGGCGGCCTCATCAAGACAGGGCAGCCGGCGCGGCTGCTCGTACTTGACGGGGACTCGGACAACCTCTCCGGGGCGCGAAACCCGGTCCGGGCCGTCGTTCGCCGGGCGGAGACGGCCGACGTCCGGCGGGTCGTCCGTCCGGGGGCGGAATAATTCTTATCACTGCGGGAATAGTATCTTCGGGTGATGCCCTCCACCACCGACCGCGCCCTGAGCACACCACTGAAAGTACTGCTGTATAGCCTGCTGGGGCTTCTATCGTTGTTTATCGTCATCGCAGCTGTGCGACTTGCGTTCGGACTGTTCTTCGGTCTCATCGGCATCGTACTGGGGCTCCTCTCTCTGGCCGCCACCATCGGGTTTCTGGTGGCTGTCGGCTACGCCGTATACTGGGTCGTATCGAACGTCTTTGGTCAGGACGAAGCGACGGCGTCGACTACTGATATGTCACAAACGCAGACCACGCACACCACAGACGCACCCAGTACCGACGAGACAGACCCCGTCAACCGACTCTCCGAGCGCTACGCTAACGGGGAGATTACCGAGGCGGAACTGGAACGCCGCCTCGAACAAGTCCTTGACGAACCGTCTCTGGACGGTTCCGAGGCAACAGCATCCGAACAGAACCGAGAGCTGAACTGAGCTATATCCCGCTTGGTTGTTGTGTGTTATCTGTTACCAAACTATATCCCGACAGCCAGTCAATAGTACAGTATGTACGACAGGATACTGGTACCGACGGACGGCTCGGCGGGGTCGAAGGATGTACTCAGACACGCTAAAACACTTGCAACGGCCCACGAAAGCGAGATTCACGCACTGTACGTCGTCGACATCGGTCGGTTCTCGACGCTCCCCCACGAACCGACGTGGGAAGGGGTCACCGACTCGCTCCACCGTGAAGGTGAGATGGCGCTTGACATGGTGGAACGTCTCGTTGCCGACGACGTGCCTGTCACGCGAGCCACGACTGAGGGAAGCCCGAGCCGGGAAATCGTCGACTACGCGAGCCAGCACGGCTGTGACCTCATCGTAATGGGCACCCACGGACGTGGCGGCATCGACCGCCTGTTGCTGGGAAGTGTCGCCGAACGGGTCGTCCGGTCAGCCCACGTTCCAGTCGTCACCGTTCCGGTGGAGACAGCGATGCAAGACCTCTCGGACGACGAGCAGCCTGCCGGCGTCCCACAGTGATGTGTCCTCTGTCGTCGCGCTCACTCCGTAACTGGGCGAAGATGCTCGCAATCTCCCGCTGAAACGACCTCTGTACCGGATTCTGTCTCGATGACGAGCGCGCCCGGGAACTGGACATCCACGGCTTCGCCCTCGATAATTCCGCCGGGTGTCTCGACCCGAACCCGTTTGCCTAACGTCGTCGCATACTCCCGCCATGCTTCGACGACGTGCGCCGGGTCCTGACGGAGCGCGTCGAACTCCTCCAGCAGCNCCTCGCGCCATCAGAGATGTGTATAAGAGACAGGAACTGGACATCCACGGCTTCGCCCTCGATAATTCCGCCGGGTGTCTCGACCCGAACCCGTTTGCCTAACGTCGTCGCATACTCCCGCCATGCTTCGACGACGTGCGCCGGGTCCTGACGGAGCGCGTCGAACTCCTCCAGCAGCCGCTGCGTGAACAGTCGTCTGTCGACCGGTTGGTCCCGTTCAGCCGAGAGGCTCGTCGGGTTCGCTTCGTCGGGCAGGTCTGCGGGGTCGACGTTCGCGTTGACACCGATGCCGACGACGACCCAGGAGACGCGGTCAGCCTCGCCCTCCATCTCGGTGAGGATACCGACCAGTTTCCGTTCCTCGTCGCCGTGGCGGACGAGCACGTCGTTGGGCCACTTGATGCTGGCCTCGACGCCGGCCTCACGGGCCGCCCGTGTCACCGCGACAGCGGCCGCGAGCGTGAACACCGGCGCGTGGGCCATCGGTACGTCGGGCCGGAACAGCACAGAGAGCCAGATTCCGCCGCTTGGCGAGTGCCACTCGCGGTCGAGCCGCCCCCGGCCACCGGTCTGTTCGTCGGCCAGCACCACGGTGTCTGACGCCCCATCCGCTGCAAGGTCTCGGGCGCGGGCGTTCGTGCTCGGGATGCTGTCGTGGTACTCGACGGAGAACGGCGCGTCGAGGTCGTATTCGACCGCGGCCGCACCGAACTCCGGGACCGAATCGAGAACGTAGCCTCCGTCGTCGCTACGGATCTCGAACCCCTCGTCACGGAGCGCTTCGACATGCTTCCAGACTGCGGAGCGAGAGATGTCCAGTTCGTCGGCGAGAGTCGGCCCCGAGACAGGGCCGTCAGCCAGTGCATCGAGTACTCGATGGCGCGTCTCGTTCATACGCACGGCTTCGACCGGCCGGAATAAAAGGCGTCTGCAGACAGCGAGACGGCGCGGCCCTCGGTCCCGCTACCTTCACCCGATCACGAACAGCAAGTCGCCCATGTCGACGGACTCGCCCTCGCTGACGGCCACGTCGTTGATTGTGCCGCCGCGTTCGGCAACGATGTCGTTCTCCATCTTCATGGCTTCGAGCACGCAGAGGACGTCGCCGGCCTCGACCTCATCGCCTTCCTCGACATTGACCTCCAGAATCGTCCCCTGCATCTCCGCGGCGACCTCCTGTCCTTCGGCGGAGGTGGCACTGCCGCCGCCGCTGTCGGAACTACTGCCGCCCTGGGGACGCTGTGGCTGGTTCCCACCGTCGGCGTCCACGTCGCCCACGTTGATTGGGGGTGCGCCGCGCTCTTCGAGATCGACCTGGAAGCGCTTGCCGTTGACCTCGACAGTAAATTCGCGTTCGACGACTTCCTCATCCTCGTCGCCGTCGGATTCGGTGACAGTACCCCACTTCTCCTGCGCCTCCTCGACGCGGGTGCGGTCGAGTTGCTCGTCGAGGTACTTCGTGGTGTGTGTTCCGGTGACGAACTTCTCGTCGGTGAGCATCAGGCGGTGGAACGGAACGACGGTCGGGATGCCTTCGATGTCGAAGTCCTTGAGTGCCCGTTTCCCGCGCTCGATGCACTCCTCGCGGTCCCCACCGTAGGTGATGAGCTTCGCGATCATCGAGTCGTAGTCGGTGACAAGGTCGTCTCCCTGGCGGAGTGCGTCGTCGAGGCGGACGCCGATGCCGCCCGGCGGGTCGTAGGTGTCGAGGCTGCCGCCGGTCGCGGGCGCGAAGTCGTCGGCCGCGTTCTCGGCGTTGATGCGGAACTCCATTGCGTGGCCCTCGATCTCCACGTCGTCTTGATCGAAGGTGATCTCCTCGTCCATCGCCACCCGCAGTTGCCACTTGACGATGTCGATGTCGGTGATCTCCTCTGTGACACAGTGCTCGACCTGAATGCGGGTGTTGACTTCGAGGAAGTAGAAGTTCGCCTCCTCGCCGAGCAGTTCACCCTGCTCGCGGTCGGTGTCCTCTTCGACGAGGAACTCGACGGTGCCGGCGTTGTAGTAGTCCGATTCGCGGACGCCGCGTCGGGCGGCGTCACCGATCTTCTCGCGGAGCGCGTCGTTCAGGGCCGGCGAGGGCCCCTCCTCGATGACCTTCTGGTGGCGGCGCTGGAGCGAGCAGTCACGCTCGCCCAGATGCCGGACGTTGCCGTGGTGGTCGGCGATGATCTGTACCTCGATGTGGCGAGGGTTCTCCAGATAGCGTTCGAGATAGACTGAGTCGTTCGAGAAGTACGCCTCCCCCTCCCTCTTTGCGCTTTCGAGTTGCTCCTCAGCCTCCTCAGGATCGTGGACGATTTTCATCCCACGGCCACCGCCACCGCCCTCGGCCTTGATCGCGACCGGGAAGCCGTTCTCCTCGCCGAACTCGACGACTTCCTCGGGGTCCTCGACGGGGTCGGTCGTTCCCGGGACGATGGGCACGTCGGCCGACTGCATGATCTTGCGAGCCTTCGTCTTCTCGCCCAGCGCCTCCATCGACTCGCTCTCGGGACCGACCCAGGTGACGCCCTCCGTCTCTTGAACGCGCTCGGCGAAGTCGGCGTTCTCCGCGAGGAAGCCGTACCCCGGGTGGATGGCGTCGGCGTCGGCCTGCTTGGCCGCGTCGATAATCGCTTCCTGATCGAGATAGGAGTCAGCGGCACGGGCCGGGCCGACATTGTACGCCTCGTCCGCGTACCGGACGTGTCCGGCGTGCTTGTCGGCGTCAGAGTAGACGGCCACTGTGCCGATGCCCAACTCCTCGCATGCGCGCATCACGCGCACCGCTATCTCCCCGCGATTAGCGACGAGCACCTTATCGAACATACGCCCTCATACTGAGAGTCGGCCCATAAAACTATGCGCAGATAGCGGCAATCTTACATATATAATCATGTTGGTTTGGGGCATGACCGCAAATCCAGTCAGAGCGCCGCCGATCAACTGATGGAAGAACTGTCCGTAGTTAGAACCGTTCGGTGCGGCCGGCGGCACTCCAAGGGTCAGTCGGCGCGTCAGCACGGACCCGGACGGACCGCTTCTGCGTGGCTTCCACGCGCCCGGAGAACGACCACTGCTTGCCGTCCCAGGAGTCCCCGTCGTCTGCCGCCGCAGCCGCCGCGGCCGCTGCTGCCGCACGCTGGCGGTCGGTGAGGTGCGCGCCGACAGCGACAGCGATGGCGGCCGCTTCGTCCACCGACGCGTCGTCTAGCTGTGCGGCGATCTCCGCGACCAGTTCGGCGTCGACCGCCGAATCAGTATCAGCCGCCATCGTCACAGTGGGATGTTGCCGTGTTTGCGGTCGGGCTGGTCCTTGCGCTTCCCCCGGAGGAGGTCCAGATCGTCGATGAGCCGCGGGCGGGTCTCCTGGGGTTCGATGACGTCGTCGACGAAGCCCCGTTTAGCCGCCGTGTAGGGGTTCGCGAAGGCGTCGCGGTACTCGTCGATGAGTTGCTGGCGGCGGGCCTGCACGTCGTCGGCGTCTTCCAGTTCGTCGTCGTAGAGGACGTTCACCGCGCCCTTCGGCCCCATCACGGCGATTTCGGCAGTCGGCCAGGCGTAGTTCATGTCCGCGCCGATGTGCTTCGACGCCATCACGTCGTACGCCCCGCCGTAGGCTTTCCGCGTGATAACGGTCACCAGCGGGACGGTGGCCTCAGAGTAGGCGTACAGGAGCTTCGCACCGTGGTTGATGATGGCGTTGCGTTCCTGATCCTTGCCTGGCATGAATCCGGGCACGTCGACGAACGTGAGAATCGGGATGTTGAACGCGTCACAGAACCGGACGAAGCGCGCGCCCTTCCGCGAGGCGTTGATGTCGAGCGTGCCGGCGTTGACACGCGGCTGATTGCCGACGACGCCGACGCTGTGGCCGTCCATGCGGGCGAACCCGATGACGATGTTGCGCGCGAAGTCCTCGGCGACCTCGAAGAAGGAGTCCTCGTCGACGATACGCCCGACAACGTCCGTCATGTCGTAAGGTTTCTGTGGCGCGTCGGGAACAGCCGTCTTCAGTGCCTCGTCCCGGCGCTCAGGGTCGTCCCAGGGCTCGACCCGCGGCGGGTCCTCGACGTTGTTCTGGGGGAGATACGAGAGGAGATAGCGGATGTCGTCCATCGCGTCCTTCTCGTCGGCGGCCGTGAAGTGGGCGACGCCGGACTCGGAAGCGTGGGTCTTCGCGCCGCCGAGTTCGTCGAATCCGACCTCCTCGCCGGTCACCGTCTCGATGACGTCCGGGCCGGTGATGAACATGTGGCTGGTCTCCTCGACCATGTAGACGAAGTCCGTAATGGACGGGGAGTACACCGCGCCGCCGGCACACGGCCCCATGATGGCCGATATCTGCGGCACGACGCCGCTGGCCTGCTGATTGCGGTGGAAGATGTCGGCGTAGCCCGCCAGCGAGTCGATGCCCTCCTGAATGCGCGCGCCGGCGGAGTCGTTCAGGCCGATGATGGGGGCACCTGTTTCGATTGCCTTGTCCATCACCTTACAGACTTTCTGTGCGAACGCCTCGCCCAGCGACCCGCCGAAGACGGTGAAGTCGTGGGCGAAGACGTAGACACGCCGGCCGTCGACTTGGCCGTAGCCGACGACGACGCCGTCGCCCGGTACTTTCTTCTCGGCCATGTCGAAGTTCGTCGAGCGGTGTTCACGGAGCGAGTCGATCTCGACGAAGGTGTCGTCGTCGAGGAAGTAGTCGATGCGCTCACGCGCGGTGAGTTTCCCGCGGTCGTGTTGCGCCTCGATGCGTTCCTCGCCACCGCCCCGCTCGGCCTCGGCTTTTCGTTCCCGAAGGTCCTCGACACGGTCATCGTGGCTCACGCGATATCACTTCTCCCGGACCGGAGCATATCCGACTCCTTGCGGGCATCCGAGAAAAGCGTTATCAAACTTAACCATTATTTCTCGTATTCGATAACCGAAACCGGCGGAGTTTTGAGCAGTGGCCCGTTGCTTTCGCGCGTGAAGAACGTCACGGCCCGCCAGCACAACCCCTTCGGCTTCGACGCCCCGTGTGAGCCGTTTGTGCCGGGGTACGGCGACGCCAACGCCCACTTCCACGTCATCGGTGACCACCCCGGCGTCCACGGTGGCGCGACCTCAGGCATCCCGTTTACCGACAATGCCGCGAGCGAGCGCCTCCAGCGGGCGCTTGTCGAGGCCGGACTGCTCGTCGAGGCCGGCACTCCGCCGACTGTCGACAAGACGTACCTGTCGTATCTGTACATGTGCGGTGGTGACCCGCCGACAGACGCGGACTACGACGACCTCGAACCGCTGTTCGATACGGAACTCCGGGCCATCACCGCCCACGTCCTTTTGCCCGTCGGCGAGCGCGCCACGAGACACGTGTTTGCGAATACGACATCGGAGCCGACCGACTCCATAGACATGGACGCCCTCCATGCCACGGAGGTCGTCGGCAGCGGCTGGCTCGTCTACCCGATCAAAGAGCCAGCGGAGTGGACTGAAGACGACGAAGATGCCCTCGTCGACGCACTGACGGCACTGCTGAAAACCGACTATCGCCGCGAGGCGGACCTCGGACGGTTCCTGCCGAACGACGATCCGTATCTGGTCCGGTAGCTGCGACTCGACTGATTTCTCCGGCAGTAATGGCTCAGTGACTTGAAACAGTAGTTACAGCGACCACTCGTCCGAAAGCGGCTCCGCAGACGCCCAGTATGTGTCGAACGTCTCGATAGCCCACTCGCGGACGGCCGGGGCGCTCGTATCGATCGACGCCTGCAGGACGCCGTTGTCGTCCCGCAACAGTAGATGCACCACGTCGTCGGCGATCATCACCGCGAGTGGCACACCGTCGTTCCGGACCCGGACTGACGCGTCCGGTTCGGTACGCAGCGATTCGAGCCGGTGCCGGAGCCGGTCGTCCGCCGCCAGCGCGTCGATTGCGCCGGGCGAGAACACACCTGAGAATCGCTGTTCGCCGGCGCTGACCCGCTCCTGAACGACCCGAATCGCCTGGTCGTTGAACGCATGGGAGAACGTTCGGACTTCCTCGGCATCTCGAAGCAGGTCGAGCAACCGCTGGACCGGCGCGTTCGGGCGCGTCTGGCTCGGGACGGTTATGGTCGCGTCGGCCAGATGTTGCAGGTCGAAGTCCATCGCATCAGTGGGGAGGTACTGAACGATGTCCCGCAGTCGTTGCTCGGTTTCGAGGCTGTCGAGCAGATCGGTGAACCCGTCAGCGACGATGCGCCCCGTCGCTGTGGCGACGTACTCGCCCCCTGTTCGGCGAATCCACGACCGCTCCTCGAAGTCAGCGATGATACGCCCGAGCGTCGCCTGTGACGCGCCGGTTTCGGCCGCCAGTTCCCCGCGTGAGTGCGGTTCCGATGCCAGAAGCCGTAACACCTCGACCCGGTTCGAGGAGAGCGCGAGGAACTCGATCTCTTCGAGCGCCGATTCCATACCGTCGCGTTGGGGAGTCCGTCCTAAAGCGCTTTCGCAGTGTGAAATTATTTCACACCGTGCATATCCGCCATGGGTGTTCGGCCGTTTCGCGTTATGTAAGATTTTCTAAACGGGACTATACGTCTCGATATCATACTGTAGAGTACGATGACTCAGGTTTCTCCACGGACTCTCTCTGTCGGCTGTGCAGTTATTTCAGAAAACATATACGAGGTGGTGGCATGATTTCGCGCCGGACGGTCGCCCTCGCTGCCGTTGCCAGTGTCCTGCTTGGCGGGACTTTCGTCGGTGCGAAGGCTGGACTGTCGTACCTCCCGCCGCTTCTGTTTGTCGCCCTCCGGTTTGATATCGCCGCCGTCGTGCTCCTCGGCTACGTCGTCGTGACGCGATCCCGGGACGAACTGCTCCCGCAGACCCGTGGCGATGTGCTGGGGATTCTCTCGACGGGCCTGTTCGCGCTCGGCCTCGCGAACGCGCTGATATTCGTGGGCCAACAGTCCGCCACCAGCGCGGTTGCCGCTATCATCTTCAGTCTCAATCCGATACTGACGCCGGTGTTCGCCGCTTTCCTGCTCTCCGACGAACGACTTTCGGCCCGCGGCGGCCTCGGCATGGCTATCGGCCTGCTCGGCGTCGGCCTCGTCGTCAGTCCCGACCCGGCGATGCTCCTGAGCGGGGGCATCGGCAAGCTCATCCTGTTCGCCGGCGCGACCAGCGCGGCGCTGGGCAGCGTCCTCATCCGGTGGTCCGACGGTGGCCTGTCGAGTACGGTCCGGACCGCGTGGGCGCTCCCCGTTGCCGCCGCGCTCTGTCACTCGCTGAGCATCGGCATGGGCGAGTCGGCGGCCACGGCGGTTTGGTCGCCGACTGCAATTGCGGCCCTGCTGTACGTCGGTATCTTCGCTGGGGCAATCGCCTACATCGCCTACTTCGGCCTGCTCGATGTCACCGGTGCAATCCAGGCTAACCTCATCTTCTACGTGGTCCCCGTCGTGTCGACGCTCGGCGGGTGGGCCGTACTTGGCGAGGCGATCACCCCGACCGCAGTAGCGGGTTTCCTGACTATCTTCACCGGATTCGTCGTACTCGGCAGCGAGTCGGTCGATATCCGCGAAGTACTTCCGGGTAGTACTGCCGAGACTGACACTGTGTCCGAAAGTCTCAGGATTGGGGACGAACGACGCGGATTCGAGTCCGACTGAGATGGCCGGTTAGGGCATCAAATGCCTGCTGTCTCCCTTATTTAAACTAGGCCGTACGCCGCGTCCATCAGCCAGGGAGATTCAGCAAAGCATTCATTCCACCGCCATACAATCCCAATGACATGAGTGGCGGCGAAAGTATACGCATTCGACGACTATTGATACCGATAGGCGGACTGGCGCTAGTGGTTCAGTCGATAGCGTTTGAGGGTACCTTCGGGCTTGTGGAACGTCCCGGTGTTTCCGGGGTCCTCAGCGATGTGCTAAGCGGTGGTCTATTGCTAGTGGCAACAGTCTGTCTTTTCGGCGGTGTGTATCTACGCCACCGCGGTTCGTGAGGGGCGTACGGCCCTACTTCACGTACATATAACCTGCCACGGCTGGACAAAACAGCCCGCGAAAAGTTGTCTAGCCTGCCGATGTACTGTCACTGTTTCCCGCGACGACCGCACACCGAGCGGTCACTACAAGTCGTCGAGAAGACGGTCCGCGGGAAACCGATGCTGTGCGTCGTTTATATCGGCGGGATGATCGCGGGGTCCTCAGCGAGGAACAGCGTCTGCAGGCCGAGGCCCAGCGTCAGGATGACGCCGAGGATGACCACCGTTCGGACCATCCAGAGCCAGGCCGGACCGAACGTCCGGAGTCCACCCGTCCCCTGTCGGAGTTCGGCAACCGCGTCCGAGGAGAGCACCCAGCCGACGAACACGAGGATGAGCAGCACTGACAGCGGGAGGAACAGCTTGTACGCGAGCGTGTCGAACCAACCGAACCACGCCAGGTCCCAGGCTGACGGCAGCCCAAGAACGAACAGCCCAACCCCGAGCATTGCCGACAGTGACACTCGTGAATATGACGTGTTGTCGACGCCGTAGGAGACTGCGACCTCAAGAAGGCTGATGGCGGAGGAGATCGCGGCGATGAGGACAACGCCGAAGAACACGACGCCGAGGAGTCGCCCCCCGGGGAGCTGTGGGAACGCCGACGCCATCGCGACGAAGATGGCCGACGGACCGCTGGTGTCGGGGCTGACGTTGATAGCGAAGAGGATCGGGAATACGACCAGCCCGGCCAGCACACCGACCATCGTGTTCGTCACGACGATGATGCCGCCGTCGACCGGGAGGCTTTCGTCGTCACCGATGTACGAGGAGTAGGTGATCATGGCCGCCATCCCCAGCGAGAGGGTGAAAAACGCCTGTCCAACTGCGAACGGGATCAGGTCGCCGGCGTTCGCCGCCAGCGTGGAGAAGTCCGGTGAGAGGAAGTAGCTGTAGCCAGCCCCTGCACCCTCAAGCGTGGTGACCCAGGCCGCCATCCCGAGCATGAGGAGAACGATGCTGGGGACCATCACCTTTGTCGCCTTCTCGATACCGTCCTCGACACCCACTGCGACGATGCCGACACAGATCAGCAGGAACAGCGCCTGCCCGGCGACGGCCTCTGGACCACTGGAGATAGCGCCGAAGTACTCCGCGGAGTTTCCGAAGTATGCGCCCGTCGCGCTTCCGAGGATATACCGCATGACCCATCCGCCGACGACGTTGTAATACGAGAGAATCCAGAAGCCCGTAAAGACCCCCAGGCCACCGATGACCCGCCACTGCTTGAATCCGAGTTCAGCGAACGCGTCGACGGCATTGCGGTTCGTTCGCCGTCCGATGATGAACTCTGCCAGCATTGCCGGGAAGCCGATGAGCAACACGGCGGCGAGATAAAAGACGAGGAACACTGCGCCGCCGTTTGTCGCGGTCTTGAACGGGAACTGCCAGATGTTTCCGAGGCCAACTGCGCTACCGATCGCTGCGAGAAGGAACCCGAGCCGTGAGGCCCACGTTTCTCTGTCACTCATTGTGATGCGGCTTATTATGTTGGGGTATAAAAACCACCGTGATTCCGATTCGCAATACTACGCCGTAATATCAGAATATAAATATTATTTGCGAAGCCAAACAGCAGCCGGGATATCTGCACCAATTCCCATTTGCCCACCGGTTCTCGACAGCGCGGATACGTGACTACGAGAAACACGGGCTATGGCCAGCGCAGGCAGACCAGATATAGCCAACAATATCAGACCTCGCCGTACACCGGGACCGCCGCCCCGCTGGTCACGGTTGCGGCGTCAGAACAGAGGAACAAGAGTACGTCGGCGATATCTTTTGGGTCGACCCACGTTTCGAAGTCAGCGTCGGGCATCATCTCGCGGTTCATCGGCGTGTCGATGACGCTCGGCATGACGGCGTTGGCCCGGACCGCCCCGAGATTCTCTTCAGCGATAGTCTCGGTCAGGAGTCGGACGCCGGCCTTCGACGCCCGGTAGATACCGTCGCCCTCGCCGCCCTCCAGCGACGACCGCGCGGAGACGGAGACGATTGCGCCCTCGGTTTCCTGCAGGTGCGGGATGGCGTGTTTCGACGCCAGGAACATCGTCTTCAGGTTCACGTCGAACAGGAAATCGAACGTGTCAACGTCCGTCTCGTGGATCGGCGTGCCGCCGCGCCAGGTCCCGGCGATGTTCAGCAGGTAGTCCAGCCGCCCGTGCTCGTCGACGACCGCGTCGATGGTTTCGGAGACGTCGCCCTCGTCGCTGAAGTCCGCCTGGTGGAAATCCACGCGGTCGGGATCGGACAGCAGGAAGTCCTCGGTGTTCGGTTCGATGATGTCGCTGCCACAGACGGTCATCCCGGCTTCGAGGAACGCGTTTGCGACCGCGCTGCCCAGCGCCCCGCCGACACCCGTAACCAGTGCTACCTCGCCGTCGAAATTCAATTCGACTGACATACATCTGTCAACGGATAGTAAGCGGATAAATGCCCATCCCTGGAAACGCGAGGGCCGGGCCAGTAAACCGAGGGCGAGGGTCCGCAGTAGCCGGTCTACGGCGTGACGACGAGTTTGCCGAGGAAGCTGTCGTTCAGCACGGCTTCGTGAGCGGCCGGGACCTCCTCGAGGTCGTAACGCCGGGCGACGACTGGCGACAGTTCGTCGTCGGCCATGAGCGTCGCTAACCGGTCCAGCACTGCGCCAAACTCTGGGGTGTTGAACATCGAAACGTGGTGGACGCTGAGGGCTTTCGCCCGGCATCGCGGGACGTTCTCGAAGGTCGCCGCGAGGTCGGTGTTGCCGATGGCGGCGATCCGAGCGCCCTGGGCGGCTACCTCAGCGTCGAACGCGAGGTAGTCGTCGAGCCGGTGGTCGAGAATAACGTCCGGCGTGCCCGCATCGATCACCGCGTCGGCGAGGTCGTCCCGGCCGTAATCGAAGACGTCGTCCGCGCCGAGGTCGGTCAGTTGACTGTGGTAGGTCGGCGAGGCGGTCGTGGTGACCTGTGCCCCGTTTGCCGCGGCCAACTGGACCGCGACGTGGCCGACGCCGCCGCTGCCGCCGTGAATCAGCGCCCGTTCGGCCGGCTCCAGCGCGCAGGCGTCGACGAGCGTCTGCCAGGCGGTGACGCCGACGAGCGCGACGGCCGCGCCCGCTTCGGCGGACACCCCTTCGGGGAGCTGTGCCAGATGCGATTCGGGAACAGTGACGTACTCCGCGCAGGTTCCCTGGAGCCAGTTGCCCAGTCCGGTCGCGAATGCCCGGTCACCCTCGGTGACGGTGGCCACGCGCTCGCCGGTCGCGGCGACGGTCCCGGCACAGTCTGAGCCGGGTATCCAGGGCAGTTCTGCTGGTTCGTAGTCGCCGGTTCGGAAGTACGTATCGACCGGATTGACAGCCGCTGCTTCGACCTCAAGCAGGACCTCCTCCGGACCTGGGGTGGGTCGTTCGATGTCGTCGACGCGGAGCACGTCCGTTCCGCCGTATTCGTGGAATCGTACAGCACGCATTGAGACATGGGTCAGGTGGTATCGGGAAAACGTTTCCCCACGGGACCGCACCGAGCCCGACTGAACGCGACGTCGGAACAGCCTGCATTTTCACCGGGCGTCGCGGCGAGGGAATCCGATACCGGCGACGGCCACAGTGCTTATCAGCCATGAGAATTGCGTAACAACGCTTTATTAGCATCTTTCCATAGCATTGGCTGATGGAACCAGATAGGGACTCGCCACTCCCGAGTTTTATCGCTGGCAGTTACGCCGCCAGGCTCGGAGTGGCGCTTTCGCTCGCGATACTCGTCATTATCGCCGTCGGTGTCCTGACGAGCGTGCAGGCGTCCGCAACCTTAGAGGAAGACGTTGCGGACGACATCACGGCGCTGTCAGAGACACAGGCCGCACAGTTGGACGACTGGCTGACGACATCGCGGCGGAACGTCCGGTCGACGTCGCGACTCCCCGTGTTCACCGAGGGGACGGGCACGGAGAAACAGCAACGGCTGGAGCGGTTACAGACGAACGAGGAGTTGCCGCCCGGCGTGGTCGCGGTGCACTACCTCGACACCGAAACGAACGAGATCCGCGCCAGCTCGAACCGGGATTTCATCGGCGTGAACGCCGAAGAGCAGGGGGCTCCGTTCGCCACGAACCCGCCGCAGTTCGAGGGGCCGGACGACACGCACGTGACGAAGCCGTTCTCCGTGTCGCTCGTCGACCACCCGATAATCGCCGTCGTCTCGCCGATTCCCGGGGCCGACGACCGAGCGCTCGTGTACATGATCAACCTCGGGGCGAAGGCCGACCAGATCTCGAACCAGCGCGAGGGGTCCTTTACCACGGTCGTCGGCACTGACGGCGAGTTCGTCTCCCACCCCGACACCTCGATGATCGGATCGACGGCACCGATCTCGCAGATGGAGTCGGACCCGCTCGGGACGCTCAAACCCGGAGAGAGCTCCTTCCACGAAACCGACAGTATGCTGATGGGGCTCACCAAGCTCGAATCACAGGACTGGGTCGTCATGGTCCACTCCGACCCGGAGGTCGCCTACGCCCTGAGCGACCAGATCAACTCCGACCTCATCGGGCTCATTCTGCTGGCCGTCGTCAACCTCGGACTCATCGGGGTCACGATCGGCGGGAACACGATCGCCTCGCTTCGGCGGCTCTCCGCGAAGGCCGAAGCGATGGCCGACGGCGATCTCGACATCAACCTCGAAACGTCGCGGGAAGACGAGTTCGGGACGCTGTACGCGGCGTTTGACAACATGCGGACGAACCTCCGGACGCAGATCTCGGAGGCCGAAACGGCCCGCGAGGAGGCCGAACGAGCCAAAGAGCAGGCGGAAGCCGCCCGTGAGGACGTCGAGTCCGAGCGCAACGAGATGGAGGCGCTGACCGGCCACCTCGAACTCAAGGCCCAGCAGTACAGCGACGCGCTCGAGGCCGCCGCCAACGGCGACCTCACCGCACGGGTGGACACGGACAGTATGAACGAGGCAATGGCCGAGGTCGGCGAGGACATCAACACCACGCTGGATGCGCTCGAAGACACCATCGCGGACATGAAGGCGTTCGCGACGAACGTCATCCAGTCCAGCGACCGCGTCAACTCGAACGCGGAGCGGGTCGACCGGGCCAGCAAACAGGTGTCGAAGTCGATCAACGAGATCTTCGAGGGGACGACCGAGCAAAACGAGGGGCTCGAATCGGCGGCCGCCGAGATGCAGAACCTCTCGGCGACCGCACAGCAGGTCGCCTCCTCCGCACAGCAAGTCGCCGACACGTCCCAGTCGGCCGCGGAGGTCGGTGAGGACGGCCGCGAAGCCGCACAGGAAGCTATCGCGGAGATGAGCGCCATCGAGGACGAGACCGGCGAGACCGTCGAGGAGATCAACGCGCTCGACGACGAACTCGACGAGATCGGCGAGATCGTCGGCGTCATCACGAGCATCGTCGAGCAGACGAACATGCTCGCGCTGAACGCGTCTATCGAGGCCGCCCACGCCGACGGGGACGGTGAAGGGTTCGCCGTTGTCGCTGACGAGATCAAGGGCCTCGCAGAGGAGACCAAAGAGGCTGCTGCCGACATCGAACAGCGCATCGAAGGTATCCAGGAGCAGGCCGGCGACACCGTCGAGACGATGGAGTCGACCAGCACCCGGATCACCGAAGGCGTCTCGACGGTCGAGGAGACCGTCGACGCGCTGGAGACGATTGTCGAGTACACCGAGGAGGTCGACACCGGAATCCAAGAGATCGACCGGGCGACCGAGGAGCAGGCCCGGACCGCACAGGACGTGATGGGGACCATCGACGACCTGACGACGATCAGTCAGCAGACGGCGACGGAGGCGGACACGGTGGCCGGCGCGGCACAGGACCAGTCCGCGTCCATCGACGAAGTGTCCGATTCGGCGACGGAGCTCCGACAGCGCGCTGACGACCTCGAATCGCTCCTGGACCGCTTCACTGTCGAAAATTCGGCTGGGACGGATACTGACAGCACGGCTGTGGTGGGGGACGACTAACAATGGCAACGATAACGACCTGGTTCACGCTGGGACTATTGGGTGAACTGCTCGGGACGGCCGTGCTGGCGTACGGCTACACGCTCGTCCCCGAAGAGACGCGAAAGCGGTACCTGCTGTTGATCGCGATTCCGGGTATCGCAATCGTCGCTTACGCTCTGATGGCGCTTGGCTTCGGGTCGATACAGAGCGAGGGCCACACGGTGTATGTGATCCGTTACGCTGACTGGCTGTTGACGACGCCGCTCAACGTCTGGTTCCTGGCGCTGCTCGCTGGCGCGAGCCGGCAGGACACGGTAAAGCTCGTCGTCCTGCAGGCGTTGACCATCGTCTTTGGATTTGCCGGTGCAGTCACGCCATCCCCGATCAGCTACGCGCTGTTCGCAGTCGGCGCAGCGCTGTTCGGCGGCGTCATCTATCTCCTCTACCGGAACATCGCAGTGGCTGCGAAGTCTACCCTGTCAGACATCGAGATCAGCCTGTACCGCACGCTCCGGAACTTCGTCATTGTCCTCTGGATGGTGTATCCGGTCGTGTGGTTGCTCGGTGCGGCAGGACTGGGGCTAATGGACGTCGAAACCGCGACACTCGTGATCGTGTACCTCGATGTGGTCACGAAAGTCGGCTTCGGCGTCATTGCCTTGCTGGCGATGATGGACCTCGGCTCAGTTGGCGAGACTGCCGAGGAGCCGACGTCGGTTGCGGGAGACTAGCGAGGGGCCGACCGCAGGAGCGGCCCTCGTTGGTGTGGGCGGCCTTCGGTGCTGTGAGCGGCCCAGTTTTATGTGTGAGTTATTATACCCTCAGACGACGCACCAGTGCCCAGTCAGGACTGCTCTTCACTGACAGTCCCAGTGGTCTCTACTTCATCAGTCGCGCCGGCGGCCTCGGTCTCGCCGACGGTATCGAGTGCGTCTGGAAGCTGGTCTTTGATCAGCCAGAACGTCAGCCGGTAGACGCCGTACCCGAGCAGGACGAACAGCACGAGGTCGATGAGATACAGTTCGACGAACTCGAGGAGCGAAATCTCGCTGAGTGCGAGGTTGCCGGATAGGATGAGAAACTCGAGCGTGGCGAGGACAAACAGCGCAGGTGCAAAGAGGATCACCAGTCCGATGACGAGAAGTGCGATCCGTTTCTGTGAGGGAGACACAGGCATACCTACAGTTCGCTGTCCAGACAGATAGCTCTACCTTGCTACCAATCCTGTACCGACCGCCCGTGTTGTGCTGTAGCTGGCAGTACGTGGAGTGAACGGCGGACAGCGAGGGTATCGAGTGAAAAGACGCGCGGCCGGTCAGTGGATGCCCATCGCTTCGATCTGCTCCTGATACCGGTTCCGGATGGTGACTTCCGTCACCTGAGCCACGTCAGCGACCTCGCGCTGGGTCTTCTTTTCGTTACAGAGCAGCGAGGCGGCGTAGATGGCGGCGGCGGCGTAGCCGGTCGGTGATTTCCCCGAGAGCAGGCCCTGCTCGGCGGTGGTGTCGATGATTTCGTTGGCCTTCGACTGGACCTCCTCGGAGAGTTCCAGTTCGGAGGCAAAGCGCGGGACGTACTGCTTGGGGTCGACCGGTTCCATCTTCAGTTCGAGCTCCTGGGCGACGTATCGATACGTCCGCCCGATCTCCTTCTGTTCGACCCGGGAGACGTCCGAAACTTCCTCTAGGCTTCGTGGGATGCCTTCCTGTCGGCAGGCCGCGTACAGGCAGGCTGTGGCGACGCCTTCAATGGACCGACCGCGGATGAGGTCCTCGTTGAGCGCACGTCGGTAGATGACCGAGGCGACTTCCCGGACCGACCGTGGGACACCGAGTGCGCTGGCCATCCGGTCGATCTCCGACAGCGCGAACTGCAGGTTTCGTTCGCCGGCGTCCTTGGTTCGGATGCGCTCCTGCCACTTTCGGAGGCGGTGCATCTGGCTTCGCTTCTCCGAGGAGAGCGACCGACCGTAGGCGTCCTTGTCCTTCCAGTCGATCTGTGTGGTCAGCCCCTTGTCGTGCATCGTCTGGGTCGTGGGGGCTCCGACGCGTGATTTGGACTGGCGTTCGGAGTGATTGAACGCCCGCCACTCCGGCCCGCGGTCGATGTTCTCGTCTTCGATGACGAGGCCACAGTCCTCGCAGACGAGTTCACCACCGCCGTCGCTAGATATGGACTCCGACTCACACTCGGGGCAGGTCTGCTGGCCCGTGCTCTCGGACTCCTCCTCGCGTTCCTCCTGTTCAGAATCCCGCTGGCGCGTCGGCCGTTCCATGTGTTCTTTTACGGAGAAAAGCCAATCACGTATAAATGTTTGGGCGAGGCCGACAGTTTTGCCTGATTTGGACGCCGTGTGTGAATGCTAGTTGGAACAATCATGTTAAATTTAGCTAGAACTGTCTATCTTTCGAGCGACCGATGGGTGTAACCGGCTGTCACACCTCGTTCTCGTTCCATGATGACGATGGAGCGCGGACGGACCGGCGCTGTTCGCCCGGTATATCGCGCTCTTTTAGTCCGGGACTCCCCCACCTTGCGGTATGAGCAAGGTCAATATCGGGCTTCGGGGCTGGCGTTTCGACGAGGACGTGCTTGGGCCGGACGGACAGGTCCGTCCGCTCAAGACGATGGAGCCGGAGACCCGGCAGCGGCTACTGGTGCTCGCAGAGCGAGTGGTCGACCCCTGTGACGCCTGCTGGCTAATTCACGGCGACGAAGACATCGAGCAGTGCAACGTCGCGGACGCTATTTACGGAGAGCCGATGGGCGAGGTTGTCGTCTGCTCGGACCACGAGACGGATTTCATCTACTGGTTCCGCGAGGCAGGCGGCGAGGCCTACGCCGGCGATGCTGACCTGGCCTCGGCCTTCCACGAGTGGTTCCTTGACGGGAACCGCGCCCCCGAAGGATATGTCGGCCTTGAACACGTCGACGAGGACCCGACGGCGCTGCCGGAGGCTCCCGACAGGGACGAAGCGATTCCTGGGCTCGAAGCGGAGGTCGAGCAGATGGACGAGGACGACCTCGACACGATTGATATGGACCTCAGCGACTTGGACGTATGATATCGGTCGCCGTCGTCGATGCGGAGACGCCGGGCAACGTCGGCACTATCGCCCGGTCGATGAAGAACTTCGGTCTGTCGGAACTGCTGCTCGTTGACCCGCCGGAGCTGGACCCGGACGGTGAGGCGTACGGCTTTGCCGGGCAAGCTCGCGACGACATCCTCCCGAACGCCCGGACGGTGACGTTCGACGACATCGTCGAGAACTACCACACCGTCGCCTGCACGGCGACGACGAACGAGGACCCCGCCAACCACGTCCGGTATCCGGCGACGACGCCGGCCGACCTGGCCGACTCGCTTCGGGACGTCGACGGCGATATCTGCGTCGTCTTCGGCCGCGAGCGGGTCGGGCTCTCGAACGACGAACTCGCACGGCTGGATGTCATCTGCTCTATCCCGGCCAGCGCGTCCTATCCCGTGTTGAACCTCGGCCAGGCGGCCACCATCGTTCTCTATGAACTCCGCGAGCTAACTGTTGCCGAGACCCAGCACCCCGAGGAACTGCATACGCTCGCCGAGACGCCGGCTGTCGAGGGACTGCACGAGGAGTTCGACCGCTTCCTCGGTGCTATCGGTCACCCCGAAGAGAAACAACACAAGGCCCGGCGGCTGTTCCGGCGGGTGCTCGGGCGTGCGCAACCGACCGGTCGGGAGACGAAGACGCTTCGCGGTCTGTTCCGGCAGGCTCGACAGCGAATCGAGCGTGCCGAAGACGACTGAGGATCAGTCGAGTTTCTCGGGGCCGGTTCCGGAGTCGAACAGCGCGCCGATAACAGTGTCGTGGGCCTTCCGCAAACGGTAGTGTAAGGACGGCGCGGAGATGTCGAGTGTCTCAGCCAGTTCCTCCGCGGCGCTCCCTCGCGGCCAGTCGTAGTAGCCGCGTGCGTAGGCAGTCTTGAGTGCGGCGGCCTGTTTCGGTGTCAGCCGGTCGCGTATCCGTGTCCGGAAGTCAGTCACCGTCGAGACTGACTGGTCGACGTACTGCTTGCTCCGCAGCTCTGTCCCGGGCGTTCCCTCCTGGATCGCCTCAACGACGGCGCGGACGTTGATATCTGGTGCCATCTCCGCAGTGAACCGCAGGTCGCCGTCCGCTGCGACGGCCCGCCGCACGGCCCCGCCGTAATCTGCGAGCGTGTCGAGCGGCGATGCGGATATCTCGTCGAGCGCGACTTCGAGCAGGGGCGCTCGGTTCTTTCCCGCTGTCTCGACGACAGTACAGGACTCGACCGACGCCGTTTCAGTGAGTACCTGACAACCCGATCAGTGTCTGCGCCGTTGACGCGAACGTAGTGGAGGCTGCTTCCGGAGCTGGTCGGGACGCGCTGTTCGAGCGTGAACGAACAGTCGAGCATCGTGGAGAGGTCGGTGAAGACACCGTCGGAATCTGGCGTTAGGAACTCTAACTCGACGGTCGTCGCCGCCTGCAGTGACTGCTGACTGTGGACGCGCTGGATGGAAAGCGCGATAAGTCGCCCCAGATCGGCCAGGATGTCCGACTCACGACAGCCAATCGTGGCCTTGGCCGATGCGTACACCATCAGTACGCCGTACGTGGTCTCACCAGTTGTCAGGGGAACTGCCGCGACGGAGCTGTGGTCTGCGATCAGTGGGTGATCCATCCCGTCCGACTGGGTCGACACGTCGGCGATGTCCTCGACGACTTGGATCTCGCCGGTGTCGATGGCGTCTATCGCGAGACTGTGCTCGCCGGGCGAGATCTGCTCTGGCATTGCAGTGTCAACCCCAGCAGCGGCACCCAGTGTTATACGCGTGGCACTCTCGGGACTCCCGGTCCACACGGCCTGATACAGGTCCGATTCAGTGAGATGGGTACACACTGCCGATTCGATTTCCTCGCGGGTCTGTGTGTCCTGTAGCGCCTTCGCTATCTCTCGGCCCAGCACGTTGAGCCGCTGTGCCTGCCTGAGTTCGTCCCGCTGCCGTTCGAGTTCGGCCTGGCGGTCCTTGTGCGCAGTGATGTCCCGAGCGACGAAGATGACGGTATCGAGGTCGTACGTGCGGCTTTCCAGCGGTGCGACCCGCGCCTCGAACCACCGCTCGCCACCGGGTGCCTGCAGTTCGTACTCCACGGACTGGAACGATTCGGTCCGCAGGGCTGCACGAACGGTCGCCAGTAATGAATCAGCGGTGTCGCGGGGAAGCCACTCGTGCAGCGTCCGGCCGACAAGCGTGTCCGTCTCGTCTACCGTCAGCATCGTCTCGGGGTCGGTTAAACAGTCGAGAAACCGCCCTTCTGCGTCGATGATGAAACTGGGGTCCGGAAGAGCGGTGTTCAACGCATCGCGCTGTTCCGTGTGGCGCTGTCGTTCGAGTTCATAGCCCGCCCAGTCGGAGAGCAACCGGACGAACGTCAGGTCCCACTGCGTGTACTCCGCCGCGCGTGGCTCCAGTCCGTAGAAGCAGAACGTCCCGTACACGGCCCCATCGACGATGACGGGCGCGCCGATGTAGTTTGCAATGCCCCACTCCGGGTCAGCGAGGTCCGGGGCGTCCGCCTCGACGTCCCTGATCGCGAGCGGTTCGCGGTGTTCGACGACGTGCCTGCAGTTCGGGAGGTCCTCAATGCTAGTCGTTCTGCCGGCTTCCAGGTCGGCGGTCGGCGGTGCAGTGACTGCCTCGAACACGTACTCGTCACCGTGGACCCGGGAGAGCGTCCCAAACGACGAACCGAGGGTCTCACAGCCGAGCTCTAACAGCGTGTCGAGTTGCTCCGCGAACGTCCGGCTCGAATCGGTACAGATGTCGTAGGCCGCTTCGAGCGCCGACTCCCGTTGCTTCCGGGCCGTGATGTCGATATGTGCGATGGACGCGAACGTCTCCCCATCGATGGTGAACGGAGCAGCGTACAGCCGGAACCACCGTTTCGCTGACTGCGTGTGACACGGATACTCGAGTTCGAACGAGGATTGCTCGCCAGCGAGGACGGCCCTGATCCCGTCGGCTGCCTGTTGCCCAGTCGTGTCGTCAGCCATGTCAGCGACGTCGAGATAGTTCACGCCGAGCGTATTCGGCGTCGGCGCTGCTCCGTTTGCCCGGCCGAATTCGTTCCATGTCTCGTTCGTCGAGAGAATCACCCCGGACGCATCTACGACCGCAAACATGAGGGGTAGTGTATCGATGGCTGGCCCGTACAGAGCGGGGACATCGTAGCCATCTATGACACTCGGGGCCATGTGACAAGTGTGGCGGCGAGCCACTTAACGCCCGGTGTCCAGTTGGGATATTAATATTTCTGATGGGCACATGCCCGTGATGAATAGTATGCCGAATTAGGACACACTGGGCTGTGAAAGGGGGCGTATCTGAACGAGGGCCTGACAAAACGACCACTAAACATTCACATACTAACCAATTATCAGTGTATCCGGATATATCAGGTATGGTTCCGTCTCGCCCCGATTTATTCTAGGGGCCTAGAGAGAGTACTTAGGACAGTTACCACTGTAGCGGCCTACAAGCTACGCATCACGTCACTATGGATTCAACTGCCAATCCATTTCGCGTCGAACTGTTCGTCCGGTCCCTGTGTCCGGAAGACGCAACGCAACAACAGCACTACGTGCTTGATCGGTTACAGGCGCTCGAGGACGCCGGCCGTATCGAGGAACTATCGATACTGATCTGGGGGCGTCGGATCGAACCGCAACTCGCACAGCGGACTGCGAAGGGGCGACACCTGCTGGAACGGCTTTCCATGTTCGAACAGTGGGAGCGCGACTCTGATGCCTCGCTTGACGCCTTCGACTGGCAGCACCCGGTGACGAACATGGTTTCTGATGAATCGGTCAACGTCATCACGCTGCCGACACTGGCCCTCGCTGAATACGCTGACGGTGCCCTCCAGCACGTCGCCCCCTGTACGCGGGATGGAACGGTCCATCGCGTCGCCGACCGTGTCAGCCACCTCGCGGATACCACAGACAGTACCGACGAACTTGAGCATGAGCGTACCGTGGTCTAATAGCGTTCGAACCGCCCCGAACCTGACACGATAACTGTCCCCATCCAGCACCACACCAACCAAAATGAATACGAAACAAACCGAGATCCCGGACTCGCTGCCACTGGACGACCGACTGTCGCTCCTGTCGTCACATTACCGCCGGTACTTCCTCTACGGGCTTTCACAGTACACGACACCGGTTTCACTGGCTGTGCTTACGGACACGGTGACCGAATTCGAACACGGGACACCGGCCGAACAGTACCGCGATGAGCGGCTCAAGATTTACACGGCCCTCTATCACAACCACCTTCCGCGGCTGGTCGATGCCGGTGTCGTCGAGTACAATCAGTCGGAAGATATGGTCGATATCGGGCCGAACGCGTCAGCCCTCGCCCCGCTGCTCGAATCGACAATCGAACACGACCTGTCGGCGAGCGGTAACGGGCTGACACCGGCCACCATCGATATCGACGCCCTGAAGCCCGAGCGACGCAATTAAGCCCGCTTCTGTATCTCCGAGCGCAGCACGTCGCTCACCGTATCGCCGTCAGCTTTGCCACGGAGTGCGCCCATGCACTCGCCCATCAGCGCAGAGAACGCGCCCATCCCCTCCTCGGCGACCTGGTCCTCGTGGCGCTCGACGACCTCGGCAACGGCGTCACGGACCTCTGACTCGTCGACACCGCCCAGTCCTTCCTGCTCGACGGCCGCCTCGGCAGTCAGCGACGGGTTCTCGGCGAGTGCCGTCAGGAGATCTTCCATCCCCTCGCGGGGCACATCTCCGCCGTCGACTAGCAGAATCGCTTCTCGGAGGTGCTCGTCGGTGAGGTTCCCCACGGGCACGTCGTCGCGGCGGAGTTCGGTCAGCGTCGATTCCAGCGTGCCGGCGGCCAGCGTCGGGTCGACGCCCTCGCCTTCAACCAGTGCCTCGAACAGCGGCCACCGCTGACCGTAGGCGACCTGCTCGGCGAGGCCGGAACCGAGGTCGAACTCACTCTGGTATCGGTCGACCTTCTGTGTAAGTAGCTCCGGGGTCTCGACTTCGGTTACGTCGGGCTCGACCGGCGGCACGTCCGTCTCGGGGTACATCCGTGCCGCGCCCGGGAGCGGACGGAGGTACCGCGACGTGGCGTCCTCGTTCGCGTCCCTCGTTTCTTCCGGGACACCTTCGAGCGCCGTCTCGGCCCGCTCGGCGACGGCCTCAATAGCCAGTTCGGCGGTCTCGGGGTCGTCGGCGACGATGGCGACAGCGTCCTCGGGGCCGGCTCCAACAGTGTCCCGCAACGCCTCGACTTCCGCCTCGGTGACGCCGTAGGCCGGGAGTTCGTCGGTGTGGAAGATGCCGCCCGCACCGTGGCGCTTGGCGTGGTCGGACAGTTCGGTCCCGAGCCGCCTGTCGGGCTGAATCTCGCGGCCGACGAGGCCGTCGAAGCCAGACAGCAGCAGGCCCTGCACGTCGCCGCCCGCGGAGAGCGCGCCCTCGATGACGCCCGAGTCAGTGTCCTTGAACATCTCGGTCACGTTCTGTGGCTCGCCGACCGAAGCGCCACGCTCGGCGAGTTCGTCGGCGATGTCCAGCAGTTCGACCTGCCGGCGGACCTCGTTGCGGACGAGGTCGTCGATGTCATCGAGGCTCTGGACGCCTTTCAGCTCGATCCGTGCGCCCTCTTCGATAGAGACGTTCACGTCCTGCCGGATGGTCCCGAGGCCGCGCTTGACCTTTCCGGTCGAACGTAGCAACATCCCGATGCGCTCGGCGGCCTCGCGGGCCTGCTCGGGCGAACTGATGTCGGGCTTCGTCCCGATTTCCACGAGTGGAATTCCGAGCCGGTCGAGCGAGAACCGGACGCCGTCGTCGGTCTCCTCGACGCGCTGGCAGGACTCCTCCTCCAGTAGCATGTCCTCGATACCGACCGGGCCGGCGCTCGTCTCGATGGCTCCGTCGTTAGCGACCAGCATCGAGCGCTGGAACCCCGTGGTGTTCGAGCCGTCGACGACGATCTTGCGCATAACGTTCACCTGATCGACAACGGACATGTCCAGCAGCTGGGCGATTTCCAGCGCCGTCTCGGTCGCCTCGCGGTCGACGCGGTGGGGCGGCTCGTCGTCCTCCTCGACGAGACAGGTCGTGTCGTAGGCCAGGTACTCGAACTCCCGGTCGACCATGCTCTCCTCCAGCGCCGCCTCGTCGATCTCCCCGAGTTCGCTCTTGGTCGGGTGCAGATAGCGGGTAAAGGAGCGCTCGCTCTCCTCGGGTTCGCGGATCGTCGTCGGACAGTCACAGAACAACTTCGTCGCGGTGTCGAGTTGCTGGTGGATCTCCAGGCCGGCGACGAGCCCCAGCTCCTCGTAGTCGTACTCAGTCATTGTCGAGGTGTCCGGGACCGGGGGCCAAAAAACGCACCCTTCCCGTGCTCGCCGCCGCCCTTTTGCCTGTCTCGCCCTCACTGTCCGTATGCGCTGGCTGCCGACAGCCGCAGTAGCCGTCCTTCTCCTGACCGCCGGCTGTAACGCCTTCGTCGGTGCTGATACCGTCGACCAGGGGACCGTCACGCCAGCCCCGGTTCCGACTGCGGCGGAGTCGGACACGGCGACGACGCTGGGCCCGCCGCCCGGCGTTACCACGGAGCGCCTCGAAAACGTCGCGCTCCTGTCGGCCGCCCACCGGCAGGCGCTCAACGGCACTACCTACACCCTGAACGAACGCTACACCGAGCTCATAATCGGGAACGACAGCAGTTCTGTCCGGCGCGAAGAGACTGTTGCCGTCGAGTCACCGACGCGCTACCGTGACGAGATGGTCAGAATGACGACCGACGCGAACGGGACCATCGAGCGGTACGAACAGTCGACATATTCCGACGGCACCAACTGGTATGAACGCCGTGACAACGGCACTGTCGAGCGCCAGCGCGGCGAGGTCCGATTCACCCGTGACAAGTACGCCTACCGGACAGCCTTCTACCTGAACCGCTACGCAGTAGTCAATCGGAGTTCCACGACCGCCATCAACAGCGACGGCAGCCGAGCCTATCGGATTCGTGGCTCCGGCGGCGAGGTTCCAACAACAGCCCAGGTAGCGGAGTTCCACATCGAACTGGTAATCGAACCTGATGGCCTCGTGCGCCGATTCGATGTCCGGTATCGCACAGCGGACCGCCTTGTCGAATACAGCTTCTGGTACGAGGATATCGGCGAGACGACAGTGGCGCGGCCGGCGTGGCTCAACGAATCTACCCCGGTGGACTGAGCGGGTCCAGCACGCAACAATCCACGCCAGCGGCTACAGGCGGTCCGTTTCGGTTCGAACTTCGTCGGTTCCGGACGTGCTCCCGGCCCGGTCGTCGTAGTACTTCCGACCGATGAAATCGTCATCGAGGTTCCCGACGAGAGAGTTGTACAGTCCCTCTGAGGACTGGTACGTGGCTTCGCTGGTCCGAGCCAACACCTCACTCATTTCCACGGAGTCGCCGTTTTGGGCGACCAGCTCGACATCGCCGAGCTGCTGAACGATAGTGGCGTGGTCCGCCGGGAAATCACAGGCCTGATCGAACAACTGCAGCGTTTCGGAGTAACGCATCTATGTGATATACAGCGCAACCATAATTAAAAAAGATTATGAATTTGGATTGTCCCCTCATCCCTTCTGCCGACCGAACACGGTCAAGGGGGTGGGATATGACGCTTCAACCCACTTGAGCGGGGAAAGCATATCCGAAGCTATGACATATGTTTTCACATGACAGTCAGGACGGCAACGCCGAACGACGTGATGGCCATCAGTCGGGTCGCCACGGCGGCCTGGGAGACGGATTACCCGGATATCCTCTCGCGCGAGACGGCCGAAGACGGCGTTCACGACTGGTATGCTCCTGAACAGCTTGAATCGGAACTGGTCGAATCGCAGACGCTCCTGCTCGTCGCCGAACGCGACGAGTCAGTCGTCGGGTTCGCACACGCTACGTGGCACGAAACCGACAGCGTGGGGTACATTCTCCGGCTGTACGTCCATCCCGACCACCGTCGGGAGGGTATCGGCCAGACTCTCTTGGAGCGGACCTGCGACGAGCTGTTCGAGCACGACATCGACCGGATTAACGCGATGGTCCTCTCCGCGAACAATCCCGGCGCGGAGTTCTACGAGGGGTTCGGGTTCGAGTTCGTCGACGAGAGCGAGACCGATATCGGTGGCGAGCGCTACCCCGAAAGTCGCTACGTCCTTGAAGCCGAGTCGCGGGTCTAGACGCATCGGTCACGGTGGCCTGATGTTGTGTCCCCGCAGTGACGGCTGACTGTCGGCACAGAACCGACCAGAAAACAGAGACACAGCGGCGGACGCTACTGTTCGCTGCTCCCCCGCTGCTCGCGTTACCGAGGGAGCGTCCTTTAGAACGCCTCCACGGCGCCTCACGGCGCAGTTCCGGTACGAGAGCCATCACTCCGTTCGGCTCTCGCTACTCGCGGGTCGCTATCGCTCCCCGCTCGCACTAATGAGGGCCGCGCTTCGCGCGCCCCTCGCTACTCGTCGCCGAGGATACCGCGCTTCGTCATCTTTGCGGGGTCGAGCACGTCGTCGACCTCGTCCTCGTCGAGATACCCCTCTTCGAGGACAACCTCGCGGATGGTCTTCTCCTCGGCGAGGGCCTTCTTGGCGACCTTGGATGCCTTGTCGTAGCCGATGGCGGGGTTGAGCGCCGTCGCCAGCGCCATGCTCTGTTCGACGCGCTCGGCGCAGTGGTCGGCGTCGGCTTCGAGCTTGGCGACGAACTTCTCGCCGAACACCGCGCTGCTGTTGGCGATGAGCTTGGCTGACTGCAGGAAGTTCGAGGCCAGCACGGGCTTGTAGAGGTTCAGGTCGATCTGGCCCTCGGCTGCGCCGGCCGAGACGGCGGCGTCATTACCGACGACCTGTTTGTGGACCTGATTGACCGCCTCGGCGACGACGGGGTTGATCTTCCCTGGCATGATGGAGGAGCCGGGCTGGTTCTCCGGCTGGTCGATCTCGCCGAGGCCGTTGCGGGGGCCGGACGCGAGCAAACGGAGGTCGTTGGCGATCTTGTTCAGTGAGCCGGCGACCGTCCGGAGCGCGCCGTGGGCTTCCGACATCGCGTCGTGGGCGGCCTGCGCCTCGAAGTGGTTGTCCGCCTCGCGGAAGTTGAGGTCGGTCTCCTCGCTGATGTACGCCGCGGCTTTTTCGGGGAACTCGGGATGGGTATTGAGTCCGGTCCCGACCGCAGTTCCGCCAAGTGCGAGTTCGGCGAGGCGGCCGTGAACGTCCTGGACGCGGGAGATGCCTTTCTCGACCTGCGTGCGGTAGCCGGAGAACTCCTGGCCCAGCGTCACCGGCGTCGCGTCCTGGAGGTGGGTTCGCCCGGTCTTGACGACGTTGTCGAACTCCTCCTCTTTGGCTTCAAGTTCGTCACGCAGCGTCTTCAGGCCCGGAATGACGTCCTTCTCGACCGCTTCGAGGGAGGCGATATGCATCGCCGTCGGAATCACGTCGTTGCTGGACTGGCCGAAGTTGACGTGGTCGTTCGGGTGGATCTCGCGGGTCCCGATTTCTCCGCCGTATAGCTCTGTGGCGCGGTTAGAAATAACCTCGTTGGCGTTCATGTTCGACGACGTGCCCGACCCGGTCTGGAACACGTCGACGGGGAACTGGTCGTCGTGTTCGCCGGCGATGACCTCATCGGCGGCCTCGACGATACAGTCAGCCTTGTCCGCCGGAACCGTTCCGAGGTCGCGGTTCGCCTGCGCGGCCGCTTTCTTGACGACACCGAGCGCTCGGATGAACCGCCGCCCGAAGGTCACATCGCTGATCGGGAAGTTCTCGACGGCACGTTGCGTCTGTGCGCCCCAGTACGCGTCGGCTGGCACCTGCATTTCACCGAGACTATCCTGCTCTGTCCGGTACTCGTCGGTCATACGTCCGGGGGGTGGTCCGCCCGGTCGTAAAACCCACCGGTACGAGTCGGGACACCACTCGCTACAGACCTGTAAATGCCGGGACAGTCGATCACTAAACACCACGAGTCCCCGGTTGGACAGCGGAGACCGTGGGGCTCAGAACCCGTGACTTGGATAAACGTGTATTATCATTCGGAAATATTAAGTAGAATCTCTCTCCACTTACCATGAGTTCGACGCCACAGAGACGTTCATGACTGATGCCCCCCACAATGGCCGGTGACGGCGGTGTGTTGCTGCCGTCGTCGGCTGTCGGGGTCCGAGGGACACCGACGGACGTGACACATCGCAATCGCTCGCAGCCGGTGTACCCGCCGTGTTGCAACCGCTCGCCCGCCCGGCACGACGACGGGATGGCACACCCGTCACCTGGCGTTCCCATGCCGCCTGCCAGCCTGTGTTGGTGCGACAGGCTGGGCAGGTCAGATGGTCTACGTGCGTGCTGGCTGGCGAGACTATGTGACTGACGACACATCCGTCGGGACGATGGACGGCGAACTCACGTCGGCGAACCACTGACAAACCATGCGCGAGATACTCAGTAGACTCCTCGCCACCGGAGGTAGGCTCCGGTCGGCGGTATCGAGAGACGAATCGGACGGCGACCAACTGGCAACAGACGGCGGGGCGACGGTGAAAACGAGCCGGACCGACTCGCTCCGGAACTCACTGCCGGTCGAGTGGGAACTCATCGAATCCGCCCCGTTCTGGCTGCCGCCAGTCCTGTTTGCGGGCTTTTTCGTGTACGGCGCTATCGCCTGGAACTTCCTCCTGTCGCTGACCGACTACAACGGCCTGGGCGGTGCACAGTACGAGACGTTCGATTTCAGTATGTACAGCCGCATGCTGAACGACGGAGCGTTCTGGCAGGCGGCACAGAACACGGTGGTGTTACTCGTCGTGTTTACCGTCCTCTGTCTGGCGCTTGGCCTGTTCGTGGCCATCCTCATCGACCAACAGATACGCTTTGAGAACACGTTCCGGACGATCTACCTGCTCCCGATGAGCCTCTCGTTCGTCGTCACGGCGACGATGTGGGCGTGGGTGTACAACGCCCGCAACGGCGTGCTCAATCAGCTCCTCCGGGTGTTCAATCTCGAAGGGGTCATCGTGGGGCTGCTCCGCCCGGCCGGGGTCAACGCCGAGGTCATACAGTGGCTCTCCTGGAACACGACCGCACTGGCGGCGGTCATCTTCGCGCTCATCTGGCAGTTCAGCGGCTACGCGATGGTCGTCTTCCTCGCCGGCCTTCGGGCGATTCCGACCGAACACTACGAGGCCGCGCGGGTCGACGGTGCGTCAACGGTTCGGATGTACGCGCGGGTCATCATCCCGCAACTCCGCGCCTCCGCGGTGTCCGCGTCGGTGGTGCTGATGGTGTTTGCGCTGAAAGCGTTCGACTTCATCTACGCGCTCCGTGGCTCACAGCCGGGGGCGAACATGGACATTCTGGCGACGATGATGTATCGGGTCGCGTTCGACAGTCTCCAGTGGGCGTACGGGTCAGCCGTCGCTATCGTGCTGTTTGCCCTCGCGCTGCTGGTCATCGGACCGTACCTGTACAGCGAATACCGACGGGGTGAACTATGAGTATCAGAGACGGGGATTTCATCGACGAACTCCGCAGTACAGAGAACAGCCGTATCGGCCTGTATGTCCTCCTGCTGGCGGGCATCGTCTTCTACCTCTTCCCGGTGGAGACGGCCGTGATGACGATGTTCAAGACCGAGAGCGCGTTCGCACGGACGCTCCCGTTCGCGCCCCCGGGCGCTGACGGGTTCACGCTCGAAGCGCTCAGTACCGCCTGGAACACGCTCCGGCCGGGGCTGCTGAACTCGCTGCTGATGGCGATTCCGGCGACGATCATGTCGGCGCTGCTTGGGAGCCTGACCGCGTACGGGCTGACGACGATCAGCTGGCGCGGCCAAGTCGGCGTGGTCGTGCTCATCATCGCAGGCATCTTCATCCCCTATCAGGCCGTGCTGGTCCCGCTGGCACAGTTCTGGTTCCAAGTGTTCCCCGGACTAGTCGAGGGATTCGTCAACACCCTCTTCGGCTTTATCACGGGCGGCAGTTGGCAGTATCCGAGCCGCAACGGCTACGTGCAGTTGCTGCAGTTGTCGGTTACCCACGCGGCGTACGGGATACCGATCTGTACGCTGCTGTTCCGGTCGTACTACCAGAGCATCTCCGAGGAGATGATTGAGGCCGCTCGCCTCGACGGCGCGAGTGCGTTCAGCATCTACCGCAACATCATCCTCCCGCTGTCGCTACCGATGTTCGCGGTGACGCTCATCTACCAGTTCACGCAGGTGTACAACGATCTGCTGTTCGCGCTGGTGCTCATTAACGAGCCGGCCTCGCAGGTGGCGACCCAGCGCCTCGCGGCGCTCACTGGTGGGGTCATTCAGTCGTTCAACACCACGATGGCAGGCGCCATCGTCGCAGCACTGCCGACGCTGCTCGTCTACATCGTGTTCGGCGAACAGTTCGCGAAAGGCGTCGCTGGAGAGTAATCACGGAGGTATTCACAATGGCACAACTTACACTGGACGAGGTAACGAAGACGTTCCAAGACGACGACGGCGAAATCGTGGCGGTCGATCAGGTATCGGTCGACATCGAGGACGGCGAGTTCCTCTGTGTCGTCGGCCCATCGGGCTGTGGGAAATCGACTACGCTGCGGATGATTGCCGGGCTCGAAGATATCACGCGCGGCGAAATCCGACTGGACGGCCAGATCATCAACGACCAGCCGCCGGCCCGTCGGAACGTGGCCATGGTGTTCCAGTCCTACGCCCTGTACCCGCACATGACCGTGCGGGAGAACATGGCCTTCGGGCTGGAGGAATCGACCGACATGCCCGACGACGAAATCAACGAGCGTGTCGAGAAGGCGTGTAAGGATATGGATATCTTCGAACTCATCGACCGCAAGCCCGGGGAGCTCTCCGGCGGGCAGCAACAGCGCGTGGCGCTGGGCCGCGCTATCGTCCGGGACCCCGAAGTGTTCCTGATGGACGAGCCGCTGGCGAACCTGGACGCGAAGCTCAAAGCCGAGATGCGGACCGAACTTCAGGAGCTCCAGCAGGACCTCGACGTCACGACGGTGTACGTCACCCACGACCAGACGGAGGCGATGACGATGAGCGACCGCATCGCGATCCTCAACGACGGCGTCCTCCAACAATGCGCGACGCCCCTGGAGTGCTACCACGAACCGAATAACCTCTTCGTCGCCGGCTTCATCGGTGAACCGTCGATGAACTTCTTCCCGACGACGCTGGAGGGGTCGACGCTCAAGGGCGAGTGGTTCGAGTACGAACTCAGCGACGAGACGGTCGCCCAAGTCGAGGGGACGACCGACATTACCCTCGGCATCAGACCCGAAGACATCGAGTTCGTCCAGAGTGATACCGGTTCGAACGTGTTCGATTCGACTGTCCACGTCGTCGAGCCACGCGGGAACGAGAACACGGCCCACCTGCAGTTCAACGAGTCGATGGACGACCAGTTCATCGCGACAGTCGGTGGGATGAAACAGCTCAAAGCTGGCCAGCGCGTCAAAGTCCGGTTCCCCGAAAATGCCATCCACCTCTTCGACACGAACAGCGGCCAGGCCATCCGGAACCGTACGCTCGACGAGATCGAAACGGTCGAATCTGTCGTCTGAGCTGAAACCGTCGTGGCTGTCCTTACTCTGCTGTTGGTCGCTCGTGAGCGTCTGCTGTCACGCCCAGCGGTCGAGTCCGGTCTGGACGACTGAGTCATCAATGCGTTCGAACCCGCGAGCGACTTCGTCGGCGTCGACTTCCCATTGATCGGTGACGAACGCTCGGGCGGCATCGAGATCCGGCTCGATGCTGTCGGGGATCTCGTAGTCGTCGGTCACTGCCGGGTCCAGAAACAGGTTCCGGATGCGGTCGGCGTGGTCGATGTGTTCGTTTCGGGCTTCGAGAACGGTGTAGAGGTCGCCGTGCTCGTGGAGTTCCTTGACGGCGGTCTTCGGGCCGATACCGGAGATGCCCTCGTTGAAGTCAGTTCCCATCAGAATCGCCGCGTCGACCAGTTGCTCCCAGGTGAGGTCGTGCCGCTCAAGCGTGGCCTCGAAGTCCATCAGTTCGGGGTCGCCCTTCGACGTGATCTGGCGGAGCGTCATCGGTGCGCCGAACAGCAGTGCGTCGTAGTCCTCGGTCCCGACGTAGTCCACGTCGCCCCGCCGGGCCATCACCGATGCCTGCCCCTCGCCTTCTGCCGGGGCGTCGACGATAGGCACGTCGAGCAGTTCCAGCAGGTCCCGCGTGGTGTCGACGATGGTGTCGGTAAGACGCTGCGTGCGGGAGTCGAGTTTGGCGACGCGGGTGCTGTCGCCCGCTTCCCGGGCTTCCTCCAGTTCGGACTCGTATTTCTCGCGTTGCTCGCGGCGCTTCTCGACCTCGTCGTCTTTCAGGTCTGTGACCGCGCCGTCGAAGACGAACACCGGCGTCATGTCGTGTTCGAAGAACTTCGGCAGCCCTTGGACGACGCCGATGAGGTTCGCCACCTCCTCGCCGTCATCCGTGGTGTACTTCGATTCACTGGTGAACTTCACCGTCGTCGTCAGGTAGCGATAGAGCCAGTTGTGGGCGTCCACGGCGACGACGCTCCCGCCGAGCTCGTCGAACGACACGTCCGACAGCGCCGCGAGCGACCGTAAATCAGCGTTTCCCATTGGCAGGCCTTTGGCCGACAGCGGTTTGAATCCCCCGGAGACGGCGCGCCACGCTGTCAGGATTGTTTCGGGCCCCTTGTCAGCCGGTCGGCGTGGGCGGCTGTTCGGCCCAGTCGTCGAGGACCGACGGGGGGTCGGCGTCGCCTTTCGCCGCGAGGAACGATTCCTCCTTTGGCGAGAGGTCGCGCTCGCGAAACAGGTCCAGCCCGGCCTGATACCGGTCGGTGCTGCGGTCGCCCGGCCAGACGAGGTCGAGTTCGGCCATCCCAGACTCCGCGCCGCTGAAGCAGAATCCGGCCCGGTAGGCGGCCTGATACGAAAACGGATTGTTGACACCGATGGACACGTGTTTGAAGCCCCGGTCTGTGGCCCGCTCCCGGACGAATCGAAGGAGACGGGCACCGAGCCGGTCGCCCTGACGGTCCTGCCGAACGGTGATATACCGGACACAGAGTGTGTCCGAGTCTGTCCGGTCAGCGTCGAACGCAGCCGCGGCCACGACCCCGTCGTCTCCGATGACAGCCTTCCCGGTCGAGGTCATCACGAACTTGCCCGCGTACGCGAACTGCTCATGGTCCAGCCGGAGCCGGTGGCCGTCCTCGGGCCAGCCGAGCAGCGTGAACTCCATAGTCCAACTGAACGGGCCACCACTGTAATCAGTGCTGGTCCCTATTCTAAGGCACCAATCGCTGTCGCCGAATCCGGGAGAGCGAAGTGTCCGGAGCCGGAACTGTCTGTATGAGCGTCTCGACGGTGGGGAACGGTCGTATCGAACTGTCCGCACGGACGGCGCTGGTCGCTGTCGGTGACCTGCTGGCGATTGCTTTGTTCGTCGGTATTGGGGAGTTGACCCACGGTATCAATCCGATACTCAACCCGGGTCGGTTCGCCGGAACGCTGACCCCCTTTTATCTCGGCTGGCTCCTCGTCGCGGGACTCGGGGGGCTGTACACCGCCGCTGCGACCGGAACAGTTCGAGCGGCTCTCGGGCGCACTATCGTGGGGTGGGTACTGGCAGTTGGAATCGCGCAGGGACTCCGATCAACGGCGGTGTTCCCCGGTAGTGCGGCGCTGACATTCGCAGTCGTATCGGTGTTCGTCGGTGGTACGCTGCTGTTGCTCTGGCGGGGTGCGATTGCAGTCGCAAAATAGGGCGGCCTGTAGCAGAGATATCGTGCCGGTGACGGACTATCGCAGGTCGGCGACTTCGAGCGACTCTGTCGACTGAATCCATGCTTGGTGGTTCTCCCGGTCGTAAATTACGAACTCCTCGTCCCCGATGTTCAGTTCGGCGTATCGTCGTTCTTGATCGTCGGTCGCGGCGTCCGTCGTGTTGTCCGTTGCGTTCGTGCTCATTGTCTCGTTTGGAATCGGTGTTCCGTTTTTCTCCGGCTCAACGTATCCTGGCGTACGTAATAAGCACATGGACCCAGTTATCATCGGAGAAAATAGGCACCCTTACGACACCACGAATCCTCTAATCTAGTTCTCAAATTCTGAAAACAGGTGCGTAGGTGGGTTTTATCCCCAGAACTGGATAACCGTTACAGCAGCTACCCTATACGGTTGGTGAACACTGAATTCCAGCTTTGTGGTGAATTCCAATATCCTGCGTACGGCTGCGGGCCAGCAATAACAGGCTGTCCCTGTCCTTATATTGTGAACCACTCACAGTAATGGGAGCATATAAACTTTTCCCCGCTATCCAACTCATAACTTATGAGATTGTTACCCAGCGGGTACTGAGTAAATTTGCAGGGGCCATTGCGTGTATTATCTCGTATTTTAGGGAAACATTCATATACCCCACTACCGTAGAATAATTCATACTTATGACGGGATATTACGACATCATTCTTGGACTCATTCCGCTCGCCATGGCCGGCATCACCGCCTCTCTGTTCGTTGTCGGCTTCGAACTGACGACGGCGATTCCGATGGCTTCTGTCGTAACAGTCGGCCTCATCGGCCACGCAATGTTCGTCCGTGCTCCCGTCGACCCGGTTCCGAACGACACGCCGACCAAGCAGAGCGCCCAGTCGGACCCGCTACAGACAGCGGACTGAGCCCTGTCCCACCCGTCTACTCTCCTGTTTTCGATAGATATCCAGTGACCGGTATCCGATTGAACAGATTAGCACTGCCGGGCAGTATAAGAGTCACTCGCCCAAACGACGGAGTATGACGACAGATGCGACAGCGCTGTTCCTGCAGAGCGACGAAGTAGCTGACCTCGCTGAACCCACTGAATACGTCGACGCCGTCAGAGAGGGATATCGCCAGCGTGGTGAGGGTGCCCCGGCGACTCCCAGAACAACGCTGTTCTCGGACGAGCCCGCCGGCATGTTGACGGGCTATCTCGCGATTCTCCCCGACACCGGTGCGATGGGCGGGTACACCTACGCGGCCGGTTTCAGCGGGCGAGACGCACACTTCACGCTCCCGATATTCGACGCCGACAGCGGCGACCCGCTCGCTGTCCTCGATGGTGCGAGTATGAACCCGCACAAGACCGGCGCGGCCGGGGCGGTCGGTGTCGACGCACTGGCCCGCCGTGACGCCAGCGACCTCGCAATTATCGGCAGTGGCGCACAGGCCCGCGGCCAGGTCCGTGCGACGGCAACGGTCCGTGATTTCGATCGCATTGAGGTGTATTCGCCGACGGCCAGTAACCGGGAGTCCTTCGCCGCGGAGATGAACGACGCGCTGGACCCGACAGTGGCTGCCGTCGCGTCCCCGGCCGCAGCAATTGAGGGGGCCGACGTCGTTATCACGGCGACCAGTGCGAGCGAACCGGTGTTCGACGGCGACCTGCTCGAACCGGGAACCCACGTGACTGCGATGGGCCAGTACCACCCCGAGAAGAACGAACTGGATGCAACGACAATCGAACGCGCCACGTACGTCCCGGACCTGCGCGAGCGGGTGACACAGGACGCCGGGTCGTTCATCAACGCCCTCGATGCAGGCGTCATCGACGAGGACCACGTCCACGCCGAGCTAGGTGATATCGTCGCCGGCAACGCGCCCGGGCGGCAGTCTCCAGAGGAAATTACAGTCTTCGACTCCGGCGGGACGGCTATCGAAACCGTCGCTGCGGGCCATATGCTGTACGAGCGGGCGAAGGCCGAGGGCCGGGGGGAGGAGATCGATTTCGCGCCCGCGAGCAAGGCCCTGACCGGCCGATAGCTGTTGCGAGAACCTATTCAGAGGTACGGGCCGAGACCGAGGGCGTCGACCAGACTGATACCCGCGGCAAGCGCGCCAATGATGTAGCCGGCGATAGTTCCACCGTTCAAGAGCGGGAGTCCTGCGTGTGCGCGCCCCTTCAGCACCATCCACAGCAGTATCGTCAGGCCGACGTAGGACCCGATCATCGCGGTCAGCGCCGGCAACGGGACGCCGAACACCGACAGTACGTCCGCTGAAGCGAAGAACGCGGCGCTGGCGACGAGTATCGACGGGATGATGGCGTCACCGAGACCGATAAACAGCGCATCGCGCTCTAGCGGGTCGGCATGAACGTCAGCACTTTCGTCTGTGTCGCCAGTCTCTGTCGCTTCGTCGGGACGGTCCGCCGGCTGGCTCCCATCCGCAACCGCCGGACCGTCCGCGTCAGTCCCGGTTGCTGTGGTCGCCGGCCCCTCGGCCGCGTCGTTCGCCGCCGCCGATTCGTCGCTTTCCTCGGATTCCGCCGTTGGATCCGGCGCTGTTGCGTCGAGATAGGAGTACGACAGCGTCATCGGGATCACGAGGACGACAGGGACCTTGAGGTCCATGACGCCCGATGCCAGCGTGAGCATGTGCTCAGTTCCGTAGACGCTGATCGCATCGTACACGGCCAGGACAGTCAACAGGACGAGCGCTGGCAACACTCCGAAACTGATACCGAACAGACCGGCGGCGGCAGCCCCCATCACGGCACCGGCGCTGTCGATGACGTACCACTCGGGATAGACCAGCAGCGCCGTTCCCAGACCCAGCGCTAACAGGACGGCGACGACGTTGAGGCCGGCGTACGTGAACACCGGCGGCACCAGCACCTGAAACACGTACAGAGAGAGCCAGGCCGACGAGAAGACGATGAGCCCGCGGATGAGCTGGTCGACATTGTAGCGGAAGGCAAGCAACATAACTGCCGTCGCGACCAGAATTGCCCCGATGTACATGAGGCTGTTCGTGGGGTCAGACGGGTCCTCGACGGCCTGGTAGCCAGCCGATTCGAAGGGCTGGACCAGCGCCAGCGCGCCGAGTTGAACGAACAGGAAGATACCAGCGATAAGGCCACAACCGCCGAGGATTCGCCACCGTCGCTCCATACACACACGTCCTGCAGGAACCGGTTTGAGCGTTACGAAGCAGGTGTGGACAGACGTCGACGGACTAGAGGACTGTTACCGCGCGTACAGGACCGTGCCGACCAGCGTCGGGAGGTGTACGCTGGCGTTCGGTGAGACTGCGAGGTACGGGCGTTCGACCGGACCGAACACGTCGACGACGGAGCCGACCGTCTGGAGTTCCTCGTCGACCACGTCAGTTCCCACGGACGCGTACTCGTCGTCGGGTGCCCGGACGACGGCCAGTCCCTGTGCGACCCGCGAGACAGTGCCGATGCGTTTCATTCACGTAGCGCCTGCATGTAGGCCGCCACAGCCCCGAGCAGGTCGCTTTTCGTCGCATCGTCCGCGTCCTTGACGACGACTCGCCCGCGGGCTTCGTACTCGCGCGGATACGTCTTGTCCCGCTCGATGACTGCGTCGTAACCGACCTGCTGGACGGCTTTGGCGATTTCGTCGACAGTCGGGTCCTCGACGGCCAGATCCAGTGACACGCGACGCCCGTCGCTGCGCGAACGGTTGGCGTCAAGTGCCGCCGGCCAGATAACGTTCTCGACCATACCGGCAGTGGCCGCCCGTGGCATATATGGGTTATCGTCACCGCCGACGGTAGATGAAATGATAATTAGATTAAATATATGAAGAATCAAGCTTACATACCTCTGTAATCTATCCGTGGCATATGGTAAAGAAAGGGTTACTCGCTGTCGCCGCTGTGGTGCTCCTTGTGGTTTTAGGGACGGGAGTCCTTATCGGAGCACAGTTCGCTGGCGGGACAGCGGATACGCCGACACAGACAGCCGATTCACAGAGCGACGACGGCGGCGGTGATGGCGGTAGTTCAACGGCGACGGCGACAGCAGGCACCAGTACGACGCCAGCACCAACGGCGGAACCAAACGAGGCAGTGGGCGAGACAGCGACCCCACAGCAGGAGTCGATACCGGCGCGGGAGTTCAACGAACAGAACGTCTCGAAATACGTCCGGCAGTTCCTCAACGAGGAACGCGAGGCCGCAGGTGTCTCCCCATTCGAATCAGGACTTCGGACAGAAGAAGACCTCAACGAGATGGCAAAGAACCACAGCAAGCAGATGGCCATCGAAGGGAATGCGATCCACAAAATCGACAGCGTCTCCAGTAAAGACCGGTACGAAAACACCGGCCTCTACGACCGGTGTACGTTCGACTCTGCAGAGGGCGAGTACATAGAGCAGCCGGACCGAAACCGGTTCGAGGCAGTTGAGAAGACCGTCGCCGGCCAGACATACGAGGAGAACGGCGAGGAACTGTTCCACGCCACCGACAAGGAAGTCGCCAGAAAAATTGTCGATGACTGGATGGCGTGGCCGGACTACCGCGAACGGCTCACGCTCCCCAACGCCAATCTTGTCGGCATCGGCGTGGAGATAACCGATACCGGCAACGTGTACGTGACTGCCAACATCTGCGGCTAACGGCTGGACGGCCGTATCGATACACTGATAGCCGGGTCGTTTGCGAGCGCTGGTTGCCGCCACTGCCCCACACCTCTGTCTAAGTTCTATATTTCCCCAAAGCAGTGTCGTTGGTACCTCGCTACTCTCTGTGGCGACCCGTTCGGAAACCACTGGTGGCAGTACTCGATCAGTCAACAGAACTCCTCAACGAATACTGTCTCCTGTGGCTAAGCCGGGTGCAGCCGTCATACCTCTCACAAGACACTTACACAACCCGTTTCACCAGTTATCATGAATCGTCGACAACTCCTCTCAGTCTCAGCCCTTTCCATACCTCTCTCCGGTTGCATCGAGTGGGACTCTAATGGCACAACCGAAAGTAACTCCCCAGCACCGGAGGCGACAGAAACACCGGGCAAAACCGCCACTGAAACCGGGACACCGCCTTCCACGGTATCGACACCGGAATGTTAGCCATCGATGTGTGAAGGATCAAAGCTCGTGGAAGTCCAAGTCGTCGGTGGGTTCTCGGGTACTGTTGTCCTACTGGCCACATGCCAGAACAAGGAACTTTCAATCCCACCAGGGGAATCAGTCCAGATTAACCGCGATACGGACGCTCAGACCTGTCGAATTGTGCTCTCTGTCGACGGCAAGCAGGAATTCAGTGACACGGTCAACAGCCACCAAAGCGTGGATCTGACAGTCAGTTCGGATGGCGAAGTAACTGACAGATGGATCGTTCAGTAACGGACTGGCGGGCCGTGTCTGCTTTCTTCTGGGCTTCGACTTGGTCTGACTCCCATTCATCGTACAGCAGTACGGTCTGCTGGACGAGTGTAATAGTCCGCAGCGGTCAGTTCTCGAAACAAAAAGACGCCGGTTACCGCGCTACTCGTCGCTGCCTTCTGAGTCGTCGCCACCGCTCTTCTGCTCTGCCAGCCAGTCCTCGTACTCGTCCTGCGGGACGACCTCAACGGTCCCGAGCATCTGTGAGTGACCAGAGCCACAGTATTCGGCACAGTAGAGCTGGTATGTGCCGGTGTTTCCTGCGTTGGTCCGGAGACGGTTGTACTGGCCGGGGAACGCGTCGGATTTCAGTCCAAGTCCGGGAACGTGGAACGCGTGTAGCCAGTCAGCCGACGTAATTCGCAAGGATACGTCCTGATTGGCCGGTATCTTCAGGTCTGTCGTGGTGGTCACCTCCGCTTCACCGTCCCAGCTCGACTCGTTGTAGTAGAACGTCCAGCCGTATCGCTGTGCCTCGACGGTGATGAGTTCAGTGTCCTGTTCCTGCAGTGCGGCTTGGTCACCGGCCTCGGCGGTGACGTACGGGCTAGCCATCACCTGATAGGAGGCGACGCCGACGAACAGGAGAATGATCGCCGTCGCGATGGTCCAGGTGACTTCGAGTCGGCGGTTCTCCTGCGTGGGAAGCGCTTCTTCCTGATTACGGAACCGCCAGACGGTGTAGATCAGAATCCCCTCGACGAGGACCGTAATCGGGATCGCGACGTACAGGAGGTTCATGTTTAGCCCCCAGATGAGGCTCTCTGACGTCGAGTCCTGAATCTGTGCGGCGGCGGCCGGCTCGACGGCGAGCGCGAGCAACGCAGCACCGAACAGAGCGACCAGACCGGCGCGTTTCCGGTTCATGGATGCGGCTTAGGATTTCGGGGATAAATAACTGCTGTCTTCGCCGCAGGCTCCCGATTTGCAGCGATAGGGCAGCGGAACAGCTCCGGACAGAGACAGCAGAATCGCGAGGTCTAAGTGGCCAGCATCGAAGGATACAATAATGGCAGAGAGCCGGACCTTCACCGGGCTGCTCGCCGCGACTGCCGTCGGCGTGTACTTGCTAGTTCTCGCCGGCGCGACAACGACGCTCACGGATGCGGCGGCAGCCTGTACTACATGGCCGCTGTGTGACGGACCGGTCGACGTGACGAACACGGCCCTGTTAGTCGCCTGGGGACATCGACTCGTCGCAGCCGCCGTCGGACTCCTCGTGGTGGCTGTGGCCGTTATCGGGCTCCGATCCAACTGTCGCGGCCGTGTCAAGGCAGCTATCCTCCTCGGCACCGCGCTGTACCCGATCCAGATAGCGCTCGGTGCTATCGTCGCGACGAGCACCGAGACGGCGCTCCCCGGTGCCCACCTCGCTCTGGGGATGGGCATCTTCGGCTCGTTCGTGCTGGCTCTAGCGTGGCATCTCGAAGCTGAGACGGGCAGTGATGACGAATCCCCCGTGAAGAACCCGACACTCGCACCGGAGCCAGCCGACGACAGTCCGGTACGGTCGCCGATGCTTTCTACCCGCGAGCGCGTCATCGAGACCGCGTCAGCGTACTTCCGTCTGATGAAGCCCCGGCTGATGTGGCTCCTGTGTCTGGTCGCCGCGGCCGGGATGGCACTCGCCGCCGGGCAGACACTCACCGTTCGGACGGTGCTACTCACGCTCGGGGGCGGTGTCCTCTCTATCGGCGCGTCCGGGACGTTCAACCACGTTCTCGAACGAGACATCGACAAGCGGATGGACCGGACCTCGGACCGTCCCATCGCGACCCACCAGATTCCGGTCCGGAACGCGCTGGCCTTCGGCCTGCTCCTGTCGCTTGCGTCGCTATGGCTGTTCTGGCAGGTGAACGCGCTCGTAGCGGTCCTCGGACTGACCGCGATTGTGTTCTACAGCGTTATCTACACGGTCGTGTTGAAACCCAACACCGTCCAGAACACTGTTATCGGCGGGGCCGCCGGCGCACTACCGGCGCTTATCGGTTGGGTGGCCGCCGATGGGTCGGTCGGCCTCCCGGGTGTCGTCCTCGCCGTCGTCATCTTCCTCTGGACGCCAGCCCACTTCTACAATCTCGCGCTCGCGTACAAGGACGACTACGAGGCGGGCGGCTTCCCGATGATGCCGGTCGTCCGCGGCGAGACGGAGACGCGCAAGCACATCGTCTACTATCTCGGGGCGACGCTCATCGCCTCTGGTGTTCTGGGCGTGCTCACGCCGCTTGGCTGGCTGTACGCCGTCACGTCGGTGTTGCTGGGTGCGGTGTTCCTCTGGGCAGTCATCCTGCTCCACCGCGAACAGACGGAGGCGGCGGCCTTCCGGGCATTCCACGCGTCGAACGCCTACCTCGGGGCGGTCCTGATCGCCATCGTCGTCGACGCACTGGCACTATGAGCACCACGACACCGACTCTCAGAGATGCAATTCCGGACACGCGCTCGTTGGTAACCTGGGCGGCTGTATTAAACGCTGAACTCATCCTCGTTCTGGGCTACGTCGTCAACACGGCCCAGCCCGCAACGGACCCGTTCCTGTTGCTGTTCCCGTTCATCTGGCTCAACATCGCCGGTTTCGTTGCCCTGCGAGTGCGGCCGGAACTGACCGGCCGTCGTCGGACGGTCGGCAGTGCGGTTATGGCTCTCGGCTATCTGCTCGTGTTGGGGTACGTTGGCGGCGTGTACGGCATGGGCGGCCAGGGGACTGGTCTCCGACTGGTCACGCAAGCCCCACCGGGATTCTCGCCAACGGTCGTATTCAGCGGTGCGACACTCAGTGTGGTGCTCATTCCTTGGAAGGTCGCCGGCTACCTAGCGCTCTCGTATCTGGTGTTCGTGACTGCCGTCGACGCAAGCGGCGGTGCGGTGGGCGGGGTCGTCGGCCTCTTTTCGTGTGTCTCCTGTGTCCTCCCGATTATCGCGTCGATACTGGGCGGATTTGTGGGCGTCGGGGCGACGCTGTCACAGGCGGCCCTGTCTCAGTCGTACGGGCTCTCGACGGCGGTGTTCGTCACCTCGGTCGGACTGCTGTACGGCGTCCATCGCTTCGACGTGACACTCGTCGGTCAGCTCCGAACACTGATCGACCGGCCATAGAGCTTTCAGGCCGACAGGCGTAGAAGCCGATATGAGCTCTGTCGAAATCGAATACTGTGTTCCATGTGGGTTCCGCGAGCGGGCATTACGTGCCCAGCAGGCGATTTTATCCGGCCTTGAGCGGGAACTCGACAGCGTCAGACTAGTCATGGGCGACCACGGCGTGTTCAGAATCAGTGTCGACGACGAGACTGTCTACGACAAAGCCGAGGCCAGCGAGGAGTTCGACGTAGACGCTATCGTACGCGAGATCCGGTCCCACGTCTTGTAACAGGCCACAGTGATATCATCGGCGGACCGCCGCGGTGAAGCTGCCACCCATTTGTGACACCATACCGCACAACAAACTATTTATTGTTTTGCTGTGACATCTTCGGCAAATGGCGACAAAAACTGAGTTCTGTGACCACTGTGAAGAGACGAACCCAGTCGTCACGGACAAGCCGTGGCTCCCCGCTGTCTGTCTGGAGTGTGGCCGAAACGTGTAGCCACAGCCGCGTGAGAACGGAACTGCTTTCGGCCACCCGACCGGACGAGGGCGCATGGACGAGGTACTGGTCGCGTCAGATGTCGGGCGGCGCTACGGCGAGACGGTCGCACTTGACGGCGTTTCACTGACGGCGACTGCTGGCGAAGTGCTCGCGCTGGTCGGTCCCAACGGGGCCGGCAAGACCACGCTGGTACGGGCGCTGACCGGAACAACGGACGCGACTGGCGAGGTACAGCTGTTCGGCCAGTCACCCAGAGCGGTCGCTCGCGACCGAATCGGGCTGTTGCCACAGTCCTTTTCACCCCACGAGCGGCTGACGGCCCGGGAACTGCTGGAATACTATGCCGGCCTGTACGACGATACCCGCGACGTCGAGGCCGTCCTCGACGATGTCGGGCTGGCCGATACTGCTAGCACGACCTACGAGAATCTCTCGGGCGGCCAGCAGCGCCGGACCTGTGTCGCGACGGCGCTCATCAACGATCCGGATCTCCTCGTGTTGGACGAACCGACGACCGGCATCGACCCGGCCGGTCGGCGTGACCTCTGGCGATTGCTGGAGGGGCTTGCCGACCGCGGCGTGACGATTCTCGTCACGACACATTACATGGAGGAGGCCCAGCGCCTCGCGGACCGCGTCGGCCTCCTCGCAGACGGGTCGCTCATCGCACTCGACTCGCCGGACCAACTCGTGGCCGAGCACGGTGGCGACAGCCAGCTCATCGTCGATGGCTCCTTCGACGAAGCTGCCGTCTCAGTCATCGACTACCCGGCAGAGACAGCGATCCGGAACGGCCGGCTGGTCGTCTACGGCATCCGCCCGGAGTCTATCGGTAACATCACCGAGCAACTGGGGCAGGCGGGCATCGAGTACGACAGCCTGACCTGGAAACAGCCTGACTTAGAGGACGTGTACCTCGAACTCACCGGGACGGCCGTCGGCCAGCGTGGTGAACCACAGCAGACGGACCCGGTCGCGGGTGGTGCCCAATGAGCCGACTTGGCAGACTCACGGCGGAGACGCGCGCGGCGTCGCTGGCCTTCCTCCGCCGGCGGACGGCCGTCTTCTTCACGTTCTTCTTCCCGGTCATCATCGTCGTTATCTTCGGCGTGCTGGTCCAGACCCAGCCGGGCGGTGGCGGGCTGTTCACCGAGCCACCGAGCTTCTACGCACCGGGGTATCTGGCCGTCGTCGTCCTGTTTACGCCGCTCTCGCGTGTCGGCAGCGAAGTGGCGCGGCACCGGGACGGCAACCGCTTCGAGAAGCTGGCGACGACGCCGCTGACCCGCATCGAATGGCTGCTGGCACAGACGCTCGTCAACGTCGTCATCATCGGTATCGCCGGCCTCCTCATACTCGGGATGATGGTGTGGCTGACCGGCGCGACAATCCACCCCTCCGTGTTCCTGCTCCCCTTCGTCGGCCTCGGTGTCGCGCTGTTCTGTGCCGTCGGTGCGATGCTAGGTAGTCTCGCGGACTCACAGGACGGTGTCATCGCGGCGAGCAACGGTCTCGCGCTCCCGCTACTCTTTCTCTCGGAAACGTTCGTCCCACAGACACTTCTGCCCGCGTGGCTGCCGACGTGGCTCTCGCCGCTGACGTACTTCTCGCGTGGCGTCCGTGCGGCGACGACTGGCACTGGCGATGCGCTCGGCCCGCTCGCTGTTCTCACCGCCTGTGCTGTGGTCGGCTTTGTGATCGGTGCGCGACTCCTCCCGCAGACGGACTGAGCCTCGACGGGGCCTTTTATAAATGTGCGACTGACGACAGCAGGTCGGACAGCTCCGTTTCAGTTGCGTTCCCCGCTTCAATAGCGTCTTTGGGGTCACGACCCATCTCTTGAACGGTCTCGATGGCACGGTCGGGGCCGTAGTCGTAGTGATACACCAGCCATGCGGCGAGCACCTGTCCGGTGCGGCCGATACCGGCCAGACAGTGAACGACGACCCGCTCCTCTGACTCACAGGCATCAACCAAGAACGGCAGGATATCGTCATGGAGGCGGTCTTGAGGGATAAGTCGGTGGTCGGGAACCGGTACGTGACGGACTGATGACGCTCCGAAGGCCTCCCGATAGCGCTGGATGTTGGCCCCAGCGTCGTCGAGCTGTTGGCCGGGAAGCAGACAGCAGATCCGCTCGATGTCGTGTGCCTGCATGTGTGCGATCCAATCATCGAGAGCGTCCTGCTGCGTGGCGGCCGTATGCCAGCCTGGTGCACAGGAGCCGTAGACGTACTCTTCGTTGGAGGCTGCAGGCGCGAAGCGGTGTGGATTCACGATGGGCATAGCACCCGTTACCCTGCCTATCCTACCGACCCCCTTCACTCTACCCACCCAGTTCTCAGCTGTGATTCTTCGAATAGAAGTCGGTCTCTGTGAGACCGCGTTCCAGCCCTATCCAGTTTCAGTGACCACGTTTATACTGTCAGTTCCCCCTACGTCGAGACATGGTGACGTTTCTTGCCGGCGGGACGGGAACGCCGAAGCTCCTCGCCGGTGCCGACAACGTGTTTTCGCCGGCGGCGACGACTGTCGTCGCCAACACTGGCGACGATATCGAGCTGGGAGGCCACCTCGTCTGTCCGGATCTGGATACTGTCTTATTCCTCGACGGGGAAGTCCTCGACCGTGAGACATGGTGGGGTATCGCCGACGATACCGCCGAGACACACACCGAACTGACGCGGCTTGCCGACGCCGCCGGACTCGATAGCGGGCCACGATATCTCCCCGACGACGCACAGACTGCGGGCAGAGACATCGCCCGCTGGCGGCGCTTCTCCGGCGTTGCGGAGTTTATGCACATCGGTGATCGAGACCGCGCCGTCCACGTCACGCGGACTTCGCTGCTTGACGAGGGGGACTCACTGACAGACGCGACGCGGGCGCTTGCGGACGCGTTCGGGCTGGAGCGGACACTGTTACCGATGAGCGATGACCCTGTCGCGTCCATCATTCACACGCCCAGCGGCCCGATGCATTTCCAGGAGTGGTGGGTAGGACGCAATGGAAAACCGGCGGTCGAGGACGTGGAGTTCCGTGGCTCCGAAGCTGCCAGCGCGACGGACGCCGTTCTGACCGCGCTTGACGATACCGTTGTCATCGGTCCGTCGAACCCTGTGACCTCACTCGGGCCGATGCTCGCCATCGACGATATCGAACAGGCACTGCACGAAACAACGGTCGTCGCCGTCTCGCCGTTCATCGAAGACACGGTGTTCTCGGGGCCAGCGGCAGACCTGATGGCCGGCGTCGGACTTGAGCCAAGCACTGCCGGCGTGGCCGAGGCCTACCCCTTTACTGACGCGTTCGTGCTGGATGAGGCGGATTCGACGACACTCGATGTCCCGGTCGTCCGAACCGACACTACCCTCGACGACGCGGCCGACGCCGAGCGAGTGAACTGTGCCGTCGAGACGGCGCTGTCGGAGGTGGCCTGATGTTCGAGCCACGCGTTGCTCTCGCAAGTCTGAGCGGCGAGGCCGACGCGGCGTGGGCCCGTGCGGTCGAGTCCCACATCGGGTGTGCGTTCCTCGGCGGTATCGCACTCGACGAACGAACCCGTGAGGCCGCCCGAGCGATGACGGACCGCGACCGCTCCGAGTTCCTGCCCGACGACCCGGTTGCGTTCGTCGACGATCAGTTGGCTGCGCTTGCGGACGCACCGCTACGTCCTGCGTTCAACGTCCGAAGCGCGACGCCCGGGCCCGTCGAGCGCGCCGCCACCGTCTGTCAGCATCACGACGCTATCATCGAGCTCAACGCCCACTGCCGGCAGGACGAGATGTGTGCCGCGGGGGCCGGCGAATCGCTGCTCCGGGAACCGGACCGACTGGCGGCGTTCGTGGAAGCAGCAGCGTCGACAGGGGCCACGGTCTCGGTGAAGGGCCGCGCCGAACTCGACGGCGTCTCGCTCTCGGCCGTTGCACGGGCCATCGAAGACGCCGGTGGTGATGTGTTCCACGTGGACGCGATGGACTCGGAGTCGGTCATCGCCGACGTGGCCGACGCTACCGACCTGTTCGTCGTCGCGAACAACGGTGTTCGTGGGACGGCGACCACACGAGAGTACCTCTCGTACGGTGCTGACGCCGTTAGTGTCGGTCGTGCGAGCGACAGGCCGGAGCTACTCGACGAGGTCCGGGAAACGACAGCGGAGTGGTTCGCCTCGGAGGTGTCACCGTGACCGAGCGGTCTGTTGCACAGAACGCCCAGCTGGCACTGCTACTGGAGGTCTCCGGCACGCCGAAGCCCGGCAACGTCGACCGCGAGCGTGAGCACGATGACCTCCGGTTCGAGCATTTCATGGCCGGTGCCGTGGGGGCACGGTCAGGGCTCGACCGCGCGGCCGTCGGCGACTCTATCGGCCCCGCGTTCGAGGCCGCTGTCGAGGGGATGGCAGGCCAATCGGGCGGGAACACCCAGCTGGGAGCCCTGCTGGTTCTTACGCCGCTAGTGGCCGCGGCCGCTGACGAGCGACTGTCACCGGCCAGCGCGGACACCGTGGTCCGTGAGACGACCGTCGACGACGCGGCGTCGTTCTACCGCGCCTTCGAGCACGTCGACGTGGCCATCGACGACCCGCCGGACGGACTGGAGCCGCTTGACGTCCGCCGCGGGAGTGACGCGATCCCGGAACTCCGCGAGCGCGAGATGACGCTGTTTGACGTGATGGAGTCCAGTGCCGATGTCGACGGCGTAGCCGCGGAGTGGGTCTCCGGCTTCGAGCGCGTGTTCGAGGCCAGCAAGACGTTACTGGAGGGGTCGGGTCCAGTTGCAGACCGCGCGTCAGACCTGTTTCTCGAACTGCTCGCGGCGGAACCGGACACGTTCGTCGTCACGCGGCAGAACCGCGAAACCGCAGATGAAGTTCAGGAGCGGGCACAGGAGGTTCTCGACGGTGAGGAGGATGCGACGGCGCTCGCCGAGGAATTCGTCGAGCGGGACATCAACCCGGGAACGACCGCAGATCTGGTCGCCGGCGCGCTGTTCGTCGCGCTGGAACGGGGGCTCGAAGTGTGACGGCGGGTTCGGCTGACGATAGTGAGCCAGACGCTGATGGCTCCGGGACGGGGTGGCCCGTCGCCCTCGCCGGCGTTACCGAGACGGTCGTCACCACGCTGGGGCCGAACAAGCGCTGGAACGTCGCCGCTCTCGGGGTCCATGCCCCGGACGGCAACGGCCCAGTCACCGCGACGACGTGGGGCCGGACCCGGACCTGGCGGAACTTCCGAGAGCGCGGCAGCGGCTACGTTCAGTTCACGCGTGACCCGGTCGATTTCGCCGAGGCGGCGCTGTCGGTCCGGGAGGAGGACGAGCCGATTCTCGACAGCGCGGACGCCTGGGTAGAGGTCGATATCGAACAGCGTGACTCCGGATCGGAGGGTGACACGCAGTGGGTCGAGTGGGCGCTGCGCCCCGTCGACAGCACCGTCGAGCGGCGCGTGGTACCGACGACGAACCGCGGCCACGCCGCCGTCGTCGAGGCGACGGTCGCGGCCTCGCGGCTGGACGTGCCGAGCTATGACCGCGAGATGTTGCTGGACCGCCTCGCGTACTTCGAGTCCGTGGTCGAGACGGCTGGCGGCGAACGCGAGCGAGTCGCGTTCGAGCGCATACGTGACCTGATCGACGCCGAGTGGTAGGGACTCCGTACAGAATTAGAGCGAACAGGCGACACACCGCAGTCGGTGACAGGCTGTGTCGCACTCCCGCGAAACCTGCCACGCCGACGGTCAGCGCACGGCAGCGGTTGGTTCCACCCCTCCTGATAAACGTTCGCGTGCGTGGTCCGTTCCGAACCCTTTTTGAGTGCGACCAAGCAAGTAGCGCGCATGGCAATCAAACCCGCCTACGTCAAGAAGACCGGGACGCTCCTCATGGAGCGATACCCCGACGCCTTCGGTGCCGACTTCGAACACAACAAAGACGTCGTCGAGGAACTGACCAACATCGAGTCCAAGGGTGTCCGCAACCGCATCGCCGGCTACGTCACCCGGAAGATGAACAACCCCGTCGAAGCGTAACTCGGTTCTTTCTCTCTGTCTCCCCCGACACCTGAGCGATTGCTGTCTTCAGTTGCTGGTCCGCTACTGTTCGGGCTGGGCGCGCTGGCTGTCGCTCTGTCGCTTCCGGTGGATGATACCCTGCATGTTGGCGGTACGGGCGGCGATGTCGCGGAACGACTCGCCGACGTCGCTGTCCTCGTCGAGGACGAGCGGCTCGCCGGTGGCTCCGCCCTCTCTGACTTCGGGGTCGAGCGGGATCTCGCCGAGGAACGGCATCTCAGTCTCGTCGGCGAACTCGCGGCCGCCGCCGCTGCCGAAGATGTCGTGTGTGCCGCCACAGTCGGGACAGACGAACGACGACATGTTCTCGACGATGCCCAGGACGGGGGTTTCGTGGCGACCGAACATCCGCAGGCCCTTCCGGGCGTCGTCGAGGGCGACCTCCTCCGGCGTCGTGACGATGACGGCTCCGGAGACGGGCACCTGCTGGAGCATCGTCAACTGCGTGTCGCCGGTCCCCGGCGGCAGGTCCACGACCATGTAGTCGAGTTCGCCCCAGAGCACGTCATCCCACAGTTGCGTGAGGACGTTGTCGACCATCGGGCCGCGGAAGATGACCGGGTCATCCTTGCCGACGAGGAAGTCCATGCTCATCAGCTTCATCCCGTGTTTCTCGACGGGAATGATTTCCTCGTCCTCTGTCGCGCGCGGTTGCTCGTCGGCGTCGAGCATCCGGGGGACGTTCGGCCCGTACACGTCGGCGTCGAACAGACCGACGCGCGCGCCGAGCCGCGAGAGGCCGGCGGCGAGGTTCACCGCGACGGTCGACTTGCCGACGCCGCCCTTGCCCGAGGCGACTGCGATGACGTTCTTGACCTTCGGCAGTGGGTCTTCCGCTTCCGGGACGCCGCGGTCGACACTCGCCGAGAGGTCGATCTCGCGGTCGATGTCGCCCAGCGCCTCGCGGACCTCGTTCGCGATGCTCGTCTCCGTCGGCGAGTACGGGGCACCGAGCGCCAGGTCGATGCTGACCTCGTCGTCAGTCACGTCGATGCTGTTGATCAGCCCGAGCGAGACGATATCGTCCCCAAGGTCCGGGTCCTCGACCGCTCGCAGGCGCTCGCGTACGTCGTCTGTATTCATGCACAGGGATAGGCTCCGGAGATGCGATAAGGATTGTGACCCGGTGAACGCGGGCAATCGGCTGCGTGGTCCGAATACGGTGGATAGCCTGTCGATAAGTATTCGATTCTCGCGTGCGCACAGAATCTGAGACTACGGGCGGCGGAACACGTAGACATTCACTACGGGCGGCGGAACACGTAGACATTCTCATCACCCAGTTCGACCCGGAGCTCCCCGCTGTCGTGGTCGAACACCAGCCCCTCTGGCGCTCCGTCGAACGAATGGAGCGGCATTCCTGTCTCAACCGTGCCGTCGGGGGCCACCGTGACGTGGGTCCGGCCGCTGAAGTCCGCCCGGAGCGTCCCGTCATCCGCCTCGGTAACGGTGCCGGTCCCCGCGAACCGCTCCAGGTGGTCGCGGACCGCCGGTCGGTCGGTCGGGTCGACGCTGCTGCCGCCATCGGTGACGCGCCAGTGCATGTGTGGACGCACGCAGCCCCAGGACGAATAACGTTGGGCCGACGTCCGGCCGTGCTGTGAGGCTTGGTATTACATGTCTCAGTGGCCATGTCGAACACTCACGCGGCCGGCCCCCTTCGTTGCGTTTAAATACAACCCCGGAATAGAATCGGATAGACTCGTGTAGGGGGACCAGCCCCCGAGTCCGCGTGCCGCGGGCGCGAGTGTCATAGAACGCGTGTCGTGGTAGCCAAGCCTGGCCCAAGGCGCAGGGTTGCTAACTCTGTGGCGTACAGCCTCCGGGGTTCGAATCCCCGCCACGACGCTCACCCATCAGTACCTACATATGAGTGCAGAAGACCCCAACGCGGGCGAGGACGCGGATGCCGAAGAGGAGGAGGACATCCGCTATTTCGTCCGTATCGGACAGACAGACCTCGACGGGACGAAATCCGTCGAGCGAGCACTGACAGAACTGAACGGTATCGGCCACCGGGCCGCCCGAATTATCGCCCAGAAGGCGGACGTCGACCGGCGCGCTGTCTTCGGCAAGCTCGACGACGACGTCATCGAGCGCGTCGTCGACCACGTCGAGAACTTCGCCGACGAGGTGCCCGCGTGGATGACCAATCACCAGAAGGACTACTTCACCGGTGAGACCACCCACGAGACCGGCAACGACCTCCAGCTCACCCGCCGGCAGGACATCAACCGCATGAAGATGATCGACTCCTACCGCGGTGTCCGCCACAAGCGCGGCCAGAAGGTCCGTGGACAGCGGACCAAGTCCACCGGCCGGACGGAGGGGACCATCGGCGTCAACGTCGAGGCGATCAAGGAAGAGCAGGCCGAGGAAGCCGCTGCGGAGGATGACGAATAATGGCGCTTGGTTCAAACACGAAGTTCTACGAGACGCCGAATCATCCCTTCCAGGGCGAGCGTATTGCCGATGAGGCCAACCTCATCGGCCGCTACGGCCTGAAGAACAAAGAAGAGCTCTGGCGCGCGCAGTCCGAGCTCCGTGGCTACCGCCGTGAGGCCCGGAAGCTGCTGGGCAGCGCCGGCGAGCACGAGACCGAGTCCGAGGAGTTCCTCGCTCGGCTCAAGCGCTACGGCATCCTCAACGAGCAGGACCAGCTCGACGACGTGCTGTCGCTCGACGTGACCGACGTGCTGGAGCGTCGCCTGCAGACGGTCGTTTACCGCAAGGGCTACGCGAACACGCCCGAGCAGGCCCGCCAGTTCATCGTCCACGGACACATCGTGCTGGACGACGCTCGCGTCACCCGACCCGGTATGACGGTGGAGACCGCCGTCGAGAGCTCGGTCGGCTTCGACGAGCACAGCTCGCTGTCGGACGAACTCCATCCTGAGCGCGCGGAGGCCCAAGAATGAGCGAAGAAACCGAAGACATCTGGGGCATCGCCCACGTACACGCATCGTTCAACAACACGATCATCACCATCACCGACCAGACCGGCGCGGAGACGCTCGCAAAGAGCTCCGGCGGGACGGTCGTCAAGCAGAACCGCGACGAAGCGTCGCCGTACGCGGCGATGCAGATGGCAGAGGTCGTTGCGGAGAAGGCCCTCGACCGCGGCGTCGAAGGCGTCGATGTTCGGGTCCGTGGTCCCGGCGGCAACCTCCAGACCTCGCCCGGTCCGGGTGCGCAGGCGACGATCCGCGCACTCGCCCGAGCGGGTCTGGAGATCGGTCGCATCGAGGACGTCACGCCGACCCCGCACGACGGTACTCGTGCACCCAAGAACTCCGGATTCTAACCAATGACACAGGACTACGAGGTTGAGTTCGTCGAACGCGGCGAGCGCGAGGCCCGAATCCTCGTGCGCGGCATCACGCCGGCCTTCGCCAACGGCATCCGGCGAGCGATGGTCGCGGACGTGCCGACGTTCAGTATCGACACCGTCCGCGTCATCGAGAACACCAGCGTGATGTTCAACGAGCAGATCGGTCTCCGACTGGGACTGGTCCCGCTGACGACCGACCTCGACGACTTCGAGATCGGCGACGAGGTGACGCTGTCGCTATCCGTCGACGGGCCGGCCACGGCCTACTCCAGCGACCTCGTCTCCTCGGACCCGATGGTCGAGGCGGCCGACGACAACATCCCGATCATCGATCTCAAGGAGGGCCAACGTCTCGAAGTCGAGGCCGACGCCGTCCTCGATACCGGTCGGGAACACGCCAAACATCAGGGTGGCGTGGCCGTCGGCTACCGACACCTCCAGCAGGTGGAAGTCGTCGGCGACCTCGGCGAGTTCGAGGACGACGACCCGAACATCCTGCGTGGCGTCATCGAAGAGCAGGCAGCCGAACACGCTGCCGGCGACGCCACTAACGGCGAACTCGTCGCGACAGACGAGTTCGACAACGACCTTCGGAACCGCTACCCCGGCAAGGACGTCGAGGTTTCGGACGTGCCGAACGCGTTCGTGTTCCACGTCGAGACGGACGGGTCGTTCACCACCGAGGAACTGGTCCTGCGCGCGGTCGAGACGCTGCGTGACCGCGCGACCGAACTGAAAGACGCAGTCCAACTGTAACGACACAATGCCCCGACACACCCCACCACTACCGATGACCGCCCGCTCCCCGAGCGCGAGGACCGAAAGGGGTTTTACGGGGCACGCAAAACGAACAATCGCGCGCAGGGATAGCCAAGTTTGGCCAACGGCGCAGCGTTCAGGGCGCTGTCCCGTAGGGGTCCGCAGGTTCAAATCCTGCTCCCTGCACTTTTCCCACAACGGAGGAATCATATGAGTAAGACGAACCCGAGACTCAGTAGTCTCATCGCCGACCTGAAGTCAGCCGCCCGCAGTTCGGGCGGTGCTGTCTGGGGCGACGTCGCCGAGCGCTTAGAAAAGCCACGGCGCACACACGCGGAAGTCAACCTCGGCCGTATCGAACGATACGCCCAGGAAGACGAAACCGTCGTTGTGCCCGGCAAGGTGCTTGGCTCCGGTGTCCTGCAGAAGGACGTCACCGTCGCCGCTGTCGACTTCTCCGGAACCGCCGAGACGAAGATCGACCAGGTTGGAGAGGCTGTATCACTCGAACAGGCAATTGAAAACAACCCAGAAGGCTCCCACGTCCGGGTGATCCGATGAGCGTCGCAGAATTCGACGCGGATGTCATCGTTGATGCCCGCGACTGTATCATGGGCCGCGTCGCATCACAGGTCGCCGAACAGGCACTCGATGGCGAGACGGTCGCCGTCGTCAACGCCGAACGCGCCGTGATCACCGGCCGAGAGGAGCAGATCGTAGAGAAGTACGAGAAACGTGTCGACATCGGTAACGACAACGGGTACTTCTACCCCAAGCGACCGGACGGCATCTTCAAGCGCACCATCCGTGGCATGCTGCCCCACAAGAAGCAGCGTGGCCGCGAGGCGTTCGAGAGCGTCCGTGTCTACCTCGGCAACCCGTACGACGAGGACGGCGAGGTTCTAGACGGCACGTCGCTTGACCGACTGTCGAACATCAAGTTCGTCACGCTGGGCGAGATCAGCGAAACGCTTGGAGCGAACAAGACATGGTAACGAACACGTCTGGCAAGAAGAAGACCGCCGTCGCCCGCGCGACCGTTCGCGAGGGTGAGGGCCGCGTGCGTATCGACTCGCAGCCGGTCGAACTCGTCGACCCCGAGCTGGCGCAGCTCAAGATGCTGGAACCGTTCCGCATCGCTGAGGACGACCTCCGCGGCGAGGTCGACGTGGAAGTGTCCGTCGAAGGTGGCGGCGTCATGGGGCAGGCAGACGCCGCCCGAACCGCCATCGCTCGCGGACTTGTCGACCACACCAACGACGCCGAACTCCGTGACGCGTTCATGGAATTCGATCGCTCGCTGCTGGTCAACGACGTTCGCCAGTCCGAACCCAAGAAGTGGGGCGGCCCCGGTGCGCGGGCCCGCTACCAGAAATCGTACCGCTAAGGTGATTCAGGTATGATGGTACCGGTTCGGTGTTTCACGTGCGGTAACGTCGTCGGCGAGCACTGGGAAGAGTTCAAAGCACGCACCCGCGAGGCCGAGGAGCCCGAGGACCCGGAGAAGGTCCTCGACGAACTCGGCGTTGAGCGGCACTGCTGTCGCCGGATGCTCGTCTCACATAAGGACCTCGTCGACATCGTCTCACCCTACCAATGAACGCACAGGAAAGCCGCTACGAGAAGGCCCGCAAACTCGGCGCGCGAGCGCTGCAGTTGGCCCACGGTGCTCCCGTGCTTATCGAGACGGAACACACCCAGCCGATACTCATCGCCGCCGAGGAGTACGACGCTGGCGTCCTACCATTCACGGTCAACAGGAGTGATTAACGATGACGCTCATCACTGACGTACGACTCCGCCGCGTCCTCGACTCCCGCGGGAACGCGACTGTCGAGGCCGACGTCCTCACCGAGAGTGGGGGCTTCGGTCGTGGCAAGGCACCGAGCGGCGCAAGCACGGGCGAGTACGAGGCCATCGAGCTCCCCGCCAACGAGGCCATCGCCAAGGCCCGCGAGGAGGCACTCCCGCGACTCATCGGTGAGGTCCACGCCGGGAACCAGCGCGATGTTGACGCGGCGCTCCACGCCGCCGACGGCACCGACGACTTCTCCGGCATCGGAGCCAACAGCGCTGTCGCCATCTCGATGGCGGCCGCAAAGGCCGGTGCTGACGTGCTGGGCGCACCGCTGTACCAGCACCTCGGCGGCACGTTCCGGGGCAACGAGTACCCGACGCCGCTGGGCAACATCATCGGCGGCGGCGAGCACGCCGCGGATGCCACGAACATTCAGGAGTTCCTCGCAGCCCCCGTCGGCGCACCGAGCGTCGAGGAGGCTGTCTTCGCCAACGCCGCGGTCCACCAGGAGGTCCACGACATCCTGGCCGACCGCGACCTGCCAGCGGGCAAGGGCGACGAAGGGGCCTGGGCGCCATCGATTTCGGACGACGAAGCGTTCGAGATCATGGACGAGGCCGTCGAGACCGTCGCCGACGACTTCGGCTTCGCAATCTCCTTCGGCCTTGACGTCGCTGGCGCAGAACTCTACGACGACGAGGCGGACGGCTACGTCTACGACGACGGCGTCAAGTCCACCGAGGAGCAGATAGAGTACATCGCCGGGAAGGTCGAGGAGTACGACCTCGTTTACGTCGAGGACCCCCTCGACGAGAACGACTACGAGGCCTTCGCGGATCTGACCGCACAGGTCGGTGACCAGACGCTCGTCTGCGGTGACGACCTGTTCGTCACGAACGTCGAGCGCCTGCAGGCCGGTATCAACGCCGACGCCGGGAACTCCATCCTGATCAAGCCGAACCAGATCGGGACGCTCACCGACGCCGTCGACGCCATCGAACTGGCGACGGCAAGCGGCTACGAGTCCGTCGTCTCCCACCGCAGCGGTGAGACGGAAGACACGACGATCGCACACCTCGCTGTCGCCACTGACGCACCGTTCATCAAGACCGGCGCGGTCGGCGGCGAGCGCACAGCCAAGCTGAACGAACTAATCCGTATCGAGGACAACGCAGTATGAGCGGCAACGAAAAAGAAGGTCTCGACGCGTCCGATTCCGACTTCGACCCGTCCGATGAGGACGACGAAGCGGTCGACGCGGAGACCGAAACGGAAGCCGAACAGCCCGCCGACGACGCCGAAGAGGCGACAGAGGCCGAACCAACCGACGACACGGACGCCGACGAAGCGGCCGACGCCGACGAGGCCGCCGGCCCACAGCTGGACGAGGACGTCATGCCCGACGAGCAGTCGGAGGCCGACCTCCTCATCCCTGTCGAGGACTACCTCGGTGCCGGTGTCCACATCGGGACCCAGCAGAAGACCCAGGACATGGAGCGGTTCATCCACCGCGTCCGGACCGACGGGCTCTACGTGCTGGACGTCTCGATGACCGACGAGCGCATCCGTACCGCCGCGGACTTCCTGGCCAACTACGAGCCGGAGCAGATTCTGGCCGCGTCGTCGCGCCAGTACGGCCGGTTCCCGGCCGAGAAATTCGCCGAAGCTATCGGCGCGCGCGTCCGCACCGGCCGGTTCATTCCCGGCACGCTGACCAACCCCGACTACGACGGCTACATCGAGCCTGACATCGTGGTCGTCACCGACCCGATCGGTGATGCCCAGGCTGTCAAGGAGGCCATCACGGTCGGCATCCCGGTCATCGCGATGTGTGACTCCAACAACACCACGTCGAACGTCGACCTGGTCGTCCCGACGAACAACAAGGGGCGAAAAGCGCTGTCGGTCGTCTACTGGCTGCTGGCCAACGAGACGCTCGACCGCCGCGGTGCCGAGCCGACGTACGGACTCGACGACTTCGAGTCCGACCTCTAACGTCGCTGAACTGTTTCGTTTTCTCACTGTTTCGTCGCGAGTGGCGACGCCGGTGTCGCCAACACAAGACCTACCACGAGCCCCGGAGTAGCCCCGGGAAATGGGAGAGGGAGACACGTTCGTCAACGCCGTCATCGGAGCCGTTGCAACCGCGTTGCTGAGTGGGTTCGTCCCGCTCGCGCCGCTGCTGGGCGGCGGCATCGCCGGCTACCTTGAGGGCGGCGAGCGAGACGATGGGGTTCGCGTCGGGTTCCTGTCCGGCGTCATCGGACTGGCGATATCGCTGGTCTTCTTCGTGATCGTGTTCGTCTTTCTGGCCGCGGTTCTGACGTTCGTTCCCGAAGCACTGGGCGTGTTCGGTGCGATGGGGTTGCTCGTGCTCGTTCTGGGAACGCTCACGACGGCCGCGTACTTCCTCGGTCTGAGCGCCCTCGGCGGCTGGCTGGGTAACTACGTCAAGTACGACACGACCATCGGCGATTAGGGCCAGCCGCGCTGTCGGTAACTACATCACTGGGGATGCCACTACTGCGAACGCATATGCGTGAGTCGGTGACCAACGCCGGTATCGGGGCGCTCGTCACGATTGCCCTGTCGTTCGTTCCGTTCTCGTCGGTGGCCGGTGGCGCGGTAGCCGCGGCGAACAACGGCGGCCGCTACCGGACGGGGCTCTGGCTGGGAACGCTGGCCGGCATCTGTGCGATGGTTCCCTTGTTTGCCCTCTTCATTCCGGCGCTGTACATCGCCAGCCTCCTTGGATTCGGGATTCCACCCGGAGCGCCCGGATACGACCTGTTTCTGGCGCTCGTGTTCGCGTTCTTTCTGCTGTACACTGTCGGTCTCAGCGCCCTCGGTGGTCTCGGCGGTGTCTGGGTATCGGTACACACCGACTGGGATATGGACGCCGACCACTGGCTCTGAACGCGCCAGAAAGGCTCCCTTCCCGCCATTTGGCATACCATTCAAGCGTGTTCGACACTAACAGTTGCTGATGTCAAAGACGCCGCCCGGACCGAAGGGCGAACCGCTGTTCGGCAGTAGTCGCACGTACGCCCGGGACCCGTTCCGGTTCATCTCGGCGCTGGAGCGGGCCTACGGCGACGTGGCCCGATTCGACATGGGGCCGATGGACACGGTCATGCTGTGTGACCCGACGGCAATCGAGCGCGTGCTGGTCTCGGAGGCCGACCGGTTCCGCAAACCCGATTTTCAGGGCGATGCGCTCGGGGATCTGCTGGGTGACGGGCTGCTGTTGAGCGAAGGCGAGACGTGGGAGCAGCAGCGAAAGCTCGCGAACCCCGCGTTTTCGATGGCCCGACTGTCGGGGATGGCTGACCGAATCACCAGCCACGCGGAGGACCGGATCGCCGACTGGTCCCACGGCGATGTCATCGATGCCGAGCAGTCGATGACCCGAGTTACGCTGGACGTGATTCTGGACCTGATGATGGGTGTCGAACTCTCCGAGCAGCGAGTTCAGACCATCGAGGAGCAACTGTTGCCGCTGGGCCAGCGGTTCGAGCCGGACCCCATCCGGTTCGCCATGCCACAGTGGATGCCGATGCCCGACGACGCCGAGTTCAACCGCGCCGTGCGGACACTGGACGAGGTGCTGGACGACATTATCGAGGTCCGCGAGGACTCGCTCGGGACGGATGAGGATGGTCCGATGGACTTCCTGTCGGTACTCTTGCGTGCCCGAGACGACGGGAACCAGTCGCCCGAGCAACTACGCGACGAGATGATGACGATGCTGCTTGCGGGCCACGACACGACGGCACTGACGCTGACCTACACCTGGTTCCTGCTGTCGGAACATCCCGAGGTCGAACAGCGCGTCCACGAGGAACTGGACGACGTCATCGGCGACGACCGGCCGGGGATGGAACACGTCCGCGAACTGGACTACCTCGAATGGGTGATCCAAGAGGCGATGCGGCTCTACCCGCCCGTGTACACCATCTTCCGGGAACCGACCGAGGATGTGACGCTGTCGGGCTACGAGGTGGAGTCCGGGACGACGCTGATGGTTCCACAGTGGGGCGTTCATCGCTCCGAGCGGTTCTACGACGACCCAGAAACGTTCGACCCGGAGCGCTGGAAGCCCGACCGAGCCGGCGAACGGCCGCGGTTCGCCTACTTCCCGTTCGGTGGTGGCCCGCGCCACTGCATCGGGAAGCACCTCGCCATGCTCGAAGCACAGCTCATCACCGCGGTGACGGCCAGCCAGTACCGGCTGGAGTTCCAAGGGGAGACACCGCTGGAGCTGTTGCCGTCGCTGACCGCCCATCCTCGCCAGAAAATGTCGATGCGCGTGGAGAAACGCTAGCACCGGGCTTGAAGCCGTTCCTTCGGCGTCGACCGCCACAGAGACGTGACCTGACGGGTAATTCGGTCACCAGCTATTTACTGTAGAGTCCCCTGTGTGAGTGCAAACACAACGAGTCTGTGTGTCTCTCGGGTGACCGAGTGCTGCCGGCCACCGTCCGAGGCCACGCTCGCAGCCGCTGTTCGACCAGCATGATATCGATACGGAATTTCTTTGACCGGCTCCGCCCCCCGCTGTACAGGACGGTCCTGCGACAGCCCTCGTCGTGGGATAGCTCCCCGGGAGACACTCCGCTTGTCCGTCGGAGCGCCAGCTCCCATGGCACGACAGCCGGCGCTCGAACGAGGTACTGAATGTCATCTGATACCGTTCCTGACGGAGACGACCGGATTCGTGTCCTCTACGTTGGCACCGACTCGGACGACACCGAGACGTTGTCGACGGCTCTCGAACGCGAGAACGACTGTCTCTCGGTCAAAACGGTGCGAACCGTTGCCGAAGCTGTGGCGAGATTGGCTGCCGAGCCCGTAGACTGTCTGGTCTCCGAGTACGACCTGCCCGAAGGAGACGGTATCGAGCTTCTGGAAACGGTTCGCGATGGACATCCGGACCTCCCGGTCATTCTCTACGCCGCCAGAGGGAGCGAGGAGGTCGCCAGCGAGGCGATTTCGGCCGGTGTCACGGAGTACCTTCGGCGAGAGGCGGGTGCCGAACAGCATGCCGTACTGGCGGACCGAATCACGGACGCCGTTGACCACTACCGCTCACAGCAGGCGGTCAGCGAGCGGAATAGAGCCCTCTGGAGCTACGAGCGGATGGTCAACTCCATGGAGGAAACGGCCTGTATCTACGACGCTGAGGGGCGGTTCGAAACCGTCAACGAAGCGCTGGCGGAGTGGTACGACACGACGCGTGCCGAACTCAAAGGCCAGCTCAGTCGACTCGTTCCGAAAATTCGAACCGAGGGCGAGACGGACCGCTATCGGGAACTGCTTGACGGAACGCGGGAGGAACTCGGTGGCGAAATCGAAGCGGAGTTCCCCGGCCACGGACACGCGGTGCTCTCGTATCGATTAACGCCGCTACTTGTTGATGGCTCTATCGACGGTATCGTCGGCGTAGCTCGGGATGTTACCGAGCGGAAAGAGCGTGAACAGGAACTACTCCGGAACAAACGCGCGATAGACGAGGCACCGGTCGGCGTCACCATCACTGACCCCGACCAGCCGGACAATCCGCTGATTTACGCTAACGACCACTACCGCGACCTGACCGGCTACTCGCTCTCGGAGCTGCTGGGGAAGAACTGCCGGATACTCCAGGGCGAAAACACCGACCCGGCCCCTGTCACCAGGATGCGGGACGCCATCGACGCGGAGGAGCGCGTGACGGTCGAACTCCGGAACTACCGGAAGGACGGGACTGAATTCTGGAACCGGGTTCACATCGCGCCGGTTCGGGACGACGACGGAGCAGTCGTTAACTACGTCGGGTTCCAGCAGGATATCACGGAGCGGAAACGCCGTGAGCGACGGCTGGAAGAAACGTCGTCGAGGCTGGAAGCCCTCTTCGAGAACTCGCCGGACATGATCGACGTACTCGACGCTGACGGAACGATTTGTGACGTGAACCAGCGGTTCTGTGCGGAACTGGGGTACGACGAACGCGAGGTGCTTGGACGGTCGATCTGGGAGTTCGACCTGATGTTCGACGCCGAGGACGTGCAGACCCAGCTTTCCGGATTTAATGTCGACGAGCGCCGCAAGTTCGAAGGCCTGTACGAACGCCGCGACGGGTCGACGATGCCGGTCGAAGTACATCTGCTCCGATTCAATCTCGAAGGCGAGGATCGCTTCCTGGCGATCAGTCGTGATATCACGGAGCGAAAGGAGCGCGAGCAGGAACTCGAACAGCAAAACGAACAGCTCGAACAGTTCGCCAGTGTCGTCAGCCACGATCTGCGGAACCCACTGACTGTCGCGCGCGGACGCCTCAAACTATTGCGCGAGGAGTCCGATAGCGAGCACATCGACGCCATCGACGGGGCACACCAGCGAATGGATACGCTCATCGACGACCTGCTTACGCTCGCACGCGACGGTGCGTCACCCGCCTCGCTCGTCGCGGTCGACCTCGAACCGTTCCTCGCGTCGTGCTGGCAAAACGTCGATACGAAGGCCGCGACGCTCCAGACTGACATAGACCACCCCATCCGCGCCGACGAGAGCCGCCTCCGCCAACTGTTCGAGAACCTCATCCGAAACGCGGTTGAACACGGTGGTGACGGCGTGACCGTGACCGTCGGCGAACTGGCTGACGGCTTCTACGTCGCGGACGACGGCCCAGGCATCCCCGTGACTGACCGGGGGGACGTATTCGACGCCGGCTACTCGACAGCGGTCGAGGGGACCGGCTTCGGCCTGAGCATCGTGAAACAGGTCGCTGACGCCCACGGTTGGACAGTCCGTGTCGGCAGCGGAGCCGACGGCGGCGCACAGTTCGAGTTCACCGACGTTGATACTGTGTCCGAGTAGTCCCCCGGCGTTCTCCTGACCGACGACTCCGAAAACGCCTAACGCCCTGGGTGCACACGAGCGGGTATGGTCACGTCGAGCGCTCCCGGGAAGGTGTACCTGTTCGGGGAGCACGCGGTCGTCTACGGCGAGCCGGCGGTGCCCTGCGCCATCGAGCGTCGGGTGCACGTGACGGCAACCGAGATCGACGAGGGGTTGCGCATCCACGCGAACGACTTGCAACTGGACGGCTTTACCGTCGAGTACTCCGGCGACGGGGAGAGCCATCCCGACGTGGATGTCGCCGAATCGCTCGTCGAGGCCGGGATGGGATACGTCAACGAGGCAGTAGCACAGGCCCGCGACGCAGCCGATGCGCCGGAAGCGGGCTTCGAGATATCTGTCGAGGGCGACATCCCACTCGGGGCGGGGCTGGGCTCGTCGGCCGCGCTCGTCGTCGCCGCGATTGATGCGGCGACGAGAGAACTGGGCGTCGAATTATCGGCGATCGAGATCGCCGACCGCGCCTATCAGGTCGAACACGCGGTTCAGGACGGGCAGGCTTCGCGTGCAGACACGTTTTGCTCGGCGATGGGCGGGGCGGTCCGCGTGGAGGGCGACGACTGCCGGCGGCTGGAAGGTATCGACACGCTCCCCTTCGTCATCGGCTACGACGGCGGAGCCGGCGATACCGGGGCGCTGGTCGCTGGCGTCCGGGACCTTCGCGGGAAGTACGATTTTGCCGCCGACACCGTCACGGCAATCGGCGACATCGTCCGCGAGGGCGAGTCAGTGCTGGGAACGGGCGACCACGAGCGGTTGGGGGAGCTGATGGATTTCAACCACGGACTGCTCTCGGCACTGGGCGTTTCCTCGCGGACGCTGGACTCGATGGTGTGGGCAGCCCGCGACGCCGACGCACACGGCGCAAAACTCACCGGGGCCGGTGGCGGCGGCTGTATCGTCGTGCTGGACGAGACAGATGACGCGCTCACGGCGCTGAAGTACACACCGGGGTGTGAGGACGTCTTCCGGGCCGAACTGGACACCGACGGAGTCCGGAAAGAATGACGGTCGTCCTCAAACTCGGCGGGAGTGTCATCACTGAAAAAGACGAACCCGAGACGGTCGACCGGACTGCACTGTCGGCCGCGGTATCAGCTATCGCCGAATCGGCAGTCGGGGAGGATATCGTCGTCGTTCACGGCGGCGGGAGCTTCGGTCACCACCACGCCGCCGAATACGGCGTTAGCACGACCGAAGGGACCCACGATGTGGACGGCGTGCAGGCCATCCACGGCGCGATGTGCCGGCTCAACGCTGCCGTCGTAGATGCGCTCTCCGAGGCAGGCGTTCCAGCTGTTCCGGTCCACCCGTTCTCAGCAGCCGCACGCGACGCCGACGGCGACCTCTCGTTGCCGACGGCGCAGGTCACGACGCTGCTTGCGGAGGAGTTCGTCCCGGTTCTCCACGGCGACCTCGTTGCTCACGCCGGCGCAGGCGCGACGGTCCTGAGTGGCGATGAACTGGTCGTCGAACTCGCGTCCGCCGTCGACGCAAACCGCGTCGGCGTCTGCTCGACCGTTCCCGGTGTTCTCAATGAGGATGGAACCGTCATCGACCGAATCGAGGCATTCGAGGCTGTAGCATCGGCGCTTGGTGGGAGCGACGCGACGGACGTGTCGGGCGGGATGGCCGGCAAGGTCCGTGCGCTGCTTGCCCTCTCGGCCCCCGCTGTCGTGTTCGGTCCCGACGCGCTCCCCGCCTTTCTCGCCGGTGAGAGTCCCGGGACGACTATCGCTGGTGATGACGACTGGTGAGACTGTACTACTGTCGTCGACTGGCCCGTCCCCGAAAGCGATTTAGTCCATAGCGAGCCCAGGCTGGCTGATACAGCGGTATCTCTGCCCAGACCCGGCAGATTAGTAAATTAAATACCACTTCCTCGACCGTCGTAACATATTTGTCCTCTGTTATCAATTATGCGACTATGTCTGCAGTAGGTCTGACCGACGTCTATCGATACGGAACGAGGTTTCTCGGGATATTGCTTGTCGTCGCCGGCGTCGGTGGCGGCCTCATCGCTGCAGGGTACGTGTTGATACAGAACGGCTCGCTCGGCTCGCTCTCGGGGAACGCGGGCTATCGTGCGGTACTCGGCATCGTCGTCGGTGCGCTCGGTGGACTCCTGTTGTTCTCCGGCGTGCTCGGCCTGACCCACAAGCTCATCGCCGATGCGACGATGGCGGGAACGCTCGCGGCACAGACGGCACGGCGTGATGCGAGCGGTGTGGCAGCCGCCAGTTCCTCGGCGAGCGACCAGGCAGCAACTGACCCAACCGAGGACAGTGCTGCACCCGCTACCGAACCTGCTTCGGAGTCCAAGGACCCGACGCCAGAGCCGGCCGAATCCGGGCCGGCGGTTTCTCAGGATACCGAGCCGGCTGCTGACCCGGCGGCTGTCGAGCCGGCAACGGCCGAACCCGAGGTATCGGAACAGATCGTTGACTCCGACCCGGACGCCGACTCGTCCGGAGAAGCGGGAATCCACGCGTCCGCACAGGAATCCCCGGACCCATCCGACGCGGAAGCACCGTCCGCTACGTCTGACGCTGCGGCGGCTGGGACTGACGACGCACCGGTGACGGAAGCCGACGAAGATCCGCTGGCGGATGCTGACTCGATGACGGCTGATGAGCCGGCGGCAGATAATGGGCCAGTGACAGATGCGGATCTCCTGGATGCCGACGACGCTTCAGAACCACCGTCGGCCGACGAGACGATGGCTCCGGCGACAGACAAAGACGCAGTGGAGACGGCCACGGCGGCTCAGGACGAACAGATATCGAACCAACAGCCGACCGAAACCGTTGCTGGACCGGACCCTGAGGCGGTGGACGATACCACTGCGGAGCCATCCCCGACAGATCTCGCCGGTGACTCGGAAGCGGTAGAACCCCAGTCCGAACCCAGCGAGCAGTCGGACCGCGACCTACTTGCTGAGGACACCGCTGAGGAACCGGAGTCGAGCACGGAGCCACAGGAATGGACGCCGCCGGATCCTGCGGAGTTCGACACGGGGAGCGGGGAACCCGCGGCGGCTGACGACTGGGGAGCGGACGAGCCAGCACCAGCCGACGACTGGGAATCCGAATCAGAAGCCGATGCCGAACCCACTGGTGTCGGCTCACTCGATGCTGACGAGGCGGACCAGCACGACACCGTGACTCAGGACACTCGGTTACTCGATGAATCTGGTGAGGCAGACGCGTCCGGCGGCCCACGGACGACGGACGACCTGTTCGGCGGTACTGACGATGACCAATCCGGGACTGAACTTGACGAGAGCATGCAGGACGAGGCGGCGTCTCAGGACACGGATACACCTGCTGACGAGGACTCGACGCTCGCGGATGACGGTGTCACTGGCTTCGATGTTTCAGGTGACGACGACCCGCTCTCGGACCCCCTAGACGACGAGTAGGGACGAACCCACACCGTTTTAAGAAGCGCCGTTGTAGACCGACGTAACCGAGCGCACGGCCGCCCGTGGACTGCGGTTCGGCGGCCGGCAGACGGCGGATGTAAGTTGCGGGACGGAAGTCCCTCCCACTGCGGTTGCACAGGCTACGGGCGTACCCGACTGGCCTGGAGCGCCGACGCGGACGAAGTCGCCTACATTGCAGATACCGTCGTTGCCGTGCCCCACCGGATGCCCGCGGCCGGCTTTCCACTCGGAGCTACAACCATGGAAGTCGAAATTGCGACAATTGGCGGTTACGAGGCTGTAGGCCGACAGATGACGGCCGTCCGCGCAGGGGACGACGTCGTCATCTTCGACATGGGCCTGAACCTCTCGAAGGTACTGATTCACGACAACGTCGAAACGGAACGGATGCACTCGCTGGACCTCATCGACATGGGTGCCATCCCTGACGACCGGGTCATGTCCGACCTAGAAGGCGACGTGAAGGCTATCGTGCCGACACACGGTCACCTCGACCACATCGGCGCGATATCCAAGCTCGCCCACCGCTACGACGCACCTATCGTCGCGACGCCCTTTACGATCGAACTCGTCAAACAGCAGATCAAGAGCGAGGAGAAGTTCGGCGTCCAGAACGACCTCGTCAAGATGGACGCGGGCGAGACGATGTCCATCGGCGAGCGCAACGAACTGGAGTTCGTCAACGTCACGCACTCCATCATCGACGCTATCAACCCAGTCCTCCACACGCCGGAAGGCTCGGTTGTCTACGGGCTGGACAAGCGGATGGACCACACGCCGGTCATCGGCGACCCGATCGACATGAAGCGGTTCCGCGAGATCGGCCGTGAGGGCGAGGGTGTCCTCTGTTACATCGAGGACTGTACGAACGCGGGCAAGAAGGGCCGCACCCCCTCCGAGTCCGTGGCGCGTCGCCACCTCAAAGACGTGATGGACAGCGTCGCCGACTACGACGGCGGTATCGTCGCAACGACGTTCTCCTCACACATCGCTCGTGTCAAGAGCCTCGTCGAGTTCGCCGACGACATCGGCCGTCAGCCGGTATTGCTCGGTCGCTCGATGGAGAAGTACTCCGGCACCGCCGAACGGCTCGACTTCGTCGACTTCCCGGAGGACCTCGGGATGTACGGCCACCGCAAGTCCGTCGACCGGACGTTCAAGCGGATCATGAACGAGGGCAAGGAGAACTTCCTCCCCATCGTCACCGGCCATCAGGGCGAGCCACGTGCGATGCTCACCCGTATGGGCCGCGGCGAGACGCCCTACGAGCTAGACGACGGCGACAAGGTCATCTTCTCGGCTCGGGTCATTCCGGAGCCGACCAACGAGGGCCAGCGCTACCAGTCCGAGAAGCTCCTGGGAATGCAGGGCGCACGCATCTACGACGACATCCACGTCTCGGGCCACCTCCGCGAGGAGGGCCACTACGAAATGATCGACGCGCTCCAGCCGAAGAACATCATTCCGGCCCACCAGAGCCTCGAAGGGTTCGCACCGTACGTCGATCTCGCTGAAAACATGGGCTACAAAGCCGGACGGGACCTCCACATCACCCGCAACGGCAACATGATCAAGCTCACCGAGTAAATCGATGTCCGAACGCCATCAGCAGGTCGAAGACGCGATTGTCGCCCGACGAGACCGGGTCAACGACGCCCTCCCCGAGGACCTTCCGGTCAAGAAGCCGGACCACCTCTACGAGGCGTCGCGATACCTGCTGGACGCGGGCGGGAAACGGCTCCGCCCGACGGTCCTGCTGCTGGTCGCGGAGTCGCTGCTTGATGTCGACCCGCTGACGGCAGACTACCGTGACTTTCCGACGCTCGGCGGCGGGCAGGCCGACATGATGTCGGCCGCCCTCGCCATCGAGGTCATCCAGACGTTCACGCTTATTCACGACGACATCATGGACGACGATGCACTCCGCCGCGGGGTGCCCGCCGTCCACAAGGAGTACGACCTCTCGACGGCAATTCTCGCCGGCGACACGCTGTACTCGAAAGCGTTCGAGTTTCTGCTCGGAACGGGCGCAGCACACGAACGGACCGTCGAGGCCAACAAGCGACTCGCGACGACGTGTACCCGCATCTGCGAGGGCCAGTCGCTCGACATCGAGTTCGAGCAACGCGACGTCGTCACGCCCGAGGAGTACCTGGAGATGGTCGAACTCAAGACGGCCGTACTGTACGGCGCGGCCGCCTCGATCCCGGCCACGCTGCTCGGGGCCGACGCGGAGACGGTTGACGCGCTGTACAACTACGGGCTCGACGTGGGGCGTGCGTTCCAGATTCAGGACGATCTGCTGGACCTGACGACGCCCTCGGAGAAACTCGGCAAGCAGCGCGGGTCCGACCTCGTCGAGAACAAGCAGACGCTCGTGACGCTCCACGCCCGCCAGCAGGGTGTCGACGTCGGCGATCTGATCGACACGGACTCCGTCGAGGCCGTTTCGGAAGCCGAAATCGACGCGGCCGTCGAGCGCCTGCGCGAAGTCGGGTCCATCGAATACGCCCGCCAGACCGGGCAGGACCTCATCGCGAGCGGCAAGCAGAACCTCGAAGTCCTGCCGGACAACGAGTCGCGCTCCCTGCTTGAGGGGATCGCGAACTACCTCGTCGAGCGCGACTACTGAGCACGCCGACGGACCGTTTTTCCGCGTCGTTTCGACCCTGACTGGTGCTGGTCAGCAACTAAGACATGTCAGTCCCTAGGGGTTCGTGTGACCCGATTCCTCCTCTACGGCGGCAAAGGCGGCGTGGGCAAGACGACCGTGGCCGCGGCGACCGGCCACCGCCTGGCAGCGGTGGGCCACGAGACGCTGGTCGTTTCGACCGACCCCGCACACTCGTTGGGCGACGCCGTCGAAACCGATGTCGGCGGCGACCCGACGGAAATCCAGTCGGGGCTGTGGGGCGTCGAGGTCGACCCACAGACCGGTGTCGACAGCTACCGGTCACTGTTCGAGGCGCTCGCGTCGGAGTTCTCCGACGCCGGCATCCGGATGGACGAGGACGAAATCGCGGAGCTGTTCACCTCCGGCGTGATGCCGGGCAGCGACGAACTGGCGGCCATCGAGGGCATGGCGACGTACATCGAGAGTGACCGCTGGGACCGGGTGGTGTTCGACACCGCACCGACCGGCCACACGCTCCGCCTGCTCGATCTCCCGTCGGTGATGGACCGCGGCGTGGCGACCGCGATGGACCTGCGCGATCAGGTCCGCCGGAAGGTCAACACCGCCCGGACGATGATGTTCGGCCCGATGGCGAGCCGGCGCGACGACGGCCCGGACGACTTCACAGCGATGCGCGAACGGATGGAGCGGGTCGGCACGGTGCTGCGGAACCCCGAACAGACCGCGTTCCGGGTCGTCACCATCCCGGAGACGATGGCCGTCCGCGAGACGGAGCGGCTGGTCGGGAAGCTCCGCGAGTTCGACGTGCCGGTGACGACGCTGGTCGTGAACAAGGTCATCGAGGACGCCGGCGACTGTCAGCGCTGTCAGGGCAAGCAGGCGGTGCAGGAGGCGGCGATTGCACAGCTCCGGGATTCGCTTCCCGATCTGGATATTTGGACGATTCCCGACCAGTCCGGTGAGGTGACCGGGATTGAGGCGCTGGAACGGGTCGTGGACTCGTTGGGTGCTGTTGAATGACCACTCTTCGTTTTCGGGTGAACCGTCCTGCGTAGAATACACAGCCCGTCTGTGAACCTACCAACCGGAAGACACATGGGGCCAGAGATGAGTTGCTTGCGTCATGAATCTGCGTCCGCTTCTTGCGGTGTTTCTCATTATCACTGTCGGCATCGTAGCTTCGCTACTCCTGTTTCCTACACTTTCTGCCCACAGCGGCCCGCCTGATGTAACGACGACTGACACGCCGATGATTAATGCGTCCGTTCCCGCTCCGTACCACGGAACGAAAGCCGACCCCTCTGTCGTCATCCAAGTCGGTACAACTGGGAATGGGTTGCCGATTCAGGTTTGGAATGCTAGCCCGATGAATCAAACCGTATCAGTCGAACTAATACATAATGACAGTGATTCTTCAGTCGTAACCCGTACAGAAACACTCTCCCCGAACGGGACAGTTTGGCTGGAAATTCCGTCTCCAGGCTACCTCCTCACAGTGACGGACGAATCAACGCAGACGACTGGAACGTACCCAGTAACAACGGACCATTTCGACTGTAATTCTCGGTTTGCAGAAGTCCGTGTCGATAGTAACGGAACAGTCGATTCTCGGACCGTCTCCACAAGTATGGGCTGTTGACGGTGCTGGCTGTACTAACCAGTGTGACTGCACTCTGAGTGACGTGAATCATTGTAGACAGAGGGCTATGTGAACTGCTTGCTGACACCCCGCCCCCATAGCTGGCTGAACCCGACGGCGTTTTGACCCTCCCAGTCGCAGGTCCCGGTAATGGACGACGAGCTGCGAGACCGAATCAGGGAGGCGGCGGAGACGAACGCCCTTCTCAACGCGGTCAAACACGACAGCGAGGCACAGGTCGGGGCGATCATGGGACCGCTCATGGGCGAGAACCCGGAGTTCCGCGAGCACGGCGACGAGATTCCGGGCGTTATCGCCCCGGTCGTTGAGCGGGTCAATGGCATGAACGCCGAGGAGCGCCGCGAGCGGCTGGCGGAGTTAGCGCCGGACAAACTTGAAGAGCTTGAGAGCGAGGACGAGGGCGAGGACCACTCGCTACCGGACCTGCCCAACGCCGACGACTACGACACCGTCCGGATGCGCGTCGCGCCCAACCCCAACGGCCCGTGGCACATCGGCCACGCGCGGATGGCCGCCGTCGTCGGCACGTACAAACAGCGCTACGACGGGGAGTTCATCTGCCGCTTCGACGACACCGATCCCGAGACCAAGCGGCCGGATTTGGACGCCTACGACGCGATTCTGGACGCCATCGACTATCTGGGCTTCGAGCCCGACGACGTGGTCAACGCCAGCGACCGGGTCGAGACGTACTACGAGTACGCCCGCGAACTCATCGACAAAGGCGGAGCCTACACCTGCTCGTGCCCGCAGGGTGAGTTCTCCGATCTGAAAAACAGCGGCGAAGCCTGTCCCCACCGCGACAAGGACGCCGAGACCACGCGCTCGGAGTTCGAGGCGATGGTCGACGGCGAGTACGACAGCGGCGAGATGGTGCTGCGGGTCCGGACCGACATCACCCACAAGAACCCCGCGCTCCGGGACTTCGTCGCGTTCCGGATGGTCGACACGCCACACCCGCGTGAGACAGCCGCAGAGTACCGCTGCTGGCCGATGCTGGACTTCCAGAGCGGGCTCGACGACCACCTGCTGGGGGTCACCCACATCATTCGGGGCATCGACCTGCAGGACTCCGCGAAGCGCCAGCAGTTCGTCTACGACTACTTCGGCTGGGAGTACCCCGAAGTCATCCACTGGGGCCACGTCCAGGTCGACGCCTACGACGTGCCCCTCTCCACGTCGAGCATCGCCGAACTCATCGCGGACGGCGAACTCGCGGGCTGGGACGACCCGCGCGCGCCGACCGTCGCCAGCCTCGAACGGCGGGGCATCCGCGGCGAGGCCGTCGTCGACGCGATGATCGAACTCGGGACCTCCACGTCCAACGTCGATCTGGCGATGTCCTCGATCTACTCGAACAACCGCGACCTGATCGACGATGAGTCCGACCGGGCGTTCTTCGTTCGGGACAGCGACGACCACGGCGGCCTCGTCGAACGGCAGATCGTCGGCGGTCCCGAAGCCGGCGAACCGCCGCTGCATCCGGACTTCGAGGATCGGGGCCGCCGGGAGATTCCGGTGACCAGCGGCGTCGTCGTGGAAGGCGACGACCTGCCGGGCCACGGCGAACGGATCTGGCTCAAGGGGTACGGCTGCGTGCGCCACACCCGCGACGCCTTCGAGTACACCGGCGACGACATCGACGCCGTCCGCGAGGAAGGGGTCGACGTGATCCACTGGGCACCGGCCGACGGCCCGCAGCTCCGCCTGCGGACGATGGACGGCGACGTATCGGGTGTCGCCGAACCCGGCCTCCTCGGCTACGACGCCGATGACGTGGTCCAGTTCGAGCGGATCGGCTTCGCCCGCTTGGACGACGTTGCGGACGGTTCGGATACGGAGTCCGTCGCGTACTTCGCCCATCCCTGATCCGGAGAATCCCTGACCGTTCTGGCCGCAGTACTGCGCTCAGTACCGCGACGAGGGAATCGCCGCGAACGACACGAACGGTATCCTCGATGTGCGCCTGCCCGTCGTGATGGGCGCGACGGCCCGCGGCAAGCAGAGCGAAATCGAAGGCTACCCGTCGAGCTGCAGGCGTACCGTCCGACAACCGAGTCTTTTTGTTCCGTTCAGAGCGAATAGCGTCGGGCTTAAGCCCGTGACGGCCAGACTGTAGCCCGTGACAGACCGCGCCCCGGAGTCAGTGACAGTGCAGCGTGATATCCCGTTCCACGAGGTGGACGGCGAGACGCTGACGCTCGACCTGTACGACGCAGCGGCGACAAGTGCTCCGAAGCCGGTCGCCGTGCTCGTCCGCGGCGGCGCGTTCACGTTCGGCGACAAGGGCGAGTTCGCCCGGCACGCGCTCGACCTCGCCGCGGACGGATTTCTGGTCATCGAGCCACAGTACCGCCTCGCGCCGGAGTGGACGTTCCCGGCGGCGCTGGTCGACGTGAAAGCCGCTATCGAGTGGGCCAGAACGGAGGGGGAGAGCCACGGCGCGGACACCGACCGCATCGTCGGTGTCGGCCACTCGGCGGGCGCGAACCTCGTGCTCCTGGCCGCGCTGACGGCGGACGAGCCCGGCTTCGAACCCGAACTGTACCCCGGCGCGTCTTCCCATCTGTCGGCCGCCGTCGGCTACGCCGGCGTCTACGACTTCCACGCGCTCGACACCGCCACCGACGTCGAAGAGGGCGAGACCCACAGGGCGTATCTCGGCGGCGGACCCGACGACGAACCTGCGGCCTACGACCTCGCATCCCCGGTCGCACAGGTTGACGTCGACGCCCCGCCAACGCTGTTGCTCCACGGCACCGACGACGATGTCGTGCCGCCGTCCCAGTCCGAACTACTGGCCGACGCGCTCGCGCCGATGACCGACGTGGTTCACGAGACAGTGCCGGCCGATCACGGGTTTCCGTTCCACGGAGCGCACTACGACGACGTGTACGAACGGACCGTCGAGTTCATCCGGCAAGTTGGAACCGGTGGAGCGGACACTGGCGACACTAGTGCCACAGGCACGGACACCGGATTGCCCGGTGGCGACTTGCCGGGGCCGACCGACCGCATCGACGACCTCGAACCGGCGGATACTCGGGGACCGGATCGCCGCGACGGCTCCGGATTCTGACGGTCAGGTCGAAAAGTTAAGTAGCTCGCAAAAGTGAGATAAGATACCAATGGCCATAGACCCGGAGTTCGAGGAGAACCGCGACGTTGTCGAACAGCACGACGGTCACGACGTCTGGGGTCCGGTCGACGAGCCCGAGGAACTGGGCATCCACGGGACACACGTCGCTGTCGACTTCGACATCTGCATCGCCGACGGCGCGTGTCTGGAGGACTGCCCCGTCGACGTGTTCGAGTGGGTTGACACGCCGGACCATCCGGAGAGCGAAATCAAGGCCGACCCCGCCCACGAGGAGCAGTGCATCGACTGCATGCTCTGTGTCGACGTGTGTCCGGTCGACGCCATCGACGTGGACCCGGGCCGTGCCGGTCGTATCTGAGCTATCGGGCTGTCCTGTGTCTGCGGGATTGCAGCATTCTACACCCCAAGTATAAACGCCCCATAGCTGTCAGACTGCCGTCATACAGCGCGCTCCCGGATTCTACCACCCCTGAGACAGAGCCACTGACCTGTCATTCAGATTTGTAAACATACATTTATTATAGATTCTTGTGTGAGATACACTCACGAGGGTCGTGATACCATGCACACAGTCGTGATGACAAAAGGCGTACCGGACTTCCGCGAGGGACAGGTATCGTTCGACGAGGAGGGCCATCTCGAACGGGGGAAGACACCGACGGTGATGAACCCCAACGACAAGCACGCGCTCCGGGCAGCGTTCCAGACGAAAGTCCGCAACGGCGGGCACGTCTCGCTGATGAGCATGGGGCCGCCAGGGTACAAAGAGGTCTTACAGGAGGGGATGCGGGACGTGTACGCCGACGACCTGTATCTACTCTCGGACCGCGAGATGGGCGCGGCGGACACCTGGGCCACCGCGATGACCGTCGCAACGGGCCTCCAGAATCTCGACGACCGGCCCGACCTGGTGTTTGCCGGGTTCAAGACGGCCGACGGCGAGACGGGCCACACCGGCCCACAGACCTGCTGGTGTCTGGACTGGCCGATGATTACCCACGTTCTCTCGCTCGATATCGACGAGGACGCCGGCACCGTCCGGGCGAAGCGTCTGGTCGACGGCGATATCTCCGAGATCGAAACTGTCGAAGCACCGATGCCGTGTTTCATCGTCGCCGACCCGGAGTTCGAACCGACCTACCGGAAGGCGAGCCACCGGCTGAAACACAAGGACCTCCGCGAGGAGACCCAGGAGCGGGCCGAGGAGTACGAAGATCACGTCACGGTCTGGGACCACGAAGACCTCAATCTCGACCCGGACTACATCGGCCTGGACGGCTCGCCAACCATCGTCTCCGGGGTCGATCCGATTCCCAAGGCCCCCTCCGAGCGGGAGGCGACGATGATCGAGGCCGGCGAGAGCGAGGCGCTGGAACCGGTACTGGACGAACTCACGCCGTACGCGGCAGGTGACTGACAATGCCTGATATCGACCCCACAGACCACGAGATCGCCGAGCTGGGACCGAAAATCAAAGACGTCGACGACGCCGACGAACTCCGGGCGATGCTGGCGTTGGAGGAAGACGGCGAGGACCGGGTCCCCGTCAAGACGCTCATCGAGGACCGCATCGAAAAGGTCGAAAGCGAAGACGACGGCGAAATCGACCCGGAAACCGTCGACCTCTCGGAACTCACCGTCGCCGACGTGGCGAACATGGTTCGAGAGGTCGACGACGCCGACGTGCTCCGGGACCTGCTCGAACGCGAGAAGGCGGGTGAAGACCGGAAGACGGCGAAGTCACAGATCGAGAGCCGAATCGAATCGGTGGAGGGAACCGAGGAAGCCGAGGGCGAGGAGAGTGAAGCCGTCGAGTACGTCCCGCCCGAAGAGAAGTACCCGGACCTCGACCACCCGACCAACGACAAGCAGTGGGTCGAGGGGACCGTCGGCGCGGAGTACCGCGACATGTGGGTGTACTGCGAGACCCAGGCCGGCGAACTCGTCGACGTCTCGAAGGAGATGCTCGGGAAGGCCAGGACGCTGATGGACACCTATAACGAGGAATACGATGAGAGCGAGCGCGTCGTCGCCGTCCTCATCGGAGCCGACGCGGGCGACCACGTCGAGGACGTCATCGCCTACGGCGCGGACCTCGTCGTCTACCACGAGGACCCCCGTTTAGAGCGGTTCCGCCACCAGCCCTACACAGAAATCTTCTGTGACATGGCCCGCGCCGGCGGTGAACTCGCCGCGGAAGGCCGCGAAGACATCGACTGGAAAGAGTACCACGAACCGCGCTACACCGTCTTCCCGGCGACGAACAACGGCCGGGACCTCTCGGCGCTCGTCCAGGGCGAACTCGACTCCGGATTAGCGTCGGACTGTTCGGGGCTGTACATCGAGAACGCGATGATCTCGAACCCCGCGAAAGTCGGCACCGCCGGCGACAAGAAGGAGTTCGAGCGCGTGCTGCACATGAAGCGCCCGGACTTCTCCGGTTTCGAGTACTCGACGATCCTCTGTATCGACAAGCCACACCGCGACTTCCACCCGCAAGGGGCGTCCGTGATTCCGGGGAGCTTCGAGATGCCCGACCCGGACTACGAGCGCGACGGCGAGGTCGTCGACTACGAGATGGCCCTCGACGACGACTGGTTCAAAGTCGAGGTCGAGGAGTACGACCGCCTCTCGGGCGGCGTCGACCTCACCGGCCACGACGTCATCGTCGCCGTTGGCCGCGGTATCGGCGACGACCCGACGCGGGGCATTGAGCAGGCGCTGGACCTCGTCGACGCCTTCGAGGACGCCGACCTGGGACTGTCCCGCGGGGTCATCACCTCGTCGTACTCCTTCGACGGCCACGTCGAGCAGTACGTCACCGAGGAACGCCAGATCGGCGAGTCCGGCCAGGAGGTCGAGCCGGACGTGTACATCGCGGCGGGCATCTCCGGGGCCATCCAGCACAAGGTCGGCTGCGACGAGTCGGACACGATAATCGCCGTCAACACCGACCCGGACGCGGACATCCGAGACTTCTCGGACTATCTCATCGAGGGCGACCTGTTCGAGGTGTTGCCGCAGTTGACTGAGGCTGTCGAAGCCGGTGAACTCGGCGCGATGATGGAGGCAAGCGATGACTGACGGCGTCGAGGAGTACGAGGCCGTCGTTGTTGGCTGTGGCCCGGGCGGGGCCGCCGCGGCGGCGACGCTCGCTCGCAACGGCGTCGAGACACTGGTGCTCGAACGCGGCGTCGACGCCGGCTCGAAGAACGTCTCGGGCGGGCTCATCTACGCCGAGGAGTCGGCCCCCTACACCATCGACGGGCTGTTCCCCGACTTCCGAGAGGAAGCGACGGAGCGACCGGTGACGGAGAATGTCATCCACAACATCGCTGGCGATAAAGTGAAATCCTTCGACATCGGCGACCTGCACCACCACGACACGGCGTGGGCCGACGCCGTGCTCCGCCGGAAGATGGACTCCTGGCTCGCCCAGCAGGTCCACGAGCGCACCCGCGAGACCGGTGGCGGCCTGCTGACCGAAGTCCACGTCACCGGCCTGCTGCGCGAACGGGGCGAAATCGTCGGCGTGACGACCGAGGAGCTGGACCCTATCAGAGCCGACCTCGTGGTGGCGGCCGACGGCGTCAACTCCGAACTCGCCCGCGATGCCGGGCTGATGGACTGGGAGGAGCCAGAGGAGTGGTTTCAGGGCGTCAAAGCGGTCGTCGACATGGAACCGGAAGTCATCAACGACCGCTTCGACGTGGCTCCCGATGACGGCGCGGCCCACCTGTTCTCCGGCGACCTGTTCGACGGCGTCCGCGGCGGTGGCTTCCTCTACACTAACGAGTCGTCGCTGTCTATCGGGACTGTGTTCCACCTCGACTCCATCGCCGAGGAGCGGGCCGAGCCCCACGAACTGCTGGACAGCCTGCTCACCCATCCGCTCATGGCCCAGTGGCTCGGCGACGAGTACGATGAGCGCGAGTACAGCGCGAAACTGGTGCCGGACTCGAAAAAGGCGGCCCATCCCTCGCCGCACGAGGACCGCCTCGTGCTGGTCGGCGACGCCGCCGGCCAGATGCAGGCCCAGGGCCCCATCATCAAGGGGATGAATCACGCGGTCACCGCCGGGGCACTGGCCGGCGAGGCATTCGCTGACGCCCGGGCACGCGGGGACACCTCCCAGGCTGGGGAGCTGTACGAGAAGAAGCTCCACGACGAGGGTGTGATGGACAAGCTCCGGCCGACCGGGTACAAAGTGTTCGGGCGGCTCGGCGAGGTCGGTCCCGTCGACGACCTCTCGAACGCCATCGCAGAGTCCGCCGTCGGCCGGTTCGGGGTTCGCGCGGCGGCCGGACTGCTCGAACGGGCCTACTCGTCGCCGCGACTGGTGTCGATGATTCCCGACACCAAGTTGCCATACGTGACGCTCCCGACGGTCATCGCTGAGGAACTGGGCGAGCCCGTGACCGATGAGAACACCGTCTCGCCCCCCGACCTGGGCGACCGCATCGGCGGCCTGACCTACGACGTGGGCGACCCCCACATCGAACTCCTCGACAAGTCGTTCGAGGCCTCCGGCACCGCCGTCACTGCCTGCCCGGTCAGCGCCGAGGATTTCGGCGGCGGCTGTTACCGCGACGAGACGGTCCAGACCAACGGGAGCCAGGAACGCCTCGTGAGCCTCGACACCCAGCCATGCGTCGAGTGCGGGACCTGCGCCATCGTCGCCGACACCGAGTGGGAACACCCCGCTGGCGGCAAGGGCGTCGAGTTCAACCAGGGGTGACCCGGCCGATGACGAGCGGCCAGTACGACGACCGGGTTCGGACGCTCTCCCGCCGGGCCGAGCAGACTCGGGCGTCCCTGGACCCCGACCCGCCGGACGAGGAGCGCGCCATGGAGATCCTCCGGGAGGGGTTCGGTCCCACCGTCGCGCTGTACTGTGAGGGTCGGACCGGCGAATCGTGGGTCCGGTTCTCCGACGCGGAGTTCGGGCGACTGGAGGGCGCGATGAACGACTGGCTGGACTGCTACGCCGCCTGCTACGGCACGGAGTTAGCCGGCACCTACAGCGTCAGAGCGGCCGCGGAACTGCTCGTCGATACGCACAACGTTCGGGACGTTGCAGTGATTATGACCGGCGTTCCGGATCGGTAGCGGCTCTTTACTCGAAAGTAAACGGTTTTTGATAAAGGATTAAGTACTGTCTCGTGGTAACAGATATCATGGAGCTAACAGAGCCGCTGGCGTTCGACCACGAGGACCGACGGGACATCTACGAGTACGTCGAATCGCACGGGTCGGTCGAGCCGAGCGCCGCCCGGCAGTCCCTACAGATGGACCCGCGACCGTTCGGCCACCACGTCGCGATACTCAAACGCGACGGGGTACTGGAGGAGATCGACGGCGAACTCCGCATCGCTTACAACGACACGGTCGAGGAGGAGTTCGAGGCCGACGACATCGAGTTCTCGATCCGACAGGCCCGCCAGGAAGACCTGACCGGGCTCGTCGGGGCCATCAGGGCCGCCATCGGCGGCGGTGAGTACGTCGATGCGGAGACCGTCGCCGACGTGGTGGACTCGGAGGGCGTGCTGCTCCGGCACAACGAACTGGAGTCGCGCATCTTCTTCGTCGCCTGCATCAACGACGACGTGGTCGGGTGGGTCCACCTCAAGCACCCGGAGGTCGAGAAGCTCAGTCACACGGCGGAGCTGACGCTGGGCGTCCTCGAACAGTACCGGGGCCACGGTATCGGCTCCCAGTTGCTCGCTCGGGGCACCGAGTGGGCAGCGTCGAACGGCTACGAGAAACTGTACAACTCCGTGCCCTCGACGAACGAGGACGCCATCGAGTTCCTGGAGACCCACGGCTGGGACACCGAAGCCGTCCGCGAGAACCACTACAAGTTCGCCGACGAGTACGCCAACGAGGTGATGATGGCAATCGACCTGTAGCGCTCTACCTCCCCAGCTCTCGAATCGTCTTCCGAGCCAGCTCCCCGTCGACCTGCTGTGGCACAGTTAACAGAAGCCGGTCGATGACAGCTCTGTCCGCAATTCTATCCCGTTTCTCCCGCGCCTGTTCCGGCGTCCCAGCGATACCCAGGTCAGCAGTCATCTCGTCTGTGACCAGATCGGTCGCCCCGCCGCGGTCACCCGCCTGCCAGGCGTCGGCGATCCGCTCCGCCCGGTCCGGATACGTCTCCGCGACGGCCCGGCGGTACCCCTCGCCGCTGCCGACGTAGTAAGCGATGTGTTGTCGCAGTTCCTCGGTGGCCCGCTCGGCATCCTCGTGGACCACGGCCGGTACGTAGGGCGCGACGGTGATTTCGGCGGGGTCTCGGTCGGCATCGCGCGCGGTCTCGGCGATATAGTCGAACGACGCTTCGAGTTCGGAGAACGGAATCATGTGCGGGAGCCAGCCATCGGCGAGCCTGGCGACGACTCGCCTGTTCGCCGGCCCGAGGGCAGCGTGGTACACTGGTACGTCACGGTCTAAGGGCGGCACGCCCCCGACAGAGACCACCTCGCCGTCGTAGGACACCCGCTCGTCGCTCGTCATGAGCCGTTTCACGATGTCGATTGTCTCGTGGGCGCGACGGACCGGGCGCTCGAACTCCATGCTGTGCATATTCTCGATGGACCGGGCTGTACTCGTTCCCAGGCCCAGCACTGCCCGCCCGTCCGAGACCCTGTCGAGGGTCGCCGCTGTCATCGCCAGCACGGCCGGTGACCGCGAGAAGACGTTGAGTATCGCGCTCCCGATTTCAATGTCGTCGGTCCGGGTCGCGATGTCCGTGAGTTCGACGACGGAGCTTGCCCCCCACAGTTCGTTCAGCCAGACTGAGTCGTAGCCGTGGGCTTCGGCCTCGACGGCCAGGTCGATTGTGCTGTGATCCTCGACGCGTGGCACGACGACTCCCAGATGCATGGTGTGACCGACTGCTGGGAACCTAATAAAGAATCGTGTTAATACTGTCCCAGCGCCTCACAGCCACCGCCGCGTTCACTCCTGGCCGATCATCCGCTCCTGCTCTTGCCAGTACTCTTCGCGGAGTTCGTACTTCTGGATTTTCCCAGTCGCGGTTTCAGGAAGCGAGTCACGGAAGTCGATGCCTGCGGGGACCTTGTAGCTCGCGACGCGTTCTCTGAGGAATTCGAGAATATCCTGTTCGGTCACGTCGCTGTCAGCCGTCGGGACGACAATTGCCATCGGCGTCTCGCCCCAGTCCTCGCTCGGAGCCGGAATGACCGCGGCTTTCAGGACATCGGGGTGGTCGTACAGTTCGTCTTCGAGTTCTATCGAGGAGATGTTCTCCCCACCGGAGATGATGATGTCCTTCCGGCGGTCCATGATCTGTACCATCCCGTCTTCGTCCCACGTTGCGAGGTCGCCGGTGTGGAAGTACCCTTCGACGCGGTCGTTGAACGCCTCCTCGGTGATCTCGGGCTTGTTGAGATAGCGGTCCATCACCTGGTTGCCCTGTACCACGATCTCGCCGATGGCCGTCCCGTCGCGTGGCACGTCGTTCCCGTCCTCGTCGACGACCCTGATGTCGGTACACAGTGCCTGGGACCCTTGCTTGACCTTGAGTTCCCGGCCCCGTTCGGCGATGCGCCGCGGGGAGTTGCTGGTCGTGATAATCGGGGCGGTCTCGGTCAGGCCGTAGATGTGGATGATGCGCCAGCCGAACTCGTCTTCGACGCTTTCGATGGTCGCCGTCGCCGGGGCGCTCCCGGCCGTCGCAATTCGCACGTCGCGGTCGCCCTGCGTCACTACGTCGCCGTCGTTGGCCCGGTAGTGCTGAATGAGCTTGTTCAGCACCGTCGGCGCGCCACACATGAACGACACGTCGTACTCGCGGACCCGACGGAAGGTGTCTGCCGCGTCGAAGGTCCGCTGGCAGACGTGGGTGCCGCCGGTTCCGGTGATGGCGTATGTGTGGCCCCAGCCGTTGCAGTGGAACATCGGGAGCGTCCAGAGGTACGTGTCGTCGTCGCGTATCTCCATGTGCTGATTGAGCACCAGCGCGTGCCAGCTCTCGGTCCGGTGGGTTCTGACCACGCCCTTCGGGTCCCCCGTCGTGCCGGACGTGTAGTTGATGCTGGCGTCGTCGTCCTCGGTCATGTCCGGTCGGTCCGGTTCGGCAGTCGGCTGCCCGTCGAGGATACCGCTGTAGGCTTCCCATTCTCCGTCGATACGGTCCGGCTCGTAGCCGATGAACGTCTCCGCGGGGATGTCGTCCCGTACTGGCTGGACCTTCTCCGCGAAGTCGTAATCGGCGATTACCGTTGCGGCTTCACAGTCGTTCAGAATATACTCGATTTTCGCTGGATCGAGCCGGTAGTTCAGCGGGACGAACACCGCGCCGAGTTTGTTTGTCGCATACAGCGTCTCGATGAAGTAGTGTGTATTCGGCGCGAGGAGGGCCACGCGACTCCCCTTCGAGACACCCCGGTCCGACAGCGCGTGTGCCAGCCGATTGATCCGCTCGTTTACCTCCGCATACGTGTACTCGGTGCCGTCGTGGGCGACGATACCGGTCACGTCGTCATAAATATCCGCTGCACGGTCGATGAAGTCGGTGGTGAGCATCTCGCGTTTCATGATAACACGCCTCACTTGTCGTATTCAAACGCAATTATTATTATATTTTCTTCGTGAACGGTTGACAGCCTGCTGATTCGGTACCTACGTGTGAATTAAAGCGTCAATTCCGACGACAGCAGTCTATGGCCACTCGTCCTCGTGGCCGTCCATCGGCGCCGGGACGACGCCGTCCTTCTGCGCCCAGACGCGGGCGTGGTCCGGACAGACTTCGCGGTTCGCGTCCCAGGGGATGTGGAGTTCGACCGCAGCCTCGTTTTCGCAGTCGTCCTCGGCACAGCGGGTCATAGTACCGCGACAACGACCATCGTGACCAGTATCGACGCGGTCAACAGAGCCTGAACAATGCCGGAGGCCAACATTCCGACGGTGGTTACCAGCGCGGCCTTCGCGCTCCCCCTCGCATCCTCTTGGCGATAGAACTCGACGACAAACACCGTGCCGGCGACGCCCAGCAGGATGCCGAGCGGCCCGGTGATGAAAAAGAGGACGAGCGCCACCACGCCGGCCAGAACGGCCGTCCAGTTCGACGCCCCGCCAACGCGCGCGGCGACGGCTCCGCCTGCGATATCGACGGCCCACGTCAGCAGGCCGACCAGCGTCAATAGGGCCAGCAAGAGCGTCCCGGGTTCGGTCATACCGCTTGCAATCCAGTACAGATACACGCCGGCGAGTGAGACAAGCGCGCCGGGGACCTGAGGCGTGAGGCTGCCGACGACGCCCCCGACCAGCAGGGCGAACGCGAGCACGAACAGCAGCGTTTCGAGGCCGAGCAGGCTCATTGGTGTCTGTCGAGTTCCTCCTGTACCCAAGGGTCGCCGTACAGACGCGTCAACCTTTCGACTATTCCGCCGAGTGTGCGCATACACTCACGTTCAGAGACGAACTCTAGTTCTTCGGCGACAGTTGCCCAGGCATGTGATTGCAAGACTTTTCGGACAAGCAGGCGTTCCTCCCGCGGCGAGAGCGCGGTCGCGTCGGCCGGATTCGACAGGTGTTGCCGGGTGAGTTCACGGAACGGCTTCGGATTCGTGTCAAGAACCGACGCGCCACCGGGGACGCCCGCAACCAGCCGCCATTCCCACTCCGAGAGCGATACTGGCCGCTCGCCGTCGGTCGCTCGAAGGACGGCCCGAACCACGTCAGGGTCACAGTCGTCAAGTGGGTCCGATAGCACTGCAGCGATTCGGTCCTGAAACCACTCCCCGTGACGCGCCGCGAGCGCCGCCCCGTCGTCGGAACACGGGTCCAACATTACGACGGAGTACTCGCCGCTGGTCGCGTTCCGCGAGGTGGCGAGGTGCACGGTGTTGTAGCCGTTGTCCGCCCAGAAACGGACAAGGTCCGGTGTCGCGCCGTAGCTGACGCCCAGCCAGTCCACGTGATCGGCGAACTCCGCTTTTATTTCCGAGAGGAGCGTGGAGCCGAGCCCTCTGGACCGGACCGCGGCGTGGGTCGCGATGCGGAGGACCCGTTGACCGACCGGGATTCCGGCGGCTTCGTCACGGAGTTGCGTCGACAGCACGTCCGGAAGCATGTTACCTCGCACTCGCCCACCTTCGTACATCGTGGCGCGCGTGTCAGCCGAGAGCCCGCCTTCCTGTGCCAGCAGCGTCACTGCAACGACGTGGCCCTCGTGGGTCAGTGCTCGGACGGTGAGGTTCGGTGCATCGAGCAGTCGGGCCAGGTCCGAGGGTTCCGTCCGGTAATGCGCCAGCACGAGCAGGCCGAAGACCTCCCGGAGCAGATGCTCGTCAGCGAGCAGGTCCGCTGCCGAAAGCCGGCGGTACTCGACGGTCTCCGGCGTCGCATCCGTGATAAGCTGGTCGACCGGGGGGCGCGCGTCCAGCAACAGCGCCCGGAACGCCCATACTTCGACGGGGTCGGCGTCGCCGTATCGAATCGGCGTCGTCATCGACACGTCGGTGACGGCGTGGTCGCTTTCCGCGAGTCGGTCACGGAACCGGACGGAGAAGCCCCGGCCTGCCCCTTCGTAGCCGTGGACGGTCGTGGTGAAGGCGACTGCTGATGCCTCGAGGAACTGTTCGAGCCGTCTGACCGGCAGGGCCGCGGCCTCGTCGACGATGACTACGTCCGGGTCCTCCGGAAGCAGTGCAGCCTCGTCCGGCGGCGCATACCGCACACAGCCCGCGTCGGTAACGTCAAGCCGCTGGGGGTTCGACGCCCGGTCACGCGCGAAATCGACGCCCAACGCCTCCAGCAGATTCCCCGCCCGCGCGAACACCTCGGCGGCGCTCCGGTACTGTGGCGCGGTCACCAGCACGTCTCGGCCCCCGACAGCGAGGTTTCCGGCTGCCAGCCCGGCGGCGCTTGACTTGCCACGACCACGGTCCGCTTCGACCACGACTGCCTCACTGGTGGTTCGCAGGGACTCGAACGCCCGGACCGCGTCCTGCTGGTCGTCGGTGAGACACTGGGCATAGGTCTCGGAACGGAACCACGCGTCGGCGGGCAGTGTCGGGCTTGGCACTGGACGGCTCGGCGGCGGATTCGTCAGTCCGTCCTGCTCGACGGTCCCAGCATCGGCGTCGACGATGGCGATGCCACGGTGTGCCCGAAGCGTTTCGACGAACCGGCGGCGGAAGTGGCCGGTCACGTCCGCAACGTCGAACGGCGGGACTGCGAGTGAGGCGTCGAATCCGTCGCGCTCTTCGGGCCATGTATCCAGCGGCGGCGCGAGGAGTACGTAGAGGCCGCCGCCGTCGACCGCACCGACGGTCCGCCCGACCGCGTCCGGGCGGAGTTCCTCGTGCGTATCGAGGACGACAGCCGTCCGCGTCCGGCCGAGAAGTTCCTCGGCGCGGGACTGCTCGTGATGCTCACAGGCGAGGAACGGCTCCGGCCCGACGACGGTCGTCTCCGTATCGGCCACGTCTGCCGCGTCGAGCGCTGCTGCCGCTCGCTCCCGCGTCCGGTCGGGGTCGCCCGCCAGCACGAGCAGCCGGCGCTCGTTCGCACGGCGGGCCTCCGCTCGAAGCGAGCGCGCGATGTCCATACCGGTGGTGGCGGACGCGCCAGTATGGACCTGACGGTCACGGCGCTCCCCAGGTACGCTTTTTACTGGACCGGACACAGTAGCCGGCATGGTTCCCCTCCAGACCCCGCTTTGTTCCGAACTCGCTATCGACCATCCAATCGTGCAGGCACCGGTCGGGAGTGTTTCGACGCCTGCCTTGGCCGCGGCAGTCGCCGACGCCGGCGGCCTCGGGATGCTGGCGATGTCGTGGCGCGACGCCGACGCGATCCGCGACACGTACACGGACGCTGCAAACGCGACTGACGGCGTGGTCGGCGCCAACGTTGTCCTCGACGAGTCGACGGGCGTGCTCTCGCCGTCGGCGTGTCTCGATGCCTGTCTGGACGCGGGTGCGTCGGTCGTCTCATTCTCATTTGGCGATGCCGGGCCGTACATCGACCGGGTCCACGAGGCCGGCGGCACGGCGATGGTCACGGTTGCCAGCGCTGCCGAGGCCAGGGCCGCCGTCGACGCCGGGACCGATGTCGTGGTCGCTCAGGGCCGGGAGGCCGGCGGCCACGTCCAGAGCGACGTGACGACGATGGCGTTGCTCCCGCGGGTGGCCGACGCGGTCCCGGTGCCGGTCGTCGCAGCCGGCGGTCTGGGCGACGGGCGCGGCCTCGCGGCGGCGCTGACGCTCGGAGCCGATGGCGGCTGGTTCGGCACTCGGTTCGTGGCGACCGAGGAATCCGGCGCGCACGAGACATACCGGCAACGAATCGTCGACGCGCCCGAGACGGCGACGCGGTTCACCGAACTGTTCGACCGGGGCTGGCCGGACCAGCCACACCGAGTCCTCGAAACCGACGAGGTTCGACAACAGGCCGGACACGACTCGGATGAACTGGACGACACCAGCGACCACGAACAAATTGCACAGATGCCCGACGGCAAGCCGATAAGTCGGCTTGCTGATATGCCCCCGCTTGCGGGGATGACGGGGGATGTCGAAGCCCTGCCACACTACGCCGGCCAGAGCACCGGCCTCGCACAGGATGTCCGGCCCGCCGGTGAGGTAGTGGTCCGTCTCGTCTCGGACGCGCGGGCCGCGCTGGCCGATGCGTCGGCGGCCGCGGAGTAGGCAGACCCCCCGACAGCACCCGTGTGGCGGGCTGGCACGCGATTTCGGCTTCGAAAGCGCTTTTAGGGCCGGTGGCACAGAATGGGGTACAGCCTGCGCCGAGTTGATGATGCTCCCAGCCTTTTCAGGATACACACCATCACGGTGTGACGGGCCTCGCGGCCCGGACACGGCGGGGGAGCCTGAGCTCGCGCGCAGGAGGTGAACATACAAATGCCAGTATACGTAGATTTCGACGTTCCCGCGGACCTCGAAGACGACGCCCTTGAGGCGCTCGAGGTCGCCCGGGACACAGGCGCGGTAAAGAAGGGTACAAACGAGACGACCAAATCAATCGAGCGCGGCTCCGCCGAGCTCGTCTTTGTCGCTGAAGATGTCCAGCCCGAGGAGATCGTCATGCACATTCCGGAGCTTGCCGACGAGAAGGGCGTCCCCTTCATCTTCGTCGAGCAGCAGGACGACCTCGGACACGCCGCCGGGCTCGAAGTCGGCTCGGCTGCCGCAGCCGTCACCGACGCCGGTGAGGCTGACGCCGATGTCGAGGACATCGCCGACAAGGTCGAGGAGCTTCGGTGAGGTGACCTCGGATGAGCGCTGAGGAATCCGAAAGCAGCGGTTCCACGCCCGCCGAGGTTATCGAAGTCGTGGGCCGGACGGGGATGCACGGCGAGGCCATGCAGGTCAAGTGCCGCATCCGCGAAGGCGAGAACCAAGGGCGCATCATCACGCGCAACGTTCTCGGCCCGGTCCGCGAAGGTGACGTGCTCCAGCTCCGCGAGACGGCTCGCGAGGCCGACACCATCGGAGGGCAGTAACCATGCCCCGGACACGCGAATGTGACTACTGCGGCACGGACATCGAGCCCGGCACGGGCACGATGTTCGTCCACAAGGACGGTGCGACCACGCACTTCTGTTCCTCGAAGTGCGAGAACAACGCCGACCTGGGCCGCGAGGCTCGCAACCTCGAATGGACCGACACCGCTCGCGGTGACGCCGGTGAGGTCGAGGACGAGGCCGAAGAAGTGGAAGAAGTGGAAGCTGACGCTGCCGAGGAAGCAGACGCCGAAGAAGCTGATGCTGACGCCGACGAGGCCGACGCGGATGCTGAAGACGAGGCTGACGAGGAAGCTGAGGAGGCCGAGGCCTGATGTCCGAACACGAGCGCACGTTCGTGATGGTCAAGCCTGACGGCGTCCAGCGCGGCCTCATCGGTGACATCGTCTCTCGCTTCGAGGACCGCGGCCTGAAGATGGTCGGTGGCAAGTTCATGCAGATCGACCAGGAGCTCGCCGAGGAGCACTACGGCGAGCACGCGGACAAGCCGTTCTTCGACGGGCTCGTCGACTTCATCACCTCCGGTCCTGTGTTCGCGATGGTCTGGGAAGGCCAGGACGCGACCCGGCAGGTCCGAAACATGATGGGCGAGACTGACCCCGCCGAATCGGCGCCCGGCACCATCCGCGGCGACTACGGTCTCGACCTCGGTCGGAACGTCATCCACGGCTCCGACCACGAGGACGAGGGCGCAAACGAGCGCGAAATCGAGCTGTTCTTCGACGAGGACGAACTCGTCGACTGGGACCAGATCGACTCGTCCTGGCTGTACGAGTAACGCCAGGTCGATTGCTGCGTTTTTTCGAGCACAACCACCTTGAGGGCGGCGTCCGTACTGCTCAGTATGAGCCTGACGCTCTACCAGCTCGACGGCTGTCCGTACTGCGAGAAGGTTGCGGACCGATTGGACGAACTCGGCATCGAATACGACAGCGTCTGGGTCGAGGCGCTCCACTCAGAACGCGACGAAGTGAAGCGAGTCTCCGGTCAGCGCGGCGTCCCGGTTCTGGTTGATGAGGACCGCGGCGTCACGATGGCCGAGTCCGACCGCATCCTCGAACTTATCGAGACGACCTACGCGCCCGAAGCCCAATCGGTGTAGCGGTAGCGGGCGGCCGCGCCGAGACTCGCAAATAGCAGTGGGAGGAAGAACATCAGAATCAGGAGCCACAGCACTGCCGGTGCGGCTTGTCCCTCCCCCCCGCCGTCGAACATGACCGTCCGGACGAACACGAAGCTCCCCGCGAACCCCGTTGCGACGTAGCCGAAGCCGATGCCGGTCCCGACGAGCGCCGCCTCTTCGAGCAGGCTATCCGACCGGGCATCGCCGCGATAACGTTCGAACAGCGCGCCGACGACGAGCAGCGCGACAATCGGAATCAGGAAATAGACTATCGGCGGGACGCTCGCACCCTGTGCGCCGTACAGGACGTTCCGTGCGGCCGAGCCGTACACCTCTGCGTCCGATGCCGTCACCAGCGTCGGCACGTGATGGGCGTTGTACAGTATGAACCCGTACTGGACCAACCGGTCCGACAGTTCCGGCAGGTCAACCGCCGACGGGCCGACGAGAAACAGCAGTGCGACGAGCAGATACTCGACAGCCAGCGTCCCGGCTGCGACGCCGGCCGCGCGGAGCCACGGAAACGTTCGGAGGCTTTCGGCTAACAGGTGACTCTCCGGCTGTGGCTGTTCGGCGGTAGCAGTCGGTGGCTCGTCGACCAGCGACTCGTCGACCGATGTTCCGGCCCTGTCGTCGCCCGCCTCGTCGGTCCCGTGTTCAGTCACGTCTAGCCGTATCAACTTCAATGACGGAAAAAAGGGTTCCGGTGGTCGCTACTCCGACTCGAAGTCGAGCGCCGCGCCGTTGATGCAGTACCGCTTCCCGCTCGGCTCCGGTCCGTCGTCGAACACATGGCCAAGATGACCGCCACACTCGGCACAGACGACTTCCGTTCGCTCCATCCCGTGGCTGTTGTCCGCCCGTGTTTCGACATTACCTTCCTGATACACGTCCCAGAAGCTCGGCCAGCCGGTTTCCGATTCGAACTTCCTGTCGCTATCGAATAGTTCTGTCCCACAGCCGGCACAGGTGAACACGCCCTCGTCTTCTACGTCGATAAGGTCGCTGCTGAACCGCGGCTCTGTTCCAGACTCGCGGAGGATCCGGTACTCCTCGTCGGAGAGAATTTCGCGCCACTCTTCGTCGTTGTCCGGGAGTTCTTCTTCGGATTCACTCATGCTCTGCCGTACGCCCTCCAGCGGTAAAAGCGTAAAGCCAGGGGTGGGATTTGAACCCACGAACTCTCGATTACAAGTCGAGTGCTTGGACCACCCAAGCTCCCCTGGCGCGGTTGCATACCTGCGTTGTGTGGGGACCGTTTAGAGAGTATCGTTTTCGGTCGGCTTTTCGAGCTCGATCCGGTGTGGTGCGTAGCCGTGTGCTCGGTAGAACTGTCGGGCGGATTCGTTGTCCGCCATCGCTTCCAGCGCGAGGATATCCGCACCGGCATGGCGGAGTAGTTCCTCCGCCGTGTCGAGCAGTTCGCTGCCGATCCCCTGACTCCTGTGGACCGGTTCCACGAAAATGTTCTCGATGATGCCCCGCGTCTCGTCTTGTTCGTATCGGCCGCTGTCGATAGTCACCATGACGAACCCGACGACGTGTTGGTCTATATAGGCGATACGGACGTTTTCGGCGACGACACGCTGTACGACTGTCTCTCGGACCGCGGTTCGGTTCCGGTCTCCGAACAGATGTGACCCGTGGGTGCGCTGGCTCTCCGCCAGTCGGACCCACAGGTCGACGATGGTGTCCACGTCATCCATCGAGGCAGTGGCGATTTCCACGGTGGTACTCAGTGTCGTACGGTCAAAACAGTTCGGCTACCCCGCTGTGTCCGCGTCGCTGCCCGACCAGCGACACGAGAGAGGCGGTCACACGTCCCGACAGTCCGCACAGAGGAGCTGCCCGTTGAACGACGCCAAATCTCGTGTGAACGTGCTACAGGCGGAACAGATGCCCTGATTATCGAACGAATCCTCGGCGGCGGACTGCATCCCGTCGGTGGTGGCTTCCTGCCCGGTCGTCGCAACCGTCGAGGGTTGCTCGGCGACCTTCGTCGACTCGCTCTCTAATCTCGCAGTCGAGAGGATGTCGTGTTCGGTCAGCGTTCCGAGGGGCTCTCCGTCAGCCGTGACCAAGAGAAACTCGGCGGACCGTGTCGCCATTCGGTCCCGGGCCGCCGGGAGCCCAGCATCGGGTTCGATTGTCGGAATGGACTCACGCATCACGTCGCCGACGGTGGCAGTCTCCGGGTCGCCGCCGTCGACGATGTACGCCAGCACGTCCCTATCCGTCGCAACACCGATCGGTTCGTTCCCCCGTAACACGAGAATCGGATGCTGCTCCTCTCGGATCAGCAACTCCGTCGTTTCGAGGAGGTCGTCGGACTCGCTTGCGCCGACGTACTCTCTGTTCATAACCTCCCGCACAGTGACCTCACCGTTCATGCGTATGATTACCACATGGCTGGTCTAAAAGATACCTCCACTACGTTTATATCGCCTGACTCACAAATTACTCAGTTGTCCCGGTTTCGATGGTGACGGCCTCGCCAGTCGCCCGACAGGTCTCTAATGCGTGCTTGGCGTCCATCCCGGCCGTAGCTGCCGTCCGTCCGCGTCCGACACCGACTTTCAGCTCCACGTCGACTTCTTCGCGGACGTGGTTGATTGCGTCGTGGTAGTCCGCTTCGTCCAGGTCCGGGCAGACTGCGATGACGTTATCGCCGCCGACGAAAAACGACAGCGAATCGTGGGCCTCACGCATGTACTTCATGAGCGACGCGTAGCCCTGCTCGATCTGGATGAACGTGTCGAACTCGTTGAGCTGGTCGGTGTACTTCTCCGTGGCATCGTCGACGTCGAAGTGGGCCAACTGCACGTCCGTCTCTTTCCGGAACTGCTCGTCGATGGTCTGTCCGCGTAGCACTTCTCGTCGACCCTTGTCCTGCGCACTCCCGGCCTCCTGAAGTTGTTCCGTCGCCGTTCCCAGCGCCGAGACGGGTGTCGTTCCCGTCGCGACAGAGAGGCTCATCGTCACCGGGTAGCGATTGCCGACGGACTCCTGAATGAGCGCGTGTGCGGCCTCGTCCAGTCCGTTCGTCACGGCGATCATGTTGTCGAACCGCGAGAAGAAGATGTAGCCGTCGCGGTTCCCGAACAACTGTGCGAGGTCAGCGTACAACCGGGATTGGAGCGTCTGCAAGTCGACTTCACGGCGGGGCTCAGGCGTCACAGTCCACGGCCCGTAGTTATCAATCTGGATATGGGTGATCTGGGTGTTGGTCACTGTCCATCGTTCGTTTCGAAGCAACGGGTATTGCTCTGTCGAAATTAACCGGCAGAGTGGACTGAAGGACAGTCCGACCGGTATCGGATGCCGGAGATACGAGCCGATTCAACGGAGGTCAGTCGGTACTGCATCACGTCGCTGGATCTCGACAGTCCCGACCATCGAATCGTACGCGACGACATCCGTTGCCGTCAGTTTCGGGAGGTGTTCGGTGAACAGTTCCTCGGTGAGTTCGTCCCTGGCACTGTCAGGGACTGCCGCTGGCTCGATGTCACGCTGGGCCGCCAGAACCGCCGCCGCGAGGTCTGCTACGACCACTGGTTCACCCCGGTCTGCCAGTATCGAGAGCGCGCGACGGCGAGTGTCGTCCGACAACAGGTCAGCAACAACCTCCTCGGGGAGTCCCTGCTCGGTGCGGTCGCCGCTTGAAGATGTCGTCGCCATACGCGACGCTACACCGGCCTCCCACAAGTATGTGTCGTGCCCACACACTACACAATCAGGCCTGTTCGAGTCTGTACGGCCACCAGTCTGCCTCGCGCAGCGCGCGCCCGAGAGATTTGTGGAAGTCCGGGAAGTCCTCGAACTCCTCCTGGTCGACGTATTCGAAGATGTCTGCCACGCTGACGACCGTCTCGTAGTCGATCCGAACCGGGTGGTCCCCGTACTGTTCGACGTACTCCTCGGCAGTCAGTGGGAAGTCCTCGTCTTCGTCGACTTTCTTCGCCAGCACAGCGTGGCCGTACTTGCGCCGGCCCTCGCTTCCCTCCTCACCGTCCGGATCGTGTGGCCAATCCATACGCGACTCTCTGGACACTGGCACAAAAAGGGTTTCTCTCCCCGCCTACAGTTCGAAGCCGCTGTCGTTCCGGCTGCCACCCCGCCGGAGGAGCGCGATGACGACGCCGAACAGCAGCAACGCACCGAGAAGTCCGCCGATGACCAGTACCGTACTGATGCCCATGACTGTGGCTGGGAGCGGTCCGAGTCCGCCGTCACCGTCAACCGCGGGTTCGGTCTGGACCGCTGGTTCCGTCCCCGTCGGTTCCGTCTCTGGCTCGGCACCGCCGTCTTCGCCGGTCTGGACCTGGCTCTCGGTTACCTGAACCTCGCCGGCGTTGACGTCATTGAAGCCGATCTGGAACGTCCCCGGCGTCGTCATGACCGTCGACAGTGTCACCGTCTGTTCGGTGTCCGCCGGCACAGTCACCGATGTCTGGTTGACGACTTCACCGTCGACCAGCATCTGCGCGTCATACGTGCCTGGAGAACTGCCGGCGTTTTCGACAGTCCCCCTGACGGTGACACGATGTCCATCTGTCGCCTGTTCGTTGACGACCGACGTTCGTGTGACGGAGAACGACGGCTCGAGTTTCCCAATAGCGTAGGCCGTTGCCCCTGCGGTATCCGCCTCGTAAATGATCTGGTCGGGCTGCTCCGCAGCGACGGTCGTTTCGGCGGCTTTCCAGGATCCGTTGACGCGATGATACACGCGGACGTCCTGTGCGGCTATCCCGGCTGACTGGAGTGTTGAACGGTCCAGCGCGAACTGCATCGACGACGGCTCGACGCCGTCCGACGACCCGACAGTCACCACACCGAACACCGACGCGTCGTCACCGGATGGCACCGAGATGTCTGCCGCACTGGGATCGGTGTACTCCGTTACGTCCTGCGTGAACGCCTCCTGTGACGCGTTGACCGTCCAGGACTGGAGCGTAAACGAGCGATCCGTTGGCCCTGAGACGTTCATCACGTAGGGTTCGTTCGTCGGGACCATCCCACCGCGTATCTTGAGCTCCCGCATAGTCGAGTCCGTACGCGTGGTCTCGACTATTGCCGGTTTGACCTTGACTCGCCCGGCTGAATTCCCCGGGCTCTGGACCTTAATCCTGTACGTTCCGGGGGTATCGAACTTCAGCGCCCGCGTTCGCTCAACTGAGGAGCTGGCGTCGACGACTACCCGTTCGGTCGCTCTCGTTGTACCGTTTACTACGTACTCAATGCTCATTGCACCGCCCGAGCTGCCGGTGTTCTGGACTGTCGCGGTGACGTTCACTGAGTCACCGGCAAGTATCGTATTCGTGTCTTTCGACGCGCCGGAGACGAACAGACTCGGTTCAGCAACAGCGGGGCCCGCTGCCGTGGCTGCGAGGAGGAGGGAGACGACACAGACGATTAGGAGGCTCGGAAGGTGCTGTCTTGGGGACCTATCTTCACGTACCATTACATGGATATAACCCGGACCACCGACATAAAACCGCCTGATTGCCTGAATCCAGTATACTGTTCCTACAAGTCAGAAAGCGGTAAATTCTGTACTTCCCTCTTCTGTGCGTTCCTGAACTGGGCCGACTGTCGTGTGGGTCGTGTTCAAACCAGAGCATGACGGCCGAACGCACGTCGTTGCGTCGGCCGCGGCTCGCCGGTTCCTCATCACAGGTTGTGCACTCTACAAACAGACTCCCAAACTCAGTGGAACACCTACCTCCCCCGTCGAAACTACTGAGCGAACGGGTCCCACACTCCACTGGGGAGGGGGTGGATTTGAGGGCGAGACTTGTAACTCGTTGTTTCAGATTATATGGAAAGGATATCGGTATAAATTGTCACGGCCAACATCCCCACCAATATGATGAATGCCGACAACACCTTCACCCAATCATCAGCGGGAATTACATCCACAATTTGAGCGAGGACGAGGACAAAGGTGAAAAACACGAGTGACTGGTTGATGCGGTTATCTCGTCTTGACAGTTCACGCTCGTGGGCTACCTCAAACCCGTCTGTGGTTAGTTGGAGAGCGGCATATTCTTTATTATTATCATAGGACACAAGGCCTGTATTTTGAAGATGCTCCCGCATTTCTGCAATTTCTTGCGTTTCCTTGTTTAGCAACTCAACATTTTCACGCAAACCATCATATAATGCCTCCTCTTGGATTTCGGGTGTCACTTCCTCTTTGCTAAGTTCGTCGGATAATGCGGTCCGACGAATCTCTCCATTATTGTTATGAAGACATTTCAGAATCTTAGCCCAATCTGGCTCATTCATAGAGACCTATCCAGATTAGCAACTATCCTGTTTTAGAAGATTATCGTTCTTTGTGTCGTTTGGCTCACTGCGAACATACTTTGTCGTACCCCGCTTCACAGCATTAACGTCTGTTCGTTCTCCGTTATGCTCTACCACTACGTTATACCCCTCTTTTTCTATAAGGTCATATACTTGGGCGGGTGTTCGGGTAGCAATCCTTCCCTCTTCAGCGTCGAAGCCAATTGTTTCAATGTCTCGGCAGTCTTGCGGGTTGGTATCTACGTTTACGCATCGAACAATCAATGCCATGTGAAGGCATCTCTTGCAAGGGAGTGTAAAGGTCCGCAAACCACGGTGAAAGTGGTCGGTCAAGACAGGCCAGATTAGCCCCGAGGCTATCGTACCTAGGATTTATCACAATGAATCTAGATTACGTGGGTGTGAACGCTACGGGGATAGAGCGGCGAACCACCAAAAACCGCCAGTACGTACCGATAGCTCCTCGCGTATTCGCTCGGAGTAACACGGTGGGACTGGGATTTGAACCCAGGAATCCGTGAGGATACCTGCTTTCAAGGCAGGCGCAATAGGCCGCTCTGCCATCCCACCGCAGGCAAGCATATTCGGTGGGCCTTCTAAGACCTGTCGGTCTCTCGGACCACGGTCGGTTCGCCGTTGTCGTCGACAACACGGATTCCGAGGTCATCGAGAAACGCCATCGTCCGTTGCGGTACGACCCGACCAGCCCGATTCCGGGCGCGTAGCAGCGGAACCATCGTTTCGAGGTCAGATTGCGTTTCGAGGACGGGCGCTGAGGGGAGGAAGTCCACATCGAGACCAGCATCTGCGGCACGCTCGCCGATGGTTTCGACCGACGGGGTGGTGTAGCTGTCCTCGAAATCTATCGGCTCACCGAAGCCAGCGTAGTAGACCCGGCCGCCCGCAGCGGGGCCGAGAACCACGCCGCTGGAGCGGAGTTTCATCGCCGCGCTGTCGATGAGTTGGCGGTTCAACAGTGTCGCTGTCGGCTCGACGGCGGCAACGGTTGCGACGTCTTCCCGGTCGAGGAGGTGTGTGACAGTGTTCCCGACCCGACCGGCGAACGTCGAACCGACCTGTACCTCGAATCGGGCGTTGCCCGGTGATTCGAGGGCCGCTGTCACTGGCTCCCGAACCGCGGTTTCGGGGTCGACACCATCCGGGACCTGCTCCGATGGGCGGTAGTTCACCAACAGCTCGGCACCGCTGATCTCCACCGCCCGACAGACGTCGAGCAGCATGGCTTCGTATAGCTCGGCGGCCTCGGCGTCGTCTACGATGCCGCCCGCCAGATCCTGCAACACGAACCCTTCGACTGGCGGATCAGCCAGCACAGTTACCGTAGTCATACTGACTTCTCGGCCCGACTGTGATTAGTCGCTTGTGTTCCGGTGCAGCGACAGAACAATTATAAGATGTGAGCAGTATTTGATAACTAAGAGAAACTATATGGAGCAATCCCAGACCTACAGATGTGACGGATGTGGGTCGGAGTACCGTGTTCTTGGTGACTCGCAACCGAAGATCGTGTGTCGTGACTGCGAACGCGAAGCCACGCTGTCCGGGACCGCAGCAGCACAGCGGGCGTACCATGTCGGCTACATACGGTATCGTGAGGCACGCCGCCAGCTATCCGACGCATTGGCAACCGTCGAGGACGAGGAGATGGCGCTCGCTCGCGGTGGGTTCGACAGTGCCGCATCGGACTTCGAGGAAAGCGTCGAGGAGTTCACGACGGCTGTTCGTGAAGCGGACGATAATGCGCTGACCGAGTTGTCGGAACGAGCGCGCAAGAAAGCGACTTGTTTCTGGCAGGCTGCCGAGTGGCTCAGCGGTATGACCTACGCCAGCGAACAGGGTGAATCGACACAGGCGAGCCAGTACCGCCACGATGCCGAAAACCGGTTACAGGCAGCAACAGAGTACGGGACAGTGTCGAGCCCGGACGAGTTGCTCCAGACCACTGAGACCGAAGTCCAGTCTGATACCTGACTATCGTCCGCGTCGGCCCTTCGTCTGCCGGTAGTCTTGGCCAAGCGTTTCACTGAAGTGTTCTAGAAACGCCGTCCGTTCCTCGTCAGTCTGTTCGCTCGGCGGAATCATCGGGAGGATCTCGAATCCGCGGCCGCGGATCGTCGTCGCATGCCGGTCCTCGATATCGAGTTCGTCCTCGCTCATCGTCGTGTACTCGAAGGCTAACTCTTCGAGGGGGCGCTGCCCGACCGGCAGCAGGATTTCGGGGTTTATCATCCGTATCTCGCTGTTGAGATACGGTTCGCAGTTGACGATTTCCTCGTCAGTCGCATCCCTGTCTGGATGGCGGCAGCGAGTGACGTAGGTCAGGAAGGTGTTCTGTAACTGCGGTCTGTCGGCGTCCGGGTCCGAGCACATGTCGACCGCGGCGAGGATGTCGAGCAGTTCACGCTCCTGCTCGCCGATGAATGGGATTCCGGACTCGTCAGCGCCAGCTGCTGGCGAGTCGCCGAGGACGATGAACTCAGCGCCCACGTCGCCGTAGCCGTGGACGACGTTCTCGCGCGTCTCACACAGTGCCGGGCAGTTCTGGCACTCTTCGTCCATCCCGAACGGGTTCGACTTGGACTCCTGTTCGGCGTCCATCTTACTCCTCGTCGACGGTCTTTGCGTGGGTGTCCGCGTCCTCGGGGTCGTTCTGTGGACTGGACGGGTGGTAGTCGGTGTCGTACTCGCCCGGCCGGTCGTCGAGTCGGTCGGGGTTGATTCGGCCGCTCAGCAGCATGAAGTCGAGGACGGTACAGGCGAGCATGGCCTCCACGACCGGGACGGCTCTCGGCGGCAGCACCGGGTCGTGCCGGCCGGTGACGGTGATCTCCTTCTCCTCACGCGTCTCCCAGTCGACCGTCTTCTGGGTCTTGGGAATCGAGACGGGCGCGTGCCAGGAGACCTCGCCGTAGATGGGCTGGCCGGTCGTGATGCCGCCCTGGATGCCGCCGTGGTCGTTGCCGACGGGCGTGGGGTGGCCCGTCGCTCGCGGCTCGTCGCCGCTCGCGCTCTCCGAGGCTGTCGCCTCGCTGTCGTCGAACTCCCAGTTCTCGGTGTACTCGCTGCCCTTGGTCGTCCGAGCTTCGCGACCGATGCCGTACTCGAAGTCGTTGACCGCCGGGATGGAGTACATCGCCTGGCCCAGGCGGGACGGGAAGCTATCGAACCGCGGCGCGCCGAGACCGGAGGGGACGCCCCGACACTCGAAATAGATCGCGCCGCCGATGGAGTCACCCTCCTTCTGGTGCTTGTCGGCCAGGTCGCGCATCTCCTCGGCGGCCTCGGGGTCGGCACAGCGGACCTCGTTTTCCTCGCTGTGTTCGAGCATGTCCTCGAAGGTGACCGGGCCCGACTCGACGTCGCCGATCTGGCAGACGTGGGCCTTGATCCGGACGTCGTAGTCGGACTGTTCGAGGACCTGCTTAGCGACGCCGCCGGCGGCGACCCAGTTGACGGTCTCGCGAGCGGAGGAGCGGCCGCCGCCGCCCCAGTTCCGCGTCCCGAACTTCGCGGAGTAGGTGTAGTCCCCGTGGGACGGTCGCGGAGCCGTGATGAACGGCTCGTACTTGCCCGAGCGGGCGTCCTTGTTCTGGATGACCATCCCGATGGGTGTCCCGGTGGTGTAGCCGTCCTGAATCCCCGAGTTGATCGTCACCTTGTCCGGTTCGCCCCGGGAAGTGGTGATCATCGACTGGCCGGGCTTGCGCCGGTCGAGGTCTTTCTGTATCTCTTCTTCCGAGAGTTCCACGCCCGCCGGAACGCCGGAGACGGTACAGCCCATCGCCTCCCCGTGGGACTCGCCGTAGGTCGTCATGCGGAACAGACGACCGAACTCGTTGCCGTTCATTACAGTGGTGTCGGGGGCGGGGGCATTTGAACCTTGTAGATGTGACTGATACCGATCCCGGCTACTGACGGCGATAGCGTCGGTGTGCCCGCCGTCCTACCGCTTGACGGCCGCCCCGAGCGAATCGAGGACGTCGAAGAAGTCCGGGAAGGACACGTCGACGTGTTCCGCGCCGGCGACGGTCGTCTCGCCGTCGGCGACGAGGCCCGCGACGGCCAGCGACATGATGATGCGGTGATCCGCGCGGCCCTCGACGGTCGTGCCGACGAGATCGCTGTCTTCGCCGTAGACGATGAGCTCGTCCTGTTTCTCCTCGACTTCAGCGCCCATCTTCGTCAGCTCCTCGGCCATCGCGCTCACGCGGTCGGTCTCCTTGTACCGGACGTGCTCGGCGTCGGTGATCCGCGTGACGCCGTCGGCGGCGGCCCCCAGCGTCGCGATGGTCGGCAGGAGGTCGGGCGTGTCCTCGACCCCGACCTCGATGCCAGTCAGTTCGGACTGCGAGACGGTGATTTCGCCGTTTTCCCTGTCCCAGTCGAGATCAGCGCCCATCCGGTCGAGGATGTCGACGATGGCGGCGTCGCCCTGGGCACTTGGGAACGCCGACGTGACGCGCAGGCCGTCCTCGGCGGCGAGTGCACCCGCCGCGAGCAGGTAGCTCATCGACGAGAAGTCCCCGGGGACGTTGTAGTCGCCACCGCCGGGCGCGTAGGACTGGCCGCCCTCGACGGTGAACCCAGCGTCGGTCTTCTCGGCGTCGACACCGAAGTCGTCCAGCACTTCCAGTGTGATGTCGACATACGGCGACGACTTCAGTTCTGTCGTCAGGTCTATGTCGATGCCGTCCGACGAGACAGCCCCGGCCATCAGCAGTGCGGTGATGTACTGCGAGGACACGTCGCCTGGGATTTCGACCGCACCGCCGTCGATGCCGCCGCCGACCACGAGCGGAGCCTGGCCGTTCCGGCGGGTCGACTCGGCGTCGCCGTCCAGTTGTTCGACGGCGTCGAGCAGCGGCCCCTGCGGGCGCGACCGGAGGGACCCGTCGCCGGTCAACACTGTGAGGTCGTCCTGGAGCGCGGCTGTCGCAGTGACCAGTCGCATTGTCGTCCCGCTGTTGGCACAGCTGATAACGTCGTCCGGCGTGCCCGGCCGGCCGTCGAAGCCCGTGACCTCGACCGTCGATTCGTCCGCTGCCAGCGAGACGCTGCCGCCGTAAGCCTCGACCGCTCGCATCGTGGCCTTCGTGTCCGCACTCACGAGCGGGTCGTGGACGACTGCACCGTCGGCGTATCCCGCGGCCAGCACCGCCCGGTGCGTGTAGCTCTTCGATGGCGGCGCTTGCGCCGTTCCCTCGACCGTCGATTCGGTAATCGTGATGTCCATGCCCGGTCGGTAGCGGGCGTTCGACAAGAGGCTACCGCTCTCTCACCCCATCGACGGTGGGAGCAACGACCTTGTGGCTGGCAGCGGTACCTCCGCTATGGTTCCAGGGATGGACGGTGCGACCGCTGTCGTCACGGGCGCGAGCAGAGGCATCGGTGAGCAGATAGCCCACGCAGTGGCCGAGGCGGGCGCACATACGGTCATCTGTGCCCGCGACGCCGAGGCGCTTGAGCGTGTCGAGGCCGATATCCGGGACGCGGGGGGCTCCGTGACTGCGATTCGCGCTGACGTGCGCGACGAGTACGACGTAGAACGACTGGTCGAAACTGCCACGCGGGAGGGGAACGGTGCGATACGGTACGTCGTCGCCAACGCCGGCGTCTACCACGGCACCGCCGGCGAGACACCGCTTACCGAGGAGTCTTACGCCGCCTTCGACGACCACCTCCGGACAAATGCCCGCGGCGTGTTCTCGACGATCCGCGAAGCCGTCCCACACCTCGGCCCGGACGCCCGCATCGTCGTTCCGACGGGCGTCGTCGCCCGCGAGGGAATGCCCGGCTACGGCTCGTACGCTGTCTCGAAGGCCGCCGCGGAGGCTGTTGCTCGCGGGTTTGCGGTCGATCTCGATACGCCGGTGGGCGCAGTCGACCCCGGACAGGTCGCGACGGACCTCTCCGGTGACGGGGGACGCGACCCGGAATCCGTCGCCGAAATGGTTCTCTGGGCGCTCCGGGATGCTGACCCGTCAGCATTGGACGGCGGCGTCCTCGACTGGGGAGACTATCGGTCAACGACGCGGTGACCGCCACCGATGGGTTTATTAGTAACAGACCAGTGATTATAGGTAATGTCTATTAACTCAACTTCGGTTTTTAATAATAGTGGCCGGGTATCAACTGCCGGTATCGCGAGTGTCGTCGGCCTGGTGATCCTGTCCGGCGTCGCAGCCACCGGTGGGGCGAGTAAGGTCCTCGTTATCTCCTGGGTCGCGTTCGTGGCGATGGGACTCGGCGCGTGGCTCGGTGCACGGGCCGACGAGACGAACCCTTACCGACTGGTCTGGGGCTACGGCCTCGCGAGCGGGGCGATGGTCACGTCGGCGGCCATGTTCCTCGTCCCGCAGGCGATGGGACTGGGTGGTCAGGCCGGCGCAGCGCGAATCGGCGGCGTCGGCATCGCCGCTGGCCTGGTCACCGGCTACGGCACCCACACTATCGGCCACCGGCTGACCCACATCGAGACTTCCTTCGACATAACAACACTCGCCATCGCCGCTCACGCGCTCTCGGCCGGACTGGTCATCGGGCTGGTCTATGCTTCGATGCCGGAACTGGGTATCCTGCTCGGCCTCGCCATCGTTTCGCACAAAGGGCCGGCCGGCTATGCCGCCGCCCGGCGGCTCGGACGCAACGACAAGTCCGCCTCAGCGCTGTTGCTCCCCGCGGCCGGTGTTGGTCTGACAGCAATCCCGTCAGCGCTGCTTCCAGTTCCGGAGTCCGCGTTTCTCAACGCAGTTATCTTCGGATTCGCCGCCGGCATCTTCCTCCACGTCGCGATGGACTTCCTACCGAACTGCGAAGCCGGCAGCGAAATCGACGAGGTCTGTGAACTCCATGACCACTCTCACGACCTGCTCGATGAACTCCGAACGCACGCCGTCGCGTCGACAGTGGTCGGGGCTGCTGTCATTGTGCTGGCGTGGGTTGCGATCTAATCTCGTTCCGCTCGTGCGCGTTCTATTCCGCACTGAGCAACTGCTCGGCCAGAATCGGAACAAAGGTCCACAATCCACCTTTTGACCTTCGGGTGTACTCCCTGTGGTCGCACACCGCTCGGTAAAAACGTGGGCGAAAAGCGACCACTCGCGCCGCTCGTGATCGTCCTATTCCTCACTGAGCAACTGCTCGGCCAGAATCGGAACAAAGGTGCCGATGTCGGTGACCATCCCGACTGCCTGTGCGGAGCCGCGGTCGAGCAGTTGGGTCACCGTCGCGGGGTTGATGTCGACGCAGACGACCCGTGTCGTCGACGGGAGGCAGTTCCCGACCGCGACCGAGTGCAGCAGGGTCGAGAGCATCAGGACCATGTCGGCTTCGTGAGCCTGCTCTCGGATGGCGTTCTGGGCCTCGACAGCGTCGGTGATAGTGTCAGGCAGCGGTCCATCATCGCGGATAGAGCCAGCGAGGACGAACGGCCGGTCGTTGTCGATACACTCGTACATCACGCCGGACTCGATGGTCCCGGATTCGACGGCTTCCTCGATGCCGCCCTCGCGGATGACCTCGCTGATGGTGTAGATGTGGTGTTTGTGGCCGTGACGTGGATGGTCAAGGCTCTCGGTATCCATCCCGAGCGACGTGCCGTAGATGTCCCGCTCGATGTCGTGGACTGCGAAGCCGTTGCCGGCCGAGAGCATATCAACATAGCCCTCTCGCACGAGGCGAGCGAGGTCCTCGCGCGCGCCGGAGTGGATAAGCGCCGGCCCACAGACCGCCATCACCTTTCCGCCTTCCTTCTTCGTTTCTTCGATTGCGTTCGCGATCTTTCGGATGGTCGACTCCGAGGGGCGTTCCGAGGAGACGCCGCCCTGCATGAAGCCGAACGCGCCGCCGGAGTCTCGGGGTCGCTCCGGGGGCTGGACCTTGATGCCGGTCTCGTCGGTGACGACCAGATCGCCCTCCTCGATGGCGTTGAGGACTTTGGTGTAGGCCCGCGGTCGGTCGCCGTCTTCGACGACCACAGCACAGTCCATCTCCACGTCCTCGACCTCGATCCACTCGCCGTCGTGTCGTATGTACGTCGGGTGGTTCGTCGTCGAGTAGAAGCCGTGTGGGACGACCTGGTCGTCGGGCGCAGGGACGAGCGTGGCGTCTTTCGGGTCCGAGGGGTTGACGCCGTGCTGGTGGAGTTCGTGGACAATCGACTGCAGTTGGTCCTCGTCGTCGGCCTCGACGAGCATCCGGGCGTAGGACTCCTCGTCTTTGTGGCGGCCGATATCGAACTCCTGAACGGAGAAGGAGCCGCCCAGGTCCATGATGATGCCGAAACAGGACTGCATCATCCCGGAGTCGATGATGTGGCCCTCTAGCTCGACTTCGCGAGAGACGGTCATGGCCAAGACATGGAGGCAGGTGTGTAAGACGGTTTTGGGTCCGTACGATTCGGCGGCCCGCTACTGCCCGTCGACGTGTCGCTGCACCGCCCACGACTCTCCCCCGCTGGTCTCACGCAGGCGCTCGAAGAAGCGCTGTAGCCCGTCGGACTCAGTGGTCGGCAGGACGTGCAAGCGGACCGTTCCGTCGCGGACCGCGACGCGGAACACGTCGGTGGTCTCTTCGTCGCGGACCAGCCACAGCGGCATCGGCAGGTCGTGGAAATCACCGTAGCGGTACGGCCCAGACGCAAGGATGTCGACGACTGTCTCGGCGAGGTCCGGCGTCGCCTGCTCCTGTTCCGGGATGAGTCGGAACTCCGTCCCGCCCTCGTATTCGACCCCGCTTCCGTGGGGAAAGCGCCGCTGTGGGTGTGCGGGGATGCTGAACGAGGGGTCCGTGGTCATCTGTCACGTAGTTGGGCGCTTTCGGATTTAAATTCGCGGGCCACGCAGGGCTCGGTAGCATGTGCCTTCTTGTGGCTGTGGCGGCCTGACGCGGTTAGGGTCTAGCATGGCCGGTAGAGAACTAAAGTCATGAGAATGAATTAACTTACGAGTGAGGAATCAGTATGCGCGTTAGTCTGGCGGTGGTAGACCGTCTCGTCGCGAACGGCATCGATACCGTCTTCGGAGTCCCCGGAAAGCAGTCCCTCCCGCTGAACGAAGCCATCGGCAATCGGGACGATATCCGCTTCGTCGTGGCACGACACGAAACTGCGGTCTCACATCAGGCCTGGGGCTATGCAGAAACGAGCGGGGAGATGGCAAGCACTGTTGTCGTCCCCGGTCCGGGCGATATGAACGCGATGAACGGCCTGAAAAACGCGCTGAACGACTGCACGCCGCTGGTGCATTTCGCTATCGAAACCGAGCCGGCACTCCGGGGCGGTGATGCGATTCACGAAACCCCACCGGACACCTACGACAACGTCGTCAAAGAGAACATACTACTGAAAAACCCCGAAACGACAGCGGCAACAATCGACCGAGCGGTACAGGTCGCTCAAACACCTCCGAAGGGGCCAGTTAGGGTCGGAATCCCAAAGAACTACCTGCAAATGGATGTCCCGCTCGCCGGTGCAAGTACACCGTCGGCTCCGTCACCCAGCACCGTCCCGGAGCAAGACATTTCGACAGCCGCCGAGCACCTGCTCGCGGCCGAGCGGCCGGTTATCCTGGCCGGCGGCGGTGTACGAGCGTCGGGTGGGTCGGCGGCGCTCCGACGCCTCGCCGAACGACTTGATGCGCCCGTCGTAACGACGTACAAGGGCAAGGGCGTGTTCCCCGAGGATCACGACCTCAGTGCCGGCGTGTTGGCCGGCAGCGCGAGCCCGGAGCTGCTGGACTGTCTCGCCAACGCCGATGCCGCGCTCGCCGTCGGCTCTGACCTCGACGCACACGGGACACGCGGGTGGTCCGTCGAACTGCCTGAAACGCTCGTTCACGTCACCATCGACGCCGACGACCTCGGCACGGGCTACGACCCGACCGTCGGCATCCTCGCAGACGCCGCGGACGCGATGGCAGCGATTGAGAACAAAATCACGGCGGCCGACACCGCACCCAGCTCGAAGACGAAAGGTGCCGAGCGCGCACAGGCTGTCCGTGCTGCCACTGCGCGTCGAATCGAACCGCTCGTGGACTCGGAACCACCGCTCACCTCAGTCCATGTGCTACAAATCCTTCGAGACGCACTCCCTTCGGACGCCATCACGGCCGCCGATGCCGGAGGGTTCCGCGTCTGGGCGCTAAACACGTTTGAGGCGCACGGGCCACGCAGCTACGTCAACCCCGGATCGTGGGCGACCATGGGAACGGGACTGCCGTCGGCGATTGGGGCACAGCTAGCGAACCCGGACACGCCGGTCGTTGCGCTGACCGGTGATGGCGGCCTCATGATGTGCGTTCACGAGATCCATACCGTGGTCGCTGAGGACCTCCCGATCACCGTCGTCGTGCTCAACAACGACGATTACGCGATTATCAGCGAGGAGGCCGGGCGCAGCTACGACCTCGGCCAGCAGGCGTACGGATGGGACAAGACGCCGATTGATTTCGAGACTGTCGCTGCCGGAATGGGGATGGAAGCGATGCAAGCCAACGCGCCGTCCGAAATCCGCACGGCGGTTCGCGAAGCGGTTCAGACGGACGCGCCGACGCTCGTCGAGGTCAGGACCGACCCGACGGAGCCACAGGCAAGCGAGTGGATGCGCGAGTAGTGGGTTTATCCAGCAGGAGCGACAAAAACAGGCCATGTGTGGCCGCTACAGTCTGTTCTCCCCTCGAGAGGAAATTGAGACGCGGTTCGACGCCGAGTTTGCCTTCGACTACGAGTCCCGATACAACGCCGCTCCGAGTCAGGACCTGCCGGTCATCACAAGCGAGTCGCCCGGGACAATCCAGCGGATGGAGTGGGGACTGATTCCGACCTGGGCGGACAGCAGAACGGCCCACGGGCACATCAACGCCCGCGCCGAGACGCTGGCGGAGAAACGTTCGTTCGCCGAGGCCTACGAGTCCCGGCGCTGTCTGGTCCCCGCTGACGGGTTCTACGAGTGGGTCGAGACGAGCGACGGCAAGCAACCGTACCGCGTGGCGCTGCCGGACGACGACCTGTTCGCGATGGCGGGGCTGTACGAGCGGTGGGAGCCGCCACAGCGCCAGACCGGGCTAGGTGAGTTCGGTGCGAGCGGCGGCGATTCGGGCGGCGAAGACGATATCGTCGAGTCGTTCACGATTGTGACGACCGAGCCGAACGAGGCCGTCGCCGACCTCCATCACCGGATGGCCGTCATCCTTGACCCGTCAGAGGAGTCGACATGGCTGCGCGGCAGCACTGACGACATGGCTACACTGCTTGACCCGTACGAGGGACCCATGCGGACCTATCCGGTTTCGTCAGCAGTCAACAGTCCTGTTAATGACTCACCGGAACTCATCGAACCGGTCGGGTAGCGACGGCGTTACTCGCTCGGCGTGTTCTGGCGCTTGAACTGGTGTAGCATTTTCCAGAGCGTCTCTTCGTCGACCTGGTTTTCGGAAACGGATAGCTGTCGGTACAGGCCTTCAGAGACGGTTATCTCGGGCATTACTGGACACATTGGATGGGGACGACATAAGCTTCCGGAGACTCGGAACCGAGTGAATGTATTCGCCCCACAATATTCTGGGTGCGTCGTTACGGGGACTAATCGCCTTCTCCCGGTGTATGCAGTCGTACGCCCAGCGAGACGACGGCACTGTCGCATCTAGCGTGACTGAACTCATCGGCGACACGCCGCTGGTCTGTCTCGACAGCTTCGCGGACAATCTGCTCGGCAAGGTCGAAGCGGCGAACCCCTACTCGGTGAAGGACCGCATCGCGCTGTACATGGTCGAGGCGGCCGTCGAGTCCGGCGACCTTCCCGACGACGGGACGGTCGTCGAAGCGACCAGCGGCAACACTGGCATCGGGCTGGCCGCTGTCTGTGCTGCGCGGGGGTACGACTGCGTGCTGACGATGCCCGAATCGATGAGCGAGGAGCGCCGGCAGTTGCTGTCGGGGCTCGGCGCGGAGCTCGAACTCACACCGGCAGACGGCGGCATGAGCGGCGCAATCGAACGCGCGAACGAACTCGCTGACGAACCGGGTACTGTCCGCGCCCGGCAGTTCGAGAACGAGGCGAACCCGCGAGCCCACCGCGAGACGACGGGTCCGGAGATCTGGGCCGATACCGACGGCGACGTAGACGCCGTCGTCGCCGGCGTTGGGACCGGTGGCACGATCACCGGCATCTCCGAGTACATCGAGGAGGAGGTCGGTGCGGACCTCACCTCCGTCGCTGTCGAACCGGAACAGTCGAAACTGCTCTCGGCGGATGACCCCGACAGCCACGACATCCAGGGTATCGGCCCCGGATTCGTTCCGGACATCCTCCGGCGCGACCTCGTCGACGAGGTACGGACCGCGAGCAAGGACGAATCCGTCGACGCGACCAGACGACTCGCGGGCGAGGAGGGAATCATGGTCGGCATCTCCTCGGGCGCGGCACTGCACGCGGCGACAGAGTACGCGACCGAGAACCCCGACGAGACGGTGGTCGTTGTCCTGCCGGACACCGGCGAGCGATACCTCTCGACGGACCTCTGGGAATAAGTGAGAACCGTAGCTGTCTCGTGAAAACCGGCCTTATGCGACGCGACCGAACGCCAGCGTGCCGCTGATACTCTCGATGTAGGCCTCGACGACCTGCCCTTCGCGTGCTCCGGAGACGAAGATGGTGTACTTCCCTTTCTCCGCGACGCCGTCGCCTTCGCGGCCCGTTCCGGTGATCTTGACCTCGTAGGTCTCGCCCTCTTCGAGCGTGGGTCGGTCCTGCTGGGTGTTCGAACTCGCGCCCTTGGCGACCGGGCGGAACGCACCACAGGCCTGACAGCGCAGCATGTCGACGCCGTCTTCGTTCTTGAGGACGGTGTCGGGCAGGCCACACTCGGAACAGGTGACGTACTCGGCGACGTATGCGTCCACGGCGGCGTCGAAATCAGCAGTGTCGAACGAGCCGTTGTAACGGGCTTCGCCGCCGTCGAACTGGCCGTTGGTCCCGAACTCGCGCTGGATGGCGCGGTGGAGATGCTGGGCGTCCCGCGAGACTGCGTCGGCGATTGCCTCTAAGTTCGTCAGGCGTGTGAACGCCCCGTCTGTCTGCCCTTCGGGGTCAGGAATCGACAGCCGTTCACCGGCTTCCCGGGGCTGGTCTGGTAGTACGTCGTACGCACGCTGTAGGGCGGACTCGTAGTTCATACACTTTAGACGGTGCTGGCACGTAAATGGATTCCGTCACATCTGTGATTAACTATCGGCCAATGATATTAATACCGAGAGTGGATAATTGATTGACATGGATCAGCACGAACAGCCTGTGGAGACGCCGGGACTCTCGTCCGAGCGACTCGATACGCTATTACGGGTGCTGGCAGCCGAGCCCCGGCGGATGATATACACGTACCTCGCCGAACACGACTCGGCCTCGATCTCGGAACTCACTGATGTGGTCGTGGGCTGGTCCAGCGCGCGTGGTCGAGACACCGACACCTGCAACTGGGACGATACCCGCACTGCACTCCACCACCGCCACCTCCCTGTTCTCGATAACGCTGGCGTTATTAGCTACGACGCTGCCCAGCGGACCGCGACACTGGTATCGCTGTCACCATCAACGGCCGAGGTTCTGGCGACGATAGCCGATCTGGATACCGCCGAGACAGACCACGAGGACTGATCGTGGGCCGATGACAGTTCGGACCCTCCTCCGGCGCTTCGAGGACTCGGACGTGGCGATAACTGTGTACGGTCCGCCCGCAACGAAGACTGTGGGCGAGCGTCTGACAACTCAGGGGATCGACGCCACCTGGCGGAAACTCCCGACCGGACACCAGAACGCGTTTGCCGTCATCCGTCGGGACGGTGTGTTCGCCGAGGCAGTCCCGCTCACCGCGCTGCAGTCGTTCTTGTGTAAGCCGATGGTCGATTCCGACGACAGCGGAACCCCTGACAGTGACCCGGGCCGACAGCTTCTCCGCTCGGCGCTCGCGAACACGCTCCTGTCCTCGCTCACGCCGGCACAGTTGCTCGCAACGTCACACGAGTTCGAAGACAGGGCCTACCGCGTCGGGGAGGGTACCCTTCGAGTGGGCTTCCAGTCGCTGTCTATTTTCCGCTCTCAGCACGCCCGATACGAGACGCTTGCCAGCGACACGGACCTCGACATCCACGTTTACGGACGGGACGACTGGGAGCCGCCAGCGATTCCCGGAATCTCGTTCCATCCGCTCACAGACACCACGCTCGAACAGGTGTGGTTGCTGGCGTTCGACGCCGCCGGCGACGACCAGAGCAAGTGTGCGCTCGTCGCCGAAGAAACCGAGGACGGACCGTTTCGGGGCGTCTGGACGTACAACCCACGGCTGGTCGACGAAATCATGGCGGCGGTTGTGGCTGTCGACGAGTAGCAGCCGACACGAGCCGGCCCGGAAACACACAGCGGATGCTATGCCGGGCACGACAGCGGGATCCGAAGTCCCCGTCCGTTGCGCTCGATAGTTGTTCCGAAGGACCGGGAGCGCTCTCGTACTGTCTCCCGGAGCCACTCAGCCACCGTATCATCCGCGTGCCTGACCTGTGTGTACGCGTTCTCGACCGGTGTGAGTTCGAGCGCGGCCAGCCGCCCGTCATCGATGTGCAGTTCGAACAGGAAACTCCGGTCGTTGCGGTACCCGTCCTTGATCGCGTAGTCGTCGACGAAGTTGCCGGTGTCGTACATGATGGGGCGTCCGCGGTACACCTCGACGCCCTGAATGACGTGGGCGCTGTGGCCGTGGACAACATCCGCTCCGTTATCCACCAGCCAGCGGGCGAAGGCCTGTTGTGTCTCGGCCGGCTCTGTCACCCAGTTCGGCCCCCAGTGAGCGGTGACGACGAGCAGGTCCGGGTCGGCGTCGCGGGCCGCCGCCAGCGCACCCCCGACACGGCGGCGAGTCAACGGGTGGTTCGGGTCAAGCGGTGCGTAGGCCGTGCCGGGACTGTCGCGGCCGGCGGCGTAGCTCGACGACTGGTCAGTGACGGCGACGACGGCAACTGAGAGTTCGCTGATTTCGATGGCCGCTGGCTCGAATGCTGTCTCTCTATCGACGCCGGCCCCGGCTGAGGCAATGCCAGCGTCGTCGAGGTGAGCCGGCGTGTCCGTGAGCGCCGCCGGTCCGAAGTCGAGCAGGTGATTGTTCGCCAGTCCGGCACAGGAGACGCTGGCACGCTCCAGCGCGGGCACGGCCCACTCAGGACTCGCTCGGAAGTGGAACGTACGGCCGGGCCGTGGTTCGCCGTGGTTCGAGACGCAGCATTCGAGGTTCGCTACCAGGCCGTCGAGCGATTGCAGACGGTCGAGTATCGACCCCCAGACGGCAGTCGGTCCGTCGGGGGCATCGTGCCACCGTTCGTCGACGCTCCGGCCCAGCATCACGTCGCCAACGAACCCGATGCGCAGCGACGCGTCGGTTGGGACTGAGGGCGGACACGACACGTCCGCGTCGCCGGCGGAATCCAGACAGCCCGAAACAGCGGTGAGGCTCCCGAGTGTGAGACCAGCGCTGGCGAGGGCGGTTCGGCGGGTCGGTGCCACGGTGCGTACACCATTGGCCGGGGAGTCTCTTGAATCTCGGTGAGGTGAAAAATACTTCTCGACCCTGCAAAGACAGACTACGACCGATCACCGAACGCTACCCTGTTCTCGATGCATGTCGAGTGATATCACGACCGAAACCCACCCACGCCCCCGGCTGCGTTGCGGATCGGTTCTATTTGAGGTGATGGTAGTCGAGTTCGTAGCCGACATTGACCGCCTCGCTGACTGCCTTTCTCGGCTCGGCGACACCGCGGATCGTCAGTTCGAACCCGGTGTCACCGCGGTCCACGAGGCTGTTCTGCCGCCAGCCGGATCTACGTCGGGCACGTCGGTGCGGTAGTACGCGCCGTGGGACTCGTTCTGCTTGCGTGCGCTGACAGTCACGGACCCGCTACTACTGGCAGCACGAGGCTGATCAATCCTCGCCAGCTGCCACCGACCCAGTGCTACCGGACTCCGCTGCCCGGCCGCCGGCGTCAGTTCGGTCCGCATAGACGATCTGCCAGCCGGTCACTCCCATGAACAGGAGCACGAGCGGCGAGAGAAAGCCGAAGAAGTAGTACGGCGCGTATTCCAGCGTCGGGACGCCGAGCGTTCCGGCCATGAACAGCCCGCCGCTACTCCACGGGATAAGCGCACTCGTCGTCGTTCCCGACGCTTCGATGGCCCGGGAGAGGTTCTGACTCTTGAGCCCCTGCTCGCTGTACAGATTACCGAGTGTCATCCCCGGCACGACGATGCTCACGTACTGTTCCGCCGCCAGGATATTCATCGAGACGGCGGACACAGCGGTCACGCCCGTGAGGCTCGCGACGCTGTGGCAGAGTCGCCCGAGATGGTGGGAAAGCACCGCGAGCACGCCGGCCCGTTCGAGCAGGCCGCCCAGCGCGAGCGCGGCAATCGCAATCGTCACAATCCACGCACCGCCGGTTAGCCCGCCGCTCTCCAGGAGTCCGTTCACGAGCTCCATGCCCGTTTCCGGGGCTGTCCCAGACTGTGCTGCCGACCAGGCTGCGCCGAATCCAGTTCCCTGCACGAACATCGCGGTTCCGACGCCCGCGAAGACCCCCGTCCCCAGCGTCGGCAGGGCAGGGACGCCACGCAGCGCGAGTCCGAAGGTCACGACGACCGGCAGAAACACGAGCGGCGAGACGACGTACGTGCTCTCGATGGCCGCCTGAATGGACGCAACGCGGTCAGCGGGGATGGTTCCGGCGGCCCGCAGTCCGAGGCCAGCGTACAGGAGGACGGCAATAGTGAACGCGACGAGCGTTCCAGCCCGCATCGCGTTGATATGCTCGTACAGATCGGTGTCTGTCACTGCGGCGGCCAGATTCGTCGTATCCGAGAGCGGGGACTGCTTGTCCCCCGTGTAGGCCCCGCTGAGAATCGCGCCGGCAGTCATCGGCTCTGGAATACCCAGCCCCGACCCGATCCCGATGAGCGCTACCCCGAGCGTCCCGGCCGTCGTCCACGAGGAGCCGACGGCGAAGGAGATTATCGCGGAGAGGATTGCCGCTACCGGGAGAAAAACCGTCGGTGTGAACAGCTCTAGCCCGAAATACATCAGGCTGGGAATCGTGCCCGCCTGAATCCACGAGGCGATGAGCGCATAGACGGTGAACATGATGAGAATTACCCGCATGCCCATGAGCAGGCTACTGGCAATGCCGTCGTACAGTTCCGTCCACGAGAGTCCAAGATGGTACCGTGCGAACAGGCCGGTGAAGGCAATCCCCCAGAAAAGCGGGAACTGGGGGTCTAAGTCGAAAGCGATGAGACCCACACTGAGGAACACGATCATTCCCGCAATCGGCACGAGTGCGGCACCCAGTGACGGCCGTTCAGACGGGTCGATGTCGTCGAACAGCCGAGGTTCGAACTCGACCATCACCGTCCCCCGTCGCGCCTATCCAGCCGGACTCCGGCATGGCCTTGGTCTAGAAACGCTGATTCCCGCTGACCCTGTCGACACGCTCCGATACGCCCGTTTCGATCACTTGCGACGGCACCGCGTGTCATATTATATCGGCGATAACCACAGGTCGGTTAAAACAGACACCATTCCAGTGTCGACGTGGGGATTGGTAGCTTACGGCTGTCTGTCGACAATGTGTGCGTCCGTCGGGGCAAAGCCGACTGTCACGGTCCCGGTCGGTGGGTCTTCGGTTCGTAGCAGGAGTTCACGCCCCTCCCAGTCGAGGTGAACGCGCGTCGTCTCTCCGAGGAACTCTGCGCTCGTGACCGTCGCCGTCAGTGCGTTTCGGTCGGCGTCGACAGCGAGCCGTTCCGGCCGAACGCAGAACGTGAGCCGGTCTCCGGACGAGACAGCCGCGGTCGGGTCGCTGTCGCCGTTCAGGGCAACTGAGAACGTCGCATCGTCGACCGTCACGTCCGCGATGGATTGTTCACTCCCATCGCCGTTGTCGTCAGCGTCATCGGTCGACCGTACCGCCGTCACCTCGCCACTGAGAACGTTGTTGTCGCCGACGAAGGTGGCGACGAACTCAGTCGCCGGCTCGCGATAGATTGTCCGCGGTGGCGCGACCTGTTCTGGCGTTCCGTCGTGCATGACCGCCACGTGGTCGGACACGGCCAGCGCCTCCTCCTGATCGTGGGTGACGTAAATCGTCGTAATGCCCAGTTCCTGCTGAATCTCGCGGACCTGCACGCGGAGGCGCTCCCTGAGCTTCGCATCCAGCGCGCTCATCGGCTCGTCGAGGAGGAGCACGTCAGGGCCGGGGGCCAGCGCACGGGCCATCGCCACCCGCTGCTGCTGGCCGCCCGAGAGCGTGTCGGGGTCCCGGTCGGCCATCTCGCCGAGGTCCACAAGCTCCAGCAGTTCCCGCACCCGCGCCTCGTCGCTGCCGCCGCCCGGTGGGTCAGTGAACGAGAGTCCGTAGCCGACGTTCTCCCCAACGGACATGTGCGGGAACAGGGCGTAGTTCTGGAAGACGACGCCCACGTCGCGGTCCTCCGGCGGGACGCCGGTGACGGACTCGCCGCCGAACCGGATTCCCCCCTGCGTGGGGTCTTCGAAGCCCGCGATGAGCCGGAGCGTCGTTGTCTTCCCGCAGCCCGAGGGGCCGACCAGCGTGAAGAACTCGCCGTCCTGAATCGACAGCGAGAGGTCCCCGACAGCGGTCGTCTCGCCGTAGCGTCTGGTGACACCATCGAGTTCGACCGCCGGCGTGCTGGTCCGGTCCACGGCTGGACTGTCTGACGGCGGTTCCTTAGAACCCAACGTCGTCACCTCCCAGCCGGTCGATGAGCAGGAAGCTCGCGCTGGTGACCACGAGCAGGACGACACCCATCGCCGTCGCGGGGCCGAGCCGGCGGCCGATGAACCGCTCGATGGCAATGGGCATCGTGAACTGGTTCGTTCCCGACGCGAGGACGACGGTCGCCGAGAACTCCCCGATGGAGATAGCGAAGGCGAAGGCGGCCCCGGCGACGACGGCCGGCCAGACCAGCGGGAGCTCGATGTCCAGCAGCGCTCTGGCCCGCGGCGCGCCGAGCGCGCGGGCGGACTCGACCAGCGTGTGGTCGATACTTTCGAGGCCGGGCGCGACGGTGCGGACGACGAAGGGGTAGCCGGCGACGGCGTGGGCGGCGACGATGGCGAGACCGCCGCCGACGGCGATGCGCGAGCCGCCGACCTCGACGCCAAAGACGAGGCCCCGAAGCAGTCCGAGGCCGACGACGATGCCGGACACGGCCAGTGGAGCCATCGCAACCGCGTCGACGACCTTCCGGCCGCGGTAGTCCCGAGTCGTGAGGACAGCGACGACGACGCCCATCGGGAGCGCGACGGCCAGCGATGCGACGCCGAACAGCAGCGAGTTCCGGACCGCGTCCCAGGGCTGGACCTGGAACGACGCGCCGGTCGTCTGGCGGTCGATGAGGAACTGGTAGTTCGCCAGCGTCAGCCCCTCCGGCCCGCTGAGGCTGGCGAGAACCATGCTCGCAATCGGTGCGACGAACACCGCCAGCGCGACGACGGCGTAGACGGTCAGTCCCATTCTGGGTAGCAGTTCACGGACCGAGAGCGACGGCGGCCTCAGCGGCCGCCGCGGGAGCGGGCGAATCCCCCGTGACTGGACAGTGTGCTTGGCCTCGTACCGGAGATACGCGTACAGCAGCCCCAGCGAGATGCCGAGCTCGATGAGCGCGAGCGCGGCCGCCTCGGCGTACTCCAGGTCGCGGATGAGCCGGTAGACGAACACCTCGACGGTCGCAAGCTGGAACCCGCCCAGCGCCAGGACGATGGGGAACGTGCTGAAGGTGAACACGAAGGTCAGCGCCGCGCCCATCAGCACCGACGGGTAGAGTTGCGGAGCGACGACGTCGCGGAACGCCCGGAGCGGGCTCGCACCGAGGCTCCGGGCCGTCTCGACCGCGCTGGCGTCGACGGACTCCCAGGCGGCGGTGGTCACCCGAGCGACGAGCGGGGCGTTGTAGAACGCGTGGGCGATGACGACGGCTTCCAGCGTGAACAGGAGATCGACCTGTCCGAGACCGAGCGCGCCGAGCACGGCGTTGAGCGTCCCGTTCCGGCCGAACGTGGCGACGAAGCCCACACCGACCATTATCGACGGCAGGACGAAGGGGAGAATCGTCAGCGACCGGAGCGTCCGCCGGCCGGGGAACTCGTAGCGAGCGAGCAGATACGCCGCCGGCAGGCCCAGAGCGACGCTGGCGACTGTCGAGAGCGCCGCCTGGTACGCCGTGAAGCCGATGACGCCTAGCCGCCGGTCCGGCGAAAGGAAGGCCTCAATGACTGCCCCTGCTGGTTCGCCGGCGAGCAACCGCGCCGGCTCGCCGAGGTAGAACGGGTCCTGCAGGATCGAGACGAACACTCGACCGGTCCAGCGACCCTCCACGAGAACGCTGTCGATGAACACCGTCGCAACCGGGTAGTAGAAGATGCCGAGCAACAGCGCGATAGTGGCGACCGCGAGCCCGACGATGGCCCGCCGTTCGACGCTGTTGCGAATGCGTCGCCGTTGCTCTTGGTTCGCGCTGCTCGCCGTCGCTGTCGACACTTCGCCGCGATCTTTAGCAGCACCGCCGTCGGAATCTCGGGCCACAGTCGGTCGTCGTCAGTTCGAGGCGAACTGCCGCTCCCAGTCGGATATCCAGCCCGAAACGGAGCCCCTGAGCTCGTCGTAGCCGAACGTGACCGGTTCCGGGGGCTCTTGGGCCAGTTCCGCGTAGTCCTCGGGCAGCTCGGCGGACTCGGTCGCCGGGAACTGGACGTTCCGGACGGCGATTTCGCCCTGAACCTCCGGGCGCAGCAGGAATCCCATGAACTCCCGGGCGAGGTCGGGCGTGTCTGCGCCCTCGAAGACGGCCATCCCCTCCGGGTTGGCGTAGCCCTGGTCGTTCAGGAACCGAATCTGGTGTTCCTCCATGTTGGCATCGTTCTGGTCGGCGAACACCTGATCGGTGGAGTAGGAAACGACCATCGGCGCTTCGCCGCTCGACCACGCGCTGTAGGCGTCGCTCCAGGAGCCCAGCACCCGAACATCGTTGTCTTGCAGGTCGCTCCAGTAGTCCAGGTAGCCGTCGGGACCGAACTGCTTGATCGTATGCAGCAGGAACGCCCGCCCGGTCGCGGAGCTGGCGGGGTTCTGCGTGATGAGGTCGCCGGCGTGTTCCTCGGCGAGGAGCCCGTCGAAGGTCTCAGGCGCGGTGGTCGCCGTCCCGTCGAACACCAGGCTGATGTAGCCGGTGTCGTAGGGGATGGCCCGGCCGTCGGGGTCGAACTGCAGACCCGGCTTGATGTCGTCCTGACCGGCCACGTCGCCGACCTCGGCGAACAGGGAGTCGTCGAGATTCTCGTCAACCGTGACCAGGTGATCGGTGTTCAGCCCGAGGTACATGTCGGCCTCGATGTCGACGCCGGCGTTTCGGCGCTCGACGTAGTGGTTGAGCTCGTTGCTCGGCGTCTGCCAGACGAGCCGGGCGTCGAACTCCTCCTCGAAGCGCTGTTTCACCCACGCACCGGGACTCGTCGACGGCGAATCGATGAATGCGCTGTAGGTCCCGACGACGAGCGTCTCCTCGGCACCGCCGGCGTCGCCGGTGCTCGTCCCGCTCGCAGTCGACTCGTCCGTGCTCGACCCCTCGGTGCTCGACTCGTCGCTGCCGCCCAGTCCGGCACAGCCCGCGAACGAGACGGACACCGTCGCACCGGCCGCTGTCAGGAACGAACGTCTATCCATTACTCCGTGGTCACACCCAGTGGTACTTAACCCCGCTGTTCCTGAATATTCAACTCTCGGCCGCCGTTCGCTCTGTAATGGTCTGCTGGCACGCTCCGTCTCGTGAACGGCATGGTTTTACGACCGGCTGTCCCGAGAACCGATACATGAATCTCGTCGGCAAATGCCCGCCGTCCCCGGATGCCCTCGCCGGGGCAGCCGACCGGGGGTTCGACAGCGTCGAACTCTATTTGCGGCCCTCGGACCTCGATAGCGTGGAGGCGACGGCCGAGACGGTTGAACGCTCCCCAGTCACGGCGCTGTCGGTCCACACCCTTCACGCCCGCCCGGACGACCCCGAGCCGTTTCAGCGGAGCGACGCCTTGGCAGACCGGCTCGACGCCTATTTGGTGGTCCACAGCCAGTACGCCCAGAACACGCACACGCCACAGTTGGACGCCTACGGCTTCACCGCGCCGTACGGGTACGAGAATAACCCCGGCATGAGCGTCCATTCGCTTCAGAATCTCGTGCTGGGTCGCGGCCACGACCTCGTTCTCGATACCGCCCACCTGTACATGGCCGAACCGGCGTATCTCGACGCGCTGTCGGGGCTGCTTCGGGAGTACGGCGACCGGATTCAGGTCGTGCACTTCGCTGACAGCACCTCACTGGAAGACGGGCTGGCGTTCGGTGACGGCGACGTCCCGCTCGAAGGGACCGCCGACGTTCTCGACGCCCACTTCGACGGGGCCGTCGTCCTCGAAGTGATGCCCGACGACCAGGCCGACGCTCGCCGGCGTGTCCTGGAGTGGCTGGGCTGAACAGAACCGGACACAGCTTTTTGCTCGTCCGCTTCGAGTGTGGTGATACGACATGGCCAACGACGTGCTCGACAGGGCGTACGACGACCAGGTGCAGGCGCTGGACGCCGACGGCGAGATCGTTGACCCCGATCTCATTCCCGATATCGGCGACGAGGCGCTGGTATCGATGTACCGCGATATGCGCTTTGCCCGCAGATTCGACGAGCGGATGATTAGCCTCCAGCGGCAGGGCCGGCTTGGGACCTACTCCTCGCTCGCCGGCCAGGAAGGGTCGCAGATCGGGTCGACGTACGCGCTGGCCGACGAGGATACTATCTTCTATCAGTACCGGGAACATGGTGCACTCGTCGCCCGCGGGCTCCCCTGGGAGTACGTCCTCTACTGGATGGGCCACGAAGCGGGCAACGCCGCCATCGGCGACGTGAACGTGTTCCCGCTGAACATCTCCATCGGCGCGCATCTCCCCCACGCAGTCGGGTGGTCGTGGGCGGCAAAGAAAAAAGGCGACGACCGGGCAGGCGTCGTCCACTTCGGCGACGGAGCTACCAGCGAGGGGGACTTCCACGAAGCGATGAACTTCGCCGGCGTGTTCGAGACGCCGACGGTGTTTTTCTGCAACAACAACCAGTGGGCCATCTCCGTCCCGCGGGAGCGCCAGACCGCCAGCCAGACGCTGGCACAGAAAGCTGACGCGTACGGCTTCGACGGCGTGCAGGTCGACGGGATGGACCCCTTGGCGACCTACACGGTCACCGAGGCCGCCAGGGAGCGGGCCGTAGGAGCAAACGGCGAAGCGCAGGAACCCATCTTCGTCGAGGCGGTGCAGTACCGCTTCGGCGCGCACACGACCGCCGACGACCCGGACGTGTACCGTGACGACGCAGAGGTCGAGGAGTGGCGTGAACGCGACCCACTGGACCGGATGGAGTCGTTCCTCAGAAACTGCAATCTGCTGGACGACAGGAAAATCGAGGTGATGGACGATACCATCGACGAACGCCTCGGCGAGATTATCGACAACGCGGAGGCCCACGCTGCCGACCCGACGGACCTCTTTGCCGACGTGTACGCCGAGTCGACGCCGAACATCGACGAGCAGCGCGAGTACTTCGAGTCGCTCCGCGAGCGCCACGGTGACGACGCGCTACTGGAGTCCGAGTAGCCGACCGAGCCTGTTATTGCCGTCCCGTCGCTTCCGTCTACTGTGACAGAGTGGCCACCGGTGGACCCTGCCGACGCAACGGCCGTTGCACAGCAGCGTGACGAACTGGTCGCGGCGGTCCGGGACCACGCCGGACAGGTCGCCTACCAGCTCGCCCGGCTGGAGGGCGGCGACTACGGGCAGGCGGATATCGAGACCGACCGCGGCGAGTGGACGGTGAAGTACGAGGGCGGCGACCTGGAGTACCTCCGGTTCTCGCCGTCGCGTGGCTCGGACACGTACGTCATCTCGACGAAACAGCCACCGGAGCCGGAGCCGCTGGCCGCCGCGCTCGCCGACTACGACGCCTTCGTCGAGGGGTTCAACAACTACGTCGCGTCCCTCGACGGCGTGCTCGACGACGTGTCGACTGAGTTCCCGGAAATCGCCACCACCGACGGTGTCGTGGCCGAACGCGACCGCGTCCTCGGTCGGATCCGCGAAATCTGTGACCAGATCGCGCGGGAACTCCAGCGCTACGAGGGCGGCGACTACGGCACGTTCACCAGCCGAATCCAGGGCACCCGCTGGGAACTGAAGTGGGACACCGACGGCGCGTCGTATCTCCGCGTCGGCGGCAGCAACGGGCTCTACCTCCTCTCGCAGTACGAACCCCCGTCAGCCGCCGACATCCGCGAGTACGCCCCACAGTTCGCGGATTTCGTCGACGCGTACAACGACCACGTCGACGAACTGGAATCGGACCTCGGGATCGTCGAACTCTGAGGCGGCTCTGTCGTCTGCGGTAGCGGTCCGCTCCGTGAGCGGATACTGTGCCAATTCAGCTAGCGTTACCGTTTCCGAACAATCGCAGTACTACAGCCGAATTACCGCAGAATACCACCGAACGATATGTCGGCAGTATTTTCAGGGGGCATCACCCAAGCCGGAGGTATGAGTTCGACCGAAACCGTCGATAGTTCTACTGTGAGCAGGGATGCAATCGGTGACTACGTCGAGGCGATGGGGCCGTCCTGGATTGCCGGCGCAATCGCCGCCGGCCCGGCGACGATCGCCAGCCTCGTTACCGCTGGCGGTGCGTTCGGCTACAGCCTCCTGTGGGTCGTCGTCCTCTCCGCGGGGGCGGGGGCGCTGGCGCAGTATCTCGCGATGCGGTTGGGACTGCTGACCGAACGGGGTATCGTCGCCGTTGTCGAGGACAACCTCGGTGAAACGTGGGCGTGGTTGCTTGTCGGCGACGCGGTACTCGCTGCCGGCGTGGCACAGTTGGTCATTATGAAGACTGTCGCCACGGTTTCGGCGACGGTAACCGGTATTGACGCCCACATCTGGGGCGTCGTCTGGGCGCTCATCCTCGCAGCGGGCCTGGCGGGCGGGGGCTACCGGTTCCTCGAACTGGCCGCGAAAGTCCTCGTCCTGCTGGTCGTCGTCGCGTTCGTCGCCAGCCTGTTCGTCGTGCCCATCGACGCCGGCGCGGCGGTGACCGGCCTGATCCCGTCCGTCCCGTCCGGGAGCGCGCTGGTCGCGGCCGGCATCCTCGGCGGGGCGGTCCACATCACGCTCATCACGATGCACTCCTACACGATGCGGGCACGCGGCTGGACCCGCGAAGACTACGACCTCGCGACAGTCGACGTCGGAGCGTCGATGCTGGTGGCTTTCGGCGTCTACAGCCTCGCCATCTTCCTGGTGACGGCGAGCGTCCTCACCTCCGGCGACCTGACGACGGTCGGCGCTGCGGAAGCCCTTGGTCCGCTGGTCGGCGACAGCGCCCGCTGGCTGTTCCTGCTCGGCCTGTGGGGCGCTGCCGTGTCGTCGCTCGGCGGTAACACCATCGTCCCGGCGTTCCTGCTGGCCGACAAACTCGGCTGGGGCACCACTATTGAGGATAGCCGCTACCGCGGCCTGCTCGTCGCCGTCGCGCTGCTGTCTGCGCCGGGCGCGTTCATCGGCGGGAACGTGCTCGGCCAGCTCGTCCTCGTGCTCGCACTCGGTACCGTCGGCACGCCCTTCGTCATCGCCCTCGTCCTCTATCTCCTGAACTCTGACGCAGTCCCTGAATCGAACTCACCGCTAGCTAACGTCGGCGGGCTGGTACTCATCGCCGTTTCGGGCGGGCTGGCCGCGAACTTCGTCGTCGAGCAACTCGGCGGCGGTGTCGGTCCGCTCTCCGGGTTCGTGCTGGCTTTTGCCGTCGCGCTCGGCCTCGCCATGGCCGGCCTCGGCGGGAAGTTCCTGCGGGAGGAACTCCTCGCGTGACCGGTCTCCAGTTCCCGCTCTCGGGGTCGACGCTGGTCACCGGTCCCTCGAACGCCGGCAAGACGCGGACGACCGCTGCCGCCCTCGACGCCTGGCTCGACAGCGAGGGGACCGCTGGCGTTGTTGTTCTCGATTTCGCGCCAGAACTCGAACGCGACGGGACTGTTCTGGGTGGCCGCCTCGACCGATTCATTACCGTGCCGGAAGCGGTCTGGATCGGCCGAATCGACGCCAGTGCGCCGCGCACCGAGAGCGAGACGGACAACCAAGCGGTCGCGCTCGCCCGGGAAAACGCCCGCCGGGCCGAGCGACAGATGGACGCGCTCCCGCGGAATCCGCGAGCGGTATTCGTCAACGACGCGACGATTCCGTTTCAGTACGAGGCTGACGCGGTGAGCCGGCTCACCGAATACTGCGACGGAGCGGACGTGGCCGTCCTCAACGCCTTCGACAGCGACGAACTTGGCGTCGATAATCCGGTGTCCCGAGCCGAACGGGACGCACTCGGTAGGCTTCGGCGCTGGGCCGACCGGACCGTCGACCTCTCGTAGTGACGGTCAAACCTGGACCGGACGCGTCAGCGGCAGCCGGCTACGACCTGCCGCGTTTCCGGAACCAAACGCGCTCACCGACTGGGCTCTCGTCGTCGCCGATGTCCAGCCGACTGATGAACAGGTCGCGGATGGCCAGCGTGACGACGAGTTCGGTTGGCTCACCCGACTCGTTTTCGACGGTGACGACGCAATGGCCGTCCCGCTCTGTTAGCCCGGTGATTGTGCCGACCGTCCAGCGGTCGCGGTGGTGTGACGGCTTCTGTGCGTGAATGCGGTCGTGATTCATCGATACTGCCGTGAGTTATCTCACCGGTTCCACTCGTAGAACCACCACGCGCCGCCGAGCGCCATCAGTCCGATGCCGAGCGTGGAGGTCGCAGGCTCCGGGATGATGAACAGCACGAGTCCGATGAGTACCATCCCGACCGGTTCGAGTTCGTCGAAGTACTTGACGAGGTCCATACTCGGCGTTCACTGGCCTCCGGTATAGAGGTTCGTTCGGCTATCGGGAAGTGAGAATGAACCGGGAACAGCGACCGGGTCAGCGGAAGCGGAACGTTTCGAGGTTCTCCGGCGCGAAGGTCCGGATGTTCTGGTCGTGGTACAGCGACGAGGAGAGGTCCTGTGTCGCGGACTCGTCGCCGTGCACACAGAGGATTTTCTCGGGCCGTGGGTTCATCGTCTTCACGAAGTTCTCCAGCCCCTGCCGGTCGGCGTGCCCGGAGAAGCCATCGACTGTCTCCACGTCCATCTCCAGTGGGACCGTCTCACTGCGCCCGCTGCCGCCGACGGGTACCTCGTCGATGCCGCGCTGGATTCGCTTGCCGAGCGTTCCCTGCGCCTGATAGCCGACGAAGGTGAGCGTCGAATCCGGGTCGGGGCCGAGGTGTTCCAGCCAGGACATGGCCGGGCCGCCGGTGAGCATCCCGGACGTGGAGAGGATGATAGCGGATTCTCCGTCGGCGATCTCCTGCCGTTCCTCGTCGCCGCCGTCGATAGGGTTGAACTGGTCGGCCAAGAATGGGTTCTTGTCTTCGTCGAAGATGCGGTCCTGCAAGCCGTCACGGAGATATTCGGGGTAGGTCGTGTGAACGGCTGTCGCCTCCCAGATCATCCCGTCGAGGTGGACCGGCATCTCGGGGATGTCGCCGTTCCGCATCGCCTCTTCGAGGACGAGCATGAGCTCCTGCGACCGCCCCACGGCGAAGGTCGGAATGAGGACCTTCCCGTCGCGGTCGTAGGCGTTCTGGACGATCTGTTTGAGCTTTCGCTCGGAATCCTCCTGGTCGGTCTGGTAGTCATTGCGGCCGCCGTAGGTCGACTCCAGCACGAGCGTCTCCACCCGCGGGAAGTCGTTGACAGCGCCGTCGAACAGGCGCGTGTCGTCGTAGTGGATATCGCCGGAGAAGGCGACGTTGTACAGGCCGTCGCCGACGTGGAAGTGACACACCGACGAGCCCAGAACGTGGCCGGCGTTGTGCAGCGTCAGCTTGATATCGGGCGCGATATCGGTCACGTCGCCGTACTCCAGCGGGATGGTGTGTTTGATCGCCTCGCGGACCATCTCGGAGTCGTACGGCGGGGTACGGCCGTCGTCTGCGGCGGTATCGAGGTAATCGAGCGTCAGCAGGCCCATCAGGTCCCGCGTCGGCTCGGTGCAGTAGATTGGGCCGTCGTACCCGTACTCGAACAGGAGCGGGACCAGCGCGGAGTGGTCCAGATGCGCGTGGGTCAGGACGACGGCGTCGATGCCGTTGGTGCCGGCCCCGAACGCCTCCGGGATGTCCAGATACGGCTGTTCGCCGTTCGCGCCGGGCTTGTTCCCGCAGTCGATGAGGATTCGCGTGTCCGGCGTCGAGAGGATGAACGCGGCGCGACCGACCTCCCGACAGCAGCCAAGCGTCGTGATGCGGACGTACTCGTCGTCCGACATCGGCTCACGGTGGATCTGCCGGCCAACGCGTTCGAGGATGTCACGGCGGTCCTCGCGCTCCTGTTTGAGGAAGTTCCGGACGTTGTCGACCGTCGAGGACTCGATTGGTGGCGTCCGAACGACTTCCGGCGTCCACCCGACCTCCTGCGTGATTTCACGCAGGGTTGCGCCGCGGCGGCCGATGACGACGCCGGGCTTCTGTGCCTGAATGACGACTTCGCCGGTGTCAGTATGGAAATTCAGGTCCATGACCCCGGCTTCCTCGGGGATGAGTTCCCGGATCGCCGCTTCAGCCTCAGATGGCGGAGCCAGTACGTCCGGGTCCGGACGGACCGTGATGCGTTTCCGGAGTTTCGATGCGAGCCGGCGAACGAGATCGCTGTTCGCGGCGAACTCCTTCGGGTCCCGCGTGTATATGACGAGTTCCGGTCCCTCGTACGTGACATCCGAGACGGAGATACGGCGCGGGACTTCGTCGTCGATCGTTGCCTTCACGTCTTCGAGTTGCTTGTCTACAGTGCTCATAGCTCAAAACGGGTCATCCCGGTAGCGGGGCCGTCCACGGCTGGTGCGGGCCGACCTGGTGCCGCGGGATGTACGCTCTCTAATAAAGTCATCAGTTATCGGTGAGTTGCCTCCGGACGTGGAGAGATGTCCGGAAAACCGTCCTCTATTTCTCAGTATTCCCCTCGTGTTATAAAAGCCTTCGCAATACGGAGGTGGGTAACTGTCCCGCAGTCGCCGTTGCGTGTGCCCACAAGCGGTAAGCGGCCTCCACGTGAGACGCCGCCATGCGACTGACACCTGAAGCCGTTCGCGAGGAGTACGACTGGGTCCAGAAACGGGGCGACGTCGTCGTCCCGCTGGTAAACGAAACACGAGCTTTCCTCGGTTCCCAGTTCGATGTCGATGTTGACACGCTCACAGACGACGCCTATGCGGCCGCTATCGACGAGGTATTCGCTGACGGCGACCGAGCGGTCAACGTCGCCGCGCTGGTCCGCTTGCTCCGGGAACTGGACGTTACAGGCGATTACCCGGGCTTTGTTATCGATGAACTCCTCGGCCGGGAGCTGGCGGCTATGATCGCCGGCGAGCAACCCCTCCGACTGCTCGCGGAGGCGACGTTCCACGTTGCAGACGTACGAACCCACGGTGACGACAGGGTCGCCGCGGGTGCCGACGACCTCGATGCCGCGCTCGCGGCCGGGGTCCAGACGCGCGTCCCGGGCTGGCCATGGCAACAGGCCGAGAGCCCGTTTTCCGTAGAGTGACCCCGGTATCGGACTCGGCTCGGCCCCACTATTCATACTCTGGGACTGTTTTTATAACTGACACTTCTGGGGAAACAAATATTACTGTAGCACAAAAACTGGCAACTATACGGACTGTATAAATCATGTTCGGTGAGCAGGTTCCGAGCCAGTGTCCGGAATGTGGGTCGGTGGATGTCCGAATAAACAGGGTGGCACCGTCGTCACACGATCGCGGAGACGAGTGGAGCATCCGTGCCGAGTGCCGCGCTTGTGACGAGTACACAGATTGGTTCGATTAGGCGCAGACCGCGGCGATACGGAAATCGGTCGCGGAGGGTCACTCAGGGCATTCCCTTCGCCTCAGCCGATTCCCACCGAGCCGTTCGGCCCGCGATATCTGTCGGTGACCGTCACCGACGGACTTCGACCGGTCGAACTCTGTTGAAGATCCGGTCTCAGTCAAGCGGAAGCAGTCAGTTACCCGAAAACGAGAACGACGGCGTCGTCAGGAACGCTGTCTCGTATCCCTCGTGACGAGACACCTGCGGCGGGGCAACGACGTCGATACCGACTGATGGCTCCTGCGTTGCCGTCCCGACGATTGCGCCGTAGTGATATCCGAGCTCGGGATGTAGGGCGGCGGTTAGCGCGTCCTCGAACACCGTCTCACCGTCGGTATCCATGGTTCCGTCCAGCGACATCATCGGCAGGGGAACGCGGTTGTACGGCGTCCGAGCCGAGACGGCGAGATACGACTCATCATCAGCGAGGAACGCGGCGTCCTGCAGCCAGGTGACGGCGTAGACGCCGTCGCTTCCTTTGTCCGTCCCGAGGACCGTTCCGGGCAAGGCCGATACTTCGGGGACCTGCGACGTCGGCACCATGTCCATGTTCATCAGATCGACCGCCGCGCGTTCGCCCTGCGAGTCCGGGAACTCCTCGAAAGAGAGCTGGTCGCGGGTGCTCTGTGCGAAATCGAATTCGACCGTGGCTTCGCCGGCCTCGCCGAACCGCCCGTCGAAGGCCCCCAGCCGGCGTTCGCCCATGCCGTTGACGCGGACCGAGAGCTGGTAGACGCCGTCGCCGTCGAGCGCGTAGTTGTCGCCGTAGTGAAAGCCCATATTCTGGGAGATCATCGGCCACGGGGACTTGTCGGCGACCGTCTGGCCGTCGCGCTTGATGGTAATCGAGAGCCCAGCCGATACCGGGAGGACCATTTCTGTTTCGGGGTCCCAGACGGTCGCCATCAGGTGAACGCTGTCCTCGCTCCGGATGTCGACTTTTTCGGCCGTCGTTCCAGTCACCGTCCAGAAGCGGTGGGGAAAGGAGTAGCTCAGCCCGACCATGTACTCGCCCGCCTGTGCCATCCCCGCCATCCCCATTCCCTCTGCGTGGGTGGGCCGGTAGGTAGCGTCGGGGCGGTTCTCGACCAGCGGCGGGGCGCGTGTCGACTGGGAACTCAGCGAGCCACACCCCGCCAGAACCGCCGTACCAGCGAATCTGGCACTGGCGAGGAACTGTCGTCGATTCATGAACCGCCCTTGGGCCCTCGTTTGAAAGACCGTTCTGGTACGGCGGCCGAATATCGTGGCGGGAGCTATACGGCACAAGACACTTGTTATCAGTCGGCGCATTCCGGGGCATGCCCTCCCTAACGCTCCGCATTGCGGTCCTCGGTCTCGCCGCCCTGACGGCTGGCTGTTTCGGTATGCCGTCGTCAGAGTCACCAGCCCCAGTAGATGCAACGACAACAGTTGCATCCCCGACTGGGACCGTCGAGTTCAACGACGGTCCGAAAGAACGGCCTGACCGCCCCGCGAGATTGAACGAGTCCTCTGTCCGGGAGTTCGTGTACGAGTACCAGTACCGGAGTGTCTACAACGGTCTGTGGCAGGGTGAATACACCGAAATGAGTCTCGCCTGCCGCGTTGATACCGTTACCGAGCGGTCGTGGGGGTACGATGTCATCGTCACCTGTACGGGGTCTTCGACGACTGACCCACCGGCCGGATCGACGGCGACAGAAGGCCCGATATCCGACTACTTCACCCAGTCGTACCGCTACAGCGTCAGTGCTGACGCCCTCACTCGCGAGTCGGTCGAGAATCGCGATCCAGTATCCTGACGACAACGGAGCTGTCAGGCTGGATCGGCCGGTGGGAGTGCCCGCAGGTCACGTGGCGGGAGCAGGTAGTTCCCGCGTCGCGTGACCGTCATGTACTGGAGGATGCCGTTGTTCACCCGCTGACCGACGGCGGACTCGTTAGCGACGTCCGTTCCGTTCATCGCCTGTTTCGTCGCGACGAAGTCGGCGATAGAGCGCTGCAGCGAGAGGAAGTGCAATCCCGCTTCACCGCCGTCGGTCGAATCAAAGTCCCGGCGGAGAATGGTCGGTGTCCCGTCTTCCCTGACGCGGGACATCTTCTGTGCGTGACCGACGACGCCCTCCCGCCGGCCGCTGTCGACCACGTCCTCGGGGCATTCGCCGGCACCGTTATCAGTGCCGAGGTTCTCGCCGACGCCCTCGACCTTGTCCTCGGCGGCGTGGGCCGGACAGAACATCTTCGAGACGCGCTGGTCCCGGGAGTCCTGTTCGTACCACTGCTGGAGCTGGAGCCGGATTTTCGAGAGGTGCTGGGTCACGCCGCCGGCGAACGGTCCCGAGTCGACCGTCACTCGGTCTTCGGAGGCCTGGTTTTCCTTGAACCCCGATTTGAAGCCCATGAACAGCGGGGCCTCCTCCGGGACTGGCTCGGAGTCCGGAACCCCGTCGACGTCCTGGTTCTCGGCGGGGAGACCAGCCCCGACGAACCCCGTCCGTCGCTCCTCTTCGTGCAGGACACTCTCGAAGGTCGCGCTCATTTCGTGGTCGTTCGCGGTATCTTGCCGGCCTTTCAGCGCTTCTTCGGCCTCGATAACGGCTCGCTCATCGTCGCTCGCGAGGTGCAGCAGTGCGTCGGGCGTGTCCAGTTCGGGGTCTTCGAAGGGGGCAAGCGCCATCGGCTCCGGCAGATCGACGCCGGCTACGTCGGCCTCGAAGCGGTCGAAGTAGGCCGGGCTGTACCCGAGTGTGAACAGCAGCCCCTCGTTGCTCCACTCGTAGGCCCGTTCAAGATCCCGGAGCGCCGTCTCGACCTGCTCGCGGTCGGCGTCGGTCGGTGTGCTGTCGCCGGTGTAATTCAGTAGCAAGAGAACGTGGTGGCGCGACAGTCGGTGGTTCCCCGCGTCGTCGGTCGCCAGCGACGCGCCCCAGGCGTGCTGGCGCTCTGGGAGAGACGAGGGATCATCGGTTCCTTCGGGGACTGTCCCTGACCCGCGGTCGAGACAGGCGGCCAGCGCCGCGGTGCCGCCGATGGCGACGGCGCTCTTGGCGAACTCGCGTCGGGAAATCCCGCGTTCAGTCATCACCCACTCTATGGACTGCCTGTCCAATTGGGTTGTGGTACAGGACTCGAAATCGTCCACTGTCCGCTGAAACCGGGCTACTCGCTCTCGAACAGTCGGTCGAGTAGCCGGGTGAAGCGGTCCGACAGGCGGTCGGGGGCCGTGGGGTCGACCGCCGCGAGCAGTTCGACCGTCAGGTCCGGCCGACAGAGCGCCAGCGTCACCCGGCCACTGTCCCGCCGTTTCTCAACGATATCGTATTCGACCAGACCATTGAGGTGGTGTTCGAGCGTGCTCCGGGCGATATCGAGGTGATCAGCCATCTCGCCGGGGTGAGCGGTTCCGCGCTCGATGAGCGTGACGAGAATATCTCTCGCCGTCTCTCGCCGGAGGAAGGCGATGGCGTGGCGCTCCCAAGCGTCGAACGACGACGTGTAGTAGTGCGTGCGCCCGTTGACTGACTCGCTGTTAACGCGGTCAAGTCGGGCCAGGTGGTACTGCACTTGTCCCGTTGCGAGGTCCAGCGCCCGTGTCAGTTCCCGAAAATGGACGCCCGGATTAGACTCGATATGCCGGTAGATCCGGGCTCTGGTGTCGCTCATTGCCCCTCCTCGTCGAGGCGTTTCTCGACTGTCCGGGCGTAGTACACTGCGCCGAGGACGAGGACGACAAAGAGGGTATCGAGCGCGTGTTCGAGGAAATGGTGGGTCGGTGCTGAAACCACTGAAAACCCCGACAACAACGCAATCAGTGGCCGGGCGAACAGCGCGGAGAGCGCTAGCGCAATCAGCAGATACGCGCGCGTCCCGCGCTGTCGGTACGCAGCGAGGGCGAGTCCACACAGGACAGCCCCGGCCACGGCGGAGAGGACAACGACGGCGACGATGTCCACGCTCCCAGCGCCGAGGTGGCCCCCAATACTGAGCGGTTTCATTAGGCGCTCACTTCGGAACCACGGTGCCTCAGTCGTTCGGTTTTGCGCGACTTTTTTATCGGACCGCTGAGACGTGGCGGTATGGACTGCATCGGCTTCATCTGCGAGCCTGAACATCCGGTGTTCGGTGCCGTCGCAGAGCGGCTCTCCGCCCGGGGGTTTGACGTCCAGTTCCTCCGGCCTGGAAACCCGGTAGCCAAAGCCGATATCGATGATCTGGCCGCACTCGTCAACACAACGCTCCGGCCCGAGTCGTTCAGCGCTCTCAGATACGCTGACAGGGCTGGTATCGAGACGTGGAACGGATTCCTGCCGACGACGGCGCTGTCCTGCCGACTCGTCGCCCTTCATGGGCTGGAGCACGTCGGCTGTCAGGTCCCGGCCGTCTGGTTCGAAAAGCCAGATCAAGACTACATCGCCCGGACTCGCTACTCTTGGGACGGTATGCCGGCGAACAGTGACGAGGGCGATTTCTACCAGGCCCGGGTTCGGGAGGAGCCGGTGGAGTACAAGTACTTCGCCGTCAACGACGGCCGTGAAACCCATTTGCGAGCGATTCAGGTCCGGTCGGAAGTGTCCGGGCTGGACCACGTCATCAGCGAGGAGACCGTCGAGGTGACGCTCGCGGCTCGCGTCCGGGAGTTACTGGACCGCTTCGGTGCGCGCGCACTCTGTGTCGAGTTCGTCGAGAGCGAGGAGGGATTCTACGCGCAGGGTGTCGACCCCGCACCGGGGTTCACCGGGACGGGGATGGAACGCCGTGTCGCCGACTCTATCGCCTCATTGACGACTATCGGGGCCTGAGTGTCGGCGTCGTCAGGGACGCTCGATAACCTCATGTCTGGTACCAAGGCACAAGATTATACAGGCGTACCGACGTGGTAACGACCGGAGCCTCACATGAGCACGTTCGTTCATCTCATCGCGGATTACGGCCCGGCCGATCCGGCCTTTTCAGAGGTCGTCCACCGTCTCACTGCCGCTGACCCGACGATGACCGTCCAATCGACCGAGGTCAAGCCGTTCTCAACGGTCGCCACGGGGTTCTGGATCGCGCAGCTCGGCATCCACAATCCGTCGTTCGACGACCTGCTGATTTACTCGAACACCGCGCCACGAACCACGGAATCGACGCCGGAACGGGCCGATACTGGCGGGGCGCTCTGCTATCTCAAGCTGGACAACGGCGTCCCCGTCGTCGGCGTTGACGCCGGCTACAACCTCTCGTTTATCGCCGACCACGCCACGACGTTCCGTGAGATCGAACTGCCGGCCGACACCGGCCAGTTCCGGTCGCGGGACGTGTTCCCGCGCCGTGTCGCCGAAATCGCGAACGGGAATCGCTCGTCGCTCGGGCCGGAGCGGTCACTCGACGACGTGCCGGCCCCGCCTGGGTCCGTCGTCTGTCACGTCGATGGCTACGGGAACGTCAAGACCTCGATTCGGTCCTCGGAGTTCGAATCAGCGGCGGGGACGGTCACTGTCGAACTCAACGACGAGTCCCGTGAGGTCCTTGTCAGAGATGCTGTGTCGAACGTTCCCGAGGGTGCCCTCGCCATCGTTCCGGGGTCGGCTGGCGGTGGAGACCCCTATCAGGAGCTGTTCTTGCGAGGCGGGTCCGCGGCGTCGGCCTTCGGTACTCCGGAGCCCGGCGACGAACTCACGATTCGAGCGCCGCGGGCTTGAGACTGTCCTCGCTATAATGGCCCTGAGGACGTGGAACTGGACACACGACCGGTCTGGTCGGCGTGCCAGCGGCTCACTACCCTTCGGGGAGTTTATTAGCGCCGTGGGCCACGACACACCTAATGAGTGGCGAGCAGGAACTCGGCATCACCGAGAGCAAGGAGCATTCACCCGGCGAGTGGTACGCCGAGGTCGTCCAGAAGGCCGGCCTCGCGGACTACGCCCCCATGGGCGGGTTCATCGTCACGCGCCCACGTGGCTATGCCATCTGGGAGCGCATTCAGAACAACCTCGACGGCTGGTTCAAGGACACCGGCGTCCAGAACGCCTACTTCCCGCTGTTCATCCCCGAGAGCTATCTGGAGAAGGAGAAAGACGTCGTCGAAGGGTTCGACCCCGAGGTGGCGTGGGTAACTCACGGCGGCCACGACGAACTCGAAGAGCGCCTCGCCGTCCGGCCCACCAGCGAGTCCATTATCGCGCCATTCATGGCGCAGTGGACCCGCTCGCACCGGGACCTCCCGATGCGACTGAACCAGTGGTGTTCGGTCGTCCGGTGGGAGGCCACCGAGACGAAGCCGTTCTTCCGCACCAAGGAGTTCCTCTGGCAGGAGGGCCACACCGCTCATGCCGACGAGGAGGGCGCGTGGGAGGAGACGATGACGCGTCTCGACCAGTACGCTCGCCTCTACGAGGAGGTCATGGCGATGCCGCCGCTGAAGGGACGCAAGCCACCCCACGATAAGTTCCCTGGCGCACACACGACGACGACCATCGAGACGCTGATGCCCGACGGCAAGACCGTGCAGGCCGCTACCTCCCACTACCTCGGGACCTCCTTCGGCGAAGCGTTCGATATCACCTACGCCGACGCCGACGAGGAAGAGAACACCGCCCACACCACGTCGTGGGGGCTGTCTTGGCGCGCGATGGGGGCGCTCATCATGACCCACTCCGACGACCAAGGGCTTGTGCTTCCGCCCGCGCTCGCGCCCGATCAGGTCGTCGTCGTCCCCATCTGGCAGGAGGACAACAAGGATGAGGTCGTCGACTACGCCGCCGACCTCGCCGCCGAACTGGACGAGGCCGGCATCCGCGTCGAACTCGACGACCGTGAACACCGCAATCCCGGCTTCAAGTACAACGAACACGAACTCAACGGCGTTCCCCTCCGGATCGAAATCGGTCCCCACGAGGTCGAGGACGGCGAGGCCACGTTTGTCCACCGGCCCGACGGCGAGGACGCGACCGTCGACCGCGAGGGCATCGCCGAGACAGTCGAGGAGCACCTCGATACCGTCCACGCCAAGCTGTACGCCGACGCCGAGGAGACGCTGGAGGGCGAAATCCGAGAGGCCGAGTCCCGCGAGGAGATCCTGGGCACCATCGGCCAGCACGGCGGGTACGTGAAGTGTGGCTGGTGTGGCGACGCGGACTGCGAGGAGCCGATCAAGGACGCTATCGCGGCTGAAATCGTCATGGTCCCGCTCGACCGCGACGAGGAGCCGATCCACGACGACTGCGCCATCTGCGGTGAGGACGCTGAGGAGACGGCGTACTTCGCGAAGAGCTACTGACAAGGCGGTTCGGCTACGTCCTTCGGCACCCGATTCAGAAACTCATCGGCTTCGGTGCGGCCCGTTTCCATGAGATCCTCGATGAACCGGGGGTCGCGGTCGCGTTTCGAGGCTGCTGTCAGCTTCTTATCGAGTGTGAGTCGCCGGATCTCCACGTGTTTGAAACCGTCCGGGAGATACCCCTTTTCGACCCAGTCGTTGACTTTCCGGACGAAGAACAGCTCCTGGTTCAGCGAGATGTTGCCGGACAGTTCTTGCCGGCGGTCAGTGATCTCCGCCAGCGAGGTGGGCCGGTCATCACGGGTCTGTGGCTCGATCTGGATGACCCAGATCTCGTCGGGCTTCGGTCGGCCGCTGGTCAGGAACTCCCGAATAGGCGGGTTCTGCGAGAACAGACCGTCCCAGTGCCAGTGACCGTTCAGTTCGACGGCCTTGTACAGCAGCGGGAACGCGGCCGAGGCCAGCACCGCCTTCGGCGTGATGGCAGCGTCGGTGAACGTCTCGAACACGCCGCTGTTGACGTTGACCGTGCCGACGGTCACGTGCGGCGGTGCCTCGTCGGCTAGGGCATCGAACTCGTCGAAGTCGATGTGGCGGTCAAGCAGCGACAGGTACCAGCGCTGGCCCGGCCGACCCGGCGTCGCGTAGGGGGAGACGTCGGTCGTGGGAACCATGAGATTCTGCAGTCGTTTGCGCCATACGAGCGACTCGTTCAGCAGGAACGAGGGCGGCGTCGTCGCGGCGACATCACACCAGATATCTTCCAGCAGTTGTCCGGCATAGTCGGGGCCCTCACTGAGCAGGCCATACCAGGCCGTGACAGCACAGAGAGCGCCCCCGGAGGTACCACTTAACCCCACGAGATTGGACTCGCCGTCGACCGCTGGCAGGAGTCGTTGCAGCGCACCGGCGGTAAACGCGCTGTGGCTGCCGCCGCCCTGACAGGCGATAGCGACGCTGGGGCCATGATTAGACATGGTTTAATTCATGTACGAAGGGCTTGCATAGATAACTGCCGGCCAACCGATACTGTCGGCTGTGATCCGGTGCAACGCACTGTCACCTACGGGTGGCACGTCTCTTCACGAAGGGACAGCTAGCAGTATGAAGGAAGGATGGGGTCGGGGAGCGTGTGACATTTTCCTCCGTGCCCCCGATAACCACTGCTGTCCCTATGTATATAAATCGCCGTCAGACTAGGGTCATACAAACGCCAAACGGCGAACAGATACCGTCGTGGGAACCGGGATGTACCGGACATTCTGGATGATCAGCGGTGGGCCGATAGCCCTGGTTGCTTGATTAGTCGGGGTGCGCTGTTGGGAGATAACGGGCGACTAATTGAGCGGTTGAATACGTCGCAGCGAGCGAATAATATTAAGACCTTATATATTCTTCTGTCGCAGCAATCGGTAGATATCCGGAACCAACACGGTTATATCCTGTCCTATGTTATCGCCTGTCATGGACGACGTGTTTGTCGGACGAATTATGTCATCGCCTGTCACCACTGCTGCCGCTGACGCGAACGCGAAAGCGGTCGCCAAGCGGATGCTCGACGAGAACATCAGCTCCGTTGTTGTCGTCGACGCTGACGGAGAGTTGTTGGGGATTCTAACCTCCACGGACTTCGTCGAAATCGCCGCAGAAGGTGGCGACACGACGGCGCTAGACGTGTCTGACTTCATGACGACGGAGCCGGTTACAGTAACGGCAAACGATCCCGTCGAGGCGGCCGCAAGCCTGATGCTGGACCACAGTGTCCACCACCTCCCTGTCGTTGATGAGACGGAAGGTGTCGTCGGAATGCTGACTACAACTGACATGACGGCTTACGTTTCGGGTATCGAGCAGTCATCCGCACCCGTACTCGGCTGAACAGCGTGTGAACCGCTAGCCTGCGGACGGCATTTATAAACTCCGATACTGTTTCAACAATCGTTATAAATATATACTCCCTAATGTGGGGTTAAACAACACTAATACCATTAGGATTACCCTCTTATAGTGGCATCCCCAGTCGTGAAACACATGGTTGAGCGACAGACAGGTCTCTCTGCAGGCGACGCCGGGCTTGCAGATCCCACGGACGAACGGTCGAACTGTGGCGTCGGGGTCGTCATGGACCTCGACGGCCAGAGCGATCACTGGGTTGTATCGGACGGACTCGAACTCCTCGACAACCTCGAACATCGAGGGACAACGGGAGCCGAGCAAGATACGGGCGACGGAGCGGGCATCATGCTCCAGATTCCACACGAGTTTTTCGCTGCCGAAGTCGACGCCGACCTGCCACCCGCTGGCGAGTACGCCGTCGGCACGCTCTTTCTCCCGAAGGATGACGACGAGATCGCCGAGAGTCTGAAAGACCTCGTCGAGACGGAACTCGCCGCGGAAGGGCTGGACGTCCTCGACTGGCGCGATGTTCCAACTGACAACAGCGACCTCGGTGCGACGGCGCTCGAATCCGAGCCCGACATCGTCCAGTTTTTCGTCACCTCCGCGACGGGCAAGACCGGCGATGCCTTCGAGAACCAGCTCTATATCGGCCGCCGGTCGCTCGAAAACACGGTTGAAGAGGAAAAACCGGCCGGTCACGAGCGCTTCTACGTCGTCTCGCTCGCAACCGACGTGGTAGTGTACAAGGGCCTGCTCAAGGCCGAACAGCTCGAAGACTACTATCCGGACCTCGAAGACGAGCGGATGCAGTCGACGTTTGCGATGGTTCACGCCCGCTTCTCGACGAACACGCTGGGCGCGTGGCACCTCGCCCATCCGTATCGTCGTGTCATCCACAACGGCGAGTTCAACACGATTCAGGGCAATATCAACTGGATGCGCGCTCGGGAGACCGACATCCAGAGCGACGAGTTCGAGGGCGACTTAGAGAAGATCAAGCCTATCATCGACGACCCCGAGCAATCTGACACCGCGAGCGTCGACAACGCGCTCGAACTCCTGCTGCAGGGCGGTCGCGACCTGCCCCACGCGCTCCGGATGCTCATTCCCGAAGCCTGGCGCGGCGAGATGAACGACGTAACCGGCGACCGGCGCGACTTCTACGACTACCACGCCTCGCTGGTCGAACCCTGGGACGGCCCGGCGCTCGTCGCGGCGACGGACGGCGACCGCATCGGAGCCGTGCTGGACCGGAACGGCCTCCGCCCGTGTCGGTACGACATCCTCGAAGACAACACGCTCGTGATGTCCTCGGAAGCCGGTGCGCTGGAACACGACGCAAGCGAAATCAAGGAGCGCGGCCGCCTCCAACCCGGACAGTGCTTCCTCGCAGACCCCGAAGAGGGACGCGTCATTCCCGACGAGGAAGTGTTCGGTGATATCACCGACGACAAGTACGGCGAGTGGGTCGACGAGGAACAGGTCGACATCGATGAGGTCGCCGACCGCGAGGACAACGCGCCACGGGACCCCTCGGATGCGCTGCGGAGCCATCAGGCCATGTACGGCTACACGTACGACGAGGTCGACCACCTCATCGAGCCGATGGCCGAGAAGGGGAAAGACCCCGTCGGCTCCATGGGCGACGACACGCCGCTGTCGGTGCTTTCGCAGTTCAACCGCCCGCTGTTCACCTACTTCAAGCAGCTGTTCGCCCAAGTGACGAACCCGCCGCTCGACTACATCCGCGAGGAGCTCGTCACCTCGCTGGAGTCCCGGCTGGGCTTCCAGCGTAACATGCTCGACGAGAGCCAGGACCACGCCCGTCAGCTCGTGCTCGACTCGCCGATCCTCACCGACGAGGAGACGGAGTCGATCAAGGACCTGGACGCGAACGGCATGTCCACGAAGGTCCTCGACATCACCTACGAGAAGGACGGCGACCTCCGCCAGGCCGTCGAGGACGTGCGAGCCGAAGCCGACGCGGCCGCGAAGGAACACGACATCCTCGTGCTCTCGGACCGGACGGCCAGCGAGGACCGCGTGCCGATTCCGAGCCTGCTGGCGGTCGGTGGCATCCACCACCACCTCGTCCGCAACGGCCTCCGAAACCATGTCGGGCTCGTCGTCGAGTCCGGCGACCCGCGTGCGGTCCATCACTTCGCGACGCTCATCGGCTACGGGGCCGGCGCGGTCAACCCCTACCTGGCCTACCAGACCATCGAGGACCTGGTGGCCGGCCCGGACGGCGCGGACCTGGCCGACGCCATCGACGCCTACATCACCGCCGTCGAGGACGGCCTCTTGAAGACGATGGCCAAGATGGGTATCTCGACGGTCGAATCCTACCAGGGCGCCCAGATCTTCGAGGCCGTCGGCCTCTCATCTGACTTCATCGCCGAGTACTTCGAGGGGACGACCTGCCGGACCGAGGGAATCGGCATCGAGGAGATCGAGGACGACCTCACCCAGCGACACGACGTCGCCTGGAGCGAGGAGGAGCCAGAGATGCCCCGCCAGGGCGAGTACGAGTTCCGCTCGAACGGCATCCACCACCAGTGGAACCCCAACACGGTCGGCAAGATCCAGCAGGCCGTCCGGATGGGCGACTACGACACGTACAAGGAGTTCGCCGAGCTGGTCAACGACCAGAACGAGGAGCTCCAGACGCTCCGTGGTCTGCTCGAATTCGACTCCGACCGCGAGTCCATCCCCATCGAGGACGTCGAGCCGGTCGATGACATCGTCGAGCGCTTCGAGACGGCCGCGATGAGCCTTGGGTCGCTGTCGCCCGAGATGCACGAGAACAACGCCATCGCGATGAACCGGCTCGGAGCCAACGCCAACACCGGCGAAGGTGGCGAGCCGCCCGAGCGGTTCGACACCGAGAAGGAGTGTACCACGAAGCAGGTCGCCTCCGGCCGCTTCGGCGTCACCTCCGATTACCTCGCGTCGGCCGACGAGCTCCAGATCAAGATGGCCCAGGGCTCGAAGCCCGGCGAGGGCGGCCACCTGCCCGGCAAGAAGGTCAACGAGATGATCGCCCACGTCCGGTACGCCACCCCCGGCGTCGGCCTCATCTCGCCGCCGCCGCTGCACGACATCTACTCCATCGAGGACCTCAAGCAGCTCATCCACGACCTCAAGGCCTCGAACCCGGAGGCCGACATCAATGTGAAGCTGGTCTCCGAGGACGGTATCGGGACCATCGCGGCCGGGGTCGCAAAGGCCAACGCCGACGTAGTCCACATCTCGGGCCACGACGGCGGGACCGGCGCGTCGCCGAAGACCTCCATCAAGAACGCCGGCCTCCCGTGGGAGCTGGGTGTCTCCGAGGCCAACCAGATGCTGCGGGCGACCGGCCTGCGGTCGCGCATCAAAGTGACAACCGACGGCGGCATGAAGACCGGCCGCGACGTGGCCGTCGCCGCCCTGCTCGGTGCCGAGGGGTACACCTTCGGGACCGCCTCGATGGTCACCTCGGGCTGCGTGATGGCCCGGCAGTGCCACGAGAACACCTGCCCGGTCGGCATCGCAACCCAGAACGAAAATCTCCGCGAGCGGTTCCCCGGTGAGCCACAGCACGTCATCAACTACATGACGTTCGTGGCCCAGGAACTGCGGGAGATCATGGCCGAACTCGGCTTCGAGACCATCGACGAGATGATCGGGCGGCCGAGCGTCCTGCAACAGCGCGACGACGTGTCCCAGCCGAAGGCCCAGAAGCTCGACCTCTCCTCGGTCATCGCCGAACCGGCCGACAACGACGGCCGCTACAAGCAGCGCGAGCAGACTCACGAGGTCGACGAACAGCTCGACTGGGACCTCATCGACGCCGCGGAGGACGCCATCTACAGCGGCGACCCGGTCGCCATCGACACGGATATCAGCAACGTCGACCGTGCGGTCGGGGCGACGCTCTCGAACCGCATCTCGCGTGAGCACGCAAGCGACGGCCTCGCGGACGACACCATCCGAGTCGACTTCGACGGCACGGCCGGCCAGTCCTTCGGTGCGTTCCTCGCGCAGGGCGTGACGATGGAGCTGACCGGGACGGCCAACGACTACGTCGGCAAGGGCCTCTCCGGCGGGAAGCTCATCGTGAACACGCCGGACAACGCACCGTTCGATCCGATGGAGAACATCGTCATCGGCAACGTCGCACTGTACGGCGCAACCCAGGGCGAGGCCTACGTCAACGGCATGGCCGGCGAGCGGTTCGCCGTCCGCAACTCCGGGGTCAAGGGCGTCGTCGAGGGCGTCGGCGACCACGGCTGTGAGTACATGACCGGCGGTGCCATCGTCGTGCTGGGTGAGACCGGCAAGAACTTCGCAGCCGGGATGTCCGGCGGCGTCGCGTACGTCTACGACCCCGACGGCGAGTTCGCAGCGAAGGCAAACACCGGCATGGTATCACTGGCCGAGACGCTCGAAGGGAAGGACCGGCAGATGATCACCCGGCTCGTCGAGAACCACGCCGCCTACACCGGCTCCGACCGGGCGGCCGAACTGCTCGAAGACTGGGATGCCGAAGTGGAGAACTTCACGAAGGTGATGCCAGACGCTTACGCCGAGGTCATCGCCGACCGCGAGCGAGACGACGTGCGGAACGAACCGCCGGCCAAGGCCGCCCCGAACGCCGAAGCCGCCGAAGCGGACTTCGCCGCCTCGACAGACGACTGAAGCACCGCCGTTCGACGTTTTTGTCTCTGTAATCAGTCATAGTTTCATCGCGACCGCATTCGAGACGAGTTCTGATCACCGTGATGCCACACTGTGACAATCGACCGCTGGTCCTATAGCTGTCGGGCCAAAGTGCTGCACATGGTCCCCGTACAACCAACTGTCGTATCGCATCGGAGCACAACATGAGTGACATCCCCGGTCCAGATCCCGATTCCGGATCTGACATCGATATCGATGTCGGCCGCGGCCTCCGAATCGCCGTCAGTGTCGTTGTCGCCCTCGCTGTCGCAATAGCTCTGTTCGGCGGCTACCATCAGGTTCCCGAGGGTCACGTCGGCGTCCAGAAATCGTTCGGTGCGGTAACCGGCGATCAACTCCAGCCGGGCGCACACATCATCGTGCCTGTCAAGGACTCCGTCCAGGACGTGGAAATCCGACCACGGACTTACACCATGGCCAACGCAGAGGGTGAAGGTGACAGAGCGGCACAATCGGATGCCGTGACCGTCCAGACCGTCAACGGAACGACGGTTGATATCGACATTACCGTCCGGTACAAAGTCCAAGAAGCAGACGCATCAGGGTTTGTCACCGAGTGGCGGAACGTCGGCCAGGCGGAGGAGCGACTCATCCGACCGTCCGTCCGCTCGCAACTCCGTGACGAGGCCGCCGGTATCCAGACCAGCGAGATATACACTAACAGTGGCCGCGAGCGGCTCGGCGATGCGGCACAGCAGAAACTCGAATCCGCGTTCGAGGGCGAAGCGCTCGTCCTCGAAGAGGTACAGGTTCGTACTGTTGACCTCCCGGACTCGTACGATCAGGCGCTCAACGACAAGGAAATCGCAAAGCAACGCGTCGAAGAGAAGGAGTTCGAGATCCAACAGGCCGAACGCGACAAGGAACGGCAGGAGATTCAGGCCGAAGCCGACGCTCGGGTCATCGAGATTCGCGGTGAGGCGCTTCGGGACAACCCGGTGGTGCTGAAACAGCAGTACGTCCAGAGCATCGACGATTCGGATAAGGTCATTCTGGCGACTGACGACGAAGGAACGCCCATCATCCTGCAGACTGGCCGGAGCAGTGGCGGAAACACTTCGAGTGCCGATACAGGGTTCTCGACGAACGTGACGAACGCGACGGGCGGCAACTAATCGACGACGCGAGGGAGCGTCTCGCTCGTTTTTTCCTGTACCGTTCGTCAGAGATGACTACTGGTTCTTGCACAGCGGGCATCAATCTTACCGGCTCTGTCGTCTATCGCCGGAGAGTCGTCTTGCTGCCTCAGTAAACAATGTGTGTCGAACCCGCGGCAGACGGTGGCGGTGAGCCACACTGTTTTGCTGGTCCCGTCCGAGTACGGTGTATGGACAGCGTTCTCGTCATCGGCGGCGGTCGGTTCATCGGCCGGCACACAGTCACCGAGTTCCGCGATGCAGGCTACGACGTGACGATGCTCACCCGCGGCCAGCGCTCGAATCCATTCACGGACACCGATGTCGCCCACATCAAAGGCGACCGGACAGACCGGGAGACACTTGAAACCGCTCGCAAGCAGGTCGACCCCGATGTAGTCGTCGACTGCGTGGCATACTTTCCGGAGGATGTCCGGGTGGCGACCGACGCGTTCGCCGATGTCGATGCGTACGTGTATGTCTCAAGCGGCGCGGCCTACGGCGCTGAACGGACGCCCAAGCGGGAGGGGGAGACGCCGCTTGCAGGCTGTACCGCCGAGCAGGCCACCACCGACAGTGCGGAGACCTATGGGCCGCGGAAAGCCGAGGGCGACCGCGAAGTGTTCGCTGCCGCGGAAGACGGTGTGCGGGCGATGAGCGTCCGGCCAACCGTCGTGTACGGACCCTACGACTACACCGAACGGTTCGCCTACTGGGTCCACCGCGTGGCCGAGTACGACCGGATCGCCGTTCCGAGCGACGGCCTCAGCCTGTGGCAAATGGCCTACGTCGAGGACGTAGCGAGTGCGCTCCGACTGGTCGCGGAGCGGGGAACGGCTGGCGAGGCATACAACGTCGGCGACGAGCACGCACCAACGCTCCGGGAGTGGGTTGACCTGCTCGCCGGCGTCCACGAAACGGACGTTGAGACAATCGGCGTCGGCGAACGCGAACTCGCGGCCGCGGGGCTGGAGCCCGACGATTTCCCGATCTACCGCGAGTCACCGCATCTGCTGTCGACGGCGAAGCTCCGCGAACTGGGCTGGTCGTCGACGCCCCACGAGACGGCGCTGGCTGTGACTGTCGCCGAGCATCAGGAGAACGACCGAACCGGCCGGGAGTTCGGCCCTGACCGGGATACGGAGACAGCGCTCATCGACCGGGTGACCGAGTGACAACTACGCTCGGTGGAGCGTCGTGTGCTTGACCTCGTAATCCTCTAAGAACGCACCGTATCCGCCGACAGTGATGCGGCCTTCTCCGGTGTCGACGACCAGCGAGTTCTCGAACCCGAAATCGCTGTTGTGCGGCTCAACGAGGTTCTGTCGGACATCGACTACCTCGCCGGATATCACTTCGAAATTGTCGTCGGAGCCCGTCGGCCGCGCATACAGGTCGGCGACGACGGACTCACCAGCCCGGAGCGCGAGCGCAGTCGTGAACACGACGGGGCGGAACATATCGTATCGTGCCGGGAGTGACGGGGGCCGTGAAACGAGGACCTCCTCGCCTATCGGCCAGTAATTGCCCAGGTAGGAACCGACTAACACCGCCGCGACCGCCTCCTGCGTAAACGTGATCGCGTTCGTCTCGTCATGGTCCCAACTGAGCATCGTCGATGGAGAGACGAACCCGCGTTGCTGGTCCGTCGCAAGCAACGAGGGTGCGCCGTCGAGGCCGAGACGGACGGCGTTGGCGACGCCATCAAGCTCCAACTCCATCGCTGCCGTGTCGTAGCTCGACAGCGCCAGGAGCACGAGGATGCCCCGCTCGCGGGCACGGCGAAGCGTGTCGCGGATCTCCGGGAGCCGGCGGGCCGGAACTTGGAGGACGACCTCGCATTCGGCGGCTTCGATGTGCCGTTTCAGGCGCTTGATGATGGTCGGTCTGGATTTGACTACCTCGAAGGAGTTGTCCTCGGCCGAGTTGTCCTCGTACCGTGTCTGTACCGCCGTCTCCAGCGTGTCGAGTTCGCGCTTTAACGTGCCGAAGGCCTCCGACGGGGGCGTCGCACGGATGACCGTCGGCGTCCGGTGGTCGTCGACGGTGACGAACCCGTCCGCGGCCAGTGACCCACAGATATCGTACACGTAGCTCTTGGAAACGCCCGCCGTTTCGGCAACCGTCCGGGCCGTTGCCGGTCCCTTTTCGACGACGGCGAGGTACGTTTCCGCCTCTGTCTCGGAGAGGCCGTACTGCTGGAGTTGATCCCGAACGGTCGCGTTGGGCTGGCGTGTGGAGTCAGGCATCGGTGTTCCATTCAAACCATGTTGGTTGGTTCCGTGTCACTGGATAGCTGTTTCAGCTAATATCACCGAACATATATAATAATTCGTGGGCGTGCGAACGGATCGACGTGTGTCTGTGCGTAGTGGCGCTCGACAGCACTGGATATTCCAGGGATCACCCGCAAAGCGGGACCGCGGCAGCCTGGTCAGGACTGTCGCCGAACCTCGTTGAGCAGGTCGACGACGTCTTCCATGGTAGGGTCGCGGCTGGTGTTGTTGCCGTTCCCGTTGTTACCGTTACCGGTTCCATTCCCACTGTTGCCCCGACCGGGGTTGCTCCCTGTTCCGTTCGGGAGGCCTGGAACGGGGTCCGGATCGGTGATGCTCGCCGCGTTCTGCACGATGAGCGTGGCCGTCGGGCCGTCCTGGCCGACAGTGAGTTCGTACTCGCCGGCTTCGACGACCTTCGGCCCAAGTCCGAGCACGTCACCGGGGACGACCTCCAGCGCCGTCAGGTCGGCGGTCACGTCCACCGTGGTTGACTCGCCAGCATCGAGCGAGACGCGCTCGTAACCGAGCAGCCGGCGCATCGGCTGGAGGACCGAGCCGTAGGACTGTGTGTTGAACACCTCGACGATGTGCTCGCCGGCCATCCCTCCGGTGTTCGTCACCTCGACGCTGACGGTCACTTCGGACTGGTTGGCCGGGTTGCCGACAGTAGGTTGAGTGACGGAGACGCTGCCGTACTGGAAGTCGGTGTAGGAGAGGCCGTGGCCGTACTCGAAGATGGCTGTGTTGTCCGTCCCGCCCGTCGAGGTCGGGTCGTAGCGGTTGTGCTGCACGGGTGCAGTCCCGACGTTCTCGGGCCAGCTGAACGGGAGCTTCCCGGACGGATTGTGCTCGCCGACCAGCGTTTCGGCGATGGCGATCCCGCCGTCGCTGCCGGGCTGGCCGGCAAACAGGAGGGCGTCGAGCTGGCTGAACGTCTCCGGGGACCCCCGCGGAGCGCCCGCGAGCATGACGCCGATTATCGGCGTCGAATCGTCGGCGGATTCGACGACGGTGTCGAGGAGGGCTTGCTGGGATTCGTCGAGCACCAGTTCGTCCCGGTCGCCGAACCCTTCGTTGTGGGTGCCTTCGCCGATAACGACGACTACGGCGTCGGACTCGGGGGCCGCCGATTCGACCTGTGACCGCTGCTCGTCGGTGAAGTCGAAGTTGCCGTTCTCGTCGCTTTGCTGGTTTTCGCCGTCGCCCTCGCCGGCGTACCAGGTCGTGTTCTCGTACGCGGTCGGGACGTGCGTGAGACTGCCGACACGAGCACCCAGTTCGTCTTCGAGGAGGTTCTGGCGTGGGTACGGACCGCCGGCGCTGGCTCCCTGCCAGCCGAGCGTCCAGCCGCCGTGTTGCATCAGCGCGCGGGTGTTGTTGCCGTCGCTGTCGACTCCGGGGCCGGTCAGCAGGACGGTCTCGTCGCCGGACAGCGGGAGCGCATCCTCCGTGTTTTTCAGGAGGACCAGCGACTCCTTGGCCATCGTCTCGGAGGTCTCCTGTGCGCCGCCGAGTACGTTCCCGATGCGGGACTCGTCGACCGTCGGTTGCTCGAACAGGCCGAGGTCGGCCTTCAGTTCGAGGATTCGTCGGACCGCTTCGTCGATACGCGCCATAGGAATCGCGCCGTCCTCGACGAGACCGACCACGGTGTCGATGAACTGGACCGGTCCCGGTGCGTCACCGCCGTTGCCGATCATGTACATGTCGACACCGGCGTTGATGGCCATCTCCGTCGCCGTCTCGAAATCGGGCGCGTAGTCGTGGTTCGTGATCATCCGGTTGAGGTCGTCCCAGTCCGAGACTACCATCCCCTCGTAGCCGTAGGTATCCCGGAGCAGCGTCGTCAACAGCCAGTGAGAGGCGTGAGCCGGAACCCCGTTTATTGACCCGCTGTTGACCATCACCGTCCCGGGTTCAGACTCCAGTGCCTCTCGGTACGGCGGAAGAATGTTGGTTCGGAGGTCGCGTAGCGACGTCGAGGCCGGTGCGCGGTCGTTACCGTTGTTCGGGACCGAGTAGGCCGCGAAGTGTTTGACACACGCCGTCAGCCGGTCGTCGTCCTCAAGCGCTCGTGCCCGTACCCGCGAGACATCCGCTTCGAGCTTCGGGTCCTCGCTGATGCCCTCGAAGAAGCGGCCCCAGCGGGGGTCCCGCTGGAGGTCCGTCGTCGGGGCGAACGTCCAGTGTGCGCCCATTGACGCCGTCGAGTCGCTCGTGTGGCGCTCGGCCGCCTCGATCAGACTCAGGTCTCGGGTCGCACCCATGTTCAGGCGCTGGGGGAACACCGTTGCCCCCTCCAGTAGGCCGTTCCCGTGCGTCGCGTCGACGCCGTAGAGAAACGGGATGTCGTGGTCGGCGTTCGCTAGGTTATACTCCTGTAGGGCATTGATTCCCTGAACCACGGTCTCGCCGTCGAAGCTCGGCGGTTCGGCCCCACCTGAGAGAATCGACCCGACGCCGAGTTCACTGAAGTACTCGCCGACCGTGTCGACCCCGAAGCTATCGGGGACGTTCGATTTTTCCGGTTCCGCCTCGAAGGAGCTGATCGCGACCTGTGTCATTTGGGCCGCTTTCTGCTCCAGTGTGAGATCGTCGATGAGCGAATCGACGTCGGGTTGCGCCGCGGCGGTCCCAACACCTGCGCCGGTGGCGGCCGCTGCCGTGGCCACGCCGGTCGCTTTCAGAAACGTCCGCCGAGACGCTCGCATGCCGTCATCAGTCGTGTCACGTGCCATGACAGGCGCACCCACCCGCTGATGTTAATAATTGTTTTTGGAAAACTGGTGTGTGATAGTTGTCAAAGGATTTCGGGTATCGCACAGTCGGAACGCCAGTCGCACCTAAACTGTTTTCACGCGTGCCCGGAGACAGGCAAGCATGTTCGAGAAACGCACCTGGATCCGCCTGCCCCGGAACGTCGTGGTCGGGCACGGGGTCCTCGGGCAGACAATCGAGGCTGTCAGCGAACTCCATCTGACCGGCCGGCCGCTCGTCGTCTCCAGTCCGACGCCACACGATGTCGCCGGCAAGCAGGTCGTCGAACAGTTCGAGGATGAGGGATACAACCCATCCGAGATCGTCATCGACGAGGCCAGTTTCGACGCCGTCCAGCAGGTCATCGACCACGCGTCGGAGATCGATGCGGGCTTCCTGCTTGGTGTTGGCGGCGGGAAGGCCATCGATATCACGAAGATGGCGGCCGACGACCTGGGGCTGGGGTTCGTCTCGGTGCCGACAGCCGCGAGCCACGACGGCATCGTCTCCGGCCGCGGCTCGGTCCCCGAAGGTGACACGCGCCACAGCGTCGCCGCAGAGCCCCCACTGGCCGTCATCGCCGACACCGAGGTGCTGGCAGAGGCCCCCTGGCGGCTGACCACTGCCGGCTGTGCCGACATCATCTCGAACTACACCGCGGTCCGGGACTGGCAACTCGCTCACCGGCTCAAGAACGTCCACTACTCGGAGTACGCCGGCGCGCTCTCCCAGATGACCGCGGAGATGCTCGTCGAGAGCGCCGACTCGATAAAACAGGGGCTTGAGGAGTCGTCCTGGATCGTCGTGAAAGCGCTCGTTTCTTCGGGCGTTGCGATGTCTATTGCTGGCTCCTCTCGCCCGGCAAGCGGCGCGGAACACCTGTTTTCCCACCAGCTGGATCGGCTCGTCCCAGACGGCGCGCTTCACGGCCATCAGGTCGGTGTCGGCTCGATAATGACCGAATACCTCCACAGCGGCCAGAAAGGCCAGTGGAAAGACGCCAGAGACGCGCTGGCGGCTATCGGCGCGCCGACAACGGCAGACGAGCTCGGCATCGACGACGAGACGGTGATCGAAGCGCTGACCACGGCCCACCAGATCCGCGACCGCTACACAGTACTCGGGGACGGCATGAGTGAAGAAGCGGCCATCGAAGCAGCGACCGTTACCGGCGTTATCTAAACCAGTTCTGCGACCGCGACATCGCTCGCGTCGTCCCACCGGATCGACGCGTCAACGTCGTCGGCCGTTTCGGCAGCATCGCTGTCGAGCTTGGCGCTGTTGATTTCGGCGTCGAACACGATACTGAGGCGGTACACCGTCTCCGCGTCCGGGTCCGTCTCGTTTCGCACCCCGCAGATAGTGGCCCGTACCGCGTCCCGAATCGTACACGCGACGCCGGCCGTTTCGGTGACGACCCGCTCGACCGCTGCCGCCGGCCGCTCGGCCCCCCGGGTCTGTCCTTTGGGTATCTCCCACGACCCATCAGCGTCGCTCAGCAACACATCGCCCGACTCGTTGTGGACGAACGCGTGTACGTCCACCTGTCCCTCCCGTGAGCGCTCGACAGCACGCTGGTACGCCTCCCCACCCACCGAAAAGGTGGTCTGGTCCACCGGCGTCGAGCCGAACTCCTGTTCGAGACGGGCGAGGCGTTCCTGAACCCGCGCTCGCGAGCGTTCGGCTATCTCCATACGAAACGGTGCTTCGGCAGCGTAATAAATCCGCCTGAACGCTCTCATAGTTTGAAACTACCCTGTGTACCGGCTGTAATCCACGCCCGCCACAGTACTCGGCCGGATATCTCAGACGTGCTCGTTGAGGAACTCGACGACGGCAGTGTACGCCTCGATGCGGTTCTCCCGCTTGCTGATGCCGTGTCCTTCGTCGTCGAAGACGAGTTTCTCCACGGGAACTCCCTGTGCGGCCGCCTGCTCGGCGATCTGCTCGGCCTCGCCGACCGGGACACGCGGATCGTTGGCTCCATGGAGGACGAACAGCGGTGCATCGATGCGGTCGACGTTGTTGATCGGCGAGATGGATTCGAGGAACTCGCGGTCCGTTTCGAGGGAACCGTACTCTGCCTCGCGGAGTTCGCGACGCCAGTCACCGGTGTTCTCCAGAAACGTGACGAAGTTGGCGATGCCGACCACGTCGACGCCGGCCGCCCAGAGGTCCGGGTACTCAGTCAACGCCGCAAGTACCATGAACCCGCCGTAGGACCCGCCCATCGCTACGATTCGGTCGGGGTCGACGGTCGGGTGGTCGTGGAGCCAGTCGACGCCGGCCCGCAGGTCCTTCACTGAATCCATCCGCTTTTCCACGTCGTCGAGGTGCGTGTAGGCCTTCCCGTAGCCGGTCGAGCCGCGGACGTTCGGCTCGAAGACGGCGTACCCCCGCGAGAGGAAGTACTGGGTCAGGCCCGAGAAGGACGGCCGGCGCTGGCTCTCCGGGCCGCCGTGGATGTCGACGATGACCGGCGTCTCGCCGTCTGTACTGGCTCCGTCGGCGGCCCCTGCCGGCAGCGAGAACAGCGCCGGAATCTCTCGCCCGTCGAACGATTCGAACCGGACGGCCTCGGGCTCGATGAACGTCTCACGCGGGATACCGGCCGTCGAGGCGGCCGTCCACTGCTCGCTCTCGCCGGTTTCGGCTTCCACGACGAACACGTTGGTGTTGACCCTCCGGCCAGTGACGCTGACTGCGAAGCGCTCGGCGTCGGGTCCCCAGGAGACGCCGCCAGCCAACCCGCCCGGCAGGTCCGGCGTCGGGAACGTCTCGATGGTTGTCGGCCCCGTCAGTTCGCCGACGGTGAGTTCGTTGTAGCCGTCGACGTTGCGCGAGTACGCCAGGCGGCCGCTGTCCTGATCCAGCGCGACGCCGTCGATGTTCCACTGGTCGTCCGAGCGCACGATATCGAGGTCGCCGTCGACCGAGAGGCGGGCCAGTTCGAGCGTGTCGCTCTCGGCGTCGGTGACGAGATACACTGCCTCCCCGTCCGGCCCCCACGACGCGCTCGTATAGCGAACCTTCCCCTCGTGTGGTGTGAGATGGGTGAGGTCCCCGCTGTCGATGTCAAGCACGTAGATGTCCTGGTCGAAACTGGAGTGGGCCTCGCTGACCAGCAGTCGCTCACCGTCGGGCGAGAACCCGCCCACCGAGAGCCAGCCATCGCCTTCCCAGACTAACTCCGCGTCGTCGCCGGTCGCATCGCGTTCCTGCACGTAGATGTCGAAGACAGCTTCGTCGCGGCGGTTCGACGCGAACGCAAAGCGCTCGCCGTCGGGCGACCAGCCACCCCAGCGGTGTTTCGCGTCGGGCATCCCTGTGAGTTCGTGGACGTGCCCGTCCGCGTCGAGGCGGTACAGCTGCGCCCGCTCGTTGCCGCCCTCGTCCATGCCGAAGACGAGTTCCGGGCGCTCGGGTGAGTAGTCGACGAAGCTCACGGTGTCGTCGTAAAAAGTCAGCTGCTCGGGCCAGCCACGCGGCTCCGTGAGCGACCAGATCTGGCCGACGCCGGTCGTGTTCATCAGGAAGGCGAGCGTCCCGTCCGGCGCGAACGAACTGCCGTAAGCGCTCCGGACGTTGAGATAGCGCGAGAGGTCGTACGCGGTCACAACGGGAGGGAGGGCAGGCACGGGCAAAACCCTTTGTGGCGGCTTCGCGGTCGAATCAATGACGTGTAGCGCTACTAGCCGGATAGTCGCTGGAGCGGCTTTTCACCCTGCCAGCGGGCGTACGCGTACGAGGCAACGAGCAGAATACCGCCAAGCACGAGGAACGAAAGGGTTCGAGCGAGCGTATCGAGTCCCTGCGTGTCGTAGAGGAACACCTTGGTCGTCACTAGGGCGAGGACGACGACACCCTGGAGCCGCCGACTGCGAGCGTCCAGCGCGAGGCCGACCCCGACGAACGCGAGCCCCAGTACTGCCCAGGCGACTGACAGGGTCGCTCCCGAAAGCTCCAGTCCCAGGAGTACCACCGCGAGTCCGGTCGCGGTCCAGGCGTACGGAGCGGCCACCGAGAGTTCGCGGTCCATGCTGGGTACCGTCGTCGATGCGCCGCCAAACCATCGACCGAGCCCGTAGAAGACCACGATTCCCAGCAGGTAGGCGGCCGGCCGCCCCATCACGGTCGCAAGCGGGTCCGCAAGCGAAAACGCCGGTAATCTGGTCGCGTCCACGGCGAGCAGCTTGGCGACGGTTCCGAATGCGACGAGGTGCCCACCGATGCGAACCGCCCTTGCATCCCGCTGAGTTCCGAGCGCCAGCGCTCCACAGAGCAAGATGAGGAGACCGACGGTTTCGGCGAACGGGTTGGCCGCGAGGACGACGCCGACGGCGAGCAACACGACGGCAAGCACTCCAGCAGCGCTGTTTTGCTGTCCCAGGCGTGACTCCGTGATGGCGTAGACGCCGCCGAGGGCGAGTCCGACTGCGCCGACAGCTACCCCGTCCGGTGCCGTCGGGAGAAGGCGACGAGCGACGCTTTCCAGCAGGATTGCGGCGAACACGGCATTGGATGCAGTCGTCGCTTCCACCAGTCGGCGGTGCCATCGGTCCGTTCGGCCGCTCGCACGGAGTACGTACACACCCGCGGCATAGACGGCGAACGTCGCGGCGAGGACGGCGGTGGCGACCGACTCGGGTGGCTCCAGCCTGTTCATCCAGGCGACGTGGAGCACGTAGGCTGGGAGGACGCTGCCGAGGACGAGCCGGCTCCACGGGCGGACAGCGGCGATGGTCACGAGCCCGGCTGTGAGAAGCACGACGTAGGCCGGTGAGACGACGAAGGAACCGGCATCGAGTCCGACGTAGGCAGTGACGTAGCCCAGCAGGAACGCTTCGCCGGCGACGGCCGGCGCACAGTCCCGCACCGAGACAGCCGCGGTGGCGGCTACGAGCACCGTCAGGGCGAGCAGGACCGTCCACAGCGGGGTTCCGATAGCGGCGCGGTACGACTCGAAGCCGTAGGCCGCGTAGACGCTGAAATACGCGATTGCGAGCCCGGTTCCCGCGACGAGACGTCCCCACCGGCTGTAGCCCTGCCGTTCAGCGGCGTACCGGCCCCCAGCGAGCAGTATGAGACCGCCTACCGTACCGGTAAGCACACGCCCGAGTGGACCGAGATACCCCGCCTCGATGGCCAACCGGATGAAGAAGACGACGCCGACCACCAGCGCGAGGCCGCCGACTCCGCCGAGCCATTTCATCCCGATGTCGCGCTCCCAGTTCCGTTCCTCGGGAGGGGCCTCGCTGTCGGCTGTCTCGCCGGTCTCTGTCCCTGGCTCCGAACTATCTTCGGACTCCGATTCGGGAGTCGCCGTGTCCGATTCGACTGCTGTACTGGCAGTTTGATCTTCGGCTGACGGCGGCGGGTCGGTGTCTAGCTCCGACTCAAGGGCGGCGATGCGTGTGTGGAGGGCATCGACCTCGGTGTGGAGTTCCCGTACCTCCGCACGGAGGTCGTCTTCATCGCTCATACATCGACACATTGCAGAGTTGCTGTAATAAACCTCCAGCCCAACGACAGCTTTCTGGAGAGTCGACCTGTTGTCTGCCGCTGCCAACCGCGAACGGGTGGATTTTTGAGCGGCCACGTCGTCGCCCCTGTATGCGTGTCGCGGTCGTCGCCATGGAGACGAGTCAGTACCGGGACACAGTGGGCCGGACCCGGCTGGAGCGGGTGGCTACCGAACTCGCCGCTGCCGGCCACGACGTGACCGTGTTCTGCTCGCAGTGGTGGCCGGGATTCGATAACCAGCGCGAGCGCGACGGCATCACGTACCGTGCCGTCACCGTCTCGCCGACCGTCCCCTCGTTCTGTGTTCGCCTGCCGGTCATGCTCGCACGATACCGCCCGGACATCGTTCACGTCCATCCGACGCCGGCGTCGGTCGTACTGGCGGCCAAGGCCGGTGCAACGCTGGCGCGCGCGCCGCTTCTTACGGAGTGGTACGGGGATGAGGACGTGCCCGAGAGCCGCCGGGCCACCCTCGCACTCCGCGCGTCCGATTGCCTCATCACCCCCTCCGAACTTGTCCGTACGCGGGTCCGTGAGCGGGGGGCGACGGCGGACCAGACCGCGATTCTCCCACAGAGCATCGACATGGACCTCGTTCGGGAAGCAGAGGCCGACGAGGAGATCGACGTGGTGTACGCCCACCGATTGGACGGCAGCGCCAACGTCGAGTCGCTGCTGCTCGGGCTGGCGGAGCTCAGACAGAAGGGCTGGTCGGCGACGATCATCGGCGACGGCCCGGAACGGGAGTACTACGAACAGGAGGCGGCCGACCTCCGAATCGACGACCGCGTGACCTTCGTCGGCGCGTGCGATATCGAAGAGCGTGTCTCGATTTACAAGGGCGCACACGTGTTCGTCCAGACGGCGTTCCGAGAATACTTCGCCACGGACCTCCTCTGGGCGATGGCCTGTGGCTGTATCGGCATCGTGGAGTACCAGGCCGAGTCGTCAGCCCATGAACTCATCGAGCAGCGCGGCCGCGCCTTCCGGGTGACGAACCCGCAGGAGATCGCCGACAAAATCACCGAGTCTGCCGGCTTCGAGCGCCGGACAGTCGACGAGTCCTTCGCCGAGTTCGACCACACACAGGTCCGGGCGGAGTACGAAGACCTCTACGAGAAGCGAATCGAAGGTATCGGTCTTTTCTAATCGAACGGCGTTCGGACGCGCTGACGACGGCCACAGACGTGCCGCCGGTCAGTACGGGATGACGCGGAAACCTTCGGGAAGCACCAGCCCGAACACGAGGAACAGCACGGCCGCGATACCCGCCGCCATGAGGGCGTAGGGGGCTTGACTCCTGACGTGGACCATGTGGTCGCTTCCGCTCGTCGATGACGCCAAGACGGTCGTGTCGCTGATCGGCGACGTGTGGTCGCCGAAGATGCCGCCACTGAACACCGCACCGAGGACGAGCGGGAGGTTCGCGCCCGTCGAGAACGCCAACGGGATGGCGATGGGGAACATGATGCCGTAGGTCGACCACGACGACCCGTCCGAGAAGCTGACAAAGGAGGTCAGGAGAAAGACGCTGACGGGGATAACAAACGCCGGCACGCCGCCAAAGACGTTCGTCACGAACGACGAGACACCCAGTATCGTCACTGCGTTCTGGATGGAACTGGCGAACATCAGGATGACAGCCGCGAGGAGGATGCCTTTGAAGCCGACCATCATCGCATCAGTCGCGTCATCGTTGGACGGGATGTCGCCCTTCAAGCGATACAGCAGGAAGCCGACGATGAGCGCCGAAAACGAAGCCAGACCGAGCTGGACGCCGCCGATGTTGAACGCCCACGGCCCGCTCGGCGGCGTGATGAGCTGCCAACTGCCGAGCTGGAGCAGGGTGGTCCCCATCCCTTCCTTCCCTTTGACGTAGATGACGGGGCTGGCCCGCCAGAACATTGCGCCGAGGCCGACGACGATCATGGTGAGGATCGGCCAGGCGAAGTTCCGCCAGTCCGGTGTAGCGGTTTCGGACATCTCGTATTCGTCCATCTCCGCAGATATCATCGGGTCAGCGTCGTCGCCGACGACCTTCCCTTCGTTTCTCGCTCGGGACTCCTCTGTTCCCATCCCGTAGATGTTTGGTACGATCTGCCAGGCGACGAGACCGGCGAGTCCGAGCGCGATCCACGAGTAGAAGCCGGTAAACAGCGTATTGAAAAACAGCGGCCAGACGGCCCCGGTCGCCGCGGTGACCTGCTCACCGCCGGTGTTCACGAAGTTCGTCATCCCGGACGGCAGCGTGCCCTGCCGCTGTGCCTCGACGAGGCCACCCCCGATGAAGCCGACCATCGCCGCCCCCCACGTCGAGTAGAACGCAAGCCGGGACGCTGGCGACCCCGCTGAGTCGACGTAGTAGGCCAGCTTGGCCCGTGACACGTCGAACTTGTCGGTCAGCGGGCGCATCATCGAGCCGACCACGAGGCAGTTGAAGTAGTCGTCGATGTGGATGGCGATGCCGGCCAGAAACGCGGCCTTCTCGGCGTCCGCGGCGGAGTCGGCTCGTGCCACTAGCGCCTCCAGCACGCCCTGGATCGCCCCGGAACGAATCATCAGTCCGATCAGCCCGCCGATGGCGAAGATGGCGAGCAGGACGTTCTTGACGTACCACTCCCCGAACAGCGGGGCCGTGGCGATTATCTCCGGAACGAGCTTCAATCCGAATATCGCTCCGAGTACGATGCCACCGACACCAACCGTCCACGGACTCCCGTCCTCCGCCTGTGGCTGGACTGTCGCCACCTCACCGCCAGCGGTGATCAGGTCCGACGGAACCCCAACAGCCTGGGGATGTAACGCGCCGACCAGTACGCCTGTGATGACGATGCCCACGAACAGCCCGATAAGCGCGTCCCGGGTGTACCAGGCAAGACCGATGGCGACGAGCGCGGGAACGATCGACCACGGTCCAGCCGCGATTCCCTCAACCATGCCGGCAGGTCTGGGTGGCGCTATATTAAGGTACGTGTTCGGACCGACGGGGTGGTCGCCCAGACGAAACCCGTTTGAGCGTCGACACCCTCCAATCAGTAGTGACAGCCGAGGAGCCAGCCGACCGAGACGACGACTCGGACCCCGCCACGGAACTCGAACTCGACGCCGTCTACGACGCTATTGACGCCGTCGGCCGCCCGCACCTGACGGCGACGGAGTTCTCCCGTAAAACGGACCTGACGCCCGACGAGGCGCGGGCAGAACTGGAGCATCTCGCCGACGACGGCGACATCGAGCGCCAGGACGTGTCCGAGGTCGAGTCTGTATGGTATCCGACGGACATCGCCGAGGTGACCGACCGCGAGCGCGTGGTCCTGTTTCCCGACCGGCGGGAGGTCGTCGTCGAACACCCCGAACAGTTCACGCGAGCACAGCTCTCGCAGTTCGCGCGCCTCCAGGACACCAACCGCTCGGGCGGCTACGTGTACGAACTCCGCGAGGAGGACATCTGGGCCGCGCCTCACGAGTCCCTAGACGACCTGCTGACGACGATGCGAGACGTGCTGGGCGAGCGCTCGCCACACCTCGAAGAGTGGGTAACGAGCCAGTGGGAACGCGCCCGGAAGTTCCGCCTGAAGACCCACGAGGACGGCTACGTCGTGCTGGAAGCCGACAGCGACGACCTGATGGGCAACGTCGCCCGGCCGAAACTCGACGACGACCATCTCCGGGCCCCCATCTCGGACTCGGAGTCGTGGGTCAACGAGGACGCCACGGCCGAAATCAAGCGCACGCTGTACGAGGCGGGCTATCCGGTCCGTGACGACCGTGATCTCGAAACGGGCGACGCCATCGAGATGGACCTTCGCCTCCGCCTGCGGGACTACCAACAGGACTGGGTCGAGCGGTTCACCGAGCAGGGCTCGGGGGTGTTCGTCGGCCCGCCGGGGTCGGGCAAGACCGTCGCTGCCATGGGCGCAATGGCCGCCGTCGGCGGCGAGACGCTGATTCTCGTCCCCTCGCGCGAGCTCGCGACACAGTGGCACGACGAACTGGTCCGACACACCTCCCTGACCGACGACGACATCGGCGAGTACCACGGCGGCGAGAAGTCTATCCGCCCCGTTACCATCGCCACCTACCGTACTGCTGGGATGGACCGCCACCGGAAGCTGTTCGACCAGCGCAAGTGGGGCCTCATCGTCTTCGATGAGGTCCACCACGTCCCGTCGCCGATTCACCGCCGGAGCGCCGATCTCCAGACCAAACACCGCCTGGGGCTGACCGCCACGCCGACCAGAGAGAGCGACGACGAGGAAGAGATATTCACGCTCATCGGCCCGCCAATCGGCACGGACTGGGGCAAGCTGTTCGACGAGGGCTACGTCGCCGAGCCGGAGGTCGAAATCCGGCTCGTGCCGTGGGGCAACGAGACCGAGCAGTCCGAGTACAGCTCCACGTCGGGCCACGACCGCCGGCAGGCCGCCGCCAGCAACACCGGGAAAATCGACGAGATCCGCTATGCGCTGGCCGAGAACCCCGCCGCGAAGGCGCTCGTGTTCATCGAGTATCTCGACCAGGGCGAGGCCATCAGCGAGGCCATCGACGCGCCGTTTATCAGCGGCGAGACGCCACACGCCCGTCGGGAGAAGCTGTTCGACGAGTTCCGCCGGGGTGAACTGAACACGCTGGTCGTCTCCCGCGTCGGCGATGAGGGGATCGACCTCCCGGACGCCGAACTCGCGCTCGTCGCTTCTGGACTGGGCGGGTCCCGCCGACAGGGCGCACAGCGGGCCGGACGGACGATGCGCCCCGCTGGTGACGCCCGGATGGTCATTCTCGCGACGCGAGGGACGACGGAGGAGGACTTCGTCCGCCGCCAGATGCGCCACCTCGCTTCGAAGGGGATTCGCGTGACGGAGACGGAGGCTGAGGCGGTCGAACCGCCCGAAGTCGAGGAGTAAGTCAGGGGTGCTGGGTGTGAGTCGAGCTTATTCCGTGTCGGTGTCGAGCCGGCGCGCGGTTTCGGCCACGTCCTGAATCTTCGCTGTCTGTTCTTCGTTCGTCGCCGCGAGGTCGTCAAGTTGTGCCGTCATGTCGTCGATGCCGCTCGACAGTTCGTCGATCATGCTGGCGACCTCCTCGGTCGATGCCGCTTGGTCGTCGGTCGCGGCCGACACCTCCTGTATGCCCTGTGATGCCTCGTTGACTGCCGAAACAATCTCTTCGAGTTGTTCGGCCGCTGTCTCGACCTGGTCGATGCCCTCCGTCACCTGCTCGGTCACGGTTTCGAGGCTCTCGACGGCGTCGACGGTCTCGTCCTGAATCTCCGTGACTGTGTCCTCGATCTGGTTCGCGTGTTCCTGTGAATCACCGGCGAGTGTCTTGATTTCGTCGGCGACGACGGCGAACCCGTCGCCTGCCTCTCCGGCGCGTGCGGCCTCGATGGAGGCGTTCAGCGCGAGCATGTTGGTTTGGTCCGCGATATCGTTTATTACCTCGACGATGTCATCGATCTCGTCGGCCTGCTCCCGGAGGCCGGCGATGTCTGAGGACACCGTATCGACGGCGTCGTCAACGTCGTTCATCATGGCCGCAGCCTGCTGTGCGGCTTCGTTCCCGCGTTCTGCCTTCCGCTCGGCCGACGTGCTGGTACTCGTGACTTCCTCGGCGGTCGAGGCGATTTCTTCGATTGTCGCGCTCATATCCGCGACCTCGCCTGCCACTTCGTCCATTGATTCGGACTGGCTCTCGGCAGCGGCGTTGATCTGTTGGTTCGTCTGGGCGACCTCCTCGGCTGAGGCGCTCAGTTCGTCGATAGGCTCCTGCAGTCCACTCTCGACTTCCTCCATCAGCGCTTGCTGGTCATCGATTGCTGATTCAAGGCGCTGGCTGTACGAGTCGATGTAGGTGTCCATCGCCACCTGTTGGTCGAGGTTCAGGAGTTTGAACACGGAGAGCGCCCGCGACTGCATCTCTTCGAGCGCCTCGTCCCGGGCAGCGTCGCCCGATTGTAGGTCCTCGACGATTGTCCGCAGGAAGTGTTCGAAGTAGATGCTGTAGGCCCCGAGATAGATCTTCGGGCCGAGGTCGAGCATGTCGTGAATCTTCCCGATTCGGGCCCTGTTCTCGAAGTACTGTTTGTCGTAGGTCCCGGTGACGAGGTCGCGGAGGTACTGCGACTGGGTGGTTTTAAGCTGGTCAACCGACTTGGTGGACCGCCCAAAAATCTCGACGGTTTCGTCGAACGATTCGAGGTGATCGTAGAAGTCGTCGACGACAGATTCGGCTCGGGCGTCCGTCTCGTCTGCCATCGCGGTCAGATTGTCGACGTCCGACTCGTCGAATCCAGTGAACTCCTTCCGCCAGCGTATCTCTCCGGTGTCAAGTCCAATACGATCAGTAAGCGTTCTACCGTCGACCTCTTTTCTGTCAGAAGAACTGATACGCTCTCGGGAGGTCTCACTCCCGTCCCGTAATCCCATGGCGAATCTCCACCGATACAGACCTTATATGTTCGCTCCCGATTTTCATTGTTGAAAGAGAACAGTGATAGAGACCTCAATATAGTGGGTAGGTCGCTTGTACCGCCCAGTCCTGTCGAACCGAACAACTGCTCGGATAGTCCTGCTTATAGACCCCTTCTCCGCACAAACGCTTCCCTGATTCAGTTGTGACCCGACACTGTCTTGCTGTCCGCCGGTTGTGCCTGGAAGATGGCGAAGGTCCCTCCGAGTTCATCGTCGACCGGTTCGACCGATTCGACGCGAAAGCCGGCTTCCATCAGTAGATCTGCGCTACGTTCACGACCGTGGAAACTCCAGGCCATGGCGGTGCCGGTATCCAGCCAGTCGTCGTTCGTACCTTCCCATGGATCGTCACCCAGCGCGGCTAGGAGTCGCCCGCCGGGCCGGAGCACACGCTCAAATTCTGAAAAGACAGTGGCGTGTTCGTCCTTGGGAACGTGGATGACGGCGTGGTAGGAGACAACAGCGTCGAACATATCGTCGGCGAACGGGAGCGCCGCCAGGTCACCACGGACCAGTCCGTCGGAGTCGACAGTATCACGAGCAGTACGGAGCTGTTCAGCTGAGATATCCAGTCCGATGGTATCGTGCTGATCGGCGAGAACTTCCATTGCCGGTGTACCCGCACCACAGCCTGCATCGAGGACACGACTACCATCAGGGAGGGCCGCTGCAAGCAATTCGACAAGGGTCCGTTCGCGACCGTTCCCGTCCCGCTTCTCAGCGTAGGTACTCGCAATTTCGTCGTACCCCTGGCGGACAATGTCTCGCTGATCCATACCAGCGGTGCTCGGTGGTGGCGTAAGTGCTTTCGGTCCGGTAGAATCACAGACAGCCGCCAGCGAACAGCGCCGCTCAGTCCTCGAATTTCCTCGGGTTCTGAGCTGCCTCAGCGACCCGAACCGCGGCAACGTTCTCCGGGACGTCGTGGACGCGAACGATGTCGGCCCCCCGTTCGGCCGCCAGCGTCGTCCCGGCGATGGTCGCCTCCAGACAGTCGCCCGCCTCCTGTCCGACCAGTCCGAACAGTGACTTGTGGGAGTGCCCCACCAGAATAGGGCAACCGAGTGCCTCGAACTCCGGGAGGCGGTCAAGCAGTTCGAAATCGTCCGTGGGCGATTTCCCGAAGCCAACGCCGGGGTCGACGATAATCTGGTCACGGTCGAGCCCGGCCTTTTCGGCGAGCAAGACGCGCTCCGTCAACTGATCGATGCAGTCCTCGACCACGTCGTCGTAGTGGATGTCGCTGTCGGGGTCGACTGGCGTCTCGATGGAGTGCATCACGACCACCGGTACGTCGTACTCGGCGGCGACGAGGCGCATCTCCGGGTCTTCGAGCCCGGACACGTCGTTCAGGATGTCTGCACCGGCATCGAGCGCTGCTCGCGCGACAGGGGCTTTCCGCGTGTCGACGGAGATGGCGACGTCAAGCTCGGAGAGCGCATCGATAACCGGGACCACGCGGTCGATTTCTTCCTCGACCGGGACCGGCTCCGCTCCGGGCCGTGTCGACTCTCCGCCGATGTCGAGTATATCCGCGCCGGCCTCGACCATCCGCTCGGCGCGGGCGACGGCGTCCTCGGCGGCGTTGTACTCGCCGCCGTCGTGGAAGGAGTCCGGGGTGATGTTGCAGATGCCCATCACGGCCGTCCCGTCGTCCCATGGATATACTGTCGACGTATCCGGCTCGGGCTGCTGGATAGACAGCGCTGACCGCAGTTCGTCGGCGAACGACGCGAGCCCGTAGGGCTGGCCGTCCAGTTTCCCCGCAAGGCGCTTGTACTGGGCCATCGTCGCCATCATGACCACATCGATGGACTCCTCGTCCTGACCGCTCAGGCCGGAAATCGCACATTCGCCGCCCAGCGACAGCAGTTCCTCCTTGAGATACTGTGCCTGTCGCGGCTGGACGCGGGTGTGCAGGACGCGGTGGACGCCCTTTCCTCGCATCCGCTGGGCCCCGGCCGCGGTGACGTGGGCGCTCTCGATGGTCTCGCGTGCCTCGGCCAGCGAGTCGACCTGTTTGGAGACCAGCGAGCGCGACCAGTTGGTCCGGGCCTCTCGTACGGCGTACAGCGACCCCACCACGAGGACCGCATCGCTAGACTCCGCCGCGTCGAGTGCGATATCGAGCGCCCCTGCAACGTCGCTGCGTGTCTCGACCGTCGCGTCGGTCGCGTTCTCCACTGCAGTCGCGACGACCTGGTGGGACTCTGCCCGGTCGACGTTCGGCTGGCAAGCGACGACGTGGTCCAGGTCCGGCAGCGCCGCGGCGATACGCTCGTGGTCCTTGTCCACCATCGCGCCGATGACGACGTGGAGGTCGTCGTAGTCGAACGAGGACAGCGTCTCCGCGGTACGCTCGATGCTCCCGGGGTTGTGAGCCCCGTCAAGGACGACCAGCGGCGACTCGTTCATCACCTCGAACCGGCCGGGCCAGTGGGCGTTTCGGAGCCCGCGTTCGAGGTCCGTCTGCGAGACGTCCGTGACCTGCCGACACAGCGTGGCCGCGATTCCCGCGTTCTGTGCCTGGTGTGCGCCAAGCAGCGGGAGGTAAGTATCGACGCTCCAGTCGGGGCCGTCGACCGAGACTGCCCCTTCGAGCCCCTCGCGACCGCCGTACGTGGCCGTCACGTCGGCGTCGTCGTCCTCGCCGACAGTCACAATGTCGTAAGCGACCTCGCGGACGGCTGCGAGTGCGTCGCCAGTCGTCCCGGTCACCAGCGGTGCGTCCTCGGGGGCGACGTGGGCCTTGTCGTGGGCGATTTCCTCGACGGTGTCGCCGAGGATATGGGTGTGTTCGAGCGTCACGGACGTGACAGCGCTGGCGGCCGGGTCGACCACGCTCGTGGCGTCGTATCGGCCGCCGATACCGACTTCCAGCACTGCGACGTCGACGTCTTGGCGGTCGAACTCCCACAGCGCCATCGCGGTCAGCGTCTCGAAGAAGGTGGGCGAATCGTTGGCCGCGCCCTGTTCAGTCACGTATGTTCGGATCGATTCGACGAACTCGACGAGCGCGGCTTCGGAGAGCTTCCGCCCGTTGATACGGATCCGCTCGCGCACGTCGTCGAGATGTGGCGAGGTGTACAGTCCGACATCGAGGCCGGCTTCCCGTAACGTTCGTTCGACCATCCGCGCGGTTGACCCCTTTCCGTTGGACCCCGCAATCTGGACGCAGCGAAGTCCTTCATGTGGGTCACCGAGCGACGATAGCAGGTCCTGCGTGGCATCAGTACCGGCTCGCGGGGCGAACCGGCGCAACTCGAAGAGGAAGTTCGCGGCCTCGTGGAACTCCATGGTCGGGCTATCGGAGCCGGTCGCTTTAGCCTGTCGGACTGTTGCGTGTCTCCGGCGTGAAGACGCCCCGAACGCCCGTTTCCTTACCAGTAGTTGGTAATCCGGTTTCTGTATTCAGCTACCCCTCTGAAACTGAAATGGCTGTATCGGTCAGTGCAGGTGCAAAATCTATCATCTCCGCCTAAGTTCGTTCGTGTACACTGCGAAGGTGAACAGTGGGCCAACAGCGAGGAGAAAAACTAATTGGTCAATAGCGGCTCCGATGATACTGAGCTGGAGGCCGATAATCATAACCATAATGTCCTTCTGTCTGGCGGCAGTCCCAGTCATACGATAGGGTTTTATTCATATCTCACAGGTGTTTCGGTTCATTTTATCAGTCGTTCAGTCTGCAGGCTCACTGAGCGGGCATTTCACCTCTACAGCTGAATAAAGAAACTATATTGGCAACTACTGTTACCTATCGCCACTACCGGTGACAACTACGCCTGTTCGCTCCGGTCACGCGTGGCCCACCGACCGAGCGCGCTCGACAGAATCAGGAACGCGGCACCCAGCAGCGGTGCCGGGTCGATCTTCGCTTCCGGACGCTCGTCCGTGTCTGTCTCAGTTGGCTCCGTCTCCGCTTGCTCCAGAGTGTCCGTCTCGGTCGCCGACCCGGCAACGCCGGCCGGTTCGGTGTCTCCACCGCTGTCCTGCTGTCGGTACTCGGATTCTGTCTGTGGTCTCTCTCCAGCCAGCGCAGTTTCCTCCGCCTCTGGAGTCGGCGTGTCCTCGGTCTCTTCTACCGCTGCTGGCGGCTCGAACTCCGTGTCGGTCGGCGACGGCGTGCCGACGGTCGGTTCAGCCGGCGGTGGCGTCTCGTTTGGACGTTCCGTGGCCCATTCCGACGTGTCCTCGTCGGTGCTACCGACATCAGTTTCGGCAGCGTTGCGACGGCGGTACCACCAGAGTCCGGCTGTCGCCGCGCCGAGCGCGATGAGCGACAGCCCCGTTCCGAGCAACCCCCACTGTCGCCACAGCGACCCGAGACGATCCGTTAGGTCCGGGCCGGAATCTTCAGCTCTATCCGGTCCTGCCGGTCCCGGTGATGGGGCAGCAGTAACGTCGTCGACGACAGCGACGCCGGGAACGGCGTCGAGTACCGAGGCGACGGCGTCCCGCTCCACCTCGACTTCAAGAAACGTCGGTGCGTCCATATTTGACCCGTCGTCGGGCGACCATGTAAAACCCGCTCAGTGCTATTCCCGGGCGGGTTCGTACTCGGTGTCGGTTGTCGTGGTTCGCGACAGTTCGGTCTCGATATCGGCAACGTCCTGCAGTTCTATCTCCGGGTCCTCGTCTTCGCCGAGAAGCGCCTGTAGTTCTCGCTCGTATTCGGCCTCGGAGAGTTCTCCCTCGACGTACCGGCGCGTCAACGCCTCGTGTCGCTCCTCGGTTGTCGGCTCCGGCGGTGCGAACACGTCCGAGAGGCCGAGCGATGCCAGCGGTGGCACGACGGATTCCAGACGGTCGAGCCCACCAGCGACCCGCTGGCTCTTCGGCACCGACGCCCGCCGGGCCAGCGCACGGACCAATGCGACCGAGAAAACGATGTCGACGCCCACAAGCAATAGGGTGCCAAGCAGGAACCCGGCGAAGGTCTGGATGACCGCGCCGCCACCGAGAAGCGCCCCGACTGTTGCGACGACACCGACGATTCCCAGCCCGATGGCCCCCAGCGTCGTCAGAACGACGGCGGCAAACAGAAGCAGCAGCCGGTTATCTCTCACCCAGTTCACACCAACGATAGCCGGAGGATGTTGAAATGGTTTGTGTCAGCGCTCGTCCTCTCGCGATTCCGGATCGCTTCGGGGAATTTCGTCGGTCGCCGGCACGTACGAGCGGCCCGAAGCGGACCACCCGCCCCAGATCCACTCCCGGATGGTGAGCTGGCGCTTGGACCCCTGATCCCGCGCTGTTTCGAGCCGTCGTTCGGTCGTATGGAAGTAGTTGACAACGGTCACGAGCACGACGCCGCCGACGGAGTTGCCGAGAAGTACCGGGAGAACGAACTGCCAGAGGCCGACGGACAGCGCCAGTTCGCCGATGAACACGAGGTAGAACATCTCCGTCGCGGAGACGACGACGTGGTAGAGGTTCCCGAACGGGATCGCCAGGAAGGCGATGTAAATCAACACGAGCCGGGAGATACTGTCCCGCAGCGAGTAGTCGACCCAGACGACGCCAGCGACGATGAGGCCGGCGAACACCGCCTTCGAGAACAGCGTCAGCTGTGATGTTGCGATAGCTTTCTGCGCGAAGCTGGCGGCGGCCGCCGCCGCGTCGTCGGAGAGAACGTCAGTCGTCGCCAGCGCGAGTGCGCCGAGCATCCCGCCGAAGACGTTCGACACCAAGACGACGATCCAGATACGGAGCAGCGACGGAATACTCGCCAGCCGTTCGAGGACGAGCGCGACCGGCGGGAGCGTGTTCTCGGTGTAGAGCTGGTAATCCCCGAGAATGATGAAAACGAACCCGAGCGGGTACAACAGCGCACTCAGTATCGGGTCACCACCGGTCTTCGCGTACAATGACGCGTACAGCATGAATGTGACCGTGATAGCGAACCCGCCCGCGATCCCGGCGAAGAACAGTTCACGGGTCCCAACTGTTACTTCTTCGTCTGCCGCGACGACGATGCGCTGGAATATCTCGTCGGCGGAGAACCGGTCCCGGATGACACTCCCACCCGCCGGCGCACCGCTTCGAGAAACGTCCACGGCATCGCGGACAGCCTCTTCCCTGTCTTCATTGTCTGCCATCGGTCGCTGATTCAGTATCCGGTCGCAAACCTCTTTCGTTGCCGATGGTCAGCCCGCCAAAGCCGCAGAAAAAGTCCGCAGTCAGTCGTGATGGAACCACTGATAGACTCGTGACGCTCGTCTATCGAGGAGCCGACACTCCTTCACTATTGCTCAGTCGTGTCTGAACGACCGCTGCCCGGTGAATACCATCGTCATATCGTGCTCGTCCGCGGCCTCAATGACGCTTTCGTCGTTCTTCGAGCCGCCGGGCTGGATGACAGCCTCGATGCCGGCGGCGGCAGCCTCCTCAATGCCGTCCGGGAACGGGAAGAAGGCGTCCGAGGCCATCACCGCGCCCTCGGCGTCCTTGCCCTCGGCGTGTTCGTCGGCCTTCATCGCGGCCAACCGGACGGCGTCGACCCGGGACACCTGTCCCATTCCGATGCCGACCGTCTCCGTCCCCTTGGCGAAGAGGATCCCGTTGGACTTGACGTGTTTGAGCGTGTGCCAGGCGAACAGCATCGACTCGATCTGCTCGTCGGTTGGCTCGCGCTCGGTGACGACTTCGAGGTCGCCGGCCGAGAGGTGCTGGGTGTCCCGCTCCTGGACCAGTCGCCCCCCGACGAGGGGCTTCTCGGTCAGGCTGTCCGTGACCTCGAAGTTTTCGTTTACGTCTAGCACCCGGAGGTTGTCCTTCTCGAACAGCACGTCGAGCGCGGCGTCGGTGTAGCCGGGCGCGACGACGACCTCTTTGAACGAGTCGATGATCTGCTCGGCGGTGGCGGCGTCACACTCGCGGTTCAGCGCGACGATGCCGCCGAAGGCGCTCATCGGGTCCGTCGAGAGGGCCTTCTCGTAGGCGTCGGCCACGGAGTCGGCGGTCGCACAGCCCGCGGGATTGGTGTGTTTGATGACCGCGGCGGCGGGCTCCTCGAACTCTTTGATGAGGTTCAGCGCGCCGTCGGCGTCGTTGTAGTTGTTGTACGACAGCGCCTTCGCGCCCTCGTTGAGCTGGTCGGCGTGGACGACGCTGGCCTCCGAGACGGTCGTGTCGGTGTACAGCGCGGCGTCCTGATGCGGGTTCTCCCCGTAGCGCAGGCTCGCCGCGAGGTCGTCCGAGACGATGCGACGCGCGGGGAAGTCGCCGCCGTCGTCGCCCTCGACAGAGACGGTGCCCTCGTCCCAGTCGATGGTCACGCGGTCCTCGGCGAACCATTCGATGACACGCGGGTAGGCGGTGAACTCGCCCTCGTAAAGCACGCGCTCCTTGAGGCTGTCCTCGTCGTCGTCCTCGAAGACAGGGATGGGTTCCTGCGTGACGATGGGGCCGCCGTCGACGCTCTCGTCGAGGACGTGGACGGTACAGCCTGTCACCTTCACGCCGGCGTCAAGGACCTGCTCGTGGGCGTTCGCCCCGGTGAAATTCGGCAGGAGACTCGGGTGAATGTTTAGCGCGGTCGGTGTCCCTTCGAGGAACGTTTCGCTGAGAACGCGCATGTAGCCGTCAAGCGTGACGAGGTCAAAGTCGTACTCCGAGAGCGCGTCGAGAACGCGCTCCTCGTGAGACTGGCGCGGTTCGTCCGCGCCGCGCTCGACGACTTCGGTCGGGATGCCGCGCTCGGCGGCTGCTTCGAGGACCGGTGCGTCGGCGTCGTTGGTCAGAACAACGGCGAAGGACGCCCCGCCCGGGGCGCGGTCCGCGATGTTCATGAGGTTTCGGCCGCGGTTGCTGGCCATACCGGCGAGTTTCATGTGCGACCGACGGACCGGCCCGTGCAAAGTTGTTGCGAAACCCCCGTCCGCCCTGTCGCGTGCGACCGGGGCACACCGAACTCCCGGCACCACTGCCGGTCCGGTGTGCATTTGTAGCCCGCCGCCAACTCGCTCGTATGGCGAAGCTACGGTGTCAGCGCGCGGGTGCAGTCGCCGCCGTCGGAGGTGTCGTCTGGATCGGCTGGGCCGTGGCGCTATCCGCGACCGCCCAGACTGCTACGAGTACGCCCGTCTTGGTCGGAACCGTCCTCTCCGCACTCGGTGTCGCGGCCGGCCACTACGCCGTCGAGGGCTTCTACGGCGCACGAATGAAGCGACCCGGGACCATCGGCGCGTGGCTCGGCGCGCTCGGCGCGCTCGTCTTCGGGGGCGGCCAACTGCTCCGCCTCTTCACTGGTGGCGGCGAGGCGGTCATCGGGATAGGCGTGCTCGTGCTGGTCAGCGGGTCACTGCTGGTCGCTGTCGGTCTCGTCAGGACGCGCATCCAGCCACCGTGGCTGGGCGTGTTGCTCGCCCTCGGGACCCTCGTGTTTCTCGGATTCGAGGTTCAGCCTGCGACGGCGACCGTCTACGGCCTTGCGTGGGCCGCACTCGGACAGGACCTCTACCGCTTTGACCCGCCGGACGGCCGCTTCGGCGACGCCGATGGCGATTACGGCTGGCTGACCTGAAGATTGCCCGCCGGCGGGACCGTATTTTCACTCTCTTTCGGAGGCGCTTCCATGCAGACGAACAGGGATATACTTGACACGTTTTACCGACTCTGGCAGCTATAGACGGATATCTGAGAGTAATCTTGACTTATTCTGTAAGAACTCCCATCCTCAAAACTGAGGGTACAATACTTCTCGACAACGAATTTATTGTAGTTTGAAAACCATAATCTTCATTAGTAAGATATCCAATGTTAATGCTGTAATGCAGGCAGTACTACTAGAAGAGTTTCAGGAACCGCTGACAGTACAGGACGTCGAACGCCCCGAGCCGGAGCCGGACGGTGCCGTCGCCGAGGTCATCGGCTGTGGCATCTGTCGGTCCGACTGGCACTGCTGGCAGGGGGACTGGGACTGGTTCGGCTACCGGCCGGATCCGCCACACATCCTCGGTCACGAGCCGACAGGCCGGATCGTCTCTGTCGGCGAGGACGTGGAAAACGTCGAGGAAGGCCAGGAAGTCGCCATCCCGTTCAACTTCGCCTGCGGAAGCTGTGACCTCTGTCGGAACGGGCGGGAGAACATCTGTGAGAACCACATCGGGCTCGGGTTCATGAACCAGGCTCCCGGCGCGTTCGCCGAGGAGGTCCACATTCCCAACGCCGATCTCAACGCCGTTCCGCTCCCGGACGGTATCGACGCGGAGTCGGCCGCCGGCATGGGCTGTCGGTTCATGACCTCGTTCCACGCGATGGCCCACCGGGCACCGGTCAGTGCCGGCGACGACGTGGTCATCCACGGTTGCGGCGGCATCGGGCTCTCGGCGGTCCACATCGCGAACGCCCTCGGCGGCAACGTCATCGGGGTCGACCTGATGGACGAGAAACTGGAGCGCGCGGAAGCCCTCGGCGCTGTCGCCACCGTCAACGCACAGGAAGTCGACGACCCCGCAACGGAGGTCAGGGATATCACTGACGGCGGGGCCGACGTGTCCGCAGATGCCCTCGGTATCGCAACGACCTGTCAGAATGCGGTAAACTCACTGCGTAAGGGTGGGACGCACGTCCAGATCGGACTGACCACCAGCGAAGAGGAAGGGATGGTGTCGCTCCCGACCGACGAGTTCGTCGCCAAAGAAATCGACTTCAAGGGGTCGCTCGGCCTCCAGCCGTCCCGGTACAGCGAAATGCTGGACATGGTGGAATCGAGCAAGCTCGACCCGACCGCGCTGGTCGAGGACACGGTCGACATCCATCAGGTGCCCGACGAACTGGCCGCGATGAGTGACTACAACACGGTCGGTATCCCGGTCTGCAACGAGTTCAGTAACTGACGACGCACCCACATTTTACCTGAACCCCCGTTTCTGTCCCGTTCCACTGTCACGCCACGCGTCGCTACTGTCCTGCGCCGTGGTTGGGGGAGAACGACACGCTTTTTCGCGCCTCCCGCGCACACTCGGGTATGACCGAGAGAGGGCCACTGGCCGCCGTCTCGCCGCTCGACGGCCGATACGCCCGCTACACCGAACCGCTCGTCCCGTACGCCAGCGAGCGGGCGCTGATGCGCGCCCGCGTCGAAGTGGAAGTCGAGTACCTCATCGCGCTTGCCGACCTTGACGCCACGCCGCTGACAATCAATGACGCCCAGCGCGCGACGCTCCGGGCACTGTACGAGGAGTTCGACGATACGGACGCGGGCGTCGTCAAGCAACTAGAAACTGAGGGGTACGGGAAGTATTCGGCGACCAATCACGACGTGAAGGCCATCGAGTACTTCATCCGGCTGGGGATGCCCGACGACCTCGACGCCGCCAACTGGATCCACTTCGGGCTGACCAGCGAGGACGTGAACAACCTCGCTCAGCGACTGCTCGTCAAGCCCGCCGCCGAGGAGGTGCTGGTCCCCGAACTCCGCGAGATTCGGGACACGCTCGTGGAGATGGCCCACACCTACGCCGACGTGCCGATGTTGGCTCGCACCCACGGCCAGCCCGCGACGCCGACGACCTTCGGCAAGGAGATGGCCGTCTACGCGTCCCGACTGGGGCAGGCCATCGGCCGCGTGGAGCGCGCCACCGACGACCTCTCCGGGAAGCTCGCCGGCGCATCGGGTACGTATGCGGCCCACGTCGCCGCCTACCCCGAGGTCGACTGGCCGGCGTTCGCCGAGTCCTTCGTTGCCGACCTCGGATTGGACCACGAGCCGCTGACGACGCAGGTCAACCCCTGTGACGACCTCGCGGTCCTGTTCGACGCGCTCCGGGGTGCGAACAACATCTTGCTGGACCTCGATCTGGACGTATGGCTGTACGTCTCGGACCGCTACCTCGGGCAGGAAGCCGTCGAGGGCGAAACGGGCTCCTCGACGATGCCCCACAAGGTCAACCCCATCGACTTCGAGAACAGCGAGGGGAACCTCTCGAAGGCCAACTCCGACCTGGTGTTCCTCGGCGACTACGTGACGAACTCCCGGCTCCAGCGGGACCTCTCGGACTCGACGGTCAAGCGCAACATCGGGGCCGCCTTCGCCCACTGTCTCATCGGCTACAGCAAGTGCCAGAACGGGCTGGCGAAGGTCGTCCCCAACGAGCAGGTGATGCGCGACGACCTGGACGCGACGCCGGAGATTATCGGTGAGGCCGTACAGACGATTCTCCGCCGCGAAGGGTACGCCGATGCCTACGAGCAGGTCAAAAAGGCCACGCGGGGCCGCGAGGTCACTATCGAGGATTTCCACGATATGTTCGCCGACCTCGACGTGAGTGACGATGTGCGGACCGAACTAGAAGCGCTGACGCCGACCGATTACACGGGCATCGCGGAGCAGCAGGCCGACGACAGCTGAGGGGCGCTGTCTGGCCGACACCGTTTTCGGGTCGACACGTACTCCGCGGCGAACGCAACTATCAGGAGTATGGCCGCCTTCGTTGACGATAGATGGTCCTCGGCACTGACACGCGAGTCCTGACGCTCGCGTTCGCCCGGATGGCGGACGCGCTGGGCAACTCGTTTCTCATCATCGTGCTCCCCCTGTACATCGCCAGTGGACAGGTGTCGCTCGCCGGTATCGCCGGCCAACAGCTATTCGGATTCACACTCCAGACGGAGACGCTCATCGGGCTGGTCCTCTCCCTGTTCGGCCTGCTGAACAGCTTCGGCCAGCCTTTCACCGGGCGGCTCTCGGACCGGACCGGCAAGCGCCGGGCTTTCGTCCTCACCGGGCTGGTACTGTTCGCTATCGGCAGCGCGGCCTACCCGTTCCTCTCCTCGTACTGGACGGTCCTGGCCGCGCGCGCCTTTCAGGGACTCGGCGCGGCCTTCACGATCCCGGCAACAGTCGCGCTGGTCAACGACTACGCAGCGAATGATGCCGAGCGCGGCGGGAACTTCGGCGTGTTCAACACTTTCCGGCTTATAGGGTTTGGCTTCGGGCCGATAATCGCCGGCGTCGTCATCACCGGCGGACTCGCGGCGAACGACGTGGTGACCTACCGGGTCGCCGGCACTGCGATATCCGGCTTCACCGCCGCCTTCGCTATCGCCGTACTTGGCGCTGTTGTGAGCTTTGCTCTCGTGTGGGCTCTGATTCAGGACCCACCGTTCGAAGCGGAGGCCGGAAAGGACCTCTCGATAGCGATTCTGGACCGGGACGGAGAGGGGCTGGATTCGGTGTTTGTCCTCGGTGTCGGCACGTTCATGATGGCGTCCACCATCGCGCTGTTTGCCACGCTCGAAGGTCCTATTCGGATGCGGCTGGACGAGTCGACGCTGTTCTTCAGCGTTCAGTTCGCCGCCGTCGTCATCGCGAACGTCGTCTTCCAGGTACCCATCGGCCGAGCGAGCGACCGGTTCGGCCGGCGGCCGTTCATCGTCGCCGGGTTCGTCATCCTCGTCCCGTCGGTGTTCGCACAGGGTCTCGTGACAGGCCCGTGGCTCATGCTTCTGGCACGGTTCGTTCAGGGTATCGCCGTCGCGCTCGTGTTCGCCCCGTCGCTCGCTCTTGCCGGTGATTTGGCCGGCGCGCGCGGGTCCGGAACGACGCTGTCCGTGCTGACGATGGCCTTCGGACTCGGTGTCGCTATCGGGCCGCTGGCGTCGGGTCTCCTGTACAACTTTGGGTCGTTCAGTACGCCCTTCACCGCCGGTGCCGCGCTCGCGTTCGTCGGACTCGTTCTGACGTACACACAGGTTGAAGAGACGCTGCACCTCGGGTCAGAGTCGGACCAGCCGGCCCCGCAGGACTGAACACGGGGACTGCGCCCGACTGCTCGGCCGGTCACTAACTGCAGGGACCGCTAACCGGAACGATTAGGATGTAGGATTCCATATAATGTGGTATGTTCACAGACCGCTCGGATGCGGCGCAACAGCTTGTGGCCGCGCTGCGCCGGCGGGATGTCGTCGGCGATATCGTCGTCACGCTTGCACCAAACGGCGTCCCCGTCGGCAACGTTGTCGCTGACGCGACCGGCCTCCCGATGGATGTCATCGTCATACAACGTATACGCGCGCCGAACCACCCGGGTTTGACTATCGGAGCCGTCGCGCCGGGTGGCTTTTCGTGGATCAACAGCCCGATGATGCGGTTTCTGGACGTGAACTGGGAGTACATTCAAGAGGCGAAGACGCACGCGAGCGACACTGTCGAGTCGCGAGCGGTCGACTACGGCGAGACGTGGGGGCCGCTCGACGTGGCCGGCAAGCGGGTCCTGCTGGTCGATGACGGGATTCCGACGGGTGCGGCCATGCGAGTCGCCACTCAGCGCCTGCGAAAGGCCGGTGCCAATGAGGTCATCGCCGCCGCCCCCGTCGCGCCGCCGGACGTGCTTGAGGAAGTACAGCGGTGGACCGACGACGTAGTCGTCCCGCTGAAACCGGCAGCGTTCCAGGCTACCTCGGACTACTACGAGGAGTTCGACAGCGTGACAGACGAAGACGCGACGACGGCGCTCTCCGATCTCGTCCAACGGCGGTCGGCGTAGGCTGATCCGTCAGGAGGCCGCCACTCAGACCAGTCGCTCGACCGTCTCCCGCACGGCTCGTGCCGCGGTTCGCACTTCGGAGAGGCGGACGTACTCGCGTTTCGAGTGGGCGACAGCACCCAGTTCGTCGCTCAGATCGCCAGGGCCAAACACCACAGTTGGTCCGTTGCTCGCGAAATACGAGGCTTCCGTCGCGGCTCCGAACTGTCGGACCCCGCCGCCGCTGGCTTCCTGCAGTGTGCGGACCAAGTCCGCGTCGGTATCGGTCGCAAACGCCTCGGGGAACGGCGTGTCCGGGCGGATGAGCTCGACGGTAAGCCCCATCGACTCCGGGAGCCACTGTTCGAGGTGGGCCTGCAGGTCCGCACAGAAGGACTCGCTGGTCTCCGGCGGGACGCTCCGTCGGTCGAACGTAATGGCGCACTCCGCCGGGACCTGATTGGTCGCCTCGCCGCCCTCAACCATCGACGGGGTGAGAATAGGGTGGCCAAGCGTTTCGTGTTCGCCTGGTCCTTTCTTCTCGTCGTAGCTTTCCATCGCCTGCAGTATCGGCGCGGCGGCCCGAATCGCGTTGTGGCCGCTGCCGGGGTCAGCGGCATGGGCACTCTCGCCGTGGATGGTGACGGTCCCCTCGAACTGGCCGCGAGCGGCCGTACACACGTCAAGGCCAGTCGGCTCGCCGACGATGTAGCCGTCAGCGTCGATAGTGTCAGCGAGGTGTGCACCGCCAGTCTGTGTCGTCTCCTCATCAGTGGAAATCGCCAGCGTGACGCAGCCGTCCTCAGGTGTCACAGTGAGGAACGCATCGAGGAGGGCTGCAAGCGGCCCTTTCGCATCACAGGCCCCGCGGCCACAGACGATATCGCCGTCCCCGTCGCCGCCAGTGCCGTCGACAGTCTTGTCCGGCCCCGGCGGCTCCCGCCGCCGTTCATACGGGAGATGCGGCGGCACGGTGTCGATGTGGGTGTTGAGGAGAATGTGCGTCCCGTCGGGGTCGCCCCGCGAGGCGACGACGTTTCCGAGATCGTCTATCTCCGGGTACTCACCGGCGTCTTCGAGCGTGTCGACCAGCAGCGAGCGCATCTCGTCGACGCGCTCGTGTGACGGCGTTTCGACGGCCCGCTGGTGGAACGAGGGAATGTCGAACGCCATTACCGTTCCATGCGGGTCACGTCCGCCAGCGTCTCGCGCTCGCGGACGACTCGGACCTCGCCGTCCTCGAAGGCGACCTCTGCCGGCCGTGGCTGGGAGTGGAACTGGTTCGCCAGTTCGTAGCCGTACGCGCCAGCGTTGCCGATAGCGAGCAGGTCGGTCCGTTCGGGTCGAGCAATGGGCCGGTCGGTACAGAACACGTCTGCGCTCGTACAGCAGGGGCCGCCGACCGACACCGGTTCGGCCGCCCGTTCCGGCGCGGTGACGTTCCGGATCGGGTGGTAGGAGCCGAACATCGCCGGCCGGATGAGCGTCGCCAGCGAGGCGTCGACGCCGATGACGGTCACCGCCGGCGTCTCCTTGACCGTGTTGACCTCCGTGAGGATGCATTCGGCGTCAGCGACGACGTAGCGGCCGGGTTCGAGTTTGACCTGCGCGTCGAGGTCTCCGACGGCGTCGCGGACCTTCTCACCGACGATTTCCATGTCCAGTGGCTCGACGGACTCGCGGTACGGGACGCCGAAGCCGCCGCCGAAGTCGACAAAGTCCAGGGCCGCGCCGTCGGCGATGACCTCCCGGCCCATGTCTGCGACCTTGGCGATGGCCCGGCAGTGATCATCTAGGTCGTCGTGGAGGACGCCGCTGCCGGCGTGGGCGTGCAAACCGACGAGGTCGAAGCGCTCGCGTACGTCGGCCGCGACTTCGGGCACCTCGTCGTAGGGGATGCCGAACTTGGCGTCTTTCCCCGTCGCGACTTTCTCGTGGTGGCCCGTTCCGATGCCGGGGTTGATGCGGATGGCGACCCGGCCGTCGTAGCCCCGCTCTTCGAGGCGGTCGAAGGTGTCCCGCGCGCCGGCCGTGATCGTCAGCCCGGGATGGTCCTCGGCCAGGTCGACGGCGTAGTCGAGGTCCCGGTCCGGCGGATTGACGGCCGTGTACTGGAGCGTGTTGGGGTCCGCGCCGGCGTCGATAGCCCGCTGGAGTTCCCCCCAGGCGGCACACTCGATGTCAGCGCCCGTTTCAAGCAGTTTCGAGAGGACGGCCTGCCCGGTGTGGGCCTTCGCAGCGTACATGACGTGGGCGTCGGGAAACGCCGTGGCGAACCGCTCGTAGTTCTCGGCGACGCGGTCGAGGTCGACGACGTACAGCGGCGTGCCGTGTTCGGCAGCCACCGCCTGCAGACGCTCGTGGTCCCAGTCCGCGAGGCGGCGGACCGGCGGCGAGTCGTGGCTCATTGGGGAAACCACGGTGTCGGCGGCTAACAAGGGTTCCGTTTCGATGCACACAGCACCCCAACCGCTTGCCATCTCTGCTATCGTGCGACGGTCGGCTGTGGAGGGTGCTGCACGAAACAACCGCATCAGCGCGGATACACTGGTGTGTGAGCCGTGCCTGTCGATCCGAGTCAGTAGTACTGCTATTGAAGTTGTTCCTAGTCACCCCCTGCGTTCTGCCGACCGTTCTCGAACGTGTACGACACCGTCGTTTGTCACATCAATGCGAAGTGGCACCTGTACCGTGTCCTGCTGAATCGCACCATCGACGGAGTCATCGATGAGTTGTAACAGATTCGAGGAACCGTAATTGACCTCCACACCGGCTTCGTCACAGGCGGCATACACCGTCTGTGGAATATCGTAGATATCGGTCCCGGCCTCGATGTCAACACGAACGGGTGCTGTGAGGGTGTTCGCGAAGGCGACTGTCTGGCGTGCCTTTTCGACGTTTTCTCTCGCATTACGTTCTATACTTGAAATATTCGCGCGTGACGTACCGAGTAAGTCCCCGATATCGCTCTGGCGGACATCGTTTTCGCGGAGCGCAAGCACCTCCGCTTGACGGCGCGTTAGCACGCTTTCGTCCGCATCAAAACCGACAGCAGCGAGCAGCTCGTCGGGATCGATTTGCTCATCCATAGCCACAGGTCGGCAGCCGGAGTGAAAATAACGTTGTTGCCAGCCGCGAGCCGGCATCCCTGATTGTACTACGCAGGGTGGCGTGCCGACCCTGAGCGACAGGCTGCTGACTGCCGAGTTCACTGTTCGGTAACGGAGACAGTGCCTGGCGACTGCCAGCGGGTCACGTCGCCGCTGGGGTGGCATGCCATGACAATCGATTCAGCGTCGTGTGACCGGGCGAACCGCTGTACGATGGCCATCTCGGTGAAGTCATCCGGGGCATCGATGTACACACGCCTGGTCAGCCCGTCCGTGTGCAGTGACACCCATCCGGCCAGCGCCAATTCGGTTTTGGGGTCCCGTGCCCCGTCACCGGCGTCGGGCACCACCGCTCGGTACAGCCGCTCGTGCATCCCCGATGGGACGACGTATTTCGTCCCGTCAGGGGCGATGGACACGTTAGCGGCTTCGATCTGTCCGGGCGGGACTTGCGGGAACGGGACCGTCACATCAATCGAGTGAGATATTCACCGTCTTCGTCTGTGTGTAGTGGTCGACTGTCTCCTGTCCGATCTCTCGACCGATTCCCGACTGCTTGTATCCGCCGAACGGCTGGCCTGCCGGGAAGTCGTTGTAGGTGTTGACCCAGATGTTCCCCGCTTCGATGTCTTTTGCACACTGGTGCGCCTTCGAGAGGTCTTCTGTGAGGATTCCTGCTGCGAGACCGTAGTCGACATCGTTGGCCAGCCGTATCATCTCGTCGTAGTCGCTCCAGCTGAACACTTCCTGAACCGGGCCGAAGATCTCCTCTTGGACCGCTTTGCTGTCGTGGTCAATCTCGTCGATGAGCGTCGGCGCGACGAAGCACCCATCCGAGAGGGCCTCGTCGTCCGGCTGGCTCCCCCCGGTGACGAAGGCCGCACCTTCCTGTTCTGCCTCCTCGATGTAGCCCAGTGTCCGCTCCACCTGCTCCGCGGTTACTTTCGGGCCGAGGTCCGTCGATTCCAGTAGTGGGTCGTCCACAGTCAGATCTTCGGCTGCAGCCGCAAGCTCATCCAAGAATTCGTCTTTGATGTCTTCATGGACGAACAACCGTGACCCGGCACAACAGCACTCGCCGGTGTTGAAGAAGATAGACGTAATCGTGGTCTCGACGGCCTGTTCCAGATCTGCGTCGGGGAACACGACGAGCGGACTCTTTCCACCCAGTTCCAGCGTCACGTCGGTGATGTGTTCGGCGGCGCTTTGCATCACCTTGCTCCCGATCTCTGTCGACCCGGTGAACGCTAGCTTCCGGATATCAGGGTGTTTCGAGAGTGGTTCCCCCGCTTCCGGGCCGAACCCGGTGACGACGTTGACGACGCCGTCGGGAATGACGTCCTCTGTAATCTCCATCAGTTTGAGAACGCTCAGCGGCGTCTCCTCGGCAGGCTTCAGTACGACAGTGTTCCCAGCCGACAGCGCCGGGGCGAGCTTCCAGGCCGCCATCAGCAGCGGGAAGTTCCACGGGATTATCTGTCCAACAACCCCGTACGGCTCCCGGAGTGTCTGAACGTGCCGGCTGTCGTCAGTCTCGATGGTCCGTCCCTCGCCCGACCGAGCGAGGCCTGCGAAATACCGGAAGTGGTCGATAACGAGGTCGATATCGATCCGCGCCTCGGTAATCGGCTTCCCGTTATCTAAACTTTCGAGCTTTGCGAACTCCTCGCTTCGCTCCGCAATGGCGTCTGCGATACCGTCAAGCATCGCCTGACGTTGGCCTGTAGACATATCGCTATACGTCTCGTCGTAGGCATCCCACGCGGCCGCAACCGCACTGTCAATGTCCTCCGCGGTGCCGGCCTGCACCTCCGCAAGTGTTTCACCGGTTGTCGGGTCTATCGTTTCGAATGTCTCCCCGGCGCTGCTCCGGACCCATTCCCCACCGATGTACAGTTCCCGCCGATCCGGCAGTACCTCGTTTGCCGCCTGTTCGTGCCGCTTCTTTATCGCTGACTTCCGCTCTGTGGTGCTCTGCTCTTTACTGTCACTAGACATATCTACGGCCGGTATTTACTACTATTAATACTTAAAGTTATGCGGTGGTGTAGTCATTGGCAATTACAAATAGCTGCCTTTTGGAATTAATGAAACCTATATTGGTTTCTTTTTGCCGATGCCAGTCCGATAGTCGAAATGATACACCACTGGAGGTCGTTACCTCGCTTGCCACGACACTCCCTGAGTGCGTTCTCTCACTCCATCGCTTCCGGCGTTCCCTCTTGTCGTCGGTAGCGACGACACCGCCGCGACGTGAGCGCCGGCTGAGCGGAGTCGACGCCCGTCACGCCTCGTTCGCCATGCTGTCGGGAGTTCTGTGACCCCTGGCTGCGGCGTAGGTCCAGCCGAGGAGCAAGCCGTACACGAGGTGGGCGACGCCCACGGACGCCACGACGAGGACACTCCCGAGCATGCCCGGCAGCGGGACAAGCGGTTCGGGGAACGACTGGACACCCAGCGCGCTCATCGAGACCGGGAGCAGGAACCCTGTTGAGAGCAGGCCGATTGCGGCCGCGAAGACCACGCCGCCCGCGACGCTCTCTCCGACGGACTCTATCTGGCCGTGAAACACCGGCCGGGAGACGACGAACGCGAACAGCAGGCCTGCGAGAACGCTGTTCAGCAGGTGGACCACCCATCCGCCGAGGACGGACGGCCAGCCGTACAGTGCCCCGATGAACGGCATGAGGTTCGCGCCGGCGTGGAAGACGACGCCCATGCCGACGCCGGCGACCAGCCCGCTCGCACCGCCAGCGACCCATCTGTACCTCGTCACTGCCGAGACGCGAGAGACGGTGTGTCCCTGGCTCATGCGATAGTGTTTGTGGTATGGTACCAAATATGCGGGCGATTGTTCACCCCGTGGTAACGGGTGCTTGTTCGCATGGCTACAGCAACACACCCAGGTGACAGTGAGCACCGTCACCCGGATACGGCACGTCACAATTCACTCCGTTCACCGCTCTCGTTATTCGAGGGTGCTTCCGCTGGTCGCTACCTCGCTGCTCACGGTTCGCTCCGCTCACCGTTCGTCTAACGAGAGGCGCGACCATAGGGAGCGGCTCTCGCTACTCCACGGCTCCCGCCGCTCACCGTTCCGTCGAGGTTCTTCGCTCCGCTCAGAACCTCGCTACTCCCGAAGTGCGTCCTCTCGCTCCGTCGCTTCCAGCGTCTCCTCTTCCACGTCGGTCGCCACGACAGCGGGCTTGTACGCCCCGCCGGGGATGAGGTCGTTCTCGCCGACCGAAGAGTCGACGAAGCGCTGGAACGCGCGGCGCTCCGGCGGCAGTTCGCCGTAGAGAACCTCGTCCTCGACGAGGTCGTACACCGGAATCCGTGGCGTCAGGAGCGTGTTTTCGCCGACAATCGATCCTTCGCCGACGACGAAGCCGCTGGTGACGCGACAGCCAGCGCCCAGCGACACCTCGTCCTCGACGATGACCGGCGCGTTCTCGACCGGTTCGAGAACGCCGCCGATGAGCGTGTTCGCGCCGAGTTTGACGTTCTCACCGATCTGGGCACAGGAACCGACGGTGTCACAGGAGTCGACGAGCGTGCCGTCGCCGACGTACGCCCCGATGTTGACGAAGGAGGGCGACATCATGATGCAGTCCTCGCCGAGGTACGCGCCGCGGCGGATCGTCGTGCCGTCCGGCGTGTTGCGGGTCCCGCGCTCCCCGAGGTCCGCGGTCTCCCGTAGCGGGAGCACATCGTGGTAGTCGACGCCGCCGTACTCGCGGGCGACGGTCTCGCGCAGGCCGAAGTTCAGCAGAATGCCCTGCTTGACCCAGGCGTTGGCCTCCCACTCGCCGCCGGACTTCTCCGCGGCGCGGACCTCGCCAGCTTCCAGCGCCGCGAGGAACTCATCGAGTACGGCGAGGTGGTCGTCGGTCGCGTCGGTCGCTGACAGGCCGTCCTGTTTCCGTTGCCAGAGGTCGTCGATGTCGGCTTCGAGGCTCATACCACCCGGTTGCGACGCCGGGGGCTTACCTACCGGGGTTTCGAGACGGATGTGCTACTGTGACTCATTCCGCTGGCCGCGTCCCGCTCTCAGTCCGATCCGCGGCCGGGGATGTAGCCGCATTCATGGCACATGCTGATTCGCGGAGCCGTCGCTTTGAATTCACTTGAACATCGCGGGCAGTCGGTCGCTGGCAGTTGTACGTGTTGGTTCGTAGCCATACGGAACACTCAGCAATTCCAACATATAAGGCTACCCGTAATATAGAGAGAAGTATTCGAATGTGTATTATCACATATTGATATCTGTAGTCTGAACACACTGAGGGGAGAGTTCCTCAGACGCAGTGTCCGAACGAAATCGCAGCGGACGGCGATACGTGGCTGACGAAAACTGTCGCTGTGTCGGTCTCCATCGCTCAGGCGTCCACGACGTCACCGAAGGCGTACCAGCCGGCGTCGCGGCCGACGAGCCACGTCGCCGCATCGAGTGCACCAGCGGCGAACACGCCACGGTCCTCGGCCCGGTGGGAGAGCGAGAGGACTTCGTCGTTGCCGGCCAGAACCAGTTCGTGTTCGCCGCGAATGTCGCCGGCTCGCCGCGCGAACACGCCGATTTCGTCTTCGTCGCGCGGCGCGTGTCCTTCCCGGCCGTACACTGGTTCCACGTCGCGCTCTTCCTGAATCACGTCGAGGATGCTGTTGGCGGTGCCCGACGGTGCGTCGACTTTGCGGTTGTGGTGGGTCTCCATCAGTTCCAGATCGTAGTCGTCGAGCGTTCCGGCGGCCTCACGGACGAGTCGCTGGAGGACCTGAATCCCCTGTGAGAAGTTGGTGGCCTTCAGCAGCGGGATCTCCTCACTGGCGTCTTTCAGGCGACCCATCCCGTCCTCGTCGAAGCCGGTGGTCCCGACGACCATCGGGACGCCCGCCTCGACGCAGGCCTCGGCGACAGTCACGGCACCTTCTGGGACGGCGAAATCGACCACGACGTCCACGTCGTACTCCCGGAGCGCAGCGGCGGCCTCGGCCGGCTGGACGACCGGGATGCCGTCGACTGCGTCTACGTCACTCGTTGCGAAGCCGACGACGACCTCGCTGTCAGTGGCGGCCTCGATGACAGCACCGCCCATCTGGCCGGTGACACCGTTGACCGCCACCCGCGTCATCGCTCGGCCTCCGCGTACTCGTCTTCCAGGTCCTCGGTTTCGAGCGTGGCGAGCACGTCACGCAGGTGGTCGAGATGGTCGTCGGACAGGCGGGTCAGCGGCGAGCGGAGGTGTGCCGGGCCGTAGCCACGAATTCGCATGGCCTCCTTGACCGGAATGGGGTTGGTCTCGACGAACATCGCGCGGAACAGCGGGCCGAGTTCATGATGAATCGCCTGCGCTCGCTCGTAGTCGTCGGCCAGCGCCGCACCGACCATCGCGCAGGTGCGCTCCGGCTCGATGTTGGCCGAGACGGAGATACAGCCGGTCCCGCCGACCGACAACACCGGCAGCGTCATGCCGTCGTCGCCGGACAGCACCGCGAAGTCCTCGCCCCGCGTGCGTTCGATGATCTCGGAAATCTGGTTCATGTCGCCGCTCGCGGCCTTGTACGCCCGGATGTTCGGGTGCGAGGCGAGTTCGACCGCCGTATCGGGCTCGATGTTCTGGCCCGTCCGCGAGGGGACGTTGTAGACGATCTGTGGCAGGTCGACCGCGTCGGCCAGGGTCGTGTAGTGGTCGATAAACCCCTGCTGTTCGGGCTTGTTGTAGTACGGCGAGATGAGTAACAGGGCGTCAGCGCCGGCTTCGGCGGAGCGCTGCGATAGCTCCAGCGCTTCCTGGGTGTTGTTCGACCCCGAACCGGCGATGACCGGCACGTCGTCGACGGCGTCGATGACCGCCTCGACGACCTCGATGTGTTCGTCGTGTGAGAGCGTCGCCGACTCGCCGGTCGAGCCGACGGGAACGAGGCCGTCGACGCCAGCGGACTCGAGGCGCTGTGCGTCCTCTCTGAGTGTTTCGAAGTCGATACTGCCGTCTTGATGGAACGGCGTGCACATCGCTGGGAACACGCCGCGGAAGTCGATAGCTGTCATTGCTGAATGTGTGGTGTCGCTGTGGGTTAGGTTGTCCGGTCTGTCGATACCCGAAAAGGCGGCCCGGGACGGGGTCGCTACGCCCGCAACGAGCCATCAGAAAGGCTGCTTGCGCTTTGGTTTCGAGACGACGCGCTGGCTAGCGGTCAGCGGTTTCGGCGAAGTTGCGGCGCGTCGTCGCATACCTATGGGATCAACCGTGAGGGACTTATCGCTTACGCTCTCGTCCAACGGCGTGCTCGGCGTAAACGCCGCCTCAGCGACTGATCGACCGTGTGAGGGTAAAGACGAACAGCGCGATGGTGAACCCACCGATGAACGCTTCGACGGCAATAACGAAGCTCAGTAGTGTCCCAGCCGCCTCGGGGAGGCCAAGGATTATCGAAACGAAACTGACGATACTGAAGATGACGAACCCGAGCGGCTTCGTGTAGGTGATCGGGGCATCGAACGCGGCGTACACTCCCGAAAACAGCAGGATGACGATGAGTGAGAAAAACACGGGTCGCAGTGGCCGTTCTCCATACCCACAGGAAACCTTGAGGCTGACGTTGGAAATCCACTTGCCGGCGCTTTTGAGTGCTGTCACGGGGCTTGCGGTCTCGACCATCCGCCGCCAGTGGCCGCGGCGGACGTAGTCCATCTCTCTGGTGAAAAACTCCGAAGCGGCCCGGCTGTCTCCTATTTCGTTGGCTCCGTTTTTCGCCCGGAGATAGAGGTTCTCCAGCCGTTCAGGGGACTGGTTCGCATCGTTGTGCAATTGCCAGTCGATAGCCGCGAGTTCCCGCTTGTAGGAACTGAAATCGAACCCTTCGAAGGTCGTTGCGTCGAAGCGAAATACGCTGAATGCGGCGTTGTCGACGAGTTCGACCTCACCAACGACTGCTTCAGTCATATCGTACGTTACCGATTCGGCGTCACCGCCGACCACGCCGCTGATAACCGACGTATCGGTGCAGTCGACGACGACGTCGGACCCGTCTGCCGACAACCCACCTGTCTGGAGGTCTCGACCGAGGTCGCTCCCGGTAAACGTGACATCCCCGGTCAGTGTGGCGTCGGTAAGCCGGAACTCACGTTCACAGGTCACGTTGTTCATCGACAGTGCAACTCCGTTGAGTGTCTCGGCTGTGCTGCGCGGATTACCACTTGCAGAGTCGAGTTTCACTGCCGGCGCGTCGATTGTCGCTTCGATGAACTGCGCGTTGCCGGTAAAGGTCGAACTGTCGAAGACGGCCCCGGACTCGAACGTCGCCCGGTAGAAGTTGGCCACGTCGTCGAATCGAGTGTTGAGAAAGTCGGCCGCGTCGGTAAACAGCGTCTCGACACCGTAGATGCCCCGCCGGAAGCGGGCAACTCTCGCGTAGACGGGGCCACGAAACTCTGTTCCGCCCAGATCGAGCCATGACCGGAAATCCGCCATTCGAAACGAGACCCGTCCGGCGAGCGTCGCACCGCCGAAGTCGACACGCCGGGTGAGCACCGAGTCCTCTAGGTCCAGCGTCTCGCGTAGATGGCTCCCCTGAAACAGGAGCGGCATTTTAACTGTCGCGTGTCTGAGCGACACGCTCCCGGAGATAGTCGACTCTCGCAGGTCCAGCGGCTGGTTCGACGGCCCGTCCAGCACGGCGTAATCGAGGTCGAGTGCACCCAGGCTTGCCCCGATGAGCCGCACCGGTCCTGACCCCCCGGCGACCGCATGGAGCAACTGGTCACACACTGCTGTCTCATCAACACGGTCCGGGTTAGCATGGAAAAGACACGGTTCATTGTCGGACAGCGCCTCCCGCGAACAGACCCACCTGTCCCCGTCAATATCATCGAATCGCTCGTCGGATACATCGTGGCTGTACCCACACGTAGCCGTCATGACGCACTCACGTCGCTCTGTAATCCGACCATGATAAAAAACACCCGTGACAGTCACATAGACCACGGTCTGTCAGTGTCTCGCTGAGCCCAGACTGACTGCCGACCCGCGCGCTCCGACTGTTCTCTAAACCCCGAAAACCTATCCCAGTCCGGGAGAAAAATCCGGATATGACAGTTTCCCAGCCGGGACAGCGCGTGGCCGTACTGGCCGACGCGCAAAACCTCTATCACACTGCCCGGAGTCTTTACTCGCGGAACATCGACTACGAGGCGCTACTGGAAGAGGCCGTTGACGGCCGTGAACTGACCCGCGCTATTGCTTACGTCATCCGAGCGGACTCGCCCGAGGAAGAGTCCTTTTTCGAAGCGCTCGTCGATATCGGCTTTGAGACGCGCATCAAGGACATCAAGACGTTTCAGGACGGGTCGAAGAAGGCCGACTGGGACGTCGGGATGAGTCTCGACGCGGTCTCGCTAGCAAATCACGTCGATACGGTAGTGCTCTGTACTGGTGACGGCGACTTCGCTCGTGTATGTCGGTATCTCCGCCACGAAGGCTGTCGCGTCGAAGCGATGGGCTTCGAAGAGTCGTCCTCCGAAGACCTCAAAGCGGCCGTTGACGGGTTTATCGACATGAGCGACGATTCCGACCGATTCCTGCTATAGCCGACCCAATACGTGGGCAGTCGCTCCGGCGCTGTCTCCACCACTGATCCAACCACGTACCCGGAATAGCTTCCCGCGGCTCGACAGGCTCAGAAGTGCTTGTGCTTGGGTTTCGCAGGAAAAGGCTCTCGGCGGTTAGACCGGGCGACCGTCTTCTGACGTTCCAACGAGGAGGGCTCCGGCGGCCAGCCCAGGTGCAGCCAGCGCTCCGGCAGCGGCCGGGATGCCGATGTCGATTGCCCCTGTACCAAGGATAAGCACGGTGCTGATCGCCAGCAGCGCAGCGCCCAGAATCACTTTTCGCGTGTCTGTAGCCATATCACCCGTCACTTGGACGTCATCCGGTATAAATTTCCCCAAAATCGACGGAGGAAAGTATGGTACTGGACAGCAATAACCATATTTCCCCTGAGAGACGCTACCGCTCCGGCCCGACAGAACGGTATTTCCGGCCCACCTGCATAACTGAAGCAGCAAACACATCCCCTTGTAGTGCCCCCGACCAGTTGGGTCACAGAGACGGTATGTTGCCACCCGCTGAGGATGGTCGGTACACCCTCGCGCTCGTCACGGAACAGGCGCGAGACGGCGACCCACTGCAGTTCTAGGCGTCGTGGTCGGATCGCTGACCACGGAGCGGATACAGAGGCACACGCCCCGTGTACTCGGGCCGGGGCGACTGACGGATCGAACCAATGGCATTCCGGTTCGGGACACCGTCATCCATAGGGCCAGACCGTTGATTCGGAACGGATCGGGGGGAGTGGCATTCACCATTGCCACACGATTTCGGTCGGCCGTGGTTCGGGCAGCCACGGTCGGCCTCACATTTCATCTCGGACTGCGTCGAACAGTGGCACGGGCAGAACCGAAAGGCGGTTTATCACCCGGCATCGAACACGGGCAATGAGTGACGACGAGTTCCGCGGGCTCCGGCGCGCGGCCGACTACCAGTTCGGCGGTGGCGGCGGGACGGCGCTGTTCGCCGGCGCTGACGCCCTCGACGTAACACACACTAGTTCCGGCCGGCCGCGACAGGTCCATGCCACGGACGGCCGCATCGCCACGTATGGCGACGACGGCCGCTTCCGACTCGGACTCGCCGGCGGGAGCAGACTCCTCGATGCCTTCGACGGGCCGCGACACCGCGTGGTCGTCGGCGACGAGAGCGAGCCATTCATCCGCGAGGGCCGGAACGCCTTCGCGAAGTTCGTGCAGTCCGCCGACAGCGCTCTCCGTCCGGGCGACGAGGCCCTCGTCGTCCACGAGGACGGCTATCTGCTCGCCGTCGGCCGCGCGGAACTGCCCGGCAGCGGCATGGACGACTTCGAGACGGGGATGGCTGTGAAGGTTCGGCAGGGCACAGCGGACTGAGGCGGATTCTGTTGCGGTTGCCCGAGACGTGCCGCCCTCGTGGTTGGCACTATCCGGGAGGGCCGACAAGATCAGTATGACAGAAAGCATTTGCTGTCCCCTTCGAGACGAGCGATATGCGCCGCCGAACGCTCCTTGCCATGCTGGCGCTCTCCCCAATCGCCGGCTGTGGTGCGCCCGGTGACGACACGTCGACGAACGGCTCGACGCCATCGGTAACCACAACGACGCCAGCGGAACAGCCGACAGCAGCAGTGACCAGTACGCCACAGGACACGCCGACACCGACAGTAACGCCCGCCCCCGACGACCCGGTCCTGTTTGTCGTCGACAACGACACGGACAGCGAGCAGACTGTCACGCTCACTATCACGAGAGACGAAACGACGGTCCTTGATGAGACGGCGACGCTGGCCGCCGGTGAGTCGGTCGAGTATGACCCGATGATCGGTACGACCGGCGAATACACGATCACTGTGCAGGTGGCGGGTGGTTCCAGTCGGACCATCGAACGGACTCTCGGGCGGTACGCGGTCAGCAGCGGCTCGAATCACTTCGTCGATATTACTGCTGACGAGATCAGGATATACTGGGAGGAGTAGTTACAGGAGCAGCCCGGACTGCAAGAGCCAGACCAGAACCGTCACTGTCACCGCACTGGCAACGGTCGTCAGGAACACCGTCGCGCTGACGAGTTCGCCCGGTGACTGGTCCCCAGTCCCGTGGCTGAACGCGCCGACGAGGATGAGCGTCGTCACGCCGGTCGGCGTCGCGAGCAACAGGACGACCACCTGCGCAACTGTCTGGTTCTGGAAGCCGACGGCGAGTACCGCGGTGAACGCGAGCACCGGAGCCAGCAGGAGTTTCATCGCGCTGGCGACCCCGACAGAACGGAAATCGCTGTTCCCGTCGACGTTCGAGAGCTGGATCCCGAGGATGAGCAACATCACCGGGATCGAGGCGTTGCCCAGCAGTTCGAGGGTCTGCATCACTGTCGAATCGGTTGGTGGCACCGCGCCGAGCCAGCGCAGGGCGAGCGCGGCGACGACAGCGTACACGAGCGGGACGCCGAACACGCGGCGCATGTCCGCCAGCGGGCTGCCCCCGCTGCCCCGGGCGGCGATGTAGATACCAACGGTGTAGAGCAGCACGCCCTGCAGCGCGGTCACGAGGACGGCCGTACTGCGCCCCGTCGCGCCGAAGGCGAAATCCGCCAGCGGGATGCCGTAGTTCCCGGTGTTGGGAAAGATCGAGACGAGGACGAACGCGCCCAGCAGGGGTTCCGAATGCCCGGTCAGGCGGCCGACGCCCTCCGCTAGGACAAGCATCGCCGCGGTGAACAGCACGACGGCGAGGACGACGCTCAGAATCGTGTTGCCGGCAAGCGTCGACGTGGTCAGGCTGTGGACGACCAGCGCGGGCGCGAGGACGTACACCGTGATGGTGTTGAGCGCGTCGGGATCGGTGCCTTTCGCCCGGCCGAGCGCGAAACCGGCCGCTGCGACGGCGACGACCGGGAGGATGGCCGTGGCGAAGATGGACAGCAGTGACACGGCGGGGATGGACGGTCGAGCCTTAGAATCGTTACGAAGCACCGCGGGCGTGCCGGTTCCGGCAGCTCGGCGCTGCTGTTCCACGCCGAGCGCCCGACCAAGTCCGGGTCGCTACGCTTTTCTGCCCTGCCCCGCCAGTCCTACGTATGTTTGGCGGAGGCGGCGGGATGAACCCGCGCAAGATGAAGCAGATGATGGAACAGATGGGCATCGACATGGAGGACATCGATGCGCAGGAAGTAATTATCCGCACCCCGGACGAGGAGCTCGTCTTCGACGACGCGGAGGTCCAGCTGATGGAAGCCCAGGGCCAGAAAACGTATCAGGTCGTCGGCGACCCCGAGAGCCGCGAACTAGGCTCGGGCGACGGCTCGGCCGCGGCCGAAGACGCCGACGAGTCCGACAGCGACGCCGCTGTCGATGAGGACGACGTCGAACTCGTCGCCATGCGGGCCGGCGTCGACGAGGACACCGCACGGGAGGCGCTCGAAGCCAACGACGGCGACCTCGCGGACGCGGTCGACGAACTGGAGTAACGTGGCGTACCTCTTCGTCCACGAAGACCGCGAGTACCTGCTGGACCCCGGCGAGCGGTTCGAGTCCGACCTCGGCATTCTGGAGGTACCCGAGGACGTGGCACCGGGCGACGTCGTCGAGACCCATCTGGGAACTGGCTTCACCGTCCGCCGGCTGCGCGGTCCGGACCTGTTTACCCACCTCGAACGCACCGGCGCGCCGATGATGCCCCGCGACGTGGGGCTGGTCGTCGGCAAGACCGGCGTGGCCGCGGCAGATCGCGTCCTCGATGCTGGCACCGGGACCGGCATCCTCAGCGCGTACATGGGCCGTATCGGCGCTGACGTGGTGACCTACGAGCGCGATCCCGACTTTGCCGACGTGGCCCGTCAGAACATGGAGATCGCCGGCGTCGCGGACACCGTCGAGGTCCGGACCGGCGACATCACCGACGATCTGGACGACCTCTCGGGCTTTGACGTGCTGACCCTCGACACCGAGGACGCCCCCACCGTGGTCGAGCGAACGCCCACGCTGCTGGACCGCGGCGGGTCGCTGGCGGTGTACTCCCCGTTCGTGGAGAACACGCGAGAGGTCGTGGCGACGGCCACCGAGGTCGGCCTCGACGGCGTCGAGACGCTGGACACCATCCAGCGAGAGATGGACTTCGATGACCGCGGCTCCCGTCCCTCGACCGGCGGCGTCGGCCACACCGGCTACCTGACGTTCGCGCGGCGGCCCTGAACTGGTCGACCGAGGCGGGCGACCCCTTTTTGTTGGGTGCTGGTTTGAAATGTCTATAGCCCGTCAGTTCGCTTGCATGAGCGAAACAGAGACGCCCTCGGAGACGACAACCTGGCCCGACCTCGCAATCGGACTGTACGACCGACTGACCGGGCGCAACGCCGAGATAACTTACGAGTTCGACGAGATGGAGGTCGACGTTCCGAGCAAGGCCGGCGAGGACGCCGACCACGCCCGCTGGCGGGTCGACGGGACGCTCACCATCACGACACGCGAGAACGACTGACAGTGACTGCCACGGCGACGACGGTCGGTGACCTGTTCGCCGTCATCGAGCGCCGCCCGGCTCTCGCCATCGACGCCGACCTGACCGTCGAGAAAGACGGGACCGCGTTTGCCGTCCGCGGGTACGACGACCTCGTCGCCGTCGACCTGCCGTCGCTCGGGGCGGCGCTGGAACTCTGGCGGGACCGGCCTGTCGATGGTCCCGACGCCGCCGCGGCTCTCGACGCAGCCGGACTGACCGCCGAACTCCGGGTCCGCGGTGCGCCCGTCGCTCGGCTCGGCGCGGACGCCGTTCCGAGCGGGCTCGCAGAACGGCTCGGACTCGGCCCGCTCGAACTACTCGTCGACGGATTACTGCTGGCGCTTACGCAACAGCGCGGATGAGGGCAAGCAGTTCGGCCCGGTAGTCCGACGGCGTTCGCCGGAGCGGTTCCGGCGGGTTCTCAATATCTAGAAGGGTCGACAGCGACTGGTCGGGATACGCCCCGGCGGCGATGCGGAAGCCGTCGCCGTGCCAGACGCCGACCCAGCCGGTGATCGACAGTGTCGCGTCGACGGCGAGATCGAGTTCGGCGCTGTAGGTCCGGAACCGGGCGCGGTCGCCGCTGTCGACGCGAACCCGCTCTTTCCGGCCACGCTCGACGGACTCGAACCCCCTGTCGGCCAGTTCCTCGGCGAAGGCCGACTGGGCCTCCGAGCGGACCGTCGGCAGAATCATCGCCGGTCCGATCCCCGGCGCAAGCGGCGGCGTAAACGACAGCGCAGTCGCGAAAAAGAACCGCCACTGGTGGTCGAACCCGACCGCCTCCCGGACAGCCTCGCGCGTGCCGTCGTCGTCGAACACCTTCGTCGCGCCTTCGACACGGGCCGTCGGCAGCTTGAAGACGGTCTCGACGCTCTCGTCGACGAGCGCCCAGCCGCCGTCGCGCAGACGGTCCGCGGGCACGTCCGGGAACGCGGGATCAGCGGGCACGGTCCGGCCTCAGTGGTCGTCCTCGCGCCACTTGTGCTCGCACTCGGTACAGGTGAAAAAGCGCGTCTCGGACTCGTCGGCCGCGCGGATCTGCTTCATCTCGTAGAAGGCCCGCTCGTTCCCACACTCGGGACAGCGTGCGCCCGTCGTCGGGCCCATGTCCTCGGCGTCGACCTCGGAGGTATCGACGACTTCCGATTCCTCCTGACCCTGTGTGGTGACAGCCATCTCCTGTTCGGTCTCGGCGTTTCGAGCCTTCTCGTAGCCGCAGCTACCGCAGACCCAGCGCTCGTCGTCCGTTTTCATCATCGAACCGCATTCGTCGCAAAACTCCATTGTAGTACCACCGTTTGCTTGCCGGCCGTGTTAAACGCCCGGTTTCACCTGGGCCGTCCTCTCTGTGTGTTGCCGTGTAGTACGGACCGAACAGCAAAATCGGCGTGTTGACGCTCTCAATCGTTGCGAACCCACGCTGAACAGGGTTCCATATCGTCCATGACCTCGCTGTGGAAGGAACAATACGGCTCGATGTCGCCGTCCTGCATCACGTATTCGAAATGCCGACAGTTCCCGCAGTAGGTGTCTGGTTCGCCCTGATGGACCGCTGTCTCTGTGATCGCGTCACGTCCCGTCGTCGCTGTGCCGCCGTCGGTCGTCGTGGACGCTTCCGGGCCGGCCTCAGCTATTCTCGGGTCGAGCGCGTTCTCGGAGGGGCCGGCTCGGCTCGTCCCACGCGACGCGGTGTTTTGCTGACCGGTGTTCGAGCCAGTGGTCGCCCGACGGTCCGACCGTCCCTCCGTCGCTCTGTCGCTGTCTGACTGTCGCTGTGACCGCGTGCTGTGGTCAGACTGCGTGCTGCCCGTCGGCTGCCGATGGCGGCTGGTGGCCGTGTGTGCCTCGCCCGAGTGCTGTCCGGTCCCGCCATCGCTGACGGCGCCCTCGGGACCTGTCCCCGGTCGGTTCGTCTGTGTCTCAACTGTGCCGTCCGGGTCCTGTCCGAAGAACCCGATACCGCCCAGTCCCGGCAGCGTCCGAGCTTCCTCTACGAGACGGATCGTCCCTTCCTCGGTCACTTCCATGCGTGCCGTCCCACCGGGGTCGTTTCTCGTCTTGAACGTCGCAAGCGATGCGAACAGGCACCAGAACGTCGTCACGATACCAGCGAAGTAGACGGCACCAGTGAGCAGTGCCAGTAACGGGTCGCTGCTGGTCCAACTGTAGGGGTACAGTGACCGGAACAGCACGACGCCGACTGTTGCGACGCCCGTGCCACCGAGAGCAGTCAGCCGGATTCGACGACTGGCCGGCAACACCGCGAACACACCGAGGATGACCGACGGCAGCCCAAGCCCAGCGATGACACCGGCGATTCGCCTGGCTGCGTAGGCGTCCAGCCCGTATCTGTTTCCGATGCCGGTCGTTGCGAGCGCGATTGCCCCGACGAGTCCGGCAACACCAACGAGAAACAGGGTTGTCCCGACGAGCTGCTGGCGGCGCGATGCGACGCGCCCGACATCCCCCTCGTACACGTCGGTGAGACTAGTCATGCAGTACACTACTGCTACATCCGATAAAACTACCCGTCAGACAGATGCATGACGCGGGCACGCGCGTACGCTGACCGACAGACTTGCGAGTCGTTCCGAAAGCACTAATCGGACCCACGGGCACTGTTCGGATATGAGCGACGACGAAAGCGAGGACGCGGAGGAGCCGGCTGTCGAACTTGGCGACGGACCCGACGTTGCCGGTGCGCCGCTTTCCCGCGTTTCGGCGCGGCTCACTTGGGGCATCGAACACAGCACTATCGTCGACCGCGAGGGTGACACGACGATTCGGACGCCGGACGGTCCGCAGGAACTCGCAACGGTGCTCGAGGACGTCGACGTGCCATATTTCGCCGACCGCCAGGAGTTCGAGAGCGCGGTCCGAGATGTCATCGGGACCGGCCCCGTCCCGACCGAGTAAGCCGGGCAGCGGACTTTTGTCTGTCCAGATGTGGCCACACTAGCCGGTCTGGCAGTGGCCCATCTGACCACATAGCCCGTGTGACACCCGCTGTCCACCCGGTAATCCGCTATCGTGCTTGAACCACAGGGTTTGATACCGTCTGTTGTGGAGACAGCGTATGTTCCGTAGGCGGGGGATGTCTTGGAAAGAGCAAGCCGCATTCGCTATCTGGGGACTCGGGGTTATCATCGTTCTCCGAACCCTGTATGATGTATTCGGCGTGGAAGGGCGCGAGCTAGCTATCGTCGCCGTTGTCCTGTTCTTTGGCTCGTTCTACGGCGTGTTCATGCCAGTCTGGCGACGGCTCTCGGCGGAGTGAAGCACAAGAAGCAACACCTGAGCGGTCACAGCGGGTCAGCGGTCCGACGCAGTACGGTTCGTTATCGTCGCGCCACAACACAACAGCTTGCGGTCAGTTACCGCATGTTTTCGAGCGCACACACCGTGTCGGAGATAATCCATTCCGTCTCACAGTCGGCGTGCTCGATACTGAGCGCATTGAAGGTCTCTCGTCCATCATCAACCGTTATTTCGAACGCTCGGCTACGAAGCGACTCGGGATGGGGGCTCGGTGGGGACACACATCCCCCTCATAGAGTGGGACCGATAAACGAGTCGATTCGCCGCGACAGGCCCATTACGCGCCGATTGGCCGCCGTCTGGCGATTGGTTACGAATCGCCAGACTCGCTCACCTCGGCTCTGCCGCGGCGCTTGCCGAACAGGTACGCGGCCACGATGAGTGCAAGGGGAACGACGAGGAAGATACCCATTATGATGAGGAGGATGACCAGTTCGATAACTCCGGGCATACCGGGAAACAGGAGGAGGACCATACGCTCCGTTCACCGGCCTGTCGCAAAAACCCACCTGCAACGTGAGCGCCGGGACCTGCTCCCATGGTGTCCGGCTTAGACGTGTTGCTCCGGTAGGAGGTCGTCGAACGCCTGCGCGTCCAGCCATTCACAGAGCCTGACGAGCTGTTCGGTCGCCGCCTCGAACATCTCCGCGCCCTTCTCGGCCGTGGCGTCGGTCTGGTCGCCCAGGACGCCGTTGTCGGTGTTATCAGCGGCGTCGTAGAAGGTCCGCGAGCCGTACTTCTTTGTCTCCGCCGCTTCGACGCTCGGAATCCCGCCGTCCCGGGCGTCTTCGAGGCGGTCGTCGTGAACCAGTTCGGAACGTAGGTGTTGAATCATGGCCGTCTCCTTCGGCCCGCCGTGTGGCCCGTTCTGCTCGAACAGGTCGTCCACGAGGTCCGGGATGCTCTCGTCCCACATCCACTCGATAGCGTACAGCACTTCGTCGTCCCGGAGCCGGCGGCCGACCTCCCGGAGGTGCTCGACGTTCCCGCCGTGGGCGTTCACGTAGATAACCCGGTCGATGCCGTGGTACGCCAGGTTCCGAGTGAACGACTCGACGTAGTCGCGAAACACCGGCGCGTCGACCCACATCGTCCCGTTGAACTGTCTGTGGTGGGGGCTCACGCCGACGTTAATTGTCGGGGTGCAGAGGTAGCCAGTCCTGTCGGCGGCTTCTCGGGCAAAGGCTTCCCCAATGAGGTGGTCCGTCGCCAGCGGGAGATGCGGCCCGTGTTGCTCGGTCGATCCGAGCGGGACGAGCGCGAGCGACTCCGTCTCGAAATAGTCGCCGAGGTCCGGCCACGTCTCGTCGGCAAGATACATACCACGTGCTGGTGACGGACGCGTCTTGAATCTGTGCCTCGCTACGGACCCTGCGGTGGTTCAGGTAGTACGACGGGCTCAGTCGAACAGCTCGTAGACGCGAGCCTCGTACGGCGCGAGCGTCACTGTTCCCGGGTCCGGGTCGTCGTGGTCGTAATTGCACTCTAGCAGCGTCGAATCGGCGTACTCGACTGGGAGGTCGAAGGTTTCCGCCGCGTCATCGAAGTGCAGGACGACGAGAAGCCGCTCGGTTCCCGAGTCCGTCGCCAGCGACCGCGTGAAGGCAAAGACGGTCTCGTGGTCGGGACGCAGGTCGGTGTAGTCCCCGTACACCAGCACGTCCCTGTCGGAGCGCAACTGGATGAGTCGTCGGTAGTAGTTGTAGACGGAGTCCGTATCGGCTTGCTGGTCGGCGGCGTTGATCTCTCTGTAGTTCGGATTGACCTGAATCCAAGGATCGCCGTCGGTGAAGCCGGCGTTTTCCGAGTCGTCCCACTGCATCGGTGTCCGGGCGTTGTCACGGGTCCGGTAGCCGACGACGTCTTTCACGTCGTCGTAGTCGTCGAAGCCCTCCCGGTCAAGTAGCTCCCGCGCGTGGTTGATGGCGTCCACGTCGCGGAGGTCGTCCATCGTGTCCCAGTCGGCGTTGGTCATCCCGAGTTCCTGCCCCTGGTAGATGTAGGGCGTGCCACGGAGCGTGAGGATGAACGTTCCGAGTAGTTTCGCGGATTCTGGGCGGTAGTCCTCAGGGTCGCCGTAGCGGGAGACGCTCCGCGGCTGGTCGTGGTTTTCCCAGTACAACGTGTTCCAGCCGTCCGCCGCCAGCCCGTCCTGCCAGCGGTCGATGATACGCTTCAGGTCCGGCAGGCTCCAGTCGCCGACTGACCACCGCTCGCCGTCAGCGTAGTCGAGTTTCGTGTGCTGGAAGTGAAACGCCATGTCCAGCGGCCCCTCAGCGCCGGCGTACTCGCGGGCCGACTCGACGGTGAGCTGTGGCATCTCCCCGACGGTCATCACGTCGTAGTTCGACAGCACCTGCTCGTCCATTGCGTCGAGATACGACAGCATCTCCGGCCCATCGATGAAATGCTCGGACCCGACCCACTCGCTGTCCGGATCGCCGTCGGGCAGTCCTTCGGCTTTCGACAGGAGATTAATGACGTCCATCCGGAAGCCGTCGATGCCCTTCTCCAGCCACCATTCGATGGTGTCGAAGATGTCCTGTCGGACGGCGTCGTTGCGCCAGTTCAGGTCCGGCTGTGAGGTGTCGTACAGGTGGAGGTAGTACTCGCCGCGCGCCTCGTCGTACTCCCAGGCGGAGCCCCCGAAAAAGGACTCCCAGTTGTTCGGGGGCGTGGGCTCGCCGTCCTCGTTTGTTCCGCCCTCGCGCCAGATGTAGTAGTCCTCGTACTCCGGGTCCCGCTGTCGGGACTTCTCGAACCACTCGTGCTGGTCCGACGTGTGATTGACGACAAGGTCCATGACGAGTCGCATACCTCGCTCGTGGACCTCTTCAAGTAGCGCTTCCCAGTCTGCCATTGTCCCGAACTCGTCGTAGATGGCCCGATAATCGCTGATGTCGTAGCCGTTGTCATTCTGCGGGGAGTCGTACACCGGATTGAGCCAGATGACGTCGACGCCGAGGTCGGCGACGTAGTCCAGGCGCTCGATGATTCCCTGTAGGTCGCCCACGCCATCGCCGTCGCTGTCGTTGAAGCTCCGGGGATAAATCTGGTAGACGACTGCCTCCTTCCACCAGGCGCGCTCTGCGGTCATACAGAGGGGTAGCCTGACGCGTTGCTTAAATCCACGGGTTCATACAACACCCGTTGTAAACATCTCCGCTCCGCCGGCTAGAGATGGCCGCAGTACCGCTACAGTTCCAGCACCGTGTGTCGCGGCAGTTCCAGGTCGTAGCCGACTGCCGAGACCGTCTCGGTCGGCCAGTCACCGGTCGCGGACAGCAGTTCGATGTCGTCGGCTGAGACGAGATAGGTGTCCTCGGTCTTCGTGCCGGCGATAGTCGGGTTCCAGGCGTACCCCTGTGGCAATGCGACATCGGCCTCGTGGCCGGGCGTGGCGATCCATTCGCGGCCGGCAAAGCCCGCAGCGCCGCCCTGGTGATGATTCTGCCACTCGCCTTCCCAGCCGACCTCGGCGTAAGCGTCCTGAATGGCGGCGAACACGTCGCCTGCTGTGTCGCCATCTCGACCGGCTGCCTGTGTCGCGGCCAGCGCAGTGGTCTCGACCCGGGCGGCTTTGCGGGTTCGATCCGTGAACCACTCCGGTGGGTCGAACGCGACAACACGGGTGGTGCTGACGTGCAGGCCGTTCCGCTGGGCGGTCACCGAGATGAGCGCGTAGTCGCCGAGTTCCGCGTCGGTTGACGTGTAGTGCCGGTACGACTGTGCTCGCTCAGCGCTGCCGACGAGCACGACGGGCGTGGCGATGCCTCGGCCTTCGAGTTCTTGCCGGAGCACCGCGGTCACATCGAGTTCGGTGTGGGAGGGTTCGACTTTCCGCGCGACGGTCTCGACTGCGTCCGCGGTGTCTCGCCCGAGTTCACGGTACTGTTTCATCTGGCCTTCGGTCAGCGGCTGGCGGAGCTGTGTGGCGTCGACTGATTCGAAGCCGGGGACATCGAAATCAGCAGCCGCTGTGGTCGGACTCGCTTCAGCGACGGCCTCGGCCAGCGACTCGGCGTGCCAGTCGAACGTCTCGACGGTCACATCGCCGTCGAGTTCCTCGTCGCGGAGCCGCGGCGCTTCGATGTTGTCGGTGACGACCCGTACCTCGTCGCCGTCGTAGCCCGCGGCGGCGACGCCGATGTCGCCCTCCCGGTCGACAACGTTGTCGCCACCACCGGTGAGCCACGCAAAGGAGTTCGGCCGGGCGAACCAGACGGCTTCGAGCCCCGCTGTCCGGAGGTACTGGTCGAGACGGTCTGTAAGCGTCATACCCTGACATGACGCCGGCCCCCAGTAAAAACCAGGGACAACACGCGGCAACAGGACTGGTGACCCAGTCTCGCACAGCGGCAATTACGACACACCTTGCTATCGTGTTCGATTCCGCTCCCGACTCACTCGGCGATACCGCTGTCAGGGTCACGGGACTGGAGCAGCGAGTACATGACCGACTGGAAGGCCTCGCTATCGACGGACTCCACGACGTGGGTGTTCGGTTCACCGTCAGTCACACCGTTGACGTCAACGCTAGTGTACCCGCGGGTAAGCCCCTCGCGGTCGTCCACCGCGACGTGATACGTTGACACCTCCTCGCGGAGTTCCGGATACGCAAGCAGCGCGGCGGTGACGCTGTCCGGAAGTGCCGTCCATCCAGGGTCGTCGGGACCCTCGCTGTTGAACGCCCGGGCCTGTTCTGTCACCGATTCGAAGAACGACGCCAGTTCAGTGTTGAACGCCGATACCGCCTCGAACTCGGTGGTGCTGAACACTGCATCCCGAAGACACACGCCCCAGTCGACGAGCGTAACCTCGAAGGCGTCGAACACGCGCCGGGCGGCGTCGGGGTCCACCCATAGATTGAATTCCGCGGCGGGAGTGACGTTCCCCTCGCAGTTGACGTTCCCGCCCATCACCCATACTTCATCGACAAGTTCCGGAAGGTCAGGCTCGCGGGCGTACGCCAGCGCCAGATTGGTCAGCGGTCCGATGCAGAGCAGTGTGATTTCACCCGGGGCCGCCCGACAGCGGTCAACGATCTCGTCGGGGCCAAACCCTGCCGCAGACTCGATGCCGGTGTCGGGGAACAGGTCCCCGCCGAGACCGTCCTCGCCGTGAATGTACGTCGCGTGTTCGAACTCCTTGAGAAGCGGCTGTCTCGCCCCTTCGTAGACGGGGACGTCGAGGGAACCGGCGAGTTCGAGCGTGTATTTCGCGTTCTCGACCTCTCGCTCGAAGGGAACGTTACCGGCAACGACCGTGAGTGCTTCGACGGTAACTCGATCACTGAGACAGGAAAGCAGAATCGCCTGTGTGTCGTCGCCCGCGGTGTCCGTGTCGATGATGACGCGTCGCATATCCCCTCGTCGTATGGCACATACAAATGATACCGGGCCACAACTGTGTGCCACATCTACATTGCGCCACCCGACAGCGATGGGTGAACGACCAAGCGACGCTGTGAACCGCCGGGATTACACCATTTCGAGGCGGTATCCGCTGTCGTCACCGAGCGATTCGTACACGATACGTGCGGCGGCGATGTCCTGAATCGCGAGGCCGGTCGAATCGAAGACGGTTATCCCGGACAGGTTCTCGCGACCTGGCGCGTTCCCGACGACAATCTCGCCGAGTTCGGCGTCGATATCCGACTCGTCGATATCGCCCGTGCTCCAGGGGACGTTTATCTCGCCGGAGTGGGTCGTCTGCTCGAAGTCGTCGATGACGAGCGTGGCCTCGCGGATGACGTCGGTGTGGAGTTCCTGCTTGCCTTCGGCGTCGGCACCCATGGCGTTGACGTGGGTGTGCTCCCCGAGGTCGTCGAGCGTGACGATGGGGTCCTCGACCGGCGTGACCGTCGACAGGATGTCACACTGGGCCGCCTCGCGAATCGTACCCGCTCGCACGTCGAACTCGTCGCCGAAGGTGTCGATGAACCGCTGGACGCGGTCGTCGTCGAGGTCGCTGACGATGACGGACTCAATCGGCCGCACTTGCGATATGGCTTCCAGTTGCGTATAGGACTGGACGCCGGCACCGATGATGCCAAGCGAGGTCGCGTCCTCGATGGCGAGGTGGTCCGTCGCCACGGCGGCGGCCGCACCGGTTCGCTTCATTGTCAGTGTCGTCGCGTCCATCACAGCAAGTGGGAAGCCGCTCTCGGGGTCCGTGTACACGAGCGTCCCCATCACGGTCGGCAGGTCGAACTCGTCGGGGTTGTCCGGGTGTACGTTCACCCACTTGATGCCTGACGCCTCCCAGTCGTCCGTTTCGAGGTAAGCCGGCATCGACCGGAAGTCCCCGTTGTGCTGTGGCAGGTCGATGTAGGACTTCGGCGGCATCTGCGCCGTGTCGTTTTCGTATGCGGCGAACGCGGCCTCGATGGCCGGAACGAGGTCCGCCATCTCGACGGCCGCTTCGATGTCCGTACTGGGGACGATAGTCGTCTGGTTGTCCTGTCGTGCTGTGGAATATAGTGAATTGCTCATAGTGTTGTGAATGTATTATATCGGTTTATTTGCTCGCGCGATACTGACTCAGTGTATTCTCGGCTCTCGTTGGCACTCCTAGAACGACCCCTGAGACAGCGTCTCACGGTGGGTGACGCGGCCGCGGTGCTCGGCGTCGTTGAACGATTCGACCGTCGCAAGCACACGACAGCCGATAATGTCTGCTTCGCCGTTTTCGAAGTAGAGGCGTGTCTCGCCGACCTGTGCGACCAGTTCGCCGGATTCCTCGTCGAGTTCCGTGACGTACACTTCTATCTCTTCGCCCGCCTCGAACGTCGGCGTGGTCGACCTGAAGGACATCCCAGTGAGGAACTTGCTGAACATGCTCATAGACGGGTCACATCCTTGGATTTGCGGTCAGTGGTGTACTCGAGTCCGAAGCCGGTCAGTGCGGAGAGAAGGAACACGCCGAACAGGAACCAGCCGTGGAAGACGTACGGCCACACCTGCACGGGGTTGACAACCATCGCGCTGGTGAACCACTCGTACTGTCCCGGGAGGCCCTGTAGCGTCGCGAAGCCGATGAGGACGCCACCGCCCCACGGGAAGATGTATCCGAGCGCCGACGTGTTCGCGTCGAGGATATTCGCCCGGCGGTAGCTGTTGATGTTGTACCGCTGGCCGATGCGGGCGATGTACGGCGCAATCGCGATCTCTGCGGCCGTGTTGATCGTGATCATTGAGTTGACGAGGGCGGTGCCGACCACCATCGTCGTCTCGGCCTTTCGGACGCCAGTCGCGACGTTTTCAAGCAGCCATTCCTGTATCGCCTCGAAGCCACCGCCACGGATCATGATCTCCGACCCGGCGACGATGAGCAACACGAGCACGATCAGCGGGAAGAAGCCGGCTGCACCGTTGTAGATCGACCCGGTGACGCCGGCGTTTTCGGCCGCGACCACTTCCGCGATGGGTAGTGAACCGGCCCAGCTCGCGGCTGCTGACGTTTCGGGAACTTTGAACAGCAACACGTCACTCAGCGGTGCGAGATCGAAGACGACGTTGAACACAACCGCAACGATGAGTCCCCACGAAATGGCTTCGACAATGTGTCGCCCCATGACTGCCGTCACGATGACGACAAGCATGGAAACGAGATGCAACAGTCCCGCTGGTTCGCTGTTCTGGACGAACAGGTCCTGTGCTTGTTGGGAGATGTCCAGCCCGGCCATCGCGTTTCCGGCGAAAACGTACGCCACAAGTGCCAGTACTGCCGCAATAACGGCGTACTTGAACCGCGAGGCGACGACGCCACCGATATCGGCGTCCTGCGTCACTGCGCTCACGATTGTCGTATCACTGACTGGCGCGAGGTTGTCCCCGAAGACGGCCCCCGAGAGAATCGCTCCGAACAGCAATACCGGGTTCGCACCGAGCAGGATCCCGGCCGGGAAGAAAAGCGCCGAGAAGGCGACTGCCGCGCCGTAGCCGGTTCCGATACCGGTCGTGAACAGCGCTGCGAGGATGAACGTGGCAGCCGGGAACAGCGCACCCCCGACGTCCGCTGCGTTCGCTGCCCAGACGAGTCCGCCGACGAAGCCGCCTGCCTGGAGCGTGTTCGAGAACATCCCTGCCCAGAGCCACGCGACGACTGCCGTCGCGGCAACTCGCTTCGTCATCCCATCGAAGATGGTGTTTGCGTAGTTCTTCCAGTCTCCTTTGGCGAAGAACATCCCGACGATGAGCGCCACGAGCATTCCCGCGACAAGTCCAGTCGTATCCCCGATACCGAACAGGCCACTCTGGACAATCGCCCACAGGATGAACACCCCTATGGGAATCACACTCATCCACCGTCCGCCGTAGAACTCGATTGCTTCGACGTCCGGACCAGAGATCTCCTCGATCTCTGTCCCATCGCCACTATCCGTGTCTGACATACATTCTGTGCCTCGTCAGATACACACGCAAAAGTTCATGATAATAACTATCTCTCCGGTAACAAATCACAGGAGCCGCCTCTGGTGAAGTCTCATCCCGCTACGGTCGCTGCAGATATATAAAAGTCCACTTCTGACGGATATTGGACGACGGACTAACGGTATATTTGGCCCGAACTGCGGCAGGACGGTATCATTCCAGATACTCATGCCATAGAATATAATCAGGGGTAATCGACAACTCAGTAACTATCACACCTATATATAATATCCACTGCACCTGTTCCACTATGACCGGACCTTTTTATATCACTATCAAGTCCACAGTGGTATGGACAGCTCTAGCGGTCGTCGTCTCCAGACGACTGAAACCTCCCTTGCGATCATCGATGCGGTAAACGAGTTGGGGGAGGCTAGAATGAGTGAGCTTGCGGACCGGCTGGACCTCTCGACGAGTACGATTCACGTTCACCTCAAGACACTCTTGGATCAGGAGTATCTGGTCAAACGAGGCGAGCAGTACCGACTCGGTCTGAAACTGTTCCACCTCGGAGAGGGCGCTCGGACCCGAAACGAGTGGTACGAGGTCGCCCGTCGCAAAACACACGAACTCGCCGATAGCTGTGGCGAGGAGGTCACGTTCGCCGTCGAGGAGTACGGGCGCGCGATAACGCTGTTCAACGTCGTCGCCAACGTCCCGTCGAAAGGATTCCAAGTGGGCCGGTACTACTACCTGCACAACTCGGCAGTCGGGAAAGCAATCCTCGCCGCGTTGCCGGAGACCCGAGTCAACGAGATTCTCGACCGATGGGGACTGCCCACTGAGACGGAGTACACAATCACCGACCGCGAAGCCCTCATGGAAGACATCGACCGCACGAAAGAGCGCGGCTACTCGGTGAACGATCAGGAAGCAGTCGAGGGGCTTCGTTCGGTCGGCGTGCCGGTCACCGCCCCACATGGCGGCGTCCTCGGCGCACTGGACATCTCTGGACCGCTGTATCGGCTGCCACCGAACGAGGAACTCGCGTCGATGCTGCAGGATGTCGTCGAGGGACTGGAGTCGGAAATCGGGGTCCAGTAGCGCTCGGTCGCGCCTGTAGTCGCAAGCGAGGAACGGCTGTGTGACGCCGGCTCTGTGACTGTGAAGATGATAAATCAAAGCACGGGCTGAGTGCCTCTACTGTCGTCAGTCCCGATCAGCGTCTCTTGGACCGAGAAGCGTGGCCTCGACTTTCCGGAGGTGTTCGTGAAACGTTGTCTTCGCGATGCCGAGTTCATCGGCCAGTTCGCTCCCGCTTACCTCTCTTGGATAATCGTAATAGCCGCGTTTGCGGGCCAGTTCGAACACTTCACGCTGTTTGTCGGAAAGCTGTCGGACAGCCACCCCATCGGATTCCCTGCTTCCGGTGGTCGCGGACGTAATCTGGGTCACGGTTATCGTCGCGTCTTTCTCTGTGCACACGGCGTCGAGTTTCTCCTGTATCGTCGCCCGCGATTCGTCAATAGCGACCGTCCAGTACTCGGTCCCGTCGCGGATTCGGATCGGTTCCTGATTCATGAACCCGTGTGAGACCAGCGCGTCGTGGATACTCTCTTCTGGGCCGTATTCGACGAGAAGCGTGCTCGTCGCTTTGTTTACTGGGGCCGATATTCCGCCAAAGCTACGACGGGTATCCATTTCCGTGACTGCGTGTGTGTGGTCAGACCCCCGGGTCGCCGCGACGAGCGCCTCGACCGCGGCCGCCGACTCAGCGTACGCGACAACGTGGGCCTTGACCTTCCCGTCGACCAGATACGCCGCGTTGACCAGCAGTCTGGCCGAGGTGGCCGCCGTCACTTCCCGCATCCAGCAGTCGGGGTGCTCCAACTCGAGCGTCAGCTGGAGACCGCCGCTTCGTCCAGCGGCAGTCATATCGGAGCCGTCAGCGCCCATCGCTCTCTAGGTTCTGTGACACGATAGCGTTCGTCTGTTCTCACTTTCATTACGGGCCGTCCTCCAGTATTCGCACCGGGTGCCACACATGTAAGGCTCTGGTTTGTCAGTCACACCGACGGTGTACAGCAGTATGGACTTGCGGCGAAAATACGACGAAGGCACGCCTGCCGTTGTACTCGCAGAGGGAGCGTTCGGACAGCCGGAAGGGAAGACGGCCAACGGTATCGTTATGCACGGAGAGCTGTTCGACGCGCGGGCCGTCGTGGACTCGACGTGTCCCAGCCCCAACGCCGGAGCAGCCCTTGATTGGCCCGCTGCCGACGACACCCCGGTCGTCGGAGCCGTCACCGAGGCGCTGGATCGAGCCCCGGACGCAGCCGTCCTCGTCATCGGCGTCGCGCCAGCCGGCGGTGATCTCCCGGAAGCTTGGGTCGAGGCTATCCAGCGCGCGATGGAACGGAGCTGTGACGTTGTTTCCGGCTTGCACGTCTTCTTGAGCGAGCGCCCAGCTTGGACCAAGCACGCCCAGAAACACGACGTCGACCTCGTAGACGTTCGGAAACCGCCGTCGGTAGCCGATCTGACGCTCGGTGACGGCCGCGGGAACGAGGCTGACGCAGACGTCGTCCTGACGATGGGGACCGACTGTGCCGTCGGGAAACGAACGACGACTTTCGAACTGTACCGGGCGGCGACCGATGCCGGACTCGACGCCGGCTGGGTTGCGACGGGACAGACCGGCATCCTCGTCGGCGCGGACCGCGGTGTCGTCATCGACCGGGTCCCGGCCGACTTCGTTTCGGGCGTCGTCGAGGACATGGTGCTCGATGTCGCAGCGGACCACGATATCGTGTTCGTCGAAGGGCAGGCCGCCCTCACGCACACCGCATACGGCGGGGTGACGCTTGGCCTGCTCCACGGAGCGGCCCCCGACGCAGTCGTGCTGGCTGACGACCCCTCCCGGGAGGCCCGCTCCCATTTCGACGACCTCACCGTGGCCGGCGTCGAGGCCGAACGCCGCGCGATTACTGACCTCGCAGAGACGACAGTCGCGGCGCTCTCCACCTGGGGCGACCCGGAGGCGGAAACCGCCAGAACAGGGCTTCCGGCGGCGAACATCTACGACGATGACGGCCCAGAGAAACTCCTTGCAGCCGTTCTGGAGGCGCTATGACCCGTATCGACCGCGTCTCGGTCGCGTCGCTCGACCGCGAACTCCGTGAACCGTTCGAGATATCGCTCGGAACCCGGGAGAAAGCGCGGAACTTGGTCGTTCTGGTCGAGACGGACTCAGGTGTCATCGGCCACGGGGAGGGGTCCCCGTTGCCGCCGGTGACCGGCGAGACACAGGCAGCCGCCGTAGCGACCGCTCGGTCGGTAACGTCGATGCTTGAGGGTGCGGCTCTCGCCGACTACCGCGAACTCGTCGATGAGGTGCGGGCCGCAGTGCCCGGAGCGGTTTCGGCATTGTTCGCTGTCGAGACAGCCCTCCTCGACGCCTACTGTCGCGACCGTGGCATCCCGCTCTCGGAGCTGTTCGGTGGCGCGCCGACCGCGGTTACCACCGACATCACCGTTCCGATAGTCTCGCCTGACGCGGCAACCGAACGAGCCAGGCGCGCCGCGGCTGCTGGCTTCGACCACATCAAGGTCAAGACCGGCGGGGCCATCGATGATGACGTAGCCCGGACGGTCGCCGTTGCGGACGCTGCGCCCGACGCGACGATTACGGTGGATGCGAATCAGGGTTGGACGCCGAAGGCTACAGAGCAGTTTGTCGACGAGGTGACCGCGGCCGGGGTCGACCTCGCACTAGTCGAACAGCCGACGCCGAAGGACGATATCCGCGGTCTTGCGAGGACCCGCGACAGACTTCCGGTTCCCGTCGCCGCGGACGAGGCCGTGTTCACGCCGGCGGATGCAACAGCCGTGGTTCGCGACGGGGCTGCCGACGTGATCAACGTCAAACTCGGGAAGTCGGGGCTCCTTGGGGCGGCAAGGATTGCAGCCATCGCCGAGGCCGCCTCGCTCGACTGTATGCTCGGCTGTATGCTCGAAGGTACAACCGGGATCGCGACGAGCGCCCATCTTGCCGCTGGGCTCGGTGCCTTCGACCACGTCGATCTGGATGGCCACCTGCTGCTCGAGGAAACGCCGCCGTCGATGTCGTTCAGCCCGCGTATCGATATCGACGGGCCGGGGCACGGAGTTTCACCGCCGGCGGCTGTGAGTGACGCGACTGAGAACTGAGCGTTGTGGCGTTTCGCTACGCAAAATAGCGGCCGAGCGCTTACTCTGCAGACTCCGCCGCCTCTTCGACGTCGGGATCGTCTTCCGAAGTATCACTGCCAGTTGTTGCTCCGTCCCCGTCGCCGCTGTCGGCTGCCGCACTATCCGCAGTGGCAGGGCTGTCGTCGGCTGCTGTATCAACTGGCGGCTCTGTATCGGTGGAATCGCTCCGTTCGGTGGCTGGCTCCGTAGTGTCAGTGTCAGCTTCGAGCGATTCGGCCATCTCCGCCATCGCCGCAGCGGATTCGTCCGGCCGGTCTAGCACGGTCTCGGTGTGCATCTGCATCTCCTCGCTAGCCCGGATCGTCCCGTCGACCGTCGCGTTCTCGTGGAGTTCGACGGTCGTCCCCGAGATGTCGCCCCAGACCTTCGCTCCCGGGCCGACCCGGACGGTGCCGCTGCGGGTCGTTACGTCCCCTTTGATCTCCGTGCCCCGGCCGACCACGATATCGTCTTTCGCGCGGAGACTCCCGAAGACGACCGTGTCGCGGCCGACTTCGAGGGACTTCGCGCGGATGTTGCCGTGGAGCCGGCAGTCGTCGCCGACCGTCGCCGGCGTCGAAACGCGCCAGGCGTCGTCCGAGACGCTCGCACCGCGTGGAATCAGAACCGGGTCGTGTTCGTCACTTCCGTCGTCTAGCATCTCGTCGATTACCTCCTCGGCCGCGTCTTCCTCGCCGATTCGGAGGAGTTGTGAGAGGTAGACGAACAGGAAGACGATGGTCGGCATCGGATTGCGGATGACGATCCAGCCGTTTGCCTCGAACCCGTTCTCGATGTCCACGTCGTCGCCGATATCCAGATCGCCCGCGACACGGAGTTCGCCGCCGATATGTACCCGTTCGCCGATGTAGGCGTCCTCGCCGACTAGCACGTTGTCCGCGACGTCACACCACATGTCCAGCCGACAGTCACCTTCGGCTTCGATGTGGCCGCCAAAGCGGACCCGCTCGTCGGCGATGACCGTCCGCCCGCGCACGCCGAACTCCACGGTGGACTGGCCGCCGACGATGACGTCACCGTCGGTCACCAGATCGTGTTCCTCGACAGTCGTCCCGTCGGGAATGTCGAGTTCGGACAGCGGGTCGGAGCCGAGAGGCACGGTTGCTATAGCGGTTTCGTTCGTATTAAACCCTCATGACGTGCATGACGGACGTCTGACGCTGGTCGGACGGGAACGGCATCACCGCAGTTTCGCGCTGGTGACGGGGCGGCCATCGAGTCCGGTTGTGACGTGCAGCCGGCCGAAACCTGACAGTCGAACGGCCATAACGAACTAAGCCACTGCTACAGTGGCTCCGGTATGTTACTCGAACGCCGCCACCTCTCGCTTGCACTCGTGGTGTTACTGACAGCGTCCGCCGGCTGTAGCGGGCTGCTCGGCTCTGGGACGGGCACAGACGGCACAGGCACCGAAGTAGCAGCGACCTCGGCTGACGCCAACGGCCCTGCACCCGGATCGTCTGGCTTCGACGCGGGGGCCATCGAACGCGGACACTTCGAGACGCTGTCGAACTCGTCGTTCACGACTTCGCTGTCATTCCAGCTCTCGACGGTCCGGGACGGCCAGAACCGCTCTGTGTTCATCAACCGGACCGTTGCTATCGACCGTCAGAGCGACCGGTCGCTGGCGCAGGGTGAACTGGTTCAGGCTAGCGGCGACACGCTGGAGACGACGACCTACACCGCCGACGGAACCACCGCAGAGCGTCGAGTCCTCGTCCGCGGTGAGCAGGAGATGACGGACTACCGCTCCGCGACACCGCCGTACGACGGGCAGGTCCAGCCCGTCAACGAGAGTAGCGTCATCGACCGCTCGTTGCTCCAGTCGCTCGGATCGGCTATCAACTGGACCTACGCCGGTACCGAGATGGCCGACGGTGACAGCGTCTCGCAGTTCAAAGCCACCGGGAGCAACGTTACCGGGTTCGCGGCCGACGACGCCGTCTCGACGAACGTCTCGGCCAACGGGACGACGGACTCGGCCAGTGCAACGGTCCTCGTTGACGAGGACGGCGTCGTCCGGTCGTTCCAGTACCGGGTGACGACCGAACGGGACGGCCAGCCGGTGACGGTGACGCTGTCGCTCTCCGTTTCGCAAGTCGATGACACCACCGTCACGGAACCGGACTGGCTGTCGAACGCGTAGTGCCGACAACCGACGGCAAAGATTACAGCGACTGTCCGGCGCTGAACTGCCTGGCGACCCACTGCGAACTGTCGAGCGCCTCGACACTGTGCTTTAGGCGCGTCAGCCGGTCACTTGTTTCCGCTTCGCCCAGTTCCAGTGCCCGCTCGATGGCATCAGCAATCGCGTTGATGTCGTGCGGATTGACCGTTAGCGTGCCGTCGAGATGTGTCGCCGCGCCGGCCAGTTCGCTCAGTACGAGCGAACCATCGCCGTCGACACAGGCCGCCGGGTACTCGTGGGCGACGAGGTTCATCCCGTCGCGGTGTGGCGTCACCACTGCAACATCGGCGGCCCGGTACAGGCCGGCGAGCGTCTCGTTGTCGAGGTTGGCCTCGGTGTAGACGATGGGTTGCCAGTCACCGGTTCCGAAGCGGTCATTGACGCGTTCAATGGCGTCGACGACGTCCGCCCGGTACCGGCGGTAGGCGGCGATCCCCTCCCGCGTTCGGCTCGCCTTCTGAACGTACGTGAATGCTCCGCGGAGGTCGGGCCGGCGCTCCCAGAGGTGCGCCAGCGCCTCAATCCGTTCGGGGATGCCCTTCGAGTAGTCGAGTCGCTCGACGCCGAGCGCGAGTCGAATCGACGGGTCCGAGCGGCTGCCGCCCAGCACGGTATCCCGGATACTGGCCACGTCAGCGGTCCGTGCTCGGTCCCGAACCGCTTCGACGTCGATACCTAGCGGGTTCGCGACGACCCGTGTCCTGTCGCCGCCGCGGACGACTGTCCCGCTGTCCGTGTCGATGGTCGCCGCGGGGAACGCACGGTCGACGCAGTGCAGGAACTGCTCTGCGTACGCCGCTGTGTGAAAGCCGATCACGTCACAGGCCAGCAATCCGTCGAGAAGCACGTCGCTGTGAGGGCAGTGCCGAAACACCGATGGTGCGGGCCAAGGGATGTGCCAGAACTGCAACAGCGTCGCATCCGGCCGCCGTTCCCGGACCGCTCTGGGAGCCAGCGCCAGGTGGTAGTCCTGAAACCAGACCGGCTGGCCCGCGTCGGCGACTGTATCGACGGCCTCGGCGAACTGCTCGTTGACGGCGCGGTACTGGTCCCAGTAAGCGGGCTCGGCCCACATTCGGCCCGTGTCTTCGTGGCAGAGCGGCCAGAGTACCTGGTTGGCGTAGCCGTAGTAGTAGCCCTGAACTGCCGCGTCCGAGAGGGGAACGCGTTTCAGGTCGTATGTGGGGGCAGACGGCGGGACTTCGATCATGCCCTCCTCGGCAACGGCCATATCGGCGTCGCCGCTGCCCCAGGCGACCCAGGTACCGCCCCGCGACTGCATCACCGGGTCGAGTGCGCTCGTCAGCCCACCCGCCGCGGACTGGACCCGTATCTTGCCGTCGTCGTCCCGCTCGTGGCTGTACGGTTCTCGGTTCGAGACGACCACCAGCGAGTCCGGAACTGCACCGTCTTGCGCGTTCACTGACAGCTCCGGAACCATTTGGCTTCGGTAAGTGCTTCCCTGCCTTGAGACTGTCGTGGACTACTGACTCGTGTATCCAGCGTAACAGGTCATCTCGTACGGACTGCTGTAGTTCGCTGTCCCGCTGACTGTTGCAGTCAGGGAGTCGTCGAGGGAAGCAGGCACAGCGGCCATCACTGCCTGTGTGACCCGTCACCGGGGCTAGCAGTAAGAGAAAACTTATACCGGAGGCCTCGAAAGAAAGGGGTGAAAGCCGAAAGGGCACCCGGGTAGGGGTACACGGACGTGCCATTTCGGCTCAACTCGGTTTATCTGAACACGAATTCGGTAGCGACGGCTACGCTGTGGAGTGTTGGTAGTGTGGAAGCGGTGTGACTGATCTGGTGAACAAGACAGAAGCACGTCCACTCCGTGGTGCCTGACAACAGATGGAATTTCACACCTGGGAACCAGTGTACGAGGATATCCTCGACGACTTCGGCTACCCCCGTGATGGCGATGAACGCGCCCGCGACCGGTTCGGTGACCTGCTCGGCGACGACAGCACGTACGACCCGACGAGCCTCGGCCTCGACGGTGCAACGGTCGCTATCGCCGGGGCCGGCCCGTCGCTAGAAGCCGAGGCCGACCGGGCAGCCGATGCTGACGTGGTCTTCGCGGCGTCCACGGCCGCCGACCGCCTCCAGACGGAAGGTGTCGCCGTCGACTGCATGGTAACGGACCTGGACAAGAACGCCGACACTGGGCGGGAACTGACAGCTGCTGGGACGCCGGTCGTCGCTCACGCTCACGGCGACAACATCCCCAAACTGGAGACACATATTCCGACCTACGACACCGAGTTCGTCGTGCCGACGACACAGGCGGCCCCTGCCCCGCCGGCCCACAACTACGGCGGCTTCACCGACGGTGACCGCGCCGCGTTCCTCGCAGACCACTTCGGCGCTGGCTCGCTTGTGTTCCCCGGCTGGGACTTCGAGGACCCGTCCGTGACCGCCGAGAAGCGCCGGAAGCTCCGCTGGGCCGAACGACTGCTGCGCTGGCTGGAACAGCGCCGGGGCGAGCGCTTCGACGTGCTCGACGGCCGACGTGACGACATCGAGCCAGTAGATACCGACTGAAAACGACTCCCCGACTCAGGGCGCTAACACGTCGATGGTCGTGTCGATAGTGTCCGGTTCGGCGGCGCGGGGGAACGAGATGTTGATCGCGTCCACGCCATCGATGTCCTCGAACTGTGCGATGTGGTCGCGACATTCCTCGGGCGTACCGGCGACGGCAATGCTGTCCAGTAGCTCGTCACTGATCGCGTCGACGGCGGCCGCTTTGTCGCCCGACCCCCACTGCTCTGCGATCTCGTAGGCGGTGTCCTCGTACCCTTGGCGGGCCAGCGCGTCGCGGTAGAACGTCCCCATCCCGCCGATGTAGAACGCCACGTGCTGGCGGGCCAGTTCGCGGGCCTGCGCCCGGTCGTCCATCGCACAGCACGTCAGCGACAGCGTCACCCGCTGGTCGGCGCGGTCGCGGTCGCCGAGGTCCGCGCCGTGCTCGAAGTCTTCCAGTCGATCCCGGAGGCCGTCGGCGGTCAGCATCAGCGCGTGCCAGCCGTCGGCGAAGCGACCGGCGAGCTCGACCGACTTCGGGCCGAGGCCGCCGGCGTCCACGGGTGGCACGGGTTCGGGCGGTTCACAGCGTAGTCGGAACCCGGACAGCGAAAAGACGTCTCCGTCGTAGTCGACGGTCTCCCCGGAGAGCACCAGTTTCATGATATCGACGGTCTCCCGCGTGTATTTGAGCGGATTCTCGAAATCACGGCCGTGCCAGCCCTCGATGACGATAGGCCCGGAGGGTCCGACACCGGCGCGGAAGCGGCCGTCCGAGACCTCCTGCAGCGTCGCCGCGGTCTGGCCGAGCAGCGCCGGCGACCGCGAGTACACGTTCAGAATCGAGGAGCCGAGACCGACCGTCGACGTGTGCTCGGCGATGCTAGTCAGGGTCGTCACCGCGTCTCGCCCCCACGTCTCCGGGAGCCAGACCCGGTCGTAGCCACTGTCCTCGGCCTGCTGGCTCATCTCGACCAGCGTATCGACCGACGGCTGTGCCGCGACCGGGAGATACACGTCCCGCGCTGTCATCTGTCGCCCCCCACGCGATGAATGGCGACCGGGCAGACTCCTGTTAGCGACTGGAACGTATGTGCCTGAGACATGGCTCGCAGTCCGGCCGCACGGGAAATAAAGCCACATGAGAGGGGGAGTGTCGCCCGTTGTCCGCGGTTTATTCACAGGGAGACACCGGGTCGGGAGCGTCTCGGGAGGGTGTGCCAGCGACACGACAACAGCCGAAATGTATATTATCTGTCCACAATTCTCGGCGAGTGAACCCGTGAACCCATACGCCCTCCTCGGAGCCGCTATCGTGTCCGAACTGCTCGGGACAACGTCGCTGAAACTCTCGGAAGGGTTCTCGCGCCCTGTCCCCAGCCTCGGTGTCGTCGTCGGCTACGGTCTGGCCTTCTATCTGGTATCGCTGACGCTTGAAGACCTCCCTATCGGCGTCGTCTATGGGACCTGGGCCGCGCTGGGAATCGTCGGTGTCGCCGCAATCGGGATTGTCGTGTTCGACGAGCCCATCGATATCCCCGGGGCCGTCGGTATCCTGCTTATTATCATCGGCGTGTACTGTGTCAACGTCCTTTCGGAGATGTCCGCGCACTGAGCAGGGGACAGGCACGTCACATGTGAAGCTGTGAGTGCGCCCGTACCAAACGGTTGGACGCTCGACTCGGCGACCGGCTATATGAGGCACCCGGTTCTACGGGTGCCTATGCCGTTCGATCCGGACCGCGTGACGACCATTACGTTCGACTCGTACAGCACCATCGTCGACGTTGAGGCGGCCCAGAAAGCCCTCGCCGACCGGGTGGACGACCCCCGGCCGGTGTCCCGGCTCTGGCGCTCCCGTTCGCTGGCGTACACCTTCCTCGCCAACCAGATCGATGCCTACAAGCCGTTTTACGAGATGAACCGCGATGCGCTCCAGTACGCGTTAGATGCCCACGGCGTCGATATCACGACAGAAGAGCTCGACGAGATTCTCGCGGTCTATCACGAACTGGACGTATTCGACGATGTTCGTGACGGGATGAATAAACTCTACGACGCCGGCTACGACCTCTATGTCGTCTCGAACGGCAACCCCGAGATGCTCGACTCCATGGTTGATTTCGCCGGTATCGGCGGCCTGCTCGAAGACACCGTCAGTGCCGACGAGGTCCAGATGTTCAAGCCGGCAGCGGAGCTATATCGTCACGCGGCGGACCGAACGGAGACCGATATCGAGGAAATCGCCCACGTCACCGCGGGCTATTTCGATGTGTACGGGGCGATGCATGCCGGGATGCAGGGCGTCTGGGTCAACCGTGACGGCGGGCCGTGGGACGCCTTCGCTGGCGATCCGGACCTCACTATCGAGTCGTTCCACGACCTCTACGACCAGTTAGTGTAAGCGGGGTGTTCTCGGACAGGCTACACGTGCCGGGACAGTGCCGTCCGCAGTGCACCGGCGAGTTCCCGGTGCCCGTCCTCGGCGAGGCTGTCGGTGACGACTTTCAGCGCAGCCGCAGAGCCGCCGACGTAGAGACTACCGCTGTCCTTCTCGACGACCACCACGTCGGTCACCTCGGCGACGGCCCGGATGCTCGCGCGGGCATCATCGGTCAGGTCGCCGAGCAGGAACGTGAGCGTCGCGCCGTCGTCAGTGCCGCCTGCCACCGTCTCGCCGAGGGCCTGATGGCGAGCCACCTCCCGCAACGTCACGTCGGTCAGTTCCGCCACGGTGGGTCCGGAGTCGGTCTCCGGTCGTGTCGTCCGCTCGTCCCCGAGCGCGTCAGCCACTTTGACCACGTCGTGGGTTTCGCGGGTGTCGTGTGTGCGGATGATGTGTGCGCCGCGTTCGACTTCCATCGTCGCTGCGGCCAGCGACACGGCGAGCTGGTTCTCCGTCTCGGGCTGGTCAGCCAGATCGCCGAGGAAATCCTCGCGGTTGGTTGCGGTGAGCATCGGCCGGTCGAAGGCACGGAACTCCCGGAGCCGACGGAACATCTCCCAGTTGTCCTCGAACTCCTTGCCGTCGTACCAGCCGCCGAAGGCCGGGTCGATGATAGTCTTGTCCGTGAACCCGTCCCGCTGGAGCGCCTCGAAGATATCGTCGATAGTTTTCAGCGCGCCGGGGCGGGCCAGATCCGGCGGGCTGGCCATCTTGACGACCGGCATGTCGTGGTCTTCGACGACACCTTTCATGTCCGGGTCGGCGAACCCACACACGTCGTTGATGAGATCGAATCCGTAGCCGATGGCTTCTTCGGCCACTTCAGCGTAACGAGTTTCGAGTGACAGCGGTACATCGGCGTCGAGTTCGTCGACGAGCGGACCGACCTCTTCGAGCCGGTCTTTCTCCATCTCGACCGGCTTGGACTCGTACTTGGGGTTGGCCGACTGCAGGCCGACGTCGATGATGTCCGCACCGGCCGGGACGAGGTTTTCTTCGATAGCATCGGCGGCTTCCGCGGGGTCCAGATACACGCTCGGCTTGTACCCGGAGTTCGAACTCATGTTCAACACGCTCATGACGCGTGTCGGGTGCCCATCACCCACCGGGAGGCCGTCGATTTCGACCGTTCGCATACCGCTCCCTGAGGACTGTGGATACAAAGGTCCCGCGACATCGGTGGGTCGGTGACGCCATGCAACGTGTCACCGATACAGAATCACTGAGATTTATGTACCCGGTTGCATGAATTATACAGGATGGGTGGGGAGCCAACGGTCGCATTCGATCTCGATTCGTTCGAGGCTGTCACACAGCAGTTGATGGCTGCGGAGTCCGAGCGGGAGATATGCGAGATCGCAATGTCGGGGATTTCGCCCGTGTTCGACGTGCCACTCGGAGCGCTGTGGCTGTATGACAGTGACGCGTCGGAACTGCAGTTGGCCGCGTCGACGGAGCGGGCGGACGAGGTATTCGACTGGCCGGTTACCTACAGACCCGGCAACAGCCTCTCGTGGGAGGCATTCGAGCAGGACGAAGTTCGGACGTACTCCGAACTCGACGACGAGCAGCGCCAGTACAACGAGAGCTCGCCTGTCAGCAGCGAGGTCATCCTGCCGCTTGCCGAGTACGGCATTATCAACATCGGCTCGCTCACCCCCGTTACGTTTGATGGCGAAACGGTTCGATTCGCGCGGCTGTACGCGACGCACGTTCAGTCGGCACTGCAGAAAGCCGAACGCGAGCACGACCTCCGCGTCCAGCGCGACCGGATGGAACAGTTCATCGGCGTCGTCTCACACGACCTCAGGAACCCGCTCCACGTTGTCGAGGGGCGGCTCAAACTCGTTCGAGAGACCGGCGACCTGTCCCACCTTGACGATGCCGAAGAAGGCGTGGCTCGCATGGAGGCACTCATCGACGACCTGCTGACACTCGCAAAAGAGGGATACGCAGTCGAAGATCGAACTGCTGTGTCCCTTGACACCCTCGCCGAACGAACCTGGGCGATGGCCAGGACGGGTGACGCAACGCTGAAGATCGAAGGGTCCGCCCCGGTGTTCGGTGATCAGAACCGCCTCAAACAGGTGTTCGAGAACCTCTTTCGGAACGCGGCGGACCACGCCGGCGATGACGTGACTGTCTGGGTCGGTCCGCTTGTCGATGACGGGGCAACCGAGAGAGACAGTACGGACGAGCGAGGCGAGGGCCGAGTGACAGGCTTCTACGTCGCTGATGACGGACCAGGTATCCCATCCGACAAACTGAACGACGTGCTCTCGGTCGACGCCTTCTCAGGCAGTAACAACGGCCTCGGCCTGTCTATCGTTGCCCAGATCACTGACGCCCACGGTTGGGACATCTCGGTGACCGAAAGCAGGGCCGGCGGCGCACGATTCGAAGTGACCGACGGGACAAAACCGGTCTCACCGTTTCATTCTTGGTAGCGCGGAGACGGCGACTGACAGCGCCCGAATCGGGTACCAGTGGTGTCCCTGACGGGATTGACAGATTTATTTGCTCGCCCGCTATATGGTATGCCAGTGCAGACCCCGGAACAAGACATCGAAGCCGTGCTGAAAGAGTCAGGCCCGGATTACGAGGGGTTTCAGTTCGAGACACCGGGAGGTGGCCACCAGAGCGATGTCTACATGGTAACGCTCCACCACAACGGTGAGGCGTACGAGGTGGTCGTGAAGTTCAAGCCGCAGGGCGATGTCCCGTTCGCCGTCGAACCCTGTCTCCACGACTTCGTTGCCGCCCGGACTGACGTCCCTGTTCCACGCATCCTCGTCTACGAGGACGACCCCGACGCCGACGTGCCGCCGTATTTTGTCACCGAACGCATCCACGGCGAGAACCTGGCCGAGGAGTTCGCCGGGCTTTCGACCGCGGACCGACAGCGGGTGCTCGCCCAGTCCGGTCGGATACTCGGCGACATGCATTCCGAAATCGGATTCGAGGCGTTCGGCCGACTCACACTCCACGACGACCGGATCATCGTGAGTGACTGGATGGGTAACTGGCGGGAGTACTTCGAGAGCCTCACCAGGTCCCACCTCTCTCACCTCGACGGGACACCATTCGAGGACATGGCGGGTCGGGCGCGGGACTGTATCGAACCGGCCCTGAGTATGGTGCCAGAGGACGGCGTTCCGCGACTGGTGCACGACGATTTCAGGCCGGCAAATCTGATGTTCGAGCAGACGGCGGACGCGCCGATCACGGCCGTTCTCGACTGGCAGGACGTGCTCGCGGCGCTGCCGGAGTACAATCTCGCACAGACCGAGTTCCTCTTCATCGACTCGTCGTTTCAGGACCCGGAACTCCGTGACTCGCTCCGAGCGACGTTCCGCGAGGGGTATCAGGAGATGCGCCCGATGGAGTTCGACGAGGGCTACGAGCAGCGACGGCCGCTCTATCAGCTATCGACGCTCCTGTGGCGGATGGCCGGCTTCGAGGCCGTCTTCGCCGACGAGTCCGGCCTCGCCGCCGCTCGCGCCGAAGCCCAGTACCGCCAGCAGTTCGAACGGCTCGTTGAGGAGATACAGGCGAACTAGGCCGGCGCTGGTGAGTGCCCGCTGTCGACGAGCGCCCACACTGACTCCCAGTCGAGCGTCGTCTGTGCGCCGGGCGACTGCGCCGCGAGTGCGCCACAGGCGTTGGCGACCGCGAGCGCTCGTTCCGGGTCGGTCTCCTGTGCGCTGGCGAGCAGATACCCGGCAGCGAACGCATCACCTGCGCCTGCAGTGTCGACAGAGTCTATGGGATACCCGTCGTTCGTGACTGTCCGGTCGTCGATATGTGCCGTCGCGCCGCAGTCCCCGTGTTTGACGACGACTGTCGGCACTGTGTCGAAAAGGCCGCTGTCCTCGGCGTGGTCAGCCTCCCGGTCGTTGCAAAACAGGATATCCGCGTGTGAAAGCACCGCCGAATAATCGCGGTACGGGAGCCGACGGCCGGGGTCGAAACTCACCGGGACGTCAGCTGCCGCAGCGTCGCGTGCAAGCGTTGCGGCAGTCACGGGATCCTGGCCGGTCAGGTGGAGATGGTCCGCCTCAGCCAGGGTTTCGACCGGGAGATCCGACGCACAGAACGCCTCGTTGGCCCCGTCGTTTCCAAGCACCGCGACGTCGCCGTTCTCGTCCACGATGAGGTATTTCACCGCCGTCGGTTCGTCCGACTCGATCAGTAGCGTCTCGACGCCGGCCGCCGCCAGTTGGCTCCGGGCCATAGTTCCGTGGTCGTCCCGGCCGACGCTACCGAGGACTAGCGGGTCCGCATCGAGCCCGGCGAGTGCGACGGCCGCATTCGATGCACTCCCTCCACTGGACTGTGACCGGTCAGTGATACGCCCCTCGCCGTCGGGTTTCGGGAGGTGGTCGACATGGAGCGTCACGTCCCAGTTGACGTGGCCGGCACAGATGACGCGCATATCCACCGCTGGGAGGGGCGCTGTGATAGCAGTTTCCCACTGATACGGGCTGTTGTCGTCCCGTCCAACTCCCGGTGAGGGACATAGCGACAACAGTCCGTACGAAAGATATGCAGCATATTTAACATTGACCGGAACGGACCGCTGCGTATGGTAACGGTCCCCGATAGCAGCCTCCCAATGAGTTGTTGGACTGGCATACGATTACTCCACCCAGAGGTGATTGCGTGATGCGTCACGGTGTGGCTGTACTCGCTTGCTTAGTCGTCGTCGGCTCGCTTCCGCTGTCAGTCGCCGGTGCGAGCGTCAACGCGTCGATATCGAACGTCGATGTGTCGCCGCCATCGCCAGCACCGGGCGAAACCGTCACGTTCGAAACGACGGTACGAAACCTCGAAAACAGCGACGCCCCACTCGAAATCAATGATATCGCGCTGCGGAAATCGGGTGGTCGTGGTGTCACCGAGTACGAGCGCGTCTCGAATCTCGGTTCGATCTCCCCGGGCAGCACGTTGGAAGTGCCCCTGACTGCCTCCTTTGATTCGGCTGGAACTAGGGACCTCCGCGTCATCGTGTACGGTCGTGACCGCGGGACAGGTGAGAACGTCGAACTCAGATATCCGGTGAAGCTAAACGTCGAAGAGCGGCACCCACAGGTGGATATCACGGCCAACGACTCCGTCGCCGGCGTTGAATCGACCGGCGAAGTCACCGTCGCAAACGGGCTCGATACCCAGATAACGAACGTCGAAGTCGTCGTCGAGGGCGACGGCGTCGAGATGACAAAGAGCCGGACGGTCCGGTCAAGCATCGCACAGAACGGGTCGATTACAGCCCCGTTCCGGTTCCGACCTGAATCCGCTGGCGAACACTCGCTGACCGCAACGATCAGCTACACGGTCGACGGAGATACCACCCGCACCACGACTCGGACGACAGTCATCGATTCAGACCCACTCCGGAACAGTGTGGAACTCGATACGACAGCAGTCGGTAGCGGCACCGACCGCGCGCTGCGAGTCGCCGTCTCTAACGGGGGCAACGCTCCCCTCTCGGATGTCATGGTCAGTGCAACGTCTGAGAACGCGTCGTTCCAGCGTGTGCTGCTTGAGAACATCTCTGCCAGCACGACCCGGCAGGTGCGACTGAACGCTACGATGGACGAACCTCGTGCGGACGTTACCGTCACCGCCGACTACGAACTCGGGACCGAAACGGAGCAGACGACCACCGAAACGACGCTCCGATCAGTCCCCGGAACGATAGACCTCACCGGTCTGGACGTGATCCGGCAGGGCGGACGCCTCCAGATTTCAGGGAGTGCGAGCAACGTCGGGTCGACGGATGCGGATAGCGTCCTCGTCAGCGTCGTCGACACGGAGAACGTCACTCCAGCAACCCCGAACCGCGATTACTTCGTCGGCACGGTCCCGGCCAGTGACTTCGTCTCCTTCGACGTGTACGCCCGGACGACGGGCAACGTCACGTCGGTACCACTGGAGGTGACCTACATCGTCGACGACACGCGGAAGCGACAGACGTTCGATGTCGACACCAACCAGATGGGCGGTTCGGTATCGCAGCCGGAGCAGGATGGCGACAGTGAGGGCGGTGACCAGAACAGCATGCTGCCGGTGTTCGTCGCCGGTGGTTTGGCGCTACTGGTCGTCGTCGGTGTCCTCGTGCGCCGCTACCGCCGCGGTGACGACGATATCGAGGTATGACGGTCATCGACGCACAGGGACTGGTCAAGCGCTACCGGACCGGCGGCCAGACCCTCTATGCACTGGCAGGTATCGACTTCGCCCTCGAAGCCGGCGAGTTCGTCTCGATTATGGGTCCCAGCGGCAGTGGCAAGACGACCCTGCTGAACATCCTCGGACTGCTGGATACGCCGACCGAGGGAACAGTCCTGCTGGAGGGCCAGGACGTGACCGGACTCGGCGACAGCAAGCGGACCGCTCTCCGCAAGCGAACGATCGGGTTCGTGTTCCAGCACTTCTATCTCCTGCCGACGCTGACCGCCGTCGAGAACGTCGAAGTACCGCTGCTGCTGGACAGTGATCCACAAGTCAAAAAACGGGCTCGAACGCTCCTGGAGCGACTCGGACTCGGTGAGCGACTCGACCACAAGCCCGACGAACTCTCCGGCGGGCAAAAGCAACGCGTCGCCATCGCGCGCTCGCTCATCAACAGCCCGAAGGTCGTGCTCGCCGACGAACCGACGGGCAATCTCGACAGCGAAACCGGGCGGCAGATACTCGACGAGTTCCGCCGCATCGCCGACGAGGACGACGTGGCCATCGTCGCCGTCACTCACGACGACTTGGTCAACGAATACGTCGACCGGACCGTCCATCTGGTCGACGGCACCATCGGGAGGGAACGGAAGAATGGCGGGTAGGTTCTTCCCGGCCGCGCTGATGGCGCGGCGCAACCTCACGCGGACGAAGATGCGGTCGTTGCTGGCGTCGCTGGGTATCGTCATCGGCGTCGTCGCCATCGCTTCGCTGGGGATGTTCGGCGTCGCGCTCCAGTACTCGTTCACACAGAACCTGGGCAATGTCGGAAACCAGCTCACGGTGTATCCGAATTCCGGCGAAAACATCACTGAACTCACCGAACGCGATATGCGTACGATCCGCAGAGAGGCGAGCCCGACGGCGACTGTCTCGCCGGTAAAGACACGTGTGGAGCCAGTGTCGTACAACCGCGAGGACGCAGTCAGGGAAACGATATACGGCATTGAGAACCCGGGAGAGTTGTACGAGGCAAAAGAGGGTCGGGTATCGCCGTTCCGATCCGGAGCACTTGTCGGTTCAAGTGTTGCTGAGACACACGACCTGCATCCCGGGAGCCAGATCACTATCAACGGAACCAGTGTCCGTATCCGTGCAGTTCTTGAAGAGGGCGATGCGTTCTCCTCGACGAACCCCGACAACCGAGTCATCGTACCAGCCACTTCGTTCAGCCAGAGTGGCTACTCGGAAGCGTACGTAATCGAATCCACTGGGACGCAGGCTAACGAAACGGCCATGGGGATACGCGACTCGCTCAACGACCGCGAGCAGCGGGTCTTCGTGCAGGAACTGGGTTCGCTCGTCGACACCATCGAAGAGCAGTTCCAGATCATCAACACCGTCCTCGCCGGTATCGCATCGATCTCGCTGCTCGTGGCTGGCATCTCGATTCTCAACGTCATGCTGATGTCCACTGTCGAACGCCGGGAGGAGATCGGCGTTCTCAGAGCGGTCGGCTACCAGAAGCGGGATGTCCTCAAAGTGATGTTGATGGAAGCGACGCTGCTCGGGTTCCTCGGTGGGATCGCCGGTGTCATTCTGAGCCTCGGTGCCGGGCTGGCGATAAACCACTACGCCGTCGGTGACGCGATGGCCGTCTTCAGGCTACCGAACGCCTGGTACGTCGGTGCGGCGTTCGCCTTTGGGGTGCTGACGAGTATCGTCAGCGGGCTGTATCCGGCCTGGAAAGCAGCGAGCGAAGAACCAGTCGACGCGCTACGTGGCTAAATCGTCGCGTCGACGCCCGGTTCCAGCAGCGGGTCGGTCCGGTCGACCGACAGGGAGTCGAACTGCGCGAGCCAGTCCTCGTCGCCGCGCTCAAAGGCCTCCAGCGCGTCGCCGACGGTGTAGGTCCGTTCCTCGTCCGAGCACGGGAACACACCCTCTAGGTCGTCGCCGTCATAGATAGCCAGCGAGACGACCGGGAACACGACCACGTCGTCGACGCGGTCCATCCCGACGTAGCTCCGATTCCGTCGCTCGAATGCCGGTTCGAGCGAGTGATCATTCTCGCTCGCCCAGTCTTTGAATTCCTCGTAGGTCTGGATGGCTTCCGACCGCTTGTCCTCTGCCATCGTTCTGATCCGTTGCCACTCACCGGCGACCATCGACTCACTGAACACGCCGTTGGCCTCCAGTCGTTTCACCCGATTGAGTACCTGCTGTTGTGCGTCGAACGTGCCGTAGGTATCTCCACGAAGATACAGTTCCGCCCGAAGATGTGTGTCCCCTGTCATAGCTTTCTCATCGCTAGCTTCTGCAGAAGCCCTCAAAACTCTTTCCCAGATAACCATGCTAACACATCACGCATAACGGAACACAAGAATTTACCGTATGAAGTCCTCTATATGGATAATATGGAGTATTTGCCTGTATATGAAAGTCCCTTATATTATTAGTACGGCAACAGTTATTTTCCTCTTGGGTCGATGTTAGTTTCGATAGTTGTCGAACAAACGCCCAGTAGATATTTTCCAGTTTAGACGGGAAATTCGCCAATTCATAAGCAAATGAATAGTTGTTTGTTGGAGGCTTTGGTGCTCACACATCCCTGTGACTCCCTGTTCAAGAGCTTGTTAGCCAGAGGAACCACAGGTCTTGCTTGCTCCTGCACCCGGTATGGCCGCTGTCCCTGTCCGCTACATTTGCCGGTTCCGGGACCGGTGCGCCCGAGGATATTCGATAGCTGCCGAAATTGTAGCCACCTTTCGTCGAAAATACGGTCAGTTCTGCCCACCACGAGCGGACTCTTATCGGTCACCCACATCACGCTGTTCGCGGGGCGTTTCGTTCACTTTGGAGCGCAGGACACATCGCACTTCCCGCCCGCTAACCGTCCGCTACAAAAACGGCGGACAGCTCGTGGCCAAGCCCCCTCGCCGATTTAATCGTCTGCGTGTGCTTGCGTACCACTCGCAACAATATCGATCTCGCCGGCGTCCAGCTCTTCTTCGATTTCGCGGGCGGCCTGCACCATGTTCTCCATCTTGCCGTAGGCGACTTCCCGCGGCAGGAGCTTCACGCCGCAGTCCGGAGACACGGTGAGGCGCTCCGGGGGTACGACTTCCAGCCCTTTCTTGATGTTCTCCTTGATCTCCTCGACGGACTCGACCTCCGCGGTGTGTGCGTCCAGTACGCCCATCGCGAAGTCCTTCGTGAACTCGTGTTCCTTGAACACGTCGAGCTGGTCGTAGTCGCCGTTGGCGAGTTCCAGGTCGTACTCGTGGACCGGATAGTCCAGAATCTCGGGGTAGATGCGTGAGTAGTCGCCGTAACAGACGTGCAGGCCGAGGCGCACGTCGTCGGGGATCTCGTCAACGATGCGTTCCAGACACTCGCCGACGATGGCGTGGTCGTCCGGCGTCGTGGCGAGGGCCGGCTCGTCGATCTGGATGTAGCGCGCGCCGGCCTCGACCAGCGCCTCGATCTCCTCGTTGACGAGGTCGGCCAGTTCGTAGGCTAGCTGCTCCTCGTTGTCGTACACTTCGTTGAACGACCAGTTGGCGAGGGTGTACGGGCCCGTGATGGGGACCTTGACGGGTCGCTCGGCGACCTCGTCGGTGAACTCGAACTCCTCGACAAGCCACTGCTCGCCGTACTCGACCTCGTCGGCGACGCTGGGCTTGTCGAAGTAGTTGTGGCCCCACACCTTCACGCGGCCGTTGAACTCGTAGCCGTCGATGCGATGGGCGAAGTACTCCACCATCTCATTGCGGCGCATCTCACCGTCACAGATGACGTCGAGGCCCGCCCGTTCGTGCTCGTGGGTGATGAGTCGCGAGGCGTCGTCTTTCGATTCCTCCCACTCGTCCTCGCCGAAGTCGGCGTCCTCGTCCGCGAACAGCTCGCGGGCACGGTCGTGCCACTTGGGCTTTGGGTAGGAGCCGACGACGGTCGTCAGCAGGAAGTGGTCGTTCGGGTGGTCCGCCGGTTTGAACTGGTCTCGTGGTCCTGTCATCGTTATGCCTCCGCCGCCTCCAGATCCGCGGCGTTTGCGAGCGCTCTGAGCTTGTCTTCGAACTTGTTCACCGGGAGATAGAACGTTTCCGTGTTCGCCGTCGCGTACACGGTGTCGTAGGTGGAGTTCGTCTGCTGTTCGAACCAGTCGATGCGGTCCCGGATCGTCTCCGGGGACTCGACGAGCGTGTTCTGCCCGTCGACGACGCCCAGTGCCACGTCGTCTTTCGTGCCGTACTCCTGGACGTTGTAGACGGTCTGGTCGTGGTTCGCCACGAGGTCGAAGCCGATGGCGTCCACGTCGGCGTCCATCAGGTGCGCGTAGGCCTTCTCCTCGATTGCGCCCCAGTAGGTGTGGGCAACGACCTCGGCGTCGGCGGCCGAGGCGACAGCATCGATAGCGTCGGCGGCACGCTCGTCCTCGCCGTCCTCAGGCGCATTCTCGACGAGCGACGGTTCGAGCAGGAACAGCGTCTCCACGTCGGGGAAGGACTTCACTTCCTCGACGAGGAAGTCAGCGATGGCATCGAGGAACGCGGCGTCGTCGCCGTAGTGCTCGTCCGTAGCGAGGTCCGCAAGCGAGTACGGTCCGGGGAGGACCGCCTGCAGTCCCGAATCGACGTGGTCGGCGGCCGCGGCACCGAGGTCCGCGGCGACGTCGCCGCCGTCAGCACTGAGGGCACCTTGCACGACCGGCTCTCGGTAGAAGTTGTTGTTGTCGTAGTAGCGGACGATACCTTTCGTCTCTACGCTGTCGTGGACCGCGAGTGGGTGCGCGAGCATGTCGTCCCAGCGAAGTTGCCCCTCGACGACGCGGTCGAGTCCGGCGTCCTGCTGGACCGAGATGACCTCTTCGCGTGCTTCGTCGTAGGCCGCGACGACCTCGCCGGACTCGTCGCCCGAGATGAGGTCGGTCTTCTGATGGCCCTTCAGATCTGCCAGTTCGTCCTTGGCCCAGTCCGGAAGCGGAAAGAGTCCAGGGGTCGTGGCGATTACCTGTGTCATTGCCCTGCAGTAGGAAATGACGGGCTTTAATATTTCCTATTCGATAAAATGCTCAGTAGTAATCAAACTCGATAGAATCGCAGGACGACGAGCGCTTCGTATGGGTGTTTCTCACTCGCAAGCTGCTCGCTCGCCAGCCCCTGTTCGCTTGCGTACGCCCGCACCGCATCCGGGTCCGTGAGACTGCTGACGAGCATGAGCCCTTCGCCGCCCGGGGCCAACACGCGCTCGACGGTTTCGAGGAACGGGTCGACGAGCCGGCGACCGTCGTCGCCGCCCGACAGCGCGTGTTCCATCCAGTCGTCCCACTCCTGTTCGGATGGTGTCGGCAAATAGGGCGGATTGAACGTCACGATATCGAACGCGTCCCTTTGGAACGGTTCGACGAGGTCGCCGCGGACGACTGGGACACCGTTGTCGGCCGCCTCTCGACAGGCCAGCGGGCTCACGTCGACCCCGACTGCCCGTCGTGCCCCAGCGTCGGCGAGCGTCGCGGCGACGTAACCGGAGCCGGTCCCGACATCGAGGACGGTATCGCCCGCCTCGACTCGCTCACGGGCTGTCCGGGCCAGCAGGTCCGAGTCCTCTGCCGGCTGGTACACCGACTCTACGCCCCGCTGGTCAGCTAGCGAGGGGCGGTCCTCACCGTCACCCATCTCAGGCCTCCGGCTGGCCGACTTCGTAAGCCAGTGTCGCCAGCGTGGCGAAATCGGCCGGTGTGAGCTTGCCGGCGCGGGCGCTCATGAGGTCCTCGTCGGCGGCCTCGACCACTGCGTCGGGGTCGCCCAGCCCGGAGATGTGGGCCGTATTGCGGACGGCGTTGCGCATGGTCTTCCGGCGCTGGGTGAACACTGCCTTCAGGAAATCCATGAAGAACTCGTCGCTGGGAACGGTGTAGTCCGGCGTCCGCGGTGTCGTCCGGACGAGTGCGCTCGTGACGCGCGGCTGCGGGTCGAACGCCTCTGGTGGGACCGTCTCGACTATCTCCACGTCGGCGTAGTGGCCCGCCGTGACTGACAGCCGGCCGTAGTCGTCCGTCGCTGGCTCGGCGGCCATCCGCTCGGCGAACTCCTGCTGGAACATCAACAGGAGCGGGCGCTGTTCCGGCAGGAGCCGGAAGGCGATCTCCGAGGACGCGCCGTAGGGCAGGTTCGAGATGCTGGCGGTGAACTCGGGCAGGTCGACGTCGAGCGCATCATCCTCCACCACAGTGAGGCGGTCCGCCGAGATTTCCTCGGCGAACTCCTCGCGGAGGTGCGCCGCGAACTTCGGGTCGCGTTCGACTGCGGTCACTTTCTCGGCCGCCGCGAGCAAGCGGTCCGTCAGTGCGCCTGGACCTGCGCCGATTTCCAGAACGTGCGAGAGGTCGACACCCGCGTCCGTTGCGTACTCCGGGATTCGGTCGAGTACCCGGTCGTCGACGAGGAAGTGCTGGTCCTGCCGGGTGTCGGCCCGTTTGCCGGCCCGTCGGACAAGCGCGTCGGGGTCCCGAGTCCCTGTTTCGGTCGTAGTCATTAGCGAGTCGTAGCGGGTCGCGGTAGAAAAGGGTCGCCTTATGCTGGTGGCTGTACGCTTAGCTGCTTACAGCCGACAGCGTTACGAGGACTGTTCCTCGCGGCGGACGAACAGTCGGTACTTCAGGTCGTCGTCCTGTAGCTCTTCGAGTATCCGCTCGACCAGGGTCTCTTTGGGGCTGTGGAGGCCGCTGACGCGTTCTTCGAGGTCGTCGAAGCTCTCGAAGGGCTTTCGCTTTCGCTCGTCGAGAATCGTGTTCCTGAGCTTCTTCCCGATGCCCGGCAGGAGGTTCAGCTGGTGGAGCCGTAGCGTGATCGGCTGGGCATCGTTGTAGAAGTCGACAAATCGCTGTTCGTTAGCCTCGACGATTTCCTCGACGGCGTAGTCGAGTTCCGAGCGGGCACCACTTGGGATGTCCTCGAACTCGACTTCCGCCACGCGGCCGAACTCCGTCAGGTCGACGCGGTCGCCGAAGGCGATATCAGCGTCCTTGTCCGCAAGCTGCAGCTCGTAAATGTAGAACTCACCAATATCGAGCGCGTACGCAAGCGGCTCCTTCTGGTGCTGTGGCCGGTCGTCCCCGGGCCGTCCGTGCGGGAGGACATCGAGGACAGCCGCCATCATAGTGTCGCCGCCGCTCTCCGATTCAGTCATGACAGGCAGTACGAGTACAGCACACTTAATGCCGGTGGATGCCCCGAACCGCTTCACGGGACGCCGTCGCTAGCTTCGTGTTCGGTTCGACGGCGGCGGAAACGAATACCGTTGGCGTAGCTGGTCGCCGGCGAAATCAGAGAAAGAGCGGCGGTAGCCGAACTGACGGCGTCGTTACGCGTACTGCTTGACGATATTGATGATCTCGTCGAGTTCGTCGCCGTCGAGCGTGTACCGCTCCTGAGCGAACACGGCGCGGAGCTCGTCGCGGTCCAGCGGCCGCAGGTTCGCGATCTTGTAGGCCGTCGGCGTATCGACCTTCTCGAGTTCTTCGAGTTCTTCGACCAGCTGCAGCGACTCCTCGGGGTCGAGGAGGGCGAAGCGGTTGACGTGCTCGATTGCCCGCTTGAGCTCGTAGCGCATCTCGCGGTCCTCGTCGGCGGCCCGCTCCATCTCGAGGTCTTGGAGTATCTCCTTGGTCTCCGCGACCGTCAGGAACTCCTCACTGACTTTCTCTTTGAATATCGTCATTCTTGCCGGCGCAGGTGCGCAGCGGTGACGATGATGGTCTTCGCCTTGCCACCGTCGACGATATCGACCTTGTACGCGTCACCCTGCTTCCCCTCGACGGTTCCGGTCTGGCCGTCGAACCGCGGGTGGAAGCGCCCGTTCGGCACGGACGGGTCGATCTTGAGGTGGACTTTCTCACCGTCGTCGAACTCTTCGACGGCGCGCTGGGGCGGCGAGGTGCCGCGGTCGCGGGGCTTGTTCTTGAGCTTGTCTCGTGTTCCTTCGAGAGGTCCGTTTGAACTAGGCATTCTTGCTCTCCGCTAATCCGGTCGCCCTAATAAAACGTGCGTTCCGCGGCCGTCACTGCTCACGCGCTTGCGGCCGCTACGGAATCCGCGGAGAAAACGACAGCGACGAGTCGATTACAGGCGACCGGTGCTCTCGACGGAGACCGACTCGACGTCATCGACGTTCGCAAAGGCCTCTTCGACGGCTTCCGTGCCGCCAGTGTCGTCAGGGACGATGACCGTCGGCGTCAGCGCGACGAGGCCGAAGGCGACGTCCTCGCGCTCGAACCCGTTGATCTTCGTTCCTTCGGGAAGCACGCCCTCGAGACGCTCCTGCAGGTCGTCGAGGTCGACTTCGGGGCTCTCCGGCATGACCTTGATCTTGGCTGCTACTTTCCCCATTGTTATGGCCCCATGAAGCCGCAGTCCGGGCATTTGTAGAGATTGCTTTGCTTCCGGCAGGTGGCACAGCGGTAGATCTGCTGGCCACAGTCCGGGCACTTGAACGCGGCGGCGTTCGTGCCGGCGATGTTGATGCCACACGAGACGCACTTGCGCGCCTGTTTCTGTTGGCTCTCGCTCATACCACTCCGTATCCGACCGCGGCTTTTAACGATTGCCAAACGCGACCGCCACCGCGAGTGACTGCCATGGCCCTAGTTCCCGGGCAGAATGTCCCCGAGCGCAGCGCCGATTGCCATCGGAACGAACGCGACAGCACAGATGCAGGCCGATTCGTAGACGACTGCGGGGTCCGCCGACCACTCGACCAGTCCCCAGCCCGTAAGCAGGGCGATGGAGACGACTAGCGCCGTTCCGGTGACGCCGACGAGTCGCCGGGGAATCAGCCCGAAAATCGGGTTCGCCACCCGCACGTCCTGGAAGTCGGCGACGTACAGAATCGAGACGACCAGGCCGATGGCGATGACGATAGTCGCCGCAAGATACAGCGGGTGCTGGGCGATGTGGCGGCCGGCGTCAACTGTCCCGCCCTCGACAGCCATGGGAATCCCGAACAACAGCGAGCCAAGCAGCGCCTCCGCGAGGTCGGACCGGCCAAAGCCCCAGACGACCCGGCCGAAGGTCGCAGGCTCGTGGTCCTGAGAGTCTGCGGCCGCACGCATTGCGTCCCGAACCTGCTGTCGCTCGTCCTCTGAGTCGACGAGCTGTTCCAGTTCTTGGAGTTCGTCGAACAGGTTCGCGAACTCGTCGTCTTCCACGTCCATGTCGGCCGGCGGGCGGTTTGACTGGCTCATTTGAGATCGGGCTCGCTGTCTCGCGTCGGTACGTCCGGGTCCGGGTCGGCGCCGGTCGTCGGCTCGCCGTCCTCCCAGACGTAGAACCCCTCGCCCGTGACGGCACCGAGCTGTCCGTCCTCGACTTTCTGTCGGAGCAGCGCTGGCGGCTCGAACCGCTCGTCGAGCCGGTCGGCGAGGTCCGAAAACGCCGCCAGCACCGTCTCCAGGCCGTGTTTGTCGGCGCGGACGAGCGGCCCATCGCGGTCTGACTCTCCGCGCTCGAAGGTCCGGTCGATGTCGCGAACCCCGGCGACGCCGTCCTCGACCATCCGGACCGCCTCGGCGATGGTGGCGAGTTCGAGGCGGAGCGCGGCGAACCCCGGCGTGTCGCGCACGACGATCGGCGACGCGTCCAGACTCTCGACGAAGTCGGTGACTCGGTCACGGGTCGCCACCGTTGTCTGCTCGGCGATGACGACCTCGACGATAGCGCCGTCCGGCGGATCGACGGGGTTGAGGCCGACTGCGCGGTCCGGGCTCCGCAGGCCAGTGGCGACGGCAGTCACCGACAGCGACGTGTCGCTGACGGCGATGAGCGTCTCGTCCTCGATCATCGTCTCCGTTTCGGCGACCACATCTCGATGGCTCTCCGTCCCGCCATCGGTTGCGTCGATGACGATATCGCTGCCGCTGACGGCGCTTTCGAGCCCGGTGGTTCCGTCGATACCGGCCGAGACATCCCGGTTGAGTGCACGCCGGATCTCGTCGACCCGGTCCATCACGTCCGTCGCATCCGTCCCCCGAAGACGCACCTCGTGGCCCGCACGGACACATCGCTGTGCGATATCCCGCCCCCGTCGTCCGGTTCCGAGTACGGCCACAATCATGACTAAACCACTGTACGCTCCGGGTTAAGCCTTTACGCCACCGTCTGTCATTGTCCCGTCTCCGGTCCGTGTCGCTTGCTGGTCAGACAGATGGACGGTGGGGCCAGCGGTACGTTTTTTTACAACACCGGTTGTATCGCCGGGCATGGACATCGGTGTACTGACAGTTCCACTCGGTGGACAGTCGCTCGACGAAGCACTGGCGTATCTCGACGACCTGGGCGTCGATGCGGTCGAACTGGGGTGTGGTGGCTTCCCCGGCGACGACCACCTCGACCGGCAGGCGTACCTCGACGACGAGGAGAAGCAGGCCGAACTGCAGTCGCTCTTGGACGAACACGACCTCCGAGTGAGTGCGCTGGCGACTCACAACAATCCGCTCCACCCGGACGACGAGCGCGCTGCCGAGGCAGATCGGGAACTCCGGGAGGCGATCCGGCTGGCCGACCAGCTCGACGTGAACACCGTCACGGGGTTCTCGGGCCTGCCCGCCGGCGGCCCGAACGACGAGGTCCCGAACTGGATCACCGCCCCGTGGCCGACCGAACACGCCGACGCCCACGAGTACCAGTGGCGCGTCGCCGACGAGTACTGGTTGGACCTCGCGGCCCACGCGGGCGCACACGACGTAAATGTCGGTATCGAGATGCATCCCAACATGTTGGTGTATGAACCCCGCGGGCTGCTGGAACTCCGCCGGCGGACGAACGACCGCATCGGGGCGAACTTCGACCCCTCGCACCTGTACTGGCAAGGCATCGACGTGACCGAGGCCATTCGCCTACTCGGTGAGCACGACGCCATCCACCACTTCCACGCCAAGGACACGAAAGTGTACGACTCAAACGCCCGCGAGAAGGGCGTACTGGACACCGCGCCGTATACGGACGAGGCAGACCGGTCGTGGCTGTTCCGCTCAATCGGCTACGGCCACGACGAGTCTCACTGGAAAGACGTCGTGTCGACGCTGCGGATGGTCGGCTACGACGGCGCGCTCTCTATCGAACACGAGGACTCGCTCACCAGCGCCCGTGAGGGGCTGGAGAAAGCAGTCGATGTGCTTGATCGCGCCGTCTTCGAGACCCAGCCCGGTGACGCCTACTGGGCTGAGTAAGCAATAGAACCATCGAAGCGGCTTTTTCCGACACTTACGCTTATATAGTGTCTGTGAGATACTACGACTGGATTATTCGATCCAGTGATACTATATGGACATCGAACTCACACACAAGCCCTCGTACACGCACGTCCGCGCTGCCCTCGACAGCGGCGAATCGATACTCGCCGAACCCGGCGCGATGGTCAGTCACTCGCCGACTATCGAAATCGAAACGACGACCAGCCGGGACGGCCTCCTCAGCTCCGCGAAGTCGATGCTCGGCGGCGAGTCGCTGCTCGCAAACGAGTTCACTGCCAGGGGCGGCCCCGGAACCGTAACCCTCGCGCCGCCGACGCCAGGCGACGTCCACCACCACGAACTCACTGGCGAGACGCTATACGCGGTAGACGGGGCGTTTCTCGCGGCCGACCCTGACATCGATATCGACTCCGAGTTCGGCGGTATCAAGTCGATGCTGGCCGGCGCGAGCATCACGCCGCTAGCGCTGAAAGGGACCGGAAACGTCCTCATCGAGGCCTTCGGCGGGCTGGAGACCGTTGAACTCGACGCCGGCGAGTCCTATACAATCGACAACGACCACGTCGTCGCTTGGGACGAGTCAGTTTCATTTGATGCTCACCGCGTCGGCGGACTGAAGTCGACGTTGCTCAGCGGCGAAGGACTCGTGATGGATTTCACCGGTCCCGGAACGGTCTGGTACCAAACCCGCGGCCTCGACTCGTTCACGTCGGCCATCGCCGACGCACTGCCCGGAACGGGCGACAACGACGGCGACGCGTCCGGCCTGGACGACTTCATCTGAACAGCCGACGGGAGTCGGCCGGAAAACAGCCGCGTTCAGGAGAGCGCTTGCGTGATGTCCGTCGACGACACCATGCCGACGTAGTCCTGGTGTTTGTCGATGACGGGGAGGTGCTTGATGTCGTAGGTCGTCATCATCGCGGCGGCCTCGCCCAGTTCGAGCGAGGTCGTCACCCGCTCGACCGGCGACGTCATCACCTCACCGACGGTCGCCGACGAGAGGTCCTTCCCGGCCGCGACGGCGTCGACGATATCAGTGGTCGTGATGATACCCGCCTGCGCCCCCGGCACGAAGATGCCGTTGATGTTCTGCGCTTGCATCTGCGTCGCGGCCGCTTTGACGGTTTCGTCGGCAGATATCGTCTCTAACGGCGTCGACATGATGTCCTCGATACGAACGGTCGTTTCAGTGGCCATGCAGGAGCAACGCGCGCATCCGGTTTCGTCTTTTCCCTCGCGGCGGCCCGCCGTCCTGCCGTCACCCTGAGCGTTATTTCGCCCCCGAGTGAACAGCCAGGTATGACCCTCGATATCGGCATGCTCGGCTACCGCTTCATGGGCAAGGCCCACGCGAACGCGCTGGACCGCCTGCCCATGTTCTTCCCCGAAGCACCGGCCGTCAACAAGGACGTGCTCGTCGGCCGCGACGAGGACGCGTTGGCCGACGCGGCCGACCAGTTCGGCTTCGACCGGACCGCGACGGACTGGGAGGCTGTCATCGACGAGGTGGACGTGTTCTACAACCTCGGCCCGAACCACGTCCACGCCGAGCCGTCAATCGCGGCGCTGGAAGCCGGCACGCCGACGTTCTGTGAGAAGCCGCTCGCGCCGACGCTGGATACGGCCGAGGAAATGGCCGAGGCCGCCGCCGACGCTGATGTCCCCGCGGGCGCGGCGTTCAACTATCGCTTCGTCCCGGCGATCCAGTACGCCAAGGGGCTCATCGACGACGGGGAACTGGGCGAGATTCACCACTTCCGCGGACAGTACCTCCAGGACTGGCTGGTCGACCCCGACGCACCGTGGTCCTGGCGCAACGACGCGGAGATGGCCGGCAGCGGGGCGCTGGGCGACCTCGGGTCGCACACGGTCGACCTGGCCCGGTTCCTGCTGGGCGACACCGCCGGCGAGATAACCGATGTGAGCGGGCATCTCCGAACGTTCACCGAGGAGCGCCCCGTGGAGGGGAGCGACGAGACGCGCCCGGTGACCGTCGACGACGCCTACAGCGCCCAGATTGCCTTCGACAGCGGTGTGATGGGAACGCTCGAAGCGTCACGGGTCGCCAACGGCCACAAGAACGCCCACACTATCGAAATCGAGGGGTCGAAAGGCGCAATCAAGTTCGACCTCGAACGGCTGAACGAACTACAGGTGCTCACCGAGGGCGACCGCGGCTTCCAGCAGGTGCTCGTCACCGACGCTGACGACCCCTACGTCGACCACTGGTGGCCCCCCGGCCACGTCATCGGCTGGGAACACACGTTCGTCCACGAGAACTACGAGTTCCTCTCGGCCGTGGCAGACGGCGGCGAACAGGAGCCGTCCTTCGCTGACGGCCTCGCCGCACAGCAGGTCCTCGACGCTATCGAACGCAGCGACGAGCGCGGCGAGTGGATCAGCCTGTAGGTCCGAACCGAAACCCCCTTTCGGCGGCTACTGGTAGAGTCTGCCATGCTCTCTATCGCGCTGGCCGGCAAACCGAACGCCGGCAAGTCTACTTTCTACAAGGCGGCGACGATGGCCGACGTGGACGTGGGGAACTACCCGTTCACGACCATCGACGCCAACCGCGGGGTCAGCCACGTCCGCACGGACTGTCCCTGTCTCGACTTAGAGGAGCGCTGTGGCGACGACAACTGCCGGGACGGCAAGCGCTACGTCCCGGTGGAACTCATCGACGTGGCCGGCCTCGTCCCCGGCGCACACGAGGGCCGCGGCCTCGGGAACCAGTTCCTCGACGAGCTGTCGACCGCCGACGTGATCCTCAACGTCGTCGACGCCTCCGGCGGGACCGACGCCGAGGGAGAACCCGTTGAAGTCGGCGAGCACGACCCCGTCGAAGACGTCCACTTCATCGAGGAGGAGATGGACCTGTGGCTCGCCAGCATCGTCGAACGCAACTGGGAGTCCATCGAACGCCAGTCCCGCTCGCCGGACTTCAAACTCGACGAGTCGCTCGTTGACATGTTGGCCGGCGTCGGGGCCTCGGAGCTCGACGTGGCACGGACGCTCCGTGACCTGGAGTACCCCGAGGACCCCATCGCCTGGACCGACGAACACCGCGAGGCGCTGGCGACGGAGATCCGCCAGCGGACGAAGCCGCTCGTCGTCGTCGCGAACAAAGCCGATATCGCCCCGGAGGGGAACATAGAGGCCCTGCAGGAAGCCGCCGACGTGGTCGTGCCAGCGACGGCCGACGGCGAACTCGCGCTGCGAAACGCCGCGCAGGCCGGCGTCATCGACTACGACCCGGGCGATCCGGACTTCGACATCGTCGGCGACGTAAGCGACCAGCAACGCGAGGGGCTGAACCGCATCCGCGGCGTGATGGACGAGTGGGGTGGCACCGGCGTTCAGGGCTCCCTTGACACTGCTGTTTACGACCTGCTGGACCACCTGACGGCCTACCCCGTCCAGAATGAAACACACTGGACCGACGGCCAGGAGAACGTCCTCCCCGACGCGTTCCTGCTGCGACGGGGTGCAACCCCCAAAGACCTCGCCTACGCCGTCCACTCGGACATCGGCGACGGCTACATCCACGCCGTCGACGCTCGCGAGAACCGGCGTATCAGCGACGAGACGGAACTCGAAGAGGGAGCGGTCATCAAAATCGTCAGCGACGCGAACTGAGTACACGCTGACGGCGCTACAACCGACTTCTCGGCCACCTATTTCGGCAGCAAATCCTGTAGCGTTGCCCGGATATTCTCACTTCCGGGACTCTGTGGCACCTGCCCGAGCACGTCTCGTCCGAGTCGTTCCGTCGCCGCACCGACCGAAAGCTCGTCCAGCAGACCGCCGTACTTCAGCGCTAGCCGCGGTGACACGTCGAACAGCAGGTCGCGCTTCCCGATGAGCGAGTGGGTTATCGACAGAACTTCGACGGCGTTGTCGACGTACTGCTGTCTGGCGTCGTTGTCACCGTAGTCAGCTATCGCGGCCAGCAGGAACTGTTCCAGTTCGGCCTCACGGTCGTGAAGCGCCGGCGGGTCCGAGAGCATCGTCGTTCCATCAGGCCGTTCCGGGACCATACTCCGGCGAGGGGCATATGAAAGGACAGCGCCGGTGGTGGGCGTGGTTGCAGCGGGCAGTGGTGCTTCCAGTCGCTTCGACGGGTTCGTATCGGTGAAGACGACGTGGAGGTTCGCCGGTTCGCCGCGCACCGGCTCGTCCCAGCCGTCAGGGCTGTGCTCATAGCCGCGCCGGAGCGCCTCTCGGAGCGTCCGTGGAATCCGCCCGCCTTCGCCCTGTAGGTCCAGATGGAGCACGACGGGGCCGTTGCCGCTCTCGTCGATGAGCGACCACAGGGCCGGAATCGCATCCGCAGCGCCGGCCGAGAGTTCGTAGCAGGCCGCGTCCCGTTCTGCCGCCAGCAGTCGGGCGAGTGTGCTGCCACGCCAGCCGGTCAGGTCAGCCACGTAGAACCACGGGAGCGTGTGTATCGGGCCGACTGCGGCGTCGCCGGCCGCCGTATCGATGGTCGGCGGGACCGTTTCGAGATAGCTCTCAATGGTCGCTAGTTCGGGCGCAAAATATTCTACCGTCGCTGGGGACAGATCGGTCGTCCGGCGACGATGGTCGTCGACTGAATCCATACCGGGTGTAGGCCCGAGTGCCGGAAAACGGTGACGAGGGAGTGACCGGCCGTTAGTCGCGATATCGCGACTGGGCCCTATCCCGGCGCGCCTCAGTTCCGGAGCACCTGCTGCTCGACGGCTACGGTGTGTTGCTCCCTCAGTCCGATTTATTGCCGTTGCCGGCCGACGAAGGGAAACCCGTTTTTTGCCCCGTCCCGAATCAGGCGTATGAACGTACGGACGATAGCCGACCTGGGTCCCGATGAACGGGCCGCTTTCTTCGACCGCGACGCCGGTGTCGACGCCGTCAGAGACGACGTGCGCGATATCGTCTCACAGGTCCACGAGGAGGGCGACGTGGCACTGCGGCGCTTCGCTGAGGAATTCGACGATGTCTCGGTGGGCAACATCGATATCACGGATGCCGCCGAGCGAGCCTACGAGGAGATTGACGACGACGTGCGCGAGGCCATCGAGGACGCCGCGGCGAACATCCGCGCGTTCCACGAACGACAGGTCCCAGAGGACTGGCGTGACGACTTCGACGGGCGCGAACTGGGTCGCCGGTTCCGCCCGCTCGACAGCGCTGGTGTGTACGCGCCCGGTGGCACGGCGGCCTACCCCTCCAGCGCGCTGATGGGCGTCATCCCGGCGAAGGTCGCCGGCGTCGAACACGTCGCTGTCGCCACCCCACCGGCCGATGAGGTCAACCCAGTCACACTGGCCGCCATCCACGTCGCTGGGGCCGACGCCGTCTACCAGGTCGGCGGCGCACAGGCTATTGCAGCGCTGGCCTACGGGACCGAAACCGTCAGCGCGACGGACATCGTCGTCGGCCCGGGCAACCGCTGGGTCACGGCGGCGAAGGCCGAGGTCCGCGGCGACGTGGCAATCGACTTCCTCGCCGGCCCCTCCGAGATCATGGTCGTCGCCGACAGCGACGCGGACCCGGAACTGGTCGCGGCCGACCTCGTCGCGCAGGCCGAACACGACGAGAACGCCTCGGTCGTCGCCGTCACCGATGACGAGGACCTCGCTGAGCAGGTCACAGTCGCCATCGACGAGCAGGCAGACGGCCGGGAACGCGAGGCGGTCATCCGCGCCGCACTGGACAACGACGCGTCCGGCGTTCTTCTCGCTCGCTCGATGAGCGAAGCCGTCCTCTTCGCCGAAGAGTACGCCGCCGAACACCTCTCGATTCAGGCCGCTGACGACGAATCGCTCCTCGAACGGATTCCCTCCGCCGGCTCCGTGTTCCTTGGCCCGTACAGCCCCGTTGCGGCCGGCGACTACGCGACAGGGACGAACCACGTCCTGCCGACCGGCGGCAGCGCACGGGTCACCGGCGGTCTCGCCGTGGATACGTTCGTTCGGTCGACGACGGTCCAGCGCCTCTCCGAGGATTCGTTGGACGACATCGCGGACACGATCACGACCCTCGCCGACGCCGAAGGGCTGGAGGCTCACGCCGAGAGCGTCCGCAAACGGTTCGAGGAGTAACGCGGTTCCCCCGGCGTACCGGTGGGACATAGCTGACATTCTTGGCGCTGTCCCACCGGCGTCACTGTTAACACGTTCGGGCGTCCACGTAAGTGTATGAGCAGCACAGCGGACGACGGCGATCCGAACCTCGGGGGCGAGGACGTAGCCGTTACCGAGCAGGCAGCGGGAGAGGCACTGGACCTCCTCGAAAGCGAGGGAATGGACGTCGACGAATCCGGGCTCCGCCTGTACGTCCAGCAGGGCGGCTGTGCCGGTCTCTCCTACGGGATGCGGTTCGAACACGAACCCGAGGATGACGACGAGGTGTTCGAGCGCAACGGACTCCGCGTGTTCGTCGACGACGCCAGTATCGACTACATCGAGGGGTCAGTACTCGACTACGAGGGCGGCCTGCAAGGGGCCGGGTTCCACGTCCAGAACCCGAACGTGGTCAGCGAATGCGGCTGTGGCGAGTCCTTCCGGACGTAGCTACTCTTCGAGTTCGAACGCCACGACGACCTCAGCTTGGTACTCGCGGCCCTCGACGCCGGCGATCTCGACGCCGAGTTCCTCCACTTCGACCCACTTGAGATTGTCAAGTGTCGCCTCTGCGCGCTCGATGGCGTCGTCAGCGGCTTTGTCGAAGCTTTCCGAACTGGTCCCGATGAGCGTGATCTTCTTGAAAACCATTTGCATGAGGTTTGTTCACACAGCCGTGTCATAAAAGTACGGACAGGTCACTGCATCGTGTTCAGATTAGCTGATTCCATGCGAAGCTGAATGACCTGAGCCAATCGTCAGCTGTTTCCGCTTCGGCGTTGCTGNGCATCGTGTTCAGATTAGCTGATTCCATGCGAAGCTGAATGACCTGAGCCAATCGTCAGCTGTTTCCGCTTCGGCGTTGCTGAAACAGTTTGAGAAGCAGGCAGTTCGTCGTTTTATTTCTCTGAAGACACGTTCGACAGCATTCCGATTTCCGTGTTTTTCGTATCTGAAATCGAAGCCGTGTCGGTGACACGCAGCTTGTAACGATCTAGAGCCATCAACGAGAAACACAGCGCCGTCGATGTCGTGTTTCTCACTAAGTTCGGTGAGAAACGAACGAGCTAGAGCCGTTGTTGTAGTTGGTCTAAGCTTCGTATGGAGCAATTTGTTCGTTTGTGGATCGACAGCGGCGTACAGCCAATATTTCTCGTCATTGAGTTGGATCACAGTTTCGTCAACCGCAACGTGATCTGGAGACCGCCCATTTTCGGGCTGTAAATCTGCCTTGTGAACCCAATTATGTACGGTTGATCGAGCGCGTTGGACACCAAATATTTCAAGAACTGAAACAGTATTCGAAAGTGACAGCCCAGCCAGATGCAACTGAATACTCAGCTTCATCAGCAACTCCGGTGTCGCTTCTCGCTCCACAAAATCTAAGTTAATCTGGTCGAGACTACCGCTGAGGCCGGCGTTTTTGGGCATAGACACTTCAAAACCGCCGTGCCTCACTCTTCAATCCTNATCTAAGTTAATCTGGTCGAGACTACCGCTGAGGCCGGCGTTTTTGGGCATAGACACTTCAAAACCGCCGTGCCTCACTCTTCAATCCTCATCTGAACACTACGGGTCACTGAGACTGCCGGTCGAGCAACGTCTCGACGTGACCGACCACGCCGGTGAGGTGTGCAGTCCCCCAGATCGCCACGATAATCGCACCGATAGCGTCGAACACGAGATCGAGCATCGTGTCGCTGAGCCCGAACTGTGTCAGAATCGTGTCGTTCCCGGTTGCCGACGCGGCGAGCGTGATCGAGAACTCGATGACCTCCCAGAACACGCCGAAGGCCATCACGAACAGGAGGAGGAACACGAACATGAACCGCGAGGGGATCGAAATCTCGTCGGTGTGCTCGTCGAGCGCACGAACCGTCGTGTACCCGACCGCGGCGACGACCGACGACGAGAGGGCGTGGGTGAAGTGGTCCCACCACCAGATGGTGACGTAAAAGTTCTCCTCTGCACCCGGGAGGCCAACAGTTCCGAGTGCGTGAAAGAATGCCGCTGACGTAATCCACAGCGTCAGTGCGGGGTCGAGTGTGATGCCGTAGTCCCGCTCCAGCAGCGCCGGGAGTTGCGTGACGAGGATGGCGACGCCCGAGTTGACGATGATGCCGACGTTGCCCCGCTCGACACCGACCGCGAACAGGCCGATGAGTGCGAGTGACAGGACCCGCGAAAGCAGTTGTTGGGTCGCCGTGCTGATCCGGAGGTGGTCACGGACCCTCATACGTCCGGCTGGACCTCCTCGGGGACGCGGTTGGTGCCGACCTGCTGGCGCACGTAGTACGCGAAGACTACGCCGGCCCCGATACCGGCGATAGTCGACGCGACGAACTCCCACATCAGCGCCTCCTCGATGACGTGTTCGGACACCGTCGGGTCGAGGATGAAGGAGGTCCCGAGGAACTGGTCGGCCACCCAGCGGACGACAGCCCAGACGCCGGCGGTGGCCATCGTGGTGATGGCGACGAAGACGACGGCGAACCGGGGGGTCATCCGGACGGGCGTAAAGAGCTGGAGTTCGACGGCGAGAATGAGCGCGATGGCGGCGACTGAGAGGTAGGTGGCGAGATTACCGGTCATCGAGAGCGTCGCAAACAGGCGGCCGACAACAGGCGACGCCGCCAGTAGCAGAATTTCCCAGGGAAGCATCGCATAGCGGTTGAGCAACAGGACCGGCGGGAGCAGCGCCAGCGCCGCGACGGCGGCCGCGAACCCGGCCCACAACAGGTCGCCTTTACCGGCGCTCGTTACCGAGACAGCGGCGAGCATGGCGACGATGCACCACGCCGCCAGCGCGTTGACGCGCCTGTCTCGGACCAACTGCGTTACGTCTCGGCTCATACTGTCTGGTGAATCGCGACTCGAAAAACCCTATCGACCGATGGTATGGACTGTTCAGATAGCCCCATACGCCATGGCGTACGCGAGCGCAGCGATGGTCACTGCTGCCAGCCCCGTCACGACCGTCTCCAGCCAGTCGACGCCATCACTGAACGGCCGGGTCGGCGCGCCGACGACGCCCAGCGCAAGGACGCTGAACACGAAGTGCGCCGACTGTTCGAGCGTCGGTGCGGGCATGAACAGAACGGCCGCTGCATACCCTAGCCCCAGTGCTGCCCGGGGGCGGACGAGTTCCGTCAGCGTGTACCCGCGGAGGTGAACGTACGTCCACACGGCGAGCCACACCGTCGCAAGTTCGATAGCGAACGCCGCCAGGAGGTGCGTGGTCGGGTCGGGGTGGAGTAGCACCCGTTCGGCGACGAGGCTCACGTCGAAGGGATAGAAGAACGGGGGCGGGCCGCCGGTGAAGAGGTCGCCAAACGGGTGGCTAAGCAGTCCCAGTAGCGCCAGCCCGGTCACCGTCCGGGGGCTGATATCGCGGGACTGTGCGACTGTGGCGACACCAAGCACGGCCAAGACGAACACGAGCATCACGAGTCCCGCGATGGGGCCGCTGATTGCGGCCGTAAGCACGGTCAGTGCGACGCCGATGGACAGCGCGCCGGCTCGGGCAGTGCGTGAGTTACTTGCCCAGAGGCCGGCCGCGATGGCGAGTGCGGCCCCCAGCAGGAGTGAGTGTGTCGGTCCGCGGTGGACGACGTCCGCAACCTCCCAGAAGCCATCCGCGGTCAGGTTCTCGGCGGCCCCGACGAGTAGCCCGAAAGGGGCGTAGACGATGTCAACGTCGGGAACTGCGGCGAACAGGCCGGCGACGACGCCTAGCTGGACCGCTCGCTCACGGGAGAGCCCGAGCCACCACGCGGCGAGGGCTCCAAGGGAGAACGCGAGCAGCGCGTGCCCGACGAACATACCTCAAATATGGTGCCGATAGGCTTAAACACCACGTGTGAACGGGTAGCGCGGCGCTTGGCCCCGCTCAGGACTCGGATCCGACTTTCGTCCAGCGTTCTTCGATGGCCGCGTTGGCCCTGACGACGGTGTCATCGTCGACACGGAACCGCGTCTTCCGGAGTTCGATTGCGACCACCTCACCGGTGGTATCGCCGGCTTTGACGGTATCGCCGGGATTAAAGTCGGGGTCACGGAGGAGGTAGACACCGGCAACGGCGTCTTTGATCATCTCCGAGAGCGCGTAGGAGACGCCGAGTGCAAGGAATCCGGTCGCGGTTCCGAGCGACGCGGCGATGGCGGTCAGGCCGACGATAGAGAGAAACGACAGCGCGACGCCGAACCACAGGAACACGAGTACGATCACCGATAGAAACTGTCGGTACACGGGCGATTCGCCGGGCAGCGACCGCTTCAGAACCGCTCGGACGACGACCATGATGGCTTTGATGCCGACTGCAGCGACGGCGAGAAAGACGAACCCGGTTATGAGCTGAGGGAGTGCGTCGACAACGTTCGTGACTAGCTGTTCGAGCGCTCGATTGATGACACCGACTTGCACGCCGGATGGTGGACGGAGAGCCCCCTAAGTGTTGGCGTCAGTCGACATGGCTGTGTCGCCGGGGTGACGGACTACCTCGTAATCACCGTCTTCGGTAATGCCGATGACAGCCCAGTCATACGAGACGTCTCGTCGAGTGAGACGGCGGCTGAGATGCATTGCCTCGCCCGTTCGTGTGACGAAACAGCGCAAGTCGCCGCCGTCGGGTATCGGGTCCTGCGAGTCGAGCACTGAGACAGTGACGACGCGCCAGTCGCGTTCCGCTCGCAGTTCGGTGCCAGTGCGCGACACGGTGTATCCGAGGTCGTCGAATATCGACCGAGCCTGCTCGTCGAGTGATGTGGTAACGGCCCCCATCTGAGAACCAGTACCACTGGCTGTCTGATAAACGTTCCCACTAACTACTTAGCTGATATTTCTTGCGGGGAAACTGACAGGGAGACGAACGGATGAGGGCGGCACCGCTGGGCCGTCTACACAGAGCGTTACTCGTGGGCGGCGTCCCACTCCTCGGCTTTGCGAAGGTTCGAGCAGTCGTTACAGCGGATGCGCCCCATCGAGTCCATCGCGTTGTTGAATGTCTCGCAGTTGCCACAGAAGTAGCCCCAGCGACGCTCGCGGTCGGTGTCGCGATAGACGACGTGAAACGCGCCCTTTGTGCCGATGTCGCCGTCGCTCTTGTCGACATACAGCGTCTCTCCGTCGGGACCTTCGAGTGCGTCCATACGTGGTCATGACGGGCCAGCGGCTAAATCACTGCGGAAACCATTAGTGGCTGGTTCCCTTGCACTGTGGGTGTGAGTCCCCGGATCATTCAGTACTCCGACGTGGAGAAAGCGTACGATACACCCGAGCGAATCGGGCGGTTTGCGGGGACGGTGGCCGCCGTCGACGGCCGAGATGCGCTGGTAGTCGGCACCGGAGACAACACCGGTCCGGGGGTGTTGTCGCTGGTCACCGACGGCGAGCAGTCGCTCGACCTTTTTACCGCGATGACGCCCGCGTTCGAGACGCTGGGGAACCACGATTTCGACCACGGACTCGACGCGACGCGGGAGATTATCGCGAGGTCGCCACAGACGTGGCTGACTGCGAACGTCGAACAGGACGGTAAGCGGTTCGCCCGACGGTTGACCCGACCGTGGGCGAGTCGAACCGTCGACGGGGTACAGGTCGGCTTTGTCGGCGTCACTAGCCCGGATACGGCTTCGGCTAATCCACAGGCGACGACGCTGACGTTCACTGATCCTGTCGAAGCCGTTGCCGAGGCGACCACAGCGCTTCGGGATGACGGGGCAGAGGTTGTTGTCGTGCTCTCACACCTGGGGCGGAGTGACGAGAAACTGGCTCGCGCCTGCGACGTGGACGTGATCCTCGGCGGGCACGTCCACGAGCGCCGCATCGACCGCGTCGCCGGCACGCTGCTCACGAGACCAGGAGCCAACGGCCGGGCCGTCGTCGAGGTCGATCTCGGCGGGACCGTACCCACCGCGCAGTTCCGAGAGACGGCCGACGGCCCCGTCGACGACCGGGTCAAAAGGGCTGTCGCTGACCGGCTGTCGGCGGCGGGACTGGACGAAGTCGTCGGGCACGTCGACGACCCTATCGACCGGCGGCAGGCGACGACCTATGGCGGCGAGTGCCGGCTCGGCAACCTCGTCGCGGACGCGTACCGGTGGGCGACGGGCGCAGATGTTGCCCTCCAGAACAGCGGCGGCCTCCGGAACGACACGGTCCCGCTCGACGGGGCGTTGACGGTCGCCGATCTGATGTCCGTCGTCCCATTCGAGGAACCCCTCACCGTCGCCGAGCTAACGGGTGCAGAGCTCCGGACGCTGTGTCGACAGGGAAGCGGGCAACAGGTCGCGTTCGGGGAACCGCACTGGTGGCACGCCCACCTCAGCGGCGTCAAACTGGTCTGGAACGATGACATGCAGACTATCGAGCGACTGCGGGTCGACGGGCGACCGGTCCGTGACACCGAGACGTACACGCTCGCGACGAGCAACTACCTCTACCATACCGAGCTGGAGTTTCCGGTTCTCACCGAGTCCCACCGGGTCAGCGTCGCCGACGTACAGTACGATGCGCTGTCCGACTACGTCCGCGAGACCGATATCACCCCGACCGTCGACGGACGACTCACCCGTCGCTAGCGATTTAAACCTCGATACGGTACATCTCGCCGATGCCACAGGTCGTCGTCCCAGTCAGATACCCGCTCTCGGAGAACTCCCGAGCCACGCTTGCGGAGGCCATTCAGATCGCCGACGAGGAGGACGCGGACCTCACCGTTCTCCACGTAAACCTATACCAGAACAGCCACCATGTCGACCGGACAGAGCTCAAACGCGCCGTCGAGCAGTCGTTCGGCCACGTCCCGCGGACGCGGTACGTCGTCCGGTCGGGAATGCTCGTCGAAGAGACGATTCTCGACGAGGTCGCCGCACAGGACGCCGACATCGTCGTCATCGGGAGCAAACAGGCGAGTCGCTGGCGACAGATGATCCGTCGGTTGGTTGACGACCCCGATGTCGAACAGTTTCTCCGCGAAGAACTCGACTGCGAAATCGTCACCGTCGAGCCGGATGCCCGGCCCAGCCGTCACTCGTCAGCAAGGTCGTCGGGGTCCTGACGCGGCGGGACGGGTGAGTCACCGGAGGCCGCGTGTGTCCGGTCAACGCCGTTCAATCCGCTCAGTCCGTCATTGAGTGAGACGTTCATCTCCCCGCTAGTGTCGTCGAAGTACAGGTGTGAGTGGGGGTATGCTATCTCGACGTTTGCGTCCTCGAGCCGCCGCCAAACGTTCGTCTGGACCTTCGAGCGTGCAGCGAGCAGTTTGTACGGTTCGGTCACCCAGTACCGGAGCGTCAGCAATACACCGTGGTCGGCGAACTCGTTGATATACACCGTCGGCGAGGCGGGATACCGAGCCGCGCCGACGCGGATGTCCGGCCCGCCGGCGATGACGTTGTCCACTTCTCGGGCCGCGGCTTCGATGAGGCTCCGCGCGGCGGCGATGTCGCTCTCGTATGTGACCAGTACGTCGAGCGAGAGCCGTGTCCGTGAGTCCTCCGCCGAGTAGTTGACGACGTCCCGCTGGCGAATCTCCCCGTTGGGGATGACGAGAAACGTGTTGTCGAGGGTGAACATCTTCGTGTGTCTGAGCGTGATGTCCTCGACGAACCCCTGCTGGCCGGTGTCGACGAGTTCGATCATATCCCCGATCTCGAAGGGCTGGTCGGCCAGCAGGAACACGCCGGAGATCAGGCTCCCGAGAATCGGGGCCAGTACGACACCAACCACGGCCGTGAACACGGTTACAGAGAGGGCGATGTCACCCAGTTGCAGGCCGTAGATGTTCAGAATGGCTAGCAACGCGAAGATGAACACCCCGACGCGGATACCCCGCAACGCCGTTCGAGTGAGGCTTGGCCGCCGGAACTGCTGAGCGACGCGCCGGCCGAGAAGGCGGACGAGAACGCGGGAAACAACGATTGCCAGCCCGATGACAATCAGAGATTCCCCGATGTTGGCCACCCACCTCGGAATAGCGAAGGGGAGCAATCCACCAATATCGGTGGCCACTTCTGTCGCCACTTCCGTCGCGGCTTCGGTCGGTACCGGAGTGGGTGTCTGCAACGGCCAGACAGGGCCAAAACGCATGACAGGGATTCAACCCCGCCACGAGAAAAGGATTCCCCTCCCGAACTACTTAATCTTCTCACTCCATCTACATGGATATGTCTTCCGACGACATCTCCGTGGTCCTCTCGGACGGCCGACCACCGGTCGATACCTTGGCAGTCGGCGTCTCTGAGTACGGTCTAGCCGGCCTCACAGCCGTCGATTATCTGGCCGACCAGGAGTCGATGCGCGAAATCGGCCATCTGCGGACGCCGGGGCCGCCGTTTATTACTCCCTTCGAGAACGGAACCCCGAGACATCACACGCGGCTGTACACCGACGAGGCGGCGTCGTTTGCCGTGTTGGTGGGCGAGCGGTTCGTGCCGCCGGCCCAGGCCGGGTCGCTCGCCGAGGCAATCGCGACCGCCGGGAGAGAACTGGACGTTTCGAACATTACGATGCTTACCGGCGTCCCCATCGCCCACGGCCCGGACGACCACGCCCCGTTCTACATTGCAACGCCAGCGTATCAGGAAGCGTATCTCGACGACACCGACATCAGACCGATGGGGAACGGGTTCCTCGAAGGACTGAGTGCAGAGCTTGTCACCCGAGGTATCGATGAGTCGCTTCCGACAGGCGTGTTCACGACGCCGACACATCCGCAAGCCCCCGACGCCGCGGCCGCAATCAGACTGCTCACCGCGCTGAAAGAGACCCATGCGATCCAGATTGACACCGGCCCGCTGGAGGCCTTCGCCGCAAACATCGAGGCCCACTACCAGGCGCTCGCAGAACGGATGGACGCTGCCGATACCGACTCACTCCCAGATGACCGAATGTATATGTAATTGCGAAAATGTGGGACGCCCATCCATGTTTTCGGGAATTAAAACTATATCAATTCCACATTATGGGTGAACAATCAAACATTCTGCCGACACATTTTTGAGCGTACAGCGCGTTCTTTTCTTTGATGACCTCCACCGAAATCTACACGACCAGCACGGTCGACTCAGACCCACCACCGCAGACGCGGTCCAAGACATCGCTGTTCTGCCCCGACTGCGGTCACGAGAGTGCAGTCACGGGCGACTGGACCACTGAAGCAACCGAGAACAGTTTACAGCTCCGGTGTCCCAACTGCGACACCGTCGTCCAACAGCGGTAGACTACGTACTTACCTCTCGTCCTCTGTAGACGCGGACCTTTCAGGGTTTTTCAGCAGACGGATTCACGTTGATGAACTCCACAACGAGATACACCACTGAGGCGGTGGCCAGTATGAGCAAGAAACCCGCTTCTGAAGAGCCCTGCAGACTCACACCAACAGTGGCAAGCGTTGCAACAAGTACGGCGGTACACCGACGGATGGTTTGACGAAGGAGGGCGGTATCGTCCATACAGGGCTTCTTCACTGCCAGCAACAAGAATCTTCGACCCTGCCTTCCGTTACCGGGACCCGTCCTGCTGCCCAGCGATACCGGAACGTACGGCAGTCCGTCTCAGTACTCGTGGACTCCGTCGTCAGTGACAACCGTATCCAGCAGGTGCGTCGGCGTGGCGTCGTAGGCCGGGTTCGCGATCTTGAATCCGTCTGCGGGCTCTCGGAGCACCTCCGACGGTGACCGAATCTCGTTTTCGAAGGCGAAGGCCCCGTCGACGTACTTCGCGGCGGCCCCGACGACCGTCACCGGAACGTCGTTGTCCGCTGCCGCCGTCGCAATCGGATACGTACCGATGCGGTTGTACAGCGTGTCGTCGACGATGCAGTCCATGCCGACGAGTACGCGGTCGACCTCTGGCATGAAGTGCCCGGCCGCGCTGTCGACGATGAGCGTCACGTCGACCCCGTCCCGGTCGGAGAGGTGGCGCGTCATCTTTCGACCGAGGAAGCGCGGCCGGGACTCCGTAACGTACACCTCGAAACTGTGGCCGGCCTCGATGGCGTCGTCGATGGCTGCAAGGACCGTCGAGGAGAAGTCATGCGTCAACAGCACGTCGTCGTCGGCGATCTCCGACACGGCGCGGGCAGCAGCGCGGTCTTTCGACGACTCGACCGAGTCGATAACGTCATCGATAGCCTCGTTCGTCAGTTCCTTGGCGGCCGCTACGTTGTCGGGCTCCGCATCCGAGACGGTGTTCACGATTCGGTGCTGGGTCGTATGGAGGGAGGCGTGCGAGGGGTTCGCCCGCCGGAGGGCGCTGCTGTTGCGGCTGAGCGAGCGGAGGTAGTCCTCGACCGTCGGGTACTCCCTGTCAGTCAGGTCCCGGAGCGCCTGAGCGGCTTTGACTGCGACCACGGAGGAACTGTGGGTCTGCATCTCCGAGATCTCCTCGACAGTCTCGTCTATCATACCGGTGGCTGTGAGTTGAACCGATATGTGTCTTCCCCTCGCCGTCGAACAGCATTTAACGCCGTCTCACATTAGGGGTGATAGACGGCTATGGGACGGTTCAGTACTGATACGGTCGGGATGACGGAGGGCATCGGCGTCGCCGTACTCGTCGGACTGACGCTCCTGGTGACTGGTATCGTCGGGCTGAACGTCCTCGTCATCGAGGAGGACGACGGGGGCGGCCCGCAGGCGAATTTCAGCTACGACTACGTCGAGGACAACGAACTGCTCATCGTCACACACGCCCGCGGCGACGAGTTCGAAGCGGGGAACGTCGAATTTGAAGGGCCGAGCAGAACTGTCACCTGGGCACAGGTGGCAAACCGGGAGCCCGACGCGATGATTGGGCCGGGCGATATCGCACAGTTGAGCAGCGGTAACGCCTACGAGCGGCGTGTAGGTGCCCGTGACACGATCACGATATACCACAACGCGAGCGGGAACCGGACCCAGTTGGACCAGTGGGACGGCGCGAACTGACCTGCAAGACTGCTGTGGCCTGCTCAGTCCGCCGAAGCGACCGTTTCACGGTCACTCCGTGCCGGCCGACCAAACCAGTCATCGAACGAGAGCGGTCCGGCACCCATCGTGAACACCGCCGAGGCCATTCCGAACAGCGTGATGTGGGCGAGTACCGGATCGTCCGGAAGTCCGAACAGCGTCGTGGTGAACAGGACGAAGGAGACGGCCGCAGCCCCGCGAGTCATGAAGCCGAAGATCAACACCAGCCCGACCAGCATCTCTGTCAGGCCGGCCCCGAGCACCCACATCCCGGCGTCGACGGGGACGACGGCGGTGAGGTCGTACTTTTCGACGACTAGAAGCGCCTGGCCGGGTTCGGCGAGCTTCTGGAACAGTCCGAGATAGATGAACGTCACGCCCATGCCGACCCGGACGATGACCGGGACGTACTCACGGTACGGGGCCGTCGTTGCGTCCAGAAAGCGCTTGAGATGGTGGACCGGGTCGATACGGCCGTAGTAGGTCCCGTCGGTGCTGGCGACCTGCTGGAGCATGTGGTCGGCGCTCGGGCGGCCACCACCCAGTATCAGCAGTGCCAGAAACGCCGGGATGTACTCCATGGCGAGAACGACGCCTGGGTCGATGGTCAGTGCCCATCCGTAGGTCACCAGCCCAATCGTCGTGACGATACGGGTCGCGAGTCCGAACAGGAGCGTGAACCCCAGCCCGATAAACAGGGCACGGACGAGCGGATTCGCGGTCGCGTCAAACGTCACCGTCGGGGCGAACAGATATCCCTGAAAGCCGGCACCAACGAGCGGCAACCCCACGCTGAGCCGGAGCATCCACGGGACGAGGTCCGAGTAGCCGACGAGTACGTCCCGGAGAATGACGATATCCGTGATCGTCGGCCGAACCCAGAGGTACGCGGCGAGGCCGCCGGTCACGGCCAGTCCCGAGATGCCGAAAACGGCCGCGTTCAACGGGTTCGACAGCACGGATATCGCAAACGCCACCGCGTCTAGGGCCTCCCCCGGCCCCTCGGTCACGTAATCGACGTGTGCCGCCGCGGGTCGCGAGAGGAGGGTGAGCGCGAGCGCGACAGTGCCGGCTGTACTCGGTATGCGCGTGTCCATGCCTGAGAATTCGTGGGCTAGCCACCTAATGTTTCGTCCGTTCCGCGTCACTGTGCGGTCCGATACCCCCACCGGCGGCCCATCTCTATAGGCGGTGGAATTATATCCACGCCTCCACTACTTATACGGCAGTGAGCGTCAACATCGAGACACAGATCGTCGAACGCGGGGACGACGAACACGTCGACGCGGCGTGGCGGCTCAAGGAGGACATCCGCGAGTCCGACGGCGTCCTTCGGCAGCGACGGGGGTTCTTTCGCGACGCCTACCGACGGTCGACCACCTATCTCTACATCGACCGGTCGGAGGACCGCCTCATCGGCTTCGCCGCGGTTCGGCGCGACGGCTACGTTCTCTTTCTCGCAGTCGACGACGAGTATAGAGGCCACGGCTTCGGCAAGCGACTCGTTGCCCGCGTCGCCGAAGACTATGGCAGCGTGACCTGCCACGCCCGAGCGACGAATCGAGAGGCAATCGGCTTCTACAAACATATCGGCTTCGAGATCCGACGACGCATCGACAACTACTACGAGGACGGCGGCGACGCCTACTACCTCAAGCTCGGCGAGGACTCGATCACGGACAAACTGTCGAAGTTCCTGCGCGGCTAAGCGAACGCTTTTCAAGGGACCTCCCCAACGAGGTAGCCGATGGAAGAGCGGACCCGCGCGTACCTCCGTGGCCGGTTCGGCGACCACTACCGACAGGCATCCGTAACGCCGCCACCGGCCGCGAACGAACGTGAATGGGGGTTCATCCCATGGACCGAGGGCCCCGGCGAGACGATGGTCCGGCATCGCTCGCTGCTGGACCTCGGCGAGATCGAGGACTTCCTCGGCCGCCGGAAGCCCCGCCACGTCTACTTCTCCGCGGGCCGCTACGACGAACCGAGCGCCTCCACGATGTCGGACAAGGGCTGGCGCTCCTCGGACCTCGTGTTCGACCTCGACGCCGATCACCTGCCCTCCGTCGTGCTCGGCGAGGACAGCTACGCCGAGATGCTCGCCAAATGCAAGGACGCACTGCTCAGGCTGCTCGACTTTCTGGAGGACGACTTCGGCTTCGATGATCTTACTATCGTCTTCTCCGGCGGCCGCGGCTACCATGTCCACGTCCGCGACGAGCGCATCCGCCACCTGGAACGGGACGCGCGCCGGGAGGTCGTCGATTACGTCCGCGGCATCGGCCTGGAGTTCGACGAACTCGTCGACGAGGAGTCCGTCGCCGGCACGGCCGGCCGGTCGAGTCCGGCCCAGAAACGGACGCTCTCGACGGAAGGCGGCTGGAGCGCCCGCGCACACCGCCACATGCTCGCCGTTGTCGATGACCTGCTTGCGATGGAGGAAGCGGACGCCCTCGACCGACTGCAGGAGTACGACGGCATCGGCGAGGGGAAGGCGACGGCGGCACTGAACGCCGCCCGGTCGAACTACGAGCAACTGGAAGCCGGCAACATCGACGTCCATCCGGCGTTCTACCAACTGGCGAAGATTCTGCTCCACGAGGTCGTCGCGGCGGATAACGCGCCGATAGACGAGCCGGTGACGACGGACACGAACCGGCTCATTCGCCTTCCGGGCTCGCTGCACGGCGGCAGCGGCCTGGAAGTCCAGCGTATCGACCGCGACGAGCTGGATTCCTTCGACCCGTTGGTCGACCCCGTCCCGGAGACCTTCCGGGGCCACGACATCACCGTCGAGGTGACCGACGGAGGCCTCGTCGAGCTAGATGGCGATAGCTTTACACTGGAGGCGGGTAATCAGACTGTACCAGAGCACGTGGGCGTGTTTCTCATGGCCCGCGGGCGTGCCGAGAAGGGGAAGGAATGAACGTAGACGAGCTCCAGTCCGTCCAATCGCGGGAACGCCAGACCGACCAGCTCCAGCAGCTGCGCGAGACGTTCTACGAGGACGCCGGGCAGTTCATTCAACAGCTCCGGTCGGAGCGCGACCGCGCGGCCGAGCGCGCCGAGGACCCGTTCGACTCGCCCGAGGTCAACCGCCTGACCGACGACATCAAGACCGCGGAGCAGACCGTCGAAGCCGTGTACGAGCGGCGCGTCGGCAAAATCGTCAAGATGGCGTCGCTGGCCGCGGCGGACATGCCGACTGAGGACGACGGCCTCACACAGGAGGAACGGGACCTGTTCGAGACGATGGTCGACGCCATCGAATCCAATCGGAGCCACGTCCTCGATGTGATCGCGGGCGAGGCTCCGACCGGCGCGGTCGGCGACGAACCGAACTCGGACGACCGAGAGGTCCCGGACCCGGAACCGGACCAAGCAGCAAACGACGCGACAGGTGCGCCCGAGCCGCCATCGACGCCGGATTCGGGCGTCGACGCAGCGGACATGATGGGCAGCGGCGGCGATCAGTCGCCGCCAGCGCCACCGGAGGACACCGACGCGCCCGCGCCGCCGGCCGACCTCGATACGGAGAGCAGTCCCGCCGCCGGACAGTCCGAGCCGGCAGACGTGCCGGGCGGCGATAGTCCGGTACCGCCGGCCGAACAGAGCGCTGAGTCCCCCGCCGGCCCGGCGGCGGACCCGACGCAGACCGACGGCGGTACGCAATCATTAGCCAGTTCTGACACGGCTGGGGCCGCCGACGTGGACCGGCGGACGGTCCGCATCACGGACGACGTGGGCGAGATATTCGGCGTCGACCAGCGCGAGTACGACCTCTCGACGGACGACGTGGTGACACTGCCGGCCGACAACGCCGACCCACTGGTCGAACAGGACGCCGCTGAGCCGTTAGAATAAGCCGACCAGCGGGGAACTGGCCGCTGTGTGAAACGCCGCTGGATACCCCGTTCCGCGGCAGCGACGGACTATTTATATACAGTCGCTCAGTTGATACGTATGAACACGTACGTCCGCATCGTTGTCGCCCTGCTTCTGGGCGCGTTCACGTTCGCCGTCACGACCCTCGTGGTGACCGCTGGCTTCGAACCGGGGATAGAGTTCTCGCTGCTGATCGGTCTTCCCGTGGGCGTGTCGGCCGGTCTGACCGCGCTGTTCGCCGGCTACGTCCTGTTGTGGCACCGCGACCAAGCGGCGGTGGGTGAGGTCCCCGACCGCGTGGTCCGCCTTCGACTGGCCGCGCTGGCGACCATCGCAGACTTCTTCGTCGTCACTGTGGCTGGCGTTATCCTCTACACGCTCGCCGATGGGAGCATGGGTATCGGTCTGCTGGTCGCGGGCCTTCCGGTGACGCTGCCGCTGGCCGCCGTCGTCGGGTATCTCGCAGCCGGTGGTAGCCACCGCGGGCAGGGCGGGCCCCGAACGCAGTGACACACGCTCTGGCAACCACTGGACTACGGTTCCGGTCTGGTCCCGAGCGTGAGTTCGACCGTTTCCTGTGTGCCGTCTCGCTCGACCAGTACGTCAACGGTCTCGCCGGGGCTGGTCTCCAGCGCGAGAAAGCTTCCCAGCGCCTGCCGCGTCGGCGTCGGGGTGTCGTTCATCTGCCTGACCACGTCACCGCCAGTTGGGATCGCGGTCCCTGAAATCATCGTCTCCCCGTCGCTTCCCTGCAGAACGCCCGCCGCTGGACCATCGCTGACGACACGGGTGATGTACACCCCCGACCCGGGGTCCAGATTGTTCGCCTCGGCGACCCGCGGCGTCACGCTCTGGAGGCCGACACCCATGTACGGGTGGTCGTAGTCGCCGGTCTGGATGAGCGACGGCACGACGCGCTGGGTGAGCGGGGCGGAGATGGCGAACGCGACGTTGTCGCCGCCGCCAGAGTTGATGACACCGACCACGTCGCCATCAAGCGTGACTAGCGGCCCGCCGCTGTTGCCCGGATTGACCGGTGCGTCGGTCTGGACTGCGTCCGCGATGGAGAAGTTGTTTGCGCTCTGGAGCGTGCGGTCGACGCCGCTGACGATGCCCGCGGACACTGAGCCGGACAGTCCGAAAGGGTTCCCGATAGCGACGACTTCGGTTCCGACGATAGGTTCGGTCTCGACAAACGACAGGGGTGTCACGTCCGGCGTCGCACCGATGCGGAGAACCGCCAGGTCGCTGTACACGTCTGCGCCGACGACGGAGGCAGCACGCCAGCCGGTGTCAGCAAAGCGGACGTAGTATTCGTCCCCGCCCGCGACGACGTGTTCGTTCGTGACGATGTGTTCGTCGTCGATGAGGAAGCCGCTCCCTTGCCCACCACGGGAGTCTTCGGCGTACACTCTGATCGAGACGACGGCGTCAGCCACCTCTTGATAGACGTCGGTGTAGACGCTGTCGGACTGCGCGCCCGCGTCGGCCGACGCCGACTGATCCGCGCTGCTGCCGTCCGAATCGCTGCTGGTCCCAGGGCTCTGACAGCCAGCCGTGGTCGCGACGGCTGTCCCGAGGGCCCCTAACATCGCCCGGCGAGTGAGAGATTGCTTCATACTGGGGCGTAGGCCTGGGCCGCGAAAAAGGCACGGACAGGACGCTTTGCCGCAACCGGATCGCGCGATTGCTGTGCGCTCTGGCTTTCAGTTCGCCCTCGAAAACGGGCATAAACTACAATCGTCCCGATAGCATATCGGGGGGCATGGCAGAGGATTCATCGGGAACGAAAACACCGACACCGGGGTTCGTGTTGCCCGGTCTGCGATGTGGTGTCGAGATGGCACTCGTCGGGACAATCGTGTTGCTCATCGGCCTCCCGACCGAGGAACCGATACGGCTGGGAATCGTCTTCCTGTCGGCGCTACTGGCGATGACAGTGATACTGTTCTGGGCGGTCGGCAGGCATATGCGGCGCTGGATTCGGTACGCACAGGGCAAGCCGACGCGGACGACACCGTTCGACTGAGGGGGCGGCTGACCCAGCCGGCTCCACGGTCGATATCGGCTGAGTTAATAACAAAACTGGATATGCTTATTAATCAATCCCAGATGGAGCGGTAGTTTTAGCAGTTGAATTAATAAGAACGGGTGGCCTAGCACTGGTAATGACGGAGTCCGACGGCTGTTCGGATGGCAATGGCTGTGGCTGCTCGAACCCTGATGGTCACCCGACAGCGACGGACTCACACGATGGGGTCCACGTCGCACAGCTATCCGTCCCGGAGATGGACTGCCCCTCCTGTGCGGGAAAGGTGGAGACGAGTGTCCGCGAACTGGCGGGCATCGTGGCCGTCGACCCACAGGTAGCAACGGGCCGGCTCACCGTCGAGTACGACGAGGCCGAGACGGATATGGACGCGATAGCGGCGCGCGTCGACGCGGCGGGCTACACCGTCGCGGACGACGGCAGCGAGACGCTTCAGTTCGGGGTCCCGGAGATGGACTGTGCATCCTGTGCCGGCAAGGTCGAAAGCGCGCTCGGCGGGGTCGACGGCATCAGAAGCGTCGAAACACGCCCGACTACCGGAACAGTCGTTGTCACGTACGACCGGAACGCGACGACGGAGGGAGACATCGTGGCGGCAATCGAGAGCGCCGGCTACGAGGTGACGGAGACGACGGGCGAGGACGACACGGGGACCGGACAGCCGGACGAGGACGGCTCGCTCTGGACCAGTTCGCGGGCGCTGAAGACGTGGGTCAGCGGCGTGTTCGTGGCCTTCGGCCTCCTCTTCGAGTTCCTACTGTCCGGGGCGAACTCGCAGGTCGGGAGCGTCTTCGGGTCGCCGCTGCACGTCGCCGACATGCTCTTTCTCATCGCGGTAGCGACGGGCGGCCAGGAAATCCTGCGTGGCGGCTACTACTCCCTGCGTAACCGGAACCTGGACATCGACCTGTTGATGTCCATCGCCATCCTGGGCGCGCTCACCGCCAGTCTGGCCTTCGGTGAGGCACTGTACTTCGAAGCCGCGACGCTGGCGTTCCTGTTCAGCGTCGCGGAACTGCTGGAACGCTACTCGATGGACCGCGCGCGGAACTCGCTTGCGGAGCTGATGGACCTGTCGCCAGACGAAGCGACGGTCAAGCGCGACGGAGCCGAGGAGGTAGTACCTGTCGACGACGTGCAGATCGGCGATATCGTCGTCGTCAGGCCCGGCGAGAAGATTCCGATGGACGGCGAGGTCGTCGACGGAACTAGCGCGGTGAATCAGGCCCCGATCACCGGCGAGAGCGTCCCGGTCGACAAGACCGAAGGTGACGAGGTGTACGCGGGAACGATCAACGAAGAGGGGTATCTGGAAGTGCAGGTCACAGCGGCGGTCAGCGATAACACGCTCTCGCGAATTGTCCAGATGGTAGAGGACGCCCAGTCCAACAAGACCGAGCGCGAGCAGTTCGTCGAGCGCTTCTCGGCGTACTACACGCCGGTCGTCGTCGCCTTCGCCGTCCTCGTGACGCTTTCGTCCCCCGCCGGATTCGGGGTGGCGTGGTCGACTGCCGTCGTGTATGGCCTGACGCTGCTGGTGCTGGCCTGTCCTTGCGCGTTCGTCATCTCGACGCCGGTCTCGGTCGTCTCGGGCATCACCAGCGCCGCGAAGAACGGCGTGCTCATCAAGGGCGGAAACCACCTCGAAGCGATGGGCGCGGTCGACGTGGTCGCCTTCGATAAGACGGGCACGCTGACGAAAGGCGAACTGACCGTCACCGACGTAATTCCACTGAACGGGAACACCGAAGCGGAGGTCCTGCAGTGCGCCCGCGGCCTCGAACAGCGGAGCGAACACCCCATCGGCGAGGCCATCGTCGCTAGGGCGGGAGCTGCCGACGTCGAGAGCGCCGAAATCGACGACTTCGAGAGCATTACCGGCAAGGGCGTCCGGGCAGACCTCGACGGGACGCCACACTACGCCGGGAAGCCGGGGCTGTTCGAGGAGATCGGTTTCGACCTCTCACACGTCCACGCCACCACCGATGGCGGCGGCGTCACGAAAACGGCCCAGCAACTCTGTGAGCGCAACAACTGTCTGGACCTGCTGGACGACGCTGTCCCTGAGCTTCAGGCCGAAGGGAAGACGGTCGTCATCGTCGGGACAGAAGACGAGATAGAGGGTATCATCGCCGTCGCCGACGAGGTGCGCCCGGAAGCGAAAGCCGCCATCTCCCGGCTCCGCGAGCTGGGCATCGAGCGGACGGTGATGCTTACCGGCGACAACGAACGCACTGCGGGAGCCATCGCCCGAGAGGTCGGTGTCGACGACTACAAGGCCGAACTCCTGCCCGACGAGAAAGTCGCCGCTATCGACGATCTCGTCGAAGAGTACGACGGCGTCGCGATGGTCGGTGACGGTATCAACGACGCGCCGGCGCTGGCGAGTGCAACCGTCGGCGTCGCGATGGGGGCCGCCGGCACGGATACGGCCCTCGAAACGGCCGATATCGCCCTTATGAGTGACGACCTCTCGAAGCTCCCGTACCTGTACGAACTGGCAAACGACGCCAACGGCGTCATCCGGCAGAACATCTGGGCCAGCCTGGCGGTCAAGGCCGGACTCGCACTTGCCGTGCCGTTCGGCGTCGTTCCCATCTGGGTCGCCGTGCTCGCGGGGGACGCCGGGATGACGACGGCCGTGACCGGGAACGCGATGCGCCTCTCGCGGGTCCGGCCGGAGAGCGACGACGGTTAGATATCGCCGGCGCGAATATCCGCGATTCGCTGGCGGTCATACAGCGTCTCTTCCTCGTCGAACTCGTCCGGGAACAGCTGTTTTGCGGCGCGTTCTGTCTTCGAGAGGTTGATAATCGGTCCCTGATACATCCCGCCAGCCGGGTACACAGCGCCGTTCTGTACGGCAGTGAGCTGGCTTGCCGTGTCGTGATCCTGCAGAAACGATCGGTACGTGTCCTCGAACGCCGAATCTGTCCGATGGGTGTCCGTGTACAGCAACAGCACTTCCGGATCGATCGCAAGGAGTGGCTCGTAATCGATCGTTCCCCGGTCGGATGTGAAGCTCTGGATTTCGCTCCCCGCGAGCGCGTCGCTCACACCGAGGTCGCGCCAGTGCTTGTACGCAGTCCGGTCCCCGAGTCGGTACGGATAGAACGTCTCCGGCTCAGTCGAGCCCGGCGAGAGAAGTGCGACCTCCGGGCGCTGGTCTTCCCGGGGAAGTCGTTCCTGCAATCGGTCGAGGAACTCTTCGTGGAGATTCGAGAGTGCCCGGAACCGGTCCTGTCGCTGGAACACCGCGGCTACCTTCTCGGTCGCTTCGTACAGGCTGTAGTACGGATAGTCCTCGTGCCAAGAGTACGTCGAGAAACTGGTGTTCCCACAGAACGGGCCGACGCGTTGGTGCATCTCCTCGACATCCGACCGATCCCAGTTCGGGATGAGGTTCGCCATGTAGTTGGGGTCGATGAAGTGAACACCGGCGTCGATTTCGAGTAGCAGTTCCTTCGAGATACCGTCCTGCCAGAGTGAAACCATGCCCTCTTTTGACGGTGAAAGTCCCGGCACGTCCTCGTAATGCCACGTACGGTACTCCCCGGTGAGAACGACTGCACTGGGTTTGGTCAGACCGAGTGCGACACCCATATCGGCCCAACTGGCGTTTTCTGCGACCCACGTCTGTGGTACTGTCTCGAACGCCACCTCTCCCACTGGTTCGACGGTGATGCGGTAGGGTTTGTCCGTGGCCGCCGTATCCACCGGTTCGGATTCCGTTGCTGTTGTTGCGGCCGTTTCCGTGGCGGTCCCCGAATCCGGCGAATCTGAGCCGCTGCTTCCAGTACATCCAGACAGCAGTCCACCAGCGATGACCGTGCCGCCGCAGGCGACGTATTCACGTCGTGTCAGCTCCGACTGGTCATCTGAATTACTTGGCATGGCTTTAGGCTAGCCTAAAAGTTATAAAACGGCTTCGGTTCCTGTCCCCAGAGCGTTCCCATTGAACTGCAGTTGCCTGTGGGCTCTGTACCAAACGGACAGACAGAGAATGCTCTGAAAGACCTTTCGGATACCCGTCATGACTGATTGCTGCCAGCGATGATCGCTGGGCACCGGTCTCTCGATTGAACACCTCCAGGTTCGTCCTACTGTAATATTAAGTAGACGCCCCGAGTAGCGTGTATCCGGTATGGAACTCACATGGTACGGCCATTCGACGTGGCACGTGACAGTCGACGACACCGAATTGCTCATCGACCCGTTTTTCGATAACCCACACACAGACACCGACCCCGAGGAACTGGACCCGGACTACGTGCTGTTGACCCACGGCCACGCGGACCACATCGGCGACGTGGACCGCTACGAGGGCAGCGGGCTCGTGGCGACGCCGGAAGTCGTCGAGTACTGCGAGGACAACTTCGGCGAGTTCGACGCCGTCGGCGGCATGGGGATGAACCTCGGCGGCACCGTCGAGATCGGCGACGCGTTCGTCACGATGCACCGGGCCGACCACACGAACGGCATGGACACCAGCTACGGCACGAGCGGTGGGATGCCGGGCGGGTTTATCATCTCCGATACGAAGCCAACCCAGGTCAGCGACGAGGAGTCGACGACGTTCTACCACGCCGGCGACACCGGCCTCATGACGGAGATGCGCGACGTCATCGGGCCGTTCCTCGAACCGGACGCCGCGGCGGTGCCGGTCGGTGACCACTTCACGATGGGGCCGATGCAGGCCGCCGTCGCCGTTGACTGGCTGGACGTCGACCACGCGTTCCCGATGCACTACGACACGTTCCCGCCCATCGAAATCGATACGCAGGACTTCGTGAACGAGGTCAAAGGCACCGGCAGCGACGCCGAGGTCCACGTCCTCGACGGCGACGAGAGCTTCGAGCTTTAATCCGGTCGTTCCACGTCGGTCACGGTAAATCGCGCGCCGCCGTCCTCGCTGTCATCGACGGACAGCGACCAGCCGTGTTCTTTTGCGATCCGGTTGGCGATGTAGAGGCCGAACCCGCTGTTTTGTTTCTCTGACGCGTACCCCGCCTCGAACACCCGCTCCCGGGGCGAAACATCGACGCCGGGGCCGTCGTCCGCGACGAAGAACCCCGTCGAGGTGGCCCCGACGCGAATTGCGACGTCTGTGCCGCCGTGTTCGACGGCGTTCGAGAGCAGGATCTCGAGAAACAGGCGCATCGACTCTGCGTCCGCCAGCAGTCGCCTGTCGGATGTCACTTCGAGCGATGCGGCTTCGAGCGATAGCGAACTCCACACGTCCCAGACGACCGTCGAGAGCCACTGTTGTTCGGGCTCGAACGCTGGCGAATCGCTCGATGCCAGCGAGACGACCTTGTCGACGATACCGGAGAGTCGGCCGATTGACTGCTCCACAGCGTCGATGTGCTCGTCGTCGGCCTCGACCTGTGAGAGATGGCCGGTCGACACCTGGAGTTCGTTTCGGAGTTCGTGTGCGGCCAGCAGCGCCACTTTCCGGAGGCGTTCGTTTTGCTGTCTGAGGAGCCGTTCGCGCTCCTTCTGTTCGGTGATGTCCTGTGTAATCCCGATGAGGCCGGCCAGCTCGTCGGTTTCGTCGTACCAGGGGACCTTCGACGTTCGGAGGTGTTTCCCCATGGACGGCGAGAACTCGTGGATGTCGAGAATGTCGGTCCCGTCGTTGATGACCTGTAAGTCGTCCCCGCGTGCCGCATCCAGGTACGTCGCCCCGGCGGGGAGCCCGTCTTCGTCCCGTCGGCCAAGCAGTTCCGGGGGTGCGTACGACGAATCGTTGAGCAACAGATAGTGCCTGTCAGTGTCTTTTACGTACAGGTGCTCGGAGTTCCGTTCGAACATCGTGGCGAGAATCGTCTCCGGCCGGGAAGCCGGTCGTGTGGCCATTGTCTCACTGTTTTCGAGTGCCGCACCGATTGCGGCTACCAGTTCCGGTGAGCCGAGATCGTCGTCAGCAACCGTCTGAATATGGTCTCCGCGGTCCGCCTCACTGCCGTACATTATAATCGGAAGGTTCGGGTAGAGGCCGGTGGCCGCCTCTGCCATATGTCCACCTGCCATGTCCCCACACGTCACCGGGACGACGAGGCAACCAACCGCGGTACGTAGCAGTGTCGTATCGACGCATTCGGGCTTGGTTGTCTCGACTGTTGCGTCGATTGCTGCCTGTTCAAGCGCCGCCTGTAACTGCTCTCCGGCAGCAGTCTCGACAGCGATGAGGAGGACGGTCGGCGGGGACATCAACACGCCCACGATTTGCACTGTGATTGTAAATAGGTTTAGTAGTCATGATAGAACTGGAACAGGATACAACAGCGGGACGAGCCCCTACAACTAATACTGGCCAGCGCCGTCCGCAGTGGCCGGTCGTCTTCTGGGTTGGCCCGCTAACTGGACTGACTGGTGGTTATAGGGCACGCTCGTATCCCAATGGTGATCCCCAGACCAGAGAACTGTGCGGTGATCGCCGATAGGAAGGGCCGTCAGCAGGACAGTCGATAGCCAATAATGATGCTCAGGTGAAAGGAGTCATAACATCCGAGTATCCGGACAGCGTATGGGCAGGTGTGTCCGAAACGTACGTGTGTGCCCGATGCCAGGACGCCATCGAGCGGGACTTCGAGGTTCGGTCGATTATCAGGACCTGCAGCGAGTGCGGCGAGAACGGACGGTTCCTCCACAGGTCGCTGGTCGAATCGCTCTCTGCAATCGCCGCTGAGAACCGGCCGGACGGCTGGGACCAGATGACACTGGACGAGCGGTTCGAAGCGGCGCTGAAAGAAGGGCTTATCACGGTCACACGGACGTGAGTCAGCGACTCACTTGACGATACTATCGGGGCTAGACGGCCTGTCCTGTGATTTGAGGCTGTGACCGGTTCGGCTTAGTCCCACTTCGCGCCGGGGTTCGTCACCGCACCGTTGGCCGCGGAACCGAAGTCGCTGTGGTACTTCGCTAGCACGCCGCTGTCGTACGTCGGTTCCGGATCGTAGTCTTCGAGGCGCTGTTCGATCTCGGCCTCGGTGAGATCGACCGACAATTCGGTGTTGTCGATGTCGATAGTGACGGTGTCGCCGTCTTCCAGCGCGGCGATTGGGCCGCCGACGAACGCCTCGGGGGCGACGTGACCGATAGAGAAACCTCGGGTCGCGCCGGAGAAACGGCCGTCGGTGAACAGCGCCACGTCCTCGGCGTGACCCTGGCCGGCGACAGCCGACGTCACGCCCAGCATCTCGCGCATGCCGGGGCCGCCCTGTGGCCCCTCGTTGCGGATACAGATCACGTCGCCGGACTCGACGTGGCCCTCCTGCACGTACTCCATGGCTCCTTCTTCCTGTTCGAACACGCGGACCGGTCCCTCGTGGTGGAGGTGGTCTTCGCCGGTGATCTTGATGACTGCACCGTCGGGCGCGAGGTTGCCCGAGAGAATGCGGATCGCGCCGCGCTCGTGGATCGGGTCGTCGACAGTGTTGAGATAGTCCACGTCGAGGTCCTCGACCGTTGGCGGATCGATCTGTTCGAGTTCCTCCGCAATCGTGTTGCCCGTGACGGTGAGCGCGTCGCCGTGGAGCAGGCCGGCGTCGTTCAGGGCCCGCAACACGACCGGGACGCCGCCGACCTCGTGGAGGTCGTTCATGACCCGCTCGCCGCCGGGCTGGAGGTCGGCGATCTTGGGCGTCCGGGCGCTGATCTCGTTGAACGTCTCGATGTCGAGGTCGATGCCGGCCTCCGCCGCGAGCGCGAGCAGGTGGAGGACGGCGTTGGTCGAGCCGCCGACCGCGACCTGCAGTGCGATGGCGTTCTCGAAGGATTCGCGGGTGAGGAAATCGGAGGGGGTGCGGCGCTCCTGTACCACTTCGACGGCAAGTTCGCCGGCCCGACGGGCCTCCTCGTAGCGGGACTCGTGTTCGGCCGGCGGGGAGGCTGACCCGAGCGGCGCGAACCCGAGCGCCTCGGAGATAGAGGCCATTGTGTTGGCGGTGAACATCCCACCACAGGAGCCCGCACCGGGGCAGGCGTGTCGCTCCATCTCGTCCAGTTCGCCCTCGCTCATCTCGCCGTCGGCGACCGCACCGACGCCCTCGAAGACGTTCTGGATAGTGACCTCACGCCCGTCGTGCTCGCCGGGCATGATCGACCCGCCATAGAGGAAGACGCTGGGCAGGTCCGTCCGGATAGCGGCCATCATCATCCCGGGCATGTTCTTGTCACAGCCGCCAATGGTGACGATGCCGTCCATGCGCTCGCCGAAGGTGACGAGTTCAACGGAATCGGCGATTATCTCGCGGGAGATGAGCGACGCCTTCATCCCCTCGGTCCCCATCGAGATGGCGTCGGAGATAGTGATGGTCCCGAACTCGATGGGCATCCCTTCGGTGTCGTCGATGCCGTCGTAGGCAGCGTCCGCAACGTCGTCGAGGTGGACGTTACACGGCGTGATGTCGGCGGCAGGGTTCGCGATGCCGATCATCGGCGAGGACAGGTCCTCGTCGTCGTACCCCATCGCGCGGAACATCGCGCGGTGGGGGGCCTTCTCGTACCCCTCCGTTACTTCAGTACTTCGGAGGTCCGGGTCTTTCTCCGGACGCTCTTGCCGTTCCTGCTTGCTCATATTTGAGCGATGCCGTGAGCAACCTTAAATAACTTGTAGTCGCGGTACCGTCCCACATGGAGCGCGGCGAAACCGACCGGTGGCAGTAGCTTCTTTTCTGTCGGGGACCTCCGCCGCCGTATGCCGACGGTCACGACCGCCGCGCGACTCCACTTCGGGTTTCAGAACCTCTCGCTCGCCCACGAGCGCCTCTACGGCGGCGTCGGGCTTGCCCTCGATGAGCCGCGGCTATCCGTCGAAGCGACACGGGCCGACACGGTCCAGTGTGACGATCCGGCGACCGAGCCGTACGTCCGGCGCGTCGTCGACGCGCTCGACGTACCGGGTGCTGCTGTTTCTGTCGAGGAGCGATTCCCGCGACACGTCGGCCTCGGGAGCGGTACACAGCTCTCGCTGGCGACACTCATCGCCGTCGTTCGGGCTTACGACCGGACCGCTGACGCACGGACGCACGCGCCACAACTGGGACGGGGTGGCCGGAGCGGCGTCGGCGTAGCTGCGTTCGAATCGGGCGGCTTCATCGTCGATGGCGGTCATCCGACCGAGCGGTTCACCGCCGAGCCGCCAGCCGAGGGCGACTGGGACGTGCCGCCGGTCTTGGCCCACCACGACGTGCCCGCACACTGGCGCTTCGTCATCGTCGTTCCGGACACCGACCCCGGCCAGAGCGGGGCGGCAGAGGACCAGAGCATGCGACAGGCCGTCGAACGCGCCGACCCAGGCATCGCCGACGAAATATCGACGTTACTGACTCGCCGGGTCCTCCCCGCGATTGCCACCAGAGACCACAGCGACTTCGGGCAGGCCGCGGCGCGGCTGGGCCGACTCAACGGCGCGTGGTACGCTGACGAACAGGGCGGGGTCTACCGCCCGCCCGCCGGCGCACTGGTCGATTCGCTGGCGAGCGCCCCGGTCATCTCCGGGGCTGGCCAGAGTTCCTGGGGACCGACCGTCTGGGGGCTGACGACAGCGGACTACGAGTCTGAGGCCCGTGATGCGGGTGTGCTCGCACTCGATACGGCCGATGTCGATGGAACGGTTCGTGTCGTCGCGCCCCGGAACACCGGTGCGTCGCTGACTGAATAGGGGCCGAGTCTTCGACTCTTGATCTTCGCCACCGCACAAGCGACGACTCTTGCAGCCGCCAGTGCGGTTATCCGTCTCGGCAGCAAACCCCCGTCGATGACTGCACTGTTCTCACCGCTGGAACTCCGCGAGACGACAGTCCCGAATCGCGTCATGGTCTCTCCCATGTGCCAGTACTCCTGTACGGCCCGCGACGGCCTCGCCACCGACTGGCACCGCACACATCTCGGTTCTCGTGCCGTTGGCGGCGCGGGGCTGGTCATGACTGAGGCGACCGCCGTCGAAGCCCGTGGCCGCATCTCCCCGGAAGACTTGGGGATCTGGAGCGACGAGCACGCGGCGACGCTAGAACCGATTACGGAGTTCATTAGCGAACAGGGCAGCGTGCCGGGCATTCAGCTGGCCCACGCTGGCCGGAAAGCCTCCATCGAACGACCGTGGGATGGACACGACCCGCTCCAGCCCGACGACGGCGGTTGGGAGGTCGTCGGCCCGAGCGACGACCTGTGGCCGTACGAGGACGAAGAGGCCCCACCGACGACAGCACTCGACCAGGACGGTATCGAGGCTGTCATCGATTCGTTCCGTGCCGCCGCCGAGCGTGCACTCGACGCCGGCTTCGAGGTTGCAGAGGTCCACACCGCTCACGGCTACCTCCTGCATCAGTTCCTCTCACCGGTGACGAACCACCGCGAGGACGACTACGGCGGCGACTTCGAGGGCCGCACGCGGCTGACACGAGAGGTCACCGCTGCTGTCCGCGACGTCTGGCCCGACGACAAGCCCGTGTTCGTCCGTATTTCGGCGACGGACTGGCTCCCCGACCGCGACGCATGGACCGTCGAGGACTCCGTACGACTCTCGGACCGACTCGCCGACATCGGTGCGGACTTCATCGACGTGAGCGGCGGCGGCATCCACCCCGAGTCCCGCCCCGACTACGCCGGCCCGAACTACCAGCTTCAGTACGCAGAGCGGATTCGAGAGGAAACCGAGTCGGACATCGCCGTCGGCGCTGTCGGCGGCATCACGACGCCCGAACAGGCCGAGGCCGTCATCGCCAACGACCGGGCCGATATGGCTATCGTCGGCCGCGAACACCTCCGGGACCCGTACTTCACGATGACTGCTGCGAAGGAACTCGACGCGACCGACGAAATCGAGGGGCCGCCACAGTACCGTCGCGCCTGGGGCTTCTGACTGCCCTACACCTTATCGAGGTCGAGGTCGACGGCGTACCAGTCGAGCACGAGCAGGAAGACAGCGCCGACGGCACCAGCGGCGACGAACGCGATGAGGACGTCTGTCGAAAAACCCACTTTTTCCTGAACTTCCACGACAGGGGCGCGCAGCGCGCCGACGACGAGCGCGACGAGAAACGCGAGCGTGGCCCGGCGGTTGTAGGCAAGCGCCCGACGGACGACGCGCGCGATGGTGAACAAGCCGACGAGCCCGCCGAGAATGAACGTCACGACCGGCACAGCGGTCGTAGTCACGTCTTCGGTTGGGCCGCCAGTAACGAGCGCGATGAGTGCGTCGACGAACTCGCTGAGGGCCGTCGACATGCGGGTGTACTGGCCGAGGATGATGAGCAACAGCGACCCCGAGATGCCGGGCAGAATCATCGCACTGACGCCGACCATGCCGGCGAAAAAGACCAGCGCGAGACCGCCACCGTTTGTAGCGGCTGTCGACACCCCGGACACGTAGAACGCGAGGAGAAAGCCGACGACCCCGGTCCCTATCTGGAACGGGGAGTCGACTGTGAGACTTCGCAGTAGCACTATCGCTGAGGCGGCAATGAGTCCGAAGAAGAATCCAAAGAGGAGCGCTGGTGTTTCCTGGCTAGCGATGTGGACGATTCGTGTCACGATGACGACGGCGGTGGCGACGCCAGCGACCAGCGCGAGAAGGAACCAGATATCTACTTCGAGGAGTTCGGAAAACGCGCCACGGATATCGACACCGCCGTCAACGGGAGCGAGTGCGCGTAAAAACCGAAGTATCCGGCCCGGGGTGAAGGCAGTAATCGCGGCGATGAGTCGCTCGTAGACTCCGGCGATAAGCGCGATTGTCCCGCCGGAGACGCCGGGGACGCCGTCGGCACTGCCCATACAGAGGCCGATGAGAAACGTTCGAAGCCACGCACGAAGCGGCGGCACCGAGCCCCGAATCGTCGGCAGGTCACTCGGGTTTCGGTCAGGACGGGTGGTCATCACTGAACGCTTCCACCATCACGCTGAAATCCCTTGTGGAGTCTCGTCGTGTCATGGAAGCATCACAACGATTGAAACGGGGCTGGACAGGCAGTCCGTGACAGCCTTAGCTCCGCTGGGATAGCGTGAGCACGCCGTTCCTGAGTGTCTTGGCTGCGTCAGCAGCCGGCAGGTCGATATCGAACTCCGTCTGGAGGTGCGGGGCGTCGACGGCAACGATCGCTTCCGTTCCAATGACGTCGACTGTCACGTGGTCGTCGCTAACCTGCAGTGAGTCGAGGTCGACGGCGACCGTCCAGCCGTCGTCGTGGTCGGTGTGCGAGACGTGTAGCGGCGACCGTTCAGTTTGTGCGTCCATTCGTCATCCATGCGTACGTGTTACATACATAAAGGTCCACGTTCGGCGCGCGCCAATCCCCACGCTGTTGCGGGCCCGGATAGGGCAGGCTTCTCACCACGGGCAGCGTCATGCGTACAGGCCGGTTTCCACCACGAGTCGGGTCAGCCCCACCCAGGCGACCTGAACGAGCGGGGCCGAGAGGAGGAGTGCCGTCGCTCGGAACGGTCGGTCAGCGGTACGGGCGGCCAGACCGTACATCGCCGTCAGCGCTGCCACGAACCAGAGGAACAGCCCGAGGTCGTAGCCAACCATCTCCGTGGCCGTCAATGACCGGGGAAGGTAGTAGTTGACCGTGCCGAGATACACCCCGAGTATCGCAGCTCCTGACCCGATAAATCCCCAGACGGCGAGCGCGGCTACCCGCTGATACGACGCCGGTTTGGCGTGGAGATACAGGAGTGTCGCAGTCACGGGTGCGGTCACGAGTATCGGAACCGGTCCGGCCCGAACGAACAGAAACTGGTCGACCATCTGACCGACGAGCCCAAGGCTGAGAGCGACCGCCGCAGGCACCAGCGATAGCCGCGCCTGTGTCCGCTGTCTGCGTTCACTCATACAGTAGTGCCGGATGACAGGAACAAATAGATAGGGTGTGGTGCTGACCCTGTCGGAAGTTCACCGGACGAACACAATGACCGCGGCGACGGCGATCTGTCCGAACGGTGCGAGCGCCAGCGGGACGACCGCCCGGACGCCTCGCTGTCTGGCGGCGACGGCTGCGAGACCGGCGGGCACGAGACAGAACCCGGCGTACAGCAGTCCCGCAAGCACCAGTGCGAACGCAGGGAATCGAGGCCGCGCTGGGAACCCCAGGGTGAGGACCACCAACACAGCGAGCGCGAGGACGGAAGTAATCAGGACCCAACTGCCGACAGCGAGGAGTCGAAGCGGCCCTGCGGTGGGGCGCTCGTGGGCGAAGGCGGCAACCGAGGACAGGGCTGGCGTGCCGGCGTAGATGACCGGATACCAGAGCCCGGACCCGAGGACGTCCAGTTCCAGCGCGAGCGCGAGAACGAACCCGAGACTGCCGACCACGACACCGGCGAGCAGTGCCCGGCGACGACCGACAGTCGAAGCCCCTTCTGTGACGGACATCATCGCGTCTCAATGTTGACCGTGACGTCGTCGATGTAGTGGGTCGCGTCCCCCTCCCAGATGACGCTCGTTCCGAGCGCGACGTACAGGGTGTCCGTCGAGAGTTCGGGCGTCGTCCACTCGAAGGTGTACTCCCGCCAGCCGTCGGTGAGCCACAGCGGTTCCCGGAGCCCGCCGTACGGCGTCTGCCCGAGGTCAGTGGTGTTCACGCCGGGGTGTGGGAAGTCCTCCTCGACAGCCGGCGGCTCCGGTCCGAGCCGCATCACCGCGTCCCGGAGCGTGTTGAACGACTCCGACTCGCTCCAGAACTGGGCGCTGACCGTCACCTGATAGGCCTGTCCGGACTCGACTGAGACCGGGTGGACGCCCCACGTCACGCCGTCGTCGTAATCGCCTTCGTTCCAGATGCGTAGCGACCGGTCGCCGGACGCTGCTTCGGTGTCGGAGACGCCGAACTCCCACTCGAACTCCGAGAGTTCGACCTCCGGGCCGATGGCCGCGCCGCTCTCCCAGTCGCCGAGGCCATCCTCGAACCCCTCCCCGAACGCGGGCCCCGTAGAGCCGCCGGTACACCCTGCAAGAGTCGTGGCACCGACCGCTGCGCCCACCCGAATCATGTCACGGCGTAGCATCGTCTTGCCTGTCATGTCGTGTGCTTATAATCGATGGGGTGGTCCGCATCCGGTCGCCGTCGGCAGTCCAGTGATGGCAATTCGGCCCGAGGCCCGGCGCGGCAAACTTGGTTTACGGTACCGAACCACAAGAAATAGCTCTCACCGCTTGCTATCGGTCGTATGGCGCTGGAGAGGCGGACTGTTCTCGCTGTACTGACCGGCGTACTCACTGCGGGCTGTTCGGCACCCAGCGGCGACGGGGAGCCACCGACACAGCCCGGTGAGGCCCCCCAATGTGACCCCGCTGACGTTTCGCGACCGCCGGTGGCGACGGGGACCAACATCCAGGGGCGAGCGTATCCACAGAAGCCCGAGACGCTGACAACGGATTCCATCCTGTTGTATCTGGACGACTTCGAGACCGCCTTCGCCTGGAACCGGGTGCTACAAACCGCAGAGACCGTGACGAGCGTGGGCGTCAACAATCTGGAGGGCTTCTGGCCCGACGAGACGGGCGACGGCTACCTCGCGTCCAGCGGCATTCGCGTGAGCTACAGCACTGCGGACGGCGACCGGAGCGAACGCGAGTACGTCGCCAACTACTTCGTCTCCCCCGGGCCGGTGTACCGGTACGAGTCGAGTAACGAACCGGTGACTCCCGAGACGGACGCCGAGGAAACCCTGCTCGTCCAGTGCGGTGCGGACAGCTAACTGGGATGCCTCGGCAGGCCAGGCCCGTGGGAGACGCATATAAGCGTGTTCGCTGAAGGAATCGTATGCGTCGAGGGCTCGCCACGCTGTTCACGTTGGACTGCTGTTCCCATTCCTGCTCGCCGTCGTGCTGGGACTGATGCTGTTCGTCGGCAGCGTCAGCCTCCCGGTCGCGGTGGCGACTGTCATCGTCGTCAACGTCGTGACGCTACTTGTCAGCCCGTGGCTCAACGACCTGATTTACGGCTGGCTGTACGGCGTAAAGTGGGTGTCACCGGAGCCGTTCCGCCGGCGGTCGCCGACATCGATGGACGTACCGCCCACCAGCGCCGAGGTTCCCGCCATGAGCGCGACCTACGCCTGTGGTCCGAGATAGCCCCAGGCCTGCAGTCTGTCTCCGTCGCCGTCGACCCATCGCTCGCCGATATCGTCACGGTAGTAGCGGTTCGGGATGAGGATGTCGTCGATACGCTCGTAAGCCTGCGCTCGCGCCGCCTGCATCGTTTCGCCCTTGCCCGTGACGACGAGCGGCATTCCACTTTCGCCGGCGACCCGCCACTGCCCGTCGACCCGCTTTGCGTCCTCGATGTGGATACCCTCGCGGCTGTCGGATTCGAAGACGACCGCGGCGTTGCGGGAGTTCTCGTCGTAAGTCGCCTCGTCGTCGAACGGGAACGGCGGGAGGACGACTCGAACCGCGATCTGATACCCACGGTGGACTTCCAGACCGGGGTCGCGTCCGTTCGCCAAGTCGAGGAAGAACTGACCCGTTTCTGACTCAAACGATTCCTCTTGCAGCGTGATTGTGGGATACCCGAACCGCGGTGTGAATTCCAGCGGATAGATGCCGTCCTCGTTGACGATACAGTTGATGTCGATGCTGCCGACGTAGCCCTCGTCGGCGAGCCAGCCTTCCACCTTGCCGAGTGTCTCCGCGAACAGTTCGTTCCGGCCGGCCCAGAACATCGAAGTCCCCATCTCGCCAGTCGAAGGACCGATGTTGCCCGGAAATAGCTTCTTGTGCTCGAAGTTGAAGTTGATCGGTTCGATGAACTCTTGCCCGTTGAAGAATCCGCAGATAGCGATTTCGACACCCTCGACTTTCCGCTGCAGCTGGAAGCCTTTCATCCGATGGCCCCACGCCTTCTTGTACGCCTTCAGCACGTCCACGATGTCGCTGCCGTCGTCCTCGTTTCCGACGTAGAGCAGTCGTTTGACGTTTTGGACTTCGCCCAGCGGTTTGATGACGTACGGCGCAGGGTTCTCTTGGACGTGTTTGATGCCGGCGTCGAAGTCCTCGAAGACGTGATGTTCGATAGTGTTGACACCGTGGTCTTCGAGGACCTCCATTGCGTAGCCGCGGTCCTCTTCGAGCGCGTCCGTGTTGGGCGTCCCGCCAACGACGGCGTGCCCTTCCGCCCGGAGTTCCTGTGCAATCTCACCGGTACCGATGTCGCTGCCGACCCAGATGTCGTCAAAAATCACGACATCGGCCCAGTCGAGATCCCCACGCCAGTCGTCGGTTTTCGGGACGAAACCGTCAGCAATCTCCTGATCGCTGTCGGCCTCGATGTAGTACCGGACGTCGTGGCCCTCCTCGGCGACTTGCCAAGCGATGTCACCGATGAGTGCTGCGTCCAGCGAACAGAAGAGGAAGTGTGCCATGGCACGTCTGCGAGCGGGTGTGGGGTAAAAGTTGCCCGTTCTACCGGCCGCACGTCATTGCTATCGCGATGGTCGTACGCTGGACTGTCATGTCGGCCCGTTGAACACCCACTGTCTATTTAAAAACCCACTCGCGTAAGCCGAACCGTTTTAGTCCCCATCTGTAAATTGCCACGTATGACACGCGACGAACTCGCGTCCGCGAGTGAACTGCTCGAATCAGCAGCCGAAGACACCGACAGCGACGAGGCGAGCGAACGCCTCGCCGAACTCGCCGACCAGCTCGATACCCTCGCGACCGCCGAACGCGGCCCGGACCACGGCCGGCTCGCCCGCATTCAGTCGGCGCTCAACGACCTCAGTAGCGGTGACGCAGAAGACGTGACTGGCGCCATCGGAGACGCCGACGACCAGATCAACGAGTACCGGTCCGATCTCGAAGGGGTCTGAGGCGGCGCTCCTGCGCCAACGCACGGCTGTTCGGTGACGGTCTGCGACGAAAAGACGGCTTTCGAACCGATGGGCCGCTACGACTCGGTCGCGGTTTCCTCGTCGACCGGCTTGATCCGGTGTGTCGCGTCGTTGTGATCTTCGGGGGCCCGCAGATAGTACGTGACTTCACGCGGCTCTGTATTGTCGACGTACGGTGTTTTACCTTCGTGCGTAATTACTTCTGTTTCTCCCGGCTTCAGTTCCCCATCAAACCGGCCCGCGGGCGCGTAGGCGACACGCGGGCCGGTTCGGTTGAGCGCGAGGACGTACCGACCCGCGGTGTCGCCCGTGTTCGTGACCGTTATTTCAAGCGTCGGCATGGCGGGCTCAGTAACGTGTTCCGGACCATCGAGAGTCACGTCGAACGACGGTAACGGCGCTTTGAGCCTGTTCTGAACTGCCTCCGGCGGCGTCCACTCCCCGCCGGGCCAGGACAGTCGGGTGTCGCTGGCTGAGCCGGTTTCCGGGAGGTCGAAGACCAGCGGCCCACCGGCCTCGGTGAACTGTTGGCCCCATTCGCCGTCGCGATACAGACCGTTCCTGAACGTCTCAGGGCTGTACGTCGACCCGTCGAATCTGAGTGAGAACGCGGCGGGGTCCGTTCCCGAACCCTCGACGGTCGCTGTCAGCACAAGGAACTGGCCGTCGGCTGACCGAACATTGATAGAGTCTGTGCCGGGGACCACGACGCCGGGCGTCACTGCGGCGTCCGTGACTGTCACCGTGGGCGGCGACCCAGTGTCGGTTTCGCTGACGCCTGGTGACGGCACTGGCGTCACTGTCCCGGTGTCTTCGGTCTCACCCTGACAGCCGGCACCGGTAATAGCCAGTCCGCAGAGTGCCAGAACGCGACGGCGGTACATGGCTCTGTGTTGCCCCGCCCCGGATAAATGCTTTCAGAACGCCCGGGTTCAGTTTTGACCGACCGTTTCCAGTTCGGCCCGGAATCGGTCTCTCTCCTTGATCTGGGTAGTCTGTGTCGCTGAGGGAGCGGGTGGTGTCAGATTAAATAACATCTTAATTAATGTTTGTGACTAACCAAAAGCTTTTGACAATTCCATTGGTTTTAGTCAAACGTATATCAGGTCGGGGGATTGGGTGGCGGTACCTTCCCTACGTGGTGATCTCAATGAGTAAATCAACGAACGGCCGAACGGCCCCCAAATCGATGCGTCACAAGCAAATACTCGACGTAGCGGCCGAGAACCCAGAAGCGTCCATCGCAGAGCTTGCAGCCGAAGTACCGAGCGCAACAGCGGAACTGGTCGAGCGAGTTCTTGAGGAACACGGCGACCCGGCTGAGGCCGACGAGACGGAAACAGCCGACCAGTCACAGAGTGAACCGTCGACGGAGTCACAGTCATATCCAGCCCCTGCGGACCTCTCGTCGACAGAACGCGAAACGATCCGCGCAATCCAGAAACACCCCACCGCGTCCCAGCGGGACCTCGCGGAGAAGCTCGGCGTCACTGCCTCGACGGTGAGCAACCGTGTCAACGGGATCGATGGGTTCGACTGGGCGAACCGAGAAGCGTTCGCAAACGCCGTTTTCAACGATGGAGAAGCCGAACCAGCGACGGTCTCGGACGAGGCAGAAGCCCAGGCATCCGATACCCAATCGCCGGAGTCAACAGCCAACCCCGACGGAGCCGATAGTCAAGGACCAGGCCCTGATACTGCGCCCGACGACGGCGTCCGCTCGCCAACGGCGGTCGAGACAGCGGCCGGCGAGGTGAACACCACGCTGACTACGTTCCAGTCGACTGTCGAGGACCTCTCCGCACAGCTGGCCGAACTCGAAGGACAGGTCGAAACCGTCGCTGACGGCGGCGGCTCGCCACAGCCGTTTCAGGACCCGGAACTCGTCCATAAGGTCGTCCACGCGTGTATGGACTCCGACAAAATATCCGAGGATGAAGAGCTTCGGATTCTGGATTCGCTGCTCTAGTTGTACTCTCGCCACCGGTGGCCACACTCCTGGCATTTGAAGAACCGCGTCGGCGGTTCGTCGGCTGACCCGGTCTGTTTGATCGTGTACCACGCTTTGCCGTGTCCGCATTCCTCACAGGTCACGTCGTCAGCTGTCGGCTTCCCCTCGAAGTTCGAGCCTTCTTCGGTCTCTATCAGTTCGTCGTCGCTCTGTTCGTCCGTGCTGACGAACGCCGCCGCGCGGTCCTCGTCTTTCGCGACCCGTGCGCCACAGGACTGACAGACCATCTCGTCACCATCGGCGTGCATCATCGAACCACAGTCGTCGCAGAACTGCATACACGCTCGTCGGACACCGAAACAAAAAGCCGTTACTGCTCGCCCTCGATCTCGTGTTGCTCGGCGACGACTGGACAGTCCAGCAGTCGGACCGTCTCCATGTCGAGGAACTCCATGATTTCGGTCCCCTCGTTCGTGCAGTGTGCGTTCGGCGGTGCGGAGAAGTGTTCGCACTGCTCGCAGTAGCGGTGTTTCGATACCTCTGCGTAACGGCTCTCGGGCGCGGCGTCGCCGTCGTCGTCCTCGGCGATTTCCGCCCACACCTTGTCCGCGTCGATGTGGTCGACATCGACCCGCTCGAACGCGCTCTCGCCGCTTCCGAAGGGGTCCTCGCCGCGGTCGTCCATCCCCGAGAAGGGGTCGTTCGTGTCGGGTGACGGCTCTGGAACGGGACCGTCCGATTCAGTCGCCGAATCCGAACGGAACTCCTCGGTATCGACAGCCGAGAGCAGGTCATCATCATCGGCGGTCGAACCGGGACCTGTCTCGGACACATCGTCGACTGGCGTATCGCCTGATTCGACGTCCCCCCAGCCATCGTCGGGTGGCTGGCGTGGATCTGCCGAGCCGTCCGCGTCGTCAGGCCCCTCACTGAGGCGCTCGAACGGGTCGCCCTCGCGGTCGTCGCCGGAATCGAGCTCTTCGAAGGGGTTTCGCTCGTCGTCACTCATTGGTCTCGCCCGGTTCAAGCTGTGCTGCGGCCACCAGCCGCGCCTTCGAGCGGATAATGCCACCCTCGGGGCGCACGTCCGACACTGTCGTGTTGCAGTGTGGACACTGGGGCTCGGTTAGTAGCCCGATCTCGACCTGCTCGTCACAGTTCGAACACCGTGCCGTCGAGATGTTCTCCTGTGCCGCGGCGCGTTTTAGCCGGTCGACCGCTTTCTGGTTCTGGCCCCGGCCGCCCTGGTCGTCGCGAAGGTCGCTGACGACCCAGGCGACGCGGGTGAGTTTGTCTTCGACGTCGTCGAGACGGTCGTCGATATCAGCGACATGCTCGTCCTGCGTTTCGAGCGAGTCGGTCACGTCACCTCGGAGCGCGGCGAGTTCCGTCTCTATCTCTTCAATCTCTTGTGTGAGTGCATCGAGGCGGTCGAACTCTTCGTGGCTATGGTCAGTTGGCGCTTTCGCGTCGGCCTCCTGTTTGACCTGCACAACGCGCTCGCGGACGTCTTCGATCTTCGTCTGAAAGTCCGCTTCGAGCGCGTCGAACCGCTCGGCAAGCTGGCGTTCCACCGTGTCGGCGATATCGGGGAGATGGGAACTGACAGCGCTCTCGGTTGCCGCTTCGACTGAACCGTTCAGCTTCTTGTCCACGGTCGCGGCGACGACGGCATCAAGTTCGTCTGCCGACGGCTGGAGGAGGTCATCCATTTCAGCGTCCGAATTAGCCGCTGTCATGTATGCGGCCAACAGTTGTTCCATGACAGCATCACGAGGCACGCCGAGCGTCTCGGCCTGCTCGGTCAGCCACTCGTCTAGATCTGCAGATAGCTCGACGTACACTCCTCCGTCATCAGTCGACTCGGAGGACATTACGACACTCTTAACGAACAAGACTGATAAGGGTTTACCGCCGATTTCAGATACCGAGAGTGGAAGCGACCACTCAGCAGCCTTCTCGTTGTTCTCTGTCGACAGCTACTGCCAGTTGTACCGCTGACTATCGCTATCGAATCTTGCGAACGTCGCTAATATCGAAGCCCGCATCGCCCAGTTCGGTCTCGAACTGCACGATGTCCTCGTCCTCGATCTGTGAGAGGACGCCACGGAACTGCTGGACGACGAGGGTCCGGGCCCGGGTGGAACCACCGGATTCCCACGCGAACTCCATCGTGCCGTGGGATGCATCGACGAGCTGTCCGTGTTGCACCGACGACAGCGTCTCTGGGTTGACGTGTAAGAGGATGAGGCCACCCCACTGGTGGGCCGCCTTCTGGATCCCCTGAACGAGCGAGCTGATGTCCGACCAGCTGACTTCCTCGTCCGTCGCGCTGACGAGGTCCGACAGCGAGTCGATGACGACGAGATTATCTGCCGACACCTCGTTCAGAACCATACCGAGCGTGCCGAGCAGGTCCTCCCGCTCGTGGCGTGCCCGGAGATCAGTTATCGACGCGGTTTCGCTGGCGTACCAGTCCCGCGGCACCGGACTGATGTGGAAGTACCGCTCAGAGAGGTCGTGGAACTCGACGGCCTGACTCCCTTTGTCGACCACCTCGGCGTCCATCGCCAGTTGCATCTCGCTGACCAATTGCGATTCGTTTGTCGTAAACGAAACGTAGTGGACTTCGTCCGGGGCGACAGCGTCCGCCGAGCGGTCGCCGTAGTAGAGGTCGTGCAGTTCCGAATCAACCTTTTCGAGCCCGTTGATGAGTGCGCTCGTATGCATGAACTCCCGGGAGCCAGCGCCGGCCTCACCGGAGAGCAGGACGACGCTCCCAGCAGGTGCACCACCGTTGATGATGGAATCGAGCTGGCTGATTCCAAACGGGATTCGCTCCATACGTCCACCTACCTACGCCGTCGCTTAAACGCTTGGTCTGTCTCGCTGGTGTGATTAGGGGGCACCAGCAAACTCCGTCGTCACCGCCAGACGGCCCGACCGAGCCGCGTCTCCGAGAGGTCGAAGTCGAAGCGGTCCGTCCAGAGGAGGCCGGCCCCCAGCAACGCGGCCAGACCGAACGGCACCCAGTTCGTGTAAAAGAGGTTGATACCGCCCCACAGCAGGACAAAGCTCACCAGGTCATCGAGCATGAACGGACAGTCCCGGAGCCGCCGTCGGAGGCCCGCGCGGTCGAACCCGAAATCGAACAGGAGGACGGCGACTGATCCCGAGAGGAGCCAGCCGGCGTAGTTCTGCCACGGGACGCCGTAGAACTGCGGCATCTCGTAGATCCAGAAGCCGATAGCTACGGCTCCAGGATCCAGTACAAGGTCGACGAGCATGACCGTCGCCAGCGTCGAAAGCAGCCGAACCGTGGTCGACGCTGCCCTGTTGCCGAGCAACAGCAGGACGAGCAGATAGGCGTTCAGCACCAGAGGGAAGAAGAAGACCGGGAGCCCGAACGGCACATCGCCGAGCAGCATCGGGCCGAGGTCGACACCGTAGGTAAATTCGCCGTAGGGCCAGCCGGTCCGGACGCCGACGAGCTCGATGCCGTAGGAGTACAGCGTCAGCGCGACCAGCGCCAGCCCGGCCCGGCGGTCAACGAGCGGAAAGATACCGGCCACGAGGGGCAACCGCATCACGAACGTCCCGAACAGGACGAAGTAGGGGTTGAACGCGAGCGGGTCCGGCAAGAGTCCCTCGGCACTCGCGAGCAGGGTCACTGCGCCGACGAGCGGAAAGACGACAGCGATGGTAAACCGGTTCTCGGTGACGAACCGGTCGAACTGCGCGGTCGCGTCGGTCTTTGTCTCCGGCAGTGTCCAGCCCGCTAGCGTCCGGTCTTTGCCGCTACCCATACAGCATCACCCACAGCGCGATGAGTGTGAACACCATGCCGACGACGGTGTTGATGGCGGGGTACCACCAGTACGCCTCGTCGATGTCGACGCCAACGCCGAGAATCCCGAAGACGAGGCCGGGGTAAACGAGCAGTAGCACGCCGAACACCCAGTGTGTGAAATTGAATACGAACGCGGCCATAAGCCAGCACATCACGCAGTAGTAGTAGGTGTTTGACTCGCCCAGAAACGTTGCCGTCGTCTGGATGCCGGCCTCGCGGTCCGGTTCGATATCTGGAATCGCCGAGAAGGTGTGCATCCCCATCGCCCAGAGCCACGCGCCGACCACCGCCGTCGCTGGCGGGGCCACACCCTCGATAGCGGCGTAGCCGATGACACCGGGCAGGATGTACAGGCCGTTCGAAATGGAGTCGAGGAACGGTGTCGTCTTGAACCGCAGCGGCGGGGCCGAGTACTCGACAGAGAGCGCCATCCAGGCGAGCAGGGCCACAATCCCGAGCGTCGGCAACACGAGGGCGAACAGCAACGCGAGCGCGCCGCTGGCGACGACGATGGCTGTGACGGCGCTGTCCCCGCGGTAGCTGACCTCCCGGCCGTCGTCTTTTTTCGGATTGTGCTCGTCGATATCGGCGTCGAAGATGTCGTTAACGCCGTAGAGGAAGACGTTCCCAGGGATGGTGAAGTACAGAAACAGGGCGATAGCCAGCGGGGAGAACAGCTCTCCTGGGCCGTCAGCCGCGTAGCTGACGCCGACGATGACCGGACCACCGAGGTAGAGCCAGAACCGCGGCCGGGAGAGGCGCAACAGGTAGCCCAGGAGCGTCTCTTCGGGCGGAATGACGGCGGTGAGACGGTCTGTCGGGAGTTCTGGCATTACTCAGGCGATGTCCTCGATGAGCGCCTCTGCGGTGTGTTCACCGCTGATGAGACACATCGGCACGCCGATGCCTGGCGTCGTGAACGACCCCGTGAAGTAGAGCCCGTCGACGGCCGACGAGCGGTTGTTGGGCCGCAGCAGGGCCGTCTGGCGGAGCGTGTGGGCCAGCCCGAGGGCGGTTCCCTCCGTGGCGTTGTACCGCTCGCCGAAGTCGGAGACGGCGAACTGCTTCTCGTAGACGATGCGGTCGCGCAGGTCGACGCCGGTGTTGTCGGCGATGTCGGCGAGTACCTTCTCGCGGTACTCCTGGCGTATCTCGTCTCCGTCGTGCAGGCCCGGCGCGATGGGGACCAGCACGAACAGGTTCGAGTGGCCGTCGGGGGCGACGCTGTCGTCGGTCTTCGAGGGGACACAGAGGTAATACGCTGGGTCGTCGGGCCATGCAGGCTCGTCGAAGATATCGTCGAAGTGGGGGTCCCAGTCCGTCGGCAGGACGAGCGTGTGGTGTTCCAGCGGCTCTACGTCGCCCTCGACGCCCATGTACATGAGGAAGGCAGACGGCGCGTACGTCTTGTCGTCCCAGTAGTCGTCGTCGTACTGGCGCTCGTGGTCCGGCAGGAGTTCCCGTTCGGCGTGGGCGTAATCGGCGTTGACGACCACTTCGTCCGGATGGGTCGTGTCACCGTGGACCGTCTCGACGAGGAATCCTTCTTTCCGCCGGGAAATCTCTTCGACTTCGGCGTCGGTCTCATAGGTGACACCGAGTTCTTCGCCGAGTTCGACGAGGCCGTCGACGACTGCACCGACGCCGCCGTCGGGGTAGTAGACGCCGAGATTGAAATCGACGTGGCTCATCATGTTGTACAGGGCTGGCGTCGTCCGGGGCGAGCCACCGAGAAACACCAGCGTGTACTGCATGATTTGCTGGAGCTTCGGGTGCTCGAAGTAATCTTCAACGTGGCTCTGCATCGTGCCAATGAGCTGGAGGCCAACCGGCGCGGCAGTCATGACGTCGAGGTCGACCCAGTCGCGAAGCTCCGAGCGGTCCTGGTAGACGAACTTGTTCATGGCCGTCTCGTAGTGGCGTTCGCTGGTCGACAGATATTCTTCGAACGCCTCGCCCGCACCGGGTTCGTACTCCTCAAATTTCTGGGCCATCTCGTCGTTGTCGCCGGTCACGTCGATCTGGTCGCCATCCTTGAAGAAGATGCGGTAGTGCGGGTCCAGCCGCTGGAGGTCGTAGTAGTCGCGGGGCTCCTTGCCGAAGTACGCGAAAAAGCGCTCGAACACGTCGGGCATCAGGTACCACGACGGACCCATATCGAATCGGAACCCGTCCACCTCCAGCCGGGAGGCGCGACCCCCGAGTTGCTCGTTTTTCTCCAGTAGCGAGACGTCCGCGCCTGCGTCCGCCAGATAACACGCAGCGGAGAGCCCACCGATGCCGCCACCGACAACGGTCACGTCTTCACCGGACAAGTCACTCATTATTAGTGTTGAGGGGCTGGAACGTCAATAAATGAGCGGCCAAACTGCATTGGTATGGCATTCGTGGCCACATGTCGGGCCGCCGAGCGGCTCAGTGGGAGACGTATATGGGCATGGGGAACAGACTGACACGTATGGAACCTGATCTCGCAGCACTGGACGCATATCTCGATGACGCCGGCGTCGACGGCTACCTCCTTGACGCGGATTCCGAGGTGTCAGACCAGTACTATCTCTCGGGTTTCGACGCGCCGGACCCGTTCATCACGCTGTACGACGGTGACACACATCTCCTCTTCCCGCGGAGTCTAGAGTTCGGTCGCGCAAAGCGCGAGTCGCGAGCCGATACCGTCGAGCGGTACGTCGATTTCGACCATCAGCGGAAAGTCAAAGAGTACGGCCCGGACGAGGCGGTCTCGCACGTCCTCGCGGACTTCCTCGCAGCCTATGACGTGGACAGCGTGGCCGTACCGCCGCGGTTCCCGCTCCGGACCGCGGACGGCCTGCGGGCACGCGGCGTTGACGTGGCGGCCGACACCGACGGCATCGTCACGGAGATCCGGGCAACGAAAACCGAGACTGAAGTCGACCACATCCGGACGGCACAGCGGGCCAACGAGGCGGCGATGGACGCGGCCGAATCCCTGCTCGAAGCGTCGACGATTGCTGCCGACGACACGCTCGAAGTCGACGGCGAGACGCTGACGAGCGAGCGAGTGAAAGAGGAAATCGAGGTGACGCTGCTCCGGCACGGCTGTTCGCTGGACGAGACTATCGTCGCCTGCGGGGCGGACGCCGCGGACCCCCACGACCGCGGGAGCGGGCCACTCGTCGCTCACGAGCCGGTTATCATCGATATCTTCCCGCAGGACAAGGCGACGAAGTACCACGCCGACATGACGCGGACGTTCGTGAAAGGCGAGCCAAGCGAGACGATACGTGAGTGGTACGATCTGACAGAGCGTGCGATGGAAGCCGCGTTCGATGCGCTGGAACCCGGCACGACTGGTGAAGACGTCCACGACGCCGTGTGCGATGTGTACGAGGACGCTGGCGAGCCGACGCTGCGTGACGACGAACGAACTGAGACGGGGTTCATCCACAGCACTGGCCACGGCGTCGGGCTGGATGTCCACGAACTCCCACAGCTGTCACCGAGCGGCGGCGAACTCGAACCGGGGCATATCGTCACTATCGAGCCCGGCCTCTACGACCCTGCTGTCGGCGGGGTCAGAATCGAGGACATCGCTGTCGTCACCGCCGACGGCTACGAGAACCTGACCGAGTACGAGATCCAGTTCGTCGTCTGAGCCAGCCGAAAGGTCCGAAAGTCGTAGTACCAGTTTTATTCTGACTGCCGGTTCAGGTTGTGCTCATTCTCATCAACACACTTGTTACCATGAACCAGTATTTTCCACAGCTCCATCATGAACATTTATTATGGATGGGGCAAAAGGTGGTGATACTCAATGCTTGTATCCGACGTACGCCCCGCACGCGACACCCACACTGCACTGCCAACAAACCACAGACGCCGGCCGACACGACCCCCAGGATGACAACACGAATCACGACCCCCCGAAACGACGACTCGTACCCGACAACCACGCTGCCCTTCGACGACGCGGACGGCCAGTCCCGGTCCCGCCGCGCGCCGAAGATGTTCTCGCCGACCAATCACGCCACGATGGGCCAGTTCGACACCGAGGCCACGGACCCGCGCTGAACTGGGACACAACGCATATCCCGACGGCACGCCTCCGTCACGATATGGCTGATTACACCACAGTATCGATTCCGAAGGACCTCGCGGAGCGCGTTGAAGAGACAATCGAAGGGACGAGTTTCTCCAGTACGTCCGACCTCGTTCGGTTCCTGCTCCGGAGCATCGTCGTCGAACACCAGCGGGAAGGGGAACTGACCGAAGCGCAGTTCCAGGATATCACCGACCAGTTGCGGGACCTGGGCTATCTGGAGTAGCTGGGTCGCTACTGCGGATACTTCTCGGGCGGTTCGATATCGAGAACCGTGACCTCCTGTGCCTGCCCGGCTCTATCGAATGCCCCGAAGGCGTCGATATCCCACGGGGGGATACCGACGAAGATCACTTCGTGCAGATCGTCGGTTTTGCTCACGCCCATGTACCCATCGGGGTGGGAGACGAACCGGCCCTGTGTTTGGCCGGCCGGCGTGCCCAGATCGACGCCGAACACCGCCTTCACCGAGGCCCCGGCTGAGGGGAGATAAAAGTCAGTGAACACCGGAGTCTCGTCCGGCAAGTCGGCATCCGGGAACTCTCCGGCCGGCGTGACGGCCAGCGAAATCGTCACGTCGTCAGGTTCGGCCTCGCTGGCGAGCCGTAACAGCGTCTCGACGAGTCCGCGTGTGACGTAGACCACGTCACACTTTCGCACGGCCCCGATAAAACGGCGTCGTTTGGCCCGATTCAGCCAAGCACGAGCGACTTGAGGTTCTTCGCGTACAGCCCCGGCGTCCGGCCGCGGGACCCGCGAAGCGCGTAGGCGACGGCCTCGGCGGCGTCTTCCATCACGCCCTCGCCGTGCCCGACCAGCACTCGCTCGGGGTCGAGTCGCGTGAGCTTCTTGGGCGGGAACAGGCGCAACATCGGGTGGACGCCGAGGCGCTCGTCCCCGGCGAGGAAGTAATCCGCCGCCCCGACCGCCTCGGGAACGACTAACGTGTCGTCTTCGTCGCCATACAGCGCGGCTTCTTGCCAGAATGCGTTGTCGATAATCTTGTGTACGCCGTAGTCCGTACCGGATAGCTGTCGGTGAATGCGTTCGACCGGTGCGTCGATATCTTCTTCGACACCTGACATCCAGTCGGGGATATACACCGGCACGTCGTGTCGGTTCGCAACGGCGGCGCTGTCGCGTTTGTGCCGATCTAACAGGATGACAACGCCGGCCACCTCGCCGAACTCCGCGAACAGGTCGTCGATACTATCGACGTCTATCGGGTCGACGACGAACACGCCGGCATCCGTCTTGAGAACGTGACTCGCTCGCACCATCATCTCGTCGGGATAGGGTATGTAGCTCACCCCGCGCTCCCAGCGGTTCGTCTCCAGCCACGCCGCCGTTTCGTCCCGAGTGTTGGTTGGCATACGTCTCTGTACGAGCCTGACGTGAATAAATGGTCGCGACCGGGAGTCACGCGTTCTGTGTGTTTCGTCAGCGATGACGCCCACAGCGGCTTTGTCGGTGGCGGTCGAAGCACCGATATGCTCTCATCGCCCGTCTGGCTTACGCTAGAGGTGAAGTATCCGGACCGTGCGACGGCGTTCTACGAGGCCTTTCTGGAACTCGACGTACTCTCAGAGGCTCCGGACGAGGCCGTCCTTGCGGCTGGCGACACCGAAATACGACTCCGCGCGCCAGGGACGGTCCCACGCGGCGGGCTCCACACGCACTACGCACTAACCATTCCCGAGCAGGAGTACGATGACTGGTACGACCGACTGGACGAGCGCTTCGATCTAGTCGAACACTCCTTCGGGGACGCGCGCTCGCTGTACTTCTACGATCCACAGGGAAACTGCGTCGAACTCGGCGAACGGGCGGTCGACGGCACTGGCGTCACGGGCCTGTTCGAACTCGTCCTCGAAGTCGAGAATCTTTCCTCGGCAGTGGATTTCTACACCACGCTGGGGTTCGAACTGGTCGACGACGGCCGCGACGAAGGCCGCGTTCGGCTCTCGACCGGCGAAATCGACCTGGAACTGTGGTCACCACGGCTCGGCATCGCCGACGCCCGCGGCGGCGTCCACGTCGACTTCGGCGTCGTCGCTGAAGCTCCGAAATCGACGGCCAGGGAGGTCGCTGACGACGCACTCTCGGTCACCTCCGTCGACGAGGGCGTGCGAATCCGGGACCCGGACGGTCACTACCTGACGCTGGTGTCAGCGTGATGAACTCGCGGGGCCGTTAGCCGCAGTGTCCTGGGCCGGAATCGGTACCTCGAACATCGGGCGGGAGGTTATGAATATAATGACCTATGATACCGCTAGTAGCCGTCTAGTGGTATCATAGGCAGGTTCTTTCCGTGTCAAACACCGAGATACAGGTGACGATGTCCCCGACTGATTCCCGGGCTTCGCGGGATGTCCCGTCGAAAGCGACGCTGTTCTGTCCCGATTGCGGCCACCAGGGCCGCTACGACGGCGACTGGATTGTCGTCGAGCGCTACGGCGGGACACACTACCGCTGTCCGGACTGCCACGCCGAACTCACGGTCCGTCCCACCCACACCACTGGCCACCCCACTCGCGTCATGGACACGTACTGGCAGGCGGTCGACCGCAGTGTTCGGGCGTGGCGTGGCCTCTGGCATCGACTCCTCTCACCGTAGTCGAACCACATGCGGACCGTCCAGACCGCGTCTGTTATGCTGAACAGTCTGTCCATTCGTCGTTGACCGGTCAAACAGGTCGGCTGTTCGACACTCTTATCGGCTGGAGTTGGCTACAGCCCGACTGTCCAGATGGTCCCCGCTCCTCCAGCACTTAGCCGACGGCGACTACTCGGCGGTCTCGGGAGCCTCTGTGCTGCGGCGGGTACAGTCGCCGTCGGCCTCACGAAGCCGGCAGTACTGCCGGATGTCCTGACCGACGAAGCGACGAAACACTACCCGACGCCGCCGGAGGTGTCCGCGCATTGGCAGCCGACGGTGACTGAGTCTCACGCACAGGCGGTCATCGACCTGCTCGCAGAAACCGTCGAGGAAGGCAAACAGCTCTGGTCGCAACTCGACACGAACCGGCCGTTCACCGGTGCTGGGGGGTGGCTGGAGGACGCGCGCCAGGCACTCCGGGACGGCGACACGAACGAAGCACTCTCAGACGCAACGTATGGACTCCAGTTCGCAGCGGCGGACCTCGGCGAGGCCCGTGCCGAACTCGGGAACGCGGACCTCCAGGCGCTTGCGACCCAGGCGATTGCCCTCCGAGACCGGAGCCGAAAGGTGGCGAGCAACATCACGCCCTACCTCGTCGACGACCCGGGAACCGATTTGGCGTGGTATCTGCGTATCGAACAGGAGGCTATGATAGGCAAGCACCTGGCGACCTGGGACGGTATGCAGTCCGCGGCCGAGGGTATCGAAAACAACAACGGCGGGACCTCCACGTCTCACGACTACGGCGACCTCGTGGCCGACGTCCTGGTAGCGCAGGTCCACGTTCGGGCCGCCGAGCGGTTCCGGGACCTCTTGGCCGAGGCGCGTAGTGAGTCCGCCACTTCCCATACAGAGCAGCTGCAAACAGCGGCAAACCAGTTCCGGACCCGGCTTGAGGGCGCGCCGACAGCCGAGGAAATTCAGTCCCGATACGGGGTCAACGACCCGGAGTCGGTCGGCCCGTACGAGGTTGCACACATCGATCTCGCTAGGTGGTGTTTTCCCTCCGGCGTCCCGACGCCGTGGACCATCGATGTTGAAGAGGGACTGCTCGTGAGCACTGCTGTGGGGCTTTCGAAAGGCGTCGCCCGGATTCGGGCCCACGAGTTCGCGGTGGACCACCTCGTCGTGGAGCAGGGCGACGGGGGATTCGATTCGGGGCACGCTCTCGCCGAGAAGCGCCGCGCCCGCCGGGTCCACGAGCAGGTCATCGGCTCGGACCCGCCACCCTTACTTACCCGGCAGGCGGCCCGGGCCATCGAGGACCTGCAGGTCGCTGTCGTTGGATTTGCAGACAGCTACGAACAGCCGATGTGGCGCGAGCGACTCGATACGTACCTCTATGCCCTCCTTGGCCGGGCAAAACTCAAACAGTATCCCGCCGTGTACCGGACAGTCGTCGGCGAGGACTGACTCCCATAGCTGGCACACGTTACAGTCTTCGCAGTGTGGTTCGCCACCGGGTGGGCGGCCGCTGTTTCACTCTAGCCGTTCAGAGTCGATGCTGACCCCAGGCGGCGTCACAATCAGGAACCCGCGGAAGTGCATCAGTTCGCCGCCGGCCTCCCGGACCGGCCGGGCGAACCCGGCGGCGAGTTCGTTCAGGTCCCCTTCGACGTTGAGAACCAGTACCGACCCGCTTTCGATTGTGTTGAGCCACTGTTCGGGCGACTCCGACCCGTCGAGGACGCCCAGCACGACACGGTTGCTGCCGGCCCCGTCACGGTCCTCGTCCATCTGGTCCTCCACGGCCTGCAGGTCCAGGCCCTCGAAATCACTCATAGCCACACACATGCGCGGATAAAGCAAAAATCCTCCCCAAGCCGTCTGACGCGCGGCAGTCGCACTGGCTGTGGTTGTTCCCGTGTGCCATGTGTACGTGCCACCGCCTTATGGACAGGTATAAATAGTGGAAGCATCCAGTTACGGGTGCTTATGTCCAACAACGAGGGCACGTCGGAATCTCCGGCGGATCGAGTTCTTCCAGGGCACACTGGATTCCACGTCTGAGATTACAGACGCACGGATTTTCGACACCACGCTGCGCGATGGTGAGCAGTCACCACGTACGTCGTTCAACTACGAGGACAAACGCGAGATAGCCGCGCTGCTCGACGAGATGGGTACCCACGTCATCGAGGCCGGGTTCCCCGTCAACTCCGACGCGGAGTTCGAGGCAGTGCGCGACATCGCCGAGTCCACGCGAGTGACGACCTGCGGACTGGCGCGTGTGGTCGAGAAAGACATCGAGGCGGCTCTGGATTCCGGTGTGGACATGGTCCACACCTTCGTCTCGACGTCGGACGTACAGTTGCAGGATTCCATGCACGCGACCCGTCAGGAGGCGCTCGACACCGCTGTCGACTGTGTCGAGATGATCAAAGATGCGGGCGTCGAATGCATGTTCTCGCCGATGGACGCCACGAGGACCGACGAGGACTTCCTCGTCGAAGTCATCGAGGCCACGTCCGCGGCGGGGGCGGACTGGATCAACATTCCGGACACGTGTGGGGTCGCCACGCCGCGGCGGTTCTACGACCTCATCGAGATCGTCGACGACTGCACCGATGCCTACATCGACGTGCACACGCACGACGACTTCGGCCTGGCGTCGGCCAACGCCATCTCCGGCTTCGAGGCCGGAGCCAGCCAGGCGCAGGTGTCGGTCAACGGCATCGGCGAACGCGCCGGCAACGCGGCCTACGAAGAGGTCGTGATGGCGCTGGAGTCGCTTTACGACGTCGACACCGGAATCGACACCACCCGCATCACGGAGCTATCGCGGATCGTCGAGGAGAAGTCCGACATCGGGGTGCCGGCGAACAAGCCCGTCGTCGGGCGCAACGCCTTCTCCCACGAGAGCGGCATCCACGCCGCCGGTGTCATCGAGAACTCCGACACGTTCGAGCCGGGTGTCATGACCCCCGAGATGGTCGGCGCCACGCGCGAACTCGTGCTCGGCAAGCACACCGGGGCCCACTCGGTTCGGGAGCGACTCGTCGATGCCGGATACGACCCGAGCGAGGCGGAGGTCCGCGAAGTGACCCGCCGCGTCAAGGAGTACGGCGCGGAGGAGCAGGTCACCATGTCGGTGCTTGAACGGTTCGCCGAGGAGATCGGCGTGACCGAGGAGAGCGAGGAGGTCCGGGCGTAGGCCGATGACCTCGCCTCCGGCCGTCACTACGAGTGAGCAGCCACCGGTGAGTACCCGGTGTCGAGCTGCTGCCCGCCAACAACTATCACAGAACGTTTATTATTCGGGACGAACTGCATTCGGGTGTGATGACCGCGGCTGCTGGACGTCAGGTTCGACCACCCGCCAGCACCGCGACCGCTATTCTCGGCGTGCGTATTGTAGGGGCACTATAGCCCCTCTCTTTACCTTTTCACCCCCGGCCGAATTGATTCGTCACACCACCACAGAGTCATCAGTCATGCACGCAGCACACACATCACCGCGGTATCGACCCCGAACACGAACAGACGGAGGGATGACACGATGAGCGAACGCGCATCCGTCCCCAAGGAAGAGGACGAGACAGAGCCAGAAACGGAACAGGAGCCCGTTACGACGGGCGCGCAGTCGGTCATCCGGGCGCTTGAAAACGCCGGGACCGACTACGTCTTCGGCGTTCAGGGCGGCGCGATCATGCCCGTCTACGACGCGCTGTACGACTCCGACATCAACCACGTCACGATGGCCCACGAACAGGGGGCTTCGCACGCGGCGGACGCGTACGGGATCGTCACCGGCGACCCCGGCGTCTGTTTCGCCACGTCCGGCCCCGGCGCGACGAACCTCGTGACCGGCATCGCCGACGCAAACATGGACTCGGACCCGGTCATCGCCTTGACCGGCCAGGTCCCGACGGAGTTCGTCGGCAACGACGCCTTCCAGGAGACGGACACTGTCGGCATCACGCAGCCGATCACGAAGGAGAGCTACTTCGCTGCCGACTCGGACACCGTCGGCGACGATGTTAGCGAAGCGTTCGCGCTCGCTGACGCCGGCCGGCAGGGACCGACGCTGGTCGACCTGCCGAAGGACGTGACACAGGGCGAAACCGAGGTCGAACCCGGCAGGCCGGAGACGCCGGAGACCTACGAGGTGCCTGAGGAAGCAGACGACGAAAACGTCCAGGAAGCCGCAGAAGCATTGGCCGAAGCCGAGCACCCAGTCATCCTCTCGGGCGGCGGCGTCATCAAGGCGAACGCGTCGAACGCGCTCCGGGAGTTCGCAAAGGAGTACGAGATCCCGGTCATCACGACGATGCCCGGCATCGGGAGCTTCCCCGAGGACCACGAACTCTCGCTGGAATGGGCCGGGATGCACGGGACCGGGTACGCCAACATGGCGATTACCAACACCGACTGCATGCTGGCCATCGGGACGCGCTTCGACGACCGCCTGACCGGCGGTGTCGACTCCTTTGCCCCCGACGCGGAGGTCATCCACGTCGACATCGACCCGGCCGAAATCAGCAAGAACATCTACGCTGACTACCCGCTCATCGGGGACGCCCGGGAAGTGCTCCGGCAGCTGTTCGACGCCATGCCGCGCGCGCCGGACGCCGACGAGTGGCGCGACCAGTGCCAGACTTGGAAAGACGAGTACCCGATGGACTACGACACGCCCGACGACGAGCCGCTGAAGCCGCAGTACGTCGTCGAGCAGTTCTCGGAGATGACGCCGGACGACACTATCGTCTGTACCGGCGTCGGCCAGCACCAGATGTGGGCCTCCCAGTTCTGGGAGTACACCGAGCCCCGGACGTGGGTGTCGTCCCACGGCCTCGGAACGATGGGCTACGGCGTGCCCGCCGCCATCGGCGCGAAACTGGCTGCTCCGGACCAGGAAGTCGTCTGCTTCGACGGCGACGGCTCGTTCCTGATGACCGTGCAGGGACTGTCGGTCGCGGTTCGCGAGCAACTGGATATCACCTACGTCGTCCTGAACAACGAGGCGGTCGGGATGGTCCGCCAGTGGCAGGACGGCTTCTACGAGGGCCGCCGGATGGCCTCCGAGTACCCGTGGATCCCGCAGTTCGACAAGCTCGCCGAGGCCTTCGGCGCTCGCGGGTTCACGCTCGAATCCTACGACAACGTCGAGGAGACGATACAGGAAGCACGCGACTACGACGGCCCGAGCGTCATCGACGCCCACATCGACCCCGGGGAGAACGTCTTCCCGATGGTCCCCAGCGGCGGTGACAACGGCCAGTTCGCGCTCAACGAAGACCATCTGGACATGATCTAACAATGACTGGAGGAATGCCAGGCCCCGCGCCGGACGAACGGATGCGCCCGAAGGGCCGACGCAACACGCAGGGAATCCGCGTCGACCCCGAGGCCGAAGTGACCCACGAACCGCGACAGGCGGTGCTGTCGGCCCTGGTCAAACACCGACCGGGCGTCCTCTCAGAGGTGTCGGCGCTGTTTAGCCGACGGCAGTTCAACATCGAAAGCCTCACCGTCGGCCCGACAGTCGACGAGGACACAGCCCGGATGACGATCCTCATCGAGGAGCCGGAACCGGGGATCGACCAGGCGAAAAAGCAACTGCGGAAGCTCGTGCCCGTCATCTCCGTCAGGGAGCTCGAAGGCGAGGCCGTCCGTCGGGAGCTCGCGCTGGTGAAAGTCAGCGGCGAGAAGCCCGACGACATCAACGCCGTCGCCGATATGTACAACGGCCAGGCCGTCGACGCATCGACCGACTCGGTCACCGTCGAAATCACGGGCAGCAAGCAGAAGGTCGACGCCGCTATCGAGGCGTTCAAGCAGTTCGACGTGCAGGAGATCGTGCGAACCGGGGCCGCCGCACTGGAACGCGGCCCGAACACACTGGAGAAAGATGTCTGACGAATTCACCACAACAGTCTACTACGACGAAGACGCTGACGTATCGACACTCGATGACGAAACCGTAGCCGTGCTGGGCTACGGCTCACAGGGCCACGCCCACGCGCTGAACCTCCACGAATCGGGCGTCGACGTGGTCGTCGGCCTCCGGGAGGATTCCTCTTCGCGGGCCGACGCCGAGGACGCCGGCCTCCGCGTCGAGACCCCCGACGTGGCCGCCGCCGAGGCGGACCGCGTCGTGCTGCTGGTCCCCGACACGGTCCAGCCGTACGTGTACGAAGCCATCGAGGACGGACTGGACGCCGGCGACACGCTGCAGTTCGCCCACGGTTTCAACATCCACTACGGCCAGATCGAGCCGCCGGAGGACGTGGACGTGACGATGGTCGCGCCCAAGTCGCCGGGCCACCTCGTCCGCCGGACCTACGAGCGCGGTGAGGGCACACCGGGTCTCATCGCCGTCTACCAGGACGCGACCGGCGACGCCAAGGAGGAGTCCCTGGCCTACGCGAAGGGCATCGGCTGTACCCGCGCCGGCGTCATCGAGACCACCTTCCAGGAAGAGGTCGAGACGGACCTCTTCGGCGAGCAGGCCGTCCTCTGTGGCGGCGTCACCGAGATGGTCAAGGTCGGCTTCGAGACGCTCGTCGACGCCGGCTACGCGCCAGAGATGGCCTACTTCGAGTGCCTGAACGAACTCAAGCTCATTGTCGACCTGATGTACGAGGGCGGCCACATGGGCATGTGGAACTCCGTCTCCGACACCGCCGAGTACGGCGGCCTCACCCGCGGCGAAGACGTCATCGACCGCGAGGGGATGGAGAAGATACTCGAAGAGGTCCAGAACGGCGAGTTCGCCCGCGAGTGGATCAACGAGAACCAGGCCAACCGGCCGGCCTACAAGCAGTACCGCGACGCCGAACAGAACCACCAGATCGAGGAGGTCGGCGGCCGCCTGCGCGAACTGTTCGCGTGGGGCGAGGACGCCGACGCAGAGAAGACAGAAGCCCCAGCAGATGACTAACGAACGCACAGATTCGACGGACGGCGAACAGAGCGACTCACGCACAACGATGGGGAGCATCCAGCACACGCACCCGAAGACGAGTTCGACCTTCGGCGCGGTGTTTCGCCGCGGTCCGGTCGTGGCCGCCGACGGCGGCGAACGCGACGGGGAAGAGAGCGACGAGACGATGGAAGACATCGACCACGAGGCACCCGACGAAGGTGTCACTCGTGCGTACGAGCGCGGAACTGAAGGACGGGACGAGACAGTATGAGTTCGGGAACGCTGTACGACAAGGTGTGGGACCAGCACAAAGTCACGACCCTGCCGAACGGCCAGGACCAGCTGTTCGTCGGGCTACACCTCATCCACGAGGTCACCAGCCCGCAGGCGTTCGGGATGCTCAAAGAGCGCGGCCTTGAGGTCGCGCGCCCGGACCTGACCCATGCAACAGTCGACCACATCGTGCCGACCGCGAACCAGGACCGGCCCTACAGTGACGACGCGGCCGAGACGATGATGGCCGAACTCGAAGAGAACGTTCGCGACGCCGGCATCCAGTTCTCGGACCCGACGACGGGCGATCAGGGGATCGTCCACGTCATCGGCCCGGAGCAGGGCATCACCCAGCCCGGCAAGACCATCGTCTGCGGTGACAGCCACACCTCCACCCACGGCGCGTTCGGCGCGCTCGCGTTCGGTATCGGGACCAGCCAGATACGCGACGTGCTGGCCACCCAGACCATCGCGATGGAGAAGCAGAAGGTCCGCAAGATCGAGGTCACCGGCGAACTCGACGAGGGCGTCGAGGCCAAGGACATCATCCTCGAAATCATCCGCCGGCTCGGTACCGAGGGCGGCGTCGGCTACGTCTACGAGTACGCCGGCGAGACCATCGAGAACCTCGACATGGAAGGCCGGATGTCCATCTGTAACATGTCTATCGAGGGCGGCGCTCGTGCGGGCTACGTCAACCCCGACGAGACCACCTACGAATGGCTCGAAGAGACGGACTACTTCCAGGAGAATCCCGAGAAATTCGAGGAACTCAAACCGTACTGGGAGTCGATCCGCTCGGACGACGACGCCGAATACGACGACGTCGTCGAAATCGACGCCGGCGAACTGGACCCCGTCGTCACGTGGGGGACCACGCCCGGCCAGGGTATCGGCATCGACGACCCGATTCCGGAACCCGAGTCGCTGGCCGACGACAAGGTCGACACGGCCCGCCGCGCCCAGAAGCACATGCGCGTCGAGCCCGGCGAGACGATGGAAGGGTACGACATCGACGTCGCCTTCCTGGGTTCCTGTACCAACGCTCGCCTGCCAGACCTGCGCCGTGCGGCCCGCATCGTCAAGGGCCGCGAAGTCGCCGACGACGTGCGGGCGTTCGTCGTCCCCGGCAGCCAGCGCGTCCAGCGTGCCGCCGAGGAGGAAGGCCTGAAGGACATCTTCGAGGAGGCCGGCTTCGAGTGGCGCAACGCCGGCTGTTCGATGTGTCTGGGCATGAACGAGGACCAGCTGGAGGGCGACGAGGCCTGTGCCTCCTCTTCCAACCGGAACTTCGTCGGCCGACAGGGCAGCAAGGACGGCCGGACCGTCCTGATGAACCCGCGGATGGTGGCCGCCGCGGCCATCACCGGCGAGGTCTCTGACGTGCGCGACCTGAAGGAGGTGGCGCTGCAATGACCGACCCGACCGAGGATATCCCGTCTGTCGACTACGTGGAGGGGTCTGGTATCCCGATCCGCGGGAACGACATCGACACGGACCAGATCATCCCCGCGCGGTTCATGAAGGTCGTCACCTTCGACGGGCTGGGCGAGTTCGCGTTCTTCGACCTCCGGTTCGACGACGAGGACAACGAGAAGGACCATCCGTTCAACGAGGAGCGGTTCCAGGACTCGAACGTGATGGTCGTCAACGCCAACTTCGGCTGTGGCTCCTCCCGTGAGCACGCGCCGCAGGCGCTCATGCGCTGGGGGATCGACGCCATCATCGGTGAGTCCTTCGCCGAGATCTTCGCCGGGAACTGTCTCGCGCTCGGCATTCCGACGGTCACCGCCGACCACGAGACAATCAACGCACTCCAACAGTGGGTCGACGACAACCCCGACGGCGAGATAGAGGTCGACGTGCGGGCGGAGACCGTCACCTACGGTGATAACGAGGTCAACGTCAGCGTTGACCGCGCCCAGCGCGAGGCCCTCGTCGAGGGCAACTGGGACACGACGGCGCTGATGAAGGCCAATCAGAATGCTATCGAGGAGACGGCCTCGCAGTTGCCGTATCTCGATCAGACGCGGTCGGATCTCGAAGCGGACGATTAGCTATACGGCCTCTTGTAGCCGTGGCGTAAGCGTCCGGTTCGCAGAAGCGGACGATTGACGCGAGGTCGCTTTACCACCTCGGTTCGTGCGAACGGATCTTCTGTCTTGGAGATGGTAAGGCCAATAGCTGTGCGGGGCGGCGTTCGCCCATGGACGAGATCCGCGAGATACACATCGCGCCGCTGGGGCACGAACGCGACCGGATCGCCGAGCCGATTCACCAGCACAACGCTGATGACGTGTACCTCCTCACAACAACGACGGAGCCGTCACAGTTGACACCGTACCAGCAGGCACTCGTTGAGGAACTGGACGCTAACGGTGTTCGTGTCAAACTGCGCCGAACGGAGTTACACGACCTCTATGACGTGCTGGCCGAGGTCACGACGCTGACAGCCGACCATCCCGAGGACATCGTACGCGTTAACGTCTCCAGCGGGCCGAAGGTGGCGGCTATCGGCAGCGCTATCGCGTGTATGGCGACGGCAGCGACAGCATACTACGTCCATCCCGAGGAGCACGTCCCGTCGGTCTCTGCGGAGCCACTCACCCGCGGGATGGAGCGTGCGGAAGTCCTGCCGTCGTACCCCATCGAAGCGATCTCTCGGGACCAGGTCGCGGTGCTTGACTATCTCAAGCGGACCAACACGGACAGTTATACGGCAAAGAAATCGGACCTCATCGGGTTCGCCGAGGACGCCGGTCTTTCGTTCATCGACGACGCGGACCCGGCAAACGAGAAGGCGAAGTTTGCGCTGTTGAACGCCAACATCGTCGACCCGTTGGTCGAAGACGGCTACATCGAGGTCAATGATGTCGGGCGGACGAAACAGGTGGAACTGACCGAGACTGGCGAAAACGTCCTTCACGCCTTCCGGCACAAGCTCTGAAGTTCTGTCACTCAGACTGTCGTAACACGTATGAAACAGAACCTAACGTTTTCGTAGTTTCACACTGTAGTTGCATACAGTTGGGCAACGCCCCGCATGAACCACTTCTGGATAGAGGACATCAAGGTACTCCACGTCGACGACGATCCCGGCTTCGCCGAAATCGTCTCAGAGTTTCTTGAACGGGAAGATGCCGCCTTTTCCGTGGAGACCGCGACGAGTGTTGACGATGCGCTGGTGATGCTTCAGGACGGCAGGATCGATTGCATCGTCAGCGACTACGATATGCCGCGAAAGGACGGGCTGGACTTCCTGGAACTGGTCAGAGACGACTTCCCCGATCTCCCGTTTCTCCTGTTCACCGGCAAGGGGTCGGAGGAAATCGCGAGCCGGGCGATATCGGCCGGCGTTACTGACTACCTCCAGAAGGGAGCCGGAACGGAGCAGTACACCGTGTTGGCAAACCGAATCAGGAACGCGGTCCGGAGCGCACGGGCCGAAACTGCGGTCCAGCGCACTGAGGACAGGTACCACAACCTCGTCGACACTGCGCCGATCCCAATTCTCCTCTTTGACCGTGACTGGAAGGCTCTGTATGCCAATGAGGCGGCCATAGCATTCCTTGATGCGGGCTCCTTCGCAGAGATTGCCGGGAAGAAGGCGAGCGACTTCCTCCACCCCGACGAGCGGGACACCGCCAGAGAACGGTTCCAGCGGCTGATGCGCGAGGACGTCTCGGTTCCGGAAAGGGAGTACCGCGTGGTGACCGTTGAGGGCGAGGTGAAGCCAGCGACGATTGCCACTGCACCCGGCTACTACCGCGGCGAGAAGGTCGCTCAGGCGATGCTGTACCGATAACCCGGAGACGGTATTTTAGACCACTCCGTGCATCTGTTTCAGACCCCAATACTGTATCAGTAGTATCTATTGTAGCAATAGTATACACAGTATCAACTATATCTCTAGTATCAAGATAGAACCTACATAGTTACCCTCGCTACGAACAGTTGCGCACGGGTCGCCAGCGATCATCCCCAGATTCGCTTCGGCCCTCCACACGCTCACATCGTCCGCTGGTCGCCCGTGCCACTCCCCTGAACGTGTCTGCTTTCGCTCCAATCGCTGTTTTCTGCGCTGGCGCTCCGATAGAGCTACCGCTCACTCACAGGTGGTGGGTCGGTATCGACGGCGGCACTCAGAACCGATACACCGGAACCGAACCACTTTCACCAGCCGGCTACGTGCCTCCCGCTATGACACACGAGATAGCCGTTATTCCCGGCGACGGAATCGGACAGGAGGTCACACCCGCCGCGGTCGAGGTACTGGAGGCCATCGACGCCGTCGACTTCGACTTCGTCGAAGGCGAGGCCGGCGATGCAGTGAAGGCGGAGACCGGCGACGCGCTCCCGGAGGAGACGCGCGACTTGGCGGCCGACGCCGACGCGACGCTGTTCGGCGCAGCCGGCGAGACGGCAGCCGACGTCATCCTGCCGCTCCGACAAGTCGTCGGCTCCTTCGCCAACGTTCGCCCGGCCCGCTCGTATCCGGGACTCGACGCCGTTCAGCCGGACACCGACATCGTGTTCATACGGGAGAACACCGAGGGGGTCTACAAGGGCATCGAGAGCGAGATCGCCGAGGGCGTCACCACCTGTACGCGGGTCATCACCGAGGAAGCCTCCGAGAAGATCGCCGAATACGGGTTCAGCTACGCCAAGCAGAACGGCTACGACGACGTGACAATCGCCCACAAGGCGAACGTCATGCGGACCACTGACGGGCTGTTCCTCGACACCGCCTCGGCAGTCGGCGAGGACCGCGACGCGTCCTACGACACGGCGCTGATGGACGCGCTCGCGATGCACTTGGTCATGAACCCACAGGACTACGGCGTCGTCATCTGTCCGAACCTCGCCGGCGACATGCTGTCGGACCTCGCCGCCGGCCTCGTCGGCGGCCTCGGACTGCTGCCGTCGGCCAACATCGGCACGGAGAACGCGCTGTTCGAACCGGTACACGGCTCTGCCCCGGACATCGCCGGCGACGGCGTCGCGAACCCCTCGGCGATGATTCTCTCCGCCGCGATGTTGCTCGACCATCTCGGCTACGATGAGCAGGGCGATGCAGTTCGAACGGCTGTCGAGTCCGTGCTCGACTCCGGGCCTCGAACGCCGGACTTGGGCGGCGACGCATCGACTGAGGCCGTGACCGCCGCGGTTATCGACGAACTGTAGACGTTTTTCTCCCGTTCTATCTGGTCAGAAACAAGCACATCCCGATAGAAAGTGGTAAAACCGAAGCGAAACAATCACTGGTGAGAGAATGCTCCCGGCCGAGCGAAAGCGCACAATCGTCCAGTTGGTGACAGAGCGAGACGGCTGTTCAGTGTCGGAGCTGGCCGCGGAACTCGAGTTCTCGAAGGCGACGATACGCCGCGACCTCCGAGACTTGGAGTCACAAGGCCGCATCAAGCGGTCCCACGGCGGTGCAGTTCCGGCGTCCTCCGCCGGGACCGAACGACCGTACGGCCAGCGCGAGGTTGACCACTACGCGGAGAAACAGGCTATCGGTGAGCGGGCCGCACAGGAAGTCCGCGAGGGCCATGTGGTCTGTTTCGATGCGGGCTCGACGACGATGGAAGTCGCTCGCGCGATTCCGGACACGGACTACGTCGCGGCAACGAATATGCCGGAACTCGCCACTGAAGTGGCCGAGCGAGACGTCGATGCGAAGCTCACCGGTGGGAGTCTCCGACCGCGGACCCGGGCGCTCGTCGGCCCGATGGCCGAACGAGCCATCGGACGAATGAACTTCGACCTGCTGTTTCTGGGGACGAACGCTCTCGACAGCGCCGCCGGGCTGTCGACGCCAAATGAAGACGAGGCAGCCGTCAAGGAAATCATGGTCGAGCGGGCCCGCCGAGTCGTACTGGTCGCCGACGAATCGAAGTTCGGCGACCGGAGTTTCGTCAGCTTTGCCGATCTGGACCAGGTCGACCTGCTGGTCACTGACGCCAGCCCGTCAGGGGCGCTCGCCGCGGCACTCGCGGACGCCGACGTGACCGTCGAGGAGGTCAGCACATGATTGTCACCGTAACGTACAACCCTGCAGTCGATCAGACGATCCAGTTCGACGAACAGATGGCCCCCGACCGCGTCATGCGGGCCGACAGCGCGCAGTTCGACGCCGGTGGCAAAGGGATCAACGCCGCGCAGTTGCTCACCGCCATGGACCGGCCCTGCGTCGCGACCGGACTGCTGGGCGGGTTCACCGGGTCGTTCATCAGAGAGACGCTACAGGATGACGGCGTCGAGACGGCCTTCGTGGACGTGGACGGGACGACGCGGCTCAACACCACCGCTATCGCGGCCGCGGAGGAGTACAAGCTGAACCAGGCCGGGCCGACCGTTGACGAGTCGGTCGTCGACGCGCTGCTCGAACAGGTGCGAGCGCAGTCTCCCGACCGCGTGCTCGTCGGTGGGAGCCTACCGCCGGGGCTGTCCCCCGACGCCATCGACCGCATCGCGGCCGGCGGTGACTGGGAGACAATCGTCGACACCGGCGGCGACGTCCTTCGGGAGCTCGACGCCCAGTACGCCCTCTGTAAGCCGAATCGCGCCGAACTCGGCGACGCGACCGGGGCCGACGTCTCCACCGTGGAAGGGTGTGCAGACGCGGCGGACACGTTCCGAGAACGCGGCTTCGACCGGGTGCTAGCCTCCCTCGGCGCGGACGGTGCTGTCCTCGTCGGCGATGCGGGCCGACTGTACGCTGAGGCGCTCGATATCGACGTGGTCGACACCGTCGGGGCCGGTGACGCGCTCCTCTCGGGCGTCTTGAGCGCCTGGGAGGCCGGTGCAGACGACGAGACGGCGCTCCGGACCGGCGTGGCCGTCTCCTCGCAGGTCGTCCAGCGGGCCGGGACGGCCGTTCCCGACCTCGACGACATCGACTCGGTCCGGGACGGCGTGACGGTACGGCGGCTGTAGCGGGCAGAAAAAGCGTCGGAGAAATCGGAGACAGCGACTCAGAACTTTTCGAGGTAGTCGTCGACGAACGCGCGCACGTCTGTCAGCGACGGTTGGTCCGCGGTCCGGACGAAGTAGCCGGCGACGGCGTTGCCGACGACGACGGCAGCGGTGGGCGGGAGGTCGACGATGCGGGCCAGCCCTAGGCCGGCATTGAAGTGATCGCCCGAACTGGTTGTCAGCTCCGGGTCCGAAACGGCTGGCACGGCGACGCTGTCGGTGCCATCCGGAGAGACGGCGACCGAGCGCTCGACGCCGTGGCCGACGAACCAGGTCGGCTCCAGGGCCTCAAACACTGCTTCGGCGTCCTCGGTGAACGACCGCTCGGCCTCGCCGGCGTAGGCGTCCGCGAGGACGCCCGTCTCGGCCCGATTCGACGAGACTACGACGTCGGTTACTTCGTCCAACCGGGCGATGGCTTCCCGACCGGCACGCAGGCGGTCGGCGTCGAGCTTCCGCACGTCGCCGGGGTCGACGAGCACGGTCTCGGGCGGATCATCGATGTCACCCCACAGGTCGCGGAGGCCGTCGAAGATGGTCGGCAGGTCCGGCGTCTCCGACCAGTAGCCGGTCCCTAACAGGCTCGCGCCGTCGAGCGTCTCGGCCAGTCGGTCGTGGCCGAAGGCCGCGTCGAGTTCAGCCCAGTCCAGCGACATCGTGTCGCCGATCTCGGTGAGCATGAGCTTCCCGTCGTCGAACTCGACGGCGTCGGTGACGCCGGGCTCGCCCAGCGAGTGGAGGTCGTAGTCGCCGAACTCCGCCTCGAAGGCGTCGTGGACCGGGTCGCCGTACATCCCGACCATGACGGGGTTGAACGACCAGCCGCCGAAGGCCCGTGCGAGGTGGCTAGTGTGACCGCCGGTCCGGTTGCCCTGCTGGAGCCACTCGAAGGAGAGGGAGCTGTCGGCGGCGACGGAGCGCTCGATGCGGTCCCCAAAGCCCTCCAGCGTGGCGAGACGCTCGTGGCTCTCGGGGTCGATGCGGTCGGCGACGACTTCCCGGACGCGGTCGAGGTAGCCGTCGAAGCCGAACACGACCGGGCCGGTGTCGATAGCGTCGGGAAGCGCGTCGCTGGCGGGCAACGCCTCGTCCGCTGCAGCGACGGCTCGGCGCGTCTCCTCGTCCATGGCCTACAGAACGTCGTCGGTCGTCGCGTCCTCGAAGATGACGCCTTCGAGCTTGTCCAGGATGTCGTAGGGGTCATCGCGCTGCCAGACGTTGCGGCCGACGGCGAGGCCGGCGACGCCGACGTCCATGCAGTCCTCGACGAGTTCGAGGAAGTCACGGTCGGAGGTCTTCGACCCGCCCGAGAGCAGGACGCGGTTGTCCGCCGCCGAGCGGACGGCGTGGGCCATCGCCTCCTTGTCACGGGGGTACTTGACCTTCGTGAAGTCGGCCCCGAGTTCCAGCCCGATGCGGGCCGCGTAGGCGATGGTCGAGGGACTCCGATGCTCCTTGATGGCCTGGCCGCGCGGGTACGACCACATCGCAATCGGCAGGTCGTGGTCGCGGGCGTTCTCCTGGACCGGACGGAAGTCCTCGAACATGTCGGTCTCGCGGTTGACGCCCGGGTAGATGGTGTAGCCGATGGCGTCGGCACCGAGTTCGGCGGCGTAGTCGACCGACCAGTTCTGGGGCGAGTACGGGTCGCCCATCCAGAGGTCCGAGCCGCCGTTGAGCTTCGCCAGCAGGTTCACGTCGTCCTCGTAGCTCGGATAGTACGTTTCGGCGAGGCCCTTCCCAACAGCCAGCGCCGTCACGGCGTCGTGGGTCGCCATCTCGAACACTTCACGGGGGTCGAGGCGCTCCTCGACGCCGCTGAACTGCTTGGGACCGTGTTCCAGCCCGTGGTCGTGTGCTAGCACCAGCGTCTTGTCGTTCCGTACGAGCGGTGAGTCACCCAGTGGTCGCATGTGTCGTGTTTCTACCGAGAACGACCATTAACCGTTTTCGGTTCTGATTTGTTACTACTGTTCGCGTTCGTTTTTGATTGAGGGCGGGAATTAAGTGTGTTCCAGTGAAAGGTTCGCATATGCCATCCGTGGAACTGGACGCGGAGACGGTGGACCGTCTCGACGACCTTCGCGTCGAAGACGAGTCATACAACGACGTCGTAACGGAACTCATCAACATCTACGAGGCCGAGGAGCTAACACTGTTCCACGGCGGCGAAGAATACTAGCGCTGGGCCTGCTCGCAAACGGACTTCCAGCGCCCGTTCGACTCCAACTTCTCCTGCAGTTGCTCAGCGTAGGCCTGCGCGAGGCGTGCTGCCTCTTCTTCCTGTTGTTTGTTCCCGCCACCGGATCCGCCGAGGCCGAGGGCGTCCTTGACACCCGAGAGTAGCCCGCCGCCCGAGCCGCCGCTGTCCCCGCCGGGCCCCCCCATCGGACTCTGGTTCGCGACCCGTTCCATCTCCGGCATCACGCTGGAGAGTTTCGACGTATCGGCGACGATCCGCGCCGCATCGGGGTCGCCCGGGTTCTCGATTTCGAACTCGACGGCAGTCATCACCAGCCCCCACTGCTGGCTGGAGAACGACGACGCTTTGACCTGCTCGTTGAACCGTTGATCGACCGCCATCCGCTCGCCGGCGATGCGGTCGGTCCAGTCTGAGTCACTCATACCCACCTGTTTGCGGGCCGGCGGTATGAGCGTTTCCCGCTCCTCCGGTGTTTTATGGTAAAACGTACCGTTTCTGGGGTGACTGTCGCGTCTCAGATTGAGGCTACTGTTCTGTGCTATTGTCTTCAAAACGGTTCCAATATGTTAAGTTAGCCCACGATATACTTGCATCTCAATGACTACTGAGTTTGGGACAGGGCAGGCAACGGGGGACTCGGGAGATGCCGCAGCTATGGACGCCATACGGGAGGCCATGGCCGACATCTCGGCCAGCGATCCTGACTTTTGTCAGATTTTCTGCTCCCCAACATACGATTACGAGGCGGTGCTGTGGGGGGCTCGAAGTGTTGTCGGATCAGATACCGAAATCGTGGGCTGTTCGTCCTCCGGGGAGTTCACTGAATCCGGTTCGGGGAACGGAACTGTCACAGTCGGCGTCGTTTCCTCGGACTCGATGCGGTTCTTCTCCAGCCTCTCGACCGAACTCAGCGCTGATCCCGAGCGCTGTCTGTTCGAAGCCGTTCACGACCTCCCTGCGAGCGAGGACCCAGCTGTCAAGGGATATCCGCATCGGACGATCATCAACCTTCACGACGGTATGGCTGGAATCGGAAACAAGGTCACTCGGCTCACAGAGCAGTATCTGGACGACGAGGAGACGCCGGTCGTCGGCGGATCTGCGGGTGACGACCTCCAGTTGGAGCAGACCCACGTCTTCCGGAACGACCGGGTCGAGACGGACGCTGTCGTCCTCGCACTCATCGCTGCAGAGGACCCGCTCCCGGTGACAGTCAACCACGGCCACGAACCGATCTCCGAGGCGATGACGGTGACCCGAGCAGAGGGAAGCACCGTGTACGAACTCGACGGCAGACCCGCGTTCGAGGCCTGGCGGGACGCGATTCGGGAGGACGCGATGGAGACATACGATATCGATGTCGACGAACTGGAAGCGGGATCGGAAGATCTCGTCATGTTGCTCGGCCGTTACGAACTCGGTATCGAGTCGGAACCGGAAGCCGATGCCGACGGACTCGCCTCCCGAATCAAGACCTTCATCGAGAGCAAGCTCATCTCGACGACGGGATACAACATCCGATGGCCGGGCCATACAACCGACACCGAGGGGCCGTTGGATTTCGCTGTCAGTGTCTCCGAGGGGACGGAAGTACGGGTGACACATAGCAATAAATCCGATCAGGTGTATGCGGTCCGGAACGCCGCCAACAATGCGGTCAATGAACTCCGCGGCGGAAACGTCGCGGGCGGGTTCGTGTATGACTGCGCCTGCCGTGCGATGATTCTCGGCGACGACTTTGACGACGCCGTCGACACGATTCACAGCGCTATCGACGCGCCCTTCGCCGGCTTCGAAACCTACGGGGAAGTCTGTTCGGCCGACGAGGATTACACGGGCTATCACAACACGTCCTCAGTCATTCTGCTGTTCCCGGAGTGACGACTACAGGCCTGTTACCAGCAAGGAATAAACGCCACCCCTCTGTTCCTGCCCGCTCAGACGCCGGACTCGATAGTGATTTCGGCGTGTAGCTCGTCCTGCAGCGCCGAGTGGACGTGACAGATGTCCTCGGCGAGTTCGATGATATCCTGCTCCTCGTCGGCGAGTGACTCCTCGACCTCGACGTGGAAATCGATGGACTCCAGGTCGTCGTCCTCGTCGAGTTCCGCGGCGACGTCCACGTTGACGCTGCCGATGTCCTCGTGGCCGTACTTGTCTGCGGCGACGCGTAGCGCCGGAATGTAGCAGGAGGCGTAGTCGGCGGCCAGCACCTCGTTCGGCGACGGTCCGTTCTCGCTCAGCGCATCGACGATGAGCTCCCACTCGCCGTTGATGACGCTCTCTACTGTGTAGCCTTCTTCGCATGTACTCTCGACTTCGATATCTGCCATAGCAATCCTGTGGACACAGCCCTCCCCCTAAACAGTTCCTGCGTGGCATTTTTGCCCAGGGGTGCGAAACGCAGTAACTCACCAGCGTAGCACCGGGATACCGCAGGTAGACCGGCTGGTCGGCCACTGCCGAAAGGTAATACACCTCCAGCCCGTATGAACGGGCAATGGAACACCTCGCACCGTCGAACGTGCCGGTGTATGCCACGCGGGACCACCAGCGCGAGATCTGGGAGCGGTGTCGGGACCGGGGACAGCCAGTCCTCGCTGTCAGGGACGCGACACGGGGGTTCATCGTCCGGTACGACCTCCAACATCTATCCTACGAACTCTCGGACGCCACTGTTCAAGCGCTCCGGGACCGTGTCCGGTCCCGCCGACCATATCCGACGACGACGGACCCGATCTCGGAGACGGAGGGCCTCGGCGGCGAGGCCGGCCCGGTATCCGGCGAACTCCACGCGGATACAGAACAGGCTGCCAGAGAACTGTCCTCGCACATCTCAGGGTTCGTGCTGGACCGGTCGAACTGGCGGTAGTACCGAAACAACGCGGCTGAGGATTTTTCCCACAGCCGTGCCTTGGGTTCGTATGGCAGTCGCCCGACACGAAACCGGTCCGTTTGCGACCGTGAGTGCCCTCGCCTCGCAGGTGCATCCGGTGTTCATGCTGCCACCGCTTGCGACCTCGCTGTTCGGGGGGTTGCTCTCCGGCGGGTTCTGGCCACCGGTGGCAGCGCTCCACGCGGGCGCGATGTTCTTCGCTGTCTACACGGCCCACGTCAAGGACGGCTACGTCGATTTCCACATCCGCGGCGAGGACGACGATCATCCCCTCACTGCTTCGGGCTGTCGCATGGCACTGATCGGTGCCGGGGTCGGCTTCGCGCTCTGTACGGGAGCTATCTGGCTGCTGGTCGGTCCCGGTGCGGCGCTGCTGACGCTGCCGACCTGGGTTATCGGCTACACCCACGCGCCACAACTGGATATGAACCCCATTGGTGCGACGATGGGCTACCCGACAGGTATCGCGCTATCGCTGCTGGGGGGTTACTACGCCCAGGTGACGACGCTGACACCGCGTGCTGTCGGTCTCGCGGCCGTGTTCCTGCTGTTGCTGACCGGCATCAAGATCATCGACGACGAACAGGACTACGACTATGACCGGTCGATACAGAAACGGACCGTTGCCGTCGTCCTGGGCCACCAACGCGCTCGGCGGCTCGCGCTGGGCCTGTTCGGCGCGGGTCTTCTCGGAATCGTCGGGCTGTCCGTGGCATTACCTGGGGTCCCGCCGAGTGCTGCAGCGGCTGCGGTCGTCTTCGGTGCAGTCGCGGCTATCGCCCAGCGAGGTGACCCCGAGACTGCGACGATGCTGCTGATTCGTGGATCGTATCTCCTGTTGGCCGTCCTCGTTACCGCTGTCTGGTTCCGCCCGCTAGCGTGAGGCTGTGGCTGTGCTGCCGGTTGCTCGTCCGCTGGCCGCTCGAAACTGCCATCATGCGAGCTGCTTCTCGTCGGTCAGCCCGAAATATGTGTGAGGACGTGGGTCGCCGAGACGACCAGCGAGATCGTCAGCATCGAGACTGCCATGACACCGGCGACGACGGGCGAGAGGTTCCCCGAGAGGCCACCGACTGCGAGCAGTACGGCGGCAATGCTTGTACAGACCAGCAGTGCCAGATGGACGAACAGCCACGGGCCGACACGGCGGAGTGAATCGAGCAGCGTCTCGACTCCCGACGACTGCGTTGGCCGGACTCGCTGGCCGGGCCTGTAGTACTCCGCGGCAGTCCCGTAGCCTGTGCTTCCTCCACGGGTCTGGGTGGGCTGCTGTGTCGATTTCGCCGTTGCCTCACCCGTCTTCTCCGTATCGGCCCGCTGGTCGACGTACTGCTGTGCGATGTCACTGACACCGCCCGTGGCTGTGCCTCCGTCCGCGCCGCTGTCGACGTGCCTGTTGACGTATGCGTCGTGGCCGAGCCGGTCATATCGCTCTCGCTCGGCCTCGTCCGTGAGCACGTCCTTCGCCTGTGTGAGGCGCTTGAACCGTTCTCCCGCAGCAGGGTCGTCACTCACGTCCGGGTGATGCGTTTTCGTCTGCTCCCGGTAGGCGCGGACTATCGTCTCTTCGGTGGCATCTGGGTCCACCCCCAGAATACCGTAGAACGTCGCTTCCATACACACCCCTGTGTATTTGTTCAGTTGGACGAGGTGTATAATAAGGTATCCACTCCCTCACGTCACGATATCGCTCGTCTGTCACCGAGTCGCCGGACTGAAACTGCGTGGTCACCACCGGTTCTGTATGGACGACGACACCGAAGACTGGGCAGCGCAGTTGGAGGCCAACCGGGACGAGAAAGACCGCTTCTTCGCGGAGCACCGCCAATCGCCGATTCCGCCGGAGGAGCGCGACGACTTCGACGGCCTCAGCTACTTCGACCCGGACCCCGACTATCGGGTCGAAGCGACGGTTACGGTCCACGAGACGCCGGAGTCGGTCGATCTGGAGACGAGCGACGACCGAACGGTACGCTATCTCCACGTCGCAACGCTCTCGTTCGACCTCGATGGCGAGTCTCGGGAACTCCACGCGTTCCGGCAGGCCGCCGACGAGTCACGGACGCTCTTTGTTCCGTTCCGGGACAAGACCACTGGCCAGCAGAGCTACGACGGTGGCCGGTACATGGAACTGGAACCCGACCGCGACCTGAGCACCGGCGACGAGATTACGCTGGATTTCAACCTCGCGTACTCGCCGTTCTGTGCCTACAGCGATACGTTCTCCTGTCCGTTACCGCCGGAGTCGAACTGGCTCGAAACCGCGGTGACAGCCGGGGAGCGGATCGACTGAACGCGGTCGCGATACCGATACCAAACGAATTGTTTACACATCGCCACGACCAAGGCAGTGTATGGCAACGGCGACCCGCGACCGTCCGGTTCTGCAGGCCTTCCAGTACGGGTTTACGCTTTTTTCGGCGCTCTCGCTGGGTGTGATAGGACTCGGGTTCGGCTCAATCCTGCTTCTCACCATCGCTTTTTCCCTATCACTCGGCACAGGAGTACAGATAACGCAAGTACAGACGCTCGTGCTGGGGCTGATAACGGTCCAGGGAATCGGCTGCCCGGCCATCGCATACACGTACATCAAACTCAGGCCGGTGATCAGAGCGAAGCTCCGCGAGATGTTCTCTTATGCGCCAGACACCGGTGCATTCAGTATCGGCATTTCTGTGCCGAGTCTCCGTGAAGCCGGCATCGTTGTGCTGGGCTACGCCAGCGCGATGGTCGGGCTCGTGGTGGTGGCCGCTGTCATCACGACGCTCGTCTCGATGTTCGGGATCGAAACGGCAACCAATCAGGCCGCGGAGATCGGGATGGAGAACCCCGATGTCCTCCTCCTGCTGATTCCCGCCTCGTTCCTCCTCATCGGCCCTGGCGAGGAACTACTGTTCCGCGGCGTCGTTCAGGGCCGCATCCGAGACTACTTCGGCCCGATTTCGGGCGTCACCATCGCGAGCGTCATCTTCGCTGGCATTCACTACCCTGCCCTCAGCGGTGGGTCGGTCACGGGGAAACTTGTCGGGGTGTGCGCCCTCCTCATTCCGTCGCTCATCCTCGGTACAACCTACGAGTACACGGACAACATTGTCGTTCCGTCACTCATCCACGGCGCGTACAATGCCACGCTGTTTACTGGCCTGTACGTCACCGTGAAATTCAGTGGTGAACTCTCGTCCGCCGCGGGTGTCATCAGTCGCAGCGGGTTCTGACTAGCCCCTGTCACAGCAGGCCTGTTCTGTCTGTCGTTTGAAAATCATATGACTGGTTGCTCGGCCTGTACACGCAGAGGAAAACGATGGCTATATTCTATGGGAACTTCTAACAGGCGATTTCTTCCCCTAGATGTGCTTTCCCTCCGAACTAGCACTCTATCAATCACTCGTGTTTTCACCCAATGACAGGCAATACATTGATTATATTACTTTGAAATGACAACCGTCGTATTACTGTTTTTGCACAATATCTAAACATATTGTTGGTTCAGTGCGCATCTTACATGTCGATGACGAACCGGACTTTGCCGATCTAACTGCGACATATCTCGAGCGGACCATGGATTCGTTCACCGTCGACACCGCGATATGGGCCGACGAGGTCATCACGGACCGCCCGCGGGACACGTATGACTGTATTATCAGCGACTACGATATGCCTGGATTGAACGGGCTGAAGTTCCGCGAACGGATTCGTGAGGACGCATCGAAGCTTCCGTTTCCGACGCTCTCAGCACATAGCTACGTCTTTACTCCAGTAGTAGAATATCGCCCGGAACACTACCGGGCGAGTTTCTACTAGTAGGCTCGGTGTAACTAGAATCAACCGTTCTATATCTTTCATCCCGTTAATTGGACAGAGTTGTCGAAATGTGCATCTCTGATGGCAGGGCGGCTGGAGTACGTGCGCTACAAGCGATAGATGTTCTCTTATCGAAACGTTGTCGAAAGTTGCCTGCAAGATATAGAGGATAAGTTCAGCATAGCGCTGTGCTTTCTTTCACCACCTCGACGCTGAACGAACTGCTCACTAAACCTGCGTACCTATCGTTGTGAATTCTATCGGTTGCATTTATATTTTCGGCGTCCTGTTGAATACTGCCGCATAGTCAGCCCTGGGTAACTTCTGAATCTGGGTCTCGATAATCACTCAACAGGGATGGTGAACTCAGCATGAACAACTTACCCTTCCAGTATTTTGTTGGTAGCTAAACTGTAGCACTACAAATTTGTGTCCCGCTCTATAATCTATCTCGTTTCTTCACTTGGTGCGCGGGGTGTGTTCTTCTGGACGCTTTGCAGTCCCTGTGTGGCCTTCTTTTTCGAAGAGTAGCCCTGTCCGCTATCGGCGATTATATTCCCGTTGTCGTGGCGGAGTCGCCAGCGCCATTTTTCTCCCGCATCCTCAAATAGTTCGAATGTCGTGTTACTTCCGTGTCCTTCGGGTACTTCTTCATCCTTTGATTGGTCGATTACATAGGCATCAGGTGCGTTGTTCCTGACGCTTTCGAGTCCCTGCTTGACCTTCTGTTTCGAAGCGTAACCTTGGCCACTGTCAGCGATAATGTTTCTGTTCTGGTGGACGAGTCGCCAGCGATAGTCGCCAGTGTTGTCGGTGTAGACTTCGAACGTGGCCTTGCTTGCGGCAGTACCCGTCTCAATGCCAACTTCCTCTTCGACTCGGTCGGGTCCTGACACAAGAGAACCATCATCGTATTCGGGTTCATGTTCATGGTCTATTTCTGGACCGGCAGACACGCTATGGTCTTCGCTATCGGTGCCAAACAGATCATGATACTGCGCTACTCGATAGGCTGCAAAAAGCGCGAAGAGGACCGGCACACCGACGAAGAAGAGAACGATCGCGTCCGTTCTGGTATATGGGCCAGGGAATCCATTCCCGACGTATCGGGGGAAAACAGTAAGCAATAGTGGGACGATGAGCAGTACTCCTGCGATCACCGCAGCAACTGCTTGTCTGGACGAACGGGTGATATTCATGCGTTCACCTCTACTTTTGTATCGATATCCGGTGGTGCATCAGCAGCGTCGGATTGCCAATTGTTCGTAGACCACTCTATTGCCCGTCGAACCCGCTCGTTGGCGCTGATGAACTGGTTCGAAACGCCCTGCGCCTCTACAAATCGCAGTCGCCCGAGTAACCCTGCCATATTGGCATTTTGGATGCCGAGACCAGGACGCCGGTTCACTTCCAACACCATCGGTCCTTGGTCAGCATCGAAGACGATATCCACGCCAGTATACCCAAATCCGGAGGCTATTGCCGCTCTTGACGCAGTTGTAAGTACGTCTTGCCAATCTGGAATTGTAAACGACAGTGAGGCACCTGTATCCGGGTGCTGACTAACGTATCGATCCTGTGTTTGCTGGTACCCACCGGATGCCTTGCCCGACGAGATGTCGATAGCGACAGCTACTGCGCCAGTGTGGATATTGGCGGTCCCCTTCGACTCGTCGGTTGGAAGTCGTGTCATTGCCATTATTGGGAACCCATGTAGTGTTATTACGCGAAGATCAGGCACACCACTCTTGATACGGTCTGCCAGAAGACTCTCCGGGGTGACGAGTGCCTCAACGAGCGCGCTGGTTTTAGCCCCATAATCCGCTGTCCCACCAACACAGATTTTCCGTGTATGAGAAGTTATCTCGTCAGCTGTCAGGTTGCCTCGATTTGTTCTGAATTCCCCGTCGTCTCCTTCTCGTCCCCTAACAACGAGAACGTCTCTCCCACCCATTCCGTCGATTGGTTTCACAACGAATCTATCACGCTTTTTCAATAGAGCACGAAACTCTTCCAAGTCCGACTCTGTCTCAACGATTAGGAATGTCTCTGGTGTCGGTATATTGAGACCGTGGAGGAATTGTTTCATCCGGCTTTTATTATAAAGTCCCATGAGAGGAAGTGGATTGTATCGGCTGACGTAGTCCCGATTTCGGACACGCATCGTGAGTACGTCTGTTTTGTTGTCGGCTTCCAGAGCCCGCTTTAGAACGCGGAATCTAGTATATTCAGCCAGTCGAATATTAGTACTGGCTCCAAGTAAGATATTGACACCAACGAGCGCAACCCACAATTCAGGCGTTCTAATTACTGCGTTCACAAGCGGTTCATAGCCTGCCACCACGAACGCTACAGCTACGCCAACCACTGTGAACGTTAGTCGTCGAGATGCGGGTGCCCAACCGTCTTCAGCAGTTCCTTGTATGAATCGTTCGGCGTACCAGGTTGTGAGAATTATAGGGAACAAAAGTAGTGTTGTTAACGGTGGAACACCCTGTATTTGACCGACAATTTGTAAGACAATTGTAGCGATACTTGCAATTACCAGTAATGATGCAACGCGGTGTGCAGTACCTAAATCTGACCCGCTCAAAGCTATGCGAGCGGTGGCTGTGACGATGAAGACGTATCCAATCAGAATAAAACCCCAAAATGGACCGACTTCAAGCCAGGCGAACGCAAGGATCACCGGACCAAAGACACCTAACGTCGAGTAACCAAGTTCATTCCGAAAGATAGCGAGCGCGGTCCCCCCAATCATCAACTGAAATGCAAACGGGATTGATTCTGCGACCGGAATCACTTCAGTAGCATAGAGCCGCATAAAGAGTGCGATGATTGCTAACACGAACAGCAAAATTGCTGCAGGTATATGCTGCTTCAAGTCTTTTTGCTTCGATTTAAACACATCGTGTATATGTTTGCTCACCAATTAAGTGTTGCTTAACATTAGGTAGAATTCATTACATTATTTCAACAAATGTTTATATCGATAATGCTACAGCATTGGCGACTTTATTTTGAACACAGAATACCAGCGGTAGGAACGCGCGATTCTCAGACGCTAGCTCTGAAAGAACCAGCGACAAAGTGCTGCACTCATCCCCTGTATCTCACTGGCGACTTCGAATATATTTTTGAATAGTTTACGCTTTTGCGATACATCGTTCATCTGTACTGACCGAGCTGAACTGCCCCGAACGGACTGGGTAATCGTATAAGACTCGCGCCTTGTATCTTGCACGGTCATCGAAAGCCGACTGATGTCAGTAATCCCGGCAGACCTCATTCCTGGATCGTTATCATCGCCATTTTCCGATACCCGGCAAGAAAGAGTGGCTACTACGGGTGAATCCCATTCAACGGTAGTCTCTGACTGAAGTGATTTATATTATTCTTAGACTATTCTAATAGCATACTCGAAATGTGCGCCCGGAACACTAACGTCCGGCATCATCCTCGGCGGTGTGCCACGTCAGCCGGCAAACCCTCGTGCCGGGCGGGTGATTACGGCGTAATCACCGAACGCCCAGACGGTGCAACCGTCTGGCGGGTCGTCGTAAGACGACCGGATGCGGTATGAACCGCGGTCATGTCGCGTGCCCGGGTTCTCCGGGTCGTCATCGTCCCGGTGACGGGTCTCAGCCGGGGATTGAAGGCACGCACTAGCAGTTTGCCGGTCGCACACCTAAGGGTGACGTTCAGACAGCGTAGTCGTCCTCGCGCAACTGGACGTACTTGCCGTTGCGGTAGGAGAACTTCCCCCACTTGTAACCGAGGACCATCTTAATACCGTTGAAGCCGCCACGGAGCGCCGCATCGGCCTTGATTCCGCGGGCGTCCATCAGGTCGTTGGCGGTAGTAAAGGCTCGGTCCCAGTCGTTGGGTCGCCAGTCTCGGACCATGTCCGCGAAGGTGACGTTCCGGAGGATTTCGTCGCCGATGGCGTCGTGCCAGGCATCGTTGTACCGTTCGAGGCGGTCGTTTGCGGCGAGGCGGCCGGCGATACGCCCGGTTCGAACGGCGACGTGATCGCCGCCCTCATGGAACGCCGACGTAGTCCCCATTGCACCACCGGCCACAGCGATGCCGGCACCCACTGGGGACTCTATCGGCCGAGTCGAGGAGATGGGATACGTCTCCGTCCCCTTCGATTTCCCGCGGTCTTCGACGAGTGGGAAATCGTCGAGGTCGTACGCCTGAAACTCCCGTTCAAGCAGTCGCTCGATGTACTGCCGGCCCTGTGGAATGCTGTCGTCGCTCGCTCTGAGCAGGTCCCAGTCGCTGCGGTCGTAGGCGTCGATGTCCAAGCCGATGGGCATCGTGAGGCCGATGCGCGCGACCGGGGCGTCGTTCGGGAAGATCCACGGGTACGCTGTGTGGCCGGGCATGATACCCCACCAGAACTCGATGAACTCCGGTGTGAACAGTTCCTCGGGCATCCGGCGGTGCTCCTGATAGGCGATGTGGTTGACCTTGTTCGACGGCATGATATCGGCCATTGTCTGTCCGGCCGGGAGGAACTGGTCGAGCGTACCGCCGGTGATAGTCCGCTGTGGGCCGTCGGCGAGAATCACGTACTCGGCGGCGATGTCCTCGCCGTTGGCCAGGCGAACGGTGTGTCGCGGTGAACTCCGGAGGTCGGTGTCGACGCCGGTGACGCTGACGCCGACGCGGTAGTCTGCCCCTGCTTCCGTCGCCCGCTCGCGGAGCCAGTCGTCGAACCGCGCCCGGTGGAACGTGATGCCGAAGCCATCGGCGCTAGAGCTGATACCGGTCTCCGTGAGCGTCATCTCCGTCGAGGGGCCGTAGAACTTCGCCCCGTCGAGTTCGCTCAACACTACGTCCTCGGGGAACTCCGACCGCGGAATACCCATGATGTCGAACCAGTAATCCAACAGCCCGGCGGCGTCCGTCGAGTCCGGCCCCGTCCCCTCGCGGTCGGCTCTGGGGACCCCCTTTTCGAGGAGGACGGCGTCGGCCCCGTGGTCGGCTGCAGCCTCGGCCGCCGACGACCCGGCCGGGCCACCACCCACAATGGCGACGTCTACGTGTTCCATACCCGCTACGGCGTCCCGCGCCCGCTAAAACCTATTGTCTTGCATCGGATTCGCGGTCTGACGCCCCGATGTGTCTGCACTGGAGCGCACTACGCGCTACGGTTCCGATACTACGTCGGCGAGTGACACGTCGTGTTCTTCCAGCCGTTCGACGGCCCGCTGGTACGCCTCGCTCTCCGCAAGCGCTGTGGCCCGTACAGCGTCGGCAACCGTTGCTCGGCGGTCGGCAAGTCCCAAGAGTTCCCGACGGTGCGTCTCGTACTCGCATCGGGCACGAACTGTCGAGAGTACCGACAACAGGGTATCCCGGTCAGCGGGCTTTCTGAGATACGAATCGACGGGGATATCCAGAATATCCACGTCCGGCTTGACGCTACTGATCATTACGACCGCAGGGGTAACTGACCGCTGTCGAAGTCTTGTGGCGACGGCTTCGCCGTTCAGTTCCGGCATCTGGCGATCCAGCAGTACCGCATCAACAGAGTCATCGATCCGCTGTAACCCCGTCCGGCCGTCTCCAGCCTCTATAACCTCGTATTCCCCCGGAAGCCAAAGTTTGTAGAGCTGTCTATAGTCCTTATCATCATCGATCACCGCAACGCTAGTCGGTCTCCCCATTCCTTCGAGGTTATACGCTGGTCATCCTACAAATATGCTAAGATATCGGCGAACTATTACTACAAATTTTACTAATTCGTGCTGGTATTTCTCCTGTTCTCTAACTATTGTTAAAACAACACTATTCCTGGCATGCGATCGACGGACTGCCGGCACCGTTTTGAGGCCCCCGCGTGGAACAGCCGGTATGGCTCCGCACGCAACAGGAGGGGTTCAATGGCCGATATCGTCCTGACCCGATACGCCGTTCACGGAATGCCGGCCGACCAGTACGCGGCAGCGCTCCGGGAGCGACTGCCGGAGTGGGATATCGCCGTCGCAGAGACGCCCGAGGCCGAGCGGGACTTGATCGCGGATGCGACAGTCCTGACCGGCAACGACCTCTCACCGGAGTTGGTCGATGCTGCCGACTCGCTGCAGCTGTTTGCAGGGACATACGCTGGATACGACCATCTCCCACTCTCGGAACTGGCGGACCGCGACATCGCGCTTACGACGGCCTCCGGCGTCCACGGCCCGAACGTCGCCGAGAACGTCGTCGGCTCGTGGCTCGCCTTCGCTCGGGGCTTCTTCACCGCTCGTCGCCACCAGCGCGACCACGTCTGGCAGTCGTTCCACACTGACGACTTCGCCGGCAGCCGTGTCTGCATCGTCGGCCTCGGCGAAATCGGCGAGGCCATCGTCGACCGCGTGCAGGGATTCGACGTGGAGACCGTCGGCGTCCGCCACTCCCCGGAGAAGGGCGGCCCGACCGACGAGGTGTACGGCTTCGACGAGATTCACGAGGCGGTCGCCGGCACAGAGTACATCGGACTCGCCTGCCCGCTCACTGACGAGACACATCACCTCATTGATGATGAGGTGTTCCAGACGATGCACCCCGACGCGGTGCTCACCAACGTCGCCCGTGGCCCGGTCGTCGACACCGACGCGCTGGTCAGTGCGCTCCAGCGTAACCACATCGACGGTGCGGCCCTGGACGTGACCGACCCCGAACCGCTGCCCGGCGACCACCCGCTGTGGGGCTTCGAGAACGTCCTCATCACGCCCCACAACGCCGGCCACACACCGAGCTACTACCAGCGACTGGCCGACATCGTAGCGGAAAACGTCCAGCGAGCCGAGCAGACCGGCGAGTGGGACGGCCTCCGGAATCAGATCGAACTCTAATTACTGCTGGCTGGCGAGATAGCCAGCCCGTGCCTCGTACACCAGATAGAACACCAGTGCCACAGCGAACACAGCTCCCAGTAGCTGTACGACCGTGACACCCCCGACAGTTGTCTGTCCGACGGTTTCCTGCAAGACGAAACCCACAGCAACCATCGCCGCAAGTCCGACGAACCGCCAGCGGGCAGCGACCGGAATCGTCTCGCTATCACCCGCAAGAGCGAGGTACAGGTGTACACCACCGAAGATGAGGAAATACGTGCCTGCAAAAAGCGCGACAGAGCCGAGCGGTCCGAGCGGAAACACGAATTGGCTGAGCACCGAGAGAACGATGGCCACGCTCACCAGTCCGATTTGAAGCTTCGTTTCGCGGGAAACCATGCGCTGGTGGTCGAGCCTGGGCGTGAAAAAATATCGGACTGACTACCAGTGGACGTTCGGTTCGGAAGAACGACCCTCGGCGGCTGCGACCGCTACAGATAGCCGCGCTTGTTCAGCAGTTCGCCGTTCAGCACGCTCGCACCGGCGGCACCGCGCATTGTGTTGTGCGCGAGGCAGTTGAACTGGACGCCGTCGGTCGTCTCGCGGAAGCCGCCGACTGCGACGCCCATGCCATCTTCGACGTTTCGGTCGAGGCGAGGCTGCGGACGGTCCGGTTCCTCGAACACAGTGATGAGTTTCTCCGGGGAGGACGGCAGGTCGATACCGGTAACTGCCTCCATCGCGGCTTCGGCATCGGCCGCGGAGATATCTTCAGCGGTGTCGGCCCAGACGTTTTCGAGGTGGCCATCGAGCGTCGGGATGCGATTACAGGAGGCGGCCACATCCATCTCGTTGAGGTGGACCTCCGCGCCGTCGAACGAGCCCAGCAGCTTGCGCGATTCGGTCTCCATCTTCTGCTCTTCGCCGCCAATGTGCGGGATGGCGTTGTCGATGATTTCCATCGACGAAACGCCGGAATAGCCCGCGCCCGAGACGGCCTGCAGTGTCGAAACCCGCACGTCTGTCAGGTCGAACTCGCGGTCAAGGCCGGCCAGCGGCGGGACCATCGTAATCGTCGAGCAGTTGGGGTTCTTCAGCAGCGCGCCGTCCCAGCCGCGCTCGTCGCGCTGGACTTCGAGGAGGTCGACGTGGTCAGCGTTGACCTCGGGGATGATGAGGGGCACATCCTCGTCCATTCGGCCGTTCGAGGAGTTCGAGGAAACTGTGTAGCCGGCCTCGCAGAACTCCGGTTCGACCTCCGCGCCGACGCTCGACGGGAGCGAGGAGAAGATGAGATCGACGTCGTCGGGTACCGAATCCGGGTCGGTAGCGCGGACTTCTGACCCAGCCACGTCCTCGGGAATCGGGGAGTCGACGCGCCACTTGGCGGCGTCCTTGTATGTCTCACCAGCGCTCGCGTCGCTGGCGGTCAGTGCTGCGATTTCGAACTCGGGGTGGGGGTCAAGCAGTTGGATAAGTCGCTGCCCGACTGCGCCCGTCGCACCGAGCACACCTACGCGTACAGTCATCGCTTGACACACGGCTATGGGTGGTCAAAACAGTTTGGATACGAAAGCGGTACCACTGCCCTCGTAGGATTACTCGCCCTCAGTATCCTCGAACACCCACTCGATGACGCGGGCCTCCACGAGGTCCCGCTCTTCGACGTAGGGGTCGTCGCGGTTCGCCAGCGTCTCTTCGGCCTCGGCGCGCATCTCGGCTTCGATTTCCGTGTGGTCCGGCTCGTCCCGGATGTCGTTCAGCAGCGCCTCGAAATCTTCACGGAGGTCGAAGGAGGCGCGGGCGGCGTTACACCTCGACAGCGGGCTCATCCCGGTCTCCAGCACGAGGTCCCGCACTGTCTCCCAGTCGGAGCCACAGAAGTAGATGGACACCTCGCCCACGATGTCCTGCCAGGCGATAGGGTCTGCGTGCTTGAGTAGCGGGACCGCCCGCGGCGGCAGATCGAGACGGGTCGCAGTGTCCGGGTTCCCACACAGACAGCAGGCCTTCTCCGTCTTCCCCGTGTACATGTGCGGATATTGGACTGGGCGTATTTGGGCCCATCGACGCTATACTGCCCCAATGGGCGCAGTATCTACGCCTGACCGTCCATTACAGTCACAAAAAAGCACGGCCAACCCCGACAGCCCGTCACACCGGACAGGAACGTTTTAATCGCCGGACCGGCCACACTGCGGTATGGATACCGCCGAGCGACTCGATCTGGTGACGCGACACACCACAGAGGTCGTCACCGAGGACGAACTGCGGACGCTGTTCGAGGAGCGCGACCCGTCGGCGTACATCGGCTACGCGCCGACTGGCGAGATGCACATCGGGCACTTCACGACGATGCGAAAGCTCGCGGACTTCCTGCGGGCCGGCGTCGACGTGACGGTCCTCATCGCGGACCTGCACGCCCACCTCGACGACAACAAATCACCCTTCGACCTGCTCGATGCCCGCTCGGCCTACTACGAGACGGCCATCGAGGGCATGATTGAAGCGGCCGGGGCGGACCCCGAAGACGTGACCTTCGTCCGCGGGACCGACTTCCAGCTCGACGAGGAGTACACACTGGAGATGTACCGGATGGCCGCCGAAACGACCATCTCTCGCACGCAGCGCGCGGCCAGTGAGGTCGTCCGCGAGTCCGAGAGCCCGAACCTCGGCGGGCTCATCTACCCGCTGATGCAGACGCTTGACGTGAAGGCACTGGACGCCGACATCGCCTACGGCGGTGTCGACCAGCGCGGCATCTACATGCTCTCGCGCGAGATTCTGCCCGACCACGGCGGCGAGTCGCCGATCTGCCTGTTCGCGCCGCTGCTGTCGGGCCTTTCCGGCGGCAAGATGAGCGCCTCCGACGAAACGTCGAAGGTCAACCTCACCGACAGCCCCGATGAGGTCGACGAAAAGATCAATCAGGCGTACTGCCCAGCCGGTGAGGTCGAGGAAAACGGCGTACTGGAGTACCTCAATCACCTCGTCTTCCCGATTCTGGAGGTCCGCGACGAATCGTTCGTCGTCGAACGCCCGGAGGAGTACGGCGGCGACCTGACCTACGAGAGCTACGACGAGGTCGAATCGGACTTCGTCAGCGGCGACCTCCACCCCGCCGACCTGAAGCCCTCGGCCGCCAGCGCGATCTCGGACGTGATCGACCCGGTCCGAGAGCGACTGAGCGACGAGGAAGCGCTACTCGCCGAGGCGTACCCCGAGAAGTACGGCGCGGAGTAACGCCGTCGACCGATGCCGTCCCCCGACCAGAGCGCCGACAGTAACGAACCGGCGCGCTCCCGGGCCGCCGTCCGCCGGACGTACGAGGACATCGGCGACCACTTCTCGAAGACTCGCGAGTACGCCTGGCCGGAGGTCGAATCGTTCGTCGACGACGCCGGCGGCGTAGAGACGGCACTCGATGTCGGCTGCGGCAACGGCCGCCACGCGGAACTGCTCGCGGAGGTCGCTGACAGCGTCGTCGGCCTCGACGCCAGCCGCGCGCTCCTACAGGCGGCGACCGACCGTGTCGGTGACAGCGTCACGCTCCTGCAGGGTGACGCGACCCGCCTCCCGCTCACTGCCGCATCTGTCGACGTCGCGGTGTACGTCGCAACGTTACACCACCTCCCGTCGCAGGCTGCCCGCCGCGCCAGTCTGGACGAGTTGGCCCGCGTACTCGCGCCGGGCGCTCGGGCGCTCGTCAGCGCGTGGAGCACGGTCCACGACCGCTTCGACGCCGACTCCGATTCGGATGTGGGCTTCGACACGACCGTCGACTGGACGCTCCCCGGCGGCGAGACGGTCCCGCGGTTCTATCACATCTATACGCCGGCCGAATTCGAGCGCGATGTCGCCGACAGCGACCTCCGTCTCGTCTCGCTGGAGCTGTCAAGCGGCAACTGTTACGGGGTTGTCGAGCCAGAAGGGAAACGCACTTAATTGCCTTCCATCTATGGATGTGTACGTTCGCACTCGGGCGGAACAGTCCCCTTCGGGACAGCGTCTCTGCGCGAGTGAGCGGCGGTGGTGAGCAAATCCCACGGATTTGCGAACGACGCCGCGCGCGAACGAAGTGAGCGTGCGGCGGTGGTCTAGTGGTAGGACCTGAGCCTTCCAAGCTCATGGCCCGGGTTCAAATCCCGGTCGCCGCATTCTGTGAGGAACGAACGTGACGAGCGGATGCTGTACAGAGTGATTTGAATCACGCGAGGCGAGTGAAGCGAGTCTCGCCATCAGGTTCAAATCCCGGTTGCCGCACTTCTCCACAGATACTGGCGACCAGCGAGGCGTTATCAGGCGTTTTGAGCTTCGCCGGAGTCTCTCAACCGACTTCGGAGCCACCTGACGCCCTCACTCTGGTTCGCCGGCAGCCGCTTCAAACTCCTCCCAGTCGTCGCCCATCCATTCTTGCAGGCGGTCGGTGACGCCGGCGAAGTCCTCGCTGTCCTCGAAGGACTCGACGACGACCCAGCCGTCGCCGTTGCGGTCGTAACCGAGGCTGTAGCCACGGTCGCCGTTGATGATGACGACGAACGCGGCCACCACGTCGAGGTCGGGGAAGAACCCGACCGGCGCGAACCCGTAGTCGTCGTGTTGGGCTTCGAGGGCCGAGATCTCGCTCGTCGAAAGCGGTCTGTCCGGCAGTGAGTCCGTCAGTTCGGTCATTACGTCGCAGTCGTGTGGAGAGGACTGAAAACGTTTCGAGGGGGATTCGGTCAGTGACTCCCAAAGTGTGACTGAAACATAACTTCGGCCAACATTGAAGTGTTACCATGACTTTTGTTAACATGGAGCTTCCTACGCTCCCGGCGGGAACGACCGTCGTACCATCCGGGATTGGCATCGGCGGACGATCATCGCCGGTGGAGGCTGGCCACTCCACCGGCCACGTATCGCTTTGAAACTAACGGCAGACGGAGCAGCTGACACCTCACCCCCACCCCACCACTTTCTCTGCTCCCGTTTTTCGCCGTACTTTCGACACACTGGTTCGGGTACTGACGTGACAGCCCCGGCGAGGCCGGTGGGGTTTTCTGCCAGTACGCGTAGCGTCGGGTATGGACGCCGCGCGGCTCCCTGGGACCAGCGGACCCGAGCAGATAGTCGCGCACGTCGACATGGACTGTTTCTACGCCGCCTGCGAACAGCGTCGGGAGCCGGCACTCAGGGGCGAACCGCTCGTCGTCGGCATGGGCTACGAGAACGGCGCGACCCACGGGGCCGTCGCAACAGCGAGCTACGAGGCCCGGGCGTACGGTGTCGAGTCGGCGATGGCGATCTCCGAAGCACTAGAACGGCTCCCCCGCAAGGTCGAGGCCGTCGAGGACCCGGCCCTGGACGTCGAGGACGCTGGGTTCTACCGCCCGGTGGACATGGATTTCTACGAGTCCGTCGCCGCGGATGTCAGGGAACTCCTCCACGCGGAGGCGGACGTCGTCCGCGAGGTGAGCATCGACGAGGCGTATCTGGATATCACCGACCGCATCTCCTGGGAGAACGTTGCGTCGTGGGCAAGAGATCTGAAAGACACCATCGAGTCAGCAGTCGGGGTGGTCGCGAGTGTCGGCGTCGCACCGACGATGAGTGCCGCAAAGGTGGCTAGCGACCGCGACAAGCCGGACGGGCTGGTTATCGTCAAACCCGGGACCGTTCGGGAGTTCTTCGCCGATTTGCCCGTCGAGGACGTCCATGGCGTCGGCCCGGTCACCGCCAGGGAACTCGACTCGGTCGACATTCAGACGGCGGGCGACCTGGCGGCCGCCGACCCGGAACTGCTGGCCGAGCGCTTCGGCGAGCGCGGCCGCGAGATACGCCGCTACGCCCGCGGCGAAGACGAGCGCTCGGTGACACCGAAAGGCGACCCCAAGAGCCTCTCGCGGGAGTCCGCGTTCACCGACGCGACGGCGGATATGGAGGCCAAATGTCGGCAGGTCCACACCCTCGCCGACGCTGTCGCTGACCGCGCCCAGCGGAAGGGCGCGCGCTACCAGACCATCGGTATCAAGGTCGTGACGCCGCCCTTCGACGTGAACACGCGCGCCCGGTCGCTCCCCGGACCGGTCGAGGAACCCGACCTTGTCAGGCGCGTCGCGCTGGACCTGCTCGGCGAGTTCGACGACGACCCGGTTCGGAAGGTCGGGGTCCGCGTCTCGAACCTTGATTTCTCGGCCGGCGAACAGGCTAATCTGGACGGGTTCGGCGGTGATTCTGGAACCGAGGAGACGAGCGATGGCTCCCGCGCCAGCAACGGCGCGGAGATGGTCGAGAATCGGGACGAGGGACAGGTCGGCCTCGGGACGTTCGCCGAGAACGACGAGGGCAGCGAAGGTCCCGGAGATACGGCGAACGGAGAGTCGGATACGAGCGAACCGCACGTCTCACTCCCGCCCGGCCAGACCACCCTCGCGGATTTTTAGGGCCGCTCAGGCAACACCGTGTTCCAGGTTCTCCAACAGTTTCCCGACGAACAGCCCGGCCCGCGGCGAGATGGTGTCGTCGGCCGGGACCGCGGTGGGATGCGCGGCCAGCGTCTCGACGAACCGCTGGCTGTGGGTCATTGCGTGTAACATGTCGACCACGTCGACCACCAGTCCCTCGTCGCTGGTGTCCATCCCGGCGTAGCGCTCCTTCTCGGCCTCGGAGTAGGTGATCGTCCAGGCCGGGCCGCCGGCGGTCGCGACGATATCGTCGAGCGGTGCCACTTCCAAGGGACCGTCGTCACTCCCGACGTACACAGTCCCGTCCTCGACGAACGTCTCGTATCTGTCCATGGACAGCCCCACCGAACGGCTATGTCAAGGTGTCCCATCGCAATAGCCGTTACCCCTCCCTACGTTCCGTCGTGAACCTGTACCACAGTTGACGGTCGTCTGACGGAGAGTTATGGGGCCTGCGCGTCTCCGTTCTGACAGAAACGCATGGCAGAGACCGAACAGATAACTGTCGCGACGACGAGCGCGGGGCCGGGTGGGACCGGGGAACCGGGAGAGACGGTCAATCTCCCGGTGGTGGAACTGCTGACCGGCCGGGGGTTCATCACCGGCAAAAGCGGGTCCGGGAAGTCGAACACGGCGAGCGTCGTGGCCGAGAAACTGCTGGACAACGGCTTCGGCCTGCTCATCGTCGACATCGACGGCGAGTACTACGGCCTGAAAGAGGAGTACGAGATCCTGCACGTCGGCGGTGACGAAGAGTGCGACATTCAGGTCACGGAAGACCACGCCGGCAAGATCGCCTCGCTGGCGCTGGAACAGAACGTCCCCATAATTCTGGACATCTCCTCGTTCCTCGACGAGGAAGAGGCCGAGACGCTGCTGACCGAGGTCGCCAAGCAGCTGTTCGCCAAGGCGAAAAAGCAGAAACAGCCGTTCCTGATGCTCGTCGAGGAGTGCCACGAGTGGATGCCGGAGAAGGGGTCGATGGGTGAGGTCGGGAAGATGCTCATCAAAATCGGGAAGCGCGGCCGGAAACACGGTCTCGGCATCGTCGGTATCAGTCAGCGCCCGGCCGACGTCAAGAAAGACTACATCACCCAGTGCGACTGGCTGGTCTGGCATCGCCTGACCTGGAACAACGACACGAAGGTGGTCGGGCGCATTCTCGACAACAAGTACGCCGATGCCGTCGAGGACTTGGACGACGGTGAGGCGTTCATGATGAACGACTGGGCTGAGCAGGTCAGCCGGGTCCAGTTCCACCGCAAGCAGACGTTCGACGCCGGCGCGACGCCCGGCCTCGACGACTTCGAGCGCCCGGAGCTCAAGTCCGTCAGCGACGACCTCGTCTCCGAACTGGAGACCATCAGCGACGAACAGCAGGAGACGGAGGACCGCATCAAGGAACTCCGCGAGGAACTGGACAAAAAGAACTCCCGCATCGCCGAACTGGAGGCGGAACTGCAGGACGCCCGAGACCTCTCGCGGATGGCCGAGCAGTTCACCGAAGCGATGCTGGATCAGGCCGAGGACTACAACCCCGGTCGGACAGAACAGGAAAAGATGCGCCGCCAGCGCGAACGGTTCGCCGAGCAATCCACGTCGGACGGCGACGCAGACACCGATAGTGAGACGGACACTGACGGTCCTGACGAGCAGCCTCCGGAACCGGACGAGACGGCCGACGCCACGTCCGGCGGCGGGTTCGGTGACGCGTTCAGTGCCTTTGCCGAGGACGGGGCCGCGATGAACGGCGGCAGCGCCAGTGGCGGTGCAGACGTGAACGGTAGCAGTGCGGACGCTGAATCGGAGTCGGATGCCAGCAGCGCGGATGCGGAACCGGCGTCGAACGGTCACGCTGAAAATGCCGACGTAGCGGCGAACGGGAGCGTTGCAGGCAACGGTGCGGCGACCGTGTCAGTCAACGGCCAGGCTGAGACAGACACTGCTCCGGCTGATGACGAAGACCTGAAAGCGGCCATCGCCGAGGCCGTCGAAGCTGAGCAGTCGGACGAGGCAACTGGGTCCGCTGCAGACGAGACGCCGTCCGATGTCGACGGCCCCGCTGTCTACGCCGATCTTCGAGCCGACATCGAGGAACTGGACCGAAAGACCCGCCGAATGCTCGCCTACTACCGCGAGCAAGGTCCTGGGACGCCATTGAATGCCCACTTCTCGGCGGGCGGCTCCGGCGACCGGACGGCAGCCTACGCGCGAAACAGGGAACTCCGCCTCCGCGGACTGGTCGAACACGTCGGCCGCGGGAAGTACGACGGACGGTTGGCAGCACTGGTCCGAGAAGAGAGTGACCGCCGACTCGAGGCGGACGAGGTCGAGTCGGTCGTGTCCCGGCTTGAGTCGGCGTTTCTGGACGGGGACAGCGACTGAAAAGCCAGTATCGCGATACCGGCGATTTTATAGCAGCGGTTCGACGAGGTCTTCGAGCGCGGCGCGCGGGTCATCAGCCTTCGCAACGCCGCTCGCCAGCAGGACGCCGGTCGCACCGAGGTCGCTCGCCGAGACGAGGTCTTCCCCGGTCGAGATGCCGGCCCCACAGAGCACGTCCACGTCGCCGTTGACGCGAGCGGCAGCGTCGACCGCGCCGGTCACGATGTCCGGGTCGGCCTTGCTGACGGGCGTGCCGGTCCCGATGAGCTCTGGCGGCTCGACGGCGACGCCGTCGGGGTCGAGCGCGGCGGCCGCGCCGATCTGTGCGGGGTTGTTCGCACAGACGATAGTTTCGAGGTCGGCGCGGTCGGCGGCGTCGAGCGCTCCGTCGATGTCTGCGAGCTTGAGTCGGTTCTCGGAGTGGTTCAGCAGTGTGCCGACGGCACCGGCGTCCGCCGCGGCTTCGGCGAGGGTACTGCCGGTGTGGCTGCCGTGTTCGACGGCGCTGACGTGCTGGGCCCACGTCTCGACACCGGTCTCCGCCACAGCGCTGATCTGTGCGGCCTGTGGCGCGACGGCGACACGAACGCCGGAATCGTCGCTCACGTCAGCAGCGGCGGTCGCTACTTCCACTGGATCACATGGGTACGCCTTCAGATTGACAAGGACGAACATACGAAACGCACCGGCTGCTGTGGGGAAATAGGTTGCGAAGCCGCCGTTTGGCGTCCCTACCACTGTGCCGTCGTTCCATCTCAGTCCACCGCTTGGGGATGACAATTATTACGCTTCAGCCGAGACAAGAAACGAGACAAGCCGTGACAGCAGGGGATGACGACACACCGACCGTTCTGATAGTTGAAGACGAGCAACATCTGGCCGACCTGTACACCGATTATTTATCCGAGCAGTATCACGTGCAGACGGCCTATAGCGGCGAGGAAGGCTTGGAACTGCTGTCGCCCGACATCGACGTGGTGCTGCTCGACCGCCGGATGCCGGTCGTCTCCGGCAACGAAGTGCTCGCACAGATCGAGGAGAAAGGCCTTCGGTGCCGCGTCGCGATGGTTACCGCTATCGACCCAGACTTCGACATCATCGAGATGCGCGTCGACGACTATCTCGTCAAACCCGTTACTCGCGACGATCTTCAAGAGGTCGTCGACCGACTGTACAAGATCCGGGAATACAACGACAGACTCCGGACACTCACGTCGAAAAAGCTCAAGCGTAACGTCCTCCGCGTCGAGAAGACCGACCGGGAACTGCAGGACAGCAAACGCTACCAGGCGCTTCAAGATGAGATCGAAACCATCTCGTCGAACGTCGAGTCACTCGCCGACGAACTCGACGTCGAGGAAGGAGACCTCCAGCTGTAGCTAGTCCTTTCGCTTCACGACGTCGCCGAGCGTGTACTCTCCGTCGCTGCTGCCGCCGGACCATTCCGTCTCGTCGGCGCTACCGCCGGCGCTCAGGGAAATCCCAAGTGCGCTTTCGAGTTTCTTCTGGACGTCGTCGCTGGGCAGTGAGTTGCCCTGTTCGAGCTTCCGGATCAGGCTCGCCTTCTCGTTGAGTTGCTTGGCGAGTTCCTCCTGGCTGAGACCCTGGGATTCCCGACCCTTGCGGATTCGGTCGTGGTAATCCTGTGCGATCTCGTCCATCTCGTCGAACATATCCCGACGGCGGCCACTCGACCCGCCACCACCCGAGGAACTCGACGAGGACGACGAACTCGACGACGATGATGAGGAGGACGACGTCGAGTACTTCGTCGACGTGGACGACGTCTCCTCCGTCTTGACTTCCGTGCCGAAGTCGGTACACTCGTCACAGACGTCGAGTTCGGCTCCCTCGATTTTGACGCGGTTCGGAGACGAAACCTCCGTTCCGCACATCTCGCACTGAACCATATGGACGGCTTGGACGGGGCGCGGTATAAATGGTGCGCTGGCTACTCCAGCGCGGCCATCGCGTGATAGAACCGCTGGACGGCGGTAACGTGCCCGACGACGGCGAACACGACCAGTAGCCAGCCGACCAGCGTCAGCCCGGCGAGTGCGGTCGGAACGAACGCCGCGACGCCTGTGACGACACCGACGAGTGCGAGCCGGTCGGCGCGACCGAGCAGGCCGCCGTACACGCGGTCGAGGCCGACCGCCTGCGCCTGCGTCCCGAGGTATGAGGTCATCAGGACGCCGGTGACGGCGGCAATGCCAAGCTCCCACTGGCTCACACCGGCGGCGAGGCCGACGATGATGCCGATGTCGGCGTAGCGGTCAAGCACGTGGTCCAGCAGGTCACCGCCCGATGATGCGACGTTCAACTCCCGTGCGAGCGCGCCGTCAACGAGGTCGAGCCAGCCGTTCAGAAAGACGAGGACGGCACCGCCGAGATACAGCATGGGTTCCCGCGCCGCGACGGCGTACACCCCGCCCGCACCGAGGGCCAGCAGGAACGCGATGACGCTGACGCCGTTGGGTGAGAGGCCGGCCACCTTGGCGGCGCTGACGAACGGCCCGAGCGCGCGGTCGGCCAGCGGGCGGAACTTATCGAGCGTCATAGCCAGTCGATGTAGGAGACAGTCCCTGCGCTCGGCTCGCGCTCGCCGGCCACGACCGCTTGGATTTCACCCGCCACCTCGTCGGGGTCCCGGTCCGTCGTCTCGATCTCGTAGACGGAGTCCATGCCGTGCTCCTCGACGGCTTCCCCGAGGATAACGTCGAGCGCTTCCGACTCCGCGTTCTCGTAGGCCTTCGAGTCGTCGTCGCCGCGCTCGCGGAGCCGTTCGACGATGGTTTCGGGGTGCGCTCGCAGCACAATCACCCGGTCAGCGTCGAAGTGATGCGCGAGGTGGGATTCGAACAGCACGTCGTCGCGGCTGTCGAGCCACTCCGACAGCCTGTCGAGGTCGGCGACGAGGCTCCCCCGGTCCTCGTCGATTCCCGTCGAGAACCCCTCCTCTTTGATAACGTCGTTAAGGTGGAGCACGTCGAGGTCGGTGTCGAGATGCTCGGTCGCGGTTGTCTTACCCGTGCCCGGCGTGCCGGTGACGGCGACTCTCACGCCTCGACCACCTCGATGACCTCGTTCAGTACCGAAACGGCGTGTTCGGTGTCCTCACGGGTACCACAGGTGATTCTGATACACTCGGGCAGCCCGAATGAGGAGCAGTCGCGGATGATGACGCCCCGCTCTTGGGCGGCATCCGCGACGGCTGACGCGTCGCCGACCTCTGCGAGGATGAAGTTCCCCGCACTGTCCCAGGTCGGCGCATCAAGTTCCGCGGAGATGTACTCCCGCGCCCACGCGGCGGTTTCGACGGAGCGCTCAACGTGTTCGTCGTCGTCAAGCGCCGCCAGCCCGGAACGGCAGGCGAGTTCGCTGGCCGAAAAGGGCGTGTTGATACGGGCGTAGGCGTCGGCCCAGTCCTCCGGGACCACCGCGTAACCGAGCCGAACGCCCGCGAGCCCGTAGGCCTTCGAGAACGTACGCAGGAGCGCGACGTCGTCGCGGTCGTCCAGTAACGACCGCTTACCCGGCCGTTCGGAGAACTCCCCGTAGGCCTCGTCGACGACGACGAGGGTCTGTTCGTCGGTTTCCTCGGCGATTGTCCGGACTGCATCGGTCGTGAACTCCGCGCCGGTCGGGTTGTGCGGACTGGTGAGGTAGACGATTCGCTCGCCGTCGTAGTCTTTCAGGACGGTATCGGCGGTCTGTGCGAAGTCGTCCGCCTTCGAGAGCGTGTACTCGTTGACCTCGCCGTGGTGATAGCGGGCGCTCATCGCGTAATATGCGAAGCCCGGCGACGGGACGAGCACGTCCTGGCCGGGGTCGAGCATGGCGCGGGCGAGGCAGTCCAGCGCCCCGTCGCCGCCGTTGCTCAGCCACACCTGTTCCGGCGTTACGTCCCACAGCGCCGCCAGCTCGTCGACGAGGTCGGCGTGGGAGGCCTTCGGATAGGAGTGCATCCGCTCGGCCGCCCCGCGAATCGCCTCGACGGCTTTCGGGCTCGGCCCGTACATGTTCTCGTTCGACGCCAGCTTCACCATGTCATCCGGGTTGAGACCGAGTTCCCGAGCGACTTCCTCGATACCGCGACCTGCCCGGTAGACAGTGTGAGCGGAGAGGTCCCGTGGTTCCATGGCTGTGCAAAACGGACGGGGCGGCTTAAGCGTGCTCACATCGGGCGTGGCCGTGGCTCCCTAGCCAGACCCGTAGAAATCCGCTGGCGGCTTCCCGTGAGAAACCCGTCGATGACGGGTAAGGCACGGAATAGCACGCTCCCCACCGAAGCCCTGTCAGTCAGTGGTAATGAGCGTTACGGTGAACCGCTGTTCAATCGCCAACAGCTGTAGCCACCGAAAACGGTAACACACCATAGGTCCTGGTAGCCTGCAATGCCGCTTCTCATCGATATTCGGAAACTCACACTCATCACCAGACTCATTCAGGACGGGGCTGAACAGGTCGCCGATTCGCTGGCGACGCTGGCCGGCGTCGACGCCGCCGTCGAGATCAAGAGCCTCTCGTTCGTCCAGCCGGAGGACATTGCTACTGAGATGGGCGGCGGGACCATTTATAGCGCTCGCGTCCGGCTGACAGAGCCACCGTACGGCGTTTTCTTGATGACTTTCGAGACAGAGACAGCTGCGGAGATTGCGGAGCTGATGACCGGCTCCAGCGTCGACGACGGGTTCACACAGCTCCACGAGTCCGCGCTGCAGGAGATGTGTAACATCCTCACCTCAGGCTTCATCGACGGCATCGCGAACACGCTGGACGCGACCATCAACATGGGGACGCCGACAGTCGTACAGGACGACGCAACCGAGATCGCCGACAAAGCGCTCTCGCACGTCCGCCGGGATTCGCTGACTATCGTGCTCGACTCGCTCGTCGACATCAAGGAGAGCGACGTCGCGTTCTCGCTCCGCATCTTCTTGATCCCCGATCCCGGCTCGTTCGTCCATCTCATCGACCAACTGGACTATGACACCGACCGCGAAACACACATCTCGGCCGACACCGACGCGGTCAAAGAACTCGATATGTCCGGTGACGCAGGCGCGCTTGATGCCTTCGATTCCTCGGAGTAACCGTACCGAACCCACGACGTTGAAGGGGGTTGCGTCCAACCGCCGCATATGAGTGTCGTAAACGCGGCTGTCTTCGGGGTGCACCTGATATTCGCCGCGCTGTGGGCTGGAACCGTGTTGTTCATGACCTACGCCGTTCTCCCGACGGCGCTGAACGGCGACTCCTCGCCGGGACCGCTGTCGACGATTACCGGGAAGCTCAAGACGGTGTCGCGGACGAGCGCGCTGCTCCTGTTTCTGACGGGTGGACATCTGGCAGCGACCCGTTACACCGCCGAATCGCTGACGGGGACTGGTCGCGGCCACCTCGTCATCTCGATGATCGTCCTGTGGTTCATGTTGGCTGGCCTCGTCGAGGTCGGGGCGTCGAAGCTCAGCGACGGCTTCGACCAGCAGAAGGTCCGCGAACCGGCCCGGAACGCACGCCCGTTCCTGCTCGGTGCGTCCGTCGTCGCCATCCTGCTCCTGCTCGACGCTGGCGCGATTCTGGGCCTGTACTGAACAGTCCACACGCCGGTTGCCGATTTCTGCGCATGCATACCTGTATCAGCAGATACAAATCACTATCCGGCATATGGGTACCCAATGTGGCCGTGGGGACACCTCGCCGTCGCCTATCTCGTCTACGTCGTCTACACTCGCCTTGACTCGACCCATCGACAGACTGCGGCGACGCTCACTGCACTGGCGGTGGGCTCGCAGTTCCCGGACCTGATCGACAAACCGCTGGCTTGGACGTTCGGCGTCTTACCGTCCGGGCGGTCGCTCGCGCACTCGCTGTTCACGCTCCTCTTGCTTGCCGTAGTCTTGCACTGGCTCGCAGTCCGATATCGCCGAACGGACCTCTCGACAGCGTTCACGCTCGGTGCATTCGTACACACGCTGACAGATATGAGTCCGACTGCGGTAGCGGGGCTGCTCGGCGGTGACCTGACGCAGACCCAGTGGCTGCGCTTTCTCGTGTGGCCGCTCCAGCCTCCGCCGCCGTACGCCAACGACACGTCCTTCGTCGAGCAGTTCGCCTCGCTCTCTTTCGAGCCGTACGTCCTGTTCCAGTTCGGGCTGTTCGGCCTCGCCGTCGCCGTGTGGCTCGCCCACGGCGCGCCCGGTTTCCGGACGGTCACTCGCCGGAGCAAGGCAGTGTTCACCGAATCTGCGGATTAAAGACGCTCGGAAACGTGGTCCGCACATTTCAGTGCGAGCGCGGCGATGGTCAGCGTCGGGTTCATCGACCCGGCAGTGACGAACACCGACGAGGACGCGATTGAGAGGTTCGCCACGTCGTGGGTCCGTAGCTGCGGGTCGACCACGCTCGCTTGCGGGTCGGTCCCCATCCGCGTCGTTCCCATGTGATGGTACGCCGGCCCGGTGTCCGCCGGACCGACCGTCCAGGAGATGTCGACCCCCAGCTCCGATAGCACGGCGTGCTGTATCTCGTTCGCCCGCGAGAGCGACCGCTCCAGCCGGTCGCCCCACGACCACTGAATATCTGGAACTGGGTTGCCGTGGTCATCCGTCGTTGACGTGTCCAGCGTTACGCGGTTTTCCTTCCGCGGCGGCTGGCCGACCAGCCCGCCCATCGCGATGCTGTTGCCGTAGCTTTCGCGGAGGCTCGACAGCAGCGTATCGCCCCACTCCTCGCCGGAGAGCGCCAATTCGACCGGTGACGGGCCAGCGTAGTTCAGGAACTCCAGTTTGAGCGGCGACAGCGCTTCGGCAGTGGGCCCGACGATTGTCTCGCCGTCCGCGACGCGCTCGACCGCTTGCCCGGGGTCGTCGTAGAACTGGTGGCACTCGCTCGTGAGAAAGCCGACGTGATTCTGGCGCGTTTCCCGGTCGAGCGTACCGCCCGCCCCAGCGAACAGGTGGTCCATGAAGTAGTGGCCGACCAGCCCAGAACTGTTCGCCAGCCCGTCCGGGTGGTCGTCGCTCGCCGACAGCAGGAGGAGCCGCGGCGTCTCGACGCCACCCGCTGCGATGACGAACTCGCGGGCAGTCTGGCGATGTTCGGTCCCATCTGGTGTCGCGTAGACGGCCGCTTCGACGCGTCCATCGTCGTCGGTTTCGAGGCGCTGGACCGGCGCGCGGTCGATGAGTCTGGTTCCCTCGGCTTCGGCGTCCTCGATGTGGACGCTGGCGTCGTACTTTGCGCCGGAGGGACAGACCGGCTGGCAGGTCCCGTAGCCCACGCACGGCCCCCGATCGTCGTACGGTTCCGAGTTCCGAGCGTTCGGCACAGAGTGCATCGTGATTCCCAGGCGCTCACAGGCCTCGGCGAACAGCGAGTCGCTGTACGACGGCGGAAAGCCGGGCAACGGGTACGCGCCGTCCCGCGGCGGGGTAAAGGGGTTGTCCGCGTCACCGGCGACCCCAAGCGCCCGCTCGGCGTCGGCGTAGTACGGCCGCAGGTCGTCGTAGCTGATCGGCCACGCCGGATCGTCGGTGTCGTGGCTGCCGTCGAAATCCGAGGGATGCAACCGCATCACCATGCCCTGCCAGTGCAGCGTCGACCCGCCGACGCCTTTGACCCGTGAGATGTTCAGTGGGTAGTGCCGCTCGCCGTTCGCACTGAACGCGTCGCGGTCGCCGCCCATCTCCCAGACTGAACCGTGGTCGCCAGGCCGAATCGCCGCCTCCATCTGTTGCTCTCGCTTCGACTTGTCGAACCGCGGCCCAGCCTCTAACACGACCACTTTCTGTCCGTCGCTGGCGAGCTGGCTCGCGATGAGTGCCCCTGCCGGCCCGGCCCCAATGACACAGACATCCGCCCGCTCGGACGGCTCCCGGTCCATTTCAGCAGGAGTTAGGCAAGCCTAAACTTATACGTTGGCATCTCAGGTGCTGTGTGCGGCGACCACGCCGCCTCACAGTCGTCATGGGTCTTATTGGCACGATAGTATGGCCAGCCGTGTTCGCACCGCTGCGTGCGACCGCCCTGATTAGAACCCCGTCATACCGGTTCGCTCCCCTCGGTCGCTGCACGGGCGTGGCGGGAGTGAGCAAACGCGGAGCGTTTGCGAGCTACGCCACGGTCGTGAGTGTGTTTCGAGCGGACGCGAGAAACCACGAAGCGGGCGTGGCGGGATTCGAACCCGCGTTCTAGGGGTTAGGAACCCCTCACCCTAGTCCACTAGGCCACACGCCCTACCGGGTGGTTGATTGAGCGGTGAAAAATCCTTTCGTTATCACTATAGCTCGCTGAAAACGGAGAAGTGGTCGAGATTACGTCTCGGTTTCCGTCGCCGTCTCGGTTGACTCGCCCGAGTCCACGGTGGACGCGTCGGCCCCTTCTGCAGCGCCGCCATCACGCATTTCTTCGAGTTCCTGTTCGACTTCTTCGCGCCCCTTCTGGAACTCGCCCATGGCTTCGCCAGTCGACCGCGCTAGTTTTGGAATCTTGTTCGCGCCGAACAGCAGGACGGCGATGAGGAGGATGACCATCATCTCCGTCGTCCCGGGCATCCCCGGGAACAGTACTCCGGATGTCCCTAACATTGTATCCGAAGGTTACGTGGTTGCTATTATAACCTTTTTGCTCAGGACGGCCTGGCAGGTGAGCCACTGCCGTCGAGACCAACTCTCCAGTATTGTCTGGCATGGGCAGCAGACCGAACGGTAGTCATAACTGAGCCGTGGTCGCTTGGTCTGTCGAAACGGCCTCGCCGGGAACCGACGGCGAGGCCTGACATAGGGGGCGTGGGCAATGGGTGTGGCTCGGAAGCGGCAACACGAGGCACTGGATCTCTGATTTCCCGGTGTCACTGGCTTGGGACGCCGACAGATAGACCGCAGCATGTCCACGGGACTGAGTTGATAGCTGGGCTGTTCAGGTGACACGGTTTCCGTGGCCATGTTCGGCATACATGGTCTGCTTGCGTGCGGGTTCGCACCCGCAGTACCGGCTACACGGTCCTATCAATTTATTATATTCTTGTTAAGCCACTGCTCACCAGCCACAGCGCAGGACAGGTACCCGCCCGGAGATATAACTACTGTCGGGCGCTCAGAGATACCAGATGCCGGCTGATAGTCACACGATGGAAGTCAGGAGCGGGGAAGAGGTAACGATCCGACCGATCAAGCCCGTCGGGGAAGACGTCGTTCGAGTCGATATCGAGGCTGACGGGGTGTGGCGACTCGATATCACGCGTGAGGGCGAAATCGCTGACGTCGTCACGACCCGTGACGCCGACGGGATACTTGCGGACCGCGAACTGCCGGAGTGGATCGACGAAGTCACGGCGAAGTTTGCGCAGTTCTGAGTCGGGACTCGACCACGTCGGAAAGGGTTTTATCTGCCAGGACCCAGGTCGCCAGTATGGTATCAGTCGGAGACGCTGCACCTGATTTCACGGCACCGATCGCAAACGGCGACGTTGACGAGATAACGCTGTCCGAGGCGCTCGACGACGGGCCTGTCGTGCTCGCGTTCTTCCCGGGCGCGTTCACCAGCGTTTGCAGTCACGAAATGAACTCGTTCCAAGACCGACTCGACGAACTCACCGAGGCAGGAACGACGCTATACGGTGTCAGCATCGATACACCGTTCTCACAGAACGCGTTCCGGGACGAACTGGGACTCGAATTCGACCTCGTCAGCGACTCCGGGCGGGAGATCGTCGATGCCTACGACATTTCGATGGATTTCGAGGCGCTCGGCGTTCCGAACGTAGCCAAACGGGCCGTCTTCGTTATCGACGAGAACCAGGAAGTCACGTACGCCTGGGTCAGCGACGACCCTGGTGTCGAACCGGACTACGACGAAGTTATCGACGCCGCTACCTGATCGCGCCGGTGGGGGATTTTTCGCTGTGGGTCGTCTGGCATGTGGTATGAGCGTTGACAGAGACGATACCAGCGGCCGAATTTACGACCCCGAGGCGGACCACGCGTTCCCGGATGGGCGACTGAACGCAGTTCTCGATACCATCACGACTGACGAGGAGATCAAGGCGTATCTCGAAGCCCAGAACATCAACCCCGTCGCGCGCAAACAGTACAACGACCACGGCGCGAAACACATCGGTATCGTTCGGAACCGAGCGTTGTGCCTGTATGACCTCCTCAAACAGGGCGGCGTCGAGTTCAACGGTGCGGCCGACCACGGCCTCGATGAGGCTGACGAGGCTGTCATCATCGCACTTGCGACGACGCTACACGACATCGGCCACGTCGTCCACCGCGATTCACACCCGTACTATTCGATCCCGCTGGCGGCCGACATCCTCGATGACATCCTCCCGGAGTTCTACGGCATCCGTCAGGCGGTTCAGGTAAAGGGCGAGGTGCTCCATGCCATTCTCTGCCATCACACCGAAGAAAACCCGCTGACGCTGGAAGCCGGCGTCGTTCGCGTCGCCGACGCGTTGGACATGGAGCGCGGTCGGTCGCGCATTCCGTACAAGCGCGGCGGCCGCGGTATCGACACCGTCTCCAGCCAGGCTATCGAGACAGTGACGCTGAGCCCGGGCGACGAGTACTCTGTCCTTGTCGAAATCGCAATGAACAACGCGGCCGGCGTCTATCAGGTCGATAATCTTCTGAAAGCCAAACTCAAGCATTCTGGACTGGAAGAACACGTCCGCATCGTTGCGCTCAACACCCGAGAGGACGGCAACCAGATCGTCGAACGAATCGAACTCTAAACTGGATCGACCCAACGGTTTTGTATCGGGCTTCCCTAGCTATGTCCATGAGTCTCACACCCATGGATGAGCCACGGGGTGCCCGGGGCAAGACGGACGACGGCGACGTGCCGTCGCCCTCGCTTCTGGACCGGGTCAGGTACCGCGTGCGCTCAGCCATTGAGACCATTTCGTTTGGGGAGAGGTGTTTTGAGTGGCTTGATGGACGTGGTCGAGACAAACCACAGTCGAAGATTCACACTGATGGGTTCGCTGACGACGTCGTCGCGCCGCCGGAGTGCCCGTCGATCAGCGCTCTTCCGACGCGGTCACGGCCGTTTACGTACCCGACGCGGAATCACGCGGAGAGCAACACTGTTGACCTCGTCGCAGTCGAGGGCGGGGACCAGCTCATCATGACACATCCGGACAACTCGGACGCGAAGATAACATCTGATATCTGGATGGACGTCGAGCGGTAATCAGCAGAATATCTGCTCCCTTTTCCGCCAGTATCCGCATTCCATCGATGCAACGTTCATAGTCGCTGTAGATTGGAAGGCAGTACCCTGCTGTTTCGCTGTCAGACAGTACAGAGCGCCTCCGCTCTCCCGTCGCACAGTTTGATGTACAGGACCAGCAGGCCCGGTCAGGGTCTGTGTGTGCAGGCGCGACGACGGACTAACCGGGAGACAACGACTAGAAATCGTACTGCGCGATATCACTGGAGCCACAGGCCGGACAGGTCGTCCCGTCCGCTTCGAGGGTGGTTCCACAGCGTCGACACTCCAGATGTGACTGCTGTCGAGTCCCCACGACTCGGCGTAATCGCTCCATCATATTTCCAGACAGGGAGCCATGCCGTATATAATCGGCTAATTCGCGGTGAAAGTGAAAACCGCAAGACATGGGTCCGATTCGGATGGTCCGTCAGCCAAGCGTCAGACGCCGCTGTCACACCGTTCGGCCCGCACAGTCACCCCAGTTACGCGCGGGCCTGCTCATGTCGGTCCCGCCTGCCGGACGCGTACAGAAGCGCCAGAAACAGTCCAACTGCGAACAGCCAAACCACCACCAGCCAGAGTAGTATCGGTTGACTCCCACTCCCGAGCATGGGCTGTAAGCGTCACTATCGGTACTTAGTTAGTAGTACTGTATCGGGGCCGGGCACAATGTCACGAGTGGATTATACCTCGGATAACCGTGACACCGGCGTTGGTAGCCCTGGGCCGCCCAGACGTTTTTGTTTATGCCGACGTAGCCACGCCCGATGACGGGAACAGCCGCGGCCGAGCCCACTGTGACGACGTTCACGTCGACTGTCGACCGTATCGATACGACCGCTGTCGTGCTAGCCGAAACGTACTTCTACGCCGAAGGCGGCGGACAGCCGGCTGATCGAGGCACACTCGGTGGCGTCGAGGTCGTCGACGTCCAGCACCGAAACGGCGATATCGTCCACGAACTGGCCGAGCCACCGTCCTTCGACCCGGGCGAGACAGTCGAAGGCCAGATTGACACGGCGTTCCGGACGTACTGCATGCGTGCCCACACGGCCAGTCACGTCCTCTATGGGGCTGGTCGTCGGCTGCTATCGGATCTCGGCTACGGCGGGTTCGACATCAGCGCGACGGCCCCGGACGACGCCGGTGGCGACGACTTCGGACCGGCTATCACTGGGAAGGTACGGGTGGATTTCGAAACGACGACCGAAATCGACGACGAGACACTCACCGAACTTGAGCGGCTGACCAACCGCGCGGTCTGGGAATCATACGACGTGACCTGGGAAGAAATTCCGCGTGACGAAGCACTGGACCGCGACGATATCGCGTTCAACACGAAGACTGAAGAGGGAATCGAGGGCGAGACAGTCAGGGTCGTCACCATCGAGGACTGGGACGTTGCGGCCTGTGGTGGGACACACGTCGGGAACACGCAAGAGATCGGGCCGGTGACAGTGCTCGGTCGGTCCAACCCCGGCGAGGGCCTGACTCGCGTCGAGTTCGCCGTCGGCCCGCGGGCGATCCGCCAGCGGGCGACCGAACACGAGCGGGCGATGGCTGCCGCCCAATCGCTGGATACGAACGTTGCTGAACTCCCGGATGCTGTCGACGGACTCCAGTCGGAGCGTGATGACCTCCGGAACACGGTATCGGACTTCCGGGAGCGTCTGGTTGAGTCCCGTCTCGCTGACCTGCGTGACGACGCCATCGAAGTGGACGGGAAGCGATGGCTCGTCGGGACCGTGGCCGGCCTCGACGCGAACGCTCTCGCTGACCGAGCGGAGTCCGCTGTCGACGACGATATCGACGTGGCCGCGCTGGTGGACGCCGATGGCCAGTATCTGGGCGTCGGTACGACCGGCGGCGTCGATGCCGGCGATGTAGTGGACCAAGTGACGACGGAGTTCGGAGGCGGGGGTGGCGGGCGGCCAACGGTCGCACAGGGCGGGGGACTCGATGCTGACGGGAACGATATCGTTGCCTTTCTCACAGACCTTCCCGGGAACGTAGACTGAGACAGGTGCACCTGGTGGGGGCTCAGTTCGTCCATCTCACAGTCGGGCTCTGCTCCCGTTTTCGCGGTTGATAGCTGGGCCAGTACGTACATCCCTGCCGGCCGGAATCTCAAACCAGATACCGATGGTACATCACATTCTCTGTGTGGACCCGGACGAGGACGCCCGCGAGGAGACGGTCGACAAACTCCGGTCTGAGTTGGCGGCCCAGGACCTCCGCTTCGAGACGGCTGGGTCGCTGGCCAGCGCGGAGGCCGAGCTGACTACGGACACCGCGGCAGTTATCACTGAGTACGAACTCCCCGACGGCACCGGGTTCGACCTCATCGGGGCGGCACAGACGGCCTGTCCGGACGCCGGGTGTATTCTCTACACCGATACCGACCCGGACACCATCGATACAACTGCGCTTCGCGGTTCGATCACGGAATACGTCGGCAAGGATTCGATTTTCGGGACGGAACGCCTCTCACAGCTCCTAGGGACGACCATCGAAACACGGGTGCAGGCGACCTACCCGGTGCCACAGAACGAGACCGAGCGACTGGCGGCGCTCCGGTCGTATGACCTCGACAGCCCGGACCTGCTGGCATCGCTGGACCGAATTACTGACCTCGCGGCTGACCACTTCGATGTCGACCGGGCCTCGATAAACATCATCAACGAACACAGCCAGGACTTCCTGGCCTGCTATGGCGACGCCCAAGATTGGGAGTCGATGGACCGCGAGGACTCCATCTGTACGTTTACCATCCTCGAAGACGACGACGTGATGACCGTCGAGGATGTCACTGAAGACCCTCGCTTCGAGACCCGGAGCGAGACGCTTCTGGACATGGGTATCCGGGCGTACCTGGGTGCAAACCTCATCACGTCGAACGGGCTTGTCATCGGGCCGCTGTGCGTGTACGACGACGACTCACGGGAGTTCTCGGCGGCAGACGAGGCGTACCTCCGTGACCTCGCCGACGTCGCGATGGACCTCATCGAACTCCACTCACGGCTAGACAGCGTCGCCGGAGACATGGGGGAAGCGCAATGACCACAGAGACTGATGGCGGGTACGAGTTCGCCGACGGCATCCCGATCAATCCTATCGACCCGGGGAACATCGTGATGGTCGCTGGGCCGGCCCTCAGCCGCGCGGAGGACGTCGCGCGAACCCTCGTTGCCGACGGGAGCGACAACGGAGAGGGGATGCTGTATATCTCGACAAACATGACCGCGGAGAAACTGTTGAACGCCTGTCGGCAGACCCATTCGCCGTTCGACGACACCCAAATGGGAGTCATCGATTGCAGCGGGCAGGACGCCGCGCAGTCAGTGCTCGGCGAACGTGTCAAGTACGTTTCGACCCAGAGCGACCTGACTGGGATCGGGATGAAGTTCTCGGCACTGTACGAGGGACTGTACGGCGTTGTCGACCAGGGTCGTGTCAGGACGGGACTCATCAGCCTCTCGTCGCTATCGATGTACGTTGATCTGCGGGCGCTGTTCCAGTTTGCACAGACTGTCTCAGGCCGTATCGATAGCGCCGGCGGCCTCGGTGTGTTCGCTATCGACCCGACGACCCACGAAACGAAGGCAGTTAACACGCTGAGTCAGGTCGCTGACGGGCGTATCGAGGTCAGAGAGTCCGAGAACGGATCGGGCGACGGCGAACTCCGGGTCCGTGGTTTGCCAGACCAGCCCAGCGGCTGGCAGTCGTTCACCCTATCAGAATAGCAACGGGGGACTCAATCGCCCCGGTTTGGCGTCCCGTTGAACCGTGCAACCTCGTTTCGCAGGGCGTCCCGTTTCAACAGTCCGAACCCGATGAGAATACAGGCGAATCCGACACCCGTGTAAACCGTCGGCGTCTCGTCGAGGAACAGCAGTCCGGTAGCTGTCTCTTATACACATCTNTCAGCAGTCCACTGAACGTCGGCTATCGATTCGGAGGCCCCGAGGCTGACACCGTGCATGAGCACCGCACCGAGCAGCATCGACCACGCTTCCATCGTCTCTATCTCTAGATCGTCGTCGAAGCGGCGGGTCAGCACGCTCCCGAGGGCGAACGACGTGGCCGCGAGGAAGACCAGGAATAGCGACACGGTTCGGGGGTCGAGGAGGTTCCCCGGGTCGGGGTTGCTGAGAACGCCGACCCCGACGAACCCGACGAGTAAGCCGATAATACCCAACGCCGTGAGCCGTTCATCCGGGAGGAACGCACGTGCGAACCCGGTCGTGAGAATCGGCGAGAGGCTCACGACGATAGCGGCGGCGGCACTGGTGGTTCCCTGCTCGCCGACGAACAGGAAGATGTGGTACGCGGCGATCAGGAGTGAGCCGCCGATACCCACGACAATCCAGTCGGTCCGACTCTTCGGGACCCACTGGTCGGTGGCGTACACCGCGTAGCCGAGCATCAACAGGCCGGCGAGGTCGTACCGGAACGCCGCAAACAGTATCGGCGGGAAGTACTCCAGCCCAGCCTTGATGGCGGTGAAGGCGCTGCCCCAGGCGGCTGCGAGCGCGACGAAGAGGATGGCGTTGCGGAACCGCATCGCCGGTCAGTCGGCCGCCTCGCTGTCCTTATCCGGCTCGTACGTCTCGGCGAGCGCGTCGAGTGACTCGTGGTGTTCCGTCGTGTGGGGTGCGGTCAGCGGCGAGACGCTGACCTTTCCGTCGACGACGGCACGGCGGTCAGTCCCTTCGGGGTCAGGGATATCGCCGTCGGCCATGTGCTCCCAGATGCGGTCGTGGAGCGTCACGGCGTCGCCATCCTGCACGGCGTCCATCTCGTAGAGGTGAGACGGTCGTGTGACCGTCATCTGTGCGTCGCCCCACTCGGCGACGGGGGCGTTGACGTTCAGGTAGTCACACTGTTCGAACACACCGGCGTCGACGGCATGGTCGGCCAGATAGGTCGTCGCCTTCGCTGCCTCACGGTAGCTGTCGCCGTTGGCCTCGATGTCGGCGAAGGCGGCGTCCTCACGGACCGGGATGTACATCGAGACGGCCATCGCCGGCACGTCGAAGAAGGTGGCTTCGACGGCAGCGCTGACAGTCCCCGACCGGCCCAGAACGTACGCGCCGAGGTTCGCCCCGCGGTTACAGCCCGCGACGACGAGGTCGGTGTCGGTGACAAGCGCTTCCAGTCCCGCCACGACGCAGTCCGAGGGCGTCCCCTCGACGGCATAACCGAGTTCGTGCTCGTGGACGGTCACTTCGTGTGAAATAGCCCGACCGACCGCGCTCTGGTCCTCCGCCGGGGCGACCGCGGTCACGTCGCCGACTGTCGAGAGACCGTCGTACAGCGCCCGGAGGCCGGCGCTCTCGATGCCGTCGTCGTTCGTCAGCAGAATCGTCGGCTCGTCCATACGCTCCGTGGGGCCGTCTGCGAGAAAAGCCCACCGCTAGCGGGCCCGGTCGACGACCGTCTCACCGTCGACGACGACGTTGTACGCTTCCTCGTCGTCGTTCCACAGCACCAGCGCGTTCTCGAAGGACAGCAGGTCGCCGTAGTCGGCGTTCCGGAGGTCCTCGTTCAGAATTGAGGACTCAGTCAGGACAGCGAAGTGGTCGACCTTTTGACTCCCGTCGCCCAGCAGATACAGCGGATTTGCACCCTCACGCTCGGCGAGGTCGTGGCTGAGCTTGACTCCGAGGAAATTCACGCGGTCAGTGACGTAGTTCTCGGCGTCGGCCATCGGCGCGTGGATGCCCCGGTCCGGCGTCACGTCGTGCTTTCGCTTGCCGTCGGTTCGCAGGACGCTGTAGGCGAACTGCACGTCCGTGTTGACGAACTCGCCCGTCCCGCCCGCGGGGTCGTCGAGGCGCTGCTGCATGGTCGGCACCTCGATGTCGGGCTTGCGGTCGAAGGACCACGACTCGCTGTCGGGGGATTGGTGGGGCCAGAGCCGCACCGTCGGCCCGTACACCGTCGCCGGGCCGCCGTCGGCCACCTCGCGCTCGACTGTTCGGAGCTCTATGGCCGTGTTCCGGTCGGCCGGAGCCAGCGCCAGCAACGTCCCGTCGTCGGCAAGCGCTTCGACGTATCGGTAGAGGGTCGCCGCCGCGTCGTCGAGTTCGCTGAGGACGTTGCCGAAGATGATGAGGTCGTATCCCTCGGAGTCGGTGTCGCCGTTGCCGCTGTCGCTGCTGATGTCTTCACCGCTGTCGTCGCCGAACGGCGACGACGGGTCGAACTCCTCGGCGAGCGCCCGGTGAATTTCCCAGCGGACGTTCTGGCCGCTGTCTTCCAGTAAGCTCTCCAGCACATCGGCGGCGGCGCTCGGCTCGACGGCGTGATAGTCAAGCAGGGCGTCGTCCGGGAGCAGGTCCCGCAGGGCGAGCGCCGGGCCGCCGACGCCGGCCCCTACGTCCAGCACTCGGAGCTGTGACGGGAGCAGACCGTCCGCGGCGAGGTCCGCGAGGACGTATTTCGCCACGGCGTAGTAGTCCGGCAGGTGGTAGACGGCGTAGCCAAGCGCGGTCAGTTCGTCGTATTCGACAGCCTGGCCCTGGAGGTACCGCTCCTTGATGTCGCGGATGCGCTCCCTGAGTTCGTCACCGCTGTCGCCGCTGTGCCACTCCAGTCCGCCCCACTCTGTCAACAGGTCGATGACCTGCTGCTCGTAGCGGTCCGGGAACCGGTCGACACCGTCGAAGTCTACCGAGAGCCGTCCCTCAGGTGCCGGAACGAAGGTCCCGTCGTCCTGTTCGACGAGGCCAAGGTCGAACGCCTCCTCCCTGAGTACCTGCTTGACGACGGCGGGGTGGGGCTGGCCTTCGACGTATTCGTGTAGCTCCTCGGGGTCCAGCGGTCGGACGTTGCGGAGGTACTGGGCGTTGTCGCGTATCTGCTGGCGTGTGTCCTGGTTCATGAGAGTTGCTCGTAGAGCCGCTCGAAAGTATCTGCGTCGGCGTCGGCGATCTTCTGGGCGGCGTCGGCGACTCCGTCCGCGCCGTCGAATGTACGCTGGATATCGGAATACACCCGCGGGTCGCCGCCGGTGACCTGCTCGATGAGGTCGAACAGACCGGCCGAAATCGGCGTCTGAAACCGGTCAGGCACGTCGGCGGCGGCCATCGCGAACGCGAGTACAGCGGCGTGGGCGCTGGCTTGGACCGTTTCCATGGCTTCGTCGTGTTCCGCCGCCGTTGTCTCGAAGCAGTTGTTCCCTGCTGCAGCGAGTGCGTCGACGATAGCAGTAGCGTCGGGGCCCGGTCCATCGGCAACGACGGCGACGTTACCGGGCGCGTTCTCGGGGGCAAACAGCGGGTGGAGGCTCAATCGCTGACCGCCGGGCATCGCATCCCGCATCGCCGCGACGGGGCCGGCCATGCTCCCAGTCACGTCGACGATTGCATCCGTAGCACACGGCGCGAACTCGTCGATAGCCGTCTCGGCGACGGGCATCGGTACGGCGATACAGACAATATCGAAAGTCCCGGCCGCGTCGCTGGCGACAGCGCGCCCGCCGACCGCGTTTGCAGCGGCTTCGGCGGCCGCCTGGTCGAGGTCGGTGAAGGCGACGGTCGCGTCGGCGTGGGTCCGGACCGTGCGTGCGAACCACTGGCCCATCGCGCCGGCACCAACGACGAGGACGTTCATCGGCCCAGCGTAGCCCGTCCCGTCTCAAAAGCCGTTCGGTCACACGGCCGCTCACCGCGACACCGCAGGTGACGATGGTCGGGTAGACAGCCGTCGAACAGCCCGCTGTGGTACGGTTTCCCCTCCTAAACGCTTATCTGTCGGCCCTGAGAGAACGGTGACATGAAGCGCGTTCGATTCCGTGATACCGCGGGGAACGTCCGGGGGGGCCGCTGGACTGTCGAGGACGGCGAGCCCGTCGTCACCGCCGCCGCCGGGCCATACGGCCGTATCGCCTTCGGCGACGAGTCCTACGACCCCGACGAGGTGGATATTCTGCCGCCCTGCGAGCCGACGAAAGTCGTCTGCATCGGGCGCAACTACGCCGACCACGCCGAGGAGATGGACTCGGACGTCCCGGACCGGCCGATGCTGTTCCTGAAGGCCCCGAACGCCGTCGCCTCGCACGGCAAGCACCTCACGATGCCCTCGGGGAAGGAGCGAATCGACTACGAGGCGGAACTCGGCGTCGTCATCGGCGAGCAGTGCCGGAACGTCAGCGAATCGGGCGCGATGGACGTCGTCGCGGGCTACACCTGCGTCAACGACATCTCCAACCGCGACGACCAGCGGCGGGAACAGAACTGGGTCCGCGGGAAGGCCTTCGACAACGCCTGCCCGATCGGCCCGCTCGTGGCCACACCGGAGCACGTCCCGGAAGACGCCAGCATCGAACTCCGACTGAACGGCGAGACGAAGCAGTCTTCTTCCCGCGAACACCTCATCTTCTCGGTCCCCGAACTGATCGCAGAGATAACCTCGTACATGACGCTGGAACCGGGCGACGTCATCGCCACGGGGACGCCCGAAGGGGTCGGCCCGATGGAAGACGGCGACGAGGTCGAGGTCGAGATCGAAGGTATCGGCACACTCAAACACAGCGTCAAGATTCCATAGGCGGCCAGCAGGTCAGTTCCTACGCGGTTCGATGACGATTGCTATTCGACAACGATTGCGCCTCTCATCCCCAGGCCCTTATGCGGTTTACACGAGTACAGGTAGGTCCCGGTCTCCTCGAAGGTGTGCTCGTAGGAGCTCCCTTCCTCGACGACGAGTTCCGAGCCGAGCGGTCCGTCACCTTTGGAGACGACGTTGTGCGGGCCGCCGTGGCCGGTCCACTCCCACCGGACGGTCGTCTCAGTCGAGATCTCCACCGCCGGGGGGTCGAACGCGAACTTCCCACCATTGCCTTCCGCGCCGGCGGTTACAGTTGCGGTGTCAGTGTCGGTACGGTCGACGATGGTACCGTCGAAGTTACTCGCCGCTGCGAGCCACTCGTCGACTTTTGTATTGCCTGAAGATGGCGGCTCTTTCACAATAATCGCACCTTTCATCCCATCGTCGCGATGGGGTTCGGAGACGTAGCGATACTCGCCGGTCTCCTCGAAAAAGTACCGATACCCGGTCCCGGGCTGGGCGTTCGTCCGGCCGCTGTCGAAGGGTCCGTCGAGGGCAACCACGTTCTGCTGGCCGCCGTGGCCGGTCCAGTCCCACCGGACGAGTGTCCCCGGCGGGACTTCGATGACAGGCGGGTCGAACGCCAGGCCGCCGTCCATCTCTTCGCCGACCATGACCGTTGGCCGGGTTTGGGGGCCGAGCCTGCGGGGTTCGCCGTCGTAGCCGTTGGCATCATCAAGCCAGTCGTCAAGCGACTCGGGCGTCGATTCAGGCGTTTCGGTTGATGTCGCAGTTTCGGTTGGCGTCGCGGTTTCGGCCGCTGGTTCTGAACTACTTCCCGAGGACACGCATCCGGCGGTAGCGGCGAGCGCTGTCAATCCTGTGCCTGCGAGAAACTGTCTGCGAGTGGAGGGCCGTTGCATAGCAAGCTAGTTGTTGTTATTCGGTGATAGAAAAGTAGGTGTGCCCTTTCCAGATTCTGGAAATGAGTCACCGATTGCTGCGCTATTCGACGACGACCGCACCTTTCATACCGAGGCCTTGGTGCGGTTGACAGGTGTACAGAGATACCCCGGTTTCCTCGAAGGTGTGCTTGTAGGTACTGCCTTCCTCTGAGACGAGTTCTGAATCAAGCGGGCTACCGTCGGTCGAAATGACGCCATCCGACGCCATCTGACTCCCGTCAGTCGAGAAGACATTGTGTGCTGCGCCAGCGCCGGTCCACTCCCAGGAGACCGTCGTTCCGGTTGATATCTTGATGGCGGGCGGGTCGAACGCGTACTGACCGCCGTTGCCTTCTGCACCCACGGCAACCGTAGCTTCGGACCTCCCGGTTCGGTCAGTAATGGTTCCATCGAAATTACCCGTTGACCCGAGCCACTGGTCGATGGCTGGATATCCTGAAGATTCCCGTTCCTTGACGATGACTGCCCCTTTCATACCCTCATCGCGGTGGGGCTCGGAGACGTAGCGGTACTCGCCAACCTCGTCAAAGATGTAGTGGTAGCTCGTCCCCATCTGGGCGTTCGTCCGGCCACTGTCGAAGGTGCCATCAAGCGCGACGACGTTCCGTTGACCACCGTGTCCAGTCCAGTCCCATGTGACGTTTGTCATCGGCGACACTTCGATGACTGGCGGATCGAATGCCAGGCCCCCATCAGTTCCCTCACCGACCATGATTACTGGCTGTGAGCGTGGACCGTACGTACGGGGCTCGCCGTCGTAGCCGTTTGCGTCGTCAAGCCAAGTGTCAAGAGATTCTGGTGTCGAAGCCGCCGTGACGGCTTCTGTGGGCGTCGATGTAGCGGCTTCGGTCTCATTGTCAGCCTGGCTGGTACTGCCTGAGGAAACGCAGCCAGCAGTAACGGCAAGCGCTGTCAACCCTGTGCCTGTAAGAAACTGTCTGCGGGTGGAGGGCCGTTGCATAGCAAGCTAGTCGTTGCTGTTCGGTGATAGAAAAGTAGGTGTGCCCTTTCCAGATTCTGGAAACAAACAGTCGCCCTTTATCTGAGGGTGTTTTATATTCCCGACACTGGCCGGGAGCTGCTACCGGAGGACCGCGGGACACCGTGATCGCAGTATCCCACAGGTTTCACGTCGCTGCCCCGTCATATCGAAATCGAACCGCGCGCAGAACCACCTCCACCCGTCCCCTGAAGGGTCCGCCGTGGCACACAACGACGCGAGCAAGACACAGGCGCTGTTCGACGCCCTCGCCGACCCTGACTGTCGCGACATCCTCAGGGTGCTCGACGAGCCACTGCCAGCCAAGGAAGTCGCCTCGGTCTGTGACCTACCCCAGACAAGCACCTACCGGAAGCTCGAACAGCTGAGCGAGGCCGAGCTGGTCGCCGAGGAGACAGAAGTACGCCCCGATGGCCATCACGCGACGGCGTACGTCCGGGACTGTGACGGTGTGTTTGTCGGTGTCGACGACGATGGCGTGCTTGATGTTAACGTTCTGCCGGCTGAAGAACGGCCGAGCGACCGACTCGCCCTCCTGTGGTCACGCGTCAGTGAGGAACTATGAACGGAGATATCCCACTCATCGTCATCGGATTCAAGACTGTGACAGTGTTGCTTGGCGGACTCATTACTTACTTTGCCGCTCGGGCAGCGTTGAAAACGAGGGCGACCGGACTCACGTATCTCGCCGTCGGATTCGCGACCATTACTGTCGGCTCGCTCACCGCTGGTATCGCGGACCAACTGTTCGGTCTGAGTACCAACGCTGCACTGATCTTCGAGAACGCGCTCACCGCGGTCGGCTTCGCGGTCATCGCGTATTCGCTGTACGTCACCAGTCGCTCCGCACTAGTAACTCGATGAAAACCGTCCGGCAGCGATCCGTTATTCGACGACGACTGCGCCGACCATCCCGAGCGCCTTGTGCGGGACACAGTTGTAGAGATAGGTCCCGGTTTCTTCGAACGTGTACTCGTAGGTGTTTCCTTCCTCTGAGACAGCCGAACCCGAGTCGAGCGGGCCGTCGCCTTCGGACTTGACGTTGTGGCCGGCTCCTTGACCGGTCCACTCCCAGACGACCGTCGTTCCGGTCGAGACGTTAATTGCCGGCGGATCGAAGGCGAACGCGCCGCCGTTGCCTTCGGCCCCGACGGAGACGGAGACCTCGTCCTGGTCAGTCATCACGACCATAGAGCCATCGAAGTTCGACGACTCGCCGACGTAGTCCGCGACCTCGCCCGGCGCTTCGACAGTCTCCATTCCACCGCTGCTCTCGGTGTCCATCTCCTCGGCCTCGGTGGACTCCATTTCCTCGCCTCCGGTAGCCTCCATCTCTTCGGCTTCCGTTTCGCCGTCGCCACCATCGCCACCATCGCCGCCGGATCCGCCACAGCCAGCAAGGAGTCCAGCGCCTGATACGGCCGCAGTCGTGCGGATGAACGTCCGTCTGTCGAGGTCGTCTGTCATGCGTTTAAAGTTATGACTGTTCACTTATAAGGAAGTCGTTTCTGTCGTTTGGCTGGAAACAATAATGAGGGTTTCTACCGCCCCACGACGTCTCGATACCAACACAGTTCGGACTGGGTTTGATGCTGATACAGGCCCGCACTGTACTCAATGGGAGTGTCCGCTTGTCGATGACAGTCTGGCTTCGCGGTGACCACCTCGTCCGGCGGTCCGGCCCCGTCGCTCGACGACCTGACGAACCGGTACTCCTCGTCGAGGCGCGGTCGTTCGCTCGCAAACTGCCCTACCACCCGCACAAGCTGATTCTGCTGTTCAGTGCAATGCGGCATTTCCGCGACAGCCTCCGAGACGATGGCCGAACGGTCCACTACCAGGAGACAGAGACCTTCGAAGACGGCCTGGCGGCACACTTTGAGGCCAATCCAGGCGACACGCTCCTGACTCACCGGCCACAGACTGAGTCCGCACAGGCGTGTCTCGAATCGCTGGTGGCCGAGGCCGGTGGAACCGTCGAATTTGTCGCCGACGAACGCTTCCTCTGCCCACCGTCTCAGTTCGACGAATGGCGCGGCGACGGCCGCTACCGCCACGAGGATTTCTACCGGTTCATGCGCCGTGAAACGGGCTACTTGATGACGGACGGCGACCCCGCCGGCGGCGAGTGGAACTACGACGACCAGAACCGTGAGACGCCACCCGATGAGTGGACGCCACCGGATCCACCGCGGTTCGAGCCAGATGACGTGACCGAGGACGTTATCGAGTGGGTCAATTCGACGTTCGAGGGAAGCTACGACGAGCGGCCATACGGCGGTGACTGGGCCGACCCGGAGCCGTTCCACTGGCCTGTCACTCGCCGGCAGGCCGTTCGCGCGCTGGACCACTTCGTTACGGACCGGCTGACGGAGTTCGGGCCGTATCAAGACGCGATGCTGGAGGACGAGTGGGCGATGAGCCACAGCCTGCTCTCCACGTCGCTCAATCTCGGCCTCCTGGGTCCGGATGAAGTCATCGAGCGTGCTATCGCCGCCTACGAGGACGGTGATGCGCCCCTCAACAGCGTCGAGGGGTTCGTCCGGCAGGTGCTCGGCTGGCGCGAATTTCTCCGGCACGTCTACCGTCGGGAGATGCCGGACCTGGCTGCGGCGAACCAACTCGGCGCGAACGAGGCCCTGCCCGAGTTCTACTGGGACGGTGACACCGACATGGCGTGTCTCTCGGACGTGGTCAACGGGGTCCGGGAGCGAGGGTATTCACACCACATCGAACGGCTGATGATACTCGCCAATTTCGGCCTCATCTACGGCGTCGAGCCGGCGCAACTGAATCGCTGGTTCCACGCCGGCTACGTCGACGCCTTCCACTGGGTTACGACGCCGAACGTCGTCGAGATGGGGCTGTACGGCGCGGGCGTGTTCGCCACCAAACCCTACGCCTCGTCGGCGAACTACGTGGACAAGATGAGCGACTACTGTTCGGGTTGTCCGTACTACAAGACGAAGACCACCGGCGACGGAGCCTGCCCGTTCAACGCGCTGTACTGGGACTTCCTCGACCGCAACGAAGACACGCTTCGGTCGAACCACCGGATGGGACTGATGTACAGCCACGTCGACAACAAAGGCGACGAGGAACTCACGGAGATACGCAAACGGGCCGAAGAGATCCGCAAAATGGCGGCCGAAGGCGAACTCTGAACGCCGCTGTCTCGTGGGAGAACCGGAATTTGGTTACTCGTCTCCGTCCGCGGCGTCAGTTGCCTGCCGCTGTTGCATCTCGTGACGGGTGAACTGTGGCGTCGATAGTGCGGGCCCGCGGCGTCGGCGGAACGACCACGCGAGAATTCCGATCACCGCCGCGCTCCCACCCAGTGCGAGCACGGCCGCCTGAATGCCGTCCACCGTATAGAGATATGCACTCAGCGGGATTCCCGCACTGGCGACGATACCGAGCAGGAGTCGCTTGGCGAGCACCCGACTCAGTCCGTCAGAGTCTTCGAGCACGGTCTTGACGAGCAGTTCTTCGCGCTCGACTCTGTCGAGTGTGTCCTCCACCTTCGGCGCAGCCCGTACCGCTGACCGGGTCGACGTAGTCACCGCGTCCTGTATTTCTGCTTTCACTCGCTCTCGGACATCGTCTCCTGCGCCCTGCTCCATGACGTACTCGGAGATGATCTCGATGAAGTCGAACTCAGGGTCGAGCGTCCGACAGACGCCTTCGAGCACCGTTGTTACCCGGACCACCAGCGCCAGGTCCTGTGGCAGTCGCATCGGGAACTCGTACAGTTGCGTCTCGAACTGGCCGACGAGCTGTTCGATGCGGTATTCGCTGATGTCCTCACCGCGGAACTGCTCGATGACGATGTCGAACGCCTCCCGCATCACGTCCCGGTCGGCCATCGGGTCCAGCGCGCCCATCTCGACGAAGGCGTCCATTACGCGGTCCACGTCGTCGGTCGCCAGACCGACGTAAAAGTCAAGCAGTTGGTCCTGTGTCCGGGGACCGAGGTAGCCAGTCATACCGAAGTCGTAGAACACGAGTGTCCCGTCGGGCTGGACCGCCAGATTGCCCGGATGGGGGTCGGCGTGGAAGAGGCCGTCCTCGACGATCATCTGGATGTACACCTCTTCGAGGCGGCGGACCAGAGCGGGGCGGTCGACGCCGAGTTCGTCCAACCGCTCCACGTCGTCGATTTTCACCCCGTCGAGGTATGTCATCGTCAGCACGCGGTCCGTCGAGTGGCTTTCGACAACATCCGGGATGGCGATATCGTCGTCGTTTGCGAAGTTGTCGCCGATCTCCCGGAGCATCCGTGCCTCGTGGCCGTAGTCCATCTCCCGGCGGACCGTCGACGCGAATTCCTCGGTGAGATTTTCCAGCGTGAACGCCTGACCCGGGTCCGCGCCGTAGGTGAGCACCGGCAGTAACGTCGATAGTACGCGCAGGTCTGACTCGACGCGCGTCCTGATGTTTGGGCGGAGGACCTTTACAGCGACCCGTTGGCCGTCGATCTGTGCCTCGTACACCTGCCCGAGCGAGGCTCCGGAGATGGCTGTCGTGTCGAATTCCTCGAACAGCGTGTCGATGTCGTCGCCCAGTTCCCGTTCGATGACTGGCTCGATGGTGGCCCACGCGTCCGGTGGAACGTTGTCCTGTAGCTCCGAGAGCACGTCGACGTACGCCCGCGGCAGGGCATCAGGCCGGGTCGACAACATCTGACCGAGCTTGATAAACGCCGGGCCGAGGTCGACGAAGGTGTCTTTCAGGTAGCGGGCGCGCCGCGTCCGCGTCTCGGGGGTCACTGACCGGGACCGGCCGAACAGGAGGAACCGCTTGCGGTCCCGGCCCCACTGCCAGAGCAGCGGGACGAACTGCCAGACAATGACCAGCGCGCGCCAGAGTGCACGGAGCCGGACGCCGACGCCGCCCGGCTGTGACACTGTCCCTCCCGTCGGCTCGTCGGCGACACGCTCCTCACTTGTCACTGTTCGCAAGTGAGGCCCGGCGACAAATGAGTCTGCTGGAGACGGGCCCCGTTCAGCGACGGAGGAAGCCGAGGAGACTGTACTCCGAGTCCGGAGTGTACCGGCGGAACGCGAGGCTGTTTGCGAGCACCGATACGGACGAAGCGGCCATCGCGGCGGCGGCGAGCACCGGCTGGAGCAGCCCCAGCGATGCCAGCGGAATCATCACCGTGTTGTAGCCCAGCGCCCAGAAGAGGTTCTGCTTGATCTTCCGGAGCGTCGCCTCGGAGATCCGGATGGCCTTCACCACGTCGGCGGGGTCGTCCCGGAGCAGCGTCACGTCGCCGGCCTCAATCGCCACGTCGGTCCCGGAGCCGATGGCACAGCCGACGCTCGCGGCCGCCAGCGCCGGCGCGTCGTTGACGCCGTCGCCGACCATCATCGCCTGGTCGCCCTCACTCTGGAGGTCGTCGACCGCGTCGGCCTTGTCCTCCGGCAGTACGTCGGCCATCACGTTGTCGGGGTCGATGCCGACTTCCTCGGCGACGGCGCGGGCGGTCCGCTCGTTGTCGCCGGTGATGAGCCAGACGCCGAGCCTGCGCTCTTGCAGGCCGCTGACGGCGGCTTTTGCGGATTCTTTCACCGTGTCGGCGTCGGCGACGACGCCGATGAGGCGGAAGTCCGGTTCGCCACCGCCCACTGTCTCGTCACCGTCCGCATCCTCGGCCAGCGCGACCAGCATCGCCGTCTTCCCCTCGCGTTCGAGGGCGTCCATCCGCTCCTCTGCCGGCGCGGTGTCGACGCCGGCCTCGGACAGCAGTTTCCGGTTGCCGACGAGGACGCGACCGTGGCGCGTCGTCGCCTTCACGCCCTGTCCGGGGACGTTCTCGAACTCGTCGGGGTCTTCGACCTCGATACCGCGCTCGCGTGCGCCCTCGACGATGGCCTCGGCCAGCGGGTGCTCACTTGCGTGTTCGGCGCTGGCGGCGACTTCGAGGACGAACGCCTCACTCAGTTCGCGCTCGGGTTTGAGCGCCCCGCCGTCCGCAGCGGGGCCGACGACTTCCACATCCGTGAGTTCCATCTCGCCTTTCGTCAGCGTCCCCGTCTTGTCGAAGACGACAGTGTCGACCTCGTGGACGCGTTCGAGCACGTCCCCGCCCTTGAACAGGACGCCGTTGCGCGCGCCGATGGCCGTCCCGACCATCGTCGCGGCGGGGGTCGCTAATCCGAGTGCACAGGGACAGGCGATCAGGACGGCGGAGGCGAACACGACGACGGCGAACTCGCTCACGCCGACGCCGGCCGGGCCGCCCGCGGCCAGCCCCCACAGCGGGAGCGCGTCGACGACTGCGGCCAGCGTCTCCGGCGCGGCCGCCCACAGCACCGCCCAGAGGACGGCGTTGCCGATGACCGCCGGAACGAAGTATGCCGAGATGCGGTCGGCGACGTTCTGGATGTCGGGCTGGCGGGACTGGGCCTGCCGGACCCGCTCGGCGATCTGCTGGATCGCCGTCTCCGAGCCGACCTTCGTCGCCTCGACTTCGAGGACACCGTTCTGGTTCACCGTCGAGCCGATGACCTCATCGCCTTCTCCCTTTTCAACTGGGACCGACTCGCCGGTCACCATCGACTCGTCGACCGCCGAATCGCCATCTACCACGACCCCGTCTGTTGGAATCTTCTCTCCGGGCCGGACTTTCAGCCGGTCGCCGACCCCGACCTCGTCGATAGGGATTTCCTCCTCGCTGCCGTCCTCGCGGACGACCGTCGCCGTGTCTGCCTCCATTTCGAGGAGTTGCTGGATGGCGGCCCCGGCCTGGCTCTTCGAGCGCGCTTCGAGGTAGTTCCCGAGCGTGATGAACACGAGAATCAGCGCGGCCGTATCGAAGTACAACCCCGTGCTCGCGATGAGGCCCGCCAGCGCGGCCACCGAGTAGACGTATGCCGTCGAAGAGCCCAGCGCGATGAGCACGTCCATGTTGGCTCGCCCGTTGTTGACCAGTGCCTTGTAGGAATTCTCGTAGAAGGGCTTGCCCAGCAGAATCTGTACCGGCGTTGCCAGCGCAAAGGCGACCCAGCCTTGGGGAACCCCCAGAATCGTATCACGGATAAGTCCGAGCGAGAACAGGTGGTCCGCCATGAACAGCAAGAGTGGGGCCGACAGTACCGCTCCGAACAGCGTGAGCCGGAGCTGTCTGCGCGTCTCCTCGTTGCGCGCAGCAGCACGGCGGTCAGCGCCGGACTGCTCACCGTCGTCGCCGTCCCCGCCGTTTGCACTCCTGCTGCCCTCCCGTACGGGCGTGTAGCCGGCGGATTCGATAGCGTCGTAGAGGTCCGCACGCGACACGTCGGCCGGGTTGTACGTGACCTGACCCTCGTCGGTGGCGTAGTTCACGCTGGCGTCGATGACGCCCGCGGTCCCTTCCAGCGCCTCCTCGGTGGTATCCGCGCAGTTCGCACACGACATATCGGTGATGCCGATAGTCATCGTCTCCGTCGCGACGCCGTAGCCAGCGTCCTGTACGGCGGCGACGATGTCGGCCAGTGACACCACGTCTGGGTCGTATTCGACGCTCCCCTCGTCGGTGGCGTAGTTCGCGTCGACGGACGAAACCCCGTCCAGTTCGCCCACTGACTCCTCGATGGTGCCCGCGCAGTTGGCACAGCTCATTCCCGTCAGTTCGAGCCGAGTGGTCCGGTTACTCATCTTGTCTTATTGTACGCCTCCCTTGTTCATGCGGTTTGTCCCTTTGATTCGAATGTCACATTCGCCTGATTGCTTGGTATCCAAACTGCCATCGCCAGCAACTCAATAATCAAAAACGACTGTCGCGGTTCAGGCCCCATCCTTCAGCGACTGGTACTGCTTGACGAACCGCTCCGCACAGGAGCCACAGCAGAAGTAGTAGCGCTCACCGTCGAGCGTGCGCTGTTCGCCCTCCTCGTCGACGGAGTTGCCACACTCCGCGCAGTCGGGTGCGAACTCCGCCGCACCCAGCCCAGCGGTCCACTCGCTGTCCGCAATCATCCGGACTTCGTAATGGTCGACGGCCGCGAGGTCGACGTGTTCGGCGAGGAGTTCGCTGGCGTCGGATTGGGGAACAGTCGCTACCAGAACCACGCGGCCGCCGGCGGTCCGGTAGACCCGCTCGACGGTGTCGGCGTCGCTGACCGCCCCAGCAATATCGGCGGCCCGACCCGGCTTCGCGTCTATCTCTATCAGGACTGGCACGCCGGCCTGCAACAGTGAACGGTCGACATCGACGGTAAACCCCTGTATCAGTCCCATTTCGACGAGTCGGTCGACGCGATCCGAGACTGCCGGAGCCGAGAGGTCCACTCGCTCGGCGATATCACTGTAGGGCCGTCTGGCGTCTTCGAGCAGGAGTCGGAGGATCTCGTGGTCCGTATCGTCGAGGCCGGGCATATCGGATCAACTTCGAGCGCCGATTTATGCGTTGTGACCGGTCGCGTCTATGGCTAGCCGCGGTATCGAAGGTAACCCATGAGATGTATTAGACTAGTCTAATTTTTTAATTAGATGCAAACTACTATATACTTCTGCGATAGCAATCCACACATGACGACTACCGAACACCGCAGCGAGCCATCGCGTGGACGCACCCGCAGGAAGGCCCTGGGTGCCGGCGCGGGAGTGCTTGCATCCGCACTTGCCGGCTGTCTGACCGGCGGCGGGGCCGAAGCGTCCACAAGTGACCGCAGCGAAAGCGGTACGGAGGGACCGGTCGCTGTCGCGTCCTTCTTCAGCTTCTACGATTTCGCCCGCGAGGTCGCACGCGGAACACCGATAACAGTCAAGAACCTCATCCCGACAGGACTGCACGGCCACGGCTGGGAACCGGACGCCGGGATCACGCGAGATATCATCGACGCGGACGCGTTCATTCACGTTGGTCCGGACTTCCAGCCGTGGGCGGACCGGGCGATCCAGACGCTCGAAGACGACAACGTCGATACCGAACTCATCAACGTCCGCGAGGGTATCGAACTCGAATCGCTCGCGGCGAGCCTCGACCGCGACGAAGAGGGTGTCGGACAGAACAGGGCCAGCGACCCCCACTTCTGGCTTGACCCCCAGCGCGCGAAGCAGTCGGTCGACAACATCACCGAGGGACTGGTCGCGCTCGCACCAGATTTCGAAGATACGCTCCGGGACAACGCCGAGGCGTACAACTCGGACGTTCTCGACCGCATCGACGCGGACTACGCCGATATTTTCGACCGGGCAGACAGGAACGTGGTCCAGCTCGCGGCGCACAACGCCTTCCAGTACATCGGCTCGCGCTACGGCGTCGAGATGCGCCCGCTCGTGGTCAACCTCGCGGCCAGCGGTGACGTGAAGCCCTCGGACATCACCGAGGCGAAAGCGGTCATCGAGGACAACGATATCCGGTATATCGGGGCCGGTGTCTTCGAGACGCGCAAACCCGCGAAGCAGTTACTCGCCGAGACCTCGGTCGAAGCCTACTACCCGGTGACCCCGTACGCTGGCGTCCGTGAGGAGTGGGTCGCAAACGGTTGGGGATACGAGGAGATCGCCTATCGAATAAATATGCCGACGTTCGAGGTCGTTCTGGGCAACACGGCACCTGAAGACGCCGGTCCCGACGGCTGGAGCGAGGAGTGGCGGAACTTCGAATAAGAATGACCGCGCGCTCACACTACCGAGACGGTGGCGACGAAGCGACGACCGAATCGAACGAGACTGAACCGCCCGTCATTGAACTCACCGACGTGTCGTTCGGGTACACGTCGATGCCGGTCGTCGAAGACGTCAGCGTCAGTATCGACGCCGGCGAGTACGTCGCCGTGGTCGGCCCGAACGGGTCCGGCAAGTCGACGCTCATGCAGTTGCTGCTCGGGCTGCTGGATCCCGATAGCGGGACTGCACAGCTGTTCGGCGTTGACGCGACGGCGTTCGACGACGGGGCCAGAGTCGGCTACGTCGCGCAGGGCGCTGGCACGAGTCGGGAGATGCCCATAACAGTCCGCGAAGTGGTGAAGATGGGGCGGTTCCCACACGTCGGGTTCGGGCGCCTCTCTGCGGCCGATTGGCGTATCGTCGACAGGGCCATCGACACGGTCGGGATGTCGGCGTTCGCTGACCGGCGAATCACCCAGCTCTCCGGCGGGCAGCGCCAGCGTGCGTTCATTGCTCGGGCGCTTGCGGGTGAGGCCGACCTGCTCGTACTGGACGAACCGACCGTCGGCGTGGACACCGAATCGGTTGACGCCTTCTACGGGCTGCTCGAATCGCTCCACGACGATGGCATCACCGTCCTGCTCATTGAACACGACCTGCAGGCCGTCACCGAACACGCAAAACGCGTCATCTGCCTCAACCGGGAGATCTACTTCGACGGGCCGTCGGCGGAATTCACCGACAGCGCGGCGCTGGCCAGAGCGTTCGGGACGGGTGCGCGGTCGCTGACCGGAGGCAACTCATGACGCTTGGCTTTGCCGCCGGCGGCATCTACGAGACGTTCGTCCCGATCCTTGAAGTGTGGTACTGGCTCCTGACACAGCTCTACTACCTGACCGGGCTGGAACTCATCAGCCCCGAGTACACCTTCATGTACCGGGCGATACTGGTCGGGCTGTGTGTCGGTGTCATCGCGCCGTTAATCGGGACCTTTCTCGTCCACCGCCAACTCGCCCTTATCGGGGACGCACTGGCCCACACGGCCTTTGCGGGCGTCGCCGTCGGGCTGTTTCTCAACGCCGTCCTCGAACTGAGCGTTTCGCCGTATCTCACCGCTGTCGTCGTGGCCGTTATCGCGGCGTTGCTCATCGAACTCATCTCCGAGGCGACCGACGCCTACAACGACGTGTCGATGGCGATTGTCCTCTCAACGGGGTTCGCACTGGGGACGGTCCTCATCAGCCTCAACGCCGGCGGGCTGGCCGTCGGTATCAACCAGTACCTCTTTGGCAACCTCTCGACGGTGTCGGCCGAGAACGCGGTTATCATGCTCGGGCTGTTCAGCGTCATCGTCGCAACGGTCTCGCTCACTCGCAACCAGTTGCTGTACGTCACGTTCGACGAGACCGCCGCCGCCGTCGCCGGGATCCCGGTCGCCTGGTACAACCGAATCATGGTGATGTTGACGGCACTTGTCGTCGTCGGCGCGATGCAGATCATGGGCGTCATTCTCGTCGCAGCCATGCTCGTCGTCCCGGTCGCCGGCGCGACACAGGTGTCCCGGAGCTTCTCGGAATCACTGCTGGTCTCGATTGTCTTAGCCGAACTCGCCGTCCTGCTCGGCATCGGCGTCTCGTACTACGCCGGTGCGACAGCCGGCGGCGTCATCGTTCTCGTCGCAGTGGGGATCTACGTCCTCTCGGTTCTCGCCGGGAAAGTCCGACAGACCGGCGCTCCGAATGAAGCGCGTGAACTCGACAGCATCAGTCAGGACTGAACGACGACCTCGACTGGGCTCGATGGCCGCACTGTGAGCCACAGCTAGCGACTAAACGCTGGCCGATGAGCGAGTCAGTGGAACGCGTCACAGTCGCTGTGCCCGCTTTGCCAGTGAACGACGTTGTCACCAGTGTACTCAACAATGACGTCGTAACAGTTGTCGTCGTCGAACGTTGTCTCCTCCGAGATATCGGTCCCGGCAATGGCCGTCGCTATCGTTATTGTCCCCTGTCTGTCCGGCAGCGCATCGTCCAGTTCCACGGTTGCGCTGTCCTCCGCAGCCCCGACGGTATGTGTCTCCTCGTACACCGTCTCGCCGTCGACCGTGACGGTGAACTCGAACTCCTGTGTCGCCGAACCGGTGTTCGTTAGCCGTACGCCGGCGAGTCGCGCGCTCGCAGGACTGAGTGCCGTACATCCCGAGAGTGCAAGGAGTGTTCCTGCTGTGAGGACGCTACGTCTGGAGGGCATCACCCAGTACTGTTCAGCCGTTCTCGAAAAGCCTTCTGTCGCTCAAATCAGCTACACCATTCTCAGGCACCCACCTGCGCCGCGACGGATGAGACTATCGTTTCCCACAGCGAGACCCCCATCGTCACGCTCAGGGCGAAGTCCGCGGCGAAAAACAGGAACAGTCCTGCGCCGACAAAGTGAGCTTTCCGCAGGTCAAACCGGTGGGCGAAGCGGTGGAAAAACAGCGCGTTGGCGAGGCTCACCGGAATGATAGCGAGCATCTCGCCGGTCCAGATAGCGCTGGCGTGGGCGCTGTACTGCGCGGCGAGCGTGATCGTAATGAGCTGGGTCTTGTCGCCGAACTCGCCGAAGGCCATCATCGCAAAGATGGGTAGAAAGCCGCCGAGCTTGTTCGGTACTTGCCAGTCGACGACGGGAACGCGAACGTCTAGCTGTCCGCCGTCAGTGGTGAAACCGGACGCGGGTTCCTGTTGCTCTGCGTCGGCTGCCGGAGCGCTGCGGAGCAGTAGTATCGCGAACAGCAGGAACATCCCGGCGGTGAGGCTTTCGAGGACGATACCGGGTAGTAGCGATGTGATTGCGGAGCCAAACCAGACCTCAAGCACCGTCCAGCCGGCGAAGGCACTGCCTGCGGCGCTGACGACGAGGAACGGATTGAATCGCGTCGACAGGCCGGCGATGATGAACTGGACTTTCTCGCCGGGGAGAACTGCCAGCTGTGCACCGGCCGCTATCGCGACCACTGTCAGCCACGTCGCGTCGCTCACGCTTGGCTCACTCCGTCTTCGCCGTGCGTCTCCGGTGCGCGGACCTGAATCGCATCGGCGATATGGTCCGGGAGCGACACTGACGCCCCGCTCTCTAGCTGGACGGTCACCATCCCGATAGGAGCGACTTCCTCGACGGTCAACACGGTCCCCGGCGTGATGCCGGCATCGGAGAGGTACGTGAGCTCGTCGGGGTCACGGTCTCTGACCCGTGCAACTTCGACCCGCCCCCCTTCGCTGTGTTCTGACAGCGCTGTCGCGGACTCGTCATCGATGGGGTCGAGCGAGTCACTGGGAATCGGGTCTCCGTGGGGGTCGAACTCCGGTTCGTCGAGGACGGCCGCGACCCGACGCTCGAACTCCTCGCTGATGTGGTGTTCGAGTACCTCCGCTTCCTCGTGGACCTCGGCCCAGTCGTACCCCAGCTGTTCGGTGAGAAACGTCTCAAGCAGGCGGTGGTGGCGAATAATCTCCAGTGCTACTGTCTCACCTTCCGGTGTCGTCCGCACGCCCTTGTACTTCTCGCGTTCAATCAGCCCGCGGTCGGCCAGTTTCTCGACCATACTGGTGACCGTCGGTGCCGTAACGTCCAGCATCTCGGCGATAGTAGAGGGGGAAATCGGCGGGTCGCCGTCCCGCTCAAGACGATAGATGGCCTTCAGATAATCCTCCATCTTGGCACTCAGCATACACCAAATTAGACAAGTCTAATGCAAAAGATTGGCGATTCCAACAACTTTGAACTCACCGGCAGTATTCGGATGGCCGCCATCACTCGTCAGCAGCGTACGTTTCGCGCCGGTTCCGGGTCAGGAGCCACAGGAACAGATAGCCGATGGCACCCAGAACAAACAGCGTTGCGGGGATGAGAAACGGACCGAACGTCCGAACGAGTGTCTCGATCCCCGGCAAACCGACCATACACAGAGTAGGGACGTTGCCCTGATAAATATCAAGGGTCTGGCGGGTACGGCTACCGACTCGTTCGCCCGGAAATCTCGCGAATTATTGCGCGAAACCGGTACAGCGGCTGGAGTCAGTGTGGTCCGCTCAGATGAGGTCTTGATCTTCCAGCGAGGCCATGACATCGTCGACGAAGTCATCGACACTCTCGTACGGGAACTCCCCGTCGAGCTTCGTATTCAGTTCCATCGCTGTCATCGAGAAGTCGCCGGACTCGAACTTCGTCGACGGGCCGCCCGGGAGCGCCGGAACGAGATCCATCGGGCTGGAGATCGGGTAGTCTGCTTCCTCAAACGCCTCGACAAACTGTGATCGGAGGTCTTCTTTGTCAACCATGGTCGGACGTTGTGCGAGTGTTATGATAAAAGGTTCGACACCGGTACACTTCCCCATTGTTTGGAGTTTATTCGAGACCTGTGCCGTTCTGGACCTTCGTATCGCTGTATCAATGTGTGAACGACTGACCGCTACACTCGACGAGACGGCTCCGGGCTACTCACCGGGCTCGGCCGTCGTCGTCCGTATCGCGCCGGGCAAGCCGTTCGGCAGTCTCACGGTCCGTTTCGACGCGCTGGTCGTGTTCGCTTCGGACCAGCGCGTACAGGGCTAGCGGCGCGGCCACCGCGAGCAACACGACGATGAGAAACAGCCCGGTCACGGCGGCCATCGTCAGCCAAGGAAGATATCCGCCAGGTCACTGCCTGCGGACCCGGTGTCACGGTATAGCTCCGAGTAGCCGCAGTTCGTACACGTGACGACCTGAAACTGATTGGTCTGGATGTCGAACATTTTCGAGAGGCCGCCGCCGGTGGTCGAGATGTTACCCACGTCGGTACCGGTGTGGCCGCACTTCGGACAGCCGCGGTCACGGTCTTGCGATGAAGTGTTGGAGGGCATTGTACGCTACCGTTCTCTCTCCAGCATAACAAATCTGGTGCCACCGTGACACGTACTCGGCTATCTGCCGGTGGTCGCAGTCAGTTACTGATATCTGTTATTTTCTATAAGCGTTGAAAACGAGGCGGGAGAACTCAGTGGTGCACTATGCCAGAACCCACCCGCCTCAACAGAGAGAAACGCCCACGTTATTTGTTTGTTATGAATCCCTCCAAAACTGTGTGACCTCAGTCGTCGGCGGGGATCGGCTCGCCGTGAGATACGTCGTCGCCGAGCAGGTCCATGAACCCCGCGAGCCACTCGGGATGGTCGGGCCAGGCCTGGCCGGTGACGAGGTTGCCGTCGGTGACCACTTCATCGACCCACGAACAGCCGGCGGCCTCGCACTCGGCGCGACAGGCCGGGTACGACGTCATCTCGTAGCCGTCCAGTACGTCGGCAGCGGCGAGAATCTGCGGGCCGTGACACAGCGCCGCGACTGGTTTGTCCTCCTCAAAGAAGTGCTGTACTGCCTCTAGCACCTCGTCGTACGTCCGGAGATACTCGGGGGCGCGACCGCCGGGGACGACGAGTGCGTCGTAGTCGCTGGGTGTCACGTCGGCCATCGTCGCATTCAGGACGAAGTCGTGGCCACGGGACTCCATGTAGGTCTGGTCGCCGCGGAAGTCGTGTATCGCTGTCTTGATGGTCTCCTCGGCCGCTTTGTCGGGACACACCGCGTCGACCTCGTGGCCGACCATTTGCAGCGCCTGGAACGGCACCATTATCTCGTAGTCTTCACCGAAATCGCCGACGATCATGAGGATGTCTTTACCCATTGGAAACACCACTGACACCTACGGTCGCCGTCGAAATAAAGTCGCAGGTGAATTACCAGTTTCGTGTCACACGTCCAGCGACGCAAGCACCTCTTCGATGTCCCCCAACGAGTCGATGACGTAGTCGGGCGTCACGGCGCTCCGCTCCAGCGACTGCTCGTTGGACACGCCGGTTCGGACAAGAACGGTTGTCATGCCGTTCCGCTCGCCCATCGCGATATCCGTCTCCAGCCTGTCACCGATGATGAAACAGTCTTCTGGGGCACAGTCCAGCCGTTCCAGTGCCGCCTGGACGGCTATCTCCGAAGGCTTGCCGAGTATCCGGTCCGGGTCCCGCTCGATGACGCCGGCGACGGCGTTGATTATCGCCCCGGAACCGGGAACCGGGTCGCCGTCTTCGCCAGGGAACGTCCGGTCCGGGTCGGTCCCGAGAAAGACGGTGTCGTCGCGGACGGCCCGGAGCGCATCGACCATGTCGTGGTAGTGAAACTCGTCCGTCCAGGAGGCCAGTAACACATCAGTCTCGGCAGGGTCCTCGATCAGACGTGCCTCCGTCCCCGCAACCAGATTGCGGAGCTGGTCGCTTCCGATGACGAACACGTTGTCCCCCGCGTGGGCTCCGTTGAGGTATTCTCGGGTGACGACACCGGAGGAACAGGCCTCGCCCTCGCGGGCATCGATACCCATACCCCGCAACCGTTCGACGTACTCGTTCCCGTCGTGGATGGGGTTGTTTGAAAAGAAGCAGATTCCCAAACCACGCTGCCTGAATGTATCGATTGCCGACGCCGCGCCCGGCAACAGCGTATCTCCGTGGTACACCGTTCCGTCCAAGTCGATGATGGCCCCCGCGACTGTCATTACCACTACTCGGAACCCGCCAGTGAAAAGTCCGTCTCAGTCGTGTAGTTCGACGTCCGTCACCTCGAAGCGCGCTCCGCCGCTGTCGCTGTCCGTTAGCGACACCTCCCAGCCGTGGGCCTCGGCGACCTGTTCGACGATAGCCAGGCCGAACCCGGTTCCGTCCTGTGTTGAAGAGTAGCCCATCTCGAACACGTCCTCGGCGTCGCCCTCGACACCTTCGCCGTTGTCCGCGATGTAGAAACCGTTCCGCGATTCCAGCAGTCCGACCTCGATTTCGACGTCGCCGTCGTTGTGTTCGATGGCGTTCCGGAACAGGTTCGCCAGCAGGTCCTGGACGCGCCCGCTGTCGGCCGCGAGGTCCGCGCTCGACTGGACCGACATTGACGACTGTTCCGCCTCGATCCAGGTCCAGGCAGTCGACGCCAGCGTCGATAGCTCCGTCTCCTGTGGGTCATTGACGGTTCGGCCCTGCCGAGCCAGCGCCAGCACGTCCTCGATGATACAGCCCATCCGGTCCAGGGACCGGTCGATCTTGGCGACCAGTTCGGCGTCCTCGCTATCGGCAGGCTCGGTGAGCAGATCCACCGCGCCCTGAGCGACGTTCAGGGGGTTCCGGAGGTCGTGGCTGACGACGCTGGCGAACTCCTCCAGTCGCTCGTTCTGGCGCTCCAGTTCGCGCTGGCGTTCGACGCGCTCGGTGATGTCCCGCGAGACCAACTGGAACGTATCGGTCTCGCGGTGGCTGTCGACGGGGATGAACTGGTTCTGGTAGTGCTGCCCGTCGACGGCGTCTTCCGTCCGCGTCGCGGCACCGTTCTCGACCGCGTTCCGGCCGGCTTCGATACGCCGGGTCGCCACCTCGCTGTCCATCACTTCATCCAGTGTGTAGCCGATGAGTGCGTCGGGGTCATCGCCCAGCCAGTCTGCCATCGACGGGTTCACCGAAAGGATGGTCCCGTCAGTCGTCAGGTGGGCGATACCGTCCGGCGAGTCCGCGACCAGCGACTCGAATTTTCTGCGGGTCCGTTCCTGTGACACGACGTTCTCGATCCGGTTCGCCAGTCGGCCGTACTGCTTGTCTTCGACGACTTCGAGCTTCAGAAGATAGTCGGCGACACCGGCCGCGATAGCTGCACTGGCCGTCTCTTCGTCCCCCCGCCCGGTAAGGAGAATGAACGGAATGGACGGGTTCGTCTCCCTGATCGCCTCCAGCAGTTCCAGCCCGTCCATCTCGGGCATTTCGTAGTCGCTGACGACGCAGTCGAACCCGCCCTCGTCGAGCCGTTCCAGCGCTTCCGCAGCGCTGTTCGCAGCAACGGACTCGATGCCGTGTTGTTGCGTGAGCGTATCAGCGGTCATCTCCGCGAAAAAATCGCTGTCGTCAACAACAAGCGTTCGTATATTACTTTCAGATGTCATATGGGCGGCAGGGTCCTTATCCCCCCAATGGTCTGTCCGTACTTATATTTCAAGGGAGCTAGGTTGCCCGCTGGTCCCGGCTAGGGCGGTACCGGTGGGGCAATCGAAACTCGAAGCCCAGGACTGTGATGGACTAACGGCTCTACCTCACGAACAGATATGTCAACCAGTGGGAGTACAGAGCCGGTCACAGTGGCGTCAATGCGGTCGAGTCGCCACGGGTCGTGACTGACGCTGCCGACGAGGTGCGTCCCGAAGCGGCCGGTCGTGAAGTATCGCTGTCGGTCGACGAGAAAAGAGGCCAGCGAGTCGGGTGGAATCGCCGCTGGGCTACCACTGACTGTGTACCGACACTCGAACAGCCGGCGGTCGCCGGCGTCGAGGACTCGCCGACAGTCGGCCGTCGGGAGCGTCCGCGGCACGGCGTCACCAACCGTGATGCGAAACAGTTCCGAAACCGCTGTCGCTGTCCGCCTGTCGTCACCGAACAGCCCGAGTACGCAGACCCCGCGCTGGCCGGTCGGCCCGCGGACGTAGGTCCGAACCGTGAGCAACTCAGACGGCCCAGCGATCTCGATACCAAACGTCTCAACGCGGTCGACGGTCGCCGCGACGGCCGACACCCAGGCGTCGCCGTCGGCTGTCTCAACGGTGAGCCAGTCGGGGGCTACCGACTGCACCGCTGTCTCGGGGACTGGCCAGTGACAGAAGCACACGTCGTCCAGCGTGACCTGCAGCGGGCGGAGGGCGACCACATCTTCACTGGGGCCGACACGCTAATCAGTGTACTGGGCAACCCCGCCGAGTCGGTGGAGCCGCCCGGCAGTCACCGGAATCTCGGCGCAGTAGTGGACGAGCGGGTCCCCGTCGGGCCTGTTGAACCCCGACGCGGCGAACAGCCCGTTCGTCCGGATATCTGCTTGCCCACGCTGGAGCGGCCACGGTTCGTGGTCGATGTCGGCGTAATACACTGTCCCGCCGTCGCTCGCGGCGTAGAAGCGGTACCGTTCCACCAGGAACGACGCCACCGAGCCCGGTTCGGGTGTCGACGGCGGCTCAGTCGGCTCGTAGGTGGCGTGGAAATCCGCCGGCGGTGCCCGCGAACTGGTCCGACGGCTCCGGAACTCGACGCTGTCGCCGTCGGTCCGGACCCGCATCGACGCCTGGTAGTAGGACAACTGGAACAGCCGCCGGGCCAGCGTCACGCTGAGCCGGTCGTCGGCGTCGAGGTTGTAGAAGTACACCCCCGGCGTCCCGTCGGCGACCACGTAGGTCCGGAGATTTAGCTCGCCGAAGGACCGCCCGATCGGACTGCCGCGCGGCCTGATGTCTGCCATCTGGAACGGGACCACACTGAGCCACGCCTGCCCGTCGTACGTGTCGACGGCGAGCCCATCCGGCAGCGTCGACTGGACGATGTCGGGCTCGACCGGCCAGTGCATGAACCCCACGTCCCGCCACGTCATCGTCAGCAGGTCCATGTCTGTTAGTAAGGGCCAGACGGGTTTCTGCCTGTTGTGGGGCGCGATGACAGACGACAATGAGGGCGTTCGGCCGCGTTGGCGCTAAAACTTTCATCGTGCCGCTCCCAGCATCGCGCATGGAATTCGAGGTAATCCAGGGCGACATCGCTGCACAGTCGGCGGACGCACTGGTCAACGCGGCGAACACGAGCCTGCGGATGGGCTCCGGCGTCGCCGGGGCGCTCAAGCGTGCCGCCGGGTCAGGACTGAACGACGAGGCCGTTGCGAAGGGACCGGTCGACCTCGGCGGTGTCGCCACGACCGACGCGTACGACCTCGACGCCGAGTACGTCATCCACGCCGCTGCGATGCCGCCGGGCGGCCAATCAACCGCCGAGAGCATCCGCGACGCAACCCGGAACGCACTGGCAGAGGCGGACGCGCTGAACTGCGAATCGGTAGTCCTCCCGGCCATCGGCTGTGGAATCGCCGGGTTCGACTTCGAGGAGGGTATCAGAATCATCTGCACTGTTATCGACGAGTACCAGCCCGAATCGCTGACAGACGTGCGACTCATCGCCTACTCCGACGACGACTTCGAAGGAATGCAACGAGTTGCGGCTGGCGTTCGCGACTGACAGTCCGCTACGGCAGGTGTACCCGTCCGGCACGCCACTCCCAGGCGACTTCCAGTGCGATCCAGCAGACGAGCCATATCGCGGCGAAGCTAAACACCAGCCACGTCGACCCGAGATACGACATGGTATCGGCGATGGACTGGAGCCACGGATAGACCTGCAAACCGACGACCAGCGTCGCGACGAGACCCAGTATCCCAGTCACGTAGTGTTCGGTCGCGTTGCCTATCGAGCAGACGCAGGCGTCACTGCCCGTTGTCTCCTCGAATGTCTCGCTGCTCGGCCCCCGAGCGTTGGTCATTGTTACCTTTCCTCAAGCTAGGACTTTATGTCACTACGTATTAACCATTTCGGCAGGATAGACCGCTGTCTGTACCCGTTTCAGGACACTCACTCGGGGCAGCGAAACGCCCCACGGGTGGACAGCCGACAGTATTACTCGTGGCCCGACACCCGAACTGGCTCGTAGGGTTCCTCCAGCCACGCCACGTCACTTGCCGAGAGATCGATCTCCAGCGCCGCGACCGCTTCTTCGAGGTGGTCGAGGCTGCTCGTCCCGATAATGGGCGCATCGACCCACTCCTTGTCGAGCACCCAGGCCAGCGCGATCTGTGCCATCGAGGCGTCGTACTCGTCGGCCAGTTCCTGCACGCGTTCGTTGACTTCGCGGCCGTTACCCTCGTAGTAGGGGTGTTCGCGGGCGTAGTCGTCTGTCTCGCCCCGGACCGTCTCCTCGACCTGCTCGTGTGGTCGGGTGAGATAGCCCCGAGCCAGCGGACTCCACGGCATCACGCCGACGGTCTCCTTCTCGCACAGCGGCAGCATCTCCCGCTCTTCCTCCCGGTACAGGAGGTTGTAGTGGTTCTGCATCGTCTCGAACCGCTCTAGCCCCTCGCGTTCGCTCGTGCGCAGCGCGTCGGCGAACTGGTGGGTCCACATCGACGACGCGCCGACGTAGCGCGCCTGCTCCCGCCGGACGGCGTCATCCAGCGCCCGGAGTGTTTGTTCGATGGGGGTGTCGTAATCCCAGCGGTGGATCTGGTAGAGGTCGACGGTGTCCATCCCGAGCCGGTCCAGCGAGTTCGATAACTCCTGTTCGATGGCCTTCCGCGAGAGCCCCCCGGAGTTGGGGTCGTCCTCGTCCATCTGGAAGTAGCCCTTCGTCGCCACGACCTGGCTGTCGCGGTCGTAGTCGTCGAGGACGGTCCCGAGGACGCGCTCGGACTCGCCCATCGAGTACATGTTCGCGGTGTCGAAGAAGTTGATGCCGAGGTCGATAGCCCGTTCGATGACCTCGCGGCTCTCGTCCTCGTCGAGCACCCAGTCGCGCCACTCCGAGGTTCCGAAGCTCATACAGCCCAGACAGAGCCGGCTGACCTCCATCCCGGTCGACCCGAGTGTCGTGTACTCCATGCTCGGATTCGGGGGCGCACAGGCGAAAAATGTTGGGCGTCGCCTACAGCGCTTCCGCCGCGACTCGTCCGATGTACACCCTGGCAACGGTGTAGCCGGTAACCGCCAGCAGGACCGCGCCACCGACGTGGCCGTAGGTCAGCAGCGTCGGACTATCGACCGCAAGCTTCGCTACCGTGGTCGCCGGATGCTCCGGGAGGAGGACGGCCCCGCCAAAGAGCACGAGCGTGAGTACGGAGAACAGCAACTGCGCCGGGCGACGGTTCTGGAGCGTGATTCCCAGTACAACGCCGAGCGTCACGACGACGACGGTAACGGCGGTGATGAACAGCAGAATCGCCGCGGGGTTCGAGACGGCGATACCGTTCGTCGACAGCAGTGCGAGCCACAGCATCGCCTGTGCAGGGGCAAGCAACACCATTCCGAGTGCCTTCCCGTCGATGATATCGAGCAGCGACACCGGGGCCACGCGGAGTAGTTCCATCGTACCCCGCTCAATCTCCTCGGTAACGGTGTCGACGGCCACCGAGCCGCTGATGAACGGTGGGAGGAACAGCAGCAGCGGAATGAGGATAGTGTAGGTGAACCCGAAGTACTGGCTCGCGCTGACGGTATCGGGCAGCGGCACGGGCGGCTGTTCGAGGTACGGCGTCCGCTCTAGTCGCTCCTGCCGCTCCAGCGCGCTGAGGACCCGGCGCACTTCGACGACGATAAGCGTCGACCGGATGCTTCCCTCGGGGACGACGGCAGTGACCTGTATTTGCTCCCCCGGCCCGCGTGTCGACGGGACGTACTCGCCGCGCAGTATTGCATCTACCTGACGCTGGTTGAACGCCCGCTGTGCGGCGGCCTCGCTCTCGAAGGCCGTGACACTGGTCCCGTCCTGTTCAGCGGCCGCGGCCTCCAGTTCCTCGCGGGCGTCGCCGGTGACGGCCATCTCCACCTCGCCGGCTGCGACCGAGCTGGGGTCGTACAGCGACGTGAGACCGACGACGAGGAACGAGGAGAACCCCGCGACGAACAGTTGAATGAGCAACGCTAGGACAATTGTCTTCTCGCGGGAGAGCGACCGGATGTCCCGCCGGGCCACGACTACCCGTGGGTCGCGCCAGAGGGGACGGTCCTCAGACAAGGGTGCTCACCACCGTGAAGTTGTAGGCGAAGTGGATGACGATAGCCACGGTTAGCGCAGCGACGTAGGCCCGTCGCCCGCGGCTCGCGCCGACCGACGAGATGGCCGCCGTAACCGTGTGTAACGCCAACGGCAGCATGAACAGCAGCCCCGCAACCCACAGCGGCAGGCCGGCGGGCAACGTTGCACCCTGCAGGGCCGCTTCCCCGATGGGGAGACTTTCCAGGTCAGAGAGTCTGGCGATAAGCAGCCCTTTCTCCCCGATGAAGAAGCCGAGCCCGGAGAGCGCACCGATGCCAAGCGCCGACCGGAGCGTCCGCTCGTAGCGGGCGTGTTCGTAGCCGGCGTAGACGTGCAGACTCTTTGCCAGTTCCTCGATGATGACGATGACACCGAGCACGAGCACGATGCCGAGCGACTGGTTCGTCCCGAAGACGTTCAGCGACACCGAATCGAGGACGAACAGGAACGCGATGGCCGCCAGTTCGGCGACGATGACCAGCGGTAACAGGACGATACTCATCTTCAACGCGCTCCGACGGGAGTTGATACCACCGGCCAGCGCATCGAGCACTTTCAGCGGAATCGGCCGCTGGGTGAACATGTCCTCTTCCCGGTAGAGACCGGCTCCCAGACCGAACAGCACCAGTCCGGTCAGCAGCGGCGGGACCGTCGAGAAAACGAACGACGAGAGCCCTACAGACTGGCCAGTCAGGTCGAGCACGACCAGCGTCAGCGGCGAGATGAGCGCGATGGGGGTCACGTCAGTGAAGATGGCCGGCACGAATGCGTAGGAGGTCAGCGTCACCGTTATCGTCACCGTCACGAAGGTGAGTTCCTTGAACGAGCGGGCGAACATCGCCCCGCAGAACGTCGCCGAGAGGAACAGGACGACGAGCGGGACCACCGCCAGCACCGCGACGTAACTCCCTGCCGGCGCGATATTTCCGAACCGTAGCGCCGCGGTGATGAGCGCCGCCACGCCGACAGCGCCCGCAAGGTACGGAAGCGTCTTGCCGCCGATGATGTCGCCCCGCGAGGCCGGCGTCACCAGCAGGAGTTCACCGCGGCGGTTCAACCGTTCCGAGAGCATCGACGAGCCGTAGGCCTGGATGACGAAGTTCATCGGCACGATGTACAGGAAGGCGAGCACGAGCGACTCGAAGGGGAACGGTGGCGAGATGTCCGAGGGAGTGCCGCCTTGCACGTCACCGGTCAAGCGCGCGCCGATAGCGCCGAGGTTCGCGCCGCTACCGCCAGCGGTTCCGCTGTCACCGCCGCCACTTGCAGCTGAGCCGCCAGTGCCGCTCGTATCTGAACCGTCACCGCTGCCACCGGTACTCGATCCACTCCCGTCCGAGGAATCCGACCCGCCACTGCCGTCGCCACTTCGAGGATCAAGCTGGCTGCTCCCTGACTGTTGCTCGTAGACGAGCGTCACAGACACCGGGAACGCGGCGGTCTGGTTGTCGTCCCGAGCGAGTGTACGGTCGTTGTATTGCGCCGTGCTATCGCGGAGTTCAGTGAGTGCGGCCCGCTCTTTAGCCGTTCGTGGAACGCTCCGTAGCTGGGTCCCCCGGTACAGGAGTTCCTGTTGGCGTCGCTCGACGGCAGCAGGGTCCGGCTCACGGATATCGAACGTCGAGTCATCAGCCGCGACGCCGTAGTACGGGCTGCTCTCGTCGACGCCGATCCGGTAGATGCCGTCGTCCATCCCTGCACCGGTACCGCCACTGACGGCTATCGCGGCGACCGCGCCCATCGCAACGAGGGACAGCGCCATCACGAGGATGGTTCGCTTGTCGACGCCACCGGCGTTTTTTGTCACCTCCCACTTCGCGACGCGCAGGAGCGTATCCAGTTGCATCTACTCCGCGTCCTCCTCGACGTACCGCGTGCCGCGCGTGCCGGCCTCGGCGACGTTGAGGAACACCTCCTCAAGGCTGGATTCCTCGGTCCGTATGTCGACCACGTCACCGCCATTGGCCTCAGCTCGCTCACGCGTCTCCTCGACGGCGTCCATGCTCTCGACGACCCGCTTGTACGACCCGTTCTCCTGCACCGCATCGGGCACGTCGACGGTCGTGTAGACGTGATACCGCGTGTGGCCGTACTCGGCCTGGAGTTCTTCGAGATCGCCACGGGCAACGATTTCGCCCTCGTTCATGATGACGACCCGGTCACAGATAGATTCGACATGAAAGAGATTGTGTGCAGAGAAAACGATGGTCTTGCCTTCGTTCGCCAACTGCTCGGTGAACTCGATGACGTAGTTCGTCGTCAACGGGTCCAGCCCCGACGCCGGCTCGTCGTAGATGAGCACGTCGGGATCATTGATGAGCGAGCGGGCGATGGCGACTTTCCGTTTCATCCCCTTGGACATGTCGCCGAGCTTCCGGTCGCGGTGTTCGAGTTCCAGTTCGTCCAGCGTGTCGTGCATCCGTTCCTCGGCCACATCCGGGTCCACGTCGTAGAGGTCAGCGAAGAATTTCAGATAGGAGATCGGTGTCATCTCCTCGTACAGCGGCGATTCCTCGGGCAGAAAGCCCAGCTGCTGGCGCATCTCCGCTGTCTCGGTGTCGAGCCCCGCTATCTCGGCGGAGCCACTCGTCGGCTCCAGCAGGCCCGCGAGCATTTTCAGCGTCGTCGTCTTGCCGGCCCCGTTCGGCCCGATGATACCGAACACCTCGCCGCGGTCGACCGAAAACGAACTGCCCTGTACAGCGACGAAACCGCCGTACTCCTTTCGAATATCTCGGGCGTCAATCATCTGCCGGTTCGTTGTGAGTGAACTAACCTATACCTTGGCTCCGGCCTATTGCTTCTGATAATGGCACTCGAACTCGGCGGGAGTCGCGTCTCACTCGAACGAACACCGGATGGCCGACGCCTTCTCGTCCGGCACGACGTCGACGCGTCGGTCGACACTGTGTGGGAGGTCCTGACCGATACCGACTGCTGGCCTGACTGGGGACCGTCGGTCTCAGCCGTCGAGATATCGGACCGGCACATCACTGCGGAGACGACCGGCCGCGTCCGCGTTGCTGGTGCGGTGTGGCTGCCGTTCGAGGTGACCGCGTGTGCGCCGTACCGCTGGACGTGGAACGTTGCACGGCTCCCCGCGACAGGTCACTTCGTCGAAGACCGGGCTGGCGGCTCCGTCGTCGGGTTCGAAATTCCGCCGCTGGCGACTGGCTACGCCCCGGTGTGCGCCCGAGCCTGCCGGCGGATTGCCACTCTGGCACAGCAACGCGAGTCGTAGGCAGTGACCGCGCCGACCCGTCAGGGCTGTATTGGCGTCTTCGAGCGCGTATCGGTGTCTTCTTCGGGGCCGTCCGTCCTCGTGATATCTGTGATTTCGAACCGTGTCCCGCCGCCGTCGCTTTCCGTCACGTCGATTTCCCAGCCGTGGGCTTCGACGATGCGCTGGACGATTGCCAGCCCCAGCCCGCCTTCGCCGTCAGTTGTGGTGTAGCCGTCGTCGAGTACCGCATCACGCTTTTCGGGCGGGATTCCGGAGCCGTTATCGGCGACGTAAAAGCCACCAGCCATTTCACCGACACGAACCGTCAGGTCGGTACTGCCATGGTCGAGGTTGTTGTCAGCCTCTGGCCGACCGCTTGTGGGGCCATGTTCCACGGCGTTCCGAAACAGGTTCTCGAACAGGTGACGGAGCCGATCCGGATCGGCGTCGATGACGGCTGTTACTTCGTTTTCTAGCGTCGCATCCGCCGTCGGCACGGCCTCCCAACAGCTATCGACCAGTTCCCCGAGAGCAACGGCTTCCGTATCGCTGATGACGTGTCCGCTTCGAGCCAGCGTCAACGTCCGGTCGATGAGTGTTTCCATCCGGTTCATCGCTGTCGCAGCCGTCTCTAGGTGCTCCGAGTCGCGGTCCATTCGTTCCAGTTCCAGCTGACCGGACGCGACGTTGAGCGGGTTCCGGAGGTCGTGTGCCACGACGGCCGCGAACTCGTTGAGGCGTTCGTTGCGCTGCTCGATGGCCTCCCGGCGGAGTCGCTGTCGCTCGGCCTCAACGGCGCGGGATATCGCACGCGCTTCGAAGACACCCATCACGAGGCCACCAGCGCCGCCGACGTCAGCCGCGAACAGTGCCCAGCCGATGTCTTCACTCAGCGACCCCGTCGGCCAGGTGAAAATCATCACCACATTCAACAGTAGAAAAGAGACGAGTCCGCCAGCGAACCAGACCCCGATACGTCGATACTGATCCGGACCGATCTTCGAGTTACCGAGCCAGAATCCGCCGACGATGATCGCCGCTGCAAATGGTACGATTGCCAGCATACTGACCACGAAATCTGCGGTGAAAAGGACTGGTAGTCCAGTGTCAGAGAAATAAAAATAGTTACCCACGCCTCCGAGGAGGAACAGCCACCCCACTCCCTGAATAAGGGCTGGCAGGCGATCTGAGCGGCGATCTGGGTCTATCACTTCCGCATCGATTTGTTAGACGTGCATTTACATCTACTGGCCAACAGAACAGATGTTCGGCGTATTTCCCAGCATCATCGTCCGTGTTACTGCCGGCTCGACCTGCTCTTCCTGCCAGTTACTGTTTGGTTACGCGTGCGTCCGATACTTTGTGGATGTCGTCGTCGATCCCGGTGCCGTCACAGTCGTCATTCGGACATCGATAGTGCCAGCCGTCCTCCGTCGCCGCTCGCTCGGTAAACCGGTCACCACATTCGTCGCAGTAGAGTTGCCCGTCCGAACATGTGTCACGGTGGAGTTCGAGTTCGAGTTCTGTGCCGAAGGTCCGCTTGCAGTTCCGACAAATATGAGGCATATTCGAAACTACAGATTCATCCCTTATAGCGATACCGGAACGTTCACGGCCGCTTCTTTCCGTTGACGGATGTTTCAGGTAGGCCGCCGTCCGTCGATTTTCGATCATTCATACACCTCACATCTTGGACAGTAATGGTTGACAATACTGACTACCAATGTACACATCTCTCCAACAGCCAGTTCGGGACCAGACCCCTCGCAGTCTTCCAGATACCGACAGTGATTATGGGTGCAAAACCGCTATGTTGTCGTCACGTCGATCCGCGTACCGCCGGATTCGCTGTCCCCGACCGACACCGTCCACCCGTGGGCTCTCGCTGCGGTATCGACGAGGAACAGTCCGTACCCCTCCCCTTCCCGCGTCGTCCCGAAGCCCTGATCGAACACTTCGACGCGGTCCGCTTCGGGAATCCCCGGGCCGTCATCGGCCACGTAGAACCCGGACGCCGTGGCACCGATGGTGACGGTTACGGGTCCTTCGCTGTGTGTGACCGCGTTGTCGAACAGTTCGCGAAGGAGCAACTGCAGTCGGTCGTTTTCGGCGTCGACAGACGCGTCGGTCTCCACTTCCAGCGTCGCATTCTCGTAGCTCTCCGTGGCCCAGACCTCAGTGGCTACGTCAGAAAGCGAGAGCGAGTCCGTTTCCGAGACGGGACACGCGGTGCTTCCGATGCGGGAGAGGTCGGTAAGCAGCGTGCCGACTCGGCTGACGGACCGAAGCAATGCGTCTTCGTGGGGCTCACCGATATCGAGTAACTCCAACCGGCCCATGACGACGTTTAGCGGGTTCTTCGCGTCGTGGGAGACGCCGCTCGAAATGTCGTCCCACTGTATCGCGCCGACCCGCCAGTCCGTCGGCCACCGGGTCGCGTACGCTTCGAGTTTCGCAGCCAGCAAGGCTGCCGGCGTCTCCGCGGTCACGTAATCGGTGGCACCGGCCCGGAGCGCCTCGGTGACTCGGTCCGGTTCGGGGTCGGTTGCGATGAGGACAATCGGAATCTCGGCTCCTGTCGCCCGCAATTCCTCGAATACCGCAACCCCGTCGTGGTCACCGTCGTCACTGACGACGACACCCCTGACATTCCCGTCACTCAGCCGGTCCCGTACGGTGCTCGTGTCTCGGATCGGCTCGGCTGTTGCCCCGTCCGTTGTCAGTGCTTCGGAAAGTGCCTCAGCTAGATCAGTAACTTCGGTACCGGCCACGAGATAGACAGTCCCACGAGCAGGCGTCATCTCCTGATATTACGAAAACAGGTGATAAGAAACCGACGGTGCCCTACAGCAGGTCTTCGACGTGGTCGGCGACTTCTTCCGGCGTGTCACCGACGGGGACACCGTTGTCCTCTAGGGCGGTAATCTTCGACTGCGCGGTCCCGGTGCCGGAGCCGGAGACGATAGCACCGGCGTGGCCCATCCGCTTTCCGGGCGGCGCGGTCCGACCAGCGATGAAGCCGGCGACCGGCGTGTCCATGTGCTCGCCGATGTAGCGGGCGGCCTCCTCCTCGTCCTCGCCGCCGATCTCGCCGCACATGACGACGGCGTGGGTGTCGGGGTCGGCCTCGAACTGTTCGAGCGCGCCGATGAAGTCCGTTCCGATGATCGGGTCGCCGCCGATGCCGATGGCCGTCGACTGGCCGATACCGCGGTTGGTGAGGTTGTCGACGACCTGGTAGGTCAGCGTCCCCGAGCGGGAGACGAGGCCGACGTTCCCCTCGGAGAAGATGTTCCCTGGGAGGATGCCGAGCTTGGCGACGCCAGGCGTGATGACGCCGGGGCAGTTCGGACCGACGAGGTGCGTGTCGGTCTCCTGCAGTTTGCGGTAGACCCGGGCCATGTCCTGGGTCGGGATGCCCTCGGTGATGGCGACGACGAGGTCCAGGCCGTCGGCATCGAGCGCCTCGAAGCAGGCGTCGCCGGCGAAGGCCGGCGGCACGAACACGACGGCGGCGTTCGCGTCTTCCTCGCGGGCCGCGCCCTGAACGGTGTCGTACACCGGGACGCCGGCGACCTCCTGGCCGCCCTTGCCGGGCACTGCGCCGGCGACGACGTTCGTGCCGTACTCCAGCATCTGTTCGGTGTGGAACTTCCCTTCACCGCCGGTGATTCCCTGTACGACGACGCGCGTATCCTCATCTACCAGAACACTCATGCTTCCACCTCCTTTGCGTACTCGACCGCACGCTGGACGGCGTCCTCCAGCGTGTGCTCGACCGTGACCAGATCTTCGTTCAGAATCTCCATCCCCTCCTCGGCGTTGGTCCCCGCGAGTCGGACGGTGACCGGCTTCGGAATCTCGTCGAACTGCTCCAGGGCCTGATTGATGCCGTTTGCGACCTCGTCACCACGAGTGATGCCGCCGAAGATGTTGAACACGACCGAATCGACGTTGTCGTCGGAGAACACCATATCGAGCGCGTTGGCGATGCGGTCGGCTTTCGCGCCGCCGCCCACGTCGAGGAAGTTGGCGGGCTCGCCGCCGTAGTAATCGACGAGGTCCAGCGTCGTCATCACGAGGCCCGCACCGTTGCCGATGATGCCGACGTTGCCGTCCAGTCGGACGTAGTCGAAGCCGTATTCGTCGGCCTTCTGTTCGAGTTCGTCGCCTTCCGCTGCCTCCTCACCCATCTCGGCGATCTCGGGCTGGCGGAACAGGGCGTCGCCGTCGATGTTCATGACGGCGTCGGCCGCGATGACCTCGTTATCGGCCGTAATCATCAGCGGGTTGATCTCCGTGTCTGCGCCGTCGCGGTCGTCCCAGAGCTGGTACAGCGTCGTGAGGATGCTCGCCACGTCGTTTGCGACCGTGCGGTCGACGCCGGCCTCGTAGACGACCTTCCGGGCCTGGAACGGGTGCATCCCGAAGGCGGGGTCGATGTGCTCGCGGGCGATGGCGTCGGGGTCCTCCTCGGCGACCTCCTCGATGTTGACGCCACCTTTCGTCGAGACCATCGCGACGGGGCGACCCTCGTTGCGGTCCATCGTCACGCCGACGTACAGCTCGTTGACGAAGTCGACGGCTTCCTCGACGAGCACTTTCGAGACGTGGTAGCCCTTGAGGTCCATCCCGATGATGTCCTCGGCGGCCTCGCGAGCCTCCTCCTTGGACTCGACGAGCTTGATGCCGCCGGCCTTGCCGCGGCCGCCCACGTGTACCTGTGCCTTGATCGCGACCGGATATCCGATCTCCTCGGCCGCGTCGACGGCCTCGTCCACTGTCTCGGCCAACTGCGATGCGGGCGTTGGAATCCCCGCGTCAGCGAAAACCTGCTTCGCCTGGTATTCGTGCAAGCGCATGTCATACAGACACGCGAGCGGTGGCGATTTAAATCCGTCTTTCTCTTCCCGCGGTCGTGTTACATTCTACCAGCCCACTGTCGATTGCCTATCACGATTCGGAGGTTTCTCTGGACAGAACGACACGGGCCGCTCCGAGATACGTGGACCCCGAAGCGGCGTCTACCGCCGTCACCCTCACCGTCGATGACCTGTCCGATAGACCCACGGCATCGCATTGCGAAGTGTGCGTATGGCCGATGACAGGCACGAACCCGAGGGTGGTACCGACGAGACACTCGATGCCGTCGCCGAAGCGCTCCGTACCGCCGAAACGGGCGTCGCCCTCACCGGCGCAGGCGTCTCGACGGCATCGGGCATCCCCTCCTTTCGCGGCGACGACGGCGTCTGGGAGCGCCACGATCCGGCGGACTTCCACCGCCGCCGACTCGATGCCGACCCAGCTGGCTTCTGGGCGGACCGACTGTCGTTGCGAGAGGCTATCTACGGCGATTTAGACCCCGAACCCAACGCCGCCCACGAGGCACTGGCGGCGCTCGAATCAGCGGGCCATCTCGACGCTGTGCTCACGCAGAACGTCGATGGATTACACGACGCCGCCGGCACGGAGCGAGTCGTCGAACTGCACGGGACCCACCGGCGTGTGGTCTGTGACGACTGCGGCCACCGCCGGGACGCCGAGGCGGTATTCGAACAGGCTGCCGAGGACGGCGACTTGCCGCCGCGGTGTGACTGTGGCGGCGTCTACCGGCCCGATGTGGTGCTGTTCGGCGAACCAATGCCTGACGTGGCGATGAACGAGGCCCAGCGCCTCGCCCGCGACAGCGACGTATTCCTGGCAGTGGGGTCGTCGCTATCGGTCCAGCCAGCGTCGCTGCTGCCGAAAATCGCGGCAGAGGCGGACAGTACACTGGTCGTGATAAACTACGAGGAGACGCCGCGGGACGCGAATGCGGCGCACGTGCTCCGTGCGGATGTCACGCAGGTGCTGCCGGCGATTGTCGAGCGGCTGTAGCGGGTCGTCCCGGCTACAGCTCGACGCCGCCGGGAATCAGGCTCTGCCCGCGCAGGAGGCTCCCGTCGTGGTCGTAGACGAGCAGCGTCCGTAGCTCGTAGGTCCGTGACTCACCCTCGCCGTCGGTGAGACGGACTGTAAACTGTGGGTCTTCTTGGGCGTCCGCCGTGGAAACGAGTGCATCGATGTCCGCTGTCGGTGCTGTCGCCTCGAAGACGTACTCGCCGGTGAGCCGGTTCGTCAGCGAGAGCACGCCGTCGCTCTCTGGCTGGCGGCGGAAGGTCACGTCGATATCCTCCCCGTCGAGTGTGCCCCCGTCTACTTTGGTGAGGCGCTCGCGAAGCTCTCCTGTCGGCCCATCGTATACAATCGCGATCGTCGGGTCGTCGTTGTCGGTGGCCGAAGCCTGGATGTCGACGGTGAAGTAGTCACGCCTCATTCCGGTGTTTACAGGTACGTGGCCCGGCCAAATGAACGTAACGGCGCACCGACTGTTGGTATCGGTAGCTTTTACCGGACCGGCCTACCCTCTGACAGTAGTATGGCCTGGGTGAAATCAGAGTACGCGGGCGAGTTCGCGGTGCTTGCGACGTGGCTCGTGGGGCTGGCTCCGTGGTCGGTGTCGCTGTTCGAGATCGAGGGGGTCACTGTCGTCGGGCTTCGCTTTCTCCCGTTTCGGTTCCAGTTCATCTTCGGTGCGACGCTTCCCGGAGAGCGACCGTTTCTCTGGGCCTGGCAGGTCGCCGCGTTTCAGGAGTCGGAGCCGCTTGCACTCGCCGGGACCCTCGGGTTCGCGGCCCTGGTCGTTTTCCTGTTCCCGCTCGGACTCAGTCTCTATTATTACGTCGCTGAGGACCGCGTCGAAGCGGCTCTCCCTGTGGACCCCGTACGCCTGTTCGGCGGGCTACTCGGGCTTGTTGGCGTCTTCACGCTCGCGGCCAGCGGGCTGTTCATCACGTCGTTTCCCGGCATCACCGTCCCCATCGGGGCGCTCGTCGCGCTCGTGTTCGCCTATCTGCTGCTGACCGTCGACCGAGCGTAACAGCCAGTTCGGTCCTGTTCGTCCGACCGCTGGCGATTATACTCCTGATAATTTGGCGAGCGAATTTAAGTAGGTGGATACGATAGCAGAGGTATATTCCGCGGAGCACCGTCTGCTCCCCACTGTACCACCGATGTCGAACCCAGAATCCCCCGAACCCGGTGACTTCGTTTCGGACCCGCTCGGCCACATCCAGTCGTGGCTCTCGCGGACCGCGACGGTGTTGAGCGGGTCAGCGGTTCCGACGGCGAACTACGACCCCAGTCGCCACGGGACGCTGGTCGACTTCGATGGTCTGGACGGCTACAACGAGGTCGACCGCTACTGGCTGAACGCCCCGTTCGCCTTCGCCTCGATCAACCACAATCCCGACCGCGACGAGCACCTGTACCACGTCGTTGAACCGTCGCTGACCGATATCGAGCGAGAACTACTCGACCGCCTGTTCGAAGACATCCGCATCCCGCTCATCTACCGCGAGGAGGTCGACACCGACCCGGAGCGCGTCCTCGCCGAGGAGCTCGAAGCCAGGCTGGAGGAGTACGGCGTCGTCATCGAGCCCGAGACGTTCTACCGGCTGTTTTACTACCTGTATCGCTCGTTCCAGGGCTACGGCCACATCGACCCCCTGATGCACGACCCGGACATCGAGGATATCTCCTGTGACGGGGCGAACCTCCCCATCTTCGTCTACCACGACGGCTACACGGACATTGAGACGAACATCACATACGATGCCAACGAACTGAACGATTTCGTCATCCAGCTGGCCCAGCGCTCGGGGCGACACGTCTCCGTTTCGGACCCTGTCGTCTCCACGACGCTCCCGGACGGCTCGCGTATCGAACTGGCGCTCGGCGAGGAAGTGACCCCACGTGGCTCCGCGTTTACCATCCGGAAGTACGCCGACGAGCCGTTCACGCCAATCGAACTGCTGGAGTACGGCACGTTCTCCGTCGAGATGCTTGCCTACCTCTGGCTCGCCATCGAGTCCAACAAGTCGCTCATCTTCGCCGGCGGGACGGCGGCCGGCAAGACCACGTCGATGAACGCGCTGGCGATGTTTCTCCCGCCCCGATCGAAAGTCCTCTCAATCGAGGACACCCGCGAACTGTCGCTGTACCACGACAACTGGCTCTCCTCGGTGACCCGCGAACGGTTGGGCGACTCTGACATCACGATGTACGACCTGCTACGGTCCGCGCTCCGGCACCGCCCCGAGTACATCATCGTCGGGGAGGTTCGTGGCGAGGAAGCGATCACGCTGTTCCAGGCGATGAACACCGGTCACACGACGTTCTCGACGATGCACGCGGACTCGGTCCAGACCGTCATCAACCGGCTTGAGAACGAGCCCATCAACGTTCCGCGGCCGATGGTCCAGAGCCTCGACATCCTCTGTGTGCAGGTGCTGGCCCGCTCGGGCGACGAGCGGGTCCGCCGCGCGAAGACGCTCGCCGAGATCGAGGGCATCGACCAGCGGACCGGCGAACTGGACTACTCGACGACGTACAACTGGCGGGCCACTGAAGACCGCTTCAGCGAGAACAACAGCGAGCTACTGGACGAAATCCGGGAAGAACGCGGCTGGACGCACTCGGAACTCCTCACCGAACTCCGCAACCGGCAGCGGTTCCTCCGCTATCTCCAGTCCGAGGGTATCACTGACTACCGGAAGTTCACGGCGATGGTCAACAAGTACTACGCAGACAAAGAGCAGGTCATGGCAAACATCGACGACGACGCGATAGCCTGACATGGCGCTGAACCTGCTCGGTCTGGCACCGCTCGCCGTCGTCGCCGTGATTCTCGGGCTTATCAGCTACAGCACTGTCAACGAGCGCTTCGACCGCAACGTCACGCGGCTGTCCCGCCGGCTCTTCGGTCGGTACGTAGGACAGTCACCAAAACGCGAGCGACAACTCGAAGCCGCATACGTCGATAAAACCTACCGCGGGTACGCCGCCAGGACGCTGGTGTACGCCTGCGTGGGAGCCGTCGCCGGCGCTATCACCGGGGCGTACGCTATCGGCGGCCTACTGTTGATTCTGCCGGCGCTGGTGGAGCTTGCACAGGGGCTCCCTTCGACGATGGTGACTGCCTTCGGCTTGCGCACGTTCGAACTCGTGTTGACGCCGACGCAGACGCTATACATCCTCATCGGTGGCGGTGTGCTTTCCGGTGCGGCGACGGCTGGCCTCACGTACCTCTACCGCTGGGAACGGCTGAAAAATCAGGCAGACGTGCGGAGCCGGAATATCGATGAGGGAATGGCCCGCACTATCGCCTTCATGTACGCACTCTCCCGCGGTGGCATGTCGTTCCCGGACGTGATGCGCGTACTGGCCCGGAACCAGGAAATCTACGGCGACACGGCCAGAGAAGTCGGCGTCGCCGTCAGGGAGATGGACCTGTTCGGCCGGGACATGATCTCGGCGCTCGAACACGTCTCCCGACGGACGCCCAGTGAGCAGTTCAAGACCTTCACCGAGAACCTCTCCAGCGTCCTTCAGAGCGGCCAGTCGCTGGCCCCGTTCCTTCGCGAGCAGTACGAGCGCCATCAGGAGCAGGCCGCCGAGCGGCAGGAAGACCTGCTGGAGCGGCTGGCAACGGTCGCCGAGGCGTACGTCACCGTATTCGTTGCCGCCGTGCTGTTCCTGATGACGATTCTGCTCGTCTTCGGCCTGACGACGACGGACACGCTCTGGCTGTTGCAGATGATGGCGTATCTCGTCATCCCGCTGGCCAACGTCGGGTTCATGGTGTATCTCGATAGCAAGCTCCAGTCGCTGGGAATCGGGAGCGGCGGAACGACGGATATTCTGGAGCGATACGAAACGGCGACGCTGGGGAAACCCAGTCTGGGGACAGGCCGTCTCGGTCTGACTGACGGCGGCGTCGTCCCGGCAGACGAGGCAAACTGGCTCCGCCTCCAGTTCTACGACCGCGTCGAATCGATCCGGAATCTACTCAGCTCCCCGATTCAGTCGCTCGTCTGGAACCCGGTGTACGTTCTCTACCTTGCCGTGCCCGTCGCGGTGATGCTGCTGCTCGTCCGTTCCCCCGCGGCGTTCCAGACCTCGTCTGTTAACATCCGCATCCTCGATGACTTCGTCATCCAGTCAGTCCTGCTGATTCTGGGGCCGTTCGCGCTGGTGCGGTTCATCTACACTCAGCGGCTGTCCCGTATCGAGAACGCGACGCCGGACCTGCTCGAACGGCTGGCAAGCCTGAACGAGGCCGGGATGACTGTCGTGGAGAGTCTCCGACGGGTCCGGGGCAGTGACATCGGCGTTCTCACGAAGGAGATGCACCGCATCTGGGCCGACATCAGGATGGGTGCGAACGTCACTGATGCCCTGGTTCGGTTCGGCCGCCGGGTCCAGACCACGGCGATAACGCGCATCGTGACGCTGCTGACCCACGCGATGCACGCCTCGGGCCAGCTCGGCCCGGTGTTCCGCATCGCGGCCACCCAGTCGCGGGCCGACCTCCGGCTGAAGCGGCGGCGACGCCAGCAGATGCTCACCTACCTCGTCGTCATCTACGTCGCCTTCCTGGTGTTCCTGGTGATTATCGTCGCCGTCCAAGAGGTACTCGTCCCGAGCCTCCCCTCCAGCGTGCCGACACCCGCCGGGGAGTCGAACCGCCTCGGCGTCAACGTCGACCAGTTCGCTCGGTTCGGGCGCGTCGATAAGGCCGCGTACACGCTCGTGTTCTTCCACACCGCCCTCATTCAGGCGGTATTGACCGGCTTCATCGGCGGCCAACTCGGGGAGGGAACGCTCAAGGATGGCGCGAAACACGCCGCGATTTTGCTGGGCGTCGCTTACGTCGCGTTCATTCTCCTCTCTTCGCCGGTCGCGTCGATGACGGTCACCAGCCCCGCCGTTTCCGGCGATCAGATAACGGTCGAATCAGCGTCTCTTTCCGAGGGTGGATTCATCGTCGTTCGGGAGTTCGAAGCGGACGGCAGCGTGCTGGGGACCTCCGAGTACCTCTCTTCGGGGTCCCACAGCGACGTACAGATAACGCTGGATAGGCCGCCGTCAGCCGGTCAGTCGCTCGTGCTTGTCGCCCATCAGGACACTAACGGGAACCAGCAACTCGACTATCCCTTCGGCAGTAATTCAGGGTCGCCGGACCGACCGTATGCGTCGTCGACAGCCGGTGAGAACGTCACCGTCGCGTACACGGTCGAGTGACGCTGGATTTACGGTTCCCAATCGGGTAGGAGGCGCTGATGGAGTTCGCCGCCTTCGCCGACCGGGCCGAGGAGATCGAAGCCGAGAGCGCCGACACCGCGATCACCGAAGCGGTGACCGACCTGTTCGCCGCTGCGGGGCCGGACCTCCAGACGCTCGCCCGCTTCGTGCAGGGCCGGGTGTTTCCGGCCTACGAGTCCCGCACGCTCGACATCGGGCCGCGGCTCTGCTACGAGGCGATTGCCCGGGCGGCCGGTCAGAACGTCAGCGCCGACGACGTGGAAGGGCGGCTGGCCGACATGGGCGAAATCGGTACCGTTGCGGCCAGCTACGACCTCGGCGGCCAGCAGGGCCTCGCCGCGTTCGGCGTTGGTGGCGGGAGCGACGCACTGACCGTCGCCGAACTCGACGAGACGCTCCGGGACCTGGCAGCTGTCGAGGGCAGTGGGAGCCAAGGGACGAAGGTGGACATCCTCTTTGGCCTGTTCTCGCGGTGCGCTTCGACGGAAGCCGGCTACCTCGCCCGGCTCGTCCTCTCGGAGATGCGCATCGGCGTCGGCGAGGGGACCGTCCGGGACGCCATCGCGGCCGCCTTCGACGTGCCGGTCGAGGGCGTCGAACGGGCCATTCAGGTGTCCAACGACTACGGTATGGTCGCCGAGGCGGCCCGCGATGAGGGCGAGGCAGGACTGAACACGATCACGCTCGAAATCGGGCGGCCCGTCCAGGCGATGCTGGCCCAGGCGGGCACAGTCGCCGGCGTACTAGAGGACTGGGACCGCGCCGCGGTCGAATGGAAGTACGACGGCGCTCGCGTGCAGGTCCACTTCGACGGCGAGGACGCCCGGCTGTTCTCCCGGAACATGGAGGAAGTCACCGACCCGCTCCCGGAGGTGGTCGACACCGTCGAATCGACGCTGGACGCGCCGGTGATCCTCGACGGCGAGGTGGTCGCGGTCGACGCGGACGGCGATCCGCTCCCGTTCCAGGAGGTGCTGCGCCGATTCCGCCGGAAACACGACGTAGCCGCGGCCCGCGAGGACGTGGCCGTCCGCCTGCACGCCTTCGACTGCCTCCACGCCGACGGCGACGACTTGCTCGACGCCCCGCTGGAGACGCGCCACGACCGCCTCGAATCGCTGTTCCCGGCCGACAGCGACGTCGTCTCGCGGATGTGGTTGTCAGCCAATCCCGACGAAATCGCGGACCTGGAGGGGGACGCCCTCGCCGCCGGGCAGGAGGGCATCATGCTGAAAGACCCGACCGCAGCCTACTCGCCCGGGAAGCGGGGCAAGCACTGGCGCAAGCGAAAGCCGGACGTAGAGACGCTGGACTGCGTCGTGACCGGCGCGGAGTGGGGCGAGGGCCGCCGGGCGAACGTGCTCGGCTCGTTTGAGCTTTCTGTCCGAACCGCCGACGGCTACGTCACCGTCGGTAACGTCGCCACGGGCATCACCGACGCGGAACTGGACGACCTGACCGAACGCTTCGAACCGCACATCCGGCGCGAGGACGGCCGCGACGTGGTGCTTGACCCGGCGGTCGTCTTCGAGGTCGGCTACGAGGAAATTCAGGCCTCCCAGTCCTACGACTCGGGGTATGCGCTGCGGTTCCCGCGATTTCTCTCGGTCCGTGAGGACAAGACCCTGGACGACGCCGACTCGCTGGAGCGCGTCGAGCGGCTGGCCGGGGACGGCTAATCAGGGCGCGTCGTGGCGGTCGGACCGACACGCGTAATGGCCCCCTCCGAGAACGCCTGTACATGACAGTCAGACACGACGGCATCACCGCGGAGTGGCTCGGCTACGCGACGCTGCGGCTGGAAGGCGAAGATACCGTAGTCTACTTCGACCCCGGCCGGTACGGCGTCCTCACGGGCGAGTGGGAACCGCATAAAGACGGTATCGGCCATCCGCCGACACAGGACTACGCCCCGAAAGACGGGGATATCGTCTGCGTGACCCACATCCACCACTACGACCCCGACGGTATCCGCCGTGTCGCAAGCGAGGACGCCACTGTCGTCGCGTTCGAGGGCATCAACGTCCACGCCACGGACCGCGACCTGGACCGCCTGGCCGATCTCGACTACGAGGTCCGCAAAGTGGGGATGGAGGCCGACGTACTGGTCGACGACGTCCCCATCTGGACGATGCCGGCGTACAACCACGAGGACGGCCCGAACGTCAACGACGACGGCAGCCCGATCCATCCGAAAGGCATCGGCTGTGGCTTCCTCGTCGCCCTTGACGACACGCGCGTGTTCTGGCCCGGCGACAGCGACGTACTGGACGGCCACGCCGAACTCGACGTGTCGCTGTTCGTCCCTTCTATCGCCAAGAACTACACGATGGACCGCCACGACGCCGCCGAACTGGCCGAGGAGATGGACCCAGACCTCGTGCTCCCGATGCACTACAACACGTTCGAGGCCCTGGGAGCGGACTCCGGTGCGTTCGCCGAAGATGTCGCGAAACGCGGCGTCCCGGTCGTCTTGGACGAGAACTGACCGCCGAAATAGCCCGAAACGGTGCTCCCGCATCTCATCTAGCAACCAAAATAGTATAGACCCGTTCGTCAAAACACCATCACGATGGACCGCCCGAGTGACCGAGGAGGAGGCGCACGTTCCGTGAGCGAACAAACGCCCTCGATCGGTCATCTACTGCTCGTCTGGCTCCTCGTCGGGCCGTCGATGTGGTCCCTCGGCACCGCGGTGGCCGATGCGATTCAGGCCGAACTGCCGCTGTCGACGATGGGGGTCGGCCTGCTGTTCGGAACGACCGTCGTCGTGTTGTTCTGGACCGCCGGTTTTCAGCCCTCACTCACGGCCAGTTTCGGCTATTTCATCACCGAACAGGCCATCGACCTAATCCTGCTTTTCGGTACCGTCTTTCTTTTCGTTCCGGTGTCCACACCGTGGGCCACAGTTGCACTCCAGTTCTGTTCTATTTGTCTCGCTGTGACGCTGGTGTTTACTCCCGTCGGGAAGCAGATACAGAACGTCCTCCGTCGACACATCCGTTCCGTGCTTAAACTACCGCCCCAGAAGCAGTCGGCTAACAACGATTGATAGGTCGCCACGCAGAATCGGGCGAAACGAAATCGGATTCGCTGCTACTCAGATAGTGGATCGATCATACGCCTACGACTACACTGATTTCACTCGGCAGAAAACACTTACCGAGTGACAGCAGTTAGACTGCCAATGCCCTCCTCTCGTCGGCGATACCTTCGTGGCTGTGCCGCGACCCTCGGACTGGCAACTGCTGGCTGTCTTGGTTCGAACGAGTCAACGGAACCGACACCGGAGAAAACCAGTACAGCGACGGAATCAGAGACTGGGACTGCCACCCCCACACAGACCGGGCAAACCGAACCGTTTGTCGCCTGGCAGCAGTCGCTCGACTCAGTAATTACTGCCCCACCGATTAGCACAGGAAGCCGTCTGTACGTCGGGACTGAGTCGGGAACGATCAAATCACTCGCAACCGTTGATGGGAGCCAGCAGTGGTCGTACGACGCAAACGACCCCATCCGCTCGCAACCGAAGCACGTCAGGAACACCGTATTCGTCATAAGCGGGAAAGAGGGGCTGTACGAGGACCACGTTGTCGTGGCACTCGACGCTGAAACCGGCGCGAAGCAGTGGACGTTCGCTCCCGGAGAGTGGTGGCTTGAGTTGCTTGGCGCGACCGAGGATATGGTGTACGTCGGGACGAACGCCGATACCCCGTCGAAGCAGGGCCAAACGCTCTACGCGCTCGCCGTTTCTGATGGGTCGGTACAATGGTCCGGCGAAGTCGGTGACCAATACGGGGCAGTTTTGGATAACGGGACGATATACGTGGCCTCGCGCGGCCGGTTCTACGCGTACGACACTGAGACCGGTGAGCAACGGTGGGCCACTGACGTTTCGGACTACTACTCCCAGACGATGGTTGCCACCGACGGCACCCTCTGTTACGCCGCTGATGTGGTCGAGACCCACGGTACGCTACTCGGCGTGGCCGCCGACACTGGCGAGACGCTCTGGACCCACGAAGAGGGGTCCATCGCATCGACGACGCTCCACGACGGGACGCTCTACGTTGGTGGGACACACGTCGCCGCGCTCGACCCGACGACTGGCGAGCAACGGTGGCGAACGGACCAGTCCGGGTACGTCAAACAGGCCCCGGTGCAGAACGGGACTCTCTATACGGGTGGCGACGTGGTTCGCGGTCACGACAGTAGTACCGGCGAACTAGACTGGACGTGGAGACCGGAGACGAATATTAAAGGGGTGGTGCCGGCGGCAGTCGTATCAGATACGCTGTACGCGGACTCGTGGTCGGATGGCGACCCACGGAACCGATTCAAGTTCGCGCTCGATACGAACGCTGAGACGAAACGGTGGGCGTTCGATGTCGAACGCGAGCTGACCGACCTGTCCGTCGACGAGAAACGAGCATACGCCGCCGCTGACGATACCGTGTACGCGCTGGAATAAGTGAGAAGGCCGTCGCCGCTGTGCCTACAGCACGCCCATCTCGTCTAGCCGTTCAGGCAGGTACGTCTCCGTCACGAAGTCTAGCCCCCGAGAAGCGAGCGCCTGCTGCTCAGCCTTCTTGTTGATGTCGAGCTGGAGTTCGATCTGTTCCTCCCAGAAGTCAGTCTGGAAGCGCGGGTCCTCCAGTTCGCTCTCCAAGGCGTTGACGTCGGAGTCCGCCAGCGGGTCCGTCGGCAGTTCGTACTCGACGATGTCTTCGGGGCGGATACCGATGAACTGTGCTTCGGGTGTCGCTAAGTACTCCGAGAGGTGTGCGCTCTTGATGGAACCATACGAAACCGACCCGAAAATGCGGTACGACCACGGGTCACCGTCAGTGAACACCGTGACCGGGAGGTCGAGTTCGTCGTGGAGGCGCTTGATGAGCCGCCGGGTCGCCCGCGCTGGCTGACCGCCGAGGTGGACGACCAGCGCGTCGTACTCGTCGTCGAAGCCGTTCTCGACGAGCCGGTCGCGCATGCCACCGGTCTCCACGCAGAGGACGAACTTCGCATCGTTGTCGAGGAACTCGATAGTGTCAGGGTTGTTCGGAATCTGGTAGCCACCCTGACCCACGTCGTCCTGACAGTGGATCTCGCGGTCGCCGCGGTTGGTCTGCTCGCGGAGGAGCAGCGGTCCCATCACCTTCGCGCCGGACTCCTCCGGGCGCATGTGGAAGTCCTCACGCTTGACGTCGGAGACGATCTCAAGGTCCTCGATGAGGTTGTTCGACTCGTCCTGCGTGTTGAACTGGGCCTCGTCGAGGTCCCAGGACTCCGAGAGGTAGTACAGTTCACGCAGGGTCGAAGAGCGGTCCTCCTCCAGTTGCTGGGAGAGGAAATCGATGGTGTAGACGGCCTTCAGTATCTTCTCGGCCCCCGAGACCGTCTTGGCCGACCGCGTGGAGTTGCGGTCGCCGTACACCCAGACCTGCTCGTCCTCGTCGAAAACGATGTTCGATTTGGTCCGGGTTGGGATGGTCATCGTCGGCACCTCGCCGTCGGCGAACTGGTCGTAGAAGTCCGCCGCGAGGTCGATGAGTTGCTCGCGCGCTTCCTCGGTGTCGGGTGTGGTGTCTGAGTCGGTGCTCATATCAGGCGTTCACCGTGAGTTTCTCCTCTTCGATGCCGTCGACCGAGACGGTGAACTCGGCCTCGCCGGCCACGCTGTATTCCAGGACGGCGGTCTCGCCGGCCCCGATGGTCGGCGACCACTTGACGAACCACTCGCCGTCCATCTCGACGACCGTCGCGCCGTTGGTGTCCTGCGGTTCGGCGGTGACGATGTCGGTCAGTTCAACGTCCGCGTTCGTGTCGTCGTTGTTCTCGATGCGGACTCGGACCGTGCCATCCTCGACTTCGCGCTCGACGAGGACGTTGTTCATGATGCGGGCCAGCGAGTCGTCGATATGTAGCTCGTCGTTGTCGGTGACTTCGGTGAGTTTCTCGGCCATCTCCGGCAGGATGGTCGCCAGCTTGTCCTGCTTCTCGCGGCGCTGTTGCATCGAGCGACGCTTATTCAGGTAACTTTTGAGCTCGCGGGCGGCCTCCCGGATGGCGAGTTCGATCTCGTCTTCCATCTCGGGGACGTTGGCGATGGCGTCCTTGGACTCGCTGGTGAAGGGCACGTTCGTCGAGGCGACGTGGACCATGATGACGGCCGGCCCCTTCGGAATGCCGGAGCCGCCGGGCTGGTCGAGGTTGTAGTTGCGCCAGCGGATGGACTTCACCACGTCCGTCGTCGCACAGGCCCCGCGCTGGTACACCAGTGGCACGCGGTTGGCGAACCGCATCACGTCGACGGTCCCCTCGCTTTCGAGTTCGCCGCCGTAGGCGATGCCGGCCTCGACGATGAACGGGTCGCCCCCGTGGACCGACGCGTCCCGCGTCGAGGCGGCGTAAAAGTCCGCATCGAACTCTTTCCGGAGTCCTTCCTCGACCAGTTCCGCGCTGATGGGGGAGAGACAGTCCGTCGGCGGCGCGATGATGTCCGTCTCGCGCATCGCCGACAGCAGTTCGCTCGCAGTATCGCGGTTGTCGGCGATGTCGGAGACCTTCGGCGGCTCTTCCGGGACACCCTCGGCGGCCGTCCAGAGCGCTTCGAGGACGTTTTCGCGGGCCGTCTCACCGAAGGTAGCGTCGTCTTGCTCTTCGGTCATGTCGGCCGCGCGGTCGATGTAGCCTTGGAGTTCGTCGCGGGTCAGCCGGTGGCGACCGCCGTCGTCGAACTTGTCACCCAGTCGGCTCGCCAGTCCCTCGATTGCGGCGTCGTCCTTGCGTTTCGTCGTCACGTCGTCGACGAGAGTGTAGAGGTCGCTCGATAGGGTGTCGCTGACGGCGTTCCAGGCGGCTTCGACGGCGTTCTCACGAACTGTCGCGCCGAACGTCGTGTCGCCGTCCGCTTCGGCGTCTTCTGCCGCGTCGTCGACGATGGATTCGACCTCGTGGTACGCGACCCGGTCGCAGTCATGGATAGCGTCGGAGACGGCGGCCGCAAACGTCGCAGTGGTCTCAGCCCCTTTGTTCGCCACGGCGTCCTCGACAGCCACCTCGATGTCGGCGTCTTCGTTGACCTTCGGCGGCTGCCAGGCCATGCCGCGGCCGTAGTGGCGGTCGTTGAAGTTCGCGATGACGCTGTCGGCGGTCTTCCCGCCGACGCGGGTGAACTCTTCCTGCATGAAGCCGGACACGGAGTACGAATCCGTCGCTTCGAGCATCTTCAGGAGTGTTCCCAGTTCGACGCCGTGCGGGTGTGGGCGGATCTCCTCCGTCTCGTCAGGGAGTTCGGCGCGCTCGGCTCGCTCGAACTTCAGGGACTCGTCCAGCCCCGGCTCGTCGAATTCGATGCGGGCGTGGGGGTTGACGACGGCGGTGTCCTGGATGTAGTCCCGCAACGTCGACCGGGCCCGCATGTTGGCCTCCATCTCCAGTTCGATTCGCGTCCCGTGGGGCCGTTCCCACGTCGTCGTCTCATCGACGCTGATCTCGGGTTCGTTGGTGTCCGTATCGACGATGAGTTCGAAGTACTGGGCCTCGTCCTGCCCCTTCGGCCGGGAGGTGATCTTCGCCGGCTTCCCGGAGGTGAGCTGCGAGTAGAGCACAGCCGCAGAAATCCCGATCCCCTGCTGTCCGCGGTTCTGCTCCCGAGCGTGGAATCGGGAGCCATAGAGGAGCTTCCCGAAGATTTTCGGTGCCTGTTCCTTCGTGATGCCGGGACCGTTGTCTTCGACGACCAGCTTGTAGTAGTCCCCGGACTCCTGGATTTCGACGTAGATATCGGGGAGAATACCGGCCTCCTCACAGGCGTCGAGCGCGTTGTCGACGGCTTCTTTGACGGCCGTGACGAGCGCTCGGGCCTCCGAGTCGAAGCCCAGCATGTGCTTGTTCTTCTCGAAGAACTCGGCGATGGAGATGGCCCGCTGGGATTCGGCCAACTCCTCGGCGATCCCCTCGCCCTCGCCGAGTCGCGACTGATACGAGGTCATTGTCGTGCGGTACGTACCCGCGTCGGGGTTAAAAGGTAATCGCCACCAGAGTGAAAGTGAAAACTATCGCCGAAACCGCGGCCCCGCGCGCGTGCGGGAACTTTATACGTTCCCCTGTATTAGCACGGGTAAGTTCCTATGTCAGGAGAGTCTGATGAGTACGGCGCAAAGTCGATCCAGACCCTCGAAGGGCTGGAAGCCGTCCAAAAGCGACCCGCGATGTATATCGGGTCGACGGACGCTCGCGGCCTCCACCACCTTGTCTACGAGGTGGTCGACAACGCGATCGACGAGGCGCTCGCCGGCCACTGTGACAACATCGACGTAACGATTCACGACGACGGCTCCGTCTCTGTCAGCGACGACGGACGGGGAATCCCCGTCGATACCCACGAAGAGCACGGCCGCCCGGCCGTCGAGGTCGTGATGACGATTCTCCACGCGGGTGGGAAATTCGACAACAAGTCTTACCAGGTCTCCGGGGGTCTCCACGGGGTCGGTGTGAGCGTCGTCAACGCGCTCTCGAAGTGGCTCGAAGTCGAAGTCAGGCGCGACGGCGCGCTCTGGAAGCAGCGCTTCGACCACGGCAAACCGGAGTACGACCTGAAGAAGGTCCGTGACCTCGAACCCGACGAAGAGACGGGGACGACGGTCCGGTTCTGGCCCGACGACGAGATCTTCGAGACCGGCGAGTTCAAGTTCTCGACACTGTCGTCCCGACTGCGTGAACTCGCTTTCCTCAACTCCGGCGTCGCCATCTCTATCCACGATGAGCGCGACGGCGAGACGGAGACGTTCGCCTACGACGGCGGCATCCGCGAGTTCGTCGAGTACCTGAACGAGACGAAGGACCCGCTCCACCGGGATATCATCTACTTCGAGGACGAAGAAGAAATCGCGGAGGGGCCGGTGCAGGTCGAGATTGCCATGCAGGGAACCGACGACCTGCAGGGTTCGATCCATGCCTTCGCCAACAACATCAACACACGCGAGGGCGGGACACACCTCACAGGGTTCAAAACATCGCTCACACGGGTCGTCAACGACTACGCGACCGACAATAATCTGCTGAAAGATCTGGACGACACACTCAAAGGCGACGATATCCGCGAAGGGCTGACGGCCGTCATTTCTGTCAAACATCCCGACCCGCAGTTCGAGGGGCAGACCAAGACAAAACTCGGCAACAGCGAAGTCCGCGGGATCGTCGAATCGGCGATGCACGACGGACTGGCGACCTTCTTCGAAGAGAACCCCGATACGGCCGAGGCCATCGTTGGGAAGGCCGTCGAGGCTGCGAAGGCGCGGAAGGCCGCACAGAAGGCCGAAGAGCTCACCCGCCGGAAGTCGGCGCTTGACTCGACCGCACTGCCCGGAAAGCTGGCCGACTGCCAGACGCGGGACCCCGAGGAAGCCGAACTGTTCATCGCCGAGGGTGACTCCGCGGGCGGCAGCGCCAAACAGGGCCGAAACCCGGATTTCCAGGCTATCCTCCCGATCAAGGGGAAGATTCTGAACGTCGAGAAACACCGGCTGGACCGGATTCTGGAGAACAACGAAATCCGGAATCTCATCACCGCGCTGGGGACCGGTATCGGCGACGAGTTCGATATCGACGACCTGCGGTATGAGAAGATCATCCTGATGACCGACGCCGACGTCGACGGGGCACACATCCGGACGCTCCTGCTGACGCTGTTCTACCGCCACATGAAGCCGCTGCTGGAAGCAGGCTACGTGTACGCCTCCCAACCGCCGCTGTACCGGATCCGCTACCGCGGAAACACGTACGATGCGATGACGGATGCAGAGCGCGACAGAATCATCGAGGAGAAGTGTGACGGAAATCCAACGCAGGTCCAGCGCTTCAAGGGCCTCGGTGAGATGAATCCCGAACAGCTCTGGGAGACGACGATGAACCCCGACAACCGGATTCTCAAACAGATCACCATCGAGGATGCCGCGGCCGCGGACAAGATGTTTAACATCCTGATGGGCGACGCCGTCGAACCGCGCAAGGAATTCATCAAGGAGCACTCGCCTGAAGCGGAGTGGGTCGACATATGAGTTCTGACGCTAACGACTCGAACGCCCCCGCAGAGCGGATCGAGCACGTCCGCATCGAGGACGAGATGGAGCAGTCCTACATCGACTACGCGATGTCGGTCATCGCGGGTCGAGCGCTCCCTGACGTTCGGGATGGCCTCAAACCCGTCCACCGGCGCATCCTCTATGCGATGCACGAGATGGGCGTCTCCTCGAATACCGCCCACCGGAAGTCCTCCTCGATTGTCGGGGACACGATGGGTGATTACCACCCGCACGGCGACTCGGCTATCTACGACACGCTCGTCCGGATGGCACAGGACTTCTCGATGCGGTATCCGCTGATCGACGGGCAGGGGAACTTCGGGTCGATGGACGGCGACCCGGCGGCCGCCATGCGGTACACGGAAGCCCGCATGGCCCCCATCGCCGAGGAACTGCTCGAAGATATCGAGAAAGACACCGTCGACTTCTCCAGTAACTACGACGACCGCCTGCAGGAACCCGACGTACTGCCGTCGAAAGTACCGAACCTCCTGTTGAACGGGTCGTCCGGGATTGCTGTCGGCATGTCGACCAACATCCCGCCGCACAACCTCGGCGAACTGGTCGACGCAACGGTCCACCTGCTCGAAAACCCCGACTGCACGGTCGAGGACCTGATGGAGCACGTCAAGGGACCGGACTTCCCGACCGGCGGCAACATCGTCGGCCGCGACGCCATCTACTCGGCGTACGCGACCGGCCGCGGCCGCCTGCGGGTCCGCGCCGAGTACGAGGTCGACCCGGATGAGGGTCGCATCGTCATCAGCGAACTCCCCTATCAGGAGAACAAGGCCCGCGTCGTCGAGCGTATTGCTGACGACGTAAACGAGGGGAAAATCGAGGGCATCTCGGACCTCCGCGACGAGTCCGACCGCAACGGCGTCCGTATCGTCATCGAACTCAAGCGCGGGGCGAACGTCGACGTGGTCGAGAACCGCCTGCTCGACCACCACCTCGAATCCACGTTCGGCGTCATCAACCTCGCGCTGGTTGATGGCCAGCCAAAGGTCCTCTCGCTGAAAGAGAGCCTCCAGCACTACATCGACCACCGCCGCGAGGTCGTCCGCCGGCGCTCCGAGTACGACCTCGCCGAAGCCGAGGACCGCGCCCACATCCTCGAAGGGCGGCTGAAGGCGCTCGAAAACGTCGAGGACGTGGTCGAACTCATCCGTAACAGCGAGGACCGCGACGCTGCCCGGTCGGGCCTGCAGGAGTCCTTCGAGTTCTCGGAGGATCAGGCCGCCCACATCGTCCGGATGCAGCTCGGCTCGCTCACTTCGATGGAATCGGCCGAAATCGAAGACGAGTACGAGGACGTGCAGAACACAATCGACTACCTCGAATCCGTCCTCAACAGCCGCGAAAAGCTCGACAGCGTCATCGCAGACGAACTCCAGGAAGTCAAAGACGACTACGACGACGACCGCCGGACGAGTATCATCGAGGATGAAGGCCAGGTCACCCATGAGGACCTCATCCCCGAAGAAGACTGCGTCGTTGTCATCACCGAGGACGACTACATCAAGCGGATGCCCGTCGAGAACTTCGATCCCCAGAACCGCGGCGGCAAGGGGATCATCGGGGCCGACCCCAAGGAGAACGACCGGGTTTCGAAGGTGTTCCGGGCCAACAGCCACGACTACCTGCTCTGTTTCACCAATCAGGGGCAGGTCTACCGGCTCAAGACCTACGAAATCCCGGAAATGTCCCGCACCGCACGGGGCAAATCCGCTATCAACCTCATCGACCTCGACGACGGCGAGGAACTGACCGCCGTCGTCTCGACCGACGAGTTCGGCGACGACGAGTGCATCACGATGGTGACCCGGAACGGCTACGTCAAGCGGACCTGCTGTTCGGAGTTCGAGAACATTCTCTCGACGGGGATCATCGCCGCCAAGCTCGAAGACGGCGACGAACTCATCGACGTGGACGTCACCGACGGCACCGGCGACCTCGTCATCGCCACGGAGGCCGGCATGACCATCCGCTTCAGCGAGAGCGAAGTCAGCGAGATGGGCCGTTCCGCACGCGGTGTCAACGGCATCAAACTGCAGGGCGACGACAAGGTTGCAGGGATGGTTGCCACTGACGACGACGACCCCCGGTCGCTGTTGACCGTCACGGAACACGGCTTCGGGAAGCGGACCAAACTCGACGAGTACCGCACGCAGTCCCGCTACGGCAAGGGACTCATAGACATCAAGACCGACGACCGCAACGGTCGCGTGTCGACCGCTAAAGCGGTCACCGACGAAGACCATCTGGTCATCATGTCCGAACAGGGCCAGATCATGCGCATCCGCGCCGGCGACGTGTCACAAGTCGGACGGAACACGAAGGGTGTGACAATCATGGGACTCGAAGATGACGACCGTGTGGCGAGTGTGACTGTTGTGCCGGCACAGACCGAGTAGTAGCCGCGAGCGAAGCGAGCGGCCTTTTTCGCCCACGTTTTTGCCGCGAGTGGTGGCCGCAGGCTACCCGAGCGGGAAAAAGGTGGAAGCGGGATGACCATTATGTGACTCGAAGACGGCGACCGTGTGGCGAGCGTAACGGTCGTGCCAGCGGAAACCGAATAGAACCGCGAGCGAAGCGAGCGGCCTTTTTCGCCCACGTTTTTGCCGCGAGCGGTGGCCTGTGGCCACCCGAGCGGAAAAAGGTGGTGGGCTAGACATACCCGTGTCGGCAACGTAGCCCGCCCATGGACCTGCCCCGGCACCTCTCACAGCACGACCGGGCGGCGCAGTTGCCGCTGGTCACCGAGGACGCGCGGGTGACGCTCGTCGAACCGATGGACCGCAACCGCAACAACGAGGTGTTAGCGGCTGTCCGTGACCTGATCGCACCCGTCGGAGACCGGTCGTGGGTGGCGGCCGTCCGGAACGGGTCGACGATTCGGTGGTCGGCGTTGCTTGACCGCGTTCGTGACGCGGGGGCGTCGGAACGGCGGCTTGCGCGGATCGAGACGCTGGCCGAGCGCTTCGACCGCCCCTATCCCTCGCTGCTGCGACTCCGTGTCAAGCCAGACGTAGATCTGGACTTCGCACCCGGCCAGTACGTCACGCTCAGACTCCGGAACACGCCGCGGGCGTACTCGCTGGCGAACTCCCCCAGTGAGGACGAACTGGAGTTCTGTATCCGACTGGTCCCGGGCGGGAAGCTCACCAGCGGGCTGTTCGAGCGCGTGGACGTAGGCGAGGCGGTCGTCGTTCGCGGGCCGAACGGCGACATGGTACTGGACCCGCCATCGAACCGGGACATGGTCTTTCTAGCCACCGGGACCGGCGTCGCGCCGTTCAAGAGCATGATCGACTACACATTTGAACAGGGGCGAGACGCGGTCGACGGCGAACCACGGGACATCTGGCTGTTCCTCGGCTGTGGCTGGGAGGACGATTTGCCCCACTGCAAGCACTTCCGGCGGCTCGACGCCGAGTACGACCACTTCCATTTCGTTCCGTCGCTCACTCGCGAACCGCTGCTGACCGACTGGGACGGCGCGACCGACTACGTCCAGTCGGTGTTCGTCAACCACGTCGAAACCGACACTCTGGACAGCCCGGACCGACCGGCACGGTTCGATTCTGTTCGGAAGCAGCGTCCACAGTCCGGCATCGACGCCCGCATCGATCCGACAAACGTCGAACTGTACGCCTGTGGCATCAGTGCGATGGTGTCGACGCTGGTCCGGGCCGCGCGAAGCGTCGGGATTCCCGAGTCCGAAATGCAGTACGAGGGGTTCGGGTAGCTACAGGACGCGCTTGCCGAAGGCACTGGCGACGAGTTCACAGGCCAGTTCAGCGGTGCGGTTGTGTTCATCGAGAATCGGGTTCACTTCGACGAGTTCCATCGAACGCAGTTGGTCGTGATGTTCGGCGACGTACTCCATCGCGATGTGGGCTTCGCGGTAGGAGACGCCGCCCCGGACCGGCGTCCCGACGCCGGGGGCTTCCGTCGGGTCAAGCCAGTCGAGGTCGAGCGAGACGTGTATCCCGTCCGTCCCATCAGTCGCGATATCCAGTGCCTCGTCGACGACTGCTGGCGCGCTCCGGGCGTCGATATCCGACATCGTGTACGCCGTGATATCGCTTTCTTCGATCAACCGGCGTTCCCCGTCGTCTACGTCTCGCAGACCGACGATGACGACGTTCTCCTCGTTCACCGCCGGCGTGTGCGCCCACTCGTGGTCGGAGAACGCACCGAGACCGAGGACGGCCGCCAGCGACATCCCGTGGATGTTCCCGCTGGGTGTGGTCTCCGGTGTGTTGAAATCGCCGTGGGCATCGAACCAAATGACGCCCAGTTCCTCGTCCTCGCGGGCCGCGCCGGCGATGGTCCCGATGCCGATAGAGTGGTCACCCCCCAGAACCAGCGGGAACCGCCCTTCCTGAAACGTCGCATCGACCGCTGTCGTCACGTCCTCGCAGACTTCCTTTGTCTCTTTGAAGAACTTTGCGTGGCCGTTCTCTAAGCCCCCAGCGTCGGGGTCGCGTTCTTCTGGCCGCGGCACAGCGATGTCGCCGCCGTCGATGCAGTCGATACCGATATCCGACAACTGGTCGGCGAGGCCGCCGTACCGTATCGCCGATGGTCCCATGTCGACACCGCGCCGGTCGGCACCGAGGTCCATCGGCACGCCGAGCACGCGAACCTGTTGTTGCATACTATCACCTCCACGGGCGGCGAATAAAGACCCAGCGTTGGGCCGACGGCCGTCACTGATGCCCTACGTGTAGGGCGCACAGACCAGTTCGATGCCTTCCTCGAAACTGATCTCCGGTTCCCAGCCCGTCGCCTCGTGTATCTTCGAGAAGTCGGCACAGGTGTCGTGGACGTACACGTCCTCGGGGATCGGGTTCTCGACGTACTCTGGTTCGATGTCCGTTCCCAGTTCGTCGTTCAGCATCTCGACGACGGTGTTGAAGTCGTAGGCCTCGCCGGTGCCGAGGTTGTACACGCCGTTCAGTTCGTGTTCGGCAGCTAGGACGAGTCCACGGACGATGTCGTCGACATGGGTGAAATCGCGAGTCTGCTCACCGTCACCGTACAGTTTCGGCGCGTCGCCGCTGGCTAGGTCGTCGGCGAACTGGGCGATGACGTTGGCGTACTCGCCCTTGTGTTCCTCCGCGCCGCCGTAGCCCTGATACACCGAGAAAAAGCGCATCCCGGCCAACGTGAGGTCGTAGTGGTTCTGGAAGTACTCGGCGTACGTCTCTCGGGCCATCTTCGAGGCCTCGTAGCCAGTGTTAACCGTCACGTCCATGTCCTCCGGCGAGGGGTCGGTCCGGCTGCCGTAGATGGAGGACGTCGAGGCATAGACGATGGTGTCACAGCCGTCGTCCCGGGCCTGCTCGACTGTGTTGACGAACCCCTCGACGTTCACGCGAGCGCCGTGGGTGGGGTTGTCCTCGTGCATCGCGTAGGACGAAAGCGCCGCGAGGTGGAACACGACGTCCACGTCAGTCGGCAGGTCGTCCTCAAGGACGCTCTGCTCGACGTACTCTACGCCTTCTGATACGTTCTCCGGCGTGCCGAGGTAGCCGTCATCCAGGGCGACGACATCGTTGTTCTCGGCCAGTTTGTTCGCGAGGTTTGCCCCGATGAACCCCCCTCCGCCAGTCACCAGAACACGCTGATTTTCCATATCTGTGTCAGGTCAGCACTGGGATAAAATACTAACGTTTTCCGCGATTCTAAGACGTTTCCAGACGGTTTACCGTCGCATTTAAGGACGGCTGTACCGAACAGGACATTATGTCATCTATCGAACTGACACCCAGTCAAAAGAACATTCTGCAGGAACTGGTAAATCTCTATCGGGAAAGTGAAAGCGCTGTCAAAGGCGAGGACATTGCCGAGAAAGTCGACCGGAACCCCGGCACAATTCGAAACCAGATGCAGAGCCTCAAGGCCCTGCAGTTGGTCGAAGGCGTCCCCGGCCCCAAAGGCGGGTACAAGCCCACCGCGAATGCCTACGACGCGCTCCAGATTCAGGATATGGACCAGGCCGCGGAGGTTCCCCTGCGCCACAACGGCGAGCTCGTCGAACACTCGAACGTCGAGGAGATCGACCTGACCAGCGTCCACCACCCTGAGGAGTGTCGTGCGGAGATTCAGCTCCAGGGGACCCTCTCTGAGTTCCATGAGGGCGACTCGGTCACAGTCGGTCCGACGCCGCTGTCGAAGCTCCAGATCATCGGGACCCTCGAAGGCAAGGACGACACGAACAACAAGCTCATCCTCGCTATCGACGATATGCGGGCACCGGCGGGCGAGCCGGAGCACTAGTACGTGTCACTGGTCTTTTGAATTGTTTTTCTGCGGTCATCGGGGCCGCATCGTACCGTCTTTACGATGAGTAGCGCTGGGGAATCGTTCCCCCGCTGAGAGGGATTTCAAAGGGTTTGTATCAGTCGGTTGCGGAGTCACCGGTATGACAGAGAACGTGGTCGTGCTCGGTGCGGGGTATGCTGGCGCAGGGGCAATAAAGAGCTTAGAGGACGAGTTAGACGGTGAGACAGNGTTTCTGAGACGGATTATCATCTGGTCTTGCACGAGTCCCATCGCTGCATCCGGGACCCGAGCGTCCAGGAGAACATCGCCATCCCCGTTCACGAAATCAAGCAGCCCTCGACCGAGTTCATTCAGGACGAGGTCGTCGGCATCGACACCGACGCCCAGGAAGTCAACCTCGCCGATTCCGACACCGTCGAGTACGACTACTTGCTCGTTGGCTTGGGCTCCCAGACGGCCTTCTTCGGTATCGAAGGCCTCGAAGAGTACGCCCTGACGCTCAAGAGCCTCGATGACGCCCTCGACATCCACGACAAGGTTCAGCAAGCGGCCCGCGAAGCCTCCACCAACGACCCGGCACAGGTCGTCATCGGCGGTGCCGGCCTCTCGGGCATCCAGACCGCCGGCGAGGTCGCCGAATTCCGCGACGAACACAACGCGCCCATCGATATCCACCTCGTCGAAGGCCTCGATCAGGTCCTGCCCAACAGCGACCCCGAACTCCAGGGTGCCCTGCGCAAGCGCCTGGAAGCCGCCGACGTGAACATCAAGTGCGGCGAGTTCATCGGCGAAGTCGACGAGGAGACGGTCTACATCGGCGACGAGGACGAACTNGCCCTGCGCAAGCGCCTGGAAGCCGCCGACGTGAACATCAAGTGCGGCGAGTTCATCGGCGAAGTCGACGAGGAGACGGTCTACATCGGCGACGAGGACGAACTGGACTACGACGTGCTTGTCTGGACAGGCGGCATCACCGGCCGCGATTGCATGCAAGACGTTGCACTGGACAAAGACGAGCGCAACCACCGGGTCCACGCTGAGGGGAACTTCCGGACCGACGACGAGCGCGTCTTCGCCATCGGCGACTCGGCGCTGATCGACCAGCCCGGCGACCAGCCCGCACCGCCGACCGCCCAGGCTGCCTGGCAGGCCGCGGAAGTCGCCGGCGAGAACCTGGCTCGGGCGGCACGCGGGCAGCCGCTGAAGACCTGGACCCACAAGGACAAGGGCACAGTCGTTTCGGTCGGGGAGAAAGCCGTCGCCCACGATGTGATGAACATGCCCATCGAAACCTTTGGCGGCATGCCCGCGAAACTGCTGAAAAAAGCCATCGCCGCCCGCTGGATCAACGACGTTACCGGTGTCGGACGGGCCGCCAAGGCCTGGCCCGATATGTAGCGAGTACCTTTTTACGTCACCCCCTCTCCTCGCGCCTCCGGCGCTGCGGGGAGCGGGTTCNAAATCTACGCTAAAAACGACCGTCTCGCTCCCGCTGGTCGCGAGAAGTGAAACCGCTCGCCAGCGGCGAGCGGTATGCTGTTCTGCCGCACTGTACCGCGACTGCACAGCGTCCGGCACCGCACTACTTCTATACTGCAACAGCGGCCGCTCACGGCTATCGGGTGTAGAGAAGCTTAGCGGTCGATAGACAGGCCGGCGTGCCACCCGTCGGCGTCGGCTTCCTCGACAGCCGCGTCCATCTCCGCCAGATACGAGACGGCGAGGCTGGCACACTTGGCCGCTTTGCGCTCCCCTTCAGTGCGGAACTCGCCAGTAACGCGGTTGGCGTACACCGTACAGACAGCGCCGGCCCGCAGGCCGTACAGGTTTGCGAGCGTGAGAATCGTCGCGGCCTCCATCTCGAAGTTGAGGACGCCGGCTTCCTGAAGCGCCGCGATGCGTTCGTCGCTGCCGCTGGCCTCGAAGTCCTCGAATCCGGGGCGTGACTGCCCGGCGTAGAAACTATCGGTCGAACAGGTGACGCCGAGGTGGTAGTCGTAGCCGAGTTCCTCGGCGGCGGCGACGAGCGCCGAAACGATCCGATGGTCGGCGCTGGCGGGGTAATCCTCACGGACGTACTCCTTGCTGGTCCCCTCCTGCCGAACTGCGCCGGTCGTGATGACGAGGTCGCCGATGCTGGCTTCCTCCTGAATTGCGCCACAGGAGCCAACGCGGATAAAGGAGTCAGCGCCGACGCGGGCCAGTTCTTCGAGCGCGATAGCGGCCGACGGGCCGCCGATGCCCGTCGAGGTCACGGAGATGGGCGTCCCGTCGTGGGTACCCGTCGCCGTGCGGTACTCGCGGTGTTCGGCGACGATGTCGTGGTCGTCCCAGTAGTCGACGACCTTCTCGACGCGCTCGGGGTTCCCCGGCAGCAGGACGCTGTCGGCCACGTCGTCCTCGCTCACTTCCAGATGGTACTGTACGTCGTCGTTCGGGTCTTCACTGTCGCTTGTCATTTGTCGAGGTGATCGCTGGTGATTGTCGTCGGCAGGAGCTCCCCGAGCTCGTACACCGTCGGCTCGTCGCCGTCGGTGATGATCTCGAACGACTCGTCACAGAACTCGCTGAACGTCTGGCGGCACATCCCACAGGGGGTGACGCCGTCTCGCTTGCCAGAGGTGACAGCCACGCGTTCGAACGACTGGTGGCCATCGCTGACAGCCGCCCCGATGGCCACTTCTTCGGCGTGCAAACTGTTGCTGTAGTTGGCGTTCTCGATGTTACAGCCGGTGTAGACGCTGCCATCGCTCGTTTCCAGTGCCGCGCCGACGGTGTACTCCGAGTACGGCGCGTACGCCTCGTCGATGGCGTCTCTCGCTGCGTCGAGGAGGTCCTCCATGCACTGGGCGTCGCAGGGCCGTGTAGAAATTCTATCGGTCTCGGTAGCGGTCGGTGCGCGGGCGTCAGGCGTCGGCGGCGCTGACGGCCGCGACAGCGTCGCGGACCGCCTGTGTGGTGTCAGCGACCAGCGCGTCGATGTCATCGCTCTCTGCGTACACCCGGACGTACGGCTCGGTGCCGCTCGGGCGAACGAGTGTCCACGACCCGTCGTCGAAGGAGAGCCGGACGCCGTACTCGGTGGATACGTCGGCCTCGGGGAACGTCTCGGGGAGGCTGGATTCCAGTCGGCCCATCGTCTCGGCTTTGGCGTCGTCGGGGCACTCGACGCTCACCTTCTCGTAGGGCCGCTCGGAGATGACGGCCCGCCTGTCGGCGACGCTCTCCGCGGCGAACAGGCGCGTCAGCACGGCTCCGCTGGCCACGCCGTCGATCCAACCGCCGAAGGCGGTGTGGATATGTTTCCATGGTTCCGCGGCGAAGACGACCTCGGTTTCGTCGGTCGCGTCCGACCGGACGTCCGCGATTCCGACGTGGAGTGAGCCGAGGTGGATGCGTTCGACACGGCCGCCAGCGGCTTCGACCCGTTCGTCGATGCGGCCGGAGGCATTGGGCGTCGTCACGACGACGGGGTCCGAAACGTCCGCGGCACGCGTGTAGTGTTCGGCCAGCATTGCGAGTATCGTATCTTCATGGATGACATCACCGTCGGTATCGACGACGACGATACGGTCAGCGTCGCCGTCGTGGCCGAACCCGAAGTCGGCGTCGGACTCGGCGACGAACTCGCGGAAATCAGCCAGCGTCTCCGGTGTGGGCTTGCTCTCGCGGCCGGGGAAGGTCCCGTCCACGTTTGCCTCCGTCGCGAGTACGTCGGCACCCAGTTCCCGGAGTACCTGCGGCGTCGCCACACTGGCCATCCCGTTCCCGCAGTCGACTGCCACCGTCAGCCCTGCAGGGTCGCCACCAAGCGACTCGGCGTAGTCGGCGACAGCGCCCCGATACTCGTCGAGGAAATCGACCGATTCTGTGTCGCCCCAGTCGCGCCAGGCCGTCGGCGTCGACCCGTCCTCTATCCGCCCTTCGATGCGCGTCTCGTCATCGTCGCCGTACTCGGTGCCGTCGGCGAACACCTTGATGCCGTTGTCCGTCGGCGGGTTGTGGCTCGCGGTAATCATCACGCCGTGGCGGCCCTGCGAGGCGTACGCCAGCGTTGGCGTCGGCACGCGGCCGATTCTGACGACTCGTGCGCCGGCGCTTTGCAGTCCAGCGGCCATCGCATCAGCGAGCGCTGGCGAGGTCACGCGACCGTCGTACCCCAGCACGAACGTCTCGCCGTCCTGCCCAGTCGCCTGTCCAACCCGCAGTGCGAGGTCCGGCGTCACCTTCGATACGACATCACCGCGGATCCCCGCGGTCCCGAACAGTTCCATACCGGCGATGCGGAAGCCGACCGTATAATTCTCTCGCTCGGCGCTTACTTCTTTCCGACGAGGAACGTATCACCCTTGCCGTCGCGAATGACGTGCTTGGTAACCGCAAAGCCGTGTCCCTCCAGTTGACTCCGGATGCCAGCAACAGAGTGGCCGTTGGTCTCGAGTCGGTTTCCGTGGACTTCACAGTACACGAGCCGACACGAGGGTTGGTCGAGCGTCGCCGACAGACCATTGAGAACAGCGCCCTCCGTCCCTTCGACATCGATTTTGATCGCAGTCGGTGTCGGCAGTTGGTTGTCGGCAATGAACTCGTCGCCATGTCGCTTGCTAATTGTGATTGTCTTGTGCTCTGTAGCTGTCGTCACCAGCGAATGCCCGGCTGAACCGATCTTTTCGAGCGTAATGGAGAGTTCGGCCTCACCGTTCTCATCGACTAGCGCGTGTTCGAATAGCGAAATATCGGCGCGGTTGTGCTGCATATTCTGTCGTAACCGCTCGGCGTTGTCGGGATGTGGTTCGAATGCGATGACCCTGTTGTCGGTCACCTGCGATGCCAGACAGGCATACAGACCGATATTAGCCCCGATATCGTAGAACACGTCGTCGGGCCGGAGTTCCTCCAGCAGATCGGTGAGTACCGGCCGTTCGTCTATCTTCCAGAGGTCAGTAAACTCATTGTAGGTTGGTATCAGGAACTCTGTGCTGACATCACCGACTGTGACCGCGTACGTATCGCCAGCAAGGCGGTACGAGACTTCACGATACTGGTTGTAACACCGGTTGAGTAGCGGTTTGAATCCGGTCCGTGATGCAAGCTGAACGACGGCGTCCGAAAATATCATTTGGAAATGTTATTCAGACCAACTATCTATACTTGTCGATTCATGGTCATATTATGCGATTGCGTATATATGTAGCTTAGGCAGAGTGCGCCAGTCGTCGCCTCGCAGTCTCTCAGTGTGGTGGGACAAAACCGACCTCGGCACGAAAAACGTCTGGGCCGAGACCTGACCGTAACGGTTGGTTCGTGTGCTGCTACAGCAGTTCGTCGAAGTCGTAGCCGTTGATGTCGACGCCCTCGGCGGTTACGTCGGCGAGGTAAATACCGTTACCGGAGCCGGTGTCACGCTCGGCGGCGGCGTTGATCGAGGCGGCAGCGACCTCTTTTGCTTCCTCGTTCGTCATGTCCTCCTCGTAGCGGTCCTCAAGGGTCCCGTACGCGACGGTGAGCCCGGAGCCGGTGACAGTGTAGTCGTCCTTCATGACGCCGCCGGCCGGGTCGATGGAGTAGACGTGGTGCCCATCGTCGTCGACGCCGCCGAGGATAGGGTTGATAGCGAAGAAGGGGCCGCCGCGGGCGAAGTTGCCGGCCAGCGTCGAGAGGGCCTTCATACTGATGTCCTCGCCGCGCCGGGCTTCATAGAGGTTGACCTCCGCGCGAAGCGTCCGGATGAACGACTGTGCGCCGCCGACGCTCCCGACGAGAGTTAGCGCCGCTGTGGGGTGGATTTGCTCGACCTTCTGGACGTTCTTGTTCGAGACGAAGCGACCGCCAAGTGAGGCGCGCATATCCGTTGCGATGACGACGCCCTCAGACGTGCTGATGCCGATGGTAGTCGTCCCGGTCTTGTTCACCTTCTCCGAATCCTGTGCGGACTGTTCGGGGAGCTCACCGACTTCGGGCGCATACGGGTCGCTCTGGAACTCGTCAGCAGCCTGGGGTCCAGAAAGCTCCGGCCCCGGAGTCATATCTCGCATTACTGTGCGGTACTAGTCGGGCGCTGATAAAACCTCTTTTCCTGATGAACCTGACCGCTACCGTCCGGCTAGGCGGCTATCGACTGCCCGCGTTATGCGCTCGCTTGGTCGTAGGCCTCGTTGAGTCCCGACACGGCCCGGTCCATCGGCAGTCGGAGACCGAACTGCTCCGTGAGCATCGCCACCGGCAGCAGCATGATGCCCAGCAGCAGGGTGAGTTGATACAGTGCGAACAGCGTTGCGGTGTACAGTCGAGCTACCATCTTCCTCGGTCATTCCAGAGTGAGTCTGGTATATAAGTCTTGTCGCCGAATTTCAGTTACGGACTATCGATTGTGAAGAACCACGGGGCCGCTGTCTTGCGGTTTGCTGAAATGCTTGAGAGAACGGATGACTACCCGAACGACTCCCCGATCAGACATAATGGGAGTGTGTGTCAGATGGCTGGTTCGCATAAGTTATGCAGATAGTAATGGTGACGTGCGCAACAGACGCGAATCAAAACTATCGAATAGTCGGGCCACGAGAGCTAGTGTATGAACTACCTCGTGGCGATGGAAGCAGCCTGGCTGGTTCGTGACGTAGACGACATCGACGATGCTATCGGTGTAGCAGTGAGCGAAGCGGGGAAGCGGCTCAACGAGGCCGAGATGGACTACGTGGAGGTCGAGGTCGGCGCGACCGGCTGCCCGGCCTGTGGCGAACCGTTCGATTCGGCGTTCATCGCGGCCGACACGGCGCTCGTCGGACTGGTACTCGAGATGGACGTGTTCAACGCAGAATCTCCAGAACACGCGCAGCGGATCGCCAAGAGCGAAATCGGCGGCGCACTCCGGGACGTCCCGCTGAAGGTCGTTGAAGTATTCGAGACCGAAGCCGATGAGGACGAAGCCGAAGCCGAAGCATAGTCGACGCCCTACTTGATTCGCCTGCCGCAGTAGCCGTGGGCTTTTTATATTACCCATGGTAATTACAGATATGGACTTACCGACGCCACAGGACCTGCGGGAACGCCGAAACGAACTCGGGCTGACCCAGAGTGAGCTGGCGGAGCGGGCTGACGTCTCTCAGCCCCTTATTGCTCGTATCGAAGGCGGGGACGTGGACCCACGGCTGTCGACACTCCGTCGAATCGTGACTGCTCTCGAAGAGGCCGAAGGCGGCATCATCAAGGCCCGCGATCTGATGAACGCCCCCGTCGTTGGCGTCGCGCCCGACGATTCCGTCCACCAGACGAAAGACGTGATGGACGAAAAGGGGTACTCACAGGTCCCCGTCATTCGGGACGGGGCACCGCAAGGACTCATCGGCAACTCCGACATCCGTCAGCGGCCCGAGGAGAACGTCGGCGACCTCCCGGTGGCAGAGGTGATGAACGAGTCTATCGCAACCGTCGAACCCGATGCACCCATCGACGAAGTCGACGCGTACCTGAACCACAATGCCGCTGTGATGGTCGTCGAAGGGGGGGAAACTATCGGCGTCATAACCGAAGCTGACATCGCGCGTACGGTCAGCTAACTCTCATTCTCAGAAGCGCGAACTGCGATAGTGGTCGCGTACTACCCGTAGGAGGGGCTTACTACCGAAAACAGTGTCAGGGGTATATGTCTATTCTCACCAATGAGAGAGATACGCACATGGCCAATCCCAGCGACCCACTGTACGCCGAACTCGAAAAGGCCCTCGAAACCGCCGAAACCGAAGCGGCCAGATACCACATCCGACAGGCGCTCCAGATACGGATCGCGGAGGAGACCGCCGGCAAAGACATCCTGTCCGCCTGATCCTGCCTGACCGGATTCTGTCAGCTCTCCAAACGGCTTACTCGGTGAGTTCGAGGTCGCGAACCGAGACCGCCGCATCTCCGTCAGCCACTTCGCCAATCACGCGAGCGTCCTCGCTGTCGGCGACGATCTCGTCGGCGTCAGCTTCGGGGACAGCAGCGACGAACCCAGTACCCATGTTAAACGTCCGGTGCATCTCTTCGTCAGTTACGTCACCTTCCTCCTGAACGAACTCAAAGACGGGCTGGGCATCGAAGGGGTCCGTGATCTCGTAGCGGTGGGCCCCCATCCGCGTGAGGTTGGTCCAGCCGCCGCCGGTAACGTGGGCCGCCGCGTGCGTTTCACTGGCTCGGAGCGGTTCCAGCACCTCACTGTAGATCCGCGTCGGCGTCAGCAGTTCCTCCGCGATGGTCCTGTCGGGGGTCGGCGGGAACGGGTCGGTGTACTCGTGGTCTTGCGTGACCGCCTCACGCGCGAGCGTAAGCCCGTTCGAGTGAATCCCGGAGGACGGCCAGCCGACGATAGCGTCACCGGGCTCGGCTTCGCCGGGGAAGACTGCGTCCTTCGGTGCCAGTCCGGCACAGGTACCGGCGATATCCAGCCCCTTGATCACGTCCGGCATCACGGCGGTCTCGCCGCCGACCAGCGCCACGCCGGCCCGCTCGGCTCCCGTCCGGAGTCCCGAGCCGATGTCCTCGCTCGTTTCCTCGTCGGGCGTCTCGACGGCGAGGTAGTCGACGAACGCCACCGGTTCGACGCCGGTCGCGATGAGGTCGTTAGCGTTCATCGCGATGCAGTCGATGCCGATGGTCGAGTAGTCGTCGACGGCCTCGGCAACGAGGAGTTTCGTTCCGACGCCGTCTGTCGCGAGCGCGAGGTACTGGTCGCCGATGTCGACCAGGCCCGCGTAGTCGCCCTCGAACTCGCCGGCTGCGCCGATGAGTGCTTTCGTCGCCGCTTCGCTGGCGTCGATGTCAACACCAGTTTCCGCGTAGGTCAGTCCCTCCTCGGTGTCGGTGTCATCGGCTTCGGACGCATTGTCGGTCATACCCGAGAGCGTGCGTGGCGCGGGCAAAAGAGCGTCGTTCCGCTGGAGCGCTATGGCTGCTCAGAGGACGAACAGCGCGCCGACGCCGAGCAGAATCGACGGCACCGCGACGGCGAGAAACACCGGTGTGCTCCATTCGCGGACCGTTCGACCGTCGAGCGGGCCGAAGGGAAGCATGTTGAAGCCGGCGAGTAGGAGATTGATCTGCAGCCCCATCCGGGCGACTTCCCAGAGGAAGCCACCCGTGCCCGACAGGAGCGCCGCGACGAACGGAACGAGGAACACGACGGCAAGCGCGAGGTTCGTCACCGGTCCGGCGACGGCAATAAGGCCGTGTTGCTTCGCCGTGAGGCGGCCGCGGTGGACGACCGCGCCCGGCGCGGCGAACAGGAAGCCGACGAGGCCGCCGAGAACGGCGAACCCGAGCATCCGGTAGTCGGCCTGGAATGCGGCGATCTGGCCGAAGCGAACGGCGACGACTTTGTGGGCCAGTTCGTGCAGCAGGAAGCCGACGCCGACGGTCAGCAGACTGACCGCAAACGTACTGAGGATCTCGCCTGTTGACAGCCCGCCGAACTGGAGGAAGACGATGCGGCGGAATTCCCGTTCGAGGAAGAATGTAAAGGCCAGCCCGAGCGCGAGCCAGGCGACGAGGAGGTCCCGGAGTTCGCGCTGGCTGAAACTGAGGCCACCGATAGTCCGATCCGCAGTGGTTCGCTGTCGTCGCCCCGCCATCAGAGCACCCCCACGAGTATCTGGGTCCCTTCGCGGACGCCCTGCCAGAGCAGGCGCGAGACACCCTGCATCCCGCCGATGTCCGAGGAGATGTACGGAATCAGCACCGGGAACACGACGTAGGAGGCGATTGCGCTACCGACGTTCGTCAGCGCGACGACGAGGATCAACCGGAACAGCGGTACCGCACGCATCCGGCTGACGAGGTCCATCACCGGTGATTCCTGATCGTTGAGTATCTCGTTGAGTGTCGCGATGTCGCTGATGTTGACGGAGATGTACCGCAGTTCGACGTAGCCTGCGAACCAGCCCGCCGCGAGCAGCGGGAACAGGCTCGTCAGCCAACCAAAGGCCCCGGCGGCGGCCGCACTCGACCAGTGTGCGCCGGCCACCTTCGCCAGCCCGCCGGCCAGCACGGCGTTGACGGCAACCAGCGCGACGAACAACTCAAGCAGCACCGCCTGGCTCGCGCCGCCGAGGATGAGCAGGCCGAAGAAAACGAGAAAGACGACGCCGAAGCCGTAGCCGACGAGTTTGTACAGCGAGACGCGACGCCCGCCCTCGGTTCCGATGAGCGACTCCATCGGCGGGAGCGTCTCCGGGTTGTCGAGATAGTGCTGGATGCCCTCGCGGTGGCCGGCCCCCACAACGGCGAGGACGTGATAGTCGGCCTCGCGGAGCGCGATGAGTCGGTGGGCGATGAACGCGTCGCGTTCGTCGATGAGTGCCTCGGCCCCGCCAGGGGAGAACTGACGGAACTCCTCCATCATCGCACTGACCACGTCGGTATCAGTCAGCTTCTCCATGTCGAACTCCTCGACATCGGCCTCGCCGCGGAACCGGACCAACAGCGAGGCGATGGGAATCCCGATACCAGCCGCGGCAACACAGATGAGCAACAGCGTGTCGAGAAGGCCCTCGACCGTCCCACCGAGGCCGCCCGGCAGAACGCCTGAAAGCGCTCCACTCGGGACGATAAACGGACCACCGAAGGCCCCAGCGACGACCGCAAACAGCCCGCCGAAGACAGCGCCGACGGTCAGCCCGACGGTCAACGGCGGCCCCATCTCGGCTGCGAGACTGCCGACGAGCTTGAGCTTCTCGACGGCCGTCAACCGCGCCCAGAACCGCTGGACAGTCGTCTGGATGTCCCGGTCGACGAGTGCAACGCCGAGGCCGAGCCGTTCGGCGGTGTCGATGCCCGCCTTCATGTCTGCCCCCGGCTCGATATCGAACCGGTCGCCCAGCCGGGTCTGGATGTACGACAGCATCCAGTACGCGAGGAACTGAAAGACGGTGTTTCCGCGCAGGAGGTCGCTCGCATCGAGGTCGTCGGGCGTTTCGCCCTTGATCTGCCGATACCGTCCCTCGTCGAGTTCGACGGCGACGATATCGGGCTCGGACTCTTCGATCGCTGATTCCACTTCCGTGACGCTGTGCTCGGACACGTGAGCGGTTCCGACGACGTCGACGCGCCCCGCTCCTGACGGTTCCGGGAACTCGTCTGCCGCCGACTCCGCGTGTTCGGTCATCACCCGCGTTACACATTCGTTTCCTTTACCCTTGTCGGGTCCGAGTGACTGCCGAGAAACGGCGGCCAAAATCATGTTTGCGGCATTGTATGTTCACGTCACGGGGCGAAGCTATTACGCACTCGCGTGTTAATACAGCCGCAGATGCCGTGGTAACTACTGGACGTTGACGGGGTTTGTAAATACGTAATAGATTTGCTGATTCAAAAGACTGATATGTACAGGGTCAAACTGTATCGGATATACGATGTATGACCTGACTGGATTCCAGCGGGACCTGCTGTACGTCATTGCAGGCCTTGACGAGCCCCACGGGTTAGCAATCAAGGAAGAGCTCGAAAACTACTACGAGAGCGAGGTCAACCACGGCCGACTGTATCCGAACCTCGACACGCTCGTCGAGAAAGCGCTTATCGAGAAGGGCGAACGTGACCGCCGAACGAACTTTTACACGCTGACAAAGCGCGGCCAGCGCGAACTCGACGCCCGGAAGGAGTGGGAAGCGCAGTACGTCTCGGCGTAACCACGTTTTCGCAACCCGTTCGACAGACTCAACCCAAGCGCTGGCCAACCTCGGTCCATGCCAACAGTACTGGAAACCTATATCGAGAACCGCTGGATGGTCCAGCCCAACCACTCGAACCACCTGGGTTCGACCCACGGGGGGAACGTCCTGAAGTGGATGGACGAACTCGGCGCGATGTCGGCGATGCGCTTTGCCGGCGAGACCTGCGTCACCGCACGGATGGACCAGGTGAACTTCAAACGGCCGATACCTGTCGGTGATACGGCCCTCATTGAGGCGTTTGTCTACGACGCTGGCGAAACGAGCGTCAAAGTTCGGCTCCGAGCTGCCCGAGAGAACATCAGAACCGGCGAGACTGAGTCGACCGCTGAGTCGTACTCAGTGTACGTCGCGGTCGACGAGGACAGAAACCCAGTTCGCGTTCCAGACGTGACGACCGACACTGACCGCGGTGAACGACTGCGACAGCACGCTCTCGACGGGGAAGCAGAGCGCTGATACCGGCTGCTGTAATTATCATATTGTCATCTCGGAGCGACGAACACCGCTACGAAGAGACAGCCAACAGTATGAGCTTTATTCGGCTCCGCCGCATACCATGACTATGACACTCGATGTTGAGACGCCGAAGCGGCCGGAGCTGTCTACCGGTGTCGCTGCCGACGAGTACGACGATGCGGACGTACAGGGTGACGAATACCGACGCGACGAGCTCGCCGAGGCTCTCGACGACGGTGCGTGGGCGGATGCCTTCGAAGAATGGGCCGCGGACGCGTCGCTCGATGCCGACCAGTGGAAGATCGTCACGGATTTAGGGCTCATCGCGGAGTTCGATTTCTTCTGGGACTCCTTCGCGGGTCGCGTCGGCTACCACGCCCCGGGCTTGCCCGAGGACTGGCGCGAGCGGGAGATCCACCCGGACATCGATTCCTGGGGCACTGTTTCAGGTATCAACGCCGGACTGACCGAGTTCGGACAGGTCGTCTGTGAGGTGCTGGCCGACGAGTACATCGACTGGGAAGCGGAGGAGGTCGGCGCGGACGACCTCCCGGACTTTTGAGTGTCGCAGCGGTTGCACTCCCCTGTCGCCAGCGTCGGTACAGGACTTCCGGTCGCCGGCGCTGAATCGTTCCGGACAAGCGGTCAGGGACCGGCAGCCTGATAATCACCCACGCGCTTGCACCAGATATGGCTGAAATCGTCACCCCACGCAAACGCGAATGCGAGCGGTGTGGGCGGGTCGACGAATGGGACCCGGACCAACACAGTTGGCGTATCGTCACCGACGACGGCACCAAGCAGTCCGGCGACCCGCACTGTCTCCACGAGTGGGACATCAACGGCACGTTCAATCCGCTGGCCGAGTGAGATCGCCGTCCCGCTGCTATCGACTTTTTGACTGATAGGCACGTCCCTGCTAGAACGCAGTCCGCCGACAGAATCCTGCAAAACGTCTCCGGTAGCCAACAGGCGGCCGCTAGCGATTGCTAGTACTCGCTATGCGCCCGCTTCAGCTGCGCCTTCGGTCATCGGTTCGCGTGATTCACCGCTGGTCTCATTGCCCTGCTGAATCGATATCGGCTCCAGTTCGACGGTTGCGGTAGCATCGTCCTCGCCGATAACCTGTCCTTCGGTGACCTCGGTAGTGCCGGTGAATCCGGTCCGTTCCCCGTTGTTGGTCCCGACTGCGGTGAACTGGTACTGGGTCTCGGCACGGACGCTCACGTTCGTGTAGCCCTCGTCAGTTCCCCAGTCGCCGTACCCAGTAGTCGAGTAGGGAACGGTCATCTCGAAGTTCCCGTTCTGATCTGTCTGGGTCCGCTGGCGGTAGACGAACGTCTTGTTCGTGGCCGGGTTACGCATCTGAACGGCGGCTCGCACTGTCGTGTTCGCCGGCCCGGTCCCTTCGACCGTTGCGCCGGGTACGCGCTCGAATATCTTTGTCCAGGCGGAGTGCTGGTACTGTGGACTGTTCGGGAATGCTTCGGTCTCACTGGAGCCGACTAGGCGGTAGTGCTCCATTGCCGGAACCCGCTCGCTGGGAGCATCGCCGTAGCCACCGAGTTGCGAGGTCGCGTCCTGTTCGACGTACTGACGAGCCTGCTCCATGCTCTGGAACTGACGGACGATCCGTCCCTGTTGCTGGCCCTCCGGTTCTTCTTCGCTGGTCGGCGCCCCGCGGTACTGCGCCCCCTGGCGTGTCTGCTTGTTCTCCCAGTCAACGACGACCGGTTGCGGCTCCGCGGCGCTGCCGTGGAACCGGTACAGTCGTGTCACCGTCGTCTCGTAGTAGGCCTGCTTCTGGAACGTTACCTGACGTACCCCGCTGCCCTGTGACTGGACGTACAGCATACTGTAGTAATCACTGGCCTGTACGCCGTCGACGAATGCCGGTGGTGCGAAGAACTTCCCGCGGTAGGGTTGGTTCCCGTTCGTCTCTGCCATCCGCCAGTCAACGGCAACGTATCGGGTCTTCGCATCGTCCTCGTCCGTGCTGTCGAGGATGTTGTTCGCCTGCGTTTCATTCTGTGCAATCAGGAACGGCGCAGCCGTGTCGGTTCCCTGCTGGAAGGGGTTCGCATTCGGAACGCGTTCGGCTCTGGTGGTAATCCAGTGCCCATAGTCCCACCACGACAGAACGCCGTACTGGCCTTCTTGATAATCGAAGTCTTCCTGTTGCTCATAGGTCCCGTAGTAATCGAGTGTTGCGTCACCACCGGAGCCGTACGCCCCTTCCGCGGGCGTGTTCTCCTCCATCCACTGGAGGCTCTCGTCCCAGCCCTGAATACTCGGACCGGGACCGGTCGAACCGGCTTCGACCGGCGTCGTGCCGAATGCGAACAGTGGGACGACGATGACGAGAAGCACCGTGAGAATTGTCATGACCTGATAATATTCGACCCCGTCGTCGGCGCTGAAATCGAACCAGTGAACGAATCGGCCGACGACCAGCCCAGACAGCACTGCAATCGGCGCAGCCAGATAGTACGCGAATCGCTGCTGGGTAAACGTAGCGAGTAGAATAAACAGTGCCCAGACGACGACGAGTAGCTCTTCAGCGGGCGCATCGTCGGAGAGGAACTGTTTTCCGAGCAAAAAGAGGCCACCGATCGCCGCGACGATGACAGCGAACCCGTGTGCCTCGAACAGGACGCCGGCGTCCCGTAGCGGCGCGGCCTCGCCGACGGTACCAGCCGTTTCACTGATCGTGAACCCGACGACTCTCATGACGTTCCGCGTCAGGAAATTCCACAGGTTCGGAGTCAGCACTGCCATCAGAATGGCCCCGACCGCGAGGATCGCGAACACGGTCGCCGGATATACGTACCGGCCGTATTCGCGCTGCTCCATGAATCTGGCTAGCCACGCCATGAACACGCATCCGAGGCCAACGGCCACTGCCAGTCCCGGCTGTAGCAGGGACTGAGAGGTTGCTGTGATCTCCAGAACGGTGATTCTCGACGCACTCACGACAGCGGTAGTCGCCATCGTGATTGCGCCCGCGATAGCCGTGTGTTCCGGGCTGCTGTCGTGAACATATTCCAGACACAGTCGGATCAGGAAGAAGACGCCGAGTATCCCGAGAAGGAGCACACCGGGCGGCCAGACCCAGAGATACATCGCAATTGCCACACCGGCCAGCATGGACCAGCTGATGGTATCCCGGAGTGCGTCTACATCTCGTTCGATGAACTGCTCGTAGATCGGCTTGTCCCGCGCGGCAACACTGACGGCCACCATGACACCAAGGACGCCGAGTGCTTGGAAGAGGGCCTCTGCGACGTGGTGGTCGGAGAACCCGACGAGGCTTCGTCGCAGGAGCCACCCTGTCGAGAATGCCATCACAGTAACTGCAGTTACGCCACCGAGGCGGCCGCCGAGTCGCCGTCCCATAAGATACGTCGGAATCGCGACGAGCGTCCCGAGCACGGCTGGGGCAAACAGGAGCGTCATTGCAACAGTCTGTTCGCTGGGCGAACCCAGACCGACAATCAGGGCGACCGTTGCGACGATCTGATCGAACAGCGTCCCGAACTGCCCGTTACTGGTCCCGTACGGGAACGCCGTCCAGGGGTCGAACGGCATTGTCGCAGGCCAGTTGTTAACGACGTACTGGGTCGAACGGTAGTGATACCATGCGTCGTTCCCACTGAAGAGTACCTCGCCGTCAACAATGAAGTTCTCCCAACTCTGGACGCGATTCCACAGCATGAACCCGAGCAGTACCAGGAGGACCGGAACGTGGTACCAACGCTCGGCCCACTCCAGGGCGGACTCGAGTTCGGGGTTGTCGTCAAGATAGCCCCGTGATTGACTCATTGCACGGAAAAACTGCCAAGGCGCGCATAAGCCTTTTGACCTCTATGCGAGCGCAGGATGATGACCCATGCAAGCGCAGGATGGAAACGCCTAACAGCACCGGTGGCACACCACCGACCATGCGAGTCTCGGTCGTGCTCTGTACGCACACGATGGACCGATACGACGACTGTCGAGCAGCGGCCGAGAGCGTCTTAGCCCAGACCTACGACGACGTGGAACTGGTGTTAGTCTCAGATGGAAACCAGGATGTGTACGAACAGTACGAATCAGACTTCGGCGACCGGGAGGCAGTCTTGACGCACTGCAACGATTCGAACGTCGGGTTGCTAGAGAGTCGAAACAACGGGGCCGAAGTCGCTACCGGAGACGTTGTCGCATTCATCGACGACGACGCGATCGCTGACGAGGAGTGGGTCGCGGCGCTAGTCGATGCCTACCAACAGCACGACGCGCTTGCGGTCGGCGGCCGGATGACGCCGGCGTGGGTCGCCGGCAAACCCAATTTTCTGCCCGCGGAGTTCTACTGGCTCATCGGTGTCACACATCGTGGATTCGGACCGAACGGCGACCCTGACGAACCCGGCGTCGTTCGCAACACCTTCGGCTCGAACATCTCCTTCGACCGGGACGTGTTCCTCGAACTGGGCGGCTTCGACGACGATATCGGCGGCCGCCAGGGCGAAAAGAACCTGCAGGGTGGTGAGACGGAACTCTGTGCGCGCCTGCGAACGGAATATGGCGAAGGAGTGTACTACACTCCGGACGCCCTCGTCGCACACAAGATATTCGACTACCGAACCGATCCCGGCTGGCTTGTCGACCGCGCGTTCTGGCAGGGGTACTCGAAACGCGGGATGGAAGTGTTCGTTCCCGAGTCGACTGGCGAGGAATCCGATTTCCTCGGCGACCTCCTGTTTCGGTTCCTCCCGTCACGTCTCCGTGGACTCGTCGAATCCCCGTCGTTTGGCGCAGTCCTACAGTTGTTCTTTCTCTTTCTGCTCACCGGCAGCGTCGGCGTCGGATACCTCTACGGAATGTACGTCTGGAGATAATACAGCCACTCTGAAACTCGAATTTCACTCAACGTATCCAAGGTCCTGAAGGCGCTCCTGAACCTCCTCTGCCTGTTTGTTCTTTTCAACATGGATATCAGCACCTGATTCCGTCATAGATACGCGTCCATCGGTGCTGGTAACAGTGTAATCGTCGGTTGCGAGTCGGAGCGAAGCCGTGTTGTGCCATGGCGCAATTGTTAGCGTATACGACCTGGATTCTGATCGAATATCGATACCGTTCCACTCCTCTGGCGGATCTGTCCCCGCCTCACTTGCGATCATCGGTCCGATATCGAGGAGGCTACACCGATCTCCCGTGAGCGAAATATCATTGCTTACAATCGGAACAGTAACCAGCTTATCGGCTGTTCGTCTGCGCTGTGGTTGGTGATAGTAGTAACCCTCTTCCCCGAATTCATCGCCATGATCTGAGGTGAAAATGAAGGTCGGATCTCCATTGAGGCTCATCAAGAGGTCTTCGATAACGGTGTCGACTCTTGAGAGGGCGTCTTTATATGATGATATAATTTCTTCATGTTCCGAATCCTTGAGCGAGGATGGTGAGAACAGGGCTTTCCTATCGAGTGACCTCGAAATAGCGTTATCGCCACGGCCATATGGCCGATGGCTGCCCATTAAATGAACCCACATGAACCGTGGTCCCGTCGCTTCGTTGAACTGCTCGACTGCTTGTTCAACAACTGCTTTATCGGTCGGAAGGTCGGACATTTTCGCATGTGGCGGAAAGAACCGATGGTAGACTTTTCGTAGAAGGTCAAACTGTCCGAGAATCTCCCGTCGGTTGCTTCCACGATTACCTGCGTCAACGAAATTCTCGTACTTATCGAACCCCCGGTTGAAATTGAACACTTCGTCAAGCTGTGGGCTCGGAGCTAGACCAATTGTCGTGTACCCGGCGTTCGACATGACTTCAGGTATCGTTGGTCCGGTCACAGCCGACTTCATCGTTGCTTGGTACTGACTAGATAGGAGACCTGCTAAACTTGGCCTGGTGTAATGACCCACCGTCGTTCCGGATTGTGTCTGATATCCCGAGAGAAATTCCATCTCATCGATGTAATCATATCGAACCGAATCGGCTGTAATCAGTACGATATCGTTCATTCGTTTGGGATTAACAGTCGGGTATTATATCCCTTCTTGAATCAGCTTCCGAAGTTCAGGAGCGGAGAGTATGGACAGCATATACGGCGCCACCGATGATATTGTTTATTACTCGGAGAATGAGCTGCATTACGACCCCGAAAGTCAATGCAACGCCGTCTCCGACTCCAACCGAAGTGAAGAGATACAGATACGCACTCTCGCGTACCCCAAAACCTTGGATAGATATCGGCAAAAAGAGAAAGAGTTCAACTAGTGGAATGAAGACAAAAAAGTATACGAGTGGTATCTCAATTCCCAGCCCTAGGGCAACGACGTAGTTGCTGGCAATCAGTAAGATCCGGAACACGACTGAAAGCAAAAGCGCAACTATCACTGCTCGTTTGGCCTGACGATACTCGTACACTGCAGTGTACAGTTTTTCAGTTCGATTCCCGATGTCGAGCACTTGTACATCAAAAATCGTTGCTTCCAACACCGGCCGCAACAAGTCAGTAAATAACAATATCGGTATCGTAACTAACCCGACTGCACATCCGATGAGTACCAGATCTGCGATCCGAGTCGGAACTAGTTCGTAGCCAAATGCGACCGCAACAAGAACGATGCACAAGATCGAGTAGAGGCCAGCAATCCGCTCAATCACGACAGAAGAAACTGATGCGGAGCCATCGTTCGTATCCGCATAGAGGTAGTACATCCGTGCAGTATCTCCACCGATAATTGATGGAAGGAACGCATTGAAGAACTGACCGATGTAGTAGTAAACCCAAGCGGTGCGAAGGGTAAGTGTTATGTCTTTTACAGCGAGCAGAACTCGCCACTTCCAAGCGCTAAGACCAACACCAAGGACGCTAAGGCCAACAGCGATACCCAACGTGATAGGCTCAAGCGTTTGGAGATTTTCAATGAGTGTGTCGAACCCGACTCTACTGATTACATACCAGAGTAGTATTACACTGATAGAAACACGAAGCAAAGCCGAGAGGACGCTACGGATGTCTGTGTCACTTCTTGACATATTAATAAAGGAGTGTCAAATATGGGTTAATTGTTGTCCGTGCCACCGCCGATAACCACTTCGACACGATAAGGGTCTCTCTCAATGTAGTGTAATTTTGTAATCATTTCGGCCAGGAATCCGAACATAATCAAAATAAGGCCGAATAAAACGAGTGCAACCGTTAGTACAAGTCGGGGAAGATTTGGAAGCAGCGGGACACCCAGTACGTACTTCGAGAACACTGCGTGAATCCCGATTAGCATCCCAGTCCCAAACGAAACCAACCCGAACCCACCGAGGAAGTGTACCGGTCGGGTTGAGTACCGGTTCCAGAATACCTGAAACAGGAGGTCAACAAAGCCCCTTATAAGTCGCTTAGTTCCGTATTTTGAACTCCCCTCAGTTCGAGGGCGATGATTAACTGGAACTTCTGTAATTCTGTAGCCCCGATTGTACAATTTTGCCGGAATATACCGGTGCCCCTCCCCATACAGTTCTATTTCAGCAAGAGCATCTGACCGATATGCCTTCAGAGTACAGCCGAAATCGTGGATGTCTGGTCCGGTCCAGCGTGCCATCCGTGTCTGTATCGCGGATGGTATCGTCTTTGTCAGCGGGTCGTTCCGGTCTCGCCGCCAGCCACTGACGCAATCATAGCTATCGGATTCGCTGTCCCCATTTATCAACATATTGAGGAGGTCGGGAATGTCTTGTGGGTCGTTCTGTCGATCAGCATCGAGAGTTACGATAAATTCGCCAGTTGCTTGTTTGATACCAGCGTTCAAGGCTGCACTTTGTCCAAAGTTGCGGGACAGTAATAATCCGAGAACGTTCTCATTGTCTTCTGCCAAGTCACGGATAACGCCCCTAGTACCATCGGTACTACCATCATCAACGATAACGATATTATATGGCGAAAACGTCGGTTCGGCCTGGAATACTGACTGGATCTCTTCGATTAGCGGCTCGATATTATCCACCTCATTGTACGCTGGCAGTACAACGGAGGTCCGAATCTTGTCACGGTCTTCGCCCGCGAATTCACTTGCGTTATCCCGTACGTCCTCTGTCGTCGCCATTATCTAATGCCGTGACTGGAATTCTTCAAGCAGGTTTATTAACAGTTGTCATTCCCAATACTGCCCACGATAAATAAATCGTGGTTTCGGTAGTTGTTATCGATTGTATCCTGGGGCGTGGATGTTGGCCGCCAATACACAGTAATATCAATATAGAGAACAAGTAGCGGTACCTACGTGCGGAGGGTGCTCTCCCGAAATCGCACAGACTATTACAGTCAGTGGTCAATCACGAGGAAATGCCCTCTAGTCTGTGGAACAGAATACGCAAGTCGGTCCGACGCGAACCGTTTGTGCCGCTCGTTGCGCTTGCTGCGTTCCTGCTGATGTTCTTCGGTACCTGGCGACTACGGCCACATCTGACCTTCCCGGATGAAACCGGCGCTATCGAACTCGCTCTCAGGATGGGATACGAGCAGAATCCATTCATAGATAACTTCCGGAAGGGTGGAAACCTCCACCTCTACCTGCTTGCGCTCTCTTTTGTCCCGGTGACGCTGTACTGGCTTGTGACCGGACAGTTCGGCGATATTATGTCGGGCGCGTCTAGCGTCGGTAGCTCACCCAGTTGGGGCGTCTCTCCTGACCTCCTCACGGCGTTCTACGACGTGCTACTGGCCGGTCGGCTGGTATCTGTCCTGTTTGGTGTTGGCACTGTTGTGGTCCTCTACTACCTCGGCCAGGAACTGCTGGACCGGCGTGCCGGAATCTTCGCATCGGTGTTTCTCACGACTTCTGTCGGGTACGTCCTCACCGGTCATTACGCAACTGAGGACGTCCCGATGACGTTTTTCCTCATGCTCGGCTTCCTTCTGACGGTTCGTGCGTTTCATTCAGGTGATACCAGAACGCTGTTGGCTGCGGCGCTGGTCGCTGGCCTGGCAGCGTCGACGAAGGCGACCGCCGGACTCCTCGTCCTGCCCATCGCCATCGTCATCATTGAGCGCCACTGGGACGAGTCGGGAACCGTTGTTGCGTTCGTCAAGGCAGTCTGGCTGTACCCGACGCTAACGATACTTAGCTACGTCACTACGACGCCATCGATATTCGTCCATCCGGGTTCGTGGGCCGACGAGATATCTCGATACGTCTACCGAAGTACGAGCGATTCCGTCGCGTACAATTGGTCGGACCCTGGGTGGCTCATCCAGCTCGCACACCTCGCAGAAGGGCAGGGGATCGTGCTATTCCTGTTTTCTATACTGTCCGTACTGCTGGTCGTCGCCTTCCTCTTGCGAGGGACGCTCGACAGTGCGGTTTGGCTGTTGCTCGTCTATGCTATCCCGTACTTTATTGTCATCACACAAGGAAATATGACACAGTTCCCTCGGGTAATGCCGCTCTTCCCGATTCTCGCGGTCCTCGCTGGTATCGCTGGCTCGGAGCTGAGTCAGTTCTCTCATCCGGTTCGCTTGGTCGGTATCGGGCTTCTCACAATTGTGATTGTTTTTTCCGGCGTACACACGACTGTTGGTGTCTCCGATATCAACGAATCTCGCCAGGAGGCCACGGCGTGGACACACGCCAACCTAGATAGCTCTGATACTGTTGATGTGTACTCACAGCAAGTGTACCTCCCAGAGTTTCCCGAGGAGACAACTGTGAACCGATATGCAATCCACTCTACTTTTCCCCGAGAAAACTGGCAACCAGGGCTTGAACGATTGGACTGTAATGCGCCTGAGTACGTCGTTCTCTCGAGCTACCACTACTATCGGTTCTTCCAAGACCCGTCAGTATTCCCCGAGGTGACTGACCGCATGTCGGCGTTATTGGCCGAGGAAGACTACGAAATCGTCCGGACATTCGGTCCGCCGGTCGACACCGAACTCAGCGCCGAACGGAAGTTCAAGGACAGTGCTGGGTTTGCGTCGTTCCCCGAGGACGGAAACCCGACTATCGTTGTGCTGAAGCGGATAGACAATGGACCGACCTGTTGATGACAGCTGTGTTCGAAAAAAAAAACCTTCCCTGCCTGGCCCTCTCCGCCCACGAACGGTATACGAGAGCCACCGATTCGACCGTGATGACGAATGAGGTCAGAATCTGTGACTGACGAATCGCTCCCGAGCGTTTGTGTCGTCACTCATCCCCTTGCTGCTGCTGGCGAAAACGCCACGCGGAGCCTGCTCGATACCCTGTCGGCTGTGACGTCGGTCGCGCTCGTGACGGCTGACTTGCCGGCTGATTCCGAGATTCGCGACCGGCATGAACTCGTCGAATTAACGCAGAAAGGCGCGGGTGACTCCGTCGTCACCGCCGCCGTCAGATTCCTGCTGAACCAACTCCGGATGTGCCGCGTCATAGCCGACCGTGACGAAGACGTGATCCTGTTTTTCGGGGCAACGTCGTACCTGTTACCGATTATTGCGGCTCGGTTGCTCGGTAAAACGGTTCTCGTTGAACCCCGCGGCGACGTACCGCTAACGCTCCGGCTGAACTGGGAACAGCAGTTGCCCGATCAGGTGGCCGCGGGGCTCGCCGGCGCGGTCCGTGCACTCGAACGAGCCGGCTTCGCCGCTTCTCACGGCGTCATCACGTATACGCCGGAGATGGCTTGCCAACTGGACCTGCATCCGGAATCACCGAGCGTGTATCCGACGGGGGCGCGCTATGTCCGGACGGACGAGTTTCGCGTTCAGCGACCCTACGGTGATCGCGACCGCGTCGTTGGGTTCCTGGGGCGACTCGACGAGGAGAAGAACATCCGTGAACTCGCTGCTGTCGCCGCCGAGCTACCCGACGACGTGACCTTCCGATTCATCGGCGACGGTGACCTCCGGGCGTGGCTGGAGTCCGAACTCGCATCAGAAATCGAACGCGGCGCAGTCGAACTCACCGGCTGGGTGGATCACGACGACGTACCGGCCCAACTGAACGACCTCTCGCTGCTCGTGTTGCCCTCACAACCGACTGAAGGACTTCCGACAACGATTCTGGAAGCCTTGGCCTGTGGGACACCGGTACTGGCCTCGCCGGTTTCGGGCGTCCCCGACGTCGTTAGAGCTGTCTCTTATACACATCTCTGAGCGGGCTNAGATGTGTATAAGAGACAGGGACAGGATCAGTGAGAATGGCCGTTGTCTGATCGAAAATGAATACAGCTTCGAGGCGGCCTGCGAGCGGTACAGGTCGATACTCGTGGCATGTACCCGGTAGAAACTATATCATCTGTAACACGCGCTCTCTGATTTCGCGGTCCGTCGCCATACCGAGGCCATATGCCACGACGCCAAGTGCGATTAGCCCACCAAGTTTCACGAGCGTCGATGGCGGCAAGACGGTCGTCGCTGCATACACAATTGCGCCCATCGCCAGTGCTGTGACTGTCTGTCTACCGATGGCCCGCCAGTTTGCCGTCACAGTAATGAACCGCCGGAGATAGATGATTTGAATGACGAGTGCAATGCTGACTGTCGTTATTGTCGCCGCTGCTGCCCCAAACGATCCGAGTTCCGGAACCAGTAACAGGTTGAGCACAACGTTTGCAACGAGAGTCAACGCTGCCGTCCGGAACACGAGGTTCGGGTGACCGATCCCCGTGAGTGTCCGCTGGATCAGGATTCTCGGGGCTTGCAACAACTTCTCCGCCATTAGGAGGATGAGAATCAACCCACCCGTATCGAAATCATAGACGAGTTGCATGAATGGGTCGGCGAGTATCGCTACGCCGACCACGGCTGGAATGACGAGCAAGAGGCCGTAAGTGAAGCCTTCACTTAGGGCCGTTTCAATGCGGCCGTATTTATCGTTGGACGCCCACTCGCTAATCGACGGAAACACCGCTTGGCTTAAGGCTTGACTAGCCATTACTGCGACTACGCTGACCTTCCAAGAAGCTTCGTAAACCGCTACAGCGGTCTTTGACGCGAAGTACGCCAACACGAGCGTGTCTGCCCAGTTATACGCCAGCGAACTCACACTATTGAACGACGTGTACTTTGAGAACCTCCAAAGATCTCTGACAGTTTCCCACGTTGGGATAGATGGCGTACTTGATAACGCGAAGTAAAATATAACGAATTTCACGACAACACCAATTAGGACACCATATAGCAGAGCAAATATCTCTAATCCGGCTATGATTAGTACAACACTTGTTACTATACGAATGACTTCACCGAAGAGTTCAATAAGAGAACTAAGCGCCACTCGCCCTTCACCGCGAACGGCTGCTCCAGTAAGCCATCTCCCGGTACTGGATACAATAAAGACAATCAATAAGGGGACGACCGCTACATCGAGATATTCGTCTACATGGCTTTCAAGTATGAACAGTCCGAGAGACATGACTGCAATTGGAACGAGTGTTATGAGATATCCTGCAGTCAGGTACGACCCACGCTGTTGAGTCGTCGTTTCGCTAATGCGCTTTTCTATCCCTGTATCGACACCAAGCCGTGCTCCGGTCATCAATACACTTGTGACCGCATCAAAGGTGAAAAAGATTCCAAGAACGGTACTACCGAGGGTCTGAGCAAAATACGCCGTTCCAACAAAACCAATTAGACTCAGGACGATATTACTGGCATATATAATAACACTAGATCGGTCGATGTCCATCGATATCTGTGGATTTCTCCCATGTGATTATTATTCTGTTCTTGTTAAAACAGCAGGGTGGTCTAACGATGATAGATATTAATACTCGATCTCACTACCCCTATTGTACCGTATTTGCTTATTCGGGTATGGGAAGAGTGGCATTCCAAAACATTCATTCGACCACCAAATCAACACAGGACAGATGAGTTTCTCTGATTGGTTTTTTGATACAGTGGACCGCCTACAATCAGATCCCTCTCTAAAGAATCTCGAGATAGCACTCAGAAAGTTATGGGCCGGCTTGCTTGGGAGATTTGTCCCAGAGCAACAGGAGGAGCAGGTGGTTTGGGATGAAGACTGGGATGTACTAGTCATCTTAGATGGTTGCAGAGCTGATGCCATGGAAGAAATCACACAGGAGGCTTCTTATCACCCCCTCTTTTCTGATAGTAAACTCGAGACACGCTGGTCAGTCGGCGGTACCAGCGCTGAATGGATAGAAAAAACGTTTACTGAAGAATATTCGGCAGAGATCGAAAAAACAGCATATATCACAGGTAATCCATACACAGACCAGATACAATACGATGAGTTTTCAGAATTCACTCATTTCGGGATTGCCAGCACGGAGTATGATATTCGGACGGTTTCGCCTCGGAAACTGACTGATTACGCGATTAATACTTGGAGAAAACGCGACGAGAAGGGCGTTGAGAGAATGATTATCCATTATATGCAACCGCATGCACCCTTTCGGTCGCGACCAGAATGGTTTCGCGAATTCAAAGGCACAAAGAAGTTTGGTAGTAAAGTCTGGTGGCGCCTCTGTGATGGAACCGTTTCGCACGATGACTTCTGGACTGCGTATATCGACAACCTAGAGTGGATACTGGAAGAAGTTAGCATCCTCTCGACGTCTATTGATGGCTCCATCGCTCTAACCGCTGACCACGGCAATGCAAAAGGTGAATGGGGGGTATATGGCCACCCGAAAGGTGTGCCGGTCAGCGCTGTAAGAGAGGTTCCGTGGATGATATTAGACGGGACAGATACTGAGGAATATACTCCGCAATTCAATATCTCTGACAGAAGCGAAGATGATCAAACGCCTGCCCGTGAATCGCAACTTGAGGCCTTAGGTTATAAATGAAGGTCATATCTGAATATACTCTATAGCTATCTGGCCGATAGAGAGACGACAAGAATAACTGTTAATTCCCCCATCTCCCACCATCAGTTATGCCGCGAGTTCTCATCGGACCGACCAAAACAAACATTCACAATAATGAGTACGGTAAGAGTTACAATCTCCTGAATAACCTGTACGACGATAATTTTACCGTCGACATATACACGAGAACAGTTTCTGATACTCTTAGCCCGGAAAACGTTACTGTGTATTCGCTGGGCGGCTCTAACAGGATCTCGTTCTATAGTAAGCTATATTATAGACTTTTTACGGAACTTCGGGAGGGATCTGCTGATATATATCATCACATGAATCTTAGCTACAGGTGGTTCAATCCGATCCTCGTATCAGGGCTTCATGACGATGTTCCTGTCGTCGTTGGACCGTGCCAAACGGGACATGCTATCATGGCTGAGGAATTCAATCGGATGCTTTCTTTCTGGGTGGGGCGAAACCTTCCGAGGCCACTTACCGATCCCCTTCACACAATTGTTGATTCGACTCGCGATGTAATCCTTGATCCACCTCGGATGGATTTGTTCAAGCGGACGCTTGCCGCCGCAGACCGAATTGTAGTTGTCGATCAAGAAGCCTACGAGATGTATGCTGACCTCGTTGATGAATCGAAGCTCCGGACGATACCGCTGGGCGTTGATCCGGATGTCTTCGAGTACAGTGAACCAGACGACTCACGTGAACTCGTGGCCATCGGTAGCCTTCGGGAACGGAAAGGCTACGATATCCTGTTCGAAGCACTCGACCGAATTCAGGAGGAATATCCCGAAGTCCACCTCCACGTCTTTGGTGACGGGCCACTAGAAGACGAATTAGTCGCCCAGGTCAAGCGTCTCAACCTAGACGAAAACGTCACGTTCCACGGGTATGTTGACCAGTCTATCGTTCGAGAACACTTGTCTCGGGCACGTGCCTTCATCCACCCCTCCCGGTCAGAGGGGTTCTCACTGGTCCGTCTGGAAGCGATGTCGAGTGGATGTCCAGTGGTTGTTACTAATGTCTCTGGAGCAAACGAGATGGTTCGGGATGGGAAGGAAGGGTTCGTCGTTCCGATAGAGTCACCGGAGCCAATCGCTGACGCAGTCACAACATTGCTCTCCGATTACGAACTCACGAAACAGATATCAAGGCAGGCGCGAACCCGTGTCGAAGAGAAGTACGACTGGCGGAAGATCGCGGAAGAGTACCTCGACCTGTACCGTTCGCTGTCCACATAACGCTGTGCCGCTGTCTACCACCTGCATCGAAAGGTCTTAAGCCGTCGGCTGAGACGTTCGGGGTAGATATGGTCCTCGTAGTGCTGGGTATCGATGCACTCGACCCGGAACTGGTAGATTCGACAGCACATCCGAACTTGACGCTCGCTAATCACCGCGCTATCGAGACGATCAGGAGTGTCGAGGGCGGACCCAGCACCCACGAACTCTGGCCAACGATCATTACCGGGCTCACGCCGCCGGAGCACGGCATCACGCTCGACGACGGCGTCGCCTGGGAGAACCCCCTTCTCCGGTTCGGAAGCGCTGCCGCTGACTATCTCCTCCCGTCCGGGCTGCAGACGCGTCTCGGCGCGTGGCTCCTGAACAACACCGAACAGGACGCGTTCCGGATTCCGGCGACCTACTACAAGGAGAACGATCTGACGACGGTGTTCGACGGTCGGGAGGCGGCGCCAATCGGCATCCCCAACTATGTGATCGACCCGGACACAGAGGACCGCGAACACAGCCTCCGGCGGAACCTCGGTGACCTCTTCGAGCGCGACCTCGAAGCGAAGGGCGGTCATTCGTCGGCGGACCCGGCGCTGTTCTACGAGCAGTGCCTCGAAATGTCGATGGTTCGCCTTGCCCGCGCACGACGGGCGCTCAGAGGCGGACGACACGAACTGGTGTTTGCATACACGAGCGGACTCGACCTCATCGGCCACGTCGCGTACGAACAGCCCTCGCTGCAGGACCGCGCCTACGAGGAACTCGACGAGTTCGTCGGGGAGGTTCGTGATGACCTCGGCGACAACGACGAGCTACTGCTGGTCAGCGACCACGGCCTGCAGGACGGCGTCCACACCGACGAGGCGATGGTCGCGGGGACCGACCCCGACATGGTCGACGCGATCGAGAGCGTCGTCGATGTCCGTGCGGCTATCGAAGCCGAACTCGACGGGACCGATCACACGTCGACGCCGCAGGTGACGGCGTCGGATGACAGCGGTCGGTCGGGGGCTGAAGTCAAAGAGCACCTCGAAGACCTCGGGTACATGTAGCCATGTCGGACGAGCCAAACGTCCTGCTGGTCATCCTCGACAGCGTTCGGGCACAGAACCTCAGCGCCTACGGCCACAGTTAGCCCAACGTAGAGATACTCTCGTACTCCCAGATCAGATCGAAGTACCGCTTCATCCCAGCGACGAACGAGCCGTTGTCCGTAATCGCGGCTTGACGCATATGGTTTGGAACGTCCGGCTCCTCGACCAGCAGGATCGCTTCGCCGCTGTCGTAGTCCATGCTCGGGTCGACGAGCGTGCCGCGCCAGGGGAGCTTCTCCGTGCTGAACCGCAGGTCGACGGCAGGGTGCTCCGCCGTCAGCCGGTCGACGATATCGGCCTGCACAGCAGCTTTCTCCGCCGGGAGTTCGTCGGGATGCAGGAAGAGGACGCTGACTTCGACTCCGCGGTCGAGTGTCTCGGCCAGTGCGCCCTCGACGCTGTCGAGATAGGCGAAGCTGTTGGTGATCACCCGAAGCGTCTCGTCGGCGTCGTCGTACAGCCGTCTGGTCTCGCGTTCGCTCGGTTCGCCCACGTCGACGACGTGGAACAGTTCGGCCGTCGGCGAGATGTTCTCGCTGGCGCGCTCGAACCGCGGTTCGTACTCGGCGAGGAACGCGTCGCGGTGGGCGTCGACGTCTGCCGCGAACGACTCGTACGACTGCTTGCGATTCTCGACGGCCCGGTCGAGGATCTCCTCGGGTGATTTGGGCTGGTACTCCTTCGGACGACCGGGGATCACCTTGATGAAGCCGCGGTCGGAGAGTGACTCCAACACGCCGTAGACGCGGGCTTTCGGGATGCCGCTGGCCTCCGCGAGATTCGGGGCCGTCGTTCGCCCGAGCGAGAGCAACTGTTCCAGCGCCGTCGCCTCGTATTCGGTCAGCCCGACTAGGTCGAACACGTCCGCGGGGTCGCTCATACACGCCCATGAGCGGCAGGGGATGTAAAACGCGTCGCCCGCCGCCGGAATCTATTAGTGGGTGGCGGCAGGTAGTTACTCGCAGAGTGAGTAACATGACTGCGACATCCCGGACCGAGGAAGACGATCACCTGGCAGACATCGAAGACGGCTGTGGCTGTGCGGAGGTCTGGGAGCACATGAGCGAGCAGCGCGACGACTGACGGGCTGCTGGTGGCCGTTCCCGGCTTTCGACACTTCTTCGCCGACGGCTGGCGGGAGCTAGGTGCAAAAATCACGCGAGGGGCCAGACCCGCATTTATTTGCCTTCGCGTGGATGACGTTGAGTCGATGGCCGACCGAGACGACGTCTGTATACTGTTGCCGACATTCAACGAGGCCGAGACTATCGAATCGGTCGTGTCCGGGTTCCGCGAGCAGGGCTTTGACAACGTCCTCGTCATCGACGGCGGGTCGACCGACGGGACACGGGACCGCGCCGAATTGGCCGGCGCACGGGTCGTCGAGCAGTCCGGCTCGGGGAAGGGACAGGCCGTCAGAGAGGCGGTGACGCGCCACATCGAGCAGCCGTACGTCCTGATGGCCGACGGCGACGCGACCTATCGGCCCGACGAGGCGGACAGGCTACTCGAACCGCTGTTGTCGGGCCAGGCCGCCCACGTCATCGGGAACCGATTTGCGGACATGCAGCCCGGCGCGATGACGAAACTGAACCAGATCGGTAACCGCATCATCAACAGGGCCTTCGAGACGATTCACGGACGCGACCTCACGGACATCCTCTCCGGGTATCGTGCGTTCACGCGGCAGTCCTTCCAGCGGAGTTCCCTGAACGCGACGGGCTTCGGCATCGAGACGGAGCTGGCCGTCGAGTGCGTCAAGCACAACATCTCGACGGCGGTGGTGCCGATCACCTATCAGCCCCGACCGGACGAGTCCGACACGAACCTCCGCCCGTTCCGGGACGGTACGACGATTATCCTGACGCTGTACCAGATGGCAAAGACCAACAATCCACTGTTTTACTTCGGGAGCGTTGGCCTCGGGAGCACTGTGGTCGGGTTCCTGCTTGGCGCGTACGTGGCCTACGACTGGTTCGTCAACGGGATCGCACACGAGGTGATCGCAGTCCTGGGTTCCTTCGCCATTCTGCTGGGGATTCAACTCCTCATGTTCGGCGTTCTCTCAGATATGCTCGTAGCGGTGAACCGCGAGCAGACGCGCCGGCTGGAGGATATTGCCGTCCAGCTCACGCAGGAGAACCGGACGCAGCCGGCGGACGTGTTCGACGACAAGCAGGTTGTCGATGCGGAGGGCACCGAAGATAGCGACACGGAGACAGAGCCGGCGATGTCACCACACCAGCCCGACGAGTAATTTAGAACGGGACCAGCGCGCGAAGTTGGGAGAGAATACTGTTTTTCGTGGCTTCCCGTTTCCGTTCGAATATCGGATGGAGATCGTTGAGTAGCTCTTGCTCGTTGTCGAACTCCGTGGCGTTCGTCTCGTCGAGTGCCTCGGCGACGGTCATCGAGTGCCCCGACGCGTCGAACGGGACCGCGATGTGCCCGGCGGCGTCCCGGACCTCCCTCGTGGTCGCGGGGTACTCGATGTCCACGTCCGAGAGGCGGGCGTCGAGGGCCGCGATACCGAACTCGATGACGTCTGGCTCGTCGCTGTTATCGGCTGGTGGCCGTACTCCCATTGGTAAAGCGATGGGGCCGGGGGATAGAAAAGTCTGTGTTGTCGGTTCAGCTCTCGCAGGCGGCCAACCACTCCTCGGCCCACTCCTCGATCTCGTCGAACACCGGACAGAGCGATTCGCCCTTGGGCGTGAGCTGATAGTAGGTGGCGACGGGGGCGTCCTCTTCGAGCCGCCGGTCGACGAACCCCATCTCTTGGAGGTCATCGAGGACACGTGAGAGGGTGCGCGAACTGGCGTCGGTGGCGCGTTTGAGTTCGTTGAACCGCTGTTCGCCGTTCTGGAGTTCGTGGAGGACGACCAGCCGCCAGCGTGATCCGATCTGTTCCAGCGATTCGATGACGGCACACGGCCCGCTCTCTTCTTCCTCGTCCGCGGCGGTGAATACTTCAGATGACATCGGTGCTACCTGGTATCTCCATTGTCCGGGAACGTACAAATAGGTTCGCATACGAACCAAGTAACGTAATGAAACCACCAATCGCGGTTCGACAGATTCGCAGCGAAACCAGCCGGATTTCGGAGGTGAGCGCCTGATGGCGTTCGAGTCCGCCGGCGCGGGCGAACTGTTCCTGCTGGGCCGGCTCCTGTTCGGTGGCGTCCTCGCCTTCATGGGCCTGAACCACTTCCAGAACGCCGGGCAGATGACTCCGTACGCGGAAGCCAAGGGGCTCCCAGCGCCCGCGGCGTCGGTTTACGGGAGCGGCGGACTACTCCTCGCCAGCGGTGTCCTCGTAATCTTCGGTGCGTACCCCGTCATCGCGGCCGGGGCGCTGACGACGTTCCTCGTCGCGTCCGCCGTCATGATGCACAACTTCTGGGTGGTGCCGGACGAGCAGGTACAGGACGAGATGACGCAGTTCCTCAAGAATATCGCCCTCGCTGGCGGCGCGCTGGTGCTGCTAGCGGTGGCCGGCACGTCGTGGCCGTACAGCGTCGGCATGTCCCTGTTCTGAGGCGGCGACCCTGTCTAGTCCAGTCGCCTGACTGTGGCCCAATCACTGTTCGGGAGTGACACCTGCCGCCATCCATAAGCCGTCCCGTACCTGAACTGTGCGTGAATGATGCAGTCGCTGCCGATGCCGGCCATGCCCGCATGGCTCCCGTGGCAGGAAACGGTCGTCCTCGTCGTGGTGCTTGCCGTCCTCCTTACCGTCCGCCGCTTCGCGGATGTGCGGCTTGGCGACGGCTTACGGCAACGACTACTCCTCGGGGTCCCGTGGGGAACGCTGCTGACGATTACGGGTGTCGCGGCGGTGTACCTGTTCCTGCAGGGCGCGTGGTGGCACCCACGGGACCCGCTTGTTACCCCGTTCCGGACGTGGTCGTACTTCTACCCGTTCGGGATGCTTACGGGGGCGTTCACCCACGGCAGCCAGGGCCACATCACGGGGAACCTCATGGGCACACTGGTGTATGGGACGGTCGCGGAGTACGTCTGGGGACACTACCCTCGCAAGCGGGGCGTCCAGACCTTCACGTCGATTCGGACGAACCCGTTTGCCCGGATTCTGGCCGTTCCCGTCGCCATGTTCGTTGTGGGCGTGTTCTCCGCGGTGTTCGCTATCGGGCCGATTGTGGGCTTTTCCGGCGTGGTGTTCGCCATCGCCGGGTTCGCGCTCGTGACGCGGCCGACGCTGTTTCTCGGTGCGTTTCTCGGGAATCGCGTGCTCGACCTCCTGTACTCGGCGCTCCGCTATCCGGTGTCGACGGCCTCGGGTCAGACCCGCTTTGTGACGCCGTGGTGGTCCAATATTGCCATTCAGGGACACGCTATTGGCATTCTGGCAGGTGTCGTCGTAGCACTCGTGCTCCTGTGGAGTCGTGACGAGCGCCCCGACACGCTGCGGGTGTTCTTTGCGGCGCTCGTGTTCGCCGCCGCCCAGGGGCTCTGGGCGGTGTACATCCCGCTGGGCGGTGGTCGGTTCCGGCTGTTCCGCTGGGTTGGGGCGGCGCTGGTGTTCGTCCTCGCGCTCGTCGTCGCCGCGGCGACCGTCGGGTCCGACCGCGAGTTCCGTCCAGGGTTCGACCGCCGACCGGCGTCACTCGCAGTGGTGGTCCTGCTCGTCGTCCTCGGTGCGCTGAGTCTCGCTGCCGTCCCGACGAACGTCGTCGACCTGCAGGCGGACCAGCTCCCCGAAGATGGTATCGAGGTCAGAGACTACGTGGTGACCTACGACGAGAACGTCCCGAATGCGTACTTCGAGAGTATCTGGGTTCCGACGCAGCAAGCGGGGGCGAGTGTCAACGCCAGCGGCGTCATCGTCGCCAGCGCAGAGCGTGAGGTCTGGATCGCTGCTGTCCAGCCGGGCCGGCTCGCCATCAACGGCGAGGCGCGGGTGACCGTCGGCGGCCCGACCTGGCGCGAGTCGGTATACGCGAGTCGGACGGACTGGTCGGTGCTCGGCAACGACAGCGTCTACCGGGTCCAGCTCAGGCGCGAGGTCGGCCAGCCCCGCACGGCGTACACCTCAGAGCCGTCGAGGGCGGACGTGATACTGGACGGACGGAACGTGACAGTGGCGGCCCGGCAGAACGGGTTCGACGTAGTCGTAACGCAGGGGAACGAAACGGTCGGGCAGGCACCGCTCCCGGCGAACATGACGCGGACACGGGTCGGCGGGCTGACTTTCGAGCGGAACCGCTCGCGGCTGTACGCACGGACCGACGGCACTCGCGTCAAGATCGCGGAGCGTCGCCAGCAAGCGGCGCGCTAGCTCCAGTCGATGCGGTACACTTCCGCAGTAATCGCCTGTCGGTCCGACTCGTGGAAGTCGAACTGTCGCGGCAGGTCGAACTCCGTTTCGAAGGCGTGGGTCACCTCGCCGCCGTTGTCGTCAGTGAAGGACTCGACGAACGATTGGCTCCCCTCGTTGTGAATCGAGTAGGAGACGCCCGCGATGGACGCGGCAGTTTCGAGAAACCGTCGGTCGGCGTGTTCGTTGTCCGACTGCGCACCAAAGGGCGGGTTCATCACGACGGTGGTTTCTTCGGCAGGCGGACACAGCGGGGCTGTGGTAGCATCTGCTCGAACCCACGACACTGGTGTCGTCGACCCGACCTTCCGCTCGTTTTCGCGCGCCGTCGACAGCGGTGCGGGGTCGATATCGAGCCCGACCACCCGCGCCGGCGACCGTAGCGCTGCACCCAGCGCCAGCATCCCGGTGCCACAGCCCAGATCGATGACTGTCTGGCCCTGAATGTCGCCCTGGAGGTCCGCAGTATGGACCAGGTGCGCTGCCAGGTCCGGCGGTGTCCGGTACTGTTCGAGGCTGGCCCGTGGGTTGTCGAACCCGGCGACGACGGCGAGTTGCTGGGCGAGCGCACTCTTTGTCGGCATTACTTGAGATACGTCCGATTCATTCAAAAACGTTTGGAAATGCCCAGTAGTTATTCCGGTGGGAGTGCGACGACGAATTCGCTGCCGCCGAGGTCGCTTTCTTCCACCCAGATGTCGCCGCCGTAGCTGTCGACCATCACCGAGACGAAGTAGAGTCCGAACCCAGTCCCCGTCGACTCGGTTCCACGCTCCCCTTTCTCGAATATCGCCTCGCGCTCTTCGGGCGGTATCCCGGGGCCGTCGTCCGCGATGTGAAGGTGGACCATCGAGCCGACGCGTTCCGTCGTCACCTCGATTGTGGTGCCCGGACCACTGTGCTCGACAGCGTTCGTCAAGATGTTCCCGATAACATCATCGAGGAGGTTGTCAGCCACAACCTCGATCCCGTCAGGGATGTCTGTTTTGAGCGTGCAGTCCTCGTCCATCGAGGCCGCTTTTTTCGTAGCCCCTTCGACGACCGGCCCCAGTGTGATCGTCTCTGCCTCGGTCAGCCCGTCGTCAGACATCGTGCTCAGCACGCTCCGGACCTTCTGTGTGAGGTCGACGATATCCCGACTCCAGTCTAAAATCGTCTCGGCGTAGGTCGCCTGCGTGCCGTCGAGTGTGTCTGCGAGCGTCTCTGCACGCGCTTCGATGACAGTCATCCCGTTGAGGATGTCGTGTCTGAGAATGCTATTGAAAAACTCCATCTGCTCCTCGTGGCGCTTGAGATCGGTAATATCTGTTCCCTCGACGATTATTTTCTCCACGGTCCCGTCGACCGCGACCGGTCGGGCCACGACAGAGGTCGAGATCCGCTGGCCGTCTGCGCCGACATGCTCGGCCTCGAACCTGACCATCTCACCTCCTATCGCCCGCTCGACAGCATCTTGGCAACGGCACGCCACTGTCTCATTGTGGTTCCACCAGGGCGTTTCCCAGAACGGTTCCCCGAATATGGTTTCGTCTTCAACATCGATGAATCCGAGCGCTGTTTCGTTCGCCCTGACGAGGTTCCCGTCGGCGTCGAGGATACCGATGAACGTCTCCGGTGAGTTGAACGTCGCTTCCAACAGCCGCTGGCTCTGCTCGCGTGTGTCGACAGCTAGCTCGCGTTCGATCTCCGCCTCGACCCACTGGGTGAGATGCTCGAACAACGTCTGTTGCCAGTCCGAGAACTCCGAAATCGTCTCGTCGTCGTTGACGAAACACAGCGTTCCGTATTCTGAGCCGTCAGCCCGAAGCGTCGTGCCGACGTACGCCTCCAGACCGGACTTTATGTAGGCAGGGTCAGTCGCCATCGACTCGCTCGCGTTGGTGACGATGTGAATCCCGGATTCGTCGAGGGTGTGCCTGCAGTACGTCTCGGAGAGTGGACGTTCGATGCCCGCCGAAATCGTCGAGGGTAGGCCGCTACTGGCGACGATTGTGTGTTCGTTGCCGGAGACGACTGCAATGTGCCCATTCGGAAACCCTAGATGCTCTCGACCGACATCCAGGACTGGCTCGACGCGCTCCCGAAACGAGGTCCCGCTGGCCGCCATCGCTGCAGTGAGGTCCTGCATAGCTGCTAGATAGCGATCTCGATCCTCCGAGTCGCTACCCTCGGTACCGTCCAGCGGATCATCCATAGCAGGTGACTCGACCTCCCCGGAATTGAAGATTCGGACCCGTTTCTCAGAAGCTGAAATGCGGTTGACCGGTGACAGTATGACAGCAGACCATCACTACAGAGTCGCATGCGGGAGTTCAACATAAAACGCTGCGCCGCCGAAGTCGCTGTCCTCGACCCAGACATCGCCGCCGTAGCTCCGGACCATCGTATCCACGAAGTAGAGGCCGAAGCCAGTGCCGCCGGACTCAGACCCCTTCTCACCACGCTCGAAGATGCGGCGGGTGGCCCTGCTCGGAATCCCGTCTCCGTCGTCTGCTAAACAGACAGTCACGACCCCCTCCTCGACTGTCGTCGTCACGTCGATCGTCACGTCGTCGCCGCCGTGTTCGACCGCGTTGAGAAAGAGGTTCCCGAACACGTCATCGAGTAACTCGTCGGCGACAACAGTGACCGTCTGTGGCTCGATTGTGACGGTACAGTCGTCGCTGACCGACCGGGCACGGTCCGCTGCGTCGGCAAGGACTTCCTGTAGCTCCCTGTGTTCGTGATCCCGTCCGTCCTCGTTAGTGACCGTCTCCAGCACCGACCGGACTTTCTCGGTGAGTTCGATGAGGTCGTCGCTCCACTGGACGACGGTCGACGCGTACTCGCGTTCCTCGCTGTCGAGTGTCTCTTCGAGGAGTTCGCCACGGGCGCGGATGACGTTCATCCCGTTGAGGATGTCGTGTTGCAGGATGCTATTGAAGAAGTCCATCTGGTCGGTCTGGCGCTGAATCGCACGCTGCTGGCGGCTCCTGACGACTGCGTACCGGAGCGCTCTCACGAGCCGGTCGCCGTCCAGATCCGCTTTCGGCAGGTAGTCCTGTGCGCCCCGGTTGATCGCTTCGATAGCCACCTCCCGGTCCTGCATCCCCGTGAGGACGATGATCGGCACTCCCTCTACGATCTCGGTTGCCCGGTCGAGCGTCGCGAGCCCTGTCGACTCGGGGAGTCCGAGGTCTAGCAGTACCACGTCGTAGGCTGCCCCCGAATGCTCGGCGACCGGTGCCAGCGAATCGACGTGGGAAATCGTCACGTCATCGACGAAGTGCGCCACTGCCGGCGAGTTCAGGTGATGTTCGACGAGGCGGGCGTCACCCCGGTTATCTTCGACGAGTAGTACGTCGAGATGTACCGTCTCGGTCATCGTTACTTCGGCGGCCGCTTGACGACCGTGAGGAAGAACTCCTCGACGCTACTCACGATGTCGACGAACCCGTCGAAGTCGACTGGCTTCGTCAGGTAGGCGTTCGCGTGGAGGTCATACGATTCGATGATGTCCTCTTCGGCCTCGGAACTGGTCAACACGACGACCGGAATCCGCCGGAGCGACTCGTCGCCCTTCATCGCTTCGAGGACTTCCTGGCCCCCTTTGCGCGGCATATTAAGATCAAGTAACAGCAGGTCCGGCCGCGGTACGTCGCCGTACTCGCCTTCCTGACGGAGGAACGCTAGCGCCTCGACGCCGTCGTTGACGACGTGAAGGTTGTTCAGCACCTTCCCCTTCTCCAGGGCTTTCTCGGTCAGTTTTACATCGCCGGGATTGTCCTCCGCCAGCAGGATCTCTACCGGCCGCCCCTCGTCGGTGTCAGTCATCGCCGCTCACCTCCGTCACCGCGGGCAGCGTGAACTTGAACGTCGCACCGTCGTCGGCCGGTTCGACCCAGATACGCCCGTCGTGTCGCAGGACGATTCGCTGACAGACGGCCAGCCCGATGCCGGTCCCCTCCGTGTCGTGGCTCCCGGCGCGATGGAAGATGTCGAACACCTCGTCGCGGTCCGCCGCCGGAATCCCCGGCCCGTTGTCCGCGACGGTGAAGGTCACCTCCCCGTCGTCCTCGGTCGCGCTGACCTCGACTCGGGGTTCGATGCCGGCCTCCGTCGCGTACTCGATAGCGTTTTCCAGCAGGTTCTGGAAGACCTGGCCGACCTGATTCGGGTCGGCGTCGACCGGCGGGAGCGACCCCGACGTGATGGTCGCGTCTACCTCCTCTATTCGCATCTGCAAGGCGTCTACCGTCCGGTCGAGCACCGCCTCCGAGTCTGTTTCTTCGAAGTCGCCCGAGTTTGTCTCGACCCGTGAGTACCGGAGCAAGGCGTTGACCATCTCCTGCATTCGGCGAGCCCCGTCGACGGCGAAGGCCATGTACTCGGTGGCCTCGTCGTCGAGGTCATCACCGTATTCGCTGTCCAGCAGGTCGACGTAGCTCGATACCATCCGGAGGGGCTCCTGCAGGTCATGCGACGCGATGTAGGCAAACTGCTGGAGGGCCTCGTTCGAGCGCTCTAGCTCCGCCTGTTTTGATTTGAGCCGCGTCTCCCGCTCGATGCGCTCCAGCGCGGCGGCCGCCGTACTCGTGAGAATCTCCAGCAAGAACCGCTCGTCGCTGTCAAATGACGACACAGTCTCGGACCCGATACACAGCATCCCCTGCTCATCGAGTGGGAGACACAGGAGCGTCCGCATCGGCATCGCCGGTGCTGACGGGTTCGACAGTTCCTGATAGTCCTCAATAACGGTCGGCTCGCTGGCGTGAAAGATACGGTTCTCGTCGCTTTCCGGACCCATCGGTGGCAGGTCTGTCGGCGTCTCCACGCCGGCGAAGTCGGTCGCCGTGTCTGTCGCACCGATTGGATAGAGCGTGTCATCGGCGCTGTCGTAGGACCATATCGCGGCGAGTGGCTGGTCGACAATACGCTGTGCAATCTGTGTGACTGTGTCGGCGGCCGCGGTCTCCGTCCGGCTGTACAGCAGTTCGTTCGTCGCGTCGCTGAGCGCTTCAACGCGCTCCTCACGGCGCTTGAGATCGGTGATATCTCTGGCGACACTGACGACCTGCTTGAGCTGCCCGCTGTCGTCGAACACCGGCCGATACCACGTCTCGAAGACGAGGTCGTCGACTTCCTGGGTCACGCGGACCTCTTCGCCGTCCAGCGCCCGCTCGACAGCGGCGATGATGTCCGGATATTCGCTGTACGTCTCGAAAACCGACCCACCTTCGAGTTCACCGGGCTCCACTCCGAGTCCTTTGAGCCCTTTTCCGGCAGAATACGTGAATACGCCGTCCGGGTCGAGCGTAAACACTACGACAGGGAGATTCCCCATCAGGGTGTGGAGCTGTTCGCTTTGCTCTGCATGTTTTCGTTCCCGCTCACGGATGGCGGTCACATCGTGAATGAACGCCACAACACGAGTCTTGTCGCCGAGAGCGGCTCGCTTGAGCGTTACCTCGACCAGTTGGTCCGTGCCGTCTGGACACTCTGTGGTCCACTCGACCTGTGCCGACCCCGACGTGGCTGCCTCCGTAATCAGGTCGTTTGCGTCCGCCGTGGAGAACCCCGACGGGCTGAACTCGCCGACGTGCATCCCGACGACCTCCGCCGGGGGACGCCCGAGCAACGCGCCCGCTGCCTCGTTAGCTCTGACGACAGTCCCGGTGTCGGCGTCGTGGATCATAATCGGGTCCGGATTCGCCTGGAAAACATCATGGAAAAGAGCAGTGTCCTCCGTAGAAGCCATACGTGTGGTGCGCTGGCAGGCTACAAGACTGTACGCTTTCTGTTATCATATGTGATTTTTATCCCCACTGATTTGATAGATACGCGGGCCGAGGTAGAGTCCATCAAGATTGGGAGTTATATTCCATTCAATGAACACTTTGTTTCGGTTCACCGTACTATTTCTGTCTTCAAATAGATGGGTAAAATTATATGTTGGTGGCAGATGACCTGAAGGAATATGACGCTATATGTATACATCGTTGGGGGGTTCTGTGTCCTCCTCACTGTCTGGTTGATCGGTTCGTACTTTCGACGGGCACACGACAATCTTGTCGAGGCCCGCGAGAGTTGTGACGCTGCCTGGGGGAACGTCGAAGTGCTACTTCAGCGCCGTCACGACCAGGTCGGAAACCTCATCGAAATCGCTGACGAATATATGTCCATGGAGCAGAACGTTCTCGCTGGCATGGTCGAGGCTCGCGAGAGCGCGATTGATGCAAGCACTCCTGCGGAGGCAGCGATGGCCCAAGTTGACGTCCGAGAATCTGTCCGCGAGTTCTACTCGATTGCCGAGGAGACGCCAGAACTGCGAACCGACGAGAAGTTCGACGACGTTCGCGATGCTCTCGAAACCATCGAGCAGCGACTGGAAAACCGTCGGGAGTATTACAACGACACTGTGAGACGGTACAACGCGCTGTTACAACAGATCCCAGAGCGGTATCTCGCGGCCCACAGGGGATACAAGCCTCGTGACTCATTTGAAGCTGACGAGGCTGCAAAAGGGGAATTCTCCGTACGTGACCGTCTTCAAAACTGATGCTGTTTGCCATTCTGCTGTATCTCGGTATTCTGGCACTCTCGGGGTTTGGTGTTCTCTGGGGAATCGGATCAATACTGATGGGATTTGACCGCTACGAGGAAGAGCACGCAATTCGAACGACACCGCTTTCGGAACTCGATTCAGTTGCTGCTGGTCCGACAGCAGTCCAGGGCCGCATCGAACCTGCTGATCGACATATCGGAACGCTGTACGACTGCGAGGCCTGTGTTGCCTACGAACTCAAAATTGAGGACACGGGAGGCGATTCGAGCAGGACACACGTCAACAAGTCGGAAGCGGTACCGTTCGACATTGTGACTGATGAGGGCTCGGTCCGGGTCTGCAACGCGGAGTTCGACTTCCACGTTTCCGAGGACCGTCGCTGGAGCGAGAAGCGCAAGAGCCACACCTCGCCTGACGATCAGTTGGCGCGCTTTGAGCGCGACTGGCAAATCCCGGACCTGCGGGCCGGTGACGACCGACGTTATGAGATGGCGTACATCGAACCCGGCGATACCGTGTATACGTACGGGACTGCTGAACTGGACAACTCGTTGTCCGGGGAGCAATCGAAACCGCTCGTACTGACTGGCCGCGATGGGTTGTTTTTTGTCTCCGACCAGGATCCGGACGAACTGCTCCGGGAGCGACGGTTCGTGCTTGCGAAAAACGGGCTGCTCGGCATCGCCGTTGCAGTCATTTCGCTGGCTGTGTTTCTCTGGCTGACGGGTATCGCACAGATATTTCTCGGCGCGTAGATTACCGGATACTCTAGATAACTACACGGCTGATTACCTTGATAACCGCTCGACAGTTCCTGTAGACGACCCATGCAACAGCAGCAGTGATGACAACAATGACCCAGGTTGCTGCATCCGAGTCCGTGATGGCGAGTCCGACGACTTCTTCAAGCAGACCAATCAGAACAAGGAGCGTCACAATGAATGCGACGCCGTAGCCGAGTACTGACGTCCAGAAGCGAGCAGTGCCAGCGAGGAGGTGTGTCAATTGATCCGTCGAACGATCTTGCGGTGTGTTATCTGATTGGCCCACCGATTTCTCAGTGCGTCCATTATCTGCCGACTCGGAGTCCGCTGTCACATCGCCAGACGTGATGGCCTCGGCAAGTTTCGTCTGGCAGGCCTCACAGGGAGACTCGTCGACCGCATCCAGCGTCGCTACTGAGTCTGTTCTCCTGAATGGGCACTGCTCGTTTGGACAGAGCTCAAGCCCCAGCATGTACCCGACCTCACTGACAGCCAGTTTTCGAACCCGGTCGTCGAACTTGTTCTCACCCAGACGGAACGTCGAGAGTAACGATGTCCGGCCGTACCGGATTCCAATTCCGAACAGCGACTGCCGCCGGCCTTGTGAGACATCTTGATTCGTCACAACAAGCGTTCGGCTGCCATCCGTCTCACTGGCTACGTATTTCGCCAGCTCAACTGCGTCGTACTGATCACTATCACCGGTAGGCTGGGCGCTATCGGGGATTCCGTCGGTGTGAAACTGCCTATGATCGACGCGCGCGGTCAGCGAGAAGTGTTCCTCAACGGCATCCATGGCGAGTTCAAGTGTCTCTCGCTCTATTGCGCCGACGGCAGCGACTGTGAGTGGTTCGTGTCCCCCCCTCCGGCCCATGGGTCACCAGGTGCCGTGGAAGGTGTCAAACTCCAGCGAATCGAGTGGCTTCTCGCCGATCGCGATCTCGTACTCGCCGGGCGTGAGCATCGGTTTCTTGAACTGCGGGCCGTCGTCGGTGGTGATGCGCGGACAGCCGGTGTTGACGTAGGCGTCCATTCCGAAGTTCGTCAGCCGGTCCGGCGTCACCTCGTCCATGGTGATGAGATAGGCGTTCTCGTTGTTCTCGACGATTTCCTGCGCCTTGTCCCAGCGACCCTGCCCGATCTTGGTACAGAAGATGACACCCCAGGACTCGGCGTCCATCGCGCGGTGGACCGCGCCGTAGCGCTGTTTCATGAACTTCTCGGTGTCGGCGACGGTGACGACGTTGTTGACCGGGTCGGCGATGACGACGTGCTTGTCGGGGTGCTCCATCGCCAGCCCCAGCGGGTGGAACTTCCCGCCACCGACGTACAGCATCTGGTCGGCGTCCACGTCGGCGCTGGCGTAGTTACAGCCGAGCACCTGCCCCTCGTGGGTCAGCCGTTCGTCGCCGCGGCGCGTGTGAACGGTGTAGCCCCGCTCCTCCAGCCACTCGCGCATCTCGCCGAACTTGTTCATGTGCTGGGCCGTCGTCACCAGCCCCACGTCGGGGTCCTCCTCGGGGTCCGCGAGCTGTTCCTCGCGGGCCTGCTCCATGATGGGGAAGACATCGACGTTCGAGAACAGCGGCACGTAGATGATCTTGTCCGATTCCTTCATCGGCGAGTGCCCGAAGTGGACGAACACGTCCGTCCGGCGCATCATGTACGTATCCAGGTCACACGCGCCGTAACAGGGCTGACCCGAGAGCAGCACCGTCACGTCGTCGGGGAGGTTCTTGCGGAGGTCATCGGCCACGGCCGGGCCGCGGCGCTTCAGTCCCTCGGGGAACTGCAGGCCCACCTTCTCTGCGTCGCGTTCCTCGACGGCTTCGACAATTCGGTCGAGCTCGTAATCCCACTCGCGGTCGTGTTTGAGTGACAGCCCGGTGTTCCGGAGGTCGCCGTCAGTCCGCTCTTGACTCATTGCAACTCTGTATCGGTTCGAGCGGCATAACCCCCGTGTTTCGATGAGCGAGGGTCACTCCATAATCTCGGCGAGTCGGCGCTCGACCCGCTCGACGTTCTCTTCTAAGTCCTGGGCCATCCGGTGCTGGGTCTCGTTTGCGCCAGCCAGCTCATCGATGGACTCGGACACCTCGGCGGCACGCTGGGCGATTTCGTCGATCATGCTAGCGATCTCTTCGGCGCTTGCAGCCTGGTCGTCCGTCGCCGCCGCGACTTCACTGATACCCTGTTCCGTCTCCGAGGTCGCGTCGACGATGGCCTGTTGGTTGTCAAGCACTGTCTCTAAGTCAGTGAGCGCCTGCTGAATCGCGCCTGTCGTCTCCTCGACGTTTTCGGCGGTGCTGTCGGCCATCTCGCGGACCTCCCCGACAATCCGCTCGACCTCGTCGGCGTGCTGTTTGGACTCGTCTGCCAGTTCCTTGATCTCGTCAGCGACGACCGCGAACCCGTCGCTGTCGCTGTTGCTTCGCGCGGCTTCGATGTTGGCGTTCAGCGCCAGCATGTTCGTCTGGTCCGCGATGTCGTTGATTACCTCGACGAACTCGTCGATTTCTTCGATGTGGCCCCGGAGTTCCGTCGAGTCCGACGCGACCTGTTCGGCGGACTCCGTCGCATCCTCGACGCGTTCGATTGTTTCCTCGGCCGTCTCGACGGATGCCTCGGCGAGTTCCCTGGCCTCGCCGCTCTGACTGCTCACTTCTTCGGCGCTGGAAGCGATTTCCTCGACGGTCGCGCTGAACCCGGAGACTTCGGACTGGACCTCATCGAGGTTGTCGGACTGCTCTCCGGCCATCTCCTTGATCTCGTCGGACTGCTCGGTAACGGCCGCGGCGGAGTCGCCGATTTCACCGACCGCTGACTCGACGTCCGTCGCCATCTGTGACTGGAGGTTCTGGAGCGCCTCACGCTGTTCGACGATATCACTGAAATCGATCAGTAGCTCCAACGCACCGATAGCGTCCCCACCAGGGCCCATGAGCGGGATAGCCACCGCTCGCGCGTGCGCCATCGTTCCGTCAGGTCGCTCGGCCGAGCGGAACTCGCCTTCGCGAACTGGCTCGCCCGTCCTGATGACTTCCTGAGCGAGCGTCTCTTCCTGACCCTCTGTGCCGAACACGTCGTATGCGTTCATCCCGACCGCTTCGCTCGCCGGGAGCCCGAGCATGCGTTCAACCGTATCGTTCCAGTGTGTGATATCCCCGTCCGCATCGACTACGAACGCAGCTTCCGGTAAATCCGCGACAAGCGACTCGAACGTGTGGAGCCAGAACTCCCCGCTGTCGTCGACGGACTCCGGTAGCAGACTGTCTTCAGATGCAGTGTTTGCCATTGCAAAATCTATCTTAGAGCCTAATATACCGTTTTCGACCGATTATATCAGTTGATAACTGGTTTGAGCGAATCTCATCAGGAGCGAAGCTACAGAACGATTAGTATAGCGGCGCACATACCACAACGACCGCGATAACGTGGATTCCCAATTTAACGTTAACAACTGTCAGTCCGAGAGTCCGATGCGAGCGACAACACGGCAGGACCGCTGCCAGGGACCGATGTCCTGCCCAGAACAACCCGGTTTCGGCAGGCCTATACCGCCCGAGTCCATACCAATCAGTGATGAGCATCGAGACTGATACCGCCGCTGATATCGACGGTGACCACGTCGAGGCGCTCGCTACAGAGTTCGGCGAAGCGATCGCCGAGCTACCGGTGTACCAGCGATTCAAGGAGACGAAAGACGCCGTCGAGAACCACGACGAGGCGCAGGCGGCCATCCAGGAGTTCGAGCAGATCCGTGAGGAGTTCATGCTCGCCCGCCAGACCGGGAACGCCTCTCAGGAGGACCTCCGGAAAGTCCAGCAGAAACAGGAGGAACTCCACGACATCCCGGTTATGAGTGACTATCTGGAGGCCCAGAACGAACTCGAACTGCGCCTGCAGGAACTCAACGAGATCGTTTCCGAGGAACTGGCCGTCGACTTCGGCCAGAAAGCCGGCGGTTGCTGCGAGGACTGAACACCGGTATTTTTCGCGGTCGCGTTTTTCACTGACTCCGAAGCGACCGGTACGCCGATGCCGCCGACAGCTATCATCCGTCAACCGCACTGCTCCACCGATAGTCATCGACAGTCAGTTATACACTCGACCGACCGGGCAGTTACTCCTCGACTTCGGTTTTCACCACGACTGCCGGTCGCTCGGTCAGTCGAAGCACCTTGTCGGTGATGCTACCGAGGAGACTCCGGTACTCCGCCGGCCGTCGCTTCGTCCCGAGGACGAGCAGGTCGACGTCCGCCTCGTCGGCGGTTTCGATGATGGATTCGGCCGGCCGTCCGTGTTTCAGGGTCGTCGTCACGTCGACCCCGGATGCCTCTGCATCGGCCTCTATCCGGGCCAGCGTCTCCTGGCCCGTCTCTTCGAGGCCGTGCTCGGGCCCTTCCGATTCGTCGACGTATTCGTCGCCGCTGTAGGCCGTGTACACGTCTTCATCGACGACATACAGCACATGGAGGGCCGCACCATGTTCTGCTGCGAGGGCAATCGCGTGGGATTCGGCGTTGGTCGACGCTTCTGTCCCATCTGAGGCAAGGAGAATGTTGTCGTACATACAGGTCGTATTTCTCTCAGTTGGGGGATAAATCGAGGGCCTCGTTCTCAAACAGCGGGAGACGACCTGGCGTCTTCGAAACATCTTAGCGACCGGGCGTGGCATCTCCCGGCATGACAGTCGAATCTGACTGGGATGACTGGCTCCCGCGTGCGGTGGAGTCGGCGACGCCTGACGGACTGGCGATCTGGTATCTGGGCTGTAACGGCTTCATCGTGAAATCGAGCGGTGGGACGACCGTCTTCATCGACCCGTATCTCGGCACGGGCGACCCCCCGCGGACTGTGCGGATGGTTCCGGTGCCGTTCAACCCCGACGACATCACCGAGTGCGACGCGGTTCTGGGCACCCACGAACACACCGACCACGTTCATGGACCGTCCCAGGCCCCAATTCTCGTCGGGACGGGCGCGGACTACTACACGACTGACAGCGGTCACGACGTCATCCGGGAGGAAGCGTGGCTGGAGAACTACGGCGTCACCAACGACCAGTTGCACGAGGTCACGGAGGGAGACACGCTCGAAATCGGTGACCTGACTGTTCATGTCGAACCGGCCAACGACCCCGACGCCGAGCATCCGGTGTCGTACGTGTTCGAACACGACTCCGGCACGTTCTTCCACGGCGGCGACGCTCGCCCTGGCGAGTTCGAGTCTATCGGCGAACGCTACGATATCGATGTCGGCGTCCTCGCGTTCGGAACCGTCGGGATGATCGACGACAAGGAGACCGGCGAACCCACGCGAACGCAGTGGTACAACAACGAGAACATGATTATCGAAGCCGCGAACGAACTCCAACTGGACACCCTTGTCCCGACCCACTGGGACATGTGGAAGGGGATGACGACGGAGCCGACCGTCCTGCACAACCACGCCAACAGCTTCGCGTATCCCTCGACACTTTCAATTGTTGAAATCGGCGACCGGTACGATCTCGACTGAAAACGGCCTGCCAGTACCACACGGACGGACTGCCCGTCTTTGCTGGCTCACGTCTTGTTCGTGTTACTGAGGTTACGTCTCTATATTATATTAACCAGTATCGTATAGAAAAAAGGTGTAAATGTTGGTCAGGTACGTACCTTTAATACTATTGCTGAGACCATACAGACCATGAGCAATTCGCAAGCCTACGACGAAGTCACTGTCGCCGCAGATGGCGTGACAGTGACCAAGCGGTTCGAGGCGGACGAGTTCCCCGTACCCGCGATAGCGTTCAATCTCACTTCGCGACGATCTGTTGCGGTGACAGTCAGGTTAGTTGATACCGTTCCGGAAGACGTAGCAGTCGAGGATCTGGGCTTCCACCCCGAGTACGGCAGTGAGTACTGGGACATCAACGAAAACCGGATCGCCTTCGAGAAAGAACTCGAACCCGAAGCCGACTACACGACCGTCTACGGTATCCGTGCGACGGGAACCGACGACGTCGAGAAGTTCCTGACGGAACCCGAAATCGAGAGTGTGGACCCGCCCTTGGACGAGGACGAGGAGGACCTCGTCGGTGGGGGCGACGAGGCTGTTCGGGACGTCATCGCCGGTGACGCCGACAGCGTTCCCGGTCTGGAAGACGATGACGACGAGGACATCGAGACGCTGGACCTCTCAGACCCGAACAACCCGGACGCAAGCGTCGAAGCCCCCGAAGAGAGCAACGCTGCGCCGGCAGATTCCGAGGTCCAATCCGGCGCTGTCGTCGCGACGATGGCACAGGAAATCCGCGACCAGAACGTCTCCCCCGAAGACGTGAAGCTCCTCAAGCGTGCGCTCGACGCCGTCTCCGAGGACGACAGTGACGCTGGCGGCGTCAATGACGCCCGGATCCAGCGTATCCAGAGCGATGTCGCAGACCTCCGTGCGTACACCGATGCCCTCGAAGAGTTCCTCGAAGAGAACGGCACCGGCGAGGACATGATTCAGGAGTTCGGCGAGCGCCTCGACTCCTTCGAAGAGGCTCTGGAGGGTTTCCAGGACGAAGTCCAGGCGGCGACGGATACAGCCACGTCCGCCTCCGATCAGGTCGACGACCTGTCCGAAGAAGTCGAGAGCGTCGAAGGGCAGCTCGACGACCTCGAAGACGAGATTGAGGCCGTCCGCGAGGAGATCGGTGAGGGCGAACTCGCAGACCGGATCGACGAAACCGAATCGGAGATCGAGGAGCTCAAACAGTGGCGCGAACAGCTGTCGTCGGTTATCGGCGGCGGCGACTAACCGAACTCGTTTTACCGATCCCCCGTCTGTGCCTGCATAATGACGACGACGAGGGTGGCCGTTCCGCGCAAGGGCCGGCCTCTCGAAGCAGTACTGGAGCGACTCGCCGGACGCACGGGGACGACCGACCTGGCCGACGATATCATCTCGACGCTCCGCTACGAGAAGGCCGTCACCAAGGGCAATCAGGACGCGGTCGCCGACGTGTACCATCGAATCAGCGACTACTCCTCGCTTGATGCGCCATACGAGCCAGAGTACACGCTGCTCCGTGACGACCGCGACGGGATGCCCCGACGCATCGTCTTCGACAGCGTCACGGTACCGACCGAACACGGTGATGTTCAGTTGGTCGGCCGCGAGGAGCCGTTCCGTGCGCTCCGGACCCACGAGTTCGCACTCGGGTTTGACAGTGCCGACCTCGTACTCGAAGAGGTCGTCCAGCTTCGGGACGAGCCACTGACCGCCATCCACGAGATCAACGACCGTATCGACCCGCTGGACACGGACGTCCGAGTCGTGACCGGGCTGGGCGATACTGTGTATCACACGCTGCTCGCGACGCCGGAGGTTTTGGATACACAGGACGGTCCCCTCGACCGGGCCTTCGTCACCAACTACGAGGGCGAACTCTGTATCTCACCGCGGTACGAACGGCTTGTCGAAGCCGTCCTCGGGACGAGCGCGCTCGATGGCGTCTCCTTTACCTATCCGACTGAGGGTGGCGAAGAGGAAGCAGACATCGCGGCGACTGGCCTCGGCGTCTACCTCACCGTTACGGGGTCGACTGCTCGCGACCACGGCCTCGAACTCGGTGAGCAGCTGTTCCCCAGCGAAACCGTGCTGCTGGAGAACGCCCACGAGCGTACCGATACGACGGAACAGGTCGCCAGTCTGTTCGAAGAACCAGAAGAAACAGCGCTGCAGTCGATTTAGCTTCAGAGACGCCGCCGCTGGATGAGTTTCGCAGCGACGCCGACAGGCACGACGACCCACGCTACGAGTCCCGCGGCGACCATCGGCGTGGTCAGCCCGGCCTGTGCCAGCACGCTACCGAAGCCGCCGGCGACCACGTCCACCTGCGACAGTGCGAGTACCCGGAAACAGTCCACGGGGTTGAGGAGTATCGCCGCGGCGATAGCGCCGGACCCAAGGTCGAACCCTGCGACGGCACCCAGCGCAACCAGGTCGTGCAACAGTGCGACCCACAGCCAGATGGCCAGTGCGGCACCGAGCGCGTGCGTCTTCGTCCGCGAAACCGTCGAGACAAGCACCGCCACGCCCAGCATCGCGCAGGCGGTCAACACCGCAGCAAGGGCGACCGCCGCGTACTGGCCGACGCTAGCGAGCCCGATGTAGCGGACGGTCAACAGCGCACCGGGAACGAAGCCGAGCAACATCGCGCCGGACAGCACCGCTGCCCGGCCGATGGCAGTCCCGACGACGACACGGCCTTTCGTGACCGGGAGCGCGAGCATGAGTTCGAGCGAGCCGCGTTCGTCGGCCCCGACAATGGCGTCGTAGCCGACCGCCAGCGCCGTCAGCGGCACAAGGTAGACGCCGAGTTCGGCGATGGTCGCGATCACCGCGTCGAAGCGACCCGGACCGACCGAGCTCGCGCCGAACTGGACGACTGCGGTGGTAAAGAGACCGAACAGCAGCGCCACGCCGAGCGCCCACCGGCTCCGGACGGCTAGCCGGTACTCCCGGCGAGCGATGGTGAGCAGGCTGCTGTCAGCAAGCCGAGCCAGCGTCGATTCGTCGGCTGCGTCCGTCGCCGTACTTCGCTCGGTTCCGCCGTCGTGCAACCGGGTAGCCGGAGCGTCGGCCGCGACAACGCCGCCGTCGGGGGCAGGGTCCGTCGAGGAGTCGTCCTCGCTCATGCCGGCTCACCTCCCGAGTCCTCGGTTGCTGCCTCCGCAGCCGCTGTCGCCGCTGTGCCGTCGGAGTCGGAGCCATCGCCGCCATCCGCCCTGACGGCCTCGTGGAACGCGGCTTCGAGGCCGGGTTCGCGGACCTCGAACCGGTCGATGTCGTACCCTTCACCGATGGTGGTCAGGTGGTCATAGGCCTCGGCTGGCGTGGTCTCTGCCGTCACGTCCTTACCGGAACGGCTGACGGTGGACACTCCCTCGTGGTTCCCGAGGTCGGCCGCTACGTCGCTCGCAGCCGCCGCGGACGCAAGCGACAGCGACACCGTCACCTCGTCCGCAGCGGCGCGGCGAAGCTCTTCGACCGGGCCCGCAGTTGCCACCTGTCCGTCGGCGATGATGACCGCCTCCGAGCAGAGCCGCTGAATTTCTCCGAGCGCGTGCGAGGAGAAGACGATTGTCACGTCCGTCTCCGACGCCAGGGATTCCACGACCTCGTGGAATGCCCGGATACCGTCGGGGTCGAGCCCCGCGGTCGGTTCGTCGAGTATCAGCACGGCCGGCTCACCGACGAGCGCGGTGCCGAGGCCGAGCCGGCGGTTCATCCCGTTGGAGTAGCCGCCGACCCGGCGGTCCGCGGCGTCCGCGAGTCCGACGGTATGCAGGATGCGCTCGACGTGGTGATTCCGGTCTTCCCGGGGTACCGAGCGCATACGGGCGTGGAAACTGAGTATCTCCCGGCCGGTCAGGCTCGGCGGGAAGCCAGCGTGTTCCGGCAAGTAGCGCACTCGTTCGCGAACAGTGGTCCCGTCAGTTGGGTCCGCGCCGGCGACGGAGACGCTTCCCTCGTCGGGCCGGTTCAGCCCGGCAAGCAGCTTGAACAGCGTCGTCTTGCCGGCTCCGTTCGTGCCAAACACGCCGAGGGTGGCCCCCTGCTCGACAGACAGACTCAGTCCGTCGAGCGCCTGCACGTCGCCGTAGGCTTTCGATACGTCGTCGACGTCAATCACGTTCATAGTAGCTCCTCCAGTTCTCGTGGGGTGGTTCGGTGAGCGGGCGGGCATCGACGACTCCGGGCGACCGGACGACCGGAACGGACGACTCGGCCAGCCGAACGGCGTCGAAGGCCGGACTGCTGGCGAACACCCGCGCGGCGGGCTTCTCGGCGGTCACCTGTTGGACCGTGCCGGCCGGCTGGTAGCGGGTGTCGCCGACGCCGTCGTCGTCGACGTCGGTCGGGTTCGCCCGGGACCAGTAGTTCCCGACGCTCTCGTTCCAGTGGACCTGGTCGCTCATGACCGCCAGCACCGGTCTGTTATTGCGGATGAAACTGTTTTTCGTCACCGTACCGTCGGTGCTGCCGGCGGCGATGTGGACGCCCACGTCGTTGCCGACGATGAGATTGCCGACGATGCGATTGCTGACGGAGTTGTAGACGAACAGCCCGTTCTCGTTGTCGACGAGGTGGTTCCCGCGGATGTCCGTGTCGTCGATGCTTTTGACGAGGATGCCGTGGCCGGACTGCCCGCTGTTGTTCACCGCGATATTGTCCTCTATAACGAGGTGTTTCGACACCATCAGTGCGTACCCGACGTCGTTGTCGAAGGCGGTGTTGTCCCGCAGGTGGCAGTCGTCGGAGTACATATAGTGGACGCCGTACCGGAGGTCCCACATGGTGTTGCCGGTCGCGTTCACGTCCTTGGCCCAGTTGAAGTAGAGCCCGTCCCGGACGGTGGTGATGTCGTTGTTCCGGATGACGCTGTCCTCGGACTTCCAGATCTGGATGCCGTTGCCGCGCTTGGTCAACTGCGTTATCTCCTCGCGGCCGACGATAGTGTTGTTGCGGATGTGGGCGTCGTCGACGCCGTCGAGCCAGATGCCGAAGGTCATGTCGGTCACGCGGCTGTCGCGAACCGTGACGTCGCTGGCGTTGACGAATATCGCGGCGTCATTCGTTGCGGTGTCGTAGCCGCTGTTGCGGACCCAGAGGTCGGTGACGGTGACGCCCTGCGCTTCGACGGCGAGCACGTCGCCCTCGCCATCGCCGTGCAGTAGCGCTGATCCGGGACCGCTCCCTGCCAGCGTGACGTTCGGCGTCGTCACGATGAGGGTCTCGTCGAAGCGACCGTCGAGCGTGACGGTGTCGCCGGGGTCCGCGGCGTCGACCGCCGCCTGCGCGCTATCGTACGTTTCACCGTTAACGGTCGCGGTGCCATCGGCCGACGGGGTAGTGAACGACCCAGTGTCGGGGACGTCGGGGTCGAAGGCGAGGTCGTCGCTGCCGGTCGGGCCGGCGCTGGCCATCCCGACAGCCATGACTGACAGCACGAGTAGGACCGCGGTACCGACGGCGAACGCACGCTCGAAATCGTGGGACAGTGGACTCATGGGTTGGTTTCAGGTTGGTCGGGTTCGGCCGCGGTGGTCGTCGGGCGGTGCGGGGCGTCTTCCTCGTCGTCGCTGTCGCCGTCACGGCCCAAGCGGTCCTGAACGGCGTCGGGAAGTCCGGTAAGCCGGTCACGGAATCGGGTCGGGAGTTCGCTGAACGTCGCCGCCTGATCGCGGTAGTAGTACGAAACCGCGAGCAGTCCAACGGCTGTAGCGGCTATGTACGCACCGAGACCGAACCGGGAGACGCTGGTGATGTTCGCGACCTGATACTGGCCCCACAGCGGCGGCGTGAAGCCGTCAACGCCCATCACCGGTGCACCGGGATCGAGCGTGTGGCCAGCCTGCCAGAGCCGGTACTGGATGTCGGCCAGCATCACGGTGAACACCAGCACGGTGCCGCCAAACTGGTATTGCAGGCCGCGCTTGAGCTTCTCGGCGGTCGGCGCGATAGCGACGAACACTGACAGCAATGATACGCCGATGAACGCGACTGGACCCAGCGACCACTCGGGCACGTCGATGGCCCGCGCATTCACCGGATAGTTCGGTTCGAGGAACACCGGGTCCGGGAAGTAGAAGCCGATGTAGTGGTTCAGCCGCGCCATCTCGGTGTAGTCTCCCGTCAGCCGCGGGTAGGCGTATAGATTGACGTGTAGCGTCGTGCTGGGGTACTGGACGGCGTCGACGCTGATGTGCCACATCGGGAACGCGAGCGCTGCGACGAACAGCGCCGCCGCTGCCACGGGGAGGCCCCGCCTGACCTCGCGGAAGTCATCGAGAGTGGGTCGTTGCATGACTGGACACCTCGGGAATGGGTCGTGGGGCTACCCCTCCGCCGGTTCGACGATCATCCGACTGCGCATCTCCAGGTGGAGGGCGCTACAGAAGAACGTACAGTAGATCCAGTACACGCCGGGATCATCCGCCGTGAAGGTGACCTCGCGGGTGTCCTGTGGAGCCACGGCGTAGTTGATATCGTGCTCGGGGATGGCGACACCGTGGATGATGTCCTGGACGCCCTCGATGTTGGTCGTCGTCAGCTTGACCTCGTCGCCCTCCTGGACCGTGAAGTCGGGCAGGCCGTACTCCGAGCGCTTGGTCGTCATCTTGACGTGGACGCTGTTCTCGCCCGTGCGCTCGACGCCGGAGTCCTCCTCCGTGATGTAGGTCTCGTCGTAGTCGCTCTTATCGTAGACTTTCTTGGCGTCGATTTTGTCTTTGTGGGCGAACACGCAGTCGTGTGGCTCGGGGTAGGCCGGGTGGTCCGCGACCAGTTCCATCTCTTTTTCCCCTTGCCCGATGTGGATGAGCTGGTCGTTGTCGGGCATGATCGGGCCGACCGGGAGGAACCGGTCTTTCGAGAGCTTGTTGAGGCTGATGAGCCACTCTCCGTCTGGGTCGGTCGTCATGGCCTCAAGCGCCTGAATGTGACCGGGGTTGTAGTGGACGTCCTGCTTCTCGATGATTGGGTCTTCCGACCCCTCTTCGGCCTCGACGGCCGCCTCGATGTCCCACTTGACCGCCTGGGAGTCGATGAACAGCGACGTGTAGGCGTGGCCGTTGCCGTCGAAGGTTGTGTGCAGCGGGCCGAGCCCGACACGCGGTCGTCCGGCGACGACCTCTTCGGGGTCGGAGGAGTCGGCCAGCGCGTTCAGGTCGAGCATCGTCACCGTCGGGGAGAGCTTCCCCGCGATGAACGCGTAGTCGCCGTTCGGCCCGACCTCGACGCAGTGGGGGCTTTTCGGCGTCGGGATGTACTTCACGATAGGGCGGTCGCCCTGGTTGAGCGAGCTTCCCTGCGTGCCGTCGACGACGGGAATACCGTTGACCTCTTCGTAGTTGCCGTTCTCGACGGCCTGCTCGATAGCCGGGATGTCGAATGCCTTGACGTTGTCCCGGTCGTCCTTCGTCATGCCCTGTATGTCTGTGGCCTCCTCGCTGTTGTACGCTGAGGAGATGGCCCACCGACCCTCTTTGCCGGTGTCGACGATATCGAGGTTCCCGTCGACCTTGACCTGCCACTGGGTCTCCATCGACTCGGGGTCGACGGCGACGAACAGCGACGTGTAGTTGTCCGGGTTCTTCACGTCAGTCCCGTCGTTGGGCAGCGGTGCGCGGAACTCGCCGTTTCCTAGCACGTACTTGGTGTCCGGTGAGAGGACGGTACAGCCGTGGATGGCCTGCATGTTCGGGACATCAGTGATTGCGTCCGTCTCGAAGTACGTGAGATTCACGCGGGCGATGCGGCCGTTGGCCTTGTCGTTGACGTACAGGTACTCGCCGTCGTAGTCCCCGTCCGTCTCCGAGAGGTTCGGGTGGTGGTTGTCACCCCAGCTGTAGCCGCCGCCCTCCTCCAACAGTTCCTTGGTGTCGTCGGTGTAGCCATAGCCCGTCGCACAGTCGGTGTTGAACACCGGAATCCGGGTGAGCTCACGCATCGACGGGATGCCGATGACACGCAGTTCGCCGGAGTGACCACCGGACCAGAACCCGTAGTACTCGTCGTGTTCGCCCGGTTCGACCGTGTGGCTCGCACCGCTGCCGGAAGGAGTCGACTGACTGCTAGCGCTACCATCGCCGCCGGTCAGCGCTGAACACCCGGCGACCGACCCCATCGCACCGGCGGCGACGCCGGCTTTCATGAAGTCCCGGCGACCGAGCGAGAGCCCAGGCAGTCCCAGCGAGATGTCGTCGTCTTCAGCTGTTTCGTCAGGGGACTCGACATCAGCCAGTACCGAATCGAGCGTTTCTTCGTACTCTTCGAGGACTTCGTTCGGATCGCGTGGGGTTTCGTTCTGGCTCATATTAGACCACCTTGATCTGGCCGACCATCCCGTTCATCTCGTGGGGGATGCAGTAGTACTCGTACGTCCCGGTCGTCTCCAGCGTGACCTCGTAGCTCTCGCCTTTCGGGACGTTGCCCTCCTGCCCGTTGCTGTAGCCGTCTTTCGCGGCCTGTTGGGAGTCGAACCCGCCGGATGCGAAGTAGTCCGCGCCGTCGGGAATCTTGTCCTCATAGGCTGTCACCGTGTGGCCGATGCTGCCGACGTTCTCGAACGTGACCGTCGTGCCCGCCTCGACCTGGATCTTCTTCGGCTCGTATGCCAGTTCGTCCGTCATTTCGACAGTGCTCGTTTGGGTCCACTCGGATCCGCTCCCGCCGTCGCTGGACTCGGTATCGCCGCCGTCTGACCCGTCACTGCCGCCACCCGAGTCGCCGTCACCGCCATCGCTTGATCCGCCGCTCGACGAACAGCCAGCAAGCGTTGCTCCAGCCGCGACAGCCAGTCCACGCACGAAGGTTCTACGCGTTGCCATGGTAGCTCACGGCTGTAACTCGAAGACCCACCTGTATATATAGGGAACCGTACTCTCAGCTCGCAGGAAGTGGGGCGAATATGTTCGCTACCACATAGTGAATGGTATCTCATCGTGAAGATTCCCGCAGAATACAGCGACTGTGTCGGCGTCTCCGTACTCCCAAGTTGGGTGGTGGGTACCGGCGTATAGTACACCGCGGTTCGGTGACGCCCACAACTGCCTGTTCCGGGGACCGCCTTTCAGTCAACTATCCACAGATTCCTGTAGCCGCGCGAGACTGGTCAACACCGGATACGTCCAGAGCTGCTCTTCGTACATGTACGTGCAGAACTCATGGGTCTCGAACCGGTGGACGCTTGAGTGGAGTTGGTCTTGGCGCTGCTTTAACAGCGCGGTAACGTCGCTCTGGAACGTCTCGCGATACCACTCAGGCACGACCGTGCTGTCGAGTGTCTCGATGATCTCTTGCAGACTGCCGCGGTACTCCCGCATCGACTCCTGTTCGATTTTGACAGCCCGGTCCAGTGAGGTCCGTTCGTCGATTGCTTGCTCGGTCGCGCCCACCAGTGAGCGTTTGAGCGGCGGCGAGAACCCGACATTCGTCTCAGGGTGAAACAGTGCTGCGTAGTCCGGTCCGAACTCGATAGCAACGTTCTCGACCAGTGACTCGTCGTACACTGACTCGTAGTGGTCGACAGCCAGCACCGTGTCAGTGTAGGCGTCCCGTAGCGCTTCGACGGGGTCTGCTGCGGACTGTCGACTTCGGGTACCGACGGGGGAGGAGGGCTGTTCGACGGGGTCGACGGCACGGAGGCGCTGCAGGAATTCTTCGAGACCAGCCTGCTCGGCGGCAAGCTCCGTATGCTCCTCGTCAAGAACAGTGAGAGCCGTCTCTACCGGCTCGAGAATGTGGTCTCGCCATGTATGCAGGAACCACTGCGTGCCGTCCTGCGCAGGCGTCGTTGACATACTAGTGTCTCGTTCGGTAACAACAATAAGTGTTTTAGTTACCGGTCAACACCCCCGTGTTCTGAACGGCTATTTATATAGTCCCAGCGTGTCAACAGTGTTGCGTTCGGGGTGTGTCGTGCGGTTTCGCTCTCTCGACAGCGTCGGTGTCCGTAGAATAGCATCTGGTTTCGAGAACGAGAGTCCATCTCAGATTTGTTCATAGTTCTGTGACATTTAGAACGGTATAATGTGAAAGCCCGGGTAACATACAGAATTAACAAACCTTGAGAGTATATAGTCAAAATATACCCACATATGAGCCATTTATGAATGTACCTTAGTGGTGTATGTATACAAATACTAGAAATAGGCACTTATAGGGACAGAAGTGTGGACCTCGACACGTTTTCACCTCCAAATACTTCTGTAAAGGAGTGGTTAGATAGTTTTACCGTGCTAGGTGGTGCTATCTGTCGGTCGGTAGCAGTCGAGCGGTCGTTGCGGTCGTGCATCGCTCACATCCGGGTTTTTAAATAATGACGGCAACTCTACTCGGGTAATGACCGACGACGCTGACACACAAAACACGGGCCGGCGGATACAGTCCGTGGAGAACGCCTGCGAGATCATTGAAGCTGTTCAGGAGTCACACAGCGCGACGTTGCAGGAGCTGAACGAGCGAATCGAACTCTCTCAGGGAACGCTTCACACGTATCTTGCGACACTGACCGACTGTGGCTTCCTCACGAAGGACAACGACACATACCAGCTCGGCTTTCGGTTCGTCACGATGGGCGAACACGTCCGCAACGAAACAGAGCTCTACACTGCTGGCCAGGAGGAAGTCGACAAACTGGCCGATAGATCCGGCGAGTACGTCCATCTGGTCGTCGAAAACGACGGTCGCGAAGTCGCCATCTACGAGCGGCGGGGCGAACATGCTGTCGGGATGGACTATCACCTCCAGTTGCGGGAAGCACCACAACACCTCCATGACAGCGCTTCGGGGAAGGCAATCCTCTCGTGTCTCTCGGACGAGCGCGTCGAGAAAATAATCAATCGGGAAGGTCTCTCACGACAGACACAGCACACGATTACGGACCGAGAGACACTCTATGACGAGTTAGAAGCCATTCAAGAGCGAGGATACGCGACGAACGATGAGGAAGAGATCCGTGGCCTCCGGGCAATCGGTGCGCCGATTCTGGACAACGATGGGATCGTCGTCGGCGCGGTCAGTGTGACTGCACCGACCAGCCGTCTGAAAGGGAGCCGCTTCGACACCGAAATTCCCGAGATGGTGATGGAGGCCGCGAATCTCATCGAAGTCAATCTCGAAATGACCTCGTTCGACCGAGATACGTAACAACGGTGTCGTACACTTTCGCTATGTGTCGGCGACGACCACGAAACGGCGGCGGCGTCCAGTCGCCGACATTTGGATAGCTCAAATCTCGGCTGCGTTGCTGTGACCATCGAACGGAGCGATTCACCCGGCAAACGAGCCACAATAACAGTCGTACCATCGTTAGTAAGAGTTCAGTGAGAGCGCAGCAGGCCCGATAGCCACGCCCACAGGCTGTTTCCGATGGGTCGACGCGGGACTGATACCTGTCGTGGGTGGTCGCTCTCAGTATAGCGCTCCGCCACTGCAGTGCCAAGCCTATTTTTGAAATAGTCAAAATACTGGACGATTCCCCATTCAGCATTCAGACCTGGGTATAGCATACATATGTCGACATTTGTACCATCTGGCGGGGGCTTCATCTGACCAATGTGGCCGCACCTATATTGAGTATATCAATCCCATATCTGTGAAATATCCCGCAGCTGAGCCACGAATCCACCGCGTAATTCCCTATAAGAGACAAATAAAGACGCTCAAATGGCTTTGCTATGCTCAAACTAGTTGTCCCGCAGACAGTCCCAAATATTTATTAACAATACCAGTATTGGTGCCGATACACTGTCTCACTCCAGCTATCGGATGCTGACAGTCAGGACGAAGCCAGCGTGCTGAACAACTCAGCGTACTCGCCCCATTGGTCCCGAAGCAAGTGGGCGTACGCACCACCGAACCCACAAACCAATCATGAGCACACAGAAGGAGTCACCGGAGCAAGCGACAGACGAGGACGAATCACCAATCGCGACTGCCCGCCATCAACTGGAGCAAGCGGCTGAACACCTCGACCTTTCCGAGGGGATGCTTGAACAGCTCCGTCACCCATCGAAAACTGTCGAGGTATCCGTTCCGATCCGCCGAACCGACGGGAGCGTCGAGGTGTTCAACGGGTATCGCGTCCAGCACTTCGAGGTCAGAGGGCCGTACAAGGGCGGTATGCGATACCACCCGAGCGTCTCCGCTGAGGAGTGTACGGCCTTAGCGATGTTGATGACGTGGAAGTGTGCGGTGATGGACCTCCCCTTCGGCGGCGCGAAAGGCGGCATCGTCGTCGACCCGTCGACGCTCGACGCACAGGAGACCGAGCAACTGACCCGTCGGTTCGCCGAGGAGCTACGGGAAGTCGTCGGGCCGACGAAAGACATCCCCGCACCCGATATGGGGACCGACGAGCAGACCGTCGCCTGGTTCATGGACGCGTATTCGATGCAGGAAGGCGAGACGGTCCCCGGCATTGTGACTGGCAAACCGACAGCGGTTGGCGGGACACACGGCCGTGAGGAGGCACCCGGCCGGAGCGTCGCTATCGTGGCCCGCGAAGCACTCGACTATTACGACGGAAACATCGATGGTGCGACTGTCGCCGTCCAGGGCTTCGGTGCCGTGGGCGCGAACGCCGCACGCCTGCTCGACTCGTGGGGTGCATCCGTCGTCGCTGTCAGCGACGTCGACGGCGGCATCTACGACGAATCCGGCCTCGATATCGAATCGATTTCCGCTGACGGCGACGAACACGGCCAGTTAGGGGCTGTTGACGCACCACGGCAACTATCCAATGCCGAACTGCTGGAACTCGATGTCGATGTCCTCATCCCCGCGGCGGTCGGGAATGTCCTGACCGAGGAGAACGCTCCGGACGTGCAGGCGAGCATTATTGTCGAAGGGGCGAACGGCCCGACAACGACAGCGGCCGATACAGTGTTCGAGGAGCGTGACATCCCAGTCATCCCAGATATCCTGGCGAACGCCGGTGGCGTCACCGTGAGCTACTTCGAATGGCTCCAGCACATCAACCGACGGAGTTGGTCACGCGAGGAGGTCAACGATGAACTCGAAGCCGAAATGCTCGATGCCTGGGAAGCGCTTCAGGCCGAAGTCGAGGACCGCGATGTCACGTGGCGGACGGCTGCGTACATCGTCGCGCTCTCGCGAATCGGAGACGCTATGAACGCCCGCGGGCTATGGCCGTAGCAACGGATGTCGCTTCAGTCCACCAATTCGCGAGACCACAGTCGTTCCGTGTCACCTGTCGCGGTGCTCGGTGTCCCGTTTGCCCTCGGTGCCGACCGGCACGGCGTCGACATGGGCCCGTCAGCGATTCGCTACGGCGGCCTCAGTGCCGCGCTCGATACGGCCGGCGTCGACTACACTGACGTTGGGGACCTTTCACTGCCGACGCTACAGTCCCAACCGGCGTCCACCGACGCCAGTGCGAAGTACCTCGATGCTATCGCGGAAATGACCGACACCCTTGCCGACCGGGTGGCAACGGAAATAGCCGACGGGAGCGTGCCGCTGGTGTTAGGTGGCGACCACTCTATCGCGATGGGAACGATGCGCGGTGCGGCTCAGACATCCGAACTCGGTGTCATTTGGTTCGACGCGCACGGCGACTACAACACCCCGACGACCTCGCCCAGCGGGAACGTCCACGGGATGCCGCTCGCGGCCGCCCACGGCTACGGCGATTTCGCAGAGATGCCGTGGGCCACGGCCCCGAACGTCGCCGAGGAGAACACCGTCATCGTTGGCGCGAGGAGCCTCGATGCCGACGAACGAGCGGTCCTCCGTGAGAGCGACATATCCGTCTTTACGATGGAAGACATCGACAAGCGTGGTATCGGACCAGTCACCGACGAGGCGCTCGACATCGCGACCGACGGCGTCGACGACGTCCACGTCAGCCTCGACCTCGACTGGCTTGACCCGGACGACGCACCGGGGGTCGGGACACCAGTTCCCGGCGGGGTCACGTACCGGGAGGCGCATACGGCGATGGAACGAGTCGCCGACCGCGACGCCGCCGAATCCGTGCTGCGGTCGCTCGATATCGTCGAAGTCAACCCCATTCTCGACCAGCGCAACACGACGGGCGAGCGAGCGGCCGAACTCGCCGCCAGCGCGTTCGGCAAGCGGATCCTGTAGCCCAGGTTCGAACCGCAGCAAGGACTCAATTGCGTGCCCGCAACGTGGGGACCGGAACACAGTAATTTATTACCAATGATTGCGATTATGCTAGCATGGACCGCGATACTGCGGAGCCGCGTGTCGATAGCCTTCCTGGCCCACAGAGCAGCGAGTGGGTCGAGTATCACCACGAAACCGCCGCGCCGAGTACGTACGTGTACGATTTCGTCTGGGACATCACCGAAGACGCAATCGGTCCGTTCTGTACAGACGCGGACGGCAACGTCCTGCTCGATTTCACCTGCCACGTCGCCGCGTCGCCGCTCGGGTACAACAATCCGAAGGTGCTCGACCGGGCTGATGAGTTCGACATGGTCGACCCGCTGAAAATCGCCGGCCAGGACTTCTACGTCAGCACCGGCGGCTCACCCGACGAAACGTCGCTGCCGGGCCCTGCTCACCTGATGGATCGGTTGACCGACATTACTAGCCACTACGACTTCGATACCGTCTTCCTCTCGAACTCCGGTGCTGAGGCCGTCGAGAACGCGATGAAGATCTGCTACGATAACTGCGAGACGCCGAAGTACGGCATTACATTCGACGGCGCGTTCCACGGTCGGACCCTGGGAGCGCTCTCGCTGAACCGTTCGAAGTCCGTCTATCGCCGGAAGTTCCCCGAACTCAGCGGGATTCACGACGTGGAGTACTCCGAGGCTGGCGTCGAGCGCCTCCGTTCGAAACTCGACGCAGACACCGGCCACATCCCGCCCGAGGAAGTCGCGTTCCTCATTCTGGAGCCGATACAGGGCGAAGGCGGCTACAGGGTCCCGAGCCCCGAGTTCCTCTCGGCCATCGACGACCTCTGCCGGGAACACGATATCCCGATCATCGCCGACGAAATCCAGTCGGGAGCCGGCCGCACGGGCGAGATGTGGGCTGTCGACCACTACGACATCGAGCCGGATGTCATCACGAGCGCCAAAGCGCTCCGGGTCGGCGCGACCATCTCCCGGTCGGACATCTTCCCGTCGGAAACGTCTCGGCTCTCATCGACGTGGGGGGCCGGTGACATCCTCGGTTCGATGCGTGGCGCGCTGACGCTCGCCGCTATCGAGGACCACGACCTGCTGGACAACGCCGCCGAGAAGGGGACGTACTTCATGGATCGGCTCCGCGATATCTCGGCGGGCCGTTCGCTGGTCGAGGACGTTCGGGGCCTCGGACTGATGACCGCACTGGAGTTTGATACGGCAGATCGACGCGACGCCGTGATGGAAACCGCGCTCCAGCACGGCCTCCTCACGCTCGGCTGTGGCCAGAAATCCCTCCGACTCCTCCCGCCACTCGACGTCACCGAGCGCGAACTGGAACTCTGTCTCGACATCCTCGATTCGGTGTTTACCGAGGTTGCAGACCCTGTCGCGTCGGCCTGACCCTCGCGACTTCTGCGGTAACCGAAATGTTAAAATATGATTGATTCGACTGTGGCACTATGCCACGAGAGGCACGCGTAGACAGACGGAGGTATCTGCAGGCAATCGGTGGCACTGTCGCGACCCTGTCGGTCGCTGGCTGTCAATCGGGCAGCGGGGACTCACAGACGCTCACAGCGGGCACAGCGCCGGGATTTCCGCCGTTTGAGATGAAACAGGACGGCGAACTCGTCGGCTTCGACGTCGAGTTGCTGGAAGCCGTTATCGCGGCGACGGAGTACGAACTGAGCGGCTGGGACGAACTTGAGTTCAAATCACTCATTCCGGCGCTGAACAACGGGAACGTCGACGTCGTCGCGGCGGGCATGACCATCAACGACGAACGCGACGAGGCGATCGACTTCTCTGACCCGTACTACAGTTCGAATCAAGCCATCGTCGTCCGGGAGAACGGGTCGTTCTCACCGTCGTCGCTGGATGACCTCTCCGGAGCGGCAGTCGGGGCACAGAAGGGGACGACCGGTGAATCCGTTATCAAAGATCAGCTCATCGAAGCGGGCACGATTCCGGAGTCCCAGTACAACGCATACGGGAACTACGTGCTCGCCGTCGAGGATCTGCTCAACGAAAACGTCGACGTCATCATCATCGACGTCCCCGTTGCGAACTCGTTCGTGGCAGACCGCCCCATCGAGTCCGCGTTCGTCCACGAAACCGGCGAGCAGTTCGGCTTCGGAATTCAATCCGGCAACGACGAACTCGCGGGTGCGCTCAACACCGGGCTGACCACCGTTGAGGACGACGGGACGTACCGGGACCTGACCGAGAAGTGGTTCGGACAGAAGTGAGGCCATGGCAGCAATCCTACTCCAGACCGCCGACTGGCTGTTCGTCATCGACAACATGGGACTGTTACTCGGTGGGACAGCTGTTACTGTCGCACTCACCGTAGCCAGCATTCTACTAGGATTCGCAATCGGGTTCCCCGCCGGTGCGATAGAGGTGTACGGCTCGGAGCGGGCCAGTCGGCTGGTCGAACAGGTCGGGGTTGTCCTTCGTGGCACTCCGCTGCTGGTCATCATTATGATCCTGTACTTCGGCCTCTCTATCTCCAGTAGCGCGTTCGTCACGGCGACCATCGCGCTCGGCCTCCGGAGCGCCGCCTACCAGTCCCAGATCTTCCGCGGTGCACTCCAGAGCGTCGACGATGGGCAACTGGAAGCGGCACGCGCCGTCGCGATGTCCCGGTTAGAAGCGATTCGGCACGTCGTCGTCCCGCAGGCGTTGCGCCGGAGCGTTCCGGGCTTCCAGAACGAGTTTACCATCGTCCTCAAAGACACGAGTATCGCCATCGTCATCGGAATCGGCGAGCTGCTGACGACAGGACAGAACCTCTACGAAGGCGGACAGTCGACAGCGGCACTCGAGATTTTCCTCGCCGTCAGCCTCGTCTACTTCGTGCTGACGTTCGCTACGAATCGGTCACTCGACAGACTCAGCGACTACTACGCAGTACCGGAAGGAACGACATGACACAGCCACTACTCTCAATCGACGATCTGCACAAGTCCTACGGGAGCGAAGAGGTACTGGAAGGCGTCGGCCTCGAAATGGACCAGGGTGACGTGACGGTCCTCATCGGTCCCAGCGGCTCGGGCAAATCCACGCTACTCCGCTGTGTGAACCGGCTAACCGAGATCAACAGCGGCCGGATCGCGCTCGATGGAGAAGACGTGACCGGGACTGACACTGACGTCAACGAACTGCGAAAACAAGTCGGAATGGTGTTTCAGGACTTCAACCTCTTTGCGCACCTGACGGCGCTCGAGAACGTCACGCTCGGTCCGAAAAAAGTACTCGGCATGGACGCTGCTGACGCTGAAGCGGCCGGACGGAACCACCTCGAACAGGTCGGATTGCTGGAACAAGCAGACTCCTACCCTGCTGAACTCTCCGGCGGGCAGAAACAGCGTGTCGGCATCGCGCGCGCACTCGCGATGGACCCGGAACTGCTGCTGTTCGACGAGCCGACCAGCGCCCTCGATCCCGAACTCGTCGGCGAGGTCGTCGAGGTGATGCGCGACCTCGCCGCCGAAGGCATCACGATGCTCGTCGTCAGTCACGAGATGGACTTCGCCCGGTCGGCCGCGTCGGACATCGTATTCCTCGATGACGGCGAGATTGTCGAACACGGCCCACCGGAACAACTGTTCCAGAACCCCACAGCGGACCGAACCGAACAGTTCCTCAGTCGACTGCACGCACACGAGGAAACGGCATGAGCACAGCTGAATCTACAACATCACCGAATCCGGGACTCCGGGACCGCGTCGGGACGGTCTTTACTGTCCGCCCGCTCACAGTCGGCCTGGCACTGTTCTGGATCTGGGTTCTCGCCCGCTGGACCACTGATTTCGTTCTTGCAGGGGTATCCGGAGTCGACCGCGGCACACCGTTTGTCCCGGCAGCCCCGTTTCTGACGACAGCGGATACCGTCGCATCGCTCGCCACGCCACTCGGTGTCGCCGGAGCGCCGCTGATGTGGGTTGCTGACACGCTCCGTTTTGCTGCCGACGCGACGGCGTACCTGCCGGCGCTGGCACACGGCATCTGGACGACCGTTCTATTGACGGTCTTCAGTGTCTGTCTCGGGTTCATGCTGGCGCTCCCGCTTAGCGTCGTCCGCGTATACGGGGGGCGGTGGGCCCGGTGGTTCGCTTTGTCGTACACAGAACTCATCCGCGGGACGCCATTGCTCGCCCAGTTGTTCGTCCTCTACTTCGCGACCTCACTGACGCAGGTTCTCAGAGGTGTCCCGGGAGTCGGTGTCGGCTTCGTCCCAGCACAGGCGTTCTGGGTCGCCGTCATCAGCTTCACGCTGAACAGCGCAGCCTACCAGTCCGAATACCTGCGTGCGTCGCTGGAGTCAGTTGACGGTGGGCAGCTGACTGCCGCACGTGCTATCGGGCTCTCGAAGCTCGAAGGAATACGGTACGTCGTCGTTCCACAGGGCCTCCGACTCGCGCTTCCCAGCTGGACGAACGAACTCGTGTACCTTATCAAGTACTCCTCGCTGGCGAGTTTCATCACTGTGCAGGAACTGTACGGCCGGACAAGTACTATCGCTAACGAAACGTACCAGTATACAGAACTGTTCGTGCTGGTAGCGATACTGTATCTGGCGCTGGTCGTGTCGGCATCAGCGCTGATGGACCGCGTCGAATCGCACACTGCAACCGCCGGTGTCGGACATACCAGACAATGATTACCCTCTTACGGTCACCAATCAAATATTGCAGCACATCCCATGAGTCAAACCGATAGCGCCGGAGCGCGGCTAACACTCGACCTGTGGCACCCGAACTGCTGGGCTATCGAAGCGACCGACCACACCGATGGCGGCATCCTGGCACACACGGTGCAACAGACCGTCCAGTCGCCGACAGCATCGGTCAACGGCGTGTTTACGGCGTATGGAGCTACGAAATCAGACGTCGAAAACTGCCTCGACGCAGTCCGTGCGTCGCCCCACGCCGGAGAGATACAGGAGCTTCAGGCACGTATCGGACACAAGCGCGACGCGCCGGGAACCGTCGTCAGACAGTTCCTGCTGGAGTACGATCCTGAAGAGTTGGTCTGTCCGACGCTACTCGAACACGGGTTCGTCCACAGCGCTCCCGTCCGTATCGAAGACGGTCGCGAACGGTGGCAGGTGAGTTTCACCGGCGAACGGCCCGAAATCCAGTCCGCACTCGATGCCGTCGAAGCCGACGCCGACGCTGACGTGTCGGTCGAATCCATAGTCACGCCGGACAGCGATACTGAGCGGTCGGTGGGTGGGCTGCGAACCGACTCGCTAACGCCGGCTCAGCGACGGGCTTTCGAAGCGGCTCGTGAAGCGGGCTACTACCAGTGGCCGCGCGGAATTTCGGTTCGAGAACTCGCTGCACAGATGGATATCTCGAAGACGACACTCCTCGAGCATCTCCGAACTGCTGAGTCGAAGCTTCTGGACCCCGAGTAGCTCTATCAGTACTCCTCATCCAGATCGGGTAGTCCTGAGACGTGTGCAGTTCTACGTCCGCAGTGTTTAGTGAAACATTCTGTACGATACTCCTGTCTCGTACGCAGCCACCGAAATCGTCCATTGAGAGAGCACAACTGGAAGCAGAATTCGCTCAATTCTGTATAGCGGTATATGATTTACAAGACTAGCAGCGAACATCTCGAATGTGACGCAGTATTTGAAAAACGACGGAAGATCACAGTAGCGAGTAGATTTCGGCTTCGTACACATCCCTGACCCGAGTCCCCCATTCGTGGGTGTAGGTATCGATAACATCCTGTGCCACGTCGCCTCTGAGGTATTTGACGACGCCGCGATCACCGGTCCGGTCCCGGAGATGCGTCGTGAAGAAGTGCCGGAAGTAGTGTGGCGTCACGTTTTCTTCGGCTCCCCCACCGTCTGTGTACCAACCGAACTCACGGGCGTGGGATTCGACGATATGGTGTACCATGTTCGGCGTAAGTCGTTCTCCCCAGCTGTCGCTTGTAGATACGAACAGCGGCTCTGCCGGCGACAGTGTGTCCGGTCGAATCGCGAGCCAGCGTCGTAGCACTGAGCCCAACTCTGCGTCGACCGGAATCGTCGTCTCGCGCTTGCGCTTGTTGGACGCTGTCCGCTCTTCCCCATTGCTGGGCTCGCCGCGGGTCGGGTCTGCCGCGACGAACAACGTATCCGGACGCCCGTCGAGCCCCGCTCGGACCGGGATTTTCGGCCTAGGGCCGGGGGTTTCGAGATTGAGGTCACGGATATCGAGGTTACACAGTTCGCCGGCACGCATACCCGTTTTCAGTAACGTCACCACGATAGCCCGCTCCAGTGGATGTGAGATGCTTTCTACGAACGTCCGCATCGACTGGAGGTCGATTTCTCGACGGGTCGGGTCGGTATTGATGGACTCATCCATCTCCTCCATGACCAGCGTCATCGGATTCGAATCGAAAACCCCTACCTGAGTCATGTACGCGAAAAACCGGTGTAGATAGGAGGCATACGTTGCGACTGTGCTTTCTTCGACGTTTCCACGAAGGCTGTGGACATACGCCATACAGTCTCGGTGGGAAGCCTCTCGGATGGGAATGGCCTGGTGGCCATCCGTCAGATAGGATTCGAAGTCCCGAAGGACGCGCTCGTAGGACGCACGGGTCCGGTCGCTCTTTCCGTGATACGTGATGTCATCGAGGAAATACCCGACTGGGTCCGACTCGGCGTCTGGCGTGGCTGTATCAGTGCTCATTCGTCTCGAACGTACCCCCCTTGTCGCCCGCTGTACTGCACTTCGTTATTGGACTGCAGTTCTTGTAGCGTATCTTCGAGACGCTCCTCGATATCGTCGGTCAGTTCGGCGAGCAGGTCGTCCCACTCGTAGTAGTCTCCGTCAGCCAGAACCTCTCGGACCCGGTCTTTCAGGCCGCCACCCCCGGGGGTAGCGTCCGGAGAACGGGGTTCCTCGCTATCGCTCTCAGCGGCGCCTGATTCGACTGTCTCGGGGGCTGCTGACTCGAATCCGCTTCGGCCTGCCTGTACCATCGTCCGGACGAACTCGCTTTGACTCATATCCAGTTCCTCGGCGTGGGCCTGCCACTGTTCTTTCTGATAGGCCGGAATGTACGTCCGAACCGTCGTTCGCTCACTATCACTGGACACAGTTTCACCTTGGACGCCAGGGACTTCAATGTAGTCCCATACTTGGAGATAAAAGCCTTTATTTGGGTAGGTGACACCCTATTTCGCCGCCATTTGCCGGATTACTGGCAATCACCCAATACTTATTCAATGTGTGGGCGCATATTCACAAATACAAATTTGAGTGCAGATCGGCGTATGCTCTGGTTCACTCGCCTGCCAACCAGATTCAGACAGACGAAAGTAGAGTATCGTTTGTCAACTTGTCTCAATATCTGGTTTGATCTGGTGAACGCTCACGGGAAGTGAGTTGGGATGATTCAGATCTGCTGCTACTCTGCCAGGCCAGACATATGGATGGTAGTCTGTCCAATAGCTCGGTATCACCGATTTCCTTGCACGGTTGGTTCCTGACCCTTCCACACTTCATAGCATCCGCGGTCTCTCAGACGAGACATGTGTCACGGTGCTGATCCCCTCCGTAGAGAACAGCGCGATTTCCGTACGGATCTCATCGGTCTAAGAGTTCCCCGGCAACATATGCCCGTCACACTGGACAGTACTCCGATCCGTGGTCCGGTCCTTGGACGACGAGAGGTGGTGCTCCGATCAGTCGTGGTCGCCCAATAGTCTCCACGAGCGTGCTATCGGCCTGATTGCCTGTTCTGCGTGCCGCCAAAGGCGAGCACGCTGGCAGGGCTACGCTTTTAACCAGACACACTGTGTCTCGGCCGTTCTCATACTCGTTCCAACAGGGCACGACACAGTGGTTCTGGGGAGACCGCTGCGTTGGGCTCGCTTCAGGTACGGTTGCCAGAGACGCTCGCTACTGTATGGCCCCATGTAATCGTTCTGCCTTCGTGATCCCGAAAAGCATCGTTTCCGGGGCTACTCAGACTACAACCGGGCGAGTTCGCATCGTCTCACGGGACCGCTGGAACACACTTTTGGACAGTATTACTCGCCGGCCGCGGCAGGACGGCGGCGAGAGTGTTTGCAGCAATTCCAGAGTAGCCGTTCCATCGATCAATTGCGTGTCCGGTACCTCGCCAAAAGCAGTCACGGCTGAAAAACTCAGCAGAAGCAAGCAGTCCCGTCGGGCCACGGGTTTAATCGGCCCCGCTTCTCGAAGTCGGTACATTCGGGCTATCAGCGATTTCCAGCCGAGGACGCCGGTATTGTATCAGTCTTTCAGTTCGCTCTCAATCGAAATCTCAGGCCGGGACCGCCCGTCTAAATGGGCGATGCACACGATGTTGCGAATGGTGCTTTGCGTACAGCCCGTCGTCATAGTCGCCACGGAAACCCGTAGGTTAGAGTGATATAATTGACGTACTCGACTCGTCACTTGTTTTTCGTATCGAAAATCCGCACCAGGTTTCACTGTCTATGGACACCCGTTGAGTGGTAGATGCGCCGAAAACAGCTGTTTCCCTGCGCTCAAGCCGTCCCTATCGGCGTGACTCTGGCATTCCCTCCTGCGCACGTGTCACCGAGCACTTCTGATCGCTGGCGGTCAGTATAGATTACGAGTACCATAGACTGATGAACCGAAACCCTCCTACATTAGCGTATCGAGGCTGAAGCTAACGATATGCGTTCCCGACGAGACGCCACCTCTCAGGCGGGTGAGCCCGATGGCTAACGACGCACTTGTCCTTCTGTTCATGATCGCGATTGTACTGGTAGTCATGGTTATCACTCTTATTGGCGGGTTCTATCTGGTCAAATACCTCGTCGAGCGCACGTTCAATTCGTAAGCTTAGGTCCGCAGGGATTTCTGGCTAAGATTTTCGTGGGTGGTGTGATTCTGTAATTACTATTAGTAATTCTCATGCTACAGCTCAGTGGGATACTTGGGACAAATAAATCTCATGTCGCTATATCGAATCTGGATTCTGCGCTACCGATTCGAGCCGGAAATCAGTGCCTCGATGAGCGTAGCCACATCGCGCTGGGACGGCAACTTACCCCTAGAAGGGCCGAGCCGGGCCACGTACCCTTGCAGTGAGGATAGTCTCTGCTCGTAAGCTACTCGAATTCAGCACCGACCCACATGAAAACGTGGCTGTCAGCAGAAATCAGCGTTGTACGGTAGCCCGGTCGTGGACCGCCTCCACGGTAACCCCATCAGTCCCTGTCTTCTCCGGTTGCGACTCCCAAAATAGTCGTCTCTGCGTCGAAATACGTCGGCGCATCGGTGTCGATTTCGAACTCAAGAACGGTTTCGAGATCACCGGAGCCTTCGGCGAGCTGTTCGGCAAGATCCGTATATCCCTCGGCGAGCGTCCGGTAGTCGTCGATTGCTGCCTGCTCCGCCTGTGCTCGCGCCTGTTTGGCCTCTATTTCGGCGATAGTGGCTTCTGCCTCGGTCTCCGGACCGGAACCCTCGGTTAATGTCGTACGAGCGTTAGCTGTGTCCTGTTCTATTTCTTCGAGCAAATCAGAGAGCTCCGCACTACGCTGGTCCAGATGGCCCGCAAGAATCGCAGCCTGGGTTCGACAGTACTCGGCGAGTTCTGCCCGTGAGATATCGCCTGCGTCGTCGCTCATTGCACGTGATACGTCGCCGGCGTGAAAATCGGTTTCGGTAAACGCAGTGAAGCGGGCTACTCTTCTTCCTCTTCGCCGAGACTCTGTGACGGACCGCCCGAGAAGACGAACTCGTGCTCGGCTTCGGTTTCGAAGCGGTTCAGAATGTCACCGAGTGGCTTCGCGTAGCGTTTGAGCTGTTCGGCCCGCGAAGACACTTCGTTGAGCTCTGCGGCCTGTTCTTCCGCTGCGCCAGCGACGGTCTGAGTTTCAGCCATCATCTGGTCACTCGTTTCGGCGGCTGACTGTAGCGTCGTCGCCACCGTCCGGAACCGTTCGAGCGAGTCGCCCAGATCGATGTCCGGGTTGTCCGCCTCCAGTTCTTCAAGCGTGTCCACGAGGGTGTCGAGATCCTCCGAAATAGTAGCGAGGCGATCCTTCTGATCGTAAGCGTCATCGGAGATCTTCTGTGTCGATTCGGCGACCTGCTCGGACGCGTCACGGACGGACTCCGCACTCGACAGAACAACGTCTCCGGATTCCGCAACTTCGTCGGCGAAGCTGTTGAGCTGACCGATCGTCTTTTCGAGTTCGTCGACCATGCCGTTGAACTCGCTGGCGATACGGTCCATCGACTCGTTCTCGCCGTCGGTCGCCATCCGTTCTGTGAGGTTTCCAGCGGCTGTCTCCTCCATTACGTCAGAGAATTCCTCGGCCTTCTTCTGGAGGTACTTGTTGACTTCAAGGGCTTCGGCCCGGGAAACCTCCGCTTCCTTCTGTGCACGCTCGGCCTCGTTGATCTGTTCGTTGAGCGCGTCGCGCATGTCAGCGAACCCGCTGTACAGGCGGCCGATATTGTCGATACGATTGGTGGCGATCTCGACGTCGAGGTTCCCCTGTCGCATCTGGTCCGTTTTTCGGGTCAGCCGGTCGATCGATGTTGCCGTGTTGTACCCGAGTATCGCACCGACACCCGCGATGAGCAACACCATCAGTGCCGTGCCGATAAGTCCGTACTGCTGGACGTTCTGGACGAAACCAAAGACCGCGGAGTTGGGTGCGTGTACGAGAACGACCCAGTCGGTGCCCTGAATCGGTGCATAGCCGACAGTGTAGCGCTCGTTGAGCACGTCAGTCGCCGGCATGTCAGCGGTGACGCCGGACTGTTGCTCCGACGAGCGGAGGTCATCCGCCGCGTTGATCGGTTCGGTGGCAGGGCTGTTCGAGCTATACGACTGCAGTATGTTTTCGCCGAGGCCGCGGCTCCCGTCTCTGGGTTCGTCGATCATGACGACCGCTGATCCGTTGACGACCTGCGTGAATCCGCCTTCGGCCCTGTTGTTCCCCTGAAGTGAGTTCGCGATCTCGTCAAGTGAATACTCGATAAGGATATACCGGTTCTGTGAGGCATCGACAGGACTGACGAAGCCGACGACCGGGCCGGAGTTCGTCTGGTACACGTCGGAGACGACGACATCGCTTGCCGTTTCGAAGTTCACACCAGTAAGCCAGGCCCTGCTCGTCGATTCGAGCGGTGAGTTAGTCAGTACCTGTGAGTTAGATGTGCTGGCGACAACCTGGGATTGGCCGGTATTCCGTTCGACCAGATGGATGTCGGCAGCATCTGCGGACAAAGCGGCTTTCCGATTGTTAAGTTCGATATCGATATCATCGGTATCACTACTGGCCCAGATGTCGTCGGAAGAAACGAATTGAGTCGATAGCCGGTTCCGGTCAACCCACTGTGACAGGATGTCAGCCTCCTGTGCGGCGGCGCTTTCGTAGTCGCTCAGAACCTGTTGTTCCGTGTAGTTCTTGACTTGCTCTGTCGCGGCAAGGCCGATGAGCCCAACCGACAGCGCCATAATGAAGAGGACGATACCGAATTTGAGTGCGAAGTTTCGCCGGATGAAATCCGGGACGACTGTCGCTAGAATCCCACCGGAGGCGTTCGAACCGTTCTCTGAACTGTCTGGTATCTGTGTATCTCCTGAACTCATACTTAGCTCCCCCCAAGCGAGCAGTTAGCCGCTGGACCGCTATCGCAGGCGTACTGTACATCCACTGGTTCTCCAACTAGGCCGTAGTAGCTGCCATAGGATTGCCGTACCTCCGGCTTTCCTCTCACAACTGGTACTTTACGCATCGCCTGGTGATCACAGGCCCGGAGGGTCTGTGTTCCAAGACCGACGTCGTACTCGTGTCTTTCGAGCTCTCCGATGACATCGATCGGATTGAAGGTTCCCGCCCGCTCGACTGCGCTGGCGTACTGCAGCGCTTGCGTGTACGCGATATGGGCTGCTCCTGATGGGGACGCCGATTTCGAGGTCCCCGTCGAATTGCCGTACTCCTCACGGAACGTCTCTCGGAAGGTATTCGACAGCGGCGAATTGATCTCCGGACTCCAGGCGACCGTTCCTATAACACCCTCTATCGCGTCGCCTGCGGTTTGGGCAATACCTCTCGAGGCTATCGGAAGGACGATATTCGACTCCGGGAACACCTCCCGGAACGCTCTGAGTGCGTTTACTGCGTCGAGGCCCCCGAGACCGAGCACGACTACGTCGAAATCGACCGACTCGAGGTCTTCCGCGTACTGAGAGTAGTCAGTCGTCCCGACCTGCGCAGTCGTGTCCCAAACAGGTGACCAGCCGAGATTCCCGAGGGCTGTATCCATATCGTTTCGGAGTGTCCGTCCCCACTCATTGTCCTGGGAGATTTTGACGTAATTGATGTCGTCTCCGAACTCGTCACTGAGGGCCGGGGCCAGCGCTTCGGCCGCCATGCGGTTGTTGAACATCTCGCGGAAGGAGTACCGGTTGCAGTCGACACCCGTCAGCGAGTTCGCGTTAGCCATCGTCGACATGTACACGATCTGGTTCTGCGCGGCAACCTCCTGATTGGCCAGACTGGAACTGCTGGACGTCCCACCAGCGAGCATAATGACCTCCTCGCTATCAGTAAGCCGCTGTGCGTTGCTCCGGGCGGTATCTGAACTGCCACCCGTGTCTTCGACAACGAATTCGACATCCTTATCCAGAAGTCCGTCACCGTCCAGAGGTGACTCGTACTTCTCGCTCGTTACCCACCCGCCACCGTTGTTAATGTGCTTGACCGCGAGTTTGAACCCTCGGAGCTCCTGCTTGCCGGCCGTTGAGTACGCCCCAGAGGAAGCGACGTTGAAACCGAACGTCACCGAATCCCCGGACACCGGAAAGTTTCCAACTGGAGTTGGGGTCGGCGTCTCGTTCCCATCTGTCACACCCTCGCTGCCACCACAACCCGCAAGTCCGGCCAGCCCGGCCGCACCAATCGAACGGAGTAGGTTCCGCCTAAAGACAGACGGCCCACCACCATTTCTCCCTGAATCCATACTGGCGTGTGTAAATTACTATAGCACATAAACTTTTGGAGAAGACTAATACAGCCGAGAATCCACGATGAAAACTACAATGTCACTGTCTACGATGCAGTAAGGGGAGATTAATAGGTCCGTCAGACGACTGGTTCTCCGGGATTTATACCCAGCCAGTGAGCAACGTCGGATATGACGGAGTTAGTTACGTTCGGCGAGACGATGTTGCGGTTATCGCCACCTGACGACGAGCGACTGGAGACCGCAGACCAGTACACCGTCAGGGCGGCTGGGGCGGAGTCAAACGTCGCAGTCGCTGCTCAACGACTTGGACTCGATGCATTGTGGGCCTCAAAACTCCCCGATTCACCGGTCGGTCACCGAGTCACGGGAGAGCTCAAACACCATGGCGTGTCGGTCGATATCGCCTGGGACGACTCGGACAGTGCCCGACAGGGAACCTACTACCTGGAACAGGGCAGTCCACCGCGGGGTAACGATGTTATCTACGACCGGCGAGACGCCAGTGTCACGACGGCTACGCCGGAAGAACTGCCGACGGATACAATCGCGAACGCCGCGGGATTCCACACTTCGGGGATCACACCGGCGCTCTCGGAGACGCTCGAATCGACCACTACTGACCTCCTCTCGCTCGCACAGGACGCGGATACGACCACGAGCCTCGACCTGAACTACCGCTCGAAGCTCTGGACGCCCACGGAAGCCCGCTCTGTCCTGACCGAGCTATTCCCGTCTATCGACGTACTCGTCGTCGCCGAACGCGACGCAAACGTCGTGTTGGACAGGACTGGTGATGCGGAAACGATTGCTCGGGACCTCGCCGACGAGTACGGGTTCGAAGCGACAGTAATCACCCGGGGCAGCGACGGGGCGCTCGCACTTGCCGACGGAACTGTAACGGAGCAACTAACGTTCGAGTCGACCGATACGCATCCGGTCGGGACCGGTGACTCCTTCGTCGGCGGCTTCCTCTCGCAGTATCTCTCCGGTGGCAGTGTCGCGGATGGGCTCGCTTGGGGTGCTGCGACAGCCGCACTCAAACGGTCGATACCGGGCGACATTGCTGTCGTGTCGCCCGACGAAGTCCGCTCGATTCTCAGCGGCGACACGGAAGCGATTTCGCGGTAGCTACGGCGTCCAGCAAGCTTCTTATCCCTTCGCGGGGAACGGCAGGGTATGATTAACTATGAACGCTGTAAACTGTGGGTCCCCGGAGACGGAGGTCACAATGCGTAGCGCAAAGATCGTCTGTACTCTCGGTCCCGCGTCGGACTCGGTCGACGACATCGCGTCGCTTGCAAAGGCCGGCATGTCCGTTGCCAGACTGAACGCGAGCCACGGCTCGCCGGAACACCGCCGTGAAATGATCGATCGCATCCGTAAGGTAGACGAGGCGGTCGAGGAACCGGTCGCGGCCATGCTCGACATGCCAGGTCCGGAGGTCCGGACCGCGGAGATCGACGAACCGATTCAGCTCACGGAGGGGTCCACCATCCGGTACGTCGTCGGTGACGACGCGACGCCGGAAGAGGTCGGGCTTTCGCAGTCGATCACAGCGGTCGAACCTGGCGACCGCGTGCTGCTCGATGACGGACGTATCGAGACGACTGTCGAACGCGTCGAGGACGATACAGTGTTTGCGACCGTTGAAAATGGCGGCAAACTGTCCGCTCGCAAGGGCGTCAACGTTCCCGGCGTCGAACTCGACCTACCGACCATCACGGAGAACGACAGGCAAGAACTCGACGTGGCCGCCGAGAAGGAGCCTGATTTCGTGGCCGCGTCGTTCGTCCGCGACGGCGAGGATATCTACGAGATCAGCCAGGCACTCGAAGAGCGCGGCGTCGACATCCCGATCATCGCCAAGATCGAACGGGCTGGGGCCGTCGAGAACCTCGATTCGATCATCGACGAGGCTTACGGCGTCATGGTCGCTCGCGGTGACCTCGGCGTGGAGTGCCCGCTGGAGGATGTCCCGATCATCCAGAAGCGCATCATCCGCCGGTGTCACGAAGCCGGCGTGCCGGTCATCACGGCGACCGAGATGCTGGACTCGATGGTCCATTCCCGGCGGCCGACCCGCGCGGAGGCCTCGGACGTAGCAAACGCAGTGCTTGACGGCACCGACGCAGTGATGCTCTCCGGCGAGACGGCGATCGGTGACCACCCGACTCGCGTCGTCGAGACGATGGACCGGATCATCCGCGATGTCGAGGGCAGCGAAGAGTACGCCGAGTCCCGCGAACAGCGCGTGCCGAACGCCGGTGATACCCGGACGGACGCGCTCGCACGCTCCGGTCGGTTCCTTGCCCGCGACATCGGGGCGTCGGCGATTGTCGCTGCCTCCGAGTCCGGCTACACCGCCCTGAAATCGGCGAAGTACCGGCCCTCGATCCCCATCGTCGCGTCGACGCCAAGCGAGCGTGTCCGCCGGAAGCTCGCGCTCTCGTGGGGTATTACGCCTGTGACGACTGAGTACACTACCGAGGGCGCTGATGCCGTCATCCAGACAGCAGTTCAGTCGGCCCTCGACACCGAAGCCGCTGACAGCGGTGACACGGTAGTCGTCCTGTCCGGGATGATGACCGAGCTGGAGGGGATGAACACGGCGAACATGCTGAAAGTCCACGTCGCGGCCGAAACGGTCGCCAGCGGTCGGTCCATCGTCGACGGTCTGGTGACCGGCCCCGTGCATCGGATTTCGACAGCACCGCCCCGAGAGTCGCCGGGTGACCTCTCGAACGTCCCTGACGGGGCGATACTGGCGGTTCCGGAAGGCTTCGACGGCGAGTTCGTCGGCGACACCAGCCGCATCGGTGGCATCATCGACGCCCACGAGGGCGTCACAAGCTACGCTGCCATCATTGCCCGCGAGCTTTCGATTCCGATGATATCGAACGCAGACCTGCCCGATACTGTCTCCGACGGGTCGACTGTCACACTGGATTCCGAACGCGGCGTCGTCTACGAGGAGGCCGTTGGACGAGAGGACATCTCGGGCAGGGAGCGAGACTACTAGCCGCAGTAGAATCTGTGTAGTTAAGTATCGGTGGGGCAACCCTTCGACCAGCATGGGCGCTTACGCAGGGGTCGACCTCGGAGCGACACATATTCGGGCTGTTATCGGTGACGAGACGGGCTCGATAGTCTCGTCGCACAAAACTGAGACACCGCGTGGACCAGCAGGTATCGCGGTCACGGAGGCAGTTCTCGACGCGATTCGGCAGGCCTGTGACGCCGCCGATATCGCCCCAACAGACGTGGTTGCCGCCGGTATCGGCTCCTTCGGCCCGATGGATTTAGCCGAAGGCGTCGTCGAGAACCCCGCGAACCTCCCAGACACCATCGACCGGATTCCGCTGACCGGGCCGGTCGAAAATCTCATCGGCAGCGAGCGGGTGTCGCTGCACAACGATGCCAACGCCGGCGTCATCGGCGAGCGCTTCTACTCGGACCGGAGCCCCGACGACATGGTGTATCTCACCATCTCCTCCGGGGTCGGTGCCGGGGTCGCCGTCGACGGGAACATCCTCTCGGGCTGGGACGGGAACGCCGGCGAGGTCGGCCACCTGACCATCGACCCCCACGGGTTCATGACCTGTGGCTGCGGGCACGACGGCCACTGGGAAGCGTACTGTTCAGGCGAGAACATCCCGCGGTACGCCACACAACTGCACCGGGAGGACCCCGTCGAGACGGCGCTCCCAATCGAGACTGAGGAGTTTTCCGCGGCAGATATCTTCGAATACGCTGGTGAAGACGAGTTCGCGTCCCACGTCCTCGACCAGATCAGTCACTGGAACGCCATCGGCGTCGCAAACATCGTCCACGCGTACGCGCCGCTCGTCGTCTACGTCGGCGGGGCCGTTGCGCTCAACAACCCCGAGCAGGTGCTACAGCCGATCCGGGACCGGCTCGATGATATGGTGATGTCGAACATTCCGGATATCCAGTTGACGCAGTTCGGTGACGACGTCGTAGTCCGTGGCGCACTGGCATCCGCGCTGACCGGCGGCACAGGCGACCCGTCACAGCGCATCTGAAAAGCATCGACCTGCCCGCGGCACTCAGGCTACTCTCGCAGGTCGTACAGCCGCCGGAAGGCCGTCGGCGGGAATCGCGGTTCGACACGGCTCGGCGGGCGTCCCTGACCGTTTGTGGCCGTCGCTTCGACGCGGTCGACGACGCCGGATTCGGCCATTTCGTAGAGGAACCGCTTGACGGTCCCGGCGGAAAGATCGACCGATTGCGCCGACGCAATCGCCTCCGTTGTCGCCGTTACCGAGGAGCGTTCGTTCTCCTCCAGGTCGATGAGTTCTCTGAGGACGGCCTGTCGGTTCGTCGGCAGGGAGAGGACGACCCCCAATGAAACACAGGGATCGGGCACCTCCGCGATGGCCGCGTCGACGTTAGCCTGTGTGATGCGGTCCTGGCCCCGTTCCTCGGCAAACTCCGCAGCGATAAACAGTGCGGCAAGGGCATTGTGGGCGTTTCCGTCCGCCCAATCGGCGATATGCCTCGCCAGACCGTGGTCGAGTCCCTGCTGGGCCAGCCCGTTCGAGGTTCTGGTCATCAACACGTCGACGAGCATCTGCCGCTGATAGCGGTCGATACTGATCGACTCAGCGGTGTACCGCGTCAGTTCAGTTGTCGACGGATCGTCGCGACCGATTGCGAGCCAGCTGACGTTGCTCGGTAAGCCGGCAAACAGATCGACGAGGGCCGGAGCCTGGATGCTCTCCGGTTCGCTGATGTGGTCGACTGCAATGACGATGCCAGTGCGTTGCTCTCGTACTAGTTCGTGGAGTCGGGACTTGAGCGTCTCCGTCCCGATCCCGTGTTCCGGCACCGATTCGTCCACGAGCGAGTCCAGCACTGCATGGTAGAACGCGAACTCGCTCGCGGTCTCTCGGGCGTTCACGTAGACGAACGACGGCGAGGTCGGTGGCTGTGCACGGGTCGTCGTGTGAATGATCGCCTGTTGTTCCGTCGGAAGCTGTTCTAAATTGGCGAAAAGCGCCGTGATAACTGCGGATTTCCCTGAACCACGGGGTCCGTACACGTACGCGTTCGGCGGCAGCTGCCCATCGAACACCGGATCGAGGTGATCGAGCAGGCGCTCGAGCACCGGACCGCGGTCAGCCGGCTCCTCTATGTGGACGACGGGTGAGATCGATTCGTAATCCTGAATGAGCCGTGGCTCACCGTTCCGGCGTTGTCGACGCTTGATTCTCGCTTCGATGTCCATGCTTGGAAATGAGATCGTGTGTATATTCGATTGGACCTGTAAATAAAAGGCCGTATGAGTTCTTACGGCAGGGGGATAGCTGCGGACGTCGTGAACACTCCAGCCAGTGCCAGAATGCCCAGGATGAGAGTCGTCGTAATGATCGATGCGGCTGGCGGGTCAAAGTGCGTATCTGAGTGGGCGTAGAAGATACGCTGGTAGACCTCACCGAACAGCGCACCCAGGATGCCGAAGAATGCGCCCAGCCCGAGCGCGACTAGGACACTCGCCCCATCCGTCATCGCCATACTGGCGACGAACGTTGCCGGGAGCGTCATGTGGTGCGTAACCGGGAATTTCTCCACACCGAGGTTCAGGAACAGCAGGCTTGCTGCCGAGATACCGAACGGGAGGAAGAGACTCCCGGTTTTCGCGAAGATGTACGCACCAAGGATGCCGGTGACGAGGCCGAGCATTGCGACGTGCGTCCACTTGTACTGGTGTGGAAGCCACGGCTCGACAGCCGGTCGCTCGGCGGCCACTCCACCATCCGTTGCGACTTCCTCACCCGACCGCATCTTGCCGCTCTCGAACGGCGACATATCGAGCAGGCCGCTTCCGCGGGCACGGCCGATAACCGGGTAGCCAAAGACCAGACGGGCGATAACAGCGGTCAGGATGACGCCTGCCGCAGGTGGATCGATCGGAACCCCGAGCCCACCGGACGTCTGCCGGATCGCCATACCCAGGATACCGAATATCCCACCGACAGCGAGGACGTCCGGTCGGGTGCCGAGGGCGTAGGCGATGTCCTTTGCTGGGTGGTAGTCACCGTCGTCCGGCTCGTACATTCCGTCGTATTTCGCAGCGTAAGCGGCTGCTGCCACACCACCAGCGAAGGCGACGTGTGGCCCGAACACGGGACCGAAGGCCAGCGGGCCGACGATGCCGGCTCCGTATCCACCGGCGGCACCGGAAATGACGTCAGGAGAACCGCCGACGAACGCCTCTGAGACGACGTTGCCGGCTTCTCCAATTAGCACCATGAAGCCGGTGAAACAGAACGCCGGGAGTGCACCGATAGATGCCCCGAACGCGCCGCCCGCAAACGCCGCGATGGCGAGGACGAGCATGTCGACTGCCGTGAGTCCGAATGCGATTGCCATCTGTTATTCCTCCTGTGCCCAGTCGCGGGAACGGTCGACAGCGTCGTCCCAGCGATCATACATCTTGTCTGCCTTCTCGGCCTCCATCTCCGGCGAGAACTCCTCGTCGACCTGCCAGTTGTCGCGGAGTTCGTCGACGGTGTCCCAGTACCCGACGGCGAGGCCGGCCGCATAAGCCGATCCCAGTGCGGTGGTCTCGTCGACCTGCGGTCGAGCGATGTCCGTCTGGATGATGTCGGACTGGAGCTGACAGAGGAAGTTGTTCTTGACTGCACCACCGTCGACTCGCAGTGTCGTCATCTCGACACCGGAGTCTTCCTCCATCGCTTCCGCGAGGTCGCGGGTCTGGTATGCGATGGATTCCAGGGTCGCACGCACGATGTGCTCCTTTCGCGTTCCGCGGGTCATCCCGACAATCGTCCCGCGAGCGCGGCCGTCCCAGTGTGGCGCGCCGAGGCCAGTGAAGGCCGGCACCATGTACACGCCGTCTGTCGAGTCGACCGAGCGAGCGAGTTCCGCGGTCTGGGCGGCGTTGTTGATGAGGTCGACGTCTTCGAGCCATTCGATGGCCGCGCCGGCGATGAAGATCGATCCTTCCAGTGCGTACTGGACGGGCTCACCGGACATCTGGAAGCCGACGGTCGTCAGCAGGCCGTTATCCGAGGCGACTGCTTCGGAGCCAGTGTTCATCAGGTAGAACGCGCCGGTACCGTAGGTGTTCTTCGCATCACCCTTATCGAAGCAAGTCTGGCCGAACAGTGCAGCCTGCTGGTCACCCAGCGCGCCCGCAACGGGGACTTCCTCTTCGAGGAAGCCGTCCGCGTCGGTGTGTCCGTACAGGCTCTCGTCGGAGGACGGACGGACTTCCGGAACCATGGACTTCGGAACGCCGAACTCTTCGAGGAGTTCATCATCCCACTCCATGTCGTGGATGTTGTACAGCATCGTCCGCGATGCGTTCGAGACGTCCGTAATGTGGTTGCCGGTGAGCTTGTAGATGAGCCACGCATCGATGGTCCCCATCAGGAGTTCACCGTCTTCGGCCCGCTCACGGAGGTCAGCACCACGCGAGCTCTGCATCTTGAGCGGCTCCGCGTTGTCGAGGATCCACTCGGTTTTGGTCGCCGAGAAGTAGGCGTCACATTCCAGCCCGGTCTTCCCCCGGATCCACTCGACTTTGTCCTCTTCCTGGATTTCCTCGACGCGGTCGGTGGTTCGGCGGTCCTGCCAGACCAGCGCGTTGTGAACCGGTTTGCCGGTCTCCTTGTCCCAGACGATCGTCGTCTCACGCTGGTTCGTGATGCCGAGTGCCTCAAGCTGTTCGGCACCGACACCTGCATCCGCAAGCCCCTTGGTCACGACTTCCTGCGTGTTTTCCCAGATTTCGACGGGGTCGTGTTCGACCCAGCCGGGCTCCGGGTAGATCTGTTCGTGCTTCTCGTAGGCGTTCGCAACGACCTGGCCGCTATGGTCGAATACCATGAAGCGGGTGCCGGTCGTTCCCTGGTCAATCGCGCCAACGTATGTGTCTGCCATTGTTGTGTTCTCCGTGGTGGAGGTAGCTTATTTATGAAAGCTACCACCTTGCCAGTAAACAACATAGTGAACCATTATAAAGATTACTAATGGTGATGTTTGGCTAGTAAAGAAAGGGTGAGACGGCGCTATCGGTCGGAATCGTACCGCTCAAGCTGCCTTGTGACCTGCGTGTCGAGTCGATCAAGTGCGGACGGGACCGAGTCGGGCCCGTCCATACTGTCGACCGCGTCTTCGATGATTGTTCGAACCGTATCGAACGGACCGATCTGTGCGCCCCGCGTTGCGGTGGTATCGCGTGTCTCTATGAGCTGGTCAAACGCCGTTCTGTAGTGTGGGTTCTGTACGAACCAGTCCGCCGACCGGAGCTGTGGAATCGTCTCTTCGTGGACCGGGAAATACCCGGTTTCTTGATGCCACCGACGCTGCTGGGCCGGTTCGGTGAGCCAGGTGAGGAACTCGCCGACAGCGTCGTGCACGGCCTCGGAAACTCCATCGCCGACCCAGAGGGATGCCCCGCCGACGAGTACGCCGGTCCGGTCGTCGAGCACGGGGAATCGGCCGGTTCCAACATCGAAATCGGCGCTGCTTTCGATGCTGTTCAGCGACGATGTCGAGCCGATCAGCATCGCAGCGTTCCCCTCGGCGAAGTGGGCCCGAGCCGCGCCTCTGGCTTCGATGCCGGGGTCGTGGTACAGGCCGTCCGCTTCGAGGCCTTTCCACCACTCGAACAAGTCGTGGGCGAACGCTCCGTCGAGATAGCTCTCCGTCGGTGATCCGGACCGCCCGTTGTTCTGGTCCACAAGGAGCTGGTCAGCCTCGGCAAACCACTGTTCGACGAACCACGAGTAGTTCGCGAACGTGATACCGGTATCCACGCCTCTTCCGTCGACGAGCTGCGCAGCCGCGCTTCGCACGTCAGCGAGGGTTTCCGGCGGCGAATCGGGATCGAGCCCCGCCTCCCTGAACGCGTCGCGGTTGTAGGCCATCACCGGGTTCGACGCGTTGAACGGCAGCGAGTGGAGCGTCCCGTCGAAGCGGTAGTAGTTCGTCACCGGGTCGAGCAGCGAGTCGATGTGAGCCGCCGGGAGGAGTTCCTCGACCGGCCTAAAATATCCACTGTCGCGCGCACGCGTAGTCCCGATCTCAAAGATCTGTGCAATCGCGGGCGGGTCGCCGTGTTCGGCGGCGTTCAGCGTTGCATCGAGGGTCCCGCGGTAGCTCCCTTTCGACCGCAGTGTGAGACTGATACCCTCAGTCTGTGATTCGAACTCGCGGACGAGCTCTTCAAGCAGTAGCGCTTTCTCACCGCCCATCGCGTGCCAGAACTCGACGACGGTTCCGTCCGTATTGGCCGCCGCCGAACCGGTCGCCAGTTCGAAGGAATCCAGCGATGCGTCCAGTGACTCAGCCCGCTCGGTGAGCGTGGAGACCCGCGTCGAGACCTCCGCGAGCTCCGTTGTCTGGTCCGCTGCGGCGTCGGCGGCGATAGCCGCCTCTTCGGCTGTCTGGGCACTGATGTCCTCGACGTCGTCGACCATTGAGACGACTTCCTGTGTGGAGTCGGCCTGCGTATCCGTCGCGTCGTCGATCTCTTGGACGCTCGAATCGACCTCCTCGACCATCGAGACGACGGACTCCAGTTCGTCGAGCGCGCTGGCAACTGACGAGCGAGTGTCTTCGACACTCTCCCGCGTCTCGTACATCTCCGAAACCGTCGTGTCAGCCTGTTCGTGGACCTCCTGAATGGAGGCTGCAATCTCGTCAGTCGCCTCCTTCGTCTCGGTCGCAAGCGATTTGACCTCCTCGGCCACGACGGCGAACCCGTCGCCGGATTCCCCTGCTCGGGCCGCTTCGATGTTGGCGTTCAGTGCCAGCATGTTGGTCTGATCCGCGACGTCCGTGATGAAACCCACAATCTCCTCGATGTCCGACAACAGGTCGTTCAGTTGCTCGACCTTGTCGACGGTCGCTTCGGCGTTGTCGGTCAGTCGGTCGAGCGTCGTCATCGCCGAGGACGCCGACTCAAGTGCGGATTCGCCTCGAACACTGGCTTCGCTGGACGTGTCTGCAACCTCGTTTGCGGCGCTCGCTATCTCCTCGATCGTTGCCGAGAGGTTCCGCATCTCGTCGGAGATCGACTGTATCTCGTCGCGCTGCTCGTCCGAACCATCCGATATTTCCCCGACAGCACCGCTCACGTCCCGGCTGGCGGATTTGACCGACCCGAGGCGGGTGTCGACCTGTTCCGTTGCGGCGGTCACCTGCTCGCTGAACGACGCCATCCGGTCGACAGTGTCGGTCCATTCCCGGAGCAGTTCACTGTATGCGTCGTACAGCGGTTTAGCTGCCTCAGCTGGTGGCTGCCCCGGTTTCGCAGTGAGGTCACCATCGGCGTTCGCCCTTGCAACAGCGGTGAGACGGTCGACAGCGGTTTCGAGCGCGCGACGCTCCGCCCGCTCTTGTTCGAGTTCCGCTGCCAGTTCTTCACACTGTGCTTTCAGTTCCGCCCGTTCAGGGTCGTTTTCGGTCTCTGTATCCTTCTGGAGGGGTTCTGCTGACGGCGGTTCAGTCTCCGACTCGTTTTCATCCTGCCCCTCTGTGACGCCGCCGTCGGTGTGTTCCCCGTCAGGCGGGTCGTCTTCTGAATCAAGTGGGTTCCATTTACTCATTGTCGCTCCCGTTGGCCGAACGGCCAACACGTTCTCGGGAATAGTCCACTATCAAAATACATAATAGTTACTGTCGAAGCGGTAGGAGTGATAACTACTGTTCGGGTACAGATACAATGCCAAGGAAGCTGTATTAAACTCATTAAACTTGAATATGTTAACCTATTCTTTGTATATGGGAACGTATGTCTAATTTTATCCCTCAATAATTGGTAGTGCATGTGTGGTAATGGTCCACAATTATCAGTGTGAGTTTTAGGTATCCCTCATGATTACTTAGAAAATTTACTACCCAAACACCAGCAACGGTAAAGTGAAGTGTATGCGCTCCAAACCCACGGAAAGATAGATGGGACCGACACCACACATCGCCGTCATCGGTGGCGGCTCGACTGGGGCGGGCATCGCGCGGGACCTCGCGATGCGCGGGCTCGACGTGACCCTCGTAGAACAGGGGAACCTGACCCACGGGACCACCGGTCGGATGCACGGGCTGCTCCACAGTGGCGGGCGATACGCCGTTTCGGACCAGGCCAGTGCGACCGAGTGTATCGAGGAAAACCGGGTGCTGCGGGATATCGCAAGCCACTGCGTCGAAATGACCGGTGGCCTGTTTGTCAAGCGCCCGGAGGACTCAGAGGAATACTTCCAGAAGAAGCTCAGCGGCTGTGAGGAGTGCGGTATTCCCGCCGAGGTCGTCTCAGGGGAAGAAGCCCGTGCGATGGAGCCACACTTAGCGAAGGACATCGACAAGGCAATCAGCGTCCCTGACGGGGCTATCGACCCGTTCCGGCTCGTGGTCGCGAACGCCGCGAGCGCACAGGAACACGGCGCACGCATCGAGACACACTCCAAGGTTACCGACCTCATCGTCGAGAGCGGCGAAGTAGTCGGTATCGAGGTCGAACACGACTCCGGCCCCGGCAAGCGCGTCCACGGTACCGAAGGCGGAACCGAGGAGATCCGGGCCGACTACGTCGTCAACGCGACGGGAGCCTGGGCCGGCCGCATCGGCGACATGGCCGGACTGGACATCGAGGTCCGTCCCTCCAAGGGCGTCATGACCATCATGAACATCCGGCAGGTCGACACCGTCATCAACCGCTGTCGGCCGAAAGGCGACGCCGACATCGTCGTGCCCCACGAGACGACCGCGATCCTGGGGACGACTGATGAGGAGGTCGAGGACCCTGAGGACTACCCCGAGGAACAGTGGGAAGTCGACATGATGATCGACACCCTTTCCGAGCTGATTCCGATGCTCGACGAGGCGCGGACCATCCGCTCGTTCTGGGGCGTCCGCCCGCTGTACGAACCACCGGACGTCGGCAGCGACGACCCGACGGACATCACGCGGGACTTCTTCCTGCTCGATCACGACGAGCGCGACGACCTCCCCGGCATGACCAGCATCGTCGGCGGGAAGTTCACCACCTACCGCATGATGGGCGAGCAGATCGCCGACCACGTCTGCGGGAAGTTCGGTATCGACGCCGACTGCCGGACCGCCGACGAACCACTGCCGGGCAGCGAGGACTTCTCGGTGCTCCGGGACTACATGGACGAGTTCGGGCTCCGGTCGCCGATTGGCCGCCGGAGTATCGAGCGACTCGGCTCCCGTGCCGACGACGTACTCAAAACCGACGGTCCGAACCCGACGGTCTGTGAGTGCGAGGGCGTCACCCGCGCTGAGATTCAGGACGCTATCGAGGGCTCCGGTTCGGACCTCAACGCCGTCCGTATCCGGACCCGTGCGTCGATGGGGAACTGTCAGGGCGGCTTCTGTTCCCACCGGATGGCAAGCGAACTCCACTCGGAGTACGACGAGCCGGTCGTTCGCGAGGCCTGGGACGAACTGCTTCAGGAACGCTGGAAGGGGCAGCGACACGCCCTCTGGGGCGAACAGCTCTCGCAGGCGGCCCTGAACTACGCGCTGCATGCCACCACGCAGAACCGCGACCAGGACCCGGCGGACGGCGACCCGGTCGACTTCTCGGCATTCGATTCGGGGCGCGGGCAAACAGGCGGCAGCGTCGACAGCGCGGACGTAGCCGCCGATGGAGGGACAGATGGCTATTGAGTCTGAGGTACTCGTCATCGGCGGCGGCCTCGGCGGGCTGACCAGCGCGCTGGCGGCCGCCCGCGAGGGGGCCGACGTGCGGCTGGTGTCCTACAAACAGAGCACGCTTCGACAGGCGTCTGGTCTGGTAGACGTACTCGGCTACACGCCGGACGGCGACGGCCCGCTGACCGACCCGTACGAGGCGATCCCGTCACTGCCTGAATCCCATCCGTACCGGAAAGTCGGCGTCGAAACGGTCCGGGACGCACTGTCGCTGTTCGACGATGCGGTTCCGACTTACGAAGGTGAGCACACGGACACGAACGCGCTCCTGCCGACCCACGGCGGAAGCATCAAGCCGACCGCCCGTTACCCGGCCGGAGCCAGTGCTGGTCTCGCCAGCGATACCCGCGACACGCTGCTGGTCGGCATCGAGGAGATGGTCGACTTCGACGCGCCCCACGTCGCTGCCCATCTCGACGCGACGGGCGTGCCATTCGCTGTCCGTGGTGAGACAATCCGATTCCCAGGTGACCTGCGCGCTGACGCGAAGGTCACGCGGTACGCCAAGCTGCTCGATACCAACAGCGAAGTGGCTGTCCGCGGGCGAATGGTCCCGGCCCGCGAGGCACTGGCCCAGCGCGTGAATCCGCTGCTTGAAGACGAGGAGCGGGTTGGCTTCCCGGCGATTCTCGGCGACGATAACCCCGGCGCGATCCGTGACGCACTGGGAGACCACCTCGGCGTCGACGTGTTCGAGGTCCCGATGGGGCCGCCGTCCCTCCCCGGTCTCCGCCTCGAAGACGCGCTGTTCTCGGCACTGGACGAGGCCGGGGCCAGCATCGAGACCGGGAATCCCGTCGTCGACTTCGAGGGCGAAGACCGCATCGAGAAGGTGTTCATCGAGAAAAACGGCGCGAAGATTCCCAACAGTGCCGACCAGTACGTCCTCGCGACCGGCGGCTTCGTCGGCAAGGGCGTCGAGTCCGACCGAGAGGGCGTGTACGAACCCGTCTTCGACTGCCACGTCCCCCACGCCGCGGACCGCTACGACTGGTTCGAGGGCGAACTGTTCGGCGACCACGAGTTCGCCCGCTACGGCGTGGCGACCGACGACGACCTGCGCCCCCTCGACGCGAGCGAGCACAGCGAGTTCGAGAACCTGCGCGCTGCCGGTTCGGTGCTTGGCGGCTACGACTTCGCCGCCGAGAAATCCGGTAGCGGCGTCTCGATTGCGACAGGCTACGCGGCGGGCCAGCGCGCCGCACAGGAGGCACGATGAGTGACGCTGAAACCCCACCAGAGACAGAATTTGACCCGGTAGCACCGAACACAGGCGACGAGTTCGAACCAGTCGATGTCTTCCCCGACAGCGACGACTTCGACCTCCGGCCCGGCGCGGACTCCTGCTATAAATGTTCGACCTGCGACACCAACTGCCCGGTCGCGGAGGTCGACGACGACTTCCCCGGCCCGAAGTTCCAGGGGCCCGAACAGTGGCGGCTCAAGCAGTCAGACGACGACCACGAGATCGACGACTCGGTGATGGACTGCTCGAACTGCATGCGCTGTGACAACGCCTGCCCGTCGGGCGTCCCGCTCAGCCAGATGCACAACACCGCTCGCGGGGAGTACGTCAGCGAGCAGATGGACAAGCTCTCCGTCGAGTACATCCGGAACCGCATCCTCGCGAACTACCGAACCTCCGCGTTCTTCGCGAGCAAGGTTCCCCGACTCGCGAACTTCGCCATGAACTTCGGGCCGGCCCGCTGGGTCATGGAGAAGACGCTCGGCGTCACCAGCGAGCGCGACTTCCCCGCCTTCGCAAAACAGACCTTCCGCGACTGGTGGGCCGACCGCGGCGGCCAGGTCCAGTCACGGGAGAACGCGAGAGCCGCCCGCAAGCGACGCGGCCTCCCCGAGGACGCCGATAAGAAGGTGGCGTACTTCCACGGCTGTTACTCCAACTACAACACGCCGGAAGTCGGCAAGGCGATGGTCCGGGTGTTCGAGGAGTTCGGCTACGAGGTCGTCGCGCCCGAGCAGAAGTGCTCGGGAACGCCGATGTTCGCAAACGGTATGCTCGACGACGCCCGCCGCCACGCCGAGACGAACGTCTCGTCGATGTCCGAACTCGTCGATGAGGGGTACCACGCTATCGCCTCCTGTACCTCCTGTTCGATGGCACTCCGACAGGAGTACCCCGAGCTGTTCGATATCGACGGTATCGACAAGGTTGCGGAGAACACCTTCGAGGCCATCGAGTATCTCCGAATCCACGAGGATCTCAAAGGTGAAGTGCAGGCGGCCGACGTTGACGGCGACCTCGCTGAGGAGTTCGCCTACCACGCCCCGTGTCACTCACGCAACCAAGGACTCGACCGACAGGCTGTCGAACTGTTCCGCGACCTAGATGGCGTCGAAGTCGAGGACGTGGGCGACTCCTGTTCCGGCATTTCGGGTACCTACGGCTGGAAAGAGGAGAAATACGAGAAGTCCATGGAGATCGGCGAGGAGATGTTCGAGCACATGGACCACGCCGAGGGCGAGACCGGTATGACCGAGTGCCCGACCTGCGCGATGCAGATGGAACACGGCAGCGGCTACGAGATCCGACATCCGCTTGAACTCCTCGAAGCCGCGCTGGTAGAGTAAGGAAAACTCCTTTTCGGTGTCCTAATCCTCGCCGCGGACGAACGTGACCGGACACGGCGCGTTCAGCATGACTTCCTGTGCGGTGGAACCGAAGACGGCCTTCCCGGTCGGCGAGCGCTTGCGGCCGCCGACGACGATGAGGTCCGAATCCGTCGCTTTGCCGAGGCTGACGATCTGCTCGCCGTGGTTGCCCACGGCACCGCGGACCCGGGTCGCCAGGCCGGCGTCGTTGAACCGCGAGACGAGCTCCCGGACGGTTGTGTGGCGGTCAGCGACCTCATCAGGGTCGGCTTCGCCGGTAGATTCGAATTCGAGCCTGTCGACGACGCCGTCGTACTGGTCGTCGGTGAATACGTGTGCGACGATAACCGTCGCACCGGCCGGGCCCGCGATATCGAGCACAGCGTCCGCGAGTTCGTCGATTCGGTCGGCGTCGTTCGGTCCAACTGCGAGAAGAACAGTTTCGAGTGCCATACCGGCTACTCCGGGGGCAGACGCGTAAATCCTTCGATGGGTACTACTTTCATAGTAAGTCGCCCCCACGACGCCTCAGCCGGTGAGTTTCAGTGGTTCACCCGGTGTTTTTCATCCCAGCCGCGATGCCCTGAACGGTCAGCCGCAGGGTCCGACGCTCAGTTTCGGTCCGGTGGGACTGCTTGAGCAGGCGAACCTGCAGCAGGTTCAGCGGATCGACGTACGGGTTCCGGCGCTCAAGGTTCTCCTTGAGCCAGTCCCGCGAGAGCAGGCCATCCTGCCCGGTGATTTCGAGCACCTTCTGGACGGTGTCCTCGTACTCCTCGACGATACGCGGATAGATTCGCTCGCGGAGTTCGGGGTCGGCGAGATCGGCGTACTCCTCGGCGATTCCGAGGTCGGTTCGGGCGAGCGCCAGCGACGCGTTGTCGAGTTTCGTCCGGAAGAACGGCCAGTTCTCGTACATTTCCTGGAGGGTTTCCATGTCGCCGCCGTTTTCGAGATAGGCATCCAGCCCGGTCGAGATGGAATACCAACCGGGGATGATACAGCGGGCCTGCGTCCAGGAGAACACCCACGGAATGGCCCGCAGGTCCTCGACACTGCGGTCCTCACTTCGGGAAGCCGGCCGCGAGCCCATGTTGAGGTTCTCGATGACGGTGATCGGCGTCGCCTGTTCGAAGAACTCGACGAAGCCGTCCGTTTCGAGCAGGTCCTGATATTCGTCGCGGGCGGCGTCGGCCGCCGTCTCCATCGCCTCTTCCCACTCGTCGGGGATCTCCTCGACGGGCTCCTCGATAGCGTTCTGGCGCGCCCGGATCTGGGCGTTGAGCATCTGTTCGAGGTTCCGCTCGGCGATGTCGTGGTTGGCGTACTTCTCGGCGATGGCCTCGCCCTGCTCGGTGAACTTGATCTGGCCGGTCACCGTCTCGTTTGGCAGGGCCAGCATGGCGTCGTTCATCGGACCGCCACCGCGGGAGATGGAGCCGCCGCGGCCGTGGAACAGGCGCATCTCCACGTCGTAGTCGTCGGTGATGTCCGCAAGTCGCTTCTGGTTGTTGTACAGCGACCAGTTGGCGGCGAGGAAGCCGTTCTCCTTGTTCGAGTCGGAGTAGCCCAGCATGATCTCCTGAATGTTGTCACGGGCTTCCAGCGCCTGGGAGTAGGCTTCGTTCTCGAACAGCGTGCCCATGATGCGGCGGGCACCGGAGAGTGCGTACTCCGACTCCAGCAGCGGGACCACGTCGAACCCGCAGTAGCCGGGCAAGTCGACGATGTCGACCTGATCAGCGAGGAACAGGACCTCAAGCGCGTGGCTGGGCTCCTCACACCACGAGATGGCGTAGGTGTCGATAGCGTCGATGCCGAACTCGTTTTGCCAGTCGGCGGTGGCACGGAAGCGGTCGAGGACGCGGGTGGCATCCTCGGAGAGCCCCTCGGTGTCTTCCATGTCGATGACGGGGTTGTCCTGCAGGATGGCCTCGGTCAGGAACTCGACGCGCTCGTCCTCGTCCATCGCCGCGTAGTCGATGCCTTGCCGGTCGACAGCCTCGGTGATGGCGTCGGTGTGCATCTTCCGGTGGTCGCGCAGGTCGAGGCTGGCGAGGGTGAAGCCGAACGTCTCGACCTTGCGGATCAGCGGGTCGACGTGGGCCTCGGCGATGACTTCGGCGTCGTTCTCCCGAAGGCTGTCGGCGATGACGCGGAGGTCGGTCAGCAGTTCCTCCTCGTTCTCGTAGCCGCCCTGGCGAACGTCGCTGACCCGGATGACGGATTCGCGCATCAGCCGGAGCTTCTGGCGGTAGGGCTCGTCGGGATACCGCTCCTCGGCCTCCGTGGCAATGCCGGGGAGCCTGGATTTGTGCCGGTCCAGTCGCTCGTTGAACAGCGCGTCGGTCGCGATGTTCGAGGCGTCCTGACTCAGCACGCCGGAGAGTTCCTTGAGCTTGGTCCGGTACAGCGGCAGCACGGTTTCGCGCTGGCGCTCCAGCGTTTCCTCGGTCACTTCGGTAGTGACGAACGGGTTCCCGTCTCGGTCAGACCCGGCCCACGAGCGGAACTCGTAGAGCGTGTCGATGTCGATGTCCTCGTCGTACACGTCTTCGAGGGTGTGTTCGAGTTCGTCGTACACCTCGTCGATGACGTCGAACAGGACGTTTTCGAGGTACCACTGGACGTTCAGCGCCTCGTCGGTGACCTCCGGGCGGCGGTCCCGGACCTGCGGGGTCTGCCAGAGGCTCGTCACTTCGGCGTCGAGGTTCCGCTCGATACGCTTCTGTTCGCGTTCGGTGAGCCGCCGTTCGTCGAGTCGTTCGATGTCACGGGCGACCGACCGGAGCTTCGCTTTCACCGTCTTCCGGCGGGCCTCGGTCGGGTGGGCCGTGAACGTCGGCTGGATGAGCACGTCTTCAAGGACCTGCTCGAACTCCTCCGGGTCTGCTCCGCGTTCGGCCAGATCCCGGACAGCTTCCTCGACGCTGTCGGCCAGTACGCCCTCCTGACTGCCTTCCCGGATTTCACGGACCCGTTCGCGTTCCTCAGCGAGATTGATAAGTTCGAAATAGGTGGTAAACGCGCGTGCAACAATGTCCTGTGTCTCCGGGTTCAGTCGGTTCAGTGCCCGATGGACTTCTTCCCGCGTCTCGGTATCTCCGCGCCGGTAGTCGATACACGAGTTCCGGATCGTTTCCACCGTTTCGAATGCCTCGGTCGAGGTCTGTGCCTCCAGCACTTCGCCCAGGAGCGCGCCCAACTCCCGTACGTCCTGGTTTATCTCTCTGGCGTGCAAAGTCATACCACTTCATCCAGAACCGAGCCCTAAAACACTATTGAAACGGTGTATCAGGGATAGACGTTCGTGAAGAACCCGGTTGCGAGATAGCTATTATTAACCATGAGGTTCTTTACCGTCTCACACAAATCACACACGAGACAGTGGACTGCCAATGATAGATATCGCCCTGGACATGGAGCAGTATGACTGCCCGTTCATCGACACGACGGCAGACCACGATGTCGCTTTCGCGGCCGTGCACTGGGACTTCGACCAGCGTGCCCGGGAACTTGAGACGCGGATGGTTGTCGAGGCTGAGGACGTAGGGGTACTCGATACGGGGCTGGACAGCTTGCAGGCTCACGAGAACATGAACGACTGTACGCTGTTGCGCCGCGAGGACAACGCCGCTCACATCCGGACGACTATCGAGGAAACGGCGGCGATGCAGACCATCAGGGACAACGGCGGCTACATCACCGGGCCGTTCCACATCGAGGCGGGCAGCGAGACCTGGCACGTCGGCTTCGACCGCGGCCGGGACGCCGACACGACGCTCTCGGAACTCGACCGCGACAACGAGTACGACGTGATCGAGCGCACGTCGACGACACTCCCACAGCTGCAGGACCTCGTGCAGAACGCCGGCGCGGCGATGACGCTCGTGGACGGCTGTCGGGACCTCTCTGATACCGAACGCGAAACGCTGGAAACTGCCGTCTCCGAGGGCTACTTCGAGTCGCCCCGGGACGCGACGCTGGGGTCGCTGGCCGAGGACTTCGGCGTGTCTAAGCCCGCCGTCTCGAAGAACCTGCGGCGCGGCGAGCGGAAGATGATAGAGCGCGTCGTCAAAGCGCTGGATGACATCGAAGACTGATTTCAGCGTGGCTGGTAGCTTGGTCGCTTGCCACCCAGACTGTCAATAAAGGGGGTGTACACTACGGCTTCCGAAGGTAGCCAACCGACCGGGGCCTGACTGTCTCTGCTGTACGACTGGGATATAGTATAGGTGTTATACATCCAGCTGCTCCGACATCAACGGTATCGGTCGAGATAGACCAATTATCGACTGTACCGCTGTCCGTCCTTATCAGCTGAAAGATATACCTAAAAACATATACTAAACAATTCTCAACAAGAGAACATTCTACCCATGGAAATCAGTAGGACGCTCCGGAATCAAATCCCATCTGTCGGTCTCAGCTTAGCCGGATTCTACGGTTGCTGGTTGGGAATCAAGCAGTACCGGACACACCTGCGAATAGATCCCAGCCACGAGCTCGGACTCCTCGCTGAAATCATAACTCTCGCATACCTTCTATTCGGAATTACGCTACTATCTGTCTCAGTGTGGGCATCATTCCGTCAACGACCAGTGATACCGACAGTGGTGCTTGTTTGGGTAGCAGCCCTCAAAGGGACCTTTGTCGCAGATATCTACTCTATTTCGTCCAACACACAGTTCGTGGTGGCCCTTGGGCTGGGACTCTCTCTTATTCCCCCGTTACTAACGTGGGTGACCACTGAGATGTACCGAGTAACAGTTGCTGAAGCAGTTACGTAGCAAATCAGCAAACCGCTAGGAGAGCATAATTCGCCAATCGAGGAACGGGACAGGCCGTCTACTAGCACTTTCTGACAGTCTCAGTACGGACGAAAACTGCGTTCTGGACGCCGTGTTAACATGTTAACTCAGCACACTATGTGGCTGACGAGTGTACAATAATCTGTTATGCAGAATACGGCTACACGGAGGCGCGTTCTCGGCGCGCTCGGTGCCGGTGTTGTCGGGCTCAGCGGCTGTGTCAGTGACGACTCATCCATGACTGAACAGGACGATTCGGACGGCGGTATGACGGATAGTAGTACGAACGGTGGATCGGGCGGCGGCTCGACGCAGACCGTCAGTATCGGCGTCCTTCAGCCCCGCGCTGGTGACCTGAAATACTACGGCGACCAGGCGCTGTGGGGGTTCCTTTCCGGGCTGGCGTACAAGGGTGAGACCGACCCGCCGGCCGACCCTGGCAGCGGTGAACTGACAATCACTGCCGGCGACACAGAGTACCGCCTGCTAATACGAGACACGGAGTTCTCGGCGGATACGGCCCAGACCGCGGCGACGAACCTCGTCGAAAACGAGGACGTGGACATGCTGGCCGGCTGTGCGTCCTCGGCGGTCGCCAGCCGGGTCGTCACGACGGTCGTCAATCAGGCGCAGGTCCCTATCATGCTCGGGCCGGCGGCATCAGCTGATATTACGTCCAACGCAGAGACCTGTAGCGACCTCGTCTACCGTGCGAGCGAGAACACTGCGATGGACGCCCGCTCGGGCGGGAAATACGTCGCCAGAGAGACGGACGTGTCGAGCGTCTACCTGTTCGGCGCGGACTACAGCTTCGGCCGCGCTGTCGTCAACAACTACCGGGACGTGCTGGAATCGGAGGGCGTCGACATCGTCGGCGAGCGCTTCGTCGAACAGGGCTACGCCGAGTGGGAGGGTCTGCTGGACAACGCCGAAGAGGCTGGCGCTGAGGGCGTCGTCGGCGGGTTCACCGTCGCAACGCTCCCGGCGATGTTCAACGCCTTCCTCTCGGGCGAGTACTCTTACCGCGTGTTCGGCGGCTTCGCCACCCGAATCACCAACAGCGTCGTCGGCGGGACGATGCAGAGCGTGCTCGGCGAGCCGCTGACCGAGGAGAAGATCAGGAACTCCCGGCTGGGGCCGTTCACGACGCGCTACCACTGGAACCAGTACGACAACCCGATCAACGACGCATTCGTCGAGAGCTACACCAACGCCTACGGCGTCGTCCCGGACCTCTTCACCGCGGGGACGTTCACCGGCGCGTCGGCGATTCACCAGGCCATCCAGGAGAGCGGGTCCACCGAGGGTGCGGACATCGCCGACGCCCTGAAGGGGATGACCGTCACCGACACGCCGAAAGGCGAGAACGGCTACACCTTCCAGGAGTACAACAACCAGGCGCGCTCGGCGATGACCGTCGCGAACCCGATCCCGACGACTGACGAGTGGGCCGACAACTGGGGCGCGGCCATCATGCCCGGTGAACCGCTGGCCCGCATCGGTGCCGACGAGACGACCATTCCGCAGGACAGCGACCAGATGGGCTGTTCACTGTAGGCATGCTCAGGACACAGGGACTGACCAAGGAGTTCGGGGGACTCGTCGCCGTCGACAGCGTCGACTTCGAACTGGACGCCGAACTCTGCTCGCTCATCGGCCCGAACGGGGCCGGCAAGACGACGTTCTTCAATCTGCTGACCGGCAGCCTCTCGCCCACCGAGGGCACGGTCGAACTTCGGCGGAACGGGACCTGGGAGGACATCACCAACGTGTCGCCACACGAGACGGCCAGCAAGGGCATCCATCGCTCCTATCAGGTGACGAACGTCTTCCCCAACAGCACGGTGCTGGAAAACGTCCGGGTCGCCGAGCAGGCCCACAGCGACGACGCGACGACGTTCTGGCGCAACGTCGACCGCTACGAGGAGTTCACCGAGCGCGCGTGGGCCATCCTCGACCGGGTGGGGCTCTCCCACCGGGCCGAAGACCTCGCGAGCACGCTGAGCCACGGCGCGAAGCGCAAGCTCGAAGTCGCCATCGCGCTGGCCGGCGATCCCGCCGTCCTCCTGCTTGACGAGCCTAACGCCGGCGTCTCCTCGGAGAGCGTCGACGAGATCCGGGACCTCATCGAAGCGGTGGCGGAGGACTACCCGGTCCTGCTTGTCGAGCACAACATGGATATCGTGATGGGCGTCTCCGACCGCGTCGTCGTACTGCATCAGGGCGCGGTCATCGCCGACGGACCGCCGGCCGACGTACGAGCGAACCCCGACGTACAGTCGGCGTACCTCGGCGGCTACGAACCGGGCAGTCTCGACGACGATACGACTGCGGTCGGGTCCGATCCTGACTCGGAGGAGGGAACGGCGTGAGTCTGCTCGAACTCGACGGCGTCCACACGTACTACGGCGACAGCCACATCCTCGAAGGCGTCGACCTCTCCGTCGAGGCGGGGGAAGTGGTCGCGCTGGCCGGGCGCAACGGCGTCGGCAAGACGACGACGCTCCGGACGATTCTGCAGTTGACGCCGCCCCGAGAGGGGTCGATAACGTTCCGCGACGAGTCGCTGGTCGGCCTGGAGACACACGAGGTCGCGTCTCGGGGGGTCGGCTGGATTCCCGAGGACCGCCGGATATTCGGCCAGCTGACGGTCGAGGAGAACCTCCGGGCGGCGATTCCGGACCCGGACGACGTAGCTTCGGGCCTCCAACTCGCCTTCGATTCGTTCCCCATCCTCGAAGAGCGCCGCGGACAGGACGCCGGCACGCTGTCGGGGGGCCAACAGCAGATGCTCGCCATCGCCCGCGGGCTGGTCGGCGACAACGACTTACTGCTGGTCGACGAACCCAGCGAGGGGCTGGCCCCCCAAATCGTCGCCGACGTGGCCGAGGCGCTCTCGAAAGCGAGCGAGGACATGACGATGCTGCTGGTCGAGCAGAACCTCCCGCTAGCGCTCGATCTAGCCGACCGGTTCTACATCCTCGACAAGGGCCGCGTCGTCGACGACGGCGACACGGCGGCGGTGACGGCCGACGACGAACGGTTCCGGAGGTATCTGTCGGCATGATACTCGAAGCGCTCGCGGAGTTTCTGACGCTCGGCGAACTCGGCGGCGTCATCGTCAATGGGCTCGCCAAGTCGGCGCTGTACGTGATGATCGCCAGCGGCCTGACGCTGATTTTCGGCCTCATGGGCGTGTTGAACTTCGCCCACGGGTCACTGACGATGGTCGGGGCGTATCTCGGTGGCCTCCTGATGGTCGTCACGGTCACCGGCGGAACGGCCCCGATTACCCGCCTCGGCCTGTTCTTCATCGCTATCGTCGTCGTGTTCGCGCTACTGACGGTGCTTGGCGGGGCTATCGAGACGACCATCATCCGGCCGCTGTACGATCGGCCGCCGATATACCAGATCCTGCTGACGTTCGGGCTGACGCTCGTCATCGAGGAGATCGTCCGCATCGTGCTGGGTATCTACGACCTCCAGCCGCTGTCGGACTGGCAGGCCGCACTGGCGACCAAACCCCAGTTCCTGCGCGAACCGGTCGCGCTCGGCCCTGTCAGCGCCGGGTGGCTGTCGCTGTTCCAGATACTCCTCGGAACTATTACCGTCGTCAGCATCTGGGCGTTCCTCACGAAGACCCGCTATGGCCTGTACATCCGCGCCGGGAGTGAGGACACCGAGATGGCGTCGGCGCTGGGCATCGACGTTCGGCAGGTGTTCACGGTCGTGTTTGCGCTCGGGATCGGTCTGGCCGGCGCGGCCGGAACGCTGCTGATGTGGGACCCGACGTGGGGCGCGAGCGTCCCGCTGGCGGCCGAGACGCTGCTGCCGGCGTTTATCGTCGTCATCGTCGGTGGTCTCGGGACCTTCCGCGGGACCGTCGTCGCCGCGCTGGTCGTCGGGATGGCCGACGCGGTGACGACCTGGTGGTTCCAGAACGTCATCGAGTTCACGGGCCTGCCGGAACTGGTGCTGTTTCTGGTCCTCGTCGTGACGCTCATCGTCCGCCCGCAGGGGCTGTTCGGCGTCGAGGAGGTGGGGGGCCATTAGCGCCGAGACCGAGGCCGACGCCGAGCCGGCGTCCGAGCCACCGGCGACGGCTGTCGAGACGGATTGGCCCCGCGAGTACCTGCGGGACCACACCGCCCACATCCTCGTCATCGCCCTGCTGGCGCTGTACCCGCCCGTGTATCACACGCTGTTGAACTCGCCGGTCAGCGCCGAGACGCAGATGCTCCTGCCGACCGTGGAGACGATGGTCGGCGTCCTCTATTTCGGTCTCTTTGCCATCTCCTTTGACTTCATCAGCGGTTACACCGGCTACCTCTCCTTCGGCCACGCGGTGTTCTACGGCACCGGCGCGTACACGGTCATCCTCATCGCCAACGGGAAGCTGCCGCTTCTTGGGCCCGGCACGCCGTTCATGCTGTCGCTCCTGGTCGGCGGCCTCATCGCCATCGCCCTGGCGATACTCGTGGGACTCGTCTCGTTCCGGCTGTCGGGCGTCTACTTCGCGATGATCACGCTCGGCTTCGCGCAGGTCTTCTACGTGTTTGTTCGCGGCTGGGACTACGTGGCGACGAATCCACGCGACGGTCCCGCGGTCGGACCGAGCCACGCCGAAGGGTTCCAGATCGGAGCCCCCGGCATCGACCAGCTATCGCTGTCAATCGGCGTGCTGACCGGCGACGAGGTGGCACTGCTCGGGTCGACGCTGTCCGGGACGGAAGTGTCCTACTACATGATCGGTCTCGTCGTCCTGGTCTGCTACTTCGCGATGCAGCGCGTCATCCACTCGCCCTTCGGCCGCGTGATGATCGCCGTCCGGGAGAACGAGGAACGCGCCGTCGCCATCGGTTACAACACGTACCTGTACAAGCTCGGGGCCTTCGCCATCAGCGGCTTCTTCGCGGCCGTCGCCGGCGGCCTGTTCGCCGGCTTCAAGCGCTCGGCCAGCCCGGAGAACTCCTTTTACTTCCTAGTGACCGGCGACGCCCTGCTGGCGAGTATCATTGGTGGCTTCGGCACGCTGGCGGGCTCGCTGTACGGCCATCTGTTCGACGAAACGGTGAGAGAGTTCCTCTCGAAGGCCGGCCAGGGCGGGGGGCTGTTACCCTATCTCCGCGCGCTGCTGGGCCAGGAAACGCTTGACGCGACGCTGGTCGGCGAGACGACTATCGGCGGGCTCATCGACCTGCTGTTGAACGGCCATGCGAGCCTCTACGTGGGTCTCGTGTTCGTGCTGTTCGTCCTCTACGTCCCCGATGGACTGCTCGGGACGCTCCGAGCACGCGTCGGCGGGACGTTCGCCGATGCGCTGCCGGCGAAGCTCTGGGGTGATTCGGAATGACGAAACCAGTGAAAACGCCCGTCGAACCGCCAGACTGTACGACGACCTCGGCGTGGGGCAGCCACTCTCTACCGGGTCGGCCCACGGAGACGCATCGCCAGCGAGACGACACGCGGTGTGACCACCCGAAGACGGAGCCAGTAAAGCAATGACTGCGGAACCGGACCACTTGAAGGATATCCAACCAGAAACAGACAGTATGCAATACGCGACCAACGACGGCGTCGACATCGCCTACGAGCGCGAGGGGCCGCCCGACGCCGAGACCGTCGTCTTCGTCGAAGGCATCGGCTATGGCCGCTGGATGTGGCTGTGGCAACAGGAGGCGCTCGTCGAAGAGTACGAGACCATCGTATGGGACAACCGCGGCACCGGGGACTCCGACGAACCCGAAGGCCCGTACACGATGCGTCAGATGGCGAGTGACCTGGAGGCTGTGCTCGACGACGCCGGCGTCGAGCAGGCTCACATCGTCGGGGCCAGCATGGGTGGGATGATCGCCCAGCAGTACGCCCTGGCGTACGACCGCGCCAGGTCGCTGACGCTCATGTGCACCTCGCCGGGCGGACCGGAGGCCAAGCCGGTCCCCGAAGAGACCCAGCAGCGGATGTTCAACGTTCCCGAGGGCCTCGACGAGCGTGAACTCAGGCGGTACAAGATGCAGCCCGCGCTCTCGGGTTCGTTCATGGAGGCCCACGAGGACCTCATCGAACGCATCATCGACTGGCGCATCGACAGCGACGCCAGCGACCGGGCGCTCGAATGGCAAGGCGCGGCCGTTCAGGCCCACGACGTGTCTGATCGCCTCGGGGACATCACAGCCCCTACCCTCGTCATCCACGGAACCGCCGACGAGGTGGTCCCCTACGAGAACGGAGAACTGCTGGCTCGGGGCCTTCCCAACGCCGACTTCATCACCGTTCACGGCGGCCCGCACCTGCTGTTCATCGAGGAATACGATCGCGTCAACACGCAGATACGGGAGTTCATCGACGATGTCTGAGGGGATGCCACAGGAGTGGGTCGGCGCCTGGAGCGAGCGCCGGGCGGCGCTTACGCCGGACCGTGAGGGTCTGGTCGACGCGACGACCGGCGAGCGGTTCACCTACGCCGAACTGGACCGGCGAGCGAATCGGACCGCTCGCCTGCTCCGGCGACATGGCGTCGACGCGAACGGTGATGGGACCGACACCGTTGCGGTCGTCTCACGGAACCGCCCTGCCGTCGTCGACCTGTTCTTCGCCACCGGCAAGACCGGGAGCCGACTGGCACCGCTGTCCCACCGACTCGCGCCCCCCGAACTCGCCGCCCTTCTCGACCGCGTGGCCCCGGAACTCCTCGTTGTCGAGACTCCCTTCGCCGAAACTGTCTCGACGGCGCTGGAGCGTGCAGATACGACCGCCCCTCAACTCATCCATCTCGAAACCGCCACCGACGGCGCGTCCTCGGCCGCCACGCTCGACAGCACGCCCTACGCTTCGGCCCTCCCCGAGGACGGCTCGCCCGTCGAGACGGCACCCCCGGCCCCCGGCGACACGCACCTCCTTCTCCACACTGGCGGGTCGACTGGGACGCCCAAAGAGACGAAAATCACCCACCGCGGTATCGTCTGGAACTCCCTGAACACGATCACGGCCTGGGGGCTGCGCGAGGACGACGTGACGCCGATGGTGTTTCCGATGTTCCACACCGGCGGCTGGAACGTCCTCACCGTCCCGCTGTGGCACATGGGCGGGACGGTCGTCATCGCCCGCGAGTTCGACCCCGGCGACGTACTGGATACCATCGACACCGAGGGGGGGACCGTCCTCGTCGCCGTCCCAGCGGTACTGCGGATGATGACCCAGCACGACCGCTGGGCGGAGACGGACCTCTCGACGCTCCGATTTGCCAAATCAGGCGGCGGCCCCTGCCGCAAGAGCGTGATGGATACGTGGTGGGACCGCGGCATCGATCTCTCGCAGGGGTACGGTCTCACCGAGTGCGGCCCGAACAACTTCGCGATGCCAGAGGGGTGGCCCCGCGAGAAGGCCGACTCGGTCGGCAAGCCGGCGATGCACGTCGACGCCAGAGTCGTCGAACCCGAAGACCGTGACAACGAAGCCAGCCCCGCCGGCTCACGGGAGTCAGTCGACCCCGGTACCGTCGGCGAACTCCAGTTGCGCTCGCCCCACGCCGCGACGGGCTACCTCGACAACGCCGACGCCACCGCCGAGACGTTCGGCGACGGGTGGGTGGCGACCGGAGACCTCGCCCGCGTCGACGCGGACGGCTACTACTACATCGAGGGTCGTACCAAGCATATGTTCGTCAGCGGCGGTGAGAACGTCTATCCCGCAGAGGTCGAGGACGCTATCGCCGACCACCCCTCGGTCGGTGAAGTCGTGGTGATTCCGGTCCCCGACGACAGGTGGGGTCAGGTCGGGAAGGCCGTCATCGAACCTGCGACCGATAGCACGACGGGCGGGGCCGGCGACCGGCCGCTGACGCTCAACGAACTCCGGACGTTCCTTGACGGTCGCCTGGCCCGGTACAAACACCCCCGCGAGATTTCGTTCGTCGAGGCGATGCCAACCAGCGGCCCGGACAAGATCGACCGGGGTGCAATCTCGGACCGATTCGGGGCGTAATCCGTCAATGCAGGCGTAACTTCAAGAGGGGTGATGCAGTTCTATTTACACAATATGTCTGACACGTATGCGGTTGCGGACTCAATACACGTGTTGCAGGTAGACGACACCCCGCTACTCGACGAGACTGTCGAGTTCCCGGATGGACGAGACCTGGACTTGCTTACACTGACGACGACTGACCGGGCTGACAGTGCGCTCGAACGCCTCGAAGACGACGCTATCGATGGCATTGTTGCCGCGGACGACCTCCCGGACCGATCCGGCCGTGCATTCGTCGACGCGGTCCGCGAGCGGGACAGCGATGTCCCGGTACTGTTGCTGACCGAGTCGGAATCCGTCGCCACTGACGCGGTCTCGAACGGGGCCACCGACGTTTTCAGAAGAGACACAGCTGTTGGGCGTGGTGACCTCCTCGCCAATCGGATTCGGTTGCTCGTCGAACACCACCAGTCGACAGCAATCGCTAGCCAGACCAGACGGCGACTCACAGAGCTGGCGGAACAGTCGAACGAACTGCTGTGGGTGTTCTCCGGGGACTGGACTGAGATACAGTTCGTCAATTCGACATACGAAACGATCTACGGCCGTTCCGTCGAATCGTTGCGAGCCGACCCGACGGAGTTTATGACAGCGATTCATCCCACAGATCAGGACAGGGTTATACAGGCGATGCAGCACGTTTCAGCGGGCGATGCCGCCGACCTCGAATTCCGCGTCACCAGACCGGATGGCGAACAGCGTTGGGTGCGGGCCGAGGCGCAACCGATCGTTGATGATGGCACAGTCACCAGAATCGTCGGGGTCTCGCGTGACATCACCGAGCGGAAGCGACGCGAGTCCGAACGCGCCACGGAACTGGATAGCTCCGACACCCCAGTTGATGCCGTGCCGGATCTGTTCTATGCACTCGACGAGAACGGCGATCTTGTTCGCTGGAATGACGCACTGGCGACAGCTACCGGATACACAGACGCTGCTCTCGCGTCGATGACTTTGGCAGCCCTCTTCGCCACATCGGATCGTGAAGGCGTCCGCCAAAGTATCGAGTCGGCTTTCGAGACCGATGAGACATCGTTCGAAGCCGATCTGCTGACCGCCGACGGATCGACAGTCCCGTACGAATTTACCGGCGGCCGGATAACAGCTGCTGACGGCTCGACGCTCGGCGTGGCCGGTATCGGACGAGAGATCTCTACCCACGACAGCCGGCAACAGGCTCTTGAACAACAAAACGAGCGCCTCGACGAGTTCGCCAGCGTCGTGAGTCACGATCTCCGGAACCCGCTAGACGTTGCCCGGGGCCAGCTAGAACTCGCAAAGATGGAACACAACAGCGAGCATCTCGACGCAGTCAAGCGAGCCCACGACCGTATCGGACAGCTCATCGAGGACCTCCTGACACTGGCCCGGAACGGCGAGGCCGCGCTCGACAGCGAGCCGGTGCCGCTCCAGACAGTCGTCGAGCAGTGCTGGCAAACTGTCGAGACCGGCGACGCGACACTGGAGTTGCGGACCTCGGCCGTAGTCCGGGCTGACCCCAGCCGGCTCCGACAACTGTTCGAGAACCTGATCCGCAACAGTGTGGAACACGGACAAACGCCACACACCGAAAGACAGGAAGACGCCGGCGAGCAGCGTGCAACAACCCCGAGATCACAGTCGCAGGGAGCGGCTACCGACCTGACGATAACTGTCGGCGAACTGGACGACGGCTTCTACGTCGCGGACGACGGTGTCGGGATTCCGGCCGACGAGCACGAGGACGTGTTCGAAGGTGGCTACTCGTTGGCTTCGAGTCCCGGGTTCGGCCTCCGAATCGTCGATGAAATCGTCGATACCCACGGGTGGTCGATAACGGTCGCGGAAAGCGACGCCGGCGGTGCTCGCTTCGAGGTCACCGGAGTCGAGTTCGAGACGGCATAACTGTGCCGCACTGAGTGTTATCGGGTGGCCACTACGTCACCCGGTGCCGCCCCAGTCAACACCAGCGTTGGAATCGAACCTTACGCTTCGTCGAAGACAGTGTCGCCCTCGACGACGTGCTCTTCGACAGCGTCGAGATCGAGCGTCAGCCCGAGACCGGGCTCTTCTGGAATCTCGATGTAGCCGTCCTCGATGACGGTCTCCTCGACGAGATCGTCCCACCAGCCGAGTTCGTAGGAGTGGTACTCAACAGCCAGCGAGTTCGGAACCGCGGCCCCGACGTGGGCGCTCGCCATCGTCGCAACCGGTGAGGAGACGTTGTGCATCGCCACCGGGATGTAGTACTGGTTCGCCACGTCCGCGACCTTCCGCGTCTCGCGCATCCCGCCGACCTTCGGCATATCCGGCGCGATCATGTCGACGGCCTGGTTCTCGATGAGCCGCCGCTCCTCGGTAACGCGGTAGCGGTTCTCGCCGACGGTGATCGGCGTGTTCGTGGATTTGGTGACCTCCTCCTGCACTTCGAGGTTCTCCGGCGGGACGGGGTCTTCGAGCCACCAGACGTCGTACTCATCGATAGCTTCCGCGAGGCGCTTGCCGGAGCTACCCGAGTACGTCCAGTGGCAGTCGAAGGCCACGTCGGCCTCGTCTTTGACCTCCTCAGTGACCTTCTCGACGATCTCGGCCTTGTGGCGGATTTCGCCCGGACGGAGGTGTCGGTTCGCGCGGTCCTTTTCGAGGCCGCTCGGGACATCGAGGTCGAACTTCAGCGCGTCGTAGCCCAGTTCGTCGACGACGCGGCGGGCCTCCTCGGCGCAGGCGTCGGCGTCGGCCTCTTCCTCGGTGTGACAGTCACAGTACACGCGCATCTCGTCGCGGTACTTGCCACCGAGGAGCTGGTAGGCTGGAACTTCGAGAATCTTGCCCGCGAGGTCGTGCAGCGCGACCTCGATGCCGGCGATGGCCGTGACAGTCACGCCTTCGACACTCCCCTCGCCGCTCATCTTCTGGATGAGGTGCTCATAGAGTCGGTCGATGTCCAGCGGGTTCTCGCCGACGACGAACGGCTTCATCCGCTCGATGAGTTCCGGGACGCCAGCGCCCCAGTAGGCCTCGCCCGTGCCGACGATGCCCGCGTCGGTGTAGATTCGGACGAGTGTCCACGGGAAGTTCCCGTCGACCATCGTCGTCTGGACGTCGGTAATCTCCACGTCACGGCCGCCCCCGCGCTTGGCGGTGACACCCATTGTTTCCGCAGAGAGCTCCCGCATGGTGTCTGTCTCTTATACATATCTCTGATGGCGCGAGGNCCTTGCCAGCCCGCTCAGAGATGTGTATAAGAGACAGCCTCACAATTCCTGTCAGACCTTGCCTGCTTCCGCCTTCGCTGTCTGATTGATGCTTCAGTCAATCACTGTGGCAGCCAGCCCCCGCTGTCGACATGAGACCACTGCTGTTCAGTCGTATTCCCTGCGTAAAATTTTGAAGTGGGACCGCCGAGTGCCGCGGTTCGTCTCTAGATTCGTTCATCCGTGGGTTGTCGTGGTTGTGACTCATGGGTACTCTGTGAACTGCGGTTAGTCGATGTAGCTACGGCGCGATTCCATCCGCTTCAGCAGGTCCGGCTGGTCGTAATGCGTGCGAATGACCTCTGGAGTCGCGTTCACACGCTCGGCCAGCACCTCCGGCGGCCAGCCTTCATCACGGTGATGCGTAATCGAACCAGTCCGTATCCGGTGCGGAGAACGGGCCGACGGGCAACGCGATTCATAACCGTGGTCCAGCGCCTCGCAGGTGTCCGTATCGCGGTCGTGGGGACACGTCCCGAAACGGCACGGCTGGGTGACGATGTTGAACCGCGAACGAATCGCGCCCTTCGACATTCGACCGGTTCCGCGCTTGCTGGAGAACAGCGGCTTGCGCTCGTGTTCGTCCTCGACCTCGACACGGGTCACTTCGATGTAGTCTTCGAGCAGCTGCCCGATCTCTTCGGACAGGCCGACCGGACGCTCACCATCCTCCTGATTCTTCAGCGGTGTGTCCGTCTCAGGCCGGTGGCGGAAGTAGACGAATGGAACGTCGAACTGGTTGATTTCCTCATCGGTGAGTCCGTCCCGGTGGGCCAGTCGGTCGAGATCGTCGTCGGTCAGGTAGCAGTCGTCCAGGTCAAGCGCACGAAGCGCACCGAGTCGAGCACCAGTATGCCACGCCAGCGCGAACAGCATGTGGTCGCGGCTGGCGTAGTCGAACTGTTCCAGCTTGTGCAGAATCGTTTCAGCACGGTTCGCCGTCAGTTTCTCTTCGTTCGCTCGTTCTGCCTTCGAGAGGGTCGGCACGTCGACTTTCGCGGGCAGTACCGGCGGAACAGCTTCTACGTCGACGCAGAAGTCCAGAAACAGTTTGATCGTCCCGAGTTGCGTGTTCAGGGCGTTCTTCGTCAGCCCGTCAGCACGGCGGTCGGAGTCGTACCGGAACACGTCGCGCCCGGTGAGGTCGTTCAGGTTGTCGATGCCCTCTTCGTCGAGCCAGTCGACGAACTGCCGAACGCGGTAGTAGTAACTCTGAACCGTCTCGTCGGCTTTCTCGGCTTTCTGCCGGTCTATCCACATCTCCAGTGCTTGCCGCGGGGCAAGCGGTTGGAGATCGTCACTCATCGGTGTCCCCCTCGGACGGGGCATCCGGTACTGATTCGACGGCGGACGAGCGAATCCGATTTCAGATTTGACGGGGCAGTCATCCACTCGTGACTGCTGATTGGACGTATAAACCGGACCGTCTCGGTGGGGTGAAAGTGGAACCGTGGGGCTAGGCCCACTGATTACTGCGTTTATCCGGCTTTCTGAATCCACTCTTGAGAAACTAACACGACTACCGGACAACCTCCGGCGGGGTCGAGCGAGGGGTTTAATCCTCGCGGTTGTTTTCGCTAACATGCTTCCGTGGCTGGTTCACGGGAGCCACAGCGGGCCGGTGTTGCAGCACCGGGTCCGCGTTTTCCGAACTGTTGCAGCAGTCCGTGTGACCTCCGTAACTACAAATCAGTCTGTAACACAATAATGGTTTCTAAACCTGTAATGGGCCTAATCATAATAATACCGCAGACCAGAGTTTATTTGACGCATACAACCGATAGACGGTACAATGGCGGGTCGAAAACCAGACGTGACTGATGAAGAAATCATCGCTGTTTTAGAACAGGCTTCCGATCCCGTTTTGTCTACAAACGAAGTCGTCGATCAGCTCCCGATCAAATCTAATGCAACACAAGTACGACTAAAGGAACTCCGCTCCGAAGGCCGTATCAACGGTAAGCAGGCCGGTCGTAGTTGGGTCTGGTGGACTGACGACGGATAGTACGTTCTCCCATCGGGGACTCGGTCGTCGGTTTCGTATCGGGGACTCACTCACCGAACACTTACCGATACAACCCGAAGCACCGGGATTACACTATCAACATTATTAATATATATCACCACCGGGTAATCTATTCCGTGAGCGACAATACCATATTTCAAGCAAGGCCACAACGAAGGGTCCCTACAACTAAACCGAACTATCAAATTGTCACTTCAACAAAAAGAGTCTCCGTTTCTAAAGGTGGCACAGCAAAGTTTAGCGTTTACTTTACTGGATATGGCGAAATTGAACGATTTAAAATGACAGCGTTCGTGGATTATGATTCTCTGCTCTCCGATAGCGGGGGAACAATATCAGTACCACTACATGTAGATGAAGATGATAATATCTCATATGGTGCACCTGCTCTTGAAGAAAATAATCATTTTGTGCATAATATAGAAGCTAATGTAAGTACGATGTATCCATCTGAATTCATATTCTTTGACAGTCCAGCATTTGAATCTCCTCCCGGAGAAAACGCTGAAGATCGAGTTTACCCAACGATCATTTCAGAAGGTGATTGGGGAGACCACGCACCACTGGAAATTGAATTAGATATTTCTGAAGAGGCTGAATCTGGAAATTATGATTTCCAATTTATTTTTCTTTATAGTGGGACACTAGACTCCTTCCAAGAGTCTTCAACAGTAGAAATACACGTGAAATCAGTGGTTGAGGAATACGAACCGTGGCCGCAACGTTTTGCTATATTGGGTGCTTTAGTTGCACTCGCTTCTTTGTTGTACCAAACTGGCATTTTCAGTATACTGTCTTATTCTATGGATTTTTATCTTCAGTTGCCTCTTTAGATATTCAATTAAAAAACAGCTCAATACCACACGTCGACTATTGGCGGGTCGTTCTCACGGTCGACAATCGGCAAGCTGTCGTCATCAGCAACATAGTTCTCGGTGGTTTCGATGACATACGAACCATCGGCTAACTCGCTACTCGGGAGGTCCCAGTACGCATAAGCACCGATGTAGTCCACAATACACCTGAATGAGGCCTCTTCCGGCAGTGTTGAACGCACCTGTGGCTGTTCTACATCAGAAATCGCCCGCTCTACGGCGGCGTCGAGATCGTCGAGGTCGTCCCACTGCCGACGTGCGAGATCGTCGCGTATCTCGCTCTCGCTTGCAGCTTGCACTGAGTCAAGCGAACACCAGCGCACGGCTTCGCGCACATCCGGGTCTTGCAAGTGGTCGTTCGGGTCGATTCCTTCCGTAATCGACTCCGAGCAAGACCAGAACCGTCGGTTCGTCGCCCAGTACAGCGCAAGCTTCCACGTCGCCGCTTTGTCCGCGTACGTCTCTCGGTCGTCGTCGCCCTGCTCGAAGGACTCCGTCGCGTCGAGCAGCGAGCCGAACGTCGCGCTCAGGTACTTTCCGAGATACGCGCCAGCCGTTGACTCCATTTCGTGGCCGTCGTCGCCGAACTCTATCAACTCATGCGAGCGGGTCCGTTCTCGGACCCACTCTTCGCCGTGATCGTGGTCGCCGAACCTGTACCAGTCGACGAAGCCCTCGTCGCTCTGGAACTCTGGTTCCAGCTCGTCGAGGTCATCGCGGTACGTCAGCGGGTACACGTCGACGATCTCGCCTTGGCCGTAGTCGGCCCATTTCGCGGCTACTTCCGGCTTGTCGCACAGCCACGGCAGTCCGTCTTTCTCACGGGTCGGCACGTCGAAAAACAGCACATGCAGGTGCGGGTATCCCTTCTCAGTGAACTCCAGCGCCTTGATGTAGTCCGGTCGGTCACGCGGTCGCCCAGTCACGTCGTCGTCGAGGTCAGGACGCCAACCGGGTACATCCGGGTCGCGGGTATCGGCTTTCGTCGACGGGTCCGAATCGAAATACGACAACAGCCGGTTGAAGTTCTCGTTTATCGAATCTATTCCGTCAAGCAGCGAGTCTTGGCGCTTCGGGTCGGTCGTCAGCGTCACCAGCACAGCGTTCTCAGCGTTTTCGTAGCCGTATTCGAGTGCATCATTAAACCGTGCGAACTGCTTGGAAACGCGGCCCTGGTCGTTGAACCGGGTCTTGTAGTCCTTCGTCATCCGCTGTGTTGATCCGCCTCCGCGCCGGTCGACGAAGTGGACATCGAACAGCAGTTTGTAATCTTTGATGCGGTTCAGGTAGGATGTAAAACCGTCCTTCAGCAACTCGCGCAGGTCATCATCCACAAAATCCACGCGTGAGAGGTAATTACGCAGAAACTCGCGGTCGTACGTTAGGCCCTCTGTCTGGGTTGTTTGAGTAATGCCTTCTGTAATCAAGTCAAGAAGCCGCAGTGTCGGGGTCACGAAAAGAACGCCTGACGACCGGGATTTCCGCACGTACGGGTCGTCGGGGGCTACAAGGTCGTCGATGAAACGGTATGCAAACTGGTAATCCGGGTCCGAGCCGTCGACGCGCTCACACGTCTCTGGCGACACTCCCTTCACAGCATACGAAACGACGTGCGACAGCGGCGTACCCTCTGGATGCGCCGCAATGAACTTCGCAATGCGTACGCGGTCTTCATCGCGTTCGGTCAGTGTTCCGTCGAGCAACTGGCCGTGGCCGAGGAGATCGCGCTCTTCCAGAAGGTCTGCTAAGACGGGAGTGTTACATCTATCGGCGAGGTCGAGGCCGCCCAGGTGTCCGGGCGGGTCCACACGGCACGTCATTCGTGGGACCCCGCAGAGGCAGAAACAGCATTGGTCGGACAGGTGAACGCGATAACGATTCCCCTCACCCGCCGGGTTCGGGGGAAACGCTCGGGCTTCCGGGTCGACCCGCAAGGGGCCGCTTCCGGCTGGTCGAGCAGGTGCGGGCCGCGATTGGCGCTCGCGGCCCGGTCCGGGCTGCTCGCTCCGCTGCGCTGCCGGGCGTACCAGCTCTCCCGCGCCCTCGCTTTCGGTGGGCTGTGGGGGCTGGCAGACACGCGCAGCTGCGAGGTCGAGTCAACCCCCGCAAGGGGGGTTTCCTCTCCCGGAGCGCGAACTCGTGGGGTCGAGCCGCCGACACACTGGGTTGGTCGGTCGGTGGGTCGGCTACCTACGGCGGGTACTCCTCTGTCCTCTCCTCGGCACATGGTCGGACAGAGGAGTTACCGATCAAGCGCCGGGTCGTGGGTACTGTGTCGGTCGAGTGCCGGAACTGCGTAGCAGTGGCGGCACTCTCTCGCCCGAGCGTAGTCCGAGTCGATCTTGTTGATGCAGTTGTCTTGGCAGATGCAGCACCGATAGGCCGTGTACTGCGACCAGTCGGTACTCTCGCCATCCGCGACGTGTGGGAGGTTTGGCCTGTGTTCCTCTGGCAGGTTGTCAGGGGTTGCACCACGTCTTGCCGGGCTTGGGCCGGAGTTCGGTATCTCGCTCTCGTCGCCGTCCTCAGGCGGCTCTACGTGGTTCTCTGCATCACTCATCGGAACCACCTCGAACGAGTTCGTCGTCGACTGCTTGGACTGCACGGCGCACCTCTGCATCAGTCGCACCGTTCTCGACGAGTCGGCTTGCAGGAACGAACGCACAGGGTGGATACGGCCACTGCTGACGACGCCGAATTTCGATCAGAAGCCGTAGCTTCTTGACAGACTTCTTATGGTTCTCAGCGGTATTTAAAGAACGACTAAATTTCAGCCGAATACGCGAAGGAAGTTGACCGTTCGCACACCTAAGCGTACAGGTGTCGGCATCTGGTAGAAGTTGAAGTGGGACCGCCGAGATTCGAACTCAGGTCCGACGGACCCCATCCGCCGAGGATACCGCTACCCCACGGTCCCGTACTCTGGGAGAGGGGGGTGTTTTAATTAAGGGCTTCGCTTTGGTGACGTGAGTGCCAGCCCGTGACGGGGTGAGCACTGTGGGCGCGTCGCCCTCACTCGGCGACCTTGATACCGGAGCTTTCGATGGTGACATCTGTAAGCGACCAGCCTTCGCTCGCGGACCGAGCATCAACGCCGATGGCATTCCGTTCCGCGGTCACGGTGATCGTCGAATCGCTGAGGATCCACGATGCGTTCGTTTTGACCGCGTGGATTCCCTGCTGGCTGCTCTCGATAGTGGCGTTCCTGACCGACCACGCGCCGGTCGTTCGAGCGGCGAACACACCGATATCACGGGTGTCGAGCGTGGCGTTCGAAACCGTCCACGCACCGCTGGAGAAGGCGGTGACGAGGCCGGTATCGCTCCGCCGGACCGTCAGATCGGTCACTGTCCAGTCGCCGCCGCTATCGATGGCCTTGACGCCGGTGTCGCTCTGTCGGACTTCCGTGTCTTGAACCCGCCAGTCCCCCGAAGTTCCGGACGCGTCGATCCCGTCCGCGCCGGACCGGTCGACGACGACCGCCGAGACCGTCCAGTCGCCAGAGGACTTCCGGACGTCTGCGCCGTCGCCACCGACATCAACGAAACGGGTGTCGCGGATCGTCCAGTCGCCGCCGGTCCCGCGGGCGAACACGCCGCTGTAGGTCGTGCGGGCGATGGCAGCGTCTTCGATGGTCCAGTTCCCGCTCGCGTTCGGCGCGTAGACGCCGACATCGGCAGCTATGACGGTGGTCTCGGTCAGCGTCCAGTCCCCGTTGGTTCCGTTGGCGGCGACGCCAAAGCGGTAGTTTCGTACGGTGAATCCGGTGACGTTCGGGTTGGCTGTGCCGACAACCGTGATGCCGGTTCCATTGACAAACCGCGAGCCGTCCAGTATCGCCCGATCGGGTGCGACGAGGGTGATGCTCTCGTTGACTCTGACCGCTTCGTAGTAGGTGCCCGGTTGGACTTCGACAGTATCACCGCTGTTGGCGGCGTTCACGGCGGCCTGTATCGATCGGTAATCAGCGCTCCCGTCTTTATTCACGGTCAGCGTCTCCTGTCCCGTCTGTGCCCCCGCAACGCTCGTCGGTAGCACCGCAACCGTCAGCACAACCGACAGAAGGAGGGCAAGCAGTGTCGTGCGCGCGTCGTCCATAGGTGTATCGTAGGTACGAACGGACGTAAACTGTAGTGGTGGGTCACTCCACGACGCCAGCAGCGGCGGCCGCGAAAGCGTTATCGGCCGGACCGGCGAACCCCGGAGTGTGCTGGAGTTGACGTACGAGTCGGGGACCATCCGCGTGACGGGGGACCCGCCGTCGGACCTGCCCGGCGTCGAGTACGACGAGCGCACGCAGACGGGACGAGCGCCGGCCTATCGGTACGCCGAACTCGCAGACGCGCTCGACGAGCGCGGGCTGGCGTACGAGGACCGCGTCAGTTCGCTCCCGTCGCTGTCGCTCTCGACAGCGTACGACCTCCGAGGGTACCAGCAATCGGCACTGGACGCCTGGCGCGAGGCCGGCGACAGGGGCTGCCTGGAGCTACCGACGGGGAGCGGCAAGACCGTCATCGGCATCGCGGCGATGGTCGCGCTGGGGACGCCGACGCTGGTCGTGGTTCCGACCATCGATTTGCTGGAGCAGTGGCAACGCGAGCTGCGGCGGGAGTTCGACCGCCCGGTCGGCCGGATGGGCGGGGGCGAACAGCGCGTCGAGGACATCACGGTGTCGACGTACGACTCGGCGTACCTACGGGCCGACGAGCTCGGCGACCGGTTCGGCCTCGTGATTTTCGACGAGGTCCACCACCTCGGCGGGGAGGGGTACCAGGACATCACTCGCCTCCTCGCTGCGCCGGCACGGCTCGGACTGACGGCGACGTTCGAGCGACCTGACGGAGCCCACGAGGCAATCGAGTCCCTCGTCGGGCCGCTCGTCCGACGGGTCAGCGTCGACGACCTGGCGGGCGAGCACCTCGCGGACTACGACATCAAGCGAATCGAGGTTGCGCTCACGCCGGGCGAACGGGCCCGCTACGAGGAGTACCAGGGGACCTTCACTGACTACCTCAAGCAGTCCAACATCCAACTCCGGTCGGGCAGCGACTACCAGGAGCTCGTGAAGCGGTCGGGTAACGACCCAGCGGCCCGCGAGGCGCTGCTGGCGAAACAGCGTGCCCGCGAAGTGATGATGAACGCCCAGCGAAAGGTCGACCGGCTGGCGACGATTCTGGACCGCCACCGCGGAGACCGGATCATCGTCTTCACCGCCCACACCGACCTCGTGTATCGTCTCTCCGAACGGTTCCTCATCCCGGCGATAACTCACGAGACCGGCGCGAGCGAGCGCCGGGAGATCTTAGAGCGGTTCCGCGACGGGACCTACTCCCGGGTCGTGACGGCGAACGTCCTCGACGAGGGCGTGGACGTGCCCGACGCGAACGTCGCTGTGGTACTTTCAGGCAGTGGCTCCGAGCGGGAGTTCACCCAGCGGCTCGGCCGGATTCTCCGACCGAAAGCCGACGGCGGGCGGGCGCTGCTGTACGAACTCGTGACCGAGGAGACCGCGGAAGAGCGGGTCGCCAGGCGACGCAGATAGAACTCTGTCGGCGGGAGCCTGCGCGTCTCCCTCCGTCTTACCTCCCTGATAACTATAGTCCTCTCCGGCAAGACACAGACAGATGTGCGCTGCCACCCGCCGGTGTCGCGGACCACGGAGTGATCCCGAGTGCGGCTGATACACATCCGGGTCCCGGACGACAGCCTCGACAGCGTCCGCGACGTACTGGACGACCGGGACATCAGCTACGTCCGGACCGAGGAGGCGAGCGAGGACGGGACGGCCTGGCTGTTGCAGTTTCCGCTCCCGCCGGAGGCCGTCGACGAGGTGCTCGAAGACCTCGAAGCGACCGGGCTCGACGCGGATCGGTACACCGTCGTCGGGAACGCCGAGACCGCCCGACCGGACCAGTCGGACTCCGCCCGCCGCCACGAGGACCGCATCTCGCACGACGAACTTCGAGGTCGCGCGGTCGGCATGAACCCTGGCCAAGGGACCTACTACGGGATGACTGTCCTGAGCGCAATCGTCGCGACGGCGGGCCTGTTGCTGGATTCGCCGGCAATCGTCGTCGGCTCGATGGTCATCGCGCCACAGGTCGGGTCCGCACTCATCGCCAGCGTCGGGACGACGCTCAGCGACCGCCGGCTCATCGTCGAGGGGGTCCGGGACCAGCTGCTCGGGCTCGCCGTCGCTATCGGAGGTGCGGCCCTATTCGGGCTGTGCATCCGGTACAGCGGGTTCGTCCCCGGACAGCTCCGCGTCACAACGGTCCAGCAGATCGCACAGCGTATCTCGCCGGGCTTCCTCTCGCTCGCTGTCGGCCTCTGTGCGGGGGCCGCCGGGGCGTTCGGGCTTGCGACGGCGTTGCCGGTCTCGCTCGTTGGCGTGATGATCGCCGCCGCGCTCATCCCCGCCGCCGCGGCCGTCGGGGTCGGTATCGCCTGGGGGCTGCCGGCCGTCGCGCTCGGCGCGGGCATCCTCCTGCTGGTCAACGTCGCGTCGATCAACCTCACCGGGTTTCTCGTCCTCTGGGGGCTCGGGTTCCGGCCGGTGGACTGGGCGGCCGACCGCACCCCGGTCGAGACGGTCCGGACCTACGCGCCGACCGTCGTCGCCGTCCTGGCACTGCTGGTCGCGTTCGCCGGTGCCGGGACGGTCACCGCACAGCAGATGCAAGTCGAAACGTCGGTGAACGACGCTGTCACCGAAGTGCTGTCCGACGAATCCTACGAGCGGCTCCGGCTCCAGTCGGTCCAGACCCGGTTCGGCGGCGTCTCAGTCTACCGGCTGGACCGGGAAGTCACCGTCACGGTCAGCCGGCCCGCCGACCGGGCGTATCCGGATCTCGTCGCTGACCTGGAACGAGCCATCAGCCAGTCCATAGCGGGCGATGTCACCGTCGAAGTCACGTTCGAGGACAGACATCCGGCGGGGTGACGCCGCCCGACCAGTGGCGGTCAAGCCGTCCCCGCGACTCCCCGTGTTTTTGTCGCTCCACCGCGGACACACGCGTGTGCTGACGAAAGACCTCCTGCGGGTGTCCCGGGTCGGCGGCTACCACCTGCAGTTCGCCGACGCCGACGCGGAGCGGCTGGCGGCCCGCGTGCTGGGCATCTATCAGGGCCACGTCGGCCAGTCCCGCGAGACGCTGGAGACGGCACTCGCGGACCTTGAGCGGGAGGCCGACGATTTCAAACTCGTCCGCGGGCTGGCGAAGCTCGTTGAGCGGGAAGCAACCTTCGAGACGCAGGCCCCGATCGACCCCGTCCGCGCCCGTCGTCGAGTGTTCGAAGCCGCCGCGGACATCGGCGTCGTGAGCGAGGCCGAGCGCGGGCGGGCCCTCTCCGAGGCGGCCGCCCACTTCGGTACGGACGCCGAGGAGTTGGCTGCCGCGCTCTACGCCGACCGCGAGTCGCGCCAGATTCTCACCGATGTCGACTCCCGCTGGGGGCCAGCTGAACTTCGGACCCAGTACAATCTCTCGCTGGCCCAGACGGCGCTGTTCGACGCGACGGAAGTACGGGTCCGCTCGTCGGACCCGAAGGGGCTCATCTCTGCCGTCAAGCGACTCCGGCTGATGTACGAGATTCGCCGGACAGAGGGCGGCCGCGAAGTGGTCGTTACGGGCCCTGACGCGCTGTTCTCGAACACGCGCCGGTACGGCACCCGCTTCGCTCGACTTCTGCGTACAGTCGCAACTGCGAGCGAGTGGGAACTGACGGCGACAATCGACGACCGGGGCACCGAGCGGGAACTCACTCTCTCGGACAGTGACCTCTCCGTTCCCGGCGTCGAGCCCGTGGCAGAGGTCAGCTACGACAGCGGCGTCGAGGCCGACTTCGCCGGCCGGTTCGGTACGCTCGACCTCGGCTGGGATCTGATCCGCGAGCCCGAACCCCTGGCGGCCGGCGAACACGTCGTCATCCCAGACTTCGCCTTCGAGTGGCGGCCCAGTGCCGATACCGGAGTTCGGGATACCGAGCGCAGGGTGGCGGATTCGGACGAACCCAGTCACGACGCGCCGTTTCGCGTCTTCTTCGAGATTATGGGCTTCTGGACGCCGGAGTACGTCGCGAAGAAACTCGCGCGTCTCGACGCGCTGGAGGACGTGGAGATGCTGGTTGCCGTCGACGAGTCACTCGGCGTCGGCGAGGAGATTGAAGCGACGGACAACCGTGCGATTCCGTACGCCGGCACGGTCAGCGTGAAAGACGTGCGGGACGCGCTGCGGCCATACGAGGAGCGACTGGTGCGCGAGAGCGCCGCGGCCATCCCCGACGAACTCCGCCCGGAAGCCCCAGTCATCTCGCTCGCCGACCTCGCCGCGGAGCACGGCGTCAGCGAGGGTGCGCTGGCAGACGTTTCCTTTCCCGCCCACGAGCGCGTCGGCCGCACACTCGTCGACCCCGCCGTGCTTGAGGAACTGGCCGAGGCAATCCAGCCCGGGATGGCCTACGAGACGGCGACCGACCGGCTGGCCGACTACGGTATCGAGGACGACAGCGCCGCCCTCGCACGCCTGGGCTACCGGGTCGCTTGGGCGGGGCTTGGAAGCGGAACTATCGAATCGCGTGACTGAGAGACATAGTGGACCTGTGACCAGAAACGCACCGAACCGTACCCGCCGCTCAGACCTCGCGCTGGCGACCCTTCGGCACCTGTGACCGGAGTTCGCCGTAGACGTACAGGCCGACGCCGACCGGTTCGACCTCGCCCGCGAGGTCGTGGGTGACGACGAGATACCCCCAGTCGCCGTCCCAGTCGAGTTCCCGGTCCTCGCCGGCCACGAACGCTCGGGCGGCGTTGTCATCGAGGTGGATGACGTTTTTCGAGGCGTAGTCGCCGAACCGCTGGACGGCCTCCAGCGTGGGCTTCCAGTGTTCCTGGCGCGTCCGCAGGAACGTCATTCCCAGCCCCTCGATGTCGACCGGCGACGGCGGGCTGCCCTGATACAGCCACAGTTTGCCAGCGCCGCGTTCCCAGAAGGTGTACCCCTCGAAAGTCTCCGGCGGGACGCCGAACCGCTCCTGCCAGAAGTCGAGCACTTCCTCGCGGGTCGCCCGCTGAGGGTCCTCGCGCTCGTCGTCCGTTTCGGGGAGCCGCGTGAACACCGTGCTCTGGTCGCTCATTCGGCGGGCACCTCCAGTTTCGCACAGAAGAACCCGCCCGTGTCGTTGTGGTGCGGGTAGATGCGCTTGGCGTTGGTCACGCTGGAGTCGTAGGTCTCGTCCTGCCACTCGGTGACCCCCGGTGCGTGATCGAGCGGGAGGTCGTAGTCCACGATCTCACAGGCCGTCTCGTCCAGCACGTAGTCCAGCACGGCCTCGTTCTCTTCCGGGGCGAACGTACAGGTAGAGTAGACGACGGTGCCACCGGGTTCGGTCACCTCGACGGCCCGCTTGAGGATGCCCTTCTGGACGCCGGAGATGCCTTCGACGTGCGAAAGCGTCCAGTCCTCCAGCGTGTCGGGGTTCTTGCGGATGGTCCCCTCACAGGAGCAGGGCACGTCGACGAGCGCCCGGTCGTACCCCTCGCCGCCGAAGGGCTTGAGCGAGTGGTTGCGCCCGTCCTCGTGGGTGACGGCCACCGTCGTCGCGCCCAGCCGCTCGGTGTTGGTCCGCAGCGCTGAGATCCGCCCGAGGTTGTTGTCGGTCGCGACGAGCTCGCCGGTGTCGTCCATCAGCGCGGCGAGCTGGGTCGTCTTGCTGCCCGGTGCGGCACAGGCGTCCCAGACCCGCTCGCCGGGCTGTGGGTCGAGGACTTCGGCGGGAATCACGGACACTTCCTCCTGGCCGTGAATCCAGCCCTGGAAGTACGGCCAGTTCGCGCCGGGGGAGTCCTCCGGCAGGACGAACAGGCCGTCGTGCCAGTCGACGGGGTCGTGGGCGATGTCCGCTTCCGCGAGCGCCGTCCGGACCCGCTCGACGGTGGCTTTGATGGTGTTGACCCGGACAGCCGACGGCAGCGGGCGTTCACACGCGTCGATGAACGCCTCGAAGTCATCGATGATGGGTCGGTAGCGGTCGAGTGGTTCCATTGTCCGGCGTTCGCTGGCGGTCGGTTTGTGGGTTTCGAACGGCACCGGCCCATGGCTTTCAAGCCGCCGGCGGCCGATACCACAGGTATGGCACACATACAGGTCCACCGCGACGATATCTCCCTTGACTCTCCGACACTGGTCGAGGGGCTCCCGGGTGTCGGACTCGTCGGCAAGATCGCCGCCGACCACCTCGTCGACGCCTACGACATGGAGTACTACGCTGCGGTCCACTGCGACGGGCTGCCGGAAATCGCCGTGTACGCGGACGACGACCCGGAGGTCCGTCCGCCGGTCCGGCTGTACGCGGACGCGGATCGAAACCTGCTCGTCCTCCAGAGCGACGCGCCCGTCTCGCCGTCCGGCACGACGGATTTCGCCGGCTGTATCGTCGGCTGGTTCGAGGAGAACGACGTGACGCCGATCTATCTCAGCGGCCGCCCCGCCGAGAAAGACGGCGTCCCGGACGTGTACGGTGTCTCGACCGGGGACGGGGCGGCGATGCTCGATGAGGCGAACGTGGACCCGCCCTCGGAAAACGGGGCGATCACCGGTCCGACCGGCGCGCTGGTACATGAATCACAGCGGGTTGGCCTGACGAGCATCGGGCTCATCGTCGAAGCCGACCAGCAGTTCCCCGACCCGGAGGCGGCGCGAGCGCTCTTGCAGACCGCTATCAGCCCGCTTGCCGACTTCGAGGTCGACACCGAGGCGCTGGTCGAGCAGGCCGAGGAGATCGGCCAGGCCAAGGCGAAACTGGCGGAGCAGCTCCAGGAAAACCAAGAGGAGAGCACGAGCGCGCGACCGCTCGGGATGTATCAGTAATGGCGGGCACAGACGATATCGTTCGTGGGTTACTGGTTGTGGTCGTCGGCATCGTCGCCGCGGTCGCGGGATGGTACCTGTTCGTTTCGGTCCCGGACGACCTGGCGGAACTGCTCGGCGTCCTGTTACTGCTCGCCGCCGTCATCGGGGCCGTGCGTATCGGCAGCAACATCGCCGGCTCGCTCCTGCCGTCCCACAACGTCGCGGCGGTCGGGGTCGAGGGGCCGATCACCCGCGACGGCGGTGGCGGCATCACGAGCCCGCCGGTCGGCGCGTCGGCCGACGACATCGTTGACCAGATCGAACGCGCCGACGAGGACCGCGGCTCGGAGGCGCTGCTCCTGAAACTGAACACGCCGGGCGGCGAAATCGTCCCTAGCGAGGACATCCGCATCGCCGCCGAGCAGTTCGACGGGCCGACCATCGCCTACGCCACTGACGTCTGTGCCAGCGGCGGCTACGACATCGCCGCCGGCTGCGACGAGCTGTGGGCGCGCGAGGGCTCAATCGTCGGCTCTATCGGCGTCGTCGGCTCGCGAGTCAACGCCAAGGAACTGGCCGACCGCCTGGGCCTCTCCTACGAGCAGTTCACCGCCGGTGAGTACAAGGACGCCGGCGTGCCGTTGAAGGAAATGACCGAAGACGAGCGCGAGTACCTCCAGGGTATCGTCGACGACTACTATGACCAGTTCATCGACACCGTGGCCGAAGGCCGCGAGATGGACGCCGAAACGCTCAGAGACACCGAGGCGCGCATCTTCCTCGGCGACGCGGCGGAGGAACGCGGGCTCGTCGACCGGCTCGGAACGCGAGACGACGTCGAGGCGAGTCTCGAACAGCGCCTTGGTGAGGACGTGACCGTCAAGGAGTACGAACCCGAGCGCGGGCTGACGAGCAAGCTCCGAGGTGGCGCACAGCGGGTCGCCTTCGCCCTGGGCGCGGGCATCGCCGGTGTCGCCGACGGCGACATCGAGGGGCTTTCCTTCCGGCGGTAGCTCGGGAGGTTTTTTATTCTGGGACCGCCTTCGCCGTAGTGTGACTACGCTGGTGGTGTGTATCGACAGGGGCAGTCCGGCCGCAGCGGCGTGTCCCGTCGTCGGCCGCGACGCCGTCGAGTCACTCATCACGCAGACGGGGGTCGTGGACCCGGAAGACAGCCGGGTCAACTGCCTCCTCGAAGGGCTCGCGGTCGCGGACGAACTCGAAGCTGAGGGGTCCTCGCCGGTCCTGGCCGTCGTCGGCGGCGGGAGCGACAGCGTCGGCTCGGACCGTGAAATCGCCAGCCAGATCGACGACCTGGTCGCCGAGCACGACCCGGACTCGGCGGTCGTCGTCGTCGACAGCGCCGACGACGAGCGGCTAGTTCCCATCATCGAGAGCCGCGTCAGGGTCGACGCCGTCGACCGGGTCGTCGTCCGTCAGGCCCGGGACATCGAGTCGACGTACTACCTGCTCAAGCAGTTCCTGGCCGACGAGGAACTGCGCAAGACGGTGCTGGTCCCCGTCGGGATCATCATGCTCGCGTTCCCGCTGTTGCTCGTCGTCACCAGCCTGACAATCGCTGTCGGGGCTATCGCGGCCGCCATCGGCGTGTTCCTCATCTACAAGGGTCTCGGTATCGACACCTACCTCTCGCGGCTCCCCGGTCAGACCCGGGAAGCCCTCTACTCGGGCCAGGTGTCGCTCGTGACCTACGTCGTCGCCACCGGCCTCTCGCTCGTCGGTATCTTCGCCGGCGTGTTGGGCGTCTCGGCGGTCGACGACATCAGCCCCTTCCTGCTTGCGAACCGCTTCGCCTTCGCGTCCGTTCCGTGGCTGACCGGCGCGGCGCTGGCCGCCTCGCTGGGCCGCCTGCTGGACGAACTCATCCAGCAAGAGGGGGTCCGGAGCGCGTACGTGAACCTCCCGTTCGGTGCGGTCGCGGTCGGCCTCGTCGTTCGCGGTTTTTCTGCGTACTTCCTCGAAGTCGGTGGCGTGTTCGAGCCGTTCAACGTCCGACCGACTGACCTCGGCGTCGTCCAGGTTCAGGGCTTCACGCTGGATGCCGGGACCCGTCTCGCCCTGTTCATCCTCGCGGGCATCCTCATCAGCCTCGTCGGCGTCCGGGTGGCGACCTACGTCAGCCACACCGACATCGAGGACGAACTCGTAGAATAGACAGCGATTTAGGCCGGCGTCGGCTACCTGTGGTCATGACAGACGGTGCGTGGGTTTCGCTGTTCTCCGGCGGCAAAGACTCCTCGTGGGCGCTGTACCGGGCACTCGAACGGGGCCACCCCGTCGAGCGACTAGTGACGGTGCATCCCGAGGGGGATTCGTACATGTACCACGTGCCGGCGACCCGGCTGGCCGGCCTCGCCGCCGAGAGCATCGGTATCTCGCTGGTCGAGGTCGAGCCCGACGACTTCGACGCCGACGACGTGGCGGATTCCGGCGCACAGGGCGATGCCGAACTCGAACCGCTTGAGGCCGCGCTGCGCGAACTCGACGCCGAACTGGACGGCGGCATCACCGGCGTCACAGCCGGTGCGGTCGAGAGCGAGTACCAGACGACCCGCATCGAGTCGATGGCCGACCGCCTGGAAGCCAACGTGTTCGCGCCGCTGTGGCAGGAGAACCCCCGCGACCTCGCCGACGCCATGCTCGACGCCGGCTTCGAGATTCGGATTATCCGCGTCGCCGCCTACGGCCTCGATGAGTCCTGGCTCGGCCGCACGCTCGATGCCGACGCGCTCGACGAACTGGAGGCGCTCAACGAGGAGTACGGCGTCCACATCCTCGGAGAGGGCGGCGAGTTCGAGACGCTCGTGACCGACGGCCCGCACATGGACCGCCGGATCGAACTTGAGTACGAGACGGAGTGGGACGGCAGTCGTGGAACGGTACAGATAGAAGACGCGTGGCTGGCGTAATCGAGAGAATCGAAGCGGCTAGGTGGGGTCAATCGCCGTTCGTCAACTGCGTATGCGCACCGATGAGCGCGCCGGCGAGGTCAAGGCTCTCGACCTGCGTATCCCGGTCGATAATCGACTGTCGGATATCCGAGTCGAGAATAGTCGTGTCCGGGAACACGATGGTACCGTCGAGGCTGGAGTTGACGATTTCGGCCCCCGAAAGGACGTGGACGTTCTCGCCGAGTGTGGTGTTCTCGATGGTGGCGTCCTCCGCGACGACGTTGTCGCCGTCGAGTTCCCACGCGACGGCTTCCAGATAGCTCTCGGGGGTCCCGATGTCGTACCAGGCGTCGTCGAACGTGAACGCACGGACTGGCCCGTCGTCGACGAGCCACTGGATGAACCAGCCGGGTTCGTCGGGGTTGTTCCCGTCGTTGAGATACTCGTCGAAGCGGATCGCGTCGGCCGGGAACGCGTAGCAGGCAATCGAGACGAGCGTGCTGTTGGGGTCGTCGGGCTTTTCTTGGAAGTCCGTGACTTCCTCGCCGTCGAGTTCGATGAGGCCGTAGGAGCTGGCCTTCTCACGGGAGCCGACGTCGTAGGCGGCGAGCGTGGGGTCGTCGTACTGCTCGAAGTAGTCGATGAACGCCGCGATGTCGAAGCTGATGAGATTGTCGCCGGCGATGACGAGCAGGTCCTCATCGCCGAGCCCTTCCCGGTCGACCAGTTGGGCGAGCGCGCCGACGACGCCGAACTTCTCGTCCTCTTCGGCGGTTTCCTCGACGGTCAGGGACGGCTTCTCGAAACTGCTCGCGGCGATGTGGTCCCGGAAGTCGGTGGCAAAGCGCTGGTTCGTACTGACGAACACGTCAGTGATGCGATCGTCCTCCTCTAACTCGCCGAGAATTCGGTCGATGACGGTCGTCTCACCGACGGGAAGCAGCATCTTGGGCCGGTTCTTGGTCACAGGCCAGAGCCGGGTGGCGTACCCTCCTGCGAGGACAATCGCTTTCATGTCTGGAACCAGACAACCAGAATACAAGTTCTTTTTCATCGACTGGACCACGGCACTTATCGGTGCCCCGGAGTACAACCCCGTATGACTGACGACGCCGACGGTCCTGAGACTGGGGCGGGAGATGCGAACCTCACGGAGAAGATCAACCAGACGAACGTCGACGAGCGTATTTCGAGCCTGGAAGCGGCCTACGACGAGGTTCCGGTCACCGAAGAGACCTTCGAGCTGTCGCCCGACGAATACGCTGACGTGTTCGCTGCGACACGCGGGACCGGCTACTCCGGGAACAGCGTCGTGTTCGTCACCCGAGACGGCTCCGATTTCCCGGAGCTGAGCGACCAGATACCCGACCAGGCGGCCGGCGATACCCGCGACCGGGTCTTGCTGGTGCTGGGCCGCGGCGCTGACATGTGGGCGCTGCCGGGCGGTGGCAAGGGCGACGAGTACGAGTCGGTGCAGGGTACCGCCGTCCGTCGCGTCAACGAACAGACCGGCATCCGCTGTACGGTCACCGGCGTTGCAGAGGTCGTTCACTCGAAGTACTATCCGGACACCGACGCACAGGGGTCGGTGCACACGCTAGACATCTTCCTCGAAGCGGCGTACAAGAAGGGAAGCCTCGACGTGGACGAGTCTGAGCTCGTCGGTGCGGCGTGGTTCGCGGAGCCGCCGGAGCGCCTGACTCCTGGGGCTGAGGAACAGTTCGCGGCCTTCCTTGGTGATGAGTGAACCCCGAGCCGGGCCGGACTCTGGATTAGTGTTCGACTAACTCCACGAGTACGCCGCCAGTTGTTTTCGGATGGAGGAACGCCACGTCGTGGCCCCACGCTCCCGGCCGTGGCTCATCATCGATGAGGTCGATCCCACAGTCACTGACCGTCTCTAACGCGGCGGCGATATCGTCTGTTTCCAGAGCCACGTGATGAATGCCCGGCCCATTGCTGTCGAGATATCTGGGAATCGTGCCGTCGGCATCGGGCAGCGGTTCTAGCAGTTCGAAATAGCCGTTACCCATCTCTAGAAACGTCACCTGTAGCCCATCAAACGTCTCCTCGTGGACGACTGGTGTCTCGAAAGCGTTGGCGAACAGTTCCGCAAGCGGGTCGGCGTCGTCGGTGGCGATGCCGGCGTGGTCGAATCGCATGGACGGCCGTACACCGGGGTAGCTTATAATTCTGGGAGCGTGGACAGGTGGAAAACAGGACGTAATTCGCGGCTCGGCTGACCTTACATCGATGAACCGGGCTGATACTCACCGAACACGTCCCGGAGCACGTCACACACCTCGCCGGTCGTGGCATACACCTTCACGGCGTCGATGATGTAGGGCATGATGTTCTCGTCGCCCTTGGCGGCCTGTCGAAGTGCGCCGAGTTTCGCCTCGACGGCTTCGTCGTCGCGCTCCTCCCGAACCGTGGCGACGTTGTCCTGCTGGGCCTGCTCGACCGCTTCGTCGACCTCTTCGATGTCCTGCTCGCCCTCTTCCTCGACCTGATACTCGTTGACGCCGACGATAATGCGCTCGCCGGCTTCCTGCTCACGCTGGCGTTCGAAGGCCACGTCCTGAATCTGGCGCTGGACCCACTGCTCCTCGATGGAGCGGCGCATCCCGCCGCGCTCGTCGACTTCCTCGATGAGGTCGCGGGCCTCCGCTTCGAGTTCGTCGGTCAGTGATTCGACGTAGTAGCTCCCGGCCAGCGGGTCGATGGTGTCCGCCGCGCCGGACTCGTGGGCGAGAATCTGCTGGGTCCGCAGTGCAGTTCTGACAGACTGTTCGGTCGGCAGGCCGATAGCCTCGTCTTTACCGTTGGTGTGGAGACTCTGGGTCCCGCCCAGAACGGCCGCCAGCGCTTGGTAGGACACACGGACGACGTTGTTCTCGATCTGTTGGGCGGTCAGCGTCGAGCCAGCGGTCTGGGTGTGGAACTTCAGTTGCTTGGACTTGGGGTTCTGGGTGTCGAAGCGCTCGTCCATGATTTTCGCCCAGAGGCGACGCGCCGCCCGGAACTTCGCCACTTCCTCGAAGATGTTGTTGTAGGAGGCAAAGAAGAAGGATAGCTGGGGGGCGAACTCGTCCACGTCCAGCCCGGCCTCGATAGCAGCCTCGACGTATTCGATGCCGTCGCCCAGTGTGAACGCGATCTCCTGGGCGGCCGTCGAGCCGGCCTCGCGGATGTGATATCCCGAGATGGAGATGGTGTTGAACTTCGGCGTCTCGGCGGCACAGAACTCGAATATGTCGGTGATGAGCCGCATCGACGGCTCCGGCGGGTAGATGAACGTGTTCCGCGCGATGTACTCCTTGAGCACGTCGTTCTGGATGGTCCCGCGGAGTTCCTCGCGGTCGACGCCCTGCTTGTCACCGACGGCGATGTACATCGCCAGCAGTACCGACGCAGGGGCGTTGATAGTCATGCTCGTCGAGACCTCATCCAGCGGGATGCCGTCGAACACGGTCTCCATGTCGTCAAGCGAGTCGATGGCGACGCCGGTTTTGCCGACTTCGCCGGCTGCCATCGCATGGTCAGAATCGTAGCCCATCTGCGTCGGGAGGTCAAACGCCATCGACAGCCCGGTCTGGCCCTGGTCAAGTAGGTAATTGAACCGCTCGTTGGTTTCCGTCGCGGTCCCCATCCCGGCGTATTGACGCATCGTCCAGAGTCGGCCCCGATAACCGGTCGGATACACCCCGCGGGTGTAGGGCTCCTGACCGGGGAAGCCCAGATCCGCCTCGTAGTTGAGATCGGAGATGTCTTCGGGGGTGTACAGACGGTCTACCTCGTGCCCTTCAGTGTCCGTGGTGAACGTCTCCTTACGTTCGCCAAAGCGGTCGACGGTGGGCTGGACGTCGTCTTCCTCCCACTGAGCCTTCGACTCCCGTATCTCCTCCAGCTCGTCGGGGTCAAACATGGACGGATTGTCGGACGGCGAAGGCTTAAGGGTTCTTAAATCCTTCACGATTTGTAATGCGATGCCCGCGGCGATTCGCGGCGCGCTGTTCCGAGGTGGGTTTATACCGTCAGTATCTATCGAGGACGTATGCCAATCGAACCGGGAGACGGCGTCACCATCGAGTACGTCGGTCGCTTCGAGGACGGGAGCGTCTTCGATACGTCACGTCCCGAAGTCGCCAGGGAGCACGGACTCATGGAGGCACAGGGTGTCGAGGCGAGCGAGTACGCACCGCTTTGCTTCACCGTCGGTGCGGGGGAGATCATCGAAGGGATCGACGAGGCACTCGTCGGCATGGCTGCGGGCGAGGAGGCCACCGTTACGGTGCCCCCGGAGAAAGCCTACGGCGAGTTCCAGTCCGACCGCGTCCGTGAGTACGACCCCGAAACGTTCGAAGGCATGGTGGGAAAAGAGCCGGAAGTCGGAATCCACGTCGAGGCCGAAAACGGCCTGCACGGGGACGTGACTGCGGTCCGGGATGACGCCGTTGAAGTCGATTTCAACCACGAACTGTCCGGTAAGACGCTCGTTTTCGATATCGAAGTCGTCGACATCAGATAATCAGTCCGTCGTCGGCAGGGACTCAGTCGCCCGTGTCGTACTTGTAGGTGGCTTCGTCGGGGTCAATGCCGAAGTCCTCGGGGCCCTCCTCCGGTTCGGGTTCCTCAGGCTCGCCAGCACTGGCCTGCTTGAACCGCCCACGGAGGTGGCCGGGCACTTCGAAGCGGTCGATGGCCACCCGGAGCGGCACCGCGTCGGGCTGGATGTTCTCCTGTTTGGTATCGAGCCGATCCCGGAGCGAGTCGGGCAATCGGGCCGGATCGATGCGCTCGAAACCGAACTGCGCGAGGTACTCGGAGGCGTTCGTCAGCGAGTAGACGGTGTCGAACCCCTCGTCACCGGCGTACTCGACCAGGCGCTCGATGACGTGTGCGCCGACGCCCTGGTTTCGCCATTCCGGCAGGACGCCGATGCTGGTCAGTTCACAGACGGACTCCTCGTCGCGCTTGTGAATACGGATACGGCCGAAGCCCGCCTTTTCGTGGCTCTCCTCGTCGATAGCGACGACGTAGTCCCGGGATCTGAAAGCCGTCTCGTCCAGCCCCATCTCCTCGATACGGTCGAGCAACCAGACTTCCTCTCGGTTTTTCGCATCCCGGACGTACATACCCGAAAATTAACTGCCGCAGTCAAAAGGGTTTGCGGCGTGACTGGCGCGGTCGGGGTACGTGGCGGATAGGCAATCACTAAGAGAGTACAACATGATTGATTACCCATGATCTCGCTCGAGATGGACATGGTCCAGTACGACTGTCCGTACATCGACACGACACGGGACTACGAGGTGTCGTTCCTGGCCAAGCAGTGGGATTTCCACCCCGTCGAGCGTGAGTTAGAGACGCGGATCATGGTCAACGGCGCGGACCGCGAGGAGCTGGACCGGGGACTCGACGCGCTCGAAGCACACGACCACATGGAGTCCTATCAGCTCCTCCGTCGAAAGGGTGACCTGGCGCTCATCCGCTCGCGCATCGACGAGACGAACGCGATGAACGTCATCCGTGACCACAGCGGCTACATCACCGGACCGTTCCGCATCCGGGACGGCTCGGAGATCTGGCACGTCGGCTTCGACACCGAGCGGGTCGCGGAGGGAACCCTATCCGAACTCGAACGGGACAACGACTACACGATCCGGTCCCGGGAGTCAGTCGACCTAGAGGACTACTACGACCTGCTACAGAACATCGATTCGGCGAAGCGGCTGGTCGACGGCTGTCGGGAACTCTCGGACGTGGAGCGGGACACGCTGGAGAAAGCCGTCGAGGGCGGCTACTTCGACACGCCACGGGACGCGACCCTCTCCTCGCTCGCCGAGGAGTTCGACGTGTCCAAGATGGCGATCTCGAAGAACCTCCGGCGGAGCCAGCGGAAGATACTCGACAGAGTCACGACGGCGATGAACGACGTGACCGAGTGAGGGCCTGAGTTCAGCGTTGCCTTGTCGCTACTCCGTGCCGCTGCCCTGCATCAGCTTCTGTATCTCTTCGTCGGCCGCCAACTCTTCCGGGTCGCCGCTGGCGATGATATCCCCGCGCTCGATGACGTACAGGCGGTCCACGACCTCGGGGACGTGCGTCACGTTCGATTCAGCGATGAGCACGGCGATGTCGCGGTCGTTGATCGCCCGGATATAGCGCTTGAGGCTCTCGACGACGACCGGAGCCAACCCCTCTAACGGCTCGTCGAGGATGAGCAGGTCGGGCTGGAGCGCCAGCGCCCGGCCGATGGCGACCATCTTCGCCTGGCCGCCGCTGAGGTTCTGGACCTTCGCGTCCCGTCGGTCGTCAAGTTCGGTCAGCACGTCGTAGACGCTCTCGATGACCGCGTCCTCGTCGTCGATGCCGCGGGCCTTCCCGCTGGTCCAGATCGGGAGCCGGAAGTTCTCGTCGACGGTCATCCCCGTGAACAGCTTCCGGTCCTCGGGCTGGTATCCGATGCCCCGCTTGGGAATCAGCTCCGAGCGGATGTCGGTCAGCTCCTCGCCGCGGAACGTGACTGAGCCGCTCCAGACGGGTGTCAGGCCCATAATGCCGCGGAAGGTGGTCGTCTTGCCGGCCCCGTTGCGGCCGACCAGCCCGACCGCCTCCCCGGCGTTCACGTCGAGGTCGATGTCCTCGGTCACCAGGAACCCCTCGACGGCGGCTTTGAGACCCCGAACGGACAGTAGCGGTTCGCTACTCATCGTCGCCCACCCCCAGGAGCAGCCGCCGGAGTTCGTCGTCGGTTTCGAGCATCGTCGGCGGGCCGACGCCGTGGACTGCGCCCTGATGCAGGGCGACGACGCGGTCGGCGTACTCGGTGACAATGTCCATGTCGTGCTCGATGGTAACCGTCGTAACGCCCTCAGCTCGGCCGACCTCGACAATCGTCTCGATGACGTACTCCTTCTCACGGGTCGACACGCCGGAGGTCGGCTCGTCGAGCAGGAGGTAGTCCGGGTCGAGGCCGAACGACATCGCTACGTCGAGCAGTTTGCGGTCGCCGTGGGGGAGTTCTTCGGCGACGGTATCCGCGGTGTCTTCGAGCCGGAACTTCTCCACCAGTTCCTCGACCTTCGTCTCCACCTCCTCGTGACCGTCGGCCATCGAGAACAGGCTCCAAGTCTTGCCCTGTTCGGTCAACACGACCGTCCGGAGGTTCTCCCGCACCGTCATCTCCTCGAACACTTTGACGACCTGAAAGCTCCGGGCGATGCCGGCATCGACACGCCCGTTTGCCGACATGCCGGTGATATCGTCGCCGTCGAGGACGATGGACCCCTCGTCCGGCGAGAGAAAGCCAGTGAGGAGGTTGATGAACGTCGTCTTCCCGGCCCCGTTCGGGCCGACGATGAAGACGAGTTCGCCCGCCTCCTTACCGAACTCGAGCGTGATGTCGTCAGTTGCGACCAGTTCACCGAAGGACTTCCGCAGATTGCGTGCTTCGAGCATATCAATCGACCCCGAAGAGGATTATCCGCAGGCTTGTCAGCGCCTCTGTCACCTTCCGTTCTATCGACTGCACGGCGCTCCGGCCCCACGTCGACAGGACGGACGGTTCCCGGCGCAGATCACTGAGCCGCGCGTTGACGATGCCGCCGGACCGGAGCGACCCGACGATCCCTCGCGGGAACCCGTACACGAGTATCAGCAATACCACGCCGGTCAGGAACTCGTAGTACTGGGTGATGTCCTGGCCCACGTCCTGCAGGAAGATGAGGACGACACCGCCGATGAGTGGGCCGACAAGCGTCCGGAACCCGCCCAAAATCGCCATGAACAGGATGTCGCCCGACCGGAGGAAGAACAGCGTCCCCTCCGGGCGGACGTACTGGCGGACGACGGCGTACAGCCCGCCCGCGACGCCGCCGTAGATGCCCGAGATGACGAACGCGGCCCAGACGTACCGCCGGATCGGCAGACCGATGAACCGCGCTCGGGTCCGTTCCTGCCCGATGGCGTCCAGGGCGTTGCGGAACGGCGACTGCGTGATGCGGTACATCACGAACAGCCCGATGAGGATGACGACCACCGTCAGGTAGTACGTCAGCACCTGGTACACGTCGGGGCTGAACGCGGTCCCGAACAGGAGCGGCTGGTTCGCCGGCCCCGGCCGGATCGGGAGCCCGTCGCTCCCGCCGAGGGCGCTCTGGCCGAGCGCGATAGCGTACAGGAGTTGGCCGAAGGCCAGCGTCAGAAGGGCGAAGTACAGCCCGGTGTGTCGCAGCGACAGCACCCCGATGATGGCCGCCATCACCGTCGCGGCCGCGATGGCTCCGAGCAACAGCAGGCCGACACTCTGGATGCCAGCATACCGCGCCAGCACTGCGGTCGCGTACGCGCCGGTGCCGAAGAAGGCCGCGTGGCCGAACGAGGTGAGCTTCGTGTGCCGTAGCAGGAGGTTCAGCCCGACTGCCGCGAAGCCGAATAGCAAGCCCTGGTGGATGACGCTGAGCTGGAGACTGTCGGAGAGGCCCGCGATATCGGGAATGACGAACAGGAACACGACCCCGAGGACGAGGAAGACCGTCTCCCGACGGGTCACCTCGACTCCGAGGAAGCGATACGCCGGCGTCCCATCGCGGTCGACGCGCTCCGGCATCACGCCGTCTCACCCCACGTTCCGAACAGCCCTTCGGGTTTGACCAGCAGGATGAGCGCCATGATGGCGAACGGGGCCGCGATCTCGCCCGGCGGGTACAGCGTGATCATCCAGCTCCGGATGACGCCGACCAGGAGCGCCCCGACGAACGCCCCACGGAGGCTGCCGAGGCCGCCGATAACGATGACGACGAAGGAAAGCACCAGTGGATTGGTGCCCATCTCAAGCGTCGCCGCTGTCGGCGGGACGGCCATCGCGCCGGCAAAGCCAGCAAGGAACGCGCCCAGCGCGAACACGAGCGTGAACACGCGGTCGGTGCTGACGCCGATGGCGGTCGCCATCTCGCGGTCGATAGCCGTCGCCCTGATGATGCGCCCGGTCTTCGTCCGTTCGAAGAACCAGAACAGCCCCGCGACGGAGACCATGCCGACGAGGATGACGAACACGTTGTAGGTCGGGTAGTTCAGCCCGACGAGTTCGCTCGTCGGAATCGTGTTGATTGCGCTGTAGACGGCATCGGTTCGTATCGAGCTGTCCCCCCAGATGAACTTCTTCACGTCGAGGAGTATGAGCAGGAGGGCGAAGGTCAGTACCAGCTGATACACCTGGTCGCGGTCGTAAATCTGTCGCAGGAACACCGCTTCGAAGAGGGTTCCGACGGGGAGGAGGATGGCTGCTGTCACCAGCACGGCCGCGAGGACCGCGAGGACGAACACGGCGGTCCCGACGACGCCGCCACCCGGCGGGCCGATGATGCCGATAATAAACCCGAACACGCCGATGGCGGTGTATGCGCCGAGCGAGAACAGTTCCCCGTGGGCGAGGTTCAGAACGTCCAGAATCCCCAGGATAACGGTGAGTCCCGAGGCGATCATGAACAGGATGAACCCGAACTGGATGCCGTTGAGCGTCTGGACGAGCGCGGCTGTGGGTGTTACGGCCATGGCTCGGTATCAGGCGCTCCAGCTGTCCAGCCAGTCGCTGCCGGTGACACCTGGCGGCGGTGCCGTCTCGGTGGCGGCGTAGGTGTTCACGTCGTCAAGCCTGGCCGCCCCGAGGTCGTCATCGTACACCATCTGCCCGGCAAAGGAGTTCGACGCGCCTTGGTGGTCCTCGGCGATGTTGTGGTAGCCGGCCGGTGTGAAGAAGCCGTGTCCTTCCAGAACTTGCGCGATCTGCTCCTGGCTGGGGTAGGTGCCAAGCAGGTCGATAGCTTTCTCGACGGCCGTCGCCCACGCGGTGACAGCCCCGTACCCGCTCATGTAGTGTGCCGTCGGTACCGTCACGCCCTCCTGCTGTGTTGCAGCGTCAAACAGTTCGCGGCCGGGCTGCCAGTTGCCGAGCGCCGGCAGGCCCCAGTAGTAGTTCCGCGACCCGGAGTAGATATCTGTCCCAGCCAGTGCATCGCCCGGCACGTCGCCGGCCGCGCTGTACAGCGTCGTGCCGAACACCGTCGTGTTCTCGAACATGTCGTTGGCGTTGGCCTGTCGGACGAACGTCGTCACGTCGCCGCCCCACAGGCTGGAGAAGGTCACATCCGGCTCTTCGTTGTTGATCGAGGTGATGTGATTCGCCATGTCGCTAGCTCCGAGTTCCGGGAACCCCTCGTAGACGACTTCGGCGTCAGTGAGTTTCTGAATGGCCTGAGTGAACACCCGCATCTCGTCCTCGCCGAAGGAATAGCCGGGGTTGACTCCGGCGACAGTCGAGATGTTGTCAGCGCCGATGCGTTCGACGGCTTCCCGGGCCATCGTCACCACTTCCATGATGTCGTAGTTCTGGAAGCGGAAGGAGTAGGTCGGATCGGGGACGGTCTCCTCGTAAAGCGTCGTCACCGTCCCGTCAGTGCTGACGTTGATAACCTCGTTTTTCTCGACTTCGGGGGCGATCTGGCTGTGCGTACCACTGGAAATCGGGCCGAAGGTGACCTCTTTCCCCTCCTCGATGAACTGGTTGTAACTGTCGAGCGGGTTCGACCCTTCGTTGACCACGTCCAGTTCGATCTCTCGTTGCCCGCCGATACCGCCCGCCTCGTTGATGCGCTGGACGGCGAGTTCGGCTCCGCGCTGGGCCTGGATTCCGAGTACGCCCGGTGCGCCCCGCGTGAAGGTCAACAGGCCGGCCTGTATCGGTTCGTCGGAAATTTCGCCACCGGACTGCCCGCCCTGGTCCGCCGCCTCGCCGTCACTCAGCAGCGTCGAGCAGCCAGCGAGCGCTGCGGCGACGGCTGAACCGCCGACGGCGGAGAGCAGTTGTCGCCTGCCGATACCTTCGCTGTCATGGTCCGTTGTCGTTCGTTTCATAGGTGTGTCCCAATACGCCCCGGACTCGTCCGGGGAGGCTGGTCACGTGGTGTGTGCCACGCTCACAGGGATGACTGATTCTTCCGACGTAACCCCCGAATAACGGGAGGTTTACACGTAAACCACGTCGTCGATGAGACGGCGGAACAGCGTTCTCGCGACGGACTGTGACAGCATCACAGCAGCCAATCGGGTATACATGTCAACCCACCCCTATTCGGAGATGTCTAGAGAACGTGTGACTGAATGGCATCCAGCACCTCTCACGAACGGCTCGAAGTCGAGCCCATCGACGAGTCCTCGATACTGTTCGTCGACGACGACCACTACACGAGCGACACCGTCTGTCTGGTGACCGGTGGCGGGTCCGGCATCGGTCGGGCGACGGCGCTGGCGATGGCCGCCAACGGGGTGACCGCCGTCGCGACGGATATCGACGCCGACGGCCTCGCCGAAGTCGCGGACACGGCGGCGGACCTCGGCCTCGATGGAACCGTCGAGACAGTGACCGGTGATCTCGCGAACGACGCGGACATCGAGACCATCGTCGAAACCGCGGCCTCTCATGGCACCGTGCGGTATCTCGCGAACATCGCCGGCCTCCAGCACATCGACGCCATCGAGGACTTCCCGATGAAGAAGTACGACCAGATGCACGACGTGATGTTGCGCGCCCCGCTCGCACTTTCCAAGCGCGTCATCCCGCATATCCGCGGGACCGACGACGGCGTGGGTGCCATCGGCAACATGGCGTCAGTCCACGGCCACTACGTCACCTCGGACAAGGTGGCTTACAACGTCTCGAAGTTCGGCCTGCGGGGACTGACACAGTCTATCGCCGCCGAGGGCGGCGACGGGCTCCGCGGGTTCTCTATCAGCACCGGGTACGTGAAGACGCCGCTGGTCGTCGACCAGATTCCCGACACCGCCGAGCAACGGGGCATCAGCGTCGACGAGGTCATCGACGACGTGATGCTAGGACAGGCCCGAGTCAAGGAGATGATGGACCCGGTCGACGTGGCGAACCTCTTCGTGTTCGGCTTCTCGACCCACGCCGACCATCTCAACGGCGGGGACCTGCTGTTCGACGGCGGCATGACAACGACCTACGAGTGAGACTGTGGTGTGCGGATATGCCCCGACCCTCTGCCACCCACGAGCGGACTGGAACCGGGTCACCGCGGCCGACACGCGGACGAATCGCGTGCCGGACGGCGGTACCAGTTTATACCAGACGACCAAACACTACGGAATACTGACGCAATGAGCGAGCAAAACCACGTAGACTCCATCGTCCACGAACCGAGCCACGCGTTCGTCGAATCGACGAACGTCTGGGAGTTCATGCAGGAATACGACATCGACAACTACGATGAACTCATCGAGCGAACGACCACGGACCTGCCCGAGGAAGCCGATTCCGGCGTCGAGTGGTTCTGGGACCTGCTCCCGGAGTACCTCGATATCGAGTTCTTCGAAGAATACGACCAAGTCCGGGACAACAGTGAGGGGCCGCAGTTCACCGACTGGTACACCGGCGGGACTATCAACGCCGCCCACAACGTCCTGGACCGCCACGCAGCGCGGGACAGCCCGACGCGGAACTCGGTGGCACTCATCTGGGAGGGCGAACCCGGCGACGTGCGAGAAATCACATACCATGAACTGAATCGGCAGGCCAGCAAGGTAGCGAACTATCTGGAGTCCGTCGGCGTCGGCACCGGCGACACCGTCGGCCTGTATATGCCGATGGTCCCCGAAGTCGCGTCGATACTGTACGGCTGTCTCAAGGTCGGTGCCGTCGCCGTGCCCATCTTCTCCGGGTTCGGCGTCGACGCGACGGCGACCCGCATTGCTGACGCCGAGTGTTCCGTCCTGTTCACCGGTGACGGATTCTACCGCCGGGGCTCCGAGGTCCACCTCAAGGGGAGCGCCGACGAGGCTATCGAGCAGGCCGGCGATGAACCGGGAACGACGCCGGTCGAACACACTGTGGTCTACGACCGCCTCGGTGTCGCGGACGACCCCGACGAGACGATTCGCTGGACCCGTCGCGACGAGTGGTGGGACGAAGCGATAGCGACCGCTGACGACGAGTACGCGGCCAAGGAACTCCCGAGCAATCAGGAGTCGATGCTGCTGTACTCCTCCGGGACGACCGGGAAACCGAAGGGTATCGTCCACACGCACGCCGGCGCGCTCATGCAGGCGGCCAAGGAGATCTACTTCGGCTTCGACCACAAGCCCAGCGACCGCTTCTTCTGGGTGAGCGACATCGGCTGGATGATGGGGCCGTGGACGCTGCTCGGAAACCACGCCTTCGGCGGGACTGTCTTCATGTATGAGGGCGCGCCGGACCACCCCGAACCGGACCGCTTCTGGGAGATGATCGACCGCCACGACATCACTACTTTCGGCGTCTCGCCGACCGCGGTACGGGCACTCCGGAAGAAAGGGGACGGGTGGCTGGAGGGTCACGACCTCTCCAGCCTGCGGCTGCTGGGCTCGACCGGTGAACCCTGGGACCCCGAGAGCTGGCAGTGGTTCTACGAGAAGGTCGGTGGCGGAAACTGCCCCATCATCAACATCTCGGGCGGGACCGAAATCATGGGGTGTTTCCTGATGCCGATGCCGATCCAGTCGCTCAAGCCCTGCACGCTGGGCGGTCCAGGGCTGGGGATGGATATCGACATCGTTGACCCCGACGGGAACTCGATCACTGACACCCACGAACGTGGCTATCTGGTCGCTCGGGACTCCTGTCCGTCCATGACCCGGTCGCTGTGGAGCGGCGACGACCGCTACCTCGAAGAGTACTGGTCGACCTGGGACGACGTCTGGGACCACGGCGACTGGGCCCAGAAAGACGAGGACGGCCTCTGGTTCCTCCACGGCCGGGCCGACGACGTGCTCAACGTCGCCGGGCGGAAGGTCGGGCCGGCGGAGGTCGAGGGTGCGGCGATGGAACACGACGCCGTCAACCAGGCCGCAGCTGTCGGTGCGCCTGACGATACAACCGGTACCGCCGTCGTCCTCTACACCGTGCTGGAACCCGGCTACGACCCATCGGACGACCTCCGGGACGACATCCGCGCCGCCGTCGGCGAGGAACTCGGCAAGCCGTTCCGACCCCGTGAGGTATTGTTCGTCGACGAGTTCCCCAAGACGCAGAGCGGGAAAATCATCCGCCGGGCCATCGCCGGTGTCTACCGCGGCGAGGACCTGGGTGACATGTCCAGCATCGAGAACCCCGCGGCGCTGGACGAGATCCGCGAAGCGTCGTAGTCAGCCCGCGACGGCATCCTCGGCCGGCTTCTCCAGCCGTAGCAGTCCGGGCAGTGCGAGCACCGCGAGGACGACTTCCGTCCCGCCGGCGACGAGGAACGCAACGGGATAGCCGAAGACTCCGGCGACAGTCCCCCCGATAAGGATGCCGGCGAGGAAGCCGACGCTACCGAAGATGTTGAACCCAGCCATCGCAGTGCCGCGCTCGGTCTCGCCGGCGAGGTCCGAGACGAGCGCCATCGTCGCAGGGGCCATCAGTGCGCCGATAACGCCGGTCAGTACCATCCCTGCACCAGCAATGGTCACCGTCGGCGCTTGCCCGACGCCGATAACCGTGAGTCCGTACAGCACCGACCCGAGGACGATGGGAACAGTACGGCCAATGCGGTCAGAGAGCACACCGAACGGATACTGGAGCAGGGCGAACGGGGCGAAAAACAGCGCTAGCATAATCCCGGTCTCGCTGGGCCCCAGTTCAAACGTCTCCCGGAAATACAGGGTCCCGACGAGCGCGAAAAAGCCCGCGGTGAGCCGGTCGATAAACCCGAAGGCGTAGGGCACGCCCAGCGTTGGCCGCTGCTTGAGACCGGACACGGTCGCAGCCAGGCCAGACCGCTCGTCGGACGGTGCGCGGTCAGTCACGAGCAGGGCGGCCACAGCGACAACGAGCGACAGCGTGCTCGCCACGTACAGCGGGAGCGTGGTCTGGACCTCGTACAACTGGCCGCCAAGTGGCGCGCCAAGCGCCGTGCCACTGCCGATAGCGATACCCGCCGCCCCCATGTTCTTGCCATGGCCGCCGCCGAGGTCCATCAGCATCGTCATCGCCAGCGAGAATGCCGCGATAGTGGCCCCGCCCTGGAGGACCCGCAGGACCAGCACGCCAGTAAACGGGAGCGAGACCGCTCCGGGGAGCCATGCGATGAGGGCGTACAGCACTGCGCCTGCGCCCGCCCCGCCGGCAATGTACGGTGTACGCTGTCCGGTGGCGTCGCTGAGCACGCCCCACACACCAGCAAAAACGACAAACGCCCCGAACTCAGCGGCGAGGAACCACATGCTCGCGTTCAGGTCTGTCGTCGCACCCAGCGACCGGACGAGTCTGTCGACGCCCGGATACAGCAAGACCTGCGCCAGTAACACGGCAAAAATAACCCCCGCGAGAACGCCCCGATCTGTGCGGTCCGTCACAGACAACGATACAGCGAGCCGAGAAAAATAGATGTCGGACCCGAGTACCGCTTCCTCCTCGCAGAACTCGACAACTACCGACTACAGAACAGTGCGTCCGCTAACTCGGTCCAATCCGCCTTACTCAGCGCTGTGTGGCGGAACGAAACCGCAGTTCGAACAGCCGTTGTGCTTCGTCGTCTGGTAGCTCAATTCCGCCCCGCAGTTCGGACAGTTGTACTGGTCTGAACTCATTCACCTACTCGTATTATTCGACAGTACCTAAACCTTTTCTCGACAATTGTCTATAACGCTTTTTCGGCCGTTTTACGGGCCGTAGCGAGGCTTAAACTGCAACTACCGGCTTGTGGGATGGATAATTACATCGTTCAGAAAAGATGAACAAGGGTCTAAAACAGGTATTGGCCGACGCCTGTAGCCGTTGCCGCGCATATAACGGCAGCCGTGTCCGCTCTGTGTCTTCGACCACACCGGGTCCGGGATTGTTGCCGGCGCAGTCTACATCGACTCCTGTCGAAGTGTTAGAGTGACAATACTCAGTGCCGATAGCGGCTTCTGTGCTCCGGAGGTCAGCTACCGGAGACTGCTCGTTTCGGTCGACAGGCGGATTCGGCTGTGTATTTACTGTTAGTTGTGCCGACCGTCGGTACTGAGACAGCAAGAGAAACAGCGATACGGAACCGGTATCGTTCGTGCCCGTTTACATGTAGCCGAGGTCGCGCAGGCGCTCCATCAGGTCTTCTTTGTCCTGGGCGCGGCCGGCGCGCTCGGTCGTGTTCGCCATGTCCTGCAGCCAAGCGGGTTCTTCGGCGGACTTGTCGGTGCTGACTTCGCTCCCGAGCGAGCGGAATCCAGCGAAGTACTTCGGTGAGACCGGCACGTCTTCCTTCTCGATTCCTTCGGGGAGGTCGTCCTGACCCTGCGGAACGTAGCCGTCTTCCGGGTAGCCCTCAACTGTGTCCGGGACGACGAAGTTCCAGAAGGCTTCCCACACGTCAGCTTCCGCGAACTGGAGAATCGACTGGATGCGGTCGTGCGGCGGGTAGATGTCCGGGTCGTGACGTGGCGAGAAGAACGTCTCGTCAGCGCGGGACTCCTGCTCGTCCCAGCGGATGCCCGACAGGATACCGTCCACATCGTGCTCCTCGATAGTGTCGTTGAGCGCCACCGTCTTCAGGAGGTGGTTACCGACGTAGGTGTCGAGCAGGAACGGGAACGTGTCCTCCTCGTATTCGAGGATGTTCCGGATGTGGTGCTGATTGTGTTCGGAGAGTTCGTCGACAGGGATGTCGTCACCCGGTTCGAGACCGTTCTCGTCGACGTAGTTGCCCACGTCCTCGTTGCGGGCCCAGATGACATCGAGGTCCCACTCGTCAGCCCAATGCTCGACGAAGTCGATGAGCTCGTCGAAGTGCTGGTAGTGGTCGATGAAGACGACCGGCGGAACTTCGAGGTCGAAGCGGTCGGCGACCTCCTTGACGAAGTACAGCGTCAGCGTCGAGTCCTTACCGCCGGTCCACATCACGACAGGGTTCTCGTACTGTTCGAGGCCGGTCTTCGTGACCTCGATAGCCTTCTCGATCTTGTGGTTGACAGTCGGGTACTCTTCGGGGTCTTCGCCTTCCCCGTCAGTGTAATCAACGTCCAGATAGTCCGGGAACTCTGCTGATTCGGACATAGTGTAATGAGATATAATTACGAGTGCCAAGTACTTTTTGGATGGTCGACAGGTGTGTGAGGCGGTGGCAAATAAAATGGCGGCCGTCCCCGTTCCGGGCACTCGGGTTTTTTGTTGCCGCCGCGGAAGGTGTGGTATGGACGACCGCCCAACCCTCCCGGCCCGCCTCTTTCACCGCTGGCTGTTGCGCTATGTCCCTGTAGCCGCGCTGATCCTGATCGTCAGTGGATTGCTCGGCTACGGACTCGGCAGCCAGATACCCGCCGAGTGGCTTCAGAACCCCGGAACGACCGGCGAGAATCCCTTTATGCCGGCTGAGCTAACGACCCTCTCGCTGACCGTTAACAACCTCGGTGCGTTGCTCGTGATGTCGCTCGGTGCGATTTCGCTCGGTTCAATGACGGTTCTGTCGCTCGTCTTGAACGGACTGCTCATCGGGGTTGTCGTCGGTATCGCGCTCAAGCAGGTCTCGCCTGTCGTCGTCGCCGCGCTCATCGTCCCACACGGGCTTATCGAGATCCCCGCACTGCTCATCGTCGCCGCCGTTGGACTGCGGTTCGGATGGCGCACGATACAGTATATCCGCGGCCGTACGAAGGAACTGGTCACTGGGCAGGATATGCGGGAAGCCGGATGGCTACTTGCGACGGCCGCCGTGCTCATCGTGATTGCTGCCTACATCGAAGCGAACCTCACCATCGAAATCGCGTCACGATTTACCGACGCCGATCTCTCAGGTATCACGCCAGCGTAGCGATTTAGGCCATCTGCTATACAGTGGGGAGCTACGGCTCGACAAAACGGAATCCGTGACTGGACGCTACGCGGGCCGCGTTACGAGATGAACTCGTTGTCGCGCCAGTTGACGCCCTCTTCTTCCTCGCCGTCGCGGGGTTCCTCTGCAACGTTGATCGCGGCGGGCCGCTCTTCCCCATCGACGATGCGGACAGCTTTGAGTTCCTCGTCGACCGCCGCAATTGCCGTCAGCGTTCCCTTCTCTGCGACTTTCGCGACGTCACACAGGACCTCGAACATCGCGTACTGGAGCGCAGTGTTCTGGAGAACGGTCTCGCGGTCGCCCTTGAAACAGGCGTACTCGACGAGTTCAGACTCGATCTCTTCTTCTTCCTCTTCGAGTGCGCCCCACTGGGGGCCACCGCCGGAGCTTCCGGTACTCGCGGCCCCAGGCGGACCCATCTCGTCGGGGTCTTCCTCGTACACCCGGTTCTCCGTGACGCTGGCCTTGAGCTGGGCCGTCGGGGTGTACTTGCTCATGGAGTCGTCCTTGGCGACGGCACTGACAATGAGCGTATTATTTCGACGGGTGATGTCGATGTCAGCGATTTCAGGTGGAAGGTCCGGATCCTCGAAGAAATCGTAGGCGTCTTCCAGTGGCAGTTCGAGTGTCGAGTGAAGTCTGTATACGCGGCTGGTCATGGTTGGGGAAGCGTGTGTCAGTCGTCGAAGGCCGTCCGCTGACGCTGTAGTCACTACTCCTTAGGGGCCACTTGCTTATATGACCTGTCCTTCATTCGCAGTTTCCCCGCTCTATATCAGGCAATATATCAGGCGTATGTTAAAGGTATTTACAGACCTTCTAGCAGGCCATATGCTAATGGTATTCAGTGCCTACTAGTCGTCCGCAGGTGTGAGGTCGCCGTCCTCCAGGTCGACATCCGCTTCAATACTGGGCGGGTACTTCCCGCGGTCGAGTTTCAGGTCCGACTGCGGGCGCGCCATGCAGGTCAGTGCGTAATTCTCCCGTTCCCGGTCGGTCAATCCACGGGCGGCAGGCTGCGTGACCGACCCCTCGACGATTTCCGCCGAACAGGCCAGACACATCCCCACGCGGCAGGAGTACTCCTGAGCGATGCCCTCCTCGATACACCGCGAGAGAATCGTCTCCTTCTCGGAGACCGTAATCTCCTCGCCCGTCCCCACAAAGGTCACCGTATGCTCGGTCATGCTCGGCCATTTGATACCCCCCAGCAAAACTCTTTATCACCGCTGTCCGGTGTGAGACGGACCGCTGTACATCAATGCCACATAAAGCACCCGTAGTCGACTGTGCATCGCAGAAATAGTTCCAGCAGTCCGTCTGAAACCCGTAGCGGAATAATTTTCTCTCTCCGGGCAGGACGGGAGTGCATGACCACACACCAGGACGGCAACGCCGGCCGAGCGTCGGCGACGGCACGGACCGTTTCCGTGGACGTTGTCGTCGTCGGGGCCGGGACATCCGGCTGTTACGCCGCCGCGACCGTTGCGGACGCGGGCTACGACGTCGTCGTCGTAGAGCGAAAGGACGAGACCGAAGCCGGCCACATCGCCTGCGGCGACGCGCTGAAGGGGGCTAGCGACTTCCCCGAGGCGATTCCGAAGTCCCAGCTCGAACCGGCCTTTACGAACACGGGCGTCGACCACGGGCGCTTCGAGATACCGCAGGAGGACACCGTCCTCGAAATCCCCGTCCCGGGCGAACTCGCCGTCATCGACCGCTGGGAGTACGGCCGCTGTCTCATCGACGGTGCAAACGATAGCGGTGTAGAGTTCCACTACGACACGGTGGTTCAGGACGTGCTGCAGGACGACAGCGGGTGTGTGACCGGCGTGAAAGCCATGCGGAAGGGCGACCCTGTCACATACGAAGGTGACATGGTCATCGACGGGGCCGGGGCGCTCTCGATCCTGCAGGACAAGACCGACCTCGAAGACGCGACCTTCGATACGAACGTCCAGTACTCGCAGTTCTGCTCGGCGTACCGGGAGATTATCGAGGTAGACGAGCCGGTCGAGTGGGACGACGCGCTCGTGTTCAAGCCGACCGAGCGCTCAGCGGGCTACCTCTGGTACTTCCCGCGCACGGACACGGAGATCAACGCCGGTCTCGGCTTCCAGATGAACGAGGAGCCGATGGAACTGGTCGACGACCTCAAACGCGACCTTCAGGGCCGAAGCGAGTTCGAGGGTGCGGAGGTACAGGACAAACTCGGCGCTGCGCTGCCGACGCGTCGGCCGTACGACTCCGCCGTTGCGCCCGGGTTCATGGCCGTCGGTGACGCTGCCGGACACGTCAATCCGACGACCGGCGGGGGTATCGCCGGTGCGGCCTATGCCGGAACCTACGCCGCTGAACAGGCTATCGAGGCTATCGAGTCCGGCCGAGCGGACGACGAAGCCGCGCTCTGGGAGTACAACGAGCGCGTGATGGACCATTTCGGAGCCCGGTACGCTGCGCTTGACGTGTACAACATCTTCACTACCGCCTACGATGTCGACGACCTGATGGCGCTGCTGGCCGCGCTGCCCGGCGAGAAGCTCGCCGAGGCGCTGTACGGCGGCTCGACCAGCATCGGGCTCGGGCTCAAACTCAAGATGGCCGTCAAGAGCATCGGCCACCTCGGGACGATCCGAGATCTCTACCAGACAAAGAAGGCCGCCGACCGGCTGCTGGACCATTACGAATCCTACCCCAGCGACCGTTCTGGCTTCGAGTCTTGGCAACGCGAGCGCGACTCGATTATGGACGATATCTACGAAGTCACTGGCGCAGAGCCCAAGTACTGACTCGGCGGCTCCTTTCGTTTTTCCGTTGATTCTGATCTTCTGGCATAGGCTTGCTAAAAGGAATATAGCGTTTTGAATGCGATCTGGATAGTAGTTGAGTAAAATATAAACTATACTTTTGAACGACAAGTTTTATTATTCGATAACATGATATCAAAATGAAGTCGCTCAGGGGTCGGTCGACCGGGGGGTCACCGAGACGGAGACAGCGTGTCGACCGTCGCCCGAGTGGGGGTCAATCATGCTAGTACGCAGATTCCAATCCGACGATAGTGCAGTCTCACCAGTTGTGGGTGTCATACTAATGGTTGCAATAACGGTCCTGTTGGCGGCGACAGCAGCGACGTTCTTCCTCGATTTCGGTTCCGGAAATCTCGGCCAGAACGCACCACAGGCGGCGTTCTCGTTCGATTACGATGCTGGGAGTCCCGATAGCCTGACAATCGAACACCGGAGCGGTGACTCGGTTCAGGCCGGACATCTGTACATTACCGTTAGCGGGGCTTCAGGTGCCAACGGACAGCACGATTTCACGAGCATCGACGGTACGTTGGCGGACAGTTCAAAAATCACGGCCGGGTCGCAGGTGACGTTTTCCGGGGCGTCGGACCTTTCTGACGCCACGGTCACGCTGAACTGGAAGTCGCCGGATAGCGGCAAATCAATTCAGCTTGCCAGCTGGGAAGCGCCGTAGCGTACTCACTTGCTCAGTCGGCGGATCGCTTCGCTGACGACATCGACACCGATGGCCAGCGAATCCGCATCGACATCGAAGGCCGGTGTGTGGTGGCCGCCGGGGTGATCGGTCCCGATACCAACGAACGTCGCCGTCCCGCCGTGATCTTGGACGCGGTCCATCAGGTACGTCGCGTCCTCACTGCCACCGAGGTCATCAGTCCGGAGACGGCTGGTGACACCGGGAACCGAGTCTGCCGCGTCGTACACTACATCCGCGAGCGCGTCGTCGCTCATCGCACTCGGCGCTTCTGCCGTCGTCTCGATAGCGACCTCGCAGTCGTGCATCTCGGCCGCGGATGACATGACGGTGTCCGCTCGCTCGCTCATGTATTCCTTGAGCGGGGTCGTTTCGCCGCGGACCTCTCCTTCTAGCGTCGCCTCTCCGGGGACGATATTCGTCGCTGTACCGCCCTCAACAACCCCAGCGTTGACACGTGTTGCGCCGTCGCCGTGCCGGCGAATCGCATGGAGGTTCTGTACAGCGGTCGCAAGGGCCTGCACAGCGTCCCGTCCCTGTGCCGGATGCCCGCCCGCGTGTGCTGTCTCACCGGTGAACGTCGCCTGGAACTGTCGAACGGCGAGGAAGCCGCCGACGCCAGCGACGATCTCTCCGGTCGGATGGTCGAGACCGATGTGTATCGCCAGCAGGTGGTCCACGTCGTCCAGATGACCGCTTTCGGCGACGGCCTTCCCGCCGCCGATGACCTCTTCGGCCGGTTGGAAGACGACTTTGAACGTTCCGCGGAAATCGCTCTCTTTCACTGCCTCCAGTACGCCAAGGCCAATCGTCGCGTGGGCGTCGTGGCCGCAGGCGTGCATGTACCCTTCATTCGTTGAGCGGAACTCCTCGGCCGCCGGGGTGTGCGCCACGCTGTTTGACTCCGTAATCGGCAGTGCATCGATGTCGACCCGGAGGGCGACTGTCGGGCCCTCACCCTGTTCGAGAACGGCCATTGCGCCGGTGAAGCCACCGGCGGCGGCCTCCAGAACATCCTCGCGGGCACCGGCTTCGTCGGCCTTCGCCCGCCACTCTTCGAGTTCATCGTCATCCGGGACTGCCATCCGCGCGTCGCCGTCAACGACATCTCGGCCGAGGTATAACTGGTCGACGCCGATACGCTCTATTTCGTCAACGATACGACTGGTGGTGTAGAACTCCCGCCAGGCGGGCTCGGGATAGCTGTGCAGGTCACGCCGGACGGACCTGAGCCGCTCCTGCTGGGCTTCGTTCATGCCGGCGAAACGGGTCACAGTTACTTATAAGAACTCACAGGAGCGGACGACGGCCCTACGACCCGCTGCCGACCTGTGTCCGCTGTTCGACGCCGGCCTCGACGTGGATGGCGTTCGGGAAGGTCCGCTGGGTAACGTTCCGGGCGAACTCCTCGTACCCGACGATTTCTATCGTCCGGGTGTAGACGGTGTGGGTCCAAGACTCGAAGCGGCCACCGCTGGGTCCCAGCGTTTTCGACTGTGGAATCCGCAGTTCCTGTGGTTGCTTCGGATGCGGGCCCTTGAGTTCGACCCCCTTCTGCTCGGCGCCGTCTTTGATTTCTGTGACAATGTCCTCAAGCCGATGTCGGTCCCCACTGGTGAAGGTAAGCGTCGTGACAAAGGGCATCTGTAGACGAACACTCAGCCGCGAGTGACAAAAGGCCATCTGTTTCCGTTTTGTCTCCGATATTCTCTTAAGTAGCGGTGTCATAAAATCCGATAATGATAGAGGCCACGAGCGCGGGAGCCATCCTCTTTCGCGATACGCGTGGCCGGCGGGAGTACCTCCTGCTCAAGAGCCGACCCGGCGATTGGGAGTTCCCCAAGGGCGGCGTCGAGGGCGAGGAAGAGCTCCAGCAGACCGCCATACGCGAAGTGAAAGAGGAGGCCGGTATCGGCGATTTCCGGCTTTTAGACGGGTTCCGCGAAGATTACGACTACGTGTTCGAGGCGAACGGCAACACCATCCACAAGACGGTCCACCTGTTCGTCGCGAAGTCGTTCGAAGCGTCAGCCGAACTGTCCACAGAACACCGCGACCTGCAGTGGCGCGACTACGAGCAGGCCATCAACACAGTCACACAGGATGGCCCCCGCGAGATACTCGAACAGGCACACGAGTTCCTCGACGAGCGAGAAGCGGACGAGGAGTAGAGCCAGTCGCGGTCGATAGCGGCTGCTCAGTGAAATTATGAGCAGCAGGACTGTGTCCCAGGGCCAATACTGAATGAAGTGAGTTCTGTTCTGAGTTATACGCCGGGAGAGGTGTCGCCAACGTATGACTCGTCACCGAACCCGAGCAGTGGCCAAAACACGAACGGGAGGAGCCACATCGCGAGTCCGTATCCGGGTCCTTTTCCGAAGTTCTTCGCAATATCAATATTGATTACAATAAACACAAGTGCGTTGATGAATGGGATGAAAAACAGAATGATCCACCAAGTTTCCCTGTCGGCGATATCCAACATGTAGAGGATATTTAATATCGGGACGAATGATCCCCAGCCCGGTTGTCCGGCTTTCTCGAAGACTTTCCACATTCCTGCAATATATGCGATGAAGGCACCGAACGCGAGCAGAGCGAGAACTATGAAGAAAAGACCTCCAAAAATTCCGGCGGCAGTACCACCACCGCCAGACTGGAGTAACGCTGTTCCGACACTATCAATCGAACTACTGAGTACTGACATGCACTCACTCATCTCGACCCATATGGAATAAATTCTTTGTATACTTATTTAACAAGAAAGCCACTTTCACAGCCGATTCGCTTTAGCTCTCAATATCAAATTCAGTAATATCGCTTCCAAAGCGGAACCAAATGACGAAGGATGAGCCGGAGTGACTGATTTACTCGGAGAAAGCGGATTTATTTAGACCGAAGCCGAACCAGTGCTATGACCGGCTCCGAGTTCGCTTTCGAGCTGGCAGTCTGCCAGTGGGTCGAGCGAGCGTGGTCGCCGGCCGACGACGCGGCGGTCCTAGTCGCCAGACAGCTCGGAACGAAACACCGCCGCTGGGACACGATTGTGCTGGAGTGTGACCCGGCCGGGCTCCGCGAGCGAGCGAAGTTCGGAGCGGAATCATTCGACTCAGACCTCTTGCACGTCCTGCAGAACGCGCCGGCCGACTGGACGTACTACCGCGATGTACTCCCCGACCCGGGCTACCCGTGGCGGTACGTCCGGGAGTCGATTCACGAGGCGGCCGACCGTGATGCCATTGAGACCCGCAAGCGCGGCAACCGGATCGAAATCCGTCGGGTGCGTCCCTATCCGAATTGGCTCCGGCGGATCATCGCCATCGAGAACAAGCCCGACCTCACTGCCAGCGCCGCCAGGAACCTCGTCCCACAACTACAGCGGGACATCGCGCTGTCGCTGGCCGACGAGGTGTGGGTGGCGACGGCGGCGACCGACGAGCGCGTGGAACCGGTTCTGTTGGCCGATCTGCCCGCGGCCGCCGGCGTACTGACTGTCGATCCCGAAAAGGGTACGGCCGAGGCGGTCTGGCAGCCGCGGTCGCTGTCAGTCGACGAGACGGGAACGCGCATTCTGGACCGGCCGGATGACGACACCAGCGCGGCGCAGTTCGAGTACGCGGACCCCGACTGGAAGCGAGAGCGGCGGCTCGCTATCGCCGAGCGGGCGTACGCTCGCGGCTGGCGCGCGTACGCGAACACGATGCGCCCTGATTGCAGGTACTTCCAGTTCAGCGCCGACGAGACTGGCGTATTTCCCCACTGTGCGGCGAAAGACTGTCTGCCGACAGCGGCGGAGTGTCGGGGGCAGTGCCCGTCCTACGAGCCGGAGCCGCCGGCGTGGCGGTCGAAGGCGTGGCCGCTCGACGGCGGACCAGGCAAGGCAATACAACGGGTGTTAGAACGGCGGCGACGGCGACAGCGGCCGGGACTGACTGAGTGACAGACCGACACCGCAGTCCGGACTCACTCTTCGGACAGTTCGATGTCCAGTTCGTCCCGCGGCACGGCCAGCCTAAACGTGGGCACGGTCTTCTCGACCGTCTCCACGATCCCCTTGTCTGCGAGGCTCCGAAGCGCGGAGCGGACGTCGTCGGTGTCGCGGTCCTCGCCGACCTCGCGGAGGGCGTGTAACACGGCGACGACGCTCTGGCTCTCCTCGTCCGGCCCGGCGATCACGTCGACGATAGCCTGCTGGAGCGGGGTGACCGTCACCGTCTGAATCCGCTCGGAGTCCTCCCCGTCGATGAGCGTCGTCGCCTCCGGCGTCGCACAGATGAGGCTGTTGTCGTCGCGGTAGTAGTACTCCTTGAGTTCGGATTCGAGGTACTGGTGGACCTCGCTGCCGCTGTCCATGTCCCAGCGCTCCTGTAACTCGCCGTTTTTGGTCGGCTGGAGTTCGACGATGTCGGCGAGCCGTTCGCGGGCCTCCTCCGAGAGGGTCATCGACCGGTGGTTCGGCGACCACGTATTTCGGTGTTCTGAATCCCGGTAAGCGTTACTCGTGTCTGAGCGCGTCGATAGGATCGACCCGGGCCGCTCGCCACGCCGGGTAGAGGCCGGCGACGACGCCGACCAGCACACCGACGCCGACCGCAAGCCCCATCCACAGCGGCGCAAGTGAGAACGTGACTTCGGCGTACCTCGTCGCCCCGTAGCCGACGAGGAGGCCCAGCGGGACGCCGAGCAGCGAGCCGATTGTCCCCAGCAGTGCGGCCTCGACGAGGAACACCTGCATCACGTCGCGGTTGCGCGCCCCGACGGCTTTCATGATGCCGATCTCGCGGGTCCGTTCGGTGACGCTAACGAGCATCACGTTGGCGATACCGATAGCGCCGACGACGAGCGCGATAACGGCGATGCCGGTGACAAAGCGCGTGATGCGCTCGATGACGTCGCTGATCTCCTCGACGAAGTCGTTCCCGGACCGGGCGACCAGTTCCGTGTCGTCGGCCGACAGCGACCGCGCGTCGGACTCACCGGAGAGGTACGTCTGAATCGCCGACTGCGTTTCCGGAATCTCACGCGGGTCGATGACGAGCGTCACTTGTGGGTACGCGCGCTGACGCACGCCCACTGACGGACTCTCGACGACCGACTCGTAGAACGGGTCGATTGGGACGTACACCCGCGGCTGGCGGGCGAATTCGCTGACCGGCACCTCTCCGCGCGTCCCGTTGACGACGCCGACGACGGTGACGTTACGCTCGCCGCCGTCGGGCATCGTCATGGTGAGGCGTTCGCCGGTCGTGAGGTTCTCGGAGAACGACCCGGCCATGCGCTCGTTGACCACGACGGCCTCCTCGTCAGCACCGAAGGACCGACCCTCGACGAGAACACCCTGCGTGAAGCTGGCCGGTCGCACCGCCGTGACCTGCTGTCTGGCCAGCGTCTGGTTCCCATGCCGAACCGACTGTGTCTGGACGATACCACGCGGAAGCACCGCCTGTACCCCTGCAATTTCCTCTAACTGCTGAATGTCGTACTCGGTAAACACCGGCTGGAGCGTCCGGTCGAAGTCGTCGTCGCCTGCCGGGGTGCCGAACACGTAGATATTGCCCGCGTTCGACGTCTCGATGTCGCCGACGATCTCGGCCTCGACGCTGGCCCCGAAGGTGGCGAAGGTGATGACCGACGCGATGCCGATGACGACCCCGACGACCGTCAGTGCCGACCGGAGCTTGTGGGCCCTGATAGATCGGAGCGTGATGCGCACGCTTTCGCCGGTGTCCATCAGTGCTGTCCCCCAGAAACGTCCTCGACGGACCGGATGTGACCGTCCTCGACGTGGACGATTCGCTCCGCCCGCTCGGCGACGTGGCGCTCGTGGGTCACCAGCAGGAACGTGTTACCCGCCGCGTGGAGGGCGTCGAACAGGTCGAGTATCTGTGCGCCGGTGTCGGTGTCGACGTTACCGGTGGGCTCGTCGGCGAGGATCAGCGCCGGGTCGGTCGACAGCGCGCGGGCGATGGCGACCCGCTGGCGCTGGCCGCCGCTGAGTTCTGCGGGGACGTGGTCGGTGCGGTCGCCGAGTCCGACCGAAGAGAGGAGCGACGCCGCCCGCTCGCGGCGGCGGGTGCGGTCCCAGCCGTCGAAGACGAGCGGCAGGGCGACGTTCTCCACCGCGGTCAGTCGCGGCATGAGATTGAACGTCTGGAAGACAAAGCCCACCTCGGTCCCGCGGATGTCGGCCCGCTCGGCCTCGCTGGCAGCCGAAACGTCCTGTCCGTTGACCACGACCTGCCCCGACGACGGCGTGTCAAGTCCGCCGATGAGGTTCAACAGCGTGCTCTTGCCGGAGCCGCTCGGTCCCATCACAGCCGTGTACGACCCCGCCGAGAGGTCCAGGCTCACGTCGTCCAGCGCCGTCACCGTCCCGCCGAGGTCGTACTGCTTGCTGACGCCGTCGACGCGGACGGTCGTGTTCGCTGACTCGCTCACGGGCCCGCGTACGGACTGGACGGCAATGAGGGGTTCGCCAGGTCTGGCCCCGTCAGGATACAGTCCGCATTCTGACAGGAGGAAGCCACTTACCACTCCAGTCCTAAGCCCGGCCAATGACAGCCGATACCGGGCGGAGACTGGCTATCGTTGCTGTGTTCGTCGCCGTCGGACTGCTGGCCGCCGGGGCCGTTGCCGGCGTCTCAAGCCTCGGCGAGATGGGACAACCGTCCGGCGACGACGTGCTCGACAAGACCGAACAGCGCTACGATACAGCCGAGACGATCACCGGAACAGCGACGGTGACTGTAGCCAACGACACGGCGACGCAGACCGCCACAGTCGAGTACGCCGCCGCTGAGCCGAACAAAGCGTGGGCCGCCGTCACTGGTGAGGACCGGGCCTACGAGATGGGGACGAACGGGACCGTCGCTTGGGCGGTCGGCGAGAACCAGTCCTACGGCCGTGAACTGCCGGAAAAATCCGCGGCGATGAACGACACTACCGACCCGGTTCCAGAGGAGAACGTCACTGCGACGCTCCGGGGGACCGAGGAGGTTAACGGCAAGTCGACGTACATACTCGACCTCGAACCGACCAACGAGAGCATCGACGCGCCGAACACGACGCTGTGGGTCGACACCGAGGACTACCGCGTCCACAAGCTGATCACCGACGACGGGAAGAACCGGACGGAACTCACCGTCGAGGAAACCAATTTCAACGTCAGCATCGACGACAGCCAGTTCGCCCCGCCGGCTGACCGGGTCGCCGTCACGACGGTCGAAACCTACGAAACCTACGACGCAGCTCAGTCCGCGACGGATCTGGATCTGCCGGAGTACGATAACGGGACCTTCGAGGAGGCCCGGTACATCAGCCGGGCCGATAGTACGGCTGTGGTCCAGCAGTACGACGCCGACGGGGAGAACGTGACGCTCCTGACCGCCACCGGCGCGTCGAGCTATCTGGACGACGCGGAGAACGGAACGGCAGTGCAGGTGAACGGCCGGAATGCGACAGCCGTCGAGCGTGACGACAGGGCTGTGGTCTACTGGACCGAAGACGGCGTGACGACCGGCGTGGTCGTCGAGGGGACGACCGAGGAGGCCGTCGCCGTCGCTGAAGAACTGTAGCGACGCCCGGTGGTTTTCTGTATTCTATAGGTCTTCCAGCGTCGTCTTAACTGACGCCCAGTGGCTCCCTTTCCAGAAGTGTTGCCCGCAGTCCGTACAGCGCCAGACCGGTTCGTCGCTCGCACTCGGTGCGTACTCCGGCGTCGGTTCCACCGGGTCGACCTCCTCGACCGGGCCGTTGCAGACGCCACAGTGAGCCGGCTCCGGTGCGAGCGAGAGTCGGAAGCCGGCGTCGGCGAGTTCCCGCAACTGGCCGTCGATCTCCCGCTCGCTAAGCAGGACGCTCTCAGGCGCACGAGCGGCAAGGTCCGTGTCCTGGGTAATCAGCAGTCGGTCCTCATCGGCGGCCAGGGCGAGGAGGTCGTCGTCGGCCTCGGCGTCCCGGTCCAGCGCGTAGGCCGTGTCGTAGCCGCACATCCGCAGGTATGTGGCGAGCTTTCCCAACATCGCATCGAGCACGAGCCGGTCGCTGGGGGCGTCCTCAGGCATCGAGGAACTCGCGGAGGCCGTCCGCATCGCGGGTGTTCAACACGTCGGCCGTCTCGGCCCACCCCCGCCGCGCCGTGTGGACGCCGTAGCGCAGGAGTCCGAAGTTGTCCGGGCTGTGGGCGTCGGTGTTGATGACGACCTCCGCGCCGGCCTCGACGGCCTGCTTGACCGCACCGCCGCCGAGGTCCAGTCGAGCGGGGTTGGCGTTGATTTCGAGCGCCGTGTCGTTGTCGGCGGCGGCGTCGGCGAGCCGTTCCATGTCCACGTCCAGCCCCTCCCGGCGATTGAGATACCGGCCGGTCGGGTGGCCGATGACGTTCACGTCCGGATGTTCCGCGGCCGCGACGAGTCGGTCGGTGCCGTCGCCGTCCAATGCGGCGTGGGGCGAGGCGACCACAACATCCAGGTCCGCCAGTAGGTCGTCGGCGACGGAGATAGTCCCGTCAGCGGCGATGTTGGCCTCGACGCCGGTGAACACGTCGATGTCGGCCGCCGCCGCGACCGACTCGACCTCCGAGATCTGCTCGCGGAGTCGCTCGTCGGAGACGCCGACGCCGCCGACCATCCCCGGCCCGGTCGCGTGGTCCGTGACGGCGAGGTAGTCGTGGCCGAAGTCGACAGCGCCCTCTACCATCTCCGCGACGGTGTTGCCCCCGTCGGACCAGTCCGTGTGCGTATGGATGTCGCCGCGGACCTCGCCCTCGGTGAGAAGGTCCGGGAGCGACCCGTCGGCGGCGGCCGCAACCTCTCCGCGGTTCTCGCGGAGTTCAGGCGGGACCCAGTCCATCCCGAGCGCGTCGTAGACTCCTTCCTCGCTCTTGCCGGCCACCCGTTCGCCGGCTCGCTGGTCGTCGTCTTCGACACCCTCTACGTCGTCGTCGGACTGCGTCCGACTGCTTGAGGTGCTTCGCACCTCTCTGAACACGCCGTACTCGTTGACCTTCAGGTCCCGCTCGATGGCGCGGTTGCGGACCGCGACGTTGTGGTCCTTGCTCCCGGTGAAATACTGCAGCGCCGCACCGAACTCCGAGGGGTCGACGACGCGCAGGTCGACCCGCACGTCGTCGGCGTAGGCGCTCGCCTTCGTCTCGCCGGACTCGATGACGCGGTCGAGTTCGTCCCAGGCGGTAAAGCGGTCGACGACGGCCTCGGTATCGGCGCTCCCGACGAGTACGTCTACGTCGCCGATGGTCGGTCGCCAACGGCGGATCGACCCGCCGAGCGCACACTCGGCTACGGCGTCGCCGGCGGCCATGTACTTCCGCACCTGGTCGCCGTACGGGCGGGCCTCGCCGAGCAGCGAGCGCTCATGGGCCTCGCGGGCGAAGTCGATGTTGTCGAGGATGTTCTGCTCCGTCTTCGCGCCGAAGCCCGACACCGCTTGAATCTCGCCGGCCTCCGCGGCCGCCTCCAACTCATCGAGGGTGGTGATACCCAGCGCCTCGTACAGTGAGCCGACGGATTTCGGCCCGATACCCTCGACCGCCGTGAGAGCGTCCATCTCGACAGGGAGTTCCTCTCGAAGCTCGGTCAGTTCCTCGATTTCGCCGGTCTCGAAGTATTCGACCACCTTCGAGGAGATGGCGTCGCCGACGCCGTCGATCTCGCCGATGCTGTCCTGGCCCTCTGCAGCAAGCCCCTCGATTGCTCCCGGGTGGTCCCTGATGTTCTCGGCCGCCCGGCGGTAGGCACGGGGCTTGTACTCGACGCCTTTCGCGTCCAGCAGGTCGGCGAACTCTTCGAGCAGTGTCGCGATCTCGTCGTTCCGGCTCATGTTAGTAGCTCCGCCCGGCACGACCCGTGCCGGAGTCCGCGTCCTCGTGGCCCAGCGCTTTCTGGAGGAACTTCATCCAGCGCTTCCTGTCGGCCGCCTCCTGTGCCTGGGCCTCCTGTTCGATGTCCGCTGCACCGAGCTGTTCGAGCGCATTGAGGGCCCGGTCGATACCGATGATGGCCGTGGCGAGTTCCTCGCCGCGCTCGTAGCTCACTTCGTTGTCCTCGATGCGTTGCTTGCGCTGGAGGCGTTCGCGCCGCAGGTTCTTCTTTGCCTGTTCGACGCGCTCGCGTTCGCCTCGCGGAATCGTCTCCCGACGCTTGATCTCGAAGACGAACGACTGGAGTTCGATCTCCTCGCCCTGAACGGTGATCTCGTCGGGGATGTCCGCGCCGACGGTCGCGCTGTCGCGTTCGATGCGCTCCAGCAACTGTTTGCGCTCGAACTCTTTCACTACGACAACGTTAGGCCGGGGTGCCCTTACCCGCTTCGCCCGCCGGTCGACAGGGGTTACACGGAACAGCCTGTTTCACTCCGCTGGCGTGTTTCCGTTCAGTCACCCCGTTTCGACCAGTCTCCGTAGGAGGCCAGACTGCGATAGGTGAGGCCGGCGATATCTTTTTCATGATCTCTATCGTTTTAATTGTACGAGAGTAATACTGCCTCGCTCGTTTATTATATGACTCTAACGTTCGAACCGCTTGCGGACCGTCCCGGGCTCGAAGTCATCGATCAGATCGAGCGCCAGCGCTACCGGATACATACGCCGACACCCATTGCGCTCAGGGAAGGGGCGACCGACGTGTTTCAGTATCCCGTCGGAGACGCTGTCCAGATACGGACGCGCGCTATCGAACTGCCAACAGTGGTCATGGTCTATGTCCGTGACGACGACGGCGCGATAGCCGCCGAGGTCGCCCAGTTCGAATCGGAAACGCTACCGTCGGATGATTACGTACTCGACCCGCTGACGCAGATCAAGACGTACATGCGGGTTGAGGATACCGCGATAGAGGTCACCGTCGACTCGGAGCGGACCCGTATCGAGTTCGACAGCCCGACTGACTTGCTCATCGGCGCTCGCTCACAGCACGACCGCCCGGCGGCTACGGTCACGACGACTGAGCAACCGGCAGACGTGATGGCCGCGGTCGAGACCTTCGGGTCGGCGCTCAAAGCCCACGACCCCGAGCGCTCTTATCCGACGCTTCGCGGCCACCCGCCGGCGATTGAAATGGGTGACAGTCTGGACATCCCGATGGATATCGACAGTCCGGATACCGGTGTCACGCTCGAACTCCCGCCTGATCTCGCGTCTATCTTCGTCGCCGCGCCGCTTTCGTATTACCTCGGGGCCTCGCTCGCCCCCGCATCCGAGCCGCGGCTCACGACCGACACAGGATTTACGTACTCGCTCGATACCGCACGCGGCTTCGAATCCGAGGTCGGACGAACTCTCAAGCGTCTCTTCTTTCTCGATTGTGTCACACGCACTGAGGGATTCCACCAGATCGACTTACACGAACGGGCGGCCATCGAGCCATACGTCGACCTCGATTTCGAATCACTGTATCAGCGGCCACTGGCAGAGCAAGTCGCCACCTATCTGCAGGTCCCGTACGACGTGATCGAGGACCACATTCCGAAGTGGCGGCTGACGACACATATCGACCCGGTGCCGGCGAACGCGGAACAGCTCCCGTACGTCGTCGATGACCTCGCTATCGTCCGAACGCATCAGCAACAGCGGCTGAATCAGGCAAGCGTGCCGGCGGAGGCCGAGGCTGAATTCACCCGCGACGATGTTATTACCCGCGCCGCGAGTTCCGATACTGGCACTGCCACAGCCGAGACGGACTACGTCGAGCCACAGGCCGAGGACTCACTCGAACAGGCCTGGATCGGGGACAGCATCCCCATCGGTGCGAGCAAGCTGACCAAAGCAGCGTTCGAACACCGACTCGACCGCGATACGAACGCCGAGGACATCACGATTCGCGTCGTCCAGAACGACGCCCGGATGGACGAGGAACGGCAGCTCGTCGACGAAGTGTACGGCACCCGTGACGACCTGCCGTTTGATGTCACGGTCCACGATAACCTGACGACGGCGGAACTCAGAACGGTCCTTACGACCGACGCGGAGTTCTTCCACTATATCGGCCATACGGAACACGACGGCTTCGTCTGCTCCGACGGCAAGCTCGACGTGACGACGGTCGACTCGGTCGGCATCGACACGTTCCTGTTGAATGCCTGTAACTCATACAATCAGGGCTTGGCGCTCGTCGAGAAGGGCGCAATCGCCGGTATTGTCACGCTTAACGAAGTACTGAACGACGGCGCGGTTCGCATCGGAGAGGCAGTCGCCCGGCTGTTGAACTGTGGCTTCCCCCTCCGTGCAGCGCTTACCATTGCACGCGGTGAGAGCATCCTCGGTGGGCAGTACATTGTTGTGGGTGACGGTGGTATCACTGTCGCGCAAGCAGATGGTGGGATCCCAAACCTGCTTGAAATAGAAACCGTTGAACACGGTTACAGCGTAGAAATGAACACATACTCGACAGATAATAAAGGACTAGGGGCTATTATGCATCCACACTTCAATGACTGTACTGAGTACTACTTAGTCCCTGGTCCGATTGATGCTGTCACTGTCTCCAGTGACGAATTGCTAGAATTTCTAAATATGCAGCAGGTACCAATCAAAACCGACGGGGACCTCTATTGGAGTAGTTCAATAGATCTGGACGCTATCCACTGAACGTTCGAATGACTCATGGTTCGTTACAATACCGCAGAAACTGTTGTGTTTTCTTAGCGACTCCTGCTTTTACGGCCCGATATAAGTGCTGTTGTTAGCTGCTGCAGTCCCTGCCTGTGACAGTAGCATCAGGAGGGTGAACAGTGCGCCGGCCATTTTTGGGTGCTCTGCGAGGTATTCGCGCATGGTGGTATCTGACATGATACAACTTCGATGATGGTGGGGACATAATTAAATTTATTTGAAAAGTACCTACATATTATATGTTGTATTAAGAATGGAATTAACAGATAAATCCAGAAAGTAACTTATGCAAGGCATAAATCGCGTGTTTAGAGGGAAAACCACACGCACAAGTCGTATGTGCGCATGAGAAGACGCTAGCGATACCCCCCATCAGTAACGTTTAGTGTCCAGGTATGTAATTGATAACCAGGGTTGTGTATTGATGTATGAACAGAAATTAACTGATGACTATCCGAAATATAGACCTCCTACTGGCTCGCTTCGGTTGTCGGACGTAGGGTGGTCGATGTATACAACAATTGCTACTAACTTGCTGGAATCGATGATTGCTGGCGGCTTTGTCGGCAGCACCGGGAGGAAAGATGGCTTCTGAGGAACAGTGGCTGTCTCTTATACACATCTCTGATGGCGC
>NZ_AOLY01000036.1:65960-72897 GCF_000336635.1 Haloarcula japonica DSM 6131 | reverse complement strand
AGGTGTACCTCGAACGCATCAACGACGACTTCGACGTCGTGACGAAGACCAGCGCCGTCGCCGCGCTTGACTTCCTCCGGACCGAGCAGGTCGACTGTATCGTCAGCGACTACGACATGCCAAACACTGACGGGCTGGAGTTTCTGGAACTCGTCCGCGAGCAGTACCAGGACATCCCGTTCATTCTGTTCACTGGCAAGGGCAGCGAGGAGATCGCGAGCGAGGCAATCGCGACGGGCGTGACGGATTATATGCAGAAGGGCGGTCGGTCAGACATATACGATGTTCTCGCCAACCGAATCGAGAATGCCGTCGAGCAACATCGCACCGAGAAGCGGTTCTGGAACGCCCTCTCGTGGTATCAACGACTCGTCGAACAGGAGCTCGCGGGCGTCTGTATCATTCAGGACGGGACGTTCGTCTACGTGAACCAGAAGCTGGCGGACATATTCGGCTATGACCAGAGTGCACTCATCGACGAATCTCCGACTCTCCTCACGGCGGAGGGCGACGGCGACAGACTTCCCGAGTCACTCCGAGTAGCGGACCCAGACGAGCTCGAAACGTTCCATTCGGAGTTTGAGGGCCGACAGGCTGACGGCGAAACGCGGACCATCGAGGTGTCCGGCGGGTCTATTGAGTACGACGGCGAGCCGGCGTGGATCGGTGTGCTTCGGGATGCCGAAAGCAACCCCGACGTTGGCGAGTGAGTCGCTGTTCAGCTGCTGTGTGCCGCCTTTTGATTCTACTAGCCAGACATCGCAGTATCATAGCGGTCTGCCAGTGGCTGGCCCACTGTAAGCACAATCCCTTTCCACCGCCCACTCCTACCGTAGTACAATGTCGGAGTGCGATGCCTGTGGAAAGCAGGAGAACATGCCGTACCAGTGTGGGCACTGTGGGGGAACCTACTGTGCGGAACACAGACTGCCCGAGGCCCACGATTGCCCCGGCCTTGACAACTGGAGCGATCCGGGTGGCGTGTTCGACAGCGGGTTCGACGAGAGTGTAGATACTGGCCAGACCTCCGGCGGCGGCGTCGTTGACCGGTTCGGTATCGACACCGGGCCCGGCGGGCCGCTGGCGTACTTCCGTGGGAACGTCACGTACCTGTTCCTGGCGATTATGGGCATCGTCTTTGTTTTACAACACGTCGTAACGCTCGCGTTTGGCGAGCAGGTCCACCAGGCGCTGTTCGTCCTCCACCCAAACAACCCTGAGTACGTCTGGACCTGGTTTACGTCAATATTCTCTCATGCACGATGGGGCCTGTTCCATATCTTCGGGAACGGGATTATTATCTACTTCTTCGGCCGGATCGTCGAGCAGCAAATCGGATCGAAGAAGTTCGCGATCTTCTTCCTCGTATCCGGCGCGCTGGCGGGCCTCGGTCAGGTCGGTCTCCAGATGTTCCTGAGCGGCCCCGCTTACGGCGTCATCGGGGCCAGCGGCGCTGCACTGGCTATCATGGCATTCCTGACCGTGTTGAAACCGGACCTTCGCGTCTACCTGTACTTCCTGATCCCGGTGCCAATCTGGGCCATCACTGGCTTCTACTTCCTGCTGAGTATCGCTGGGACGTTTAGCATTGGAGGGACCGGCCTGCTCGGCGGCAACATCGCCCACCTCGCCCACCTCATCGGCCTCGTCATCGGGCTCTGGTACGGCCAGAGAATCAAGGGGCAGACCCGGATGCCTGGCCAGATACAGTTCGGCGGTGGCGGCGGCCCAGGCGGCCCCGGTGGACCGGGCGGTCCCGGCCGGCGTCGTCCGTGACGATGCACCCGATTCACCCTGATTTCGTCCCCGACCCGTCGCTCTCACAGGCTGAGATGGAGGAGTTGCAACGCGACATCGCCGAGGTTGCGCGCTTCGAAGACGACCTGGGATTTTCTCCCCAAGGTATCGCCCGCCCCGGAGACGCACCGGGCGTCGATCAGACGACACTGAGCACCAGCGACGACGACCCTACGGACCCGCCGCTCGTCGCTGGCGTCGATCAGGCGTTCGTCGACGACAAGGCTGTCTCGGCTGTTGTCGTGCTACAGAACGGCGAGGTCGTCGAGCGAGTCAGTGCCGTGAAACGCACCGAGATTCCGTACATTCCCGGCCTGCTGTCGTTCCGCGAGGGCGGCGCAATCTTGGCCGCGTTTGCGGAGCTAGAGACTGACCCCGACGTGGTACTCGTCGACGGTAGTGGCCGCATCCACTTCCGGGAAGCCGGGCTGGCGACACACATCGGCGTCACGCTGGACGTGCCGGCCGTCGGCGTTGCCAAGAGCCTCCTCTGTGGCACGCCGGAGCGGTCCCTCGACGAGACGTACCCTGAGGGAACGCGGATTCCGATTGCAGCCGACGACAGCGTCGAGACCTGCCCCGACGGGACGGTCATCGGCCATGCACTCCAGACGCGCCAGTACGACTCGCCGAACCGGTATATCAATCCGCTTATCGTCAGCCCCGGCCATCGCGTCAGCGCAAGTACTGCAGCGGACATCGTCGAAGCCACTGCAGACGGCTACAAGCTCCCCGAGCCGACTCGGCTGGCCGACAGCTACGCCGACGAGGCGAAGGCAACCGTCGAGTAGCTCGTTCGGATAACCGACAGTATAACTTCCCGGGGTGTGTTCTCCCGGCCAACACATGGCGAAGACGGTGCTGATTACGGGTGCGTCCTCGGGTATCGGACGAGCGAGTGCCGAGGCGTTCCTGGCTGACGACTGGACTGTCTGGGCGACCGCCCGCGAGGAATCGGACATCGAAGACCTCGAAGAAATGGGCTGTGAAACCGCCGAAATCGACGTGACGAACCCGCGAGAATGCGAGCGGGTCGTCGAGGCGCTCATCGACGCCGAGGGCCGCCTCGACTGCCTGGTGAACAACGCCGGCTACCCGCAGTTCGGCGCAGTCGAGGACGTATCGACGGCGGACCTGCACGAGCAGTTCGACGTGAATCTCTACGGCCCGCACCGACTCATCCGTGAGGCGCTCCCGCATATGCGTGCCCGGGAGAACGGGACTATCGTCAATGTCTCCAGCGTCGCGGGCCGTATCGCGTTCCCGAATCAGGGCGGCTACGCCGCCTCGAAGTTCGCGCTGGAGGGGCTCAGCGACGCGCTACGGATGGAAGTCGAGGAGTTCGGTATCGACGTGGTGCTCGTCGAACCCGGGCCGGTCGAGACAAACTTCGACGACCGGGCCGATGAGGAGCTCGACAGTCTCGACAAGACCGGCGCGTACGACTGGCTGTATCAGGCCCAGGAGGATTCGAGCCTCGTCGGCATTCAGGATGCACTCTCTGTCACGGCCGGGACGGTTGCACTGACCATCCGTGACGCCGCCAACGCCAGCGACCCCGCACCACGGTATCCTGTCGGACAGGGCGCACAGCTACTTTTGATGCTCGATTACCTGCCGGCGCGGTGGCGCGACGCAGCGTTCGGTGTCATCCGGAAGCTGACGAGCTAGTCACCGCCCCCGCCCAGGTCAGTCCAGACAGGCCGCTACAACTGACAGCAGCCGCTCGCCGCGTACTTCTTCGGCAAACAGCGGCACGCGGCGCACGTCGTGGCCACGGAACATGTCCTGCGACCGGGCCAGCGCGTCCTGTTGGACCTGCCAGCGTCGTGCACAGAATTCACAGTCGGCGTGGTTTGGGCCGGCGATGTCCACGTCCTCACCGAGCACCTCGCTCGGGTCTTGCATCACCCGATTGACGACAACGGTGCTGACAGGGATGTTGAACTCGTCGAGTTGGGCCAGCAAGCGCTCGGACTCGACCACAGACAATTCCTCGGGGACCATCACGATGCGGAAATCCGTCTTCTGTGGGTCCTGCAGGATCGACCGCAGATGTTCGATCCGGTCGGACAGTTCCTGCAGGTCCTCGATACCGGCCTCGGCGTCGACGTCCTGGTCGTCGCCGAACATGCCGGTGAGGTTGTCCATCATCCCTGAGAAGCGCTCGCGGAGTTGCAGAATCTTCCCGACCATCGAATCCATCGTCTCGGGGAGTTCCAGCAGACGGAGCGTGTGGCCGGTCGGCGCGGTGTCAATGACGACGCGGTCAAAGCGGTCGTCATCGACGTAATCCAGCAGGAGGCGGAGCGCCGCGGCCTCATCGGCACCGGGCATCGACCCGCCAAGGAGGCCCTCTTCGCCGCCGATTGGGTCCTCGGCCTCACCTGCGCCTGCTGCGCCGCCTGCACCCCCGCCGAACATCCCGTCGCCGCCGAGTAGTTCGCCCACGCCACCCAGTGCGTCCTCCTCGACACCGAGCGGCCCCTCGCCGACGGCGGCCTCCGGGTCGATCTCCGCGGCGTACAGCGGGATATCCTCGCGGATGCGGGTGGGCGTTGCCGGAATATCCGCCTCCAGTGTGTCCGACAGGGAGTGGGCAGGGTCTGTAGAGACGACGAGCGTCGCCGTGTCGTCTCGCGCGGAGGCAAGCGCCGTGGCCGCAGCACACGTCGTCTTGCCGACGCCGCCCTTCCCGCCGTAGAGGACGTACTCCGCCGCGTCGATTCCCGCGGGTGCGTCGATGTCGTCGACCGCCTCGACGTCGAGTTCGCTCATGCCAGAAGCTACACTCGTCCGGACTTGAGTACTTCCCGAAAAGGAGTTGTCCTACTGTCTCGAGGAACGCGCTTCGCGGACGTCCGCGCCATCCCGGAGTTTGTCCTCACAGTTCGGACAGACCCGGGGGCCATGGCCTTCGACGGCTTCTGGTGTAAAAACCCGTACGTACTGCTCGGTTACGAATTCACCGCAGTTCTGACACTCGGGCATCTATAGGTACACTCGTTCCACGGTGTAAATGCTTTCCGCTGGCGACGAAATCTTCCGGTTAATCAACGGGCGGCGCTACTGATGGTCGGCCCAGAACGAATCCAGTTGGCTCGCGAGGAAATCGGGCGTCATCCGGGTGAACTCCTCGCGCTCGCCGGCGGGCAGGTACGGATACACTGAATGGCGTGCGTCCGGTGTGTACCGGCGGCCGACTAGCGCCCGCACGCCGACCTCGTCAACGCCGCGGATGACGCGGCCGATGGCCTGGCGCGCGCGCCGCACGGCCGGAACTGTCAGGGCGTACTCGAAGGCGTTGTCCTCGCCGAAGGCGTCACCGTAGGCCCGCTGGACGCCCCGGACGCGGGGCGATCCGATATTCACAAGCGGGATGCCGACGACAGCGCAGGTCGACAGCTTCTCGCCGTCGTAGTCGACCCCCTCCGTCAGCGTCCCGCGCGTCGACGTGACCATGACTTTCCCGTCGCCGCTGAAGAACTCGCGTTTCAGCCGTTCGGTCTCCTCGTTGCTCGATGACTCGTCCACGAGGACCGGTTTCTCGACGGCTTCCTGCAAGTACGCGCCCGCCCAGCGGGCCTCCCGGTAGTTCGGCATCGCTACCATGACGTTGCCCGGCGAGCGGGCCAGCGCACGCAGCGCCTGGGCGTACTCGTCGCGCGTCGGGTTCCAGTTGTCACCCAGCGGCCGCATCGTCTCGGGGTCGCCGCGGTTCCGCGCGGTAAAGGGCTTCGCGTCGACGAGATACGACGCCCGGTTCTCGGGCGGGAACGGCAGGTCGTAGGTCGTCGTACGGACCGGTCGCCCGTCGCCGGACTGTTCGTCTGGAGCCGTCGACCCTGTTTCGGCCATCGAGTCCAGTCCCGACACGCGGCTGAACACGTCCAATGGCTCAAGGGTCGCGCTCATCAGGATACCGCCGCCGAGGTCGTCGAAGACGTTCCGCAGTGCCGTCGCGGGCATACAGTTGTAACACAGCAAGCCCGGCGTATAGACGGCCTGATAATCGGCATCGAGGCTCTGTCCGTGGTTCGGCGAGTGCTCCAGTTCGATCTCTCGGAGGAAGGTGGCGTGGTCGCGCTCCCACCACTGCCCGGCCAGCACGCCGACGGCGGCACACACCGGCTGGCGGGTCAGCCCGAGCTGGTCGATGGCGTCCTCGACGGCCGTCCCGACCTTTGACAGCGACCGCCAGAGCGAGCCGTCGTACCCCTTCCGCTCGGCCCACTCGGTCAGTTCGTCCTGTTCGACGGTATCGGGGTCCCGGAGTGGGATCTCTCTATCGTGTTCCGGCAAGGTCGACGGGTCCGCGCGCCAGCCCTCGTGTTCGGCGTCGAGGAAGGACTCGATACGGTCGTCAAGCCACCGAACGAGGTCGTCGTAGAACTTCCGGGCCTGGTCGACCGCGTCCAGCGGAACTTCTCGGGCGGACAGCACCTCGCGGACCTGCGCCTTGTGGTCGGCGCTCTGCTGGGCGCGCTGGATGAGCGTCGTACAGTCGTTGCGCGCCTGCACGATGCTCTGGCGGCCCAGGCGGTCCGACAGGAGGTCCCGCACGCGCTCTTCGAGTCGGTGGGCCTCGTCGACGATGACGAGCGTCTGGTTGTCGAGCACGTCCGCCAGCAGTGGACGAGAGCCGGGGTCGAACAGGTGGTTGTAGTTCCCGACGATGACATCGGCTTCGTTCAGCATCACGCTCATCACCCGGTGGGGACAGGTCCCGCGTTCCGTCGCCGCCGGGAGGTAGTCGTCCATCGTCACCACGTGGCCCTCTCCGGCCGAGAAGTCGACGGGCGAGCCCTTGTTGCGGGCGTACCAGTCCGCCTCGAACGGACAGTACAGCGGCGGGTCCGACCCTTCAGCCATCGACTCCGGCGCGGTGGGCTGATTCCGCCGGTACGGCGAGGCCGCGCCGGCTGTCTGGAGCGTGTCGTCGCCAAGGGTCGATTGCTCGGCCGCGTCAGGGCGCGCGGCCGCGGCGAGGTCCTGTCCTTTCCGCGGGTCCCACCACTGGTCGTCGTCGGCCTCACCGGCGATTGCGGCGTCCGCGACGGCCGCGCCGTCCGAGCGCCCGTCGTCCTCGACTAACCGCGCTGTCGCCTCCCTGTCTCTTATACACATCTCTGATGGCGCG
>NZ_AOLY01000036.1:0-65955 GCF_000336635.1 Haloarcula japonica DSM 6131 | reverse complement strand
TCGCGCTTGCCGACCAGCGAGATGCCGGCGAACGGCTCCTCGATGCCGGCGTTGAGCGCTCGCAGGTCGTCGACGAACTGCTGGAGTTGCTGTTTCACTGGCGTGACGACGACCATCCGCTCGTACAGGTCCGTATCGCGGACCAGCGTCGCGCCAGCGGTGAGCGCGGCCATCGTTTTGCCGGTCCCGCAGGGGCCCTCCATCGCAAGAAAGCCGCGTGCCTTGCCCGCCTCGATGGCTCGTTCGACGGCGTCGGCCTGGTTCTCGTAGGGCTCGTCGAAGCCGAAATACGTGCGCCAGGACTCCGTGCCCGTCGAGGCGGGGTCTGCCATTGAACCGGGGTTAGTCGTCCCGGTATTTGAACCGCGGGGTTCGAGTCCATCGCTGTCGCTCTCTGCGAGTAGCGTCGGGACGGTAGTGAACGGAAAAACGGGCTGTGACTGATCGCCGCCCAGTCACTGGCACCGAGCCGTTAGTCCAGCAGGCCGAGGTCGCTGAGCCGCTCGACGATAGTGTCGACGGCTTCCTCCGCGTCCTCCTTTCGCTTCCCGCCGGTGACGACGAGTTTCCCTGAACCGAACAGCAGCGCGACCACGTCGGGTTCGTCAAGTCGGTAGACGAGGCCCGGGAACTGCTCGGGCTCGTACTCGATGTTCTCAAGCCCAAGGCCGATGGCGATGGCGTTGAGGTTGAGCGAACTCCCGAGGTCCGCGGAGCTGACGATGTTCTGGACGACGATTTCGGGGTCGTCGTCGACCTGAATATTCAGATCGCGGAGCTTGTCGAAGACGATGCGGAGACTCTGGTGGACGTCGTCCGTCGACTTCGCACCAGTGCAGACGATCTTGCCCGACCGGAAGATGAGCGCGGCGGATTTGGGGTCCTGTGTCCGATAGACGAGGCCCGGGAACTGCTCGGGGTCGTAGTCGGCCCCCTCCAGGTCCATCGCGACGCTCTCAAGGTCGAGTTCTTGTCCGATACCGGTCGAAGCAACGACATTTTCGATGTCAATGCTCTCTTTTGGGTCGACCATATAGTGTTTTAAATACCGGATTTAAATCATATAAACGTTTGTGATGCTGTGATTACTAGTCGTTCTTCGACCTCTACCACGTCCGACAGATTCCATTCAAGTGGGGGTAGGTCGGCCGAGCGACCCGCTATGACTGTTTGTTCCGGCCCTGTAAGGACTGCCAGCCCGGCGGTCACTGGGCCGTTGAAAACGGAACTGGTCCGCTATACGGTCCGGCCGTCGTTGTCAACGACGCTCGCAAACGCCACGTTCTCCTGTACGGTCTCGATTTCGACGGTCGGCGAGTCGCCCGGTTCGCCGTCGGGGACGATGACGACGTAGCCCCGCTCGACCTTGGCGATGCCGTCGCCCTGGTCGCCGAGCGATTCGATGGTCACGTTTCGGATTTCGCCCTCGTCGACCGGCGGTTGCGGCACGCCGGTGTCGGCTCGCTCCGGGTCGGTATCCTGTGTGGGCGTCTGCGGCTGGGCTGTCGCCGACGAGCTGGCATCGACCTGCGAGAGCAGTCCGACACGGTAGGTCTCGCCCGGCGAAATCGCTCCGTGGGACACTTCGCTTTTCGGAATCTCGACAATATATCGGTCCCCGTCAGTCTCTACTCGCGCACTGAACAATGTACTGAGTGCATCTGGAACTTCGACCATAGCCTATTCTACGGCTCATGATAGATAATGGTCCTGCCCTGATGTGGTGAAAATTGCCGGCAGTTGCCAATTAGTCGTCGCTTTCGACCCGATTGGTCCCCGTGTCGACTCCGGCTTCATCGAGCAGTTCCGCCCTGTGCTCGTCTAGCAGCGGCGCGCGACCACCGGGTGAGGGCATCGTCTCGGTCATCTTTATCGGACTGCCGGCGATGGTCATCTTCCCGTCGGCACCGGGCTGGTCGACATCGGTGAGCATCTCCCGGTCGCGGATGTGTGGGTCGTCGAAGATGTCGGCGGTGTTCTGGACTGGCGCGGCCGGCACGCGCCCTTCGAGCAGATCGAGGAGCGTCTCCGAGTCGATGGTGGTGGTCCAGTCAGCGATCTCGCGGCGCAGAGACTCTCGGTTCGCGATCCGACTGCCAGCATCAGGGTAGTCCGCGGCGAGGTCCGGACGCTCCATCGCCTCACACAGCGCCTCCCAGTGGCCGTCGGCGAACGCCGCGATGACGACGTGGCCGTCGGCGGCCTCAAAGGAATCGTACGGGAACAGCGTCGGGTGAGAGTTCCCCTGCCGGGTCGGTGACTCGCCGTCACAGGAGTACTGGTACACTGTTCGCTCACACAGCGACACCATCGAGTCGTACATCGCCGTATCGACGTACTGCCCCTCCCCAGTGCTGTCTCTTATACACATCTCNTCGCGCCATCAGAGATGTGTATAAGAGACAGGGGCCGACCTTCGTCGGCGGTCCGTCCGACTGCCCCGTGATTTCCATGACTCCGCCCAGCGCCTGCGCAATAAGGTCGAACGACGGCTGGCCCTGTCGGTGGGTTTCGCCCGTTCGCGGGTCGCCAAAGCCTCGGATGGAAGAGTAGATGAGGTCCGGGTTATGCTCCCGGAGCGTCTCGTAGCCGCAGTCGAATTTCTCCATCGTGCCGGCCTTGAAGTTCTCGACGACCACGTCTGCGCGCTCGACGAGTGAAAGGAACGCCTCGCGGTCTTCATCGGCCCCAAGGTCGAGTTCCAGCGAGCGTTTCCCACGGTTGACGCTCTGGAAGTAGCCGCCGTAGGCTTCTTCGTCGCCGTCGCTCAGGAACGGCGGGTTCGACCTGATGAGGTCGCCGCCGGGGCGTTCGACCTTTACCACGTCCGCGCCCATGTCTGCGAGCAACATCGTACAGTACGGTCCAGCGAGGACCTGTGTCAGGTCGAGCACACGCAAGTCGTCAAGCGCACCCATGCGAAAACCACGACGGGGCGGCCGCATAAACCTTCTTGAACGTCCATTATAAATTCCTTAAGGCCATATTATCATGAAAGACCATTAGGTTTATCACTACCCGACGACGACGACGTAGTACATGCCCCGGACCGTTATCCTCGGCGTGATTGGCTCCGACGCGCACGTCGTCGGCATCACGATTCTAGAGCAGGCGCTCTCGGCCGCTGGCTTCGAGGTAATCAACCTCGGTGTCCAGACCGCACAGGACGAGTTCGTCTCCGCCGCGAAATCTCACGACGCCGAGGCAGTACTGGTATCCTCCCTGTACGGGCACGCCCGCCAGGACTGCGAGGGGCTGCACGACGAGCTCGACGACGCCGGGCTCGACGTGCTCACGTACGTCGGTGGGAACCTTGCCGTCGGACAGTCCGACTTCGAGGAGACGCAGGCGACGTTCCGACAGATGGGTTTCGACCGCGTCTTCGACGCGGAAACGGACCCGGAGGAGGCTATCGAAATGCTCCGCGAAGACCTGCAACTGACGACAACAGAGGCGGAGCAGATCAGGGTTGACGGGTGACTATGCCAACTGACGAGCGACTCAGCGACGACCAGCTACAGCGCATCGCAAACGATCTCAGAGACAACTGGCACACAGGCCGCGAAGTCGACTTCGAGGAAGCTATTGCCTTCCACGAGTCACTGCCGGCCTCGAAGCAGTTCGCCACCGTGCTGGAGTCGGCTGACCAGCCGCTCCTCCAGCCGCGGGCGGGCGTCCCCTGCCTCGAAGAACAGATCGACCTGCTGCGGTACCTGCAGGACGAGGGCGGCGCGGACCTCCTGCCGACGACCATCGACTCGTACACGCGTGACAACGAGTATGAGAAAGCAGAGGAGGGACTGGCTGCCTCCCGCGGCAGCGACGAGAACGAACTGAACGGGTTTCCAGCGGTCAATCACGGCGTCGAGGACTGTCGACGACTTATCCGCGCGCTGGACGCACCTGTCGAGGTCCGCCACGGCACGCCCGACGCCCGGCTCCTGGCGATGGTCACGCTCGCCGGTGGGTTCCAGAGCTTCGAGGGCGGGCCGATCTCCTACAATATTCCGTACACCAAACGGCACGACCTCGCGACGACAATCGAGCACTGGCAGTTCGTCGACCGGCTCTGCGGGGCCTACACTGAGCGTGGCGTGACCATCAACCGCGAGCCCTTCGGGCCGCTGACCGGCACCCTCGTCCCGCCGAGCATCGCCATCGCGGTGATGCTCGTCGAGGGCGAACTCGCCGCGACGCAGGGTGTCCGGTCGCTGACGCTGGGTTACGGACAGGTCGGAAACCTCGTGCAGGACGTGGCGGCGCTGCGGGCGTTGCGGAAGCTCGGCAACGAGTACCTCCGCGACGAGGTGACCGTCACGACCGTCTTCCACGAGTGGATGGGCGGCTTCCCGCCCGACGAGGCCCGAGCCAACGGCGTCATCAGTCTCGGCGGCGCGACGGCGGCCGTCGCCCAGCCGGACAAAGTCATCACGAAGTCCGCCCAGGAGTTCCAGGGCGTGCCGACGAAGGAAGCCAACGCGGCCGGACTGCGAACGACGAGACAACTCATCGATATGATGATCGAACAGGACATCGACCTGGGGGGTATCGACGAGGAACAGGCGCTCATCGAACGGGAGACACGAGCGCTGATGGACGCTATCTACGAGGCCGGCGACGGCGACGTGGCACAGGGGGTCATCAACGCCTTCGACAGCGGTGCACTGGACGTGCCCTTCGCGCCGAGCGACGCCGCCAAGGGCGCGGTGCTGCCGGCCAGAGACGACGACGGCCGGGTCCGCATCTTCGAGTTCGCGGACCTCGCGCTCCCGGACGAAATCAAGGAGATCCACGCCGCACGGCTCGGCGAACGGGCCGAGACCGAGGGCCGCGACCAGTCGTTCCGGATGGTCGCCGACGACGTGGACGCCATCAGCGACGGGAAGCTCATCGGGCGTCCGACCGGCGACAATAGACCCGCGGGGGGTGCAAGCGATGCGGATTGAGGACGTTCGGACCGTTCCCGGCCTTTCCGGCTTTTTCTTCGACGACCAGCAGGCAATCAAGGACGGAGCGACCCAGACCGGGTTCGCCTACGACGGTCAGCCGGTCACCGAGGGGTTCGACCGTATCCGCGAGGCCGGCGAGGCGCTGATCGTGGAGATTGAACTCGCCGACGGCTCCATCGCCACCGGCGACTGCGCCGCGGTCCAGTACTCCGGAGCCGGCGGCCGCGACCCGCTGTTCCGGGCCGAGAAGTACCGCCCGGTCGTCGAGGGACCCGTCGCCGACGCCCTCCGCGGCCAGGACGCGACCCAGTTCGGGGCCAACGCGACGATGCTGGAGGAGATGGACGCCGAACGTTCGGGCGGTGGCCAACTCCACACTGCGGTCCGATACGGCGTGTCGCAGGCGCTGCTGAACGCCGCCGCGCAAGCGCGGAGGGTGACGCCGACGGACGTGCTCGCCGACACCTACGACACCGAGCCGGCGACTTCACCGGTCCCGGTGTTCGGGCAATCGGGCGACGAGCGCCGCATCAACGCCGAGAAGATGCTCATCAAGGGCGTGCCGGTGCTCCCTCACGGCCTGTTCAACAGCGTCGAGAAGGTCGGCGAGAACGGCGAGGGGCTGCGTGACTACCTCGCGTGGCTCTCCGACCGGGCGACGGCGCTCGGTCCGGAGCCGTACTCGCCGCGGTTTCACGTCGACGTGTACGGCATCCTCGGGAAGGTGTTCGGGCCGCCCTACGACCGGACCGAGGTGACGGACTACTTCGAGACGCTGCGGGAGGCCGCCGCGCCGTACCCCCTGCAGGTCGAGGGGCCGATGGACGCCGGCGGCCGGCAGGCACAGATAGCCGAGATGGCCGAACTCCGCGAAGGACTGGCCGGTGCGGGCGTCGACGTGGACATCGTCGCCGACGAGTGGTGCAACACCTTCGAGGACGTGCAGGCGTTCGTCGACGCGGAAGCGGCCGACCTCGTCCAGATCAAGACGCCGGACCTCGGCGGCATCCAGCGCTCGGCTGAGGCGGTGCTGTACTGTGACGGCACGGACACCCGTGCCTACGTCGGCGGCACCTGCAACGAGACCGTGACCTCGGCACGGGCCTGTGCCCACGTCGCGCTGGCGACCGACGCTGCGCAGGTGCTGGCAAAACCGGGCATGGGCTTCGACGAGGGGTTCATGGTCGTCACGAACGAGATGCGGCGGGCGCTTGCCAGACGGGACGCTACACGGGAGGTGCCGGCCGATGACTGACTGGTCCGACCCGGACGCCGTGGACCTCTCGGACGCTGTGACGTTCGATAGGCTTCTCGACCGGGCCGAGACCAGGGAGAAGGGCCACTTCTTCGAGTTCTTCGCTGAGGGTGACGAACTCGCGCACGACCCCGGCCTCAGACTCTCCCATCACGGCAGCGAGCAGTGGATGGGACAGACGCTCAACCACGACCCGGCGTACTGGCGGGCCGACACCGCCCGCGAGCGTGGCTTCGAGGCGCGCCCGGTCCATCCGGACTACCTCATTGCGTGCGTGATGGGTATCACCGTCGAGGACCTCTCGGAGAAGGGCGGCTACTTCCTCGGCCGCGACGACGTAGAGTTCCACCAGCCAGCGATGGCGGGGACGCCGCTGTCGGTCACCTCGACCGTTGTCGACACCCGCACGTCGTCCTCCCGGCCGAAGTACGGCATCGTCACCTGGGAGACGGAAGGCCGGGACCGCGAGACCGGCGAGACGCTGGTGTCGTATCGGCGGACGAACATGATACCGCGCCGCGAACCGGCAGCGACCGACGGCGGTGCGATGGGCGAGCAGGACGACGGTGGACCGGCGGTGCCTGACACCCTCCTCTCGCCCGAGGGGGAGCGCTTCGAAGATTTCCGGCGGGCGCTCGACACCGCTCAAAAGGAGAACGCCGCTGTCGCCTACCGCCACGAACGCGGGCGGACGATGGACGACCAGCTGGTCGCCGGCCTGCCGCTGGCGACGCTCAACACTGCTCGCCAGCACCACAACCGCGACGAGATGGCCGACTCGCCGTCGGGCGATATTGTCGCGTACGGCGACGTGACCCGCTCCATCGCACTGGCACACGCTCGCTCCGACGAGGCGACCTACCGCGAGCGACGGTTCGCCGACGAGCGGTTCCACGACTTCGTCACGCTCGGGGACACTATCTACGGCTTCACCCGCGTCCTCGACTGCGATCCCGACGCCGGACCGGAGCAGGCCGGCGCGGTCACGTTCGAGCACGTCGCGTTCAATCAGGACCAGACCCCGGTCTACTCGGGCCGGCGAACCGCACTCATTCAGCGAGATACATGACACGACTCTGTCGCACATTCCAGACCGCACCGGCCGCGATACCGAACGACAACAGCGCGAAGTTCCTCGTCTCGGGACTCACCAGCGAGGGATTTCAGGCCCCCGATTGGCTTGTCCCAGACATCGAGGACGGGACCGCGCCGTCGATGAAAGACGAGGCCGTCGACAACATTGTCGAGCACGTCCCCGACCACGCCGACGAGTTCGCGGGGGACATCCTCCCGCGGGTCGAATGGGCCTACGACGACGCCGACGCCCGTGAGCGCGGCATCGAGCAGGTGACTCGCCTGGCCGATGAGGTCGGCGAGGAACTCGACGGCTTCGTTTTCCCGAAGACCGGCCGCCTCGACGATGTGCGCGACGCAGCGGGTGTCGTCGCCGACGCGGAGCGCGACGCCGGGCTTGCGGAGGGAACGCTGGAGATGGCAATCATTCTTGAGACGGCACCAGGTCGCTCGGACCTTCGCGAAATCTGCCAGTATGCGGCCGACTCACGGCTCTCCGGGCTCGTCTTCGGTCCGGTGGACTACACGGCGGAACTCGGCGGTCGCACGCTCGACGGCGAGCGGCCCCGCTGGGACGGCCTGCTCGAAGCGCTCTCGAACGAGACGAGCGCGGCTGACATCGTCGCCATCGGCGGCCCCTTCGACCAGTTGTTCCACGGACGCGCTGGCGTCACCTACTACAACGCCGAGGGGTACGCCGATCAGGTGGAGTACGAGGCGACTATCGGCATCGACGGCTCGTGGTCGCTGCACCCCAAGCAGACCGAACAGGCGAACCGCATCCACATGCCGACAGTGGAAGAAATGGAGCGAGACCTCCACAAGATCGAGTCGTTCAACGAGGCCAAGCGCGAGGGGACCGGCGCGGTCGTCGTCGACGGCCAGATGGTCGACGAAGCGACCTACAAGAACTTCGCCAATACCGTGAAAACTGTTCGAGCCATCGACGAGACGCATCCTGCCCAGACCGAGGAGTACTACGACGACGACCTGCTGGCGCGGGCGCTGGACGTGGAGCTAATATTCGGCTAAGCCGACAACAGCTTTTCACTCGAAATAGTTCGCCAGCCGGTGGGCTGCCTCGTCCACACGGGAAGTCACGAGTGCGAACCGTATCCAGTCGCGCCGAGACTCGCCGAAGGCCTCGCCGGGCATCCCGGCGACGCCGGCTTCGTCGATGAGTTCGTACACGTTCTCGAAGGACCCAGGGAAATCGGGGAACCGCGCCATCACGTAGAAGCCACCGTCGGGGCGGTTGTACTCGGCACCGGCCGCAGCCAGTGCGGCACAGAAGTCGTCGACGCGTTCTTCGAGCCGCCGTCGACAGGCGGCGTAGTAGTCCGGACTCGTCGTCTTCAGCGCCCGCAGGACGGCGTACTGGGCCGGTCTGCTTCCGGTGACGTTCGTGAGCATGTGCTGAGTGCGAGCGCGCTCAAGGAGTGCCCCGTTCGGGCCATCCTCCGGCGGGAAAATCGCGCAGCCGACCCGGAAGCCGGTGATAGCCATCGTTTTCGAGAAGGAGTTGGTGGCGACGACGTGGTCAGAATCGGCGTGCAGTGCCGAACTGAACCGACCTGCGTAGTCGAAGTGGTCGTACACTTCGTCACTGAGTAGTAGGGCGTCGTACTCCTCGGCGATGGCCGCGAACTCGGCCATCGCGCCGGCGTCGTACACCGCACCTGTCGGATTGTTCGGCGAATTGACGACGATGACGGCAGTCTCCTCACTTGCGGCCGCCCGAACGTCTGCTGGTTTCAGTCGGTTGCTCTCGTCGACCGGAACGAAGGAGATGTCCGCGCCGATGAAGTTGGCCCGGCCGGCGTAGTAGGGATAGACGGGGTCAGTCAGGAGGATCTCGTTGCCGTCGAAGCGATGGAGTCCGCCGGTCATCGCGAGGTGGTTCGCCTCGCCAGCGCCGTTCGTGACGATCACGCGGTCCCGGTCTACGCCACGCCGAGCGGCGATTTCGTCGCGGAGCGGCGTCAGCCCAACACTGGGTGGATACTGGTAGTCGTCGGCCGAGGCTTCGGCGTAGTCTCGAAGCCCGTCCCGAAGTCCCTCAGGCGGGTCCCAGTCGGGATTGCCCGACACCATGTCCACCACGTCCCGGTCGGCCCGGGCTGCGTACTGCATGACCCGGAAGAACTGGGGTTCCGTATAGTCCATATGTCCACTCCGACTGCCGGCCCCGTCTGCTTTTCTGTCTACTGGCGGACGTACAGCGTCAGTCCGCCGATGACCAGCAACAGCAGTCCCCACAGGAGGTCCGACCCCGGCAAGACCCAGAGGAACAGCGTCACGAGGCCCGACGTTACGAGTGACCAGCCAAGCGTCGTCTGATAGCTCACACACGCAGTTGTGTCTCTGAACTGAAAGTATCCCGCCCTGAACGCTTATTCGCCTGTCACGACAAACACCGGCAATGGCAGACGAGACAGCGGACCCGGTCGAGAAGCGCGTCGGCAAGCGTCTCCGAGAAGCTGCTGCTACGGTCGCCACCGCGGAGTCCTGTACCGGTGGCCTTGTCGGGTCGAAAATAACGGACATACCTGGCTCCAGCGATTACTTCGACCGCGCACTGGTCACCTACTCCTACGAAGCCAAGCGGGAACTGCTGGCCGTCTCGCGGGAATCGCTGGACGCTCACGGCGCGGTCTCTGAGCCGGTCGCTATCGAAATGGCTCGGGGCGTTCGCGACACCGCCCGGACCGACTGGGCCGTCGCCACAACCGGCGTCGCCGGGCCCAGCGGTGGCTCACCGGAGACGCCCGTCGGCACGGTGTACATCGCCGTTGCCGAGGCCGCCCCGTGGGGGACCAACGAGTCCGGCGTGACGGTATCTCGCTACGAGTTCGACGGCACCCGTCGCGAAATCAAGGCGGCCATCGCGACACAGGCGCTCCGAGACCTGGAAACCGCAGTACAGGAGTAGTAAGCTCTTTCAGTTGGGACACAGACGGTCCGGTAGATGAACAAACGCGGGCACGTCCTGAACGCCGTCCTCCTGAGCATCGGACTGGGGTACGTTCTCGACCCCTCGGGCGACGTGACGACCTTCGCGACAATCGCGGAGGTGTTCCTTCCAATCGTCCTGGGCGCACTGTTCCCCGATGTCGACACCGCCTTCGGCAAGCACCGCAAGACGCTGCACAACATCCCCGTCCTCGTGATATTCCTGGTGCATCCGCTGTATCACGGCGGCAATCTGCAGTGGGTGTGGCTCGGCGTCCTCACGCACTACGTGCTTGACTACTTCGGCTCCCGACGGGGCATCGCGCTGTTTTACCCGTTCTCGGACACAGAGTACGGCTCGCCGACAGGCGTGACAACGTCAAGCGACCGCGCTGAAGCCGTTACCGTCGTGATTACTGCCTTCGAACTGCTCGCGGTTGCCCTGCTCGTCCACGTGCTCCCACAGTACCTGCCGCCAACGGTCAGAACCTTCGTCGTCGAGAACAGCGCGTTCTTAGTTTAGTAGACCCGCACGTCGTTGAATCGACCGTCGTACGCGACGTGGTCAGGGTGTGTCGGCTCTGTCCCCTGCAACATTAGTCGGTCGAACTTGCCCCAGGTGTTTTCCAGCCCCAGATGCGCCCACTCGACCGCCCGGCGGAGGCCGTGCGAGAGACCGTCGCGGTGGAACAGCGACCGCTCCACGTCGGTTTTCAGCGCCGTACTGAGCGCCGCCACGTCGTCGAATGCCTCGGTGAAGGTCACGTACGCCTCACCGACGGTCCCGCGGACATGGGCATACGACGAGACGAACGGCTCGTGGCCAGTCTCCGACGTGAACGACTGCGCGCGGTCTCGGTGGTGGGACAACTGCTTGGGATTGTACACTTCCAGCGCGTCGATACTGTCGTCGTACGCTTCGATGTCGTCCAGTCCGAGGCTCACGTTGAGAAAGCCGGGATGGGGAACCAGTACAGCCGCGTCTTGGCGGTCCAGTTCTCGCATCGCGCCGTCGAAGGTAATGAAATCCGGGATCGGCTCTTCGAGTCCGATGCCTAGCACGTGCCGGCGCTGTTGCCAGGTGCCAGTAAATATCTCTCTGGCTGGAAACACAGTCAGCTCTTCGTCGGAAAACGTCTCTGCTTGCCGCCGTATCTCCGGTAGCCGCGTGAAGTGCGGTGCATACACCAGCGCGTCGAGGCCACGTGCCTTCGCGCGCTCGACAACCCTGTCGTCGAGCACTTTCACGTGGAGATCAACGGCATACCCCTCGGGTTGCACGGTCAACGCTAACTCCGTACTGCCATTAGGGGTTTCCGTTTCGATAGTCTGCGAGACAGACCGCTGACAGATGCAGCCAACGTTTTTAACCCCGCGTCGCCTGCCACTGAGCAAATGCCACGCTGGGAGTGCGACATCGAAGGGGACGACAGACAGTTCGACCGCGTCGAGGAACTCATCATCCACCAGTCGGTCGAACACGACCGCATCGAGTGCAAGGTCTGCGGTGCCGTCGTCCCCGACGGTTACTTCGCTATCAAGCACGCGTTCGACGAACACTCCCGCGCGGAGTACGTTCGCGCTTACGACGCCTCCGCCGCCGAGGTCCGCCGCCGCGAACAGATCAAGGAATCCGTCGAGGCCGCCGCGAACATGAGCGAGGTCATCGACCGACTGGAAGGCGGCGAAGCGTAGCAACTGCGCGTTTTTGAAAACGGAGACGGCGTATCAATTGGTACGTCGCCGAAGAAGGATTATCCCGGTCTCTCACGGACGGCTACGCTCCCCGGTCGAGTTGAACGAGGCGCGTTTCGCTGCGCTCAGCGCTCCTCGCTATCCAACACCCGAATCTGGTCACCACGCACGGTAACCGGAATCGGGACCGTCGCCTCGTACAGTTCGACGGTGACCTGATCCTTGCCCTCGTCGATGCGCTGGACTTGCGCCTTCTCGCCCTTGAACGGGCCGGCGATGAGTTCGACGATGTCGCCCTCCGCGATGCCTTCCACGTCCGGTTTCGGGGAGAGGAAGTGCTCGACTTCCGCCATCGAGGACTCGCCCTGCACGACGCCGTTGGCGTGGGGAATCTCGTCGAGGATGCGGTCGAAGACGTTGTGATCGTCCGCTTCCACCATCACGTAGCTGGTGAGCGAGTCCGGCGCGAGCGCGGCGTGGATCTCGTCTTCCTCACGGGAGATGATCATGTCCGCGACGGTGCGCTCCTGACTGGCCGTGGTTTTGACTGCGTAGATCCCCATCAGTTTACACCGGCTTGCTGCCAGGGATGAAGGTCATCACGGCGAAGATGATGAACCCGAGCAGTCCGACCAGCGCGATTCCCGCGCCGGCGATTTTCGCGATCTGGGAGAACTCCTCCCACGACGGCGTACTCGCCAGTTTGAGTACGCGGATGTAGGAGGTGAGATCGTATGGAACGTCCATAGCGGGTCGTACCCACTGGTGGCTTTTCTATATTGTGGTGCGCGACGACGAGCCTGCACTCCTCAGAGAGTATAGCGGCCACGAAAAAATCAGCCGACAGAGCGGCCGATACCCGCAATGGATCGTCCGAATTCGTTCGATCAGTCGTCAGTCAGCGCAGTTCCGCCCGATCCGTGTGTCCCCAGTTCGCTACCGTCACCGGCATCGCCGGTTTCGAACTGGTCGATAAGCTCCTTGAGGTCAGTCGCCTGACTGGAGAGCGACTGTATCTTCTCGGTGACCTCCGTGATCGACGCCGTCTGTTCCTCGGCGGACGCGGCGACGTTTTCGGCCTCGGCGGATGTCTCCTCGCTGATCGAGCCGACTTCCTCGGCCATCGAGACGACTTCTTCCATCGAAGCCGCCTGCTCGTCGGTCGCGTCGCTGATAGCCTGGACGCCGTCGTTGGCTTCATTGACCTGCTGGACGATACTGGTCAGCGAGTCGGTCGCGTTTTCGACCGTCTCTTTCCCGGTGTCGACGCTCTCGCCCATGTCCCGCATGTCTTCGACGGTGGTGTCCGTCCGGGATCGAATGTCGTCGATCATCGACTCGATATCAGTCGTCGCTTCCTGGGTCTCCTCGGCGAGCGTCTTGATCTCGCGGGCCACGACGGCGAACCCTTCGCCCGCTTCACCGGCCCGAGCGGCTTCGATGTTCGCGTTGAGCGCGAGCATGTTCGTCTGCTCCGCGATCTCGTCGATGAGCGTCGTGACCTCGCCGATGCGCTCCATCTCCTCTGCGAGGGACTCCACCTGTTCGATAGCCTCGGTGGACTTCCGTTCGAGCGCCTCGATTTCGGCGGCGGCCTGCTCGGCGTATTCACGGCCGGATTCGCCATCGTTGACGGCCTGCTGGGACTTCGATGCGACTTCGTCAGTGGACGAGGTGATTTCCTCGACAGTCGCAGACAGGTCGGTCATCTCGTCGCTCACCTGCTGGATGTTCCGGTTTTGCTCGTCAGCGCCTTCGGCGATCTGTTGCACCGACTCGCTCACCGACTCGCTGGCCGACCGCACCTCCTGTGCGCTTGCCGAAATGGTCTCCGTCGAACTGTCGACGGTGCCGGCGAACCCTTCGATGCGGTTGACCGTCCGTTCGAGTTCCGCGATCATCTCGTTGAAACTCTCCGCGATATCGACCATCGCGTCGTAGTCGCTGTCGGTGGCCATCCGCTGGGTGAGGTCTCCGGCCGCCGACTTGTCCATCACGTTGCTGAACTCGGCCGCCTTCGCTTCGAGGGCGGACGCCATCGACTCAGCGTCTTCTTTCGCCGCCTCCGCCTCGTCTCTGGCGGCCTCGACGTCAGTGATCAACGTCTGGATATCCTCGCCCATTTCCTCCAGCGCCGCACCGAACTCGCCGGGAATGTTCTCGTCGAGCGCCGGGTCGTCGAACCGCTTCGCAGCGAGCGCGTCGGCCTGGTCCGCGGCGGTCGTCAGGTACGCCTGCATCGACGCGAAGGAGTCGTACAGCTGTCCCATTTCGTCGACGCGCGTGGTCTCGGGGAGGGTACTGTTGATCTCACCCGCGGCGATGTCCTCGGCGCTTTCGGCCACGCGGGAGAGTGCGTTCGCGGTTCCGCGCCCGATTGTCACACCGACGACGAACAGCGCTCCGACGGCAAGCGCCACCAGGAGCGCGATGTTCTGGGAGACAGCCGACTGCAGTGCGAACGCGCGGTCCTGTGGCACGTGATACAGCAACGCCCACTCAGTGCCGGTCACGGGCGTGTACGCCATCACGTATTGCCCGTCTTCCATCCCCGTTCTGGCGGAGACGGACTTGTAACCGGTTTCGCCGTTCAGTGCTGCTTCGACACTCGTGTCGGTCGCATCCCCGGTCGCCGCGTACTCTTCGAGAATCGAGCTTTTCCGGTTGTCGAGTATGATTTGGCCGTTCGACCCGACGACTTTCACATCCCCGGTCGCAAACGGTGACGTGAACTCGTGGGAGCGAGCCTCGAGCGAGGCCGTCAGCACGACGTATTCGTCGGTACCGGAGACGGGCTGGACGAACGCGATAACCGATTCGTTACCGCTCTGGTACGCTTCGGACGTGCCCGTTGGTCCCGATGAGACGATTGCACCACTCGCGTCGGTCCACGGGTCGTCAACGTCGCTCAGTGCAACGCCGTTCAGGTTGTCGTCGGTGCTGGCGGTGACTGTGCCGTCAGCAGTATCGACGTAATGCAGCGCACGGACATCTCCCGGGAGCCCAATGAGCTTCTGTTCGAGCCACCGCTGGTGGTCTGTATCAGAGGTTGACTCGGACCGATCACCGATAGACGCCGCGAGGAACGACGCAGTGGATTGCTTGTTCGAGACCCAACTCGACACGGAACTCGACTGGGACTCTGCAACGCCGAGGATCTGCTCCTCGGTCTGTGACTCGACCAGGGACCCGGTGTCGAGGTGGATCGCTGCGCCGCCGAGCGCGAGCACGATGACCACGCCGAGCAACAGGACGCCGAACTTCGCCGCGTACCGCCGCCGAATAACGTCAGGGAGCGCACGCTCCGTCGCCTGAACCATCCGGCTCGGGAGCGAACTCATTGGGTCCCTCCCGATTTGAAGAACTGCGGTTGCAATAGCTCCAGTGACTCGACTGACCCGTTATTGACTCGTTCGATCAGGTACGAACTCAGGGGTTCAAGGTTCGAAGTCAGGTCAACGCTTCCGGACGCGCCCTGATAGTTCACTGCTCGGCCTGCGTCAGTGAGTGACCGAACACGACCGAAGTCACCGACTGAAACAGTGTGTCCAGACCCGCCGGAGACTGATTGAATGGTCTCGGCGATTGCCGGTCCGCTGGCTTCACCGGCCTGTTCGGCGGCACACGCCATCAAAAACAGCGCGTCGTAGGCGTTGACCGAGTACGCTCTGGGCTGGTCGATATCCGAGAGTCGGCGGACGAGTTCGAAGTACGCCTGCGTTCGCGCAGAGGACAGTGACGCACTGTAGAACCCATCGTAGTACGACGGGAGATCGCCGCCGAACATCCCCGCAGACAGGACCCATGGAACGTCGTACTCCGACTGACCGTACGCATCGAGGATGCCGCGCTCTTGCCCAGTGGCGCTGGTGAAGCTGACGGCATCGGGGTCGTTCTGGAACACGTCTGCGAGCGTGTCGTCGAACGATTCCGACGACGGGTCGTACCGAACATCGGCGACGACCTCGGCGTCTAGTGCCGCGCGTTGTGCCTCTGCCAGCCCGGCACCGAATGAATTGTCGATGCTCAGTAGCGCGACGGAGTCCGCGTCGATGTACAGCGAGTCGTCGACAGCTTTCGCCATCACTACCGCTTGTGCCCCGTCGTTCGGCACCGTTCGGCCGAAGTATTTCCGCCCGTTGGATCGGCCGGCGGTCGATAGTTGTGGGGCAGTACTGGCGGGGCTGACTTCCATAATCTCGTCGTTGGCCGCCTCGGGTGCGAGAGCGAGCGACGCGTCACTGACGAGGCCACCGACGAAACCGATGACACCACGGTCGACAAGCGTTCGATACTGCTCGACAGCGGTTTCGGCGCTAGCTTCGGTATCGAGGACGGTCACTTCGACGTCGGTACCGCCGATACCACCGCCTGCGTTGACATCGCTCGCTGCCTGCTCGACCATACGCTTGCCATGTTGCCCGAGTGGTGCGAGCGTCCCACTGAGTGGGAGGAGCGCACCAAACTGTACAGTGTCACCGCTCCCGCTCAGAGAGCCAAGGCAGCCGGACGAGAGTCCCAAGCTCCCAGCTGCAATACATTTTTTGAGAACACCACGCCTCGAATCTGAGTACATAGAGAAAGAGTCCGAATTTCCGGATAAACGCTTTTCGGCGAGAATATCACTTATGATAGGAAAAATGTAGATACAGCTGTACGTTCTGGCGATTAGAGAAAAATAAAAAAGCTGAGACGACGAGGCGGTTTAGTCGACGTAGTCGATGTCTTCGCCGAGTTGCTGGGCGGCCTTCTCCTGTTCGGCCTCGCTCTGGCCGTAGATCTGCGGGCTCTCGACACCGGTGACGACGATCATCGTCTCCATCTTGCCCTCGAACTCGTTGTTGACCGACGCGCCCCAGATGATGCGAGCGTCGGGGTCAATGCGGTCGTAGATCTCCTCGACGACGCCCTCGGCTTCCTCGATACTCATGTCAGGGCCGCCAACGACGTTGACGAGCGCGGAGTTCGCACCGTCGAACTCTACGTCCAGCAGCGGGGAGCGAAGCGCCGAGCGGATAGAGTCCTGGGCCTTGTTCTCGGAGTCGGACTCGCCGAGACCGATCATGGCGACGCCGCCGTTCTCCATGATGGTGCGAACGTCGGCGAAGTCCACGTTGACGAGGCCGGGTTTGGTAATCAGTTCGGTCATGCCCTTGACCGAGCGCATCAGCACGCGGTCACAGATCTTGAACGCGTCCTGCAGCGGCATCGACGGCGCGTAGTCCAGCAGGCGGTCGTTCGGCACGACGATGACCGTATCGGAGACGGAGCGTAGTCGTTCGAGCCCGGCGTCGGCGTTGGCACGGCGGCGCTCACCCTCGGCGGTGAACGGAATCGTAACGATAGAGATGGTGAGCGCGCCGGCTTCCTGAGCAGCCTGTGCGACGACCGGGGCCGCGCCGGTACCGGTCCCACCGCCGAGACCGGCGGTGACGAACACCATATCCGAGCCGTCGATGGACTGCTGGATATCCTCGATATCTTCCTGTGCGGCCTCCTCGCCGATTTTCGGGACCGAACCGGCACCGCGGCCGCCGGTACGCTTGCGGCCGATGAGAATCTTGGTGTCAGCGGCGACTTCGTCGGCGAGGTGCTGTGCGTCGGTGTTTGCGGCGACGAGCTTAGCCCCGTGGATTCCCTCCTCCATCATCCGGGTGACCGTGTTCCCGCCTGCGCCACCACACCCGACGACCGTGATCTTCGTCTCCAGGTCTTTGACGACGCTTGCCAGTTCCTCGTCGGACATCGTCCCCGACGTCGACATGTCCTGTGACGGCGTCGATGTCGTTTCGTCGACAGTTCCGCCAGCCGCGTCCTCCCCGTCTTGTTCTGCCTCGTCGATAGCGTCGTCAATTATCGAATCCATAATTTAAAGCGTCCTTGCAGACGAATAGTTATTAGTTTTCCCCCTGCGTCTGACGTCCGTCTGACGTGTTATGCCCCAGTTTCGACGGCTGACACGCCAGTGTTCACAGAGTATATCGACGTATACGCTCGCGCTGGAACCGCTCCGGGTCGATCTCTTCCCCATCGATTTCGACTGACTCGCCTGAGGCGAGTTTCCCGAACTTCGGTCCTTCTGGGATGCCGGCCGTGCGTGCGAGGTCTGGGTCGAACGCCACCTCGCGGGCGACGAGTTCGCCCGCGTTTCGCTCGACACTGTCGAAGCGCCGTTCCAGAATTTCGACGAGTGGCTCGACAACCACTTCCAGCTCCGTCGTCGCCGGACAGACAATCGGTCCGGTGAGCACGGTCCCGTTCTGTTCGGTCGCGTACCCGATGGACTGTCGTTCGACGGTCTCGCGCAGTGCCTCGTTATCGACGCCGCGTACGTCCGAGATAAGTTCGTCGGGGAGATCGATAACCGTCCACTCGCCGTCGTATCCGGGTGCAAGCTCTCCGAACCTGAGACCGTCGTCGACTGGCCGGACAGCGTCTTCCAGCGTCTCGACGAGGCCAAGGTCGACACCGGTCGTCTCCTGCACGAACGTCTCGCTGACGACGCGGTAGCCCAGCGATTCGATAGCTGCCTCGAGATCCGGCCGGTTGCCCTCCATGAGGGCATAGTCGGCCGCGCTGGCTCGGAAGGCGCGGTCGAGAACGGCATCGCGCTCCTCGTCGCTGTCGGCCCACTCCGCTAGTGCGTCCAACGACCAGTTGGCGGCGATGTGACCGACCGCCCAGTCCGTCTCGCGGACGACGCGCTCGAATCGCGGGGCGTAGTGACCGCCGCCGATACCGAGGAGGTGTCGGCGCGTCCCGTTCTCCCGTGGCTTGTCGGCCGGTTCGTCGGCGAGGTCCAGTATCGCCCTCGCGGCGGCCTCGGCGGCGTCTGGGTCCTCCCACTGTGGCTCCGCACTGCCGACCTCGACGAACATCGACGGGACGCCGACCGCCGTCGGGCCGTGGTGCGTACACTCCATGCCGACCTCGTAGTCCGGCGGGGCATGGCGCTGGAGCGCCGAAACCACAGCCTCGTGTGCACCGGGACAGGCGCGGGCGAACTGCCCGTCTTCGCCGCCGTATTCCGCGATGCCGAAGTTCCCAGTGTGGTGGGCTGTCAGGAGTTCATCCGTCTCGCCGGCGTGTTTCGAGGCGAACACCAGCAGGTCCAAGCTGTCGAACGCCGCCGCGACGTTGTCGATGTCCAGATGTAACGCCTCGAACTCACGGAGCTCGACGCTGTCTGTTCGGTACACTGTGCCGCCGCCCTCGTCGTCGGGCTGCGTTTCGTCGATGCTTGTTTCCCAGTCTCGCAACGAGTGCAGGAGCTCCCCGATGTGAGTCGATGCCGCATCAGCGTGTGAAACAACGATTCCGAGCATCAGTCGGCGTTCTCCGGGTGGATCGGTTCACGACCCATTGCGGTCCGGACGGCGTCTCCGGCCAATCCGAACAGGTGTTTCAGCGCCTCGCGGCGCTGGACGAACAGTCCGGCCCCGACGACGACATACAGCCCCGTGTACGCCAGCAGGAGGTCGTGGCTCGATAGCGGTACAGCGACGAGGTCCCTGATGATAGCGAACTCCAGAATCACCTGCGAGATGAACAGCACGAACAGCCCGACTGCTTCGCGGATACTGATCTCGAAGTTAACTAGGATGGCCAGCGCAAAGAAGGACTGGGCCGCCGTAATCCAGATTTCCGCGCCCTGTCTGGCATCGAACGGCAGGACGCCGTACCCGCCGAGCGCGATGGAGTACACCACCGCGATGGTCCCGATGAGCAGCGTCCACTGATTGAGTTTCGAAGAAATGAGAGCGTTGAACCCTGCCGTCGAGCGGGCCTTGTTGACCAGTACGGCGACGACGATGAGTTCGGGTGACTCGCTGGCCAGCGGGGCGACCCACTGGATCATGAAGAACTCAGGGATGCCGTTCGCGACACCGATCTCTTCGAGGCCGTGGGCGAACGGCTCGACCGCAGTGAAAATCATCGCGCCGGAGTAGCCAAACAGCACCAGGACGACGAGCGGCCGCCACGGTAGCGACCACTCCTGAAAGTACTTCGGCACGCCGACGGTGTGCTCGCTGTGTTCGATGTCGGACTTGAGCACGAGGCCGATGTACGCGACGTAGAGGCCGACCAGAAACAGCGTATCGAGGATACCGATACCGCCGCCGAGGGGGACGAAAAACGCCCACATCGTCGCCAGGAAGAGGAACGAAATCTCGGTCGCGATGTCGGTATCTAGCTGGACGGCGTCTTTCAGGAACCCGTCGCGTTTCTGTACTGCGGGGTCCCGCGTTTTCGCGGCGCGCCAGACGGTGAACACGGCGATACCGGCCCAGCCGATACCGATGAGGATGCGGTTCGCGCCGGTCATGTTCGCGATAGCCAGGTTCGCGTCGTGACAGGCACGAGCGAGCCCCCCAGTCGCGGACTCGATTTCTGCCGCCGTGAACTGCCGACAGGCTTCTGTCGTCGCGCCACCCGCTCCGGCGTTCCAGGCGTACAGCGCGTCGACGGCGTACTCGGGAGCCACAGCGAGAATGGCGAGGACGGCGATAGCGAACGCTCTCGGTACGTCTTTCTCGGCGGTTTCAGCGCCCCAGGCCAGAAGGAACGACGCCCCGAGGACGGCGAGCCCACTGACCGCGACGGTGGTCACGTTCCCGACCTCGATGCCGGAAACGAATAGGTAAATCCAGCCGACAGTCAGGGCCAGCGCGACTGCGACTTGCATCAGTGGATGGCGAAAACGACTCACTGTCGGAAGTGTGGCTGGGTCCGGCTGAAAAGCTTGCGAAAGTGTCGTCTGAGTACCCTGACCATTTGCTTGAGAGCGTGGCGTTCATACCACCGGGGGCGCTGGCGTTCGTATGGACGTTTACGGACTCATCGGCAACCCCGTCGGGCACTCGCTGTCGCCGCCGATGCACGAGGCGGGATACGAGGCACTGGGGCTTGACGCACGCTACGTCACGTTCGAACCACCAGCTGATTCCGGTGCCGAAGCCATCGAAGCGGCCGAGACGCTCGGGATCGACGGGCTAAACGTCACGATCCCGTTCAAACAGGACGTATTGACCGCCGTTGACCCCGCGCCGCTCGCTGAGCGCATCGGCGCGGTCAACACCGTTGATTTCACGGGCAAAACGCCGACGGGCTACAACACCGACGCGGTCGGTGCGGTCCGAGCGCTGGCACACCACGACGTGTCTCTGTCCGGTACGGCGGTCGTCGTCGGGGCCGGCGGTGCGGGGCGAGCGGTCGCGTTCGGCCTCGCCGATGAGGGACTGTCGGTGAAGATCGCGAACCGAACCGCATCGAAAGCCGACGGGCTCGCCGCTGAGGTCCCGAACGCGTCCGGCCATGGACTCGACTCGCTCTCCGGCCTGCTTGCGGACGCCGACATCCTCGTCAACTGCACGAGCGTTGGCATGGAGGAAGACGAGACGCCGGTCCCCGCTGATGCGCTACACGGCGACCTCGCGGTGCTTGATGCGGTGTACACACCCATTGAGACCCGCCTGCTACGGGACGCGGCGGCCGCTGGCGCAACGACAGTCGACGGTGCGTGGATGCTCCTGTATCAGGGGGTCGAAGCGTTCGAACGCTGGACCGGCGAAGATGCACCCGTAGATAGGATGAACAGCCAGTTGCGCGAACACCTGTAGCGAAACGGTCACCAGCAAGAGATTTGTGTGGGGGATAAATACGTCCATGTATGGGTCTGCTTCAGAAATTGAAATCCGTTCTCGGGCTTGACGGGACGGGGTCATCCGCGTCGGGGACCAATCGCGACGTGGACGTGACCGTCGAGCGAGAGCCCTCTACTGAAGACGAAGACGCCGTCAAAGGGACGAACACCGCGACGACTACCGAGACTGCTACCTCCGACACAGCGGACCAGACCGGTACCGACTCGGGGACCGGGAGCGACACGCCGGCTCCCGCGGACGAAGCGGCGACCGCGGAGTCACCGGCCACGGCCGACGACGAACCGTCTGCCGAAACTGCTGACGCCGCCACGGAGTCCGCCGCCGAATCCGAGCCGTCGGGCGACGACGCGGCCGGCGATTCGGAGGCCTCGCCTGCCGAGGAATCCGCCGAGGCTGCCGAGGAGACGGCGGAATCAGACGAGGCACAAGCCGAAGCCGACGATGAGGGGAGTACCGCTCCCGTTACGGACATCAAGGGCATCGGCCCCGCCTACGCCGACCGCCTCGCCGATATCGGCATCGAGACGGTGGGCGAACTGGCCGCCGCGGACGTGTCGGCCATCGCCGCCGACACCGACCTCTCCGAGAGCCGCGTCTCGGGCTGGGTCGAACGGGCACAGGACTACTGAGGCAGCCGCGACCACGCCGCGTCCGGCGTACCGTCGACCACTCGCTGAACCGCAAGGGAATTAGTCGCCGCGCTGTTTTCGTTCGGTAATGCCATCGGTCGCAACCGACCGGACCGCGTTCACCGACCTCGCAGCCGACGCACCCCCAGAGGCGCGCGTCCCCATCGAAGTCCGTGTGGACGTCGAGGACCCGTTTCTCGCCTATCGTCGGGCGCGCGACGAGACGGGCGGCGTGTATCTGGCGACCACCGGCGGCCAGTCGGGCTGGGGCTACTTCGGGACCGCCCCGGCTGACTTCCGCGAGGTCGATCCCAGGGAGGGGGGAACCCTCGCCACGCTGACGGAGTTCCTCGACGGCGAGCGACTGGTCCGCGGCGACTGCGACGTGCCGTATCCCTGCGGCGCTGTCGGGTGGCTCTCCTACGACGTGGCGCGGGAACTGGAGTCGCTGCCCGACAGCGCAGACGCCGACCGCGCCCTCCCGAACCTGCAGGTGGCCCGCTACGACCGCTTCGCCGCCTGGGAGGAACCACGTGGTGAGTCGGTGACGCTGCGCGTAACGGCCTGCCCGCGGGTCGGCGACTTCGAGACGCCCGGACTGGCCTACGAGTTCGGCAAGCAACACGCACTTGACCTCTCGCGGGCGGCCGTGGAGGGCGACCCCGCCGTCGGCGACCCGCCGGTCGAGGCCGACGAAGCCACCTTCGAGAGCGACTGCACGCGCGAGGCCTTCGCCGAGCGGGTCCGGACAGTCAAACAGTACATCCGCGACGGCGGCACGTTCCAGGCGAACGTCTCACAGCGCCTGCGCGCACCCGCCGCAGTCCACCCGGTCGAGGCCTTCGACGCGCTCCGGACGGTCAATCCAGCGCCGTACTCTGCCCTGCTCGAGTTCCCGGGCGTCGACCTCGTCAGCGCCAGCCCGGAACTCCTCTTGCACCGCGACGGCGACCGGATCGAGACCGAACCCATCGCCGGTACCCGCCCGCGGGCCGAGACGCCCGAGGCCGACGACCGACTGGAGGCGGACCTGCTCGACGACGAGAAGGAGCGGGCCGAACACGCGATGCTCGTCGATCTGGAGCGTAACGACCTCGGAAAGGTGAGCAAGTTCGGCAGCGTCGAAGTGTCGGACTACCGGCGCGTCGACCGCTACTCCGAGGTGATGCACCTCGTCTCGCTCGTCGAGGGCCGGCTCCGCGACGGCGCGACCTTGCAGGACGCCATCGCCGCGGTGTTTCCCGGCGGCACCATCACTGGCGCGCCCAAGCCCCGGACGATGGAGATTATCGACGAGGTCGAAGCCACGCGACGCGGGCCGTACACCGGCTCTATCGGCCTGTTCGGCTTCGACGGCCGGGCGACGCTGAACATCGTCATCAGGACCCTGGCCCGGTACGCCGAGGAGTACCACCTCCGCGTGGGGGCGGGCGTCGTTCACGATTCGGACCCGGACAGCGAGTACCAGGAGACGCTGGACAAGGGTCGCGCGCTTGTCAACGCCGTCGATGAGGCGCTGGGGCGGCGCGTCGACCTGGCGATGGAGGACCGGCAATGAGCGGCCGTCGTGACAGCGAGGGAAGTGGCGGCGACGGCACCATCGCTGGCGACGGCCCGGAGACAGACTCGCTGGCTCCGACCGTCCTGGTCGTCGACAACTATGACTCCTTCGCGTACAACCTCGTCCAGTACGTCGGCGAGGTGGTCCTCCGGCTCGGCGGGGCCGAGGACGACGTGGTCGTCCGGCGCAACGACGCCATCGACGTCGCGGGCATCCGCGAACTGGACCCCGACGGCATCGTCGTTTCGCCGGGACCGGGGACGCCAGAGGTGGCGGGCGTCTCGATGCCGATATTCGAGGAACTGGAATACCCCACCCTTGGAGTCTGTCTCGGCCACCAGGCCCTGTGTGCGGCCAACGGCGCACCCGTGGACCACGCCGAGGCAGTCGTCCACGGCAAATCCTCGTCGGTTACCCACGACGGCACCGGCGTGTTCGAGGACCTGCCGGACCCCGTCGAGGTCGGTCGCTACCACTCGCTAGCGGTCGACCGCGAGGACCTCCCCGACGTGCTGACCGAGACAGCGTACACAGTCAGTGACGACGCCTCTGAGGGCACTGTGGAATCGGCGTCAGCCGACGCTGCCACCGTCGACGGCACCGACGAGTCCCAGGTCGTCATGGGCGTTCGCCACAGCGACCGCCCGCACATCGGCGTCCAGTTCCATCCAGAGAGTATCCTGACCGACCACGGCAAGACCATGATCGAGAACTTCTGCCTGCTATGCAATACCACGTAGACGGGGCGCTCGTCCCCGAGGACGAGGCGACAGTGTCGGTGCGCGACCGCGGGTTCATGTACGGTGACGGGGCGTTCGAGACGCTTCGGGCCTACGGCGGCGACCCGTTCCGGTGGGACGCCCACCGCGAGCGCCTCCAGCGGACGGCCGAGACGCTGGGGTTCGCCGACGCCGTTCCCGGGGACCTCCGGGAGCGTGTCGACGAGACGCTCGCGGCCAACGACCTCGACGAGGCGTACGTCCGGCTGTCGGTCACGCGGGGCGTCCAGCCCGGGAAGCTCACGCCGGGAAGCGATGTCGACCCGACGGTCGTCGTCATCTGCAAGGGCCTTCCGCGGGGCGGGCTCGACGGCGAACGCGTCTGGGACGGACCGGCGTCGGTCCAAACGGTCCGGACCCGGCGGATTCCCGGCGAGGCCGTCCCGGCGGACGCGAAGACGCACAATTATCTCAACGGGATTCTCGGCAGACTCGAACTCCGGAAAGCCGCCGCTGGCGGCGAACCCGCCGACGAGTGTCTCATTCGGGACACGGACGGAAATCTGGCCGAAGGAGCGACGAGCAACCTCTTTTTCGTCACGGACAACGGCCTCCGGACGCCGAGTACGGACCTCGACCTGCTGCCGGGGGTCACCCGCGACGTGGTGATGGACATCGCCCGAGGCGAGGACTTCCCCGTCGAGACCGGCCACTACTCCCTCGATGCGCTACGCGACGCCGACGAGGCGTTTCTCACGAACTCGACGTGGGAAATCCGTCCCATCGGGACCGTCGACGGCATCTCGGTCGGGAGCGGGCCGATGACGAAGCTCCTCCAGCGGCTGTTCGACGAGCGCATCGAGGAGCAACACTACTGAGACCGAGTCAGTCTTGACGTTCGTCTCCGCAATACGCGAATAGGACCGGGACCGGCGGTTTGAAACGGCTTACTTCCTTACAAGTGGGTAGTATGGACGAGGACAGCCGCATCGTCTCGCTGGCGGAGGTACCTGATGACGGAACGTTTCTGTTCACTGTTCGCGACGGGTTCGACACCAAGGAAGCGCTTATTGTCGAGTTGTCCGACGCGGTCGTCGCGTTCGAGAACTACTGCCCACACTGGACAGATGTCCGGCTTGACAAGGGCAGTGGAGCGACGGTCCGCAACGGGGAACTGGTGTGTGAGAAACACGGGGCGACGTTCGAATCCGATTCGGGGCTGTGTAACTTCGGCCCCTGCGAGGGAGCGGTTCTGGAAGAAGTCGCCATCACAACCGAAGACGGTGACATCTATCTGACCGACGATCGTTACGAGTTCGAGAACCAGGGACCGTCGGGCGACCACGATCTCTCCTCGCGCGGTCGCATCGGCTTCTCCGGGAACTGAACGCACAGAACCGGTGCCGCTTGGAATCGGTCCTGTCTCAGCTAATCCGGTACGCCGGCTCCGAGACGGCTTCGCATTTACACTCCGGACACCGGCTCGGTCGGTTCGTCAGGTCATCGAAGTCGGTGAAGCCGCACTCCTCGCATTCGGGTGGGGCGACGAGAAGCTGTTCGTCGGTCGATTCCAGGGATTTCGAAATGTGTTCTACGTGCGTGAGCGCGTCGCTGGTCTGTATTTCGAACTCGTTCGCGATTGTCCCGGCGGCCATCGCTTCGTCGCGTAGTTGGTCAGCGATGCGCTGGCGCGTCGTCCGACTTGCCTCGCGCATGGGAAAAATTGGCATCCGACTGTTATAGGCTTTGTTCTGCTGTCGTTGCGTCACCGTTGCCGGCTCCCGTCCGGTTCCTGTCTCAGCCACGATACTTTATGACCACCGGCGGTGAACAGCGTGACCAACGGATGTTCGATACTATCCTCGTGCCGACCGACGGGAGTCCCGGTTCCGAGCGCGCGTTTGAGGCCGCCGTGGCGCTCGCAAGGACTCACGACGCCACCGTCCACGTCCTTTCCGTCGTTGATAAGCACGGACCCACAGACGACTGGGATTACGACGGCGACTCGCCAGCAGCGGCCTTCATCGAGTCCCAGGCCGACCACGTCGACAGCGAGGGCCTGTCTGTCGCCTCCGCCGTCCGCGAGGGAGTCGTCCACGATGCGGTTCTCGACTACGCCGACGAGAACGCCATCGACCTCATCGTCATGGGGACCCACGGCCGAACTGGTGTCCGGCGGTTCCTCCTCGGCAGTGTTACCGAAAAGATCGTCCGTCTCGCCGACGTACCAGTCCTCTCAGTCAAAGCTGACGCGGAGCCGGGAACCATCTCATTTGATGACATTCTGCTCCCGACCGACGGCAGTAGCGGCGCGGAGGCAGCTATCGAACCGACGGGCACACTCGCGAGCGAAACCGACGCCACTGTCCATCTCGTTTCGGTCGTGGACACGCGGTCGCTCGGTGTCGATGTCGGATCGAGCGTCATCGTCGACGAACTGGAGTCGGTCGCGACGGACGCAATAGGGGATGCGTCCGACCGACTCGCCGAGTTGGGAGTCGGAACGATTGAGACAGCGATCACTCACGGTACCCCTTACCGGGCTATTCTCGACGCTATCGAGGACGCTGACGCTGACCTCGTCGTCATCGGCACTCACGGTCGCACGGGCATCGACCGTTACCTGCTGGGCAGCGTCGCCGAGAAGTTGGTCCGAACCTCGCCGATTCCGGTGATGACTGTTCGAGCGTCGGACGCCGGTGAGGAGCAATAACACCGCTACCAGCGGTCTATCGTAGGGACGCCTAGCCGAGAAGACAGCGCTCGAACAGCACTCGACCGACCTATCCGAAGTTCTCGACCTTCGCGTCGTCAGTGTTGACCCCAGCAGCTTCCAGCGCTTCCGTGGCGGCGTCGAGGAAGTCCGCGAAGCCGTAAATGAACACCTGCCCGCCGTCCTCGACGGCGTTGGCGACTGGCTCGGTCAGGGACTCCTCGCTGCCGATGACCGCGATGAGCGCTCCGGCCTCGGCGAGCGCGTCCAGCCGCTCCTCGTGGACCGGTGCATCGTCCTGATACACGACTGCGGCCTCGTTCCCGTCCTCCAGCGCGCGCTCGGCAATACCTACGGCCGGACCGACGCCGGGACCGCCGGCCAGGACCACAACGCGGCTCTCGCCCTCGTAGTAATCCGACCCGAACGGCCCGGCGATACGGACGCCGTCGCCAGCTTCGAGCGCGCCGAGTTGGGGGGCCAGCTCGCCGTCGGGATCGATGCCGACAGTGATCTCGAAGGCATTGTCGACCGTCGGCGAGGAGATCGTATAGAACCGCGAGACGTCCTCCCCCTCAACGGGCAATGTCAGCTTGACGAACTGACCCGGCTGTGCGTCGAAGGCATCCGGTGTCTCGAAGTCGATTGCCACGGTATCGGGTCCGACATCTCGGACGGCAACCACGTCGAGGACTCGTTCATCCATACCCGAGAGTTGCCGTGACTGGGCAAGGGGGTTACGGTCGCGGAGTTTCACGCCCTTCGGAGCATGTTGCCGGTATTTTGCCACATACGGGTGATTATGCCGGTTTTCACTCGAAACTACCCCGGTATTCACTCGAAAACGAGTAGTGCGCGCGCGGGCGGTTACGGAAGGCTTTTCCTACCACGCTGGCTACCCGAGGGATATAATGCCAGAGGACCTGAACTGGGCCATCGGCGGCGAAGCCGGCGATGGAATCGACTCCACCGGGAAGATTTTCGCGCAGGCACTCTCCCGGGCTGGTCGACACGTCTTCACCTCAAAGGACTTCGCCTCCCGCATCCGCGGCGGGTACACCGCGTACAAGGTACGGACGTCAGTCGACCGGGTCGAGAGTGTCGTCGACCGACTCGACATCCTGATCGCACTCACCGAGCGAACCATCCACGAGAACGAGGACGAGCTCCACGAGGACTCCGTCATCATCTACGACGGTGAGCGCTCGACGATGCAGGACGTGGAAGTCCCCGGAGACGCGACAGCACTCGAAGTACCGCTAAAACGACTCGCAGAGGACGCGGGTGGGGCTATCATGCTCAACGTCGTCGCACTGGGCGCGGCGTGTGAGGTCACCGGTTTCCCCATCGAGAACCTCGACGAAAGCCTCGAAAAGCGCTTCGGCGACAAAGGCGAGGCCATCGTCGAGAACAACAAGGAAGCCGCCCGGAAGGGGCAACACTACGTCCAGGAGGAGTACGGCGAGTTCGACTACGACATGGAGACCACCGACGAGGACTACGTCCTGCTGAACGGCGACGAGGCCATCGGCATGGGCGCTATCGCCGCCGGCTGTCGCTTCTACGCCGGCTACCCCATCACGCCAGCAACGGACGTGATGGAGTACATGACCGGCCGCGTCGACCAGTTCGGCGGCAAGGTCGTCCAGGCCGAGGACGAACTCTCGGCTATCAACATGGCCCTCGGTGCGGCCCGTGCCGGTGCCCGAGCCATGACCGCCACGTCCGGTCCAGGTATCGACCTGATGACCGAGACGTTTGGACTGGTCGCCACCAGCGAGACGCCGCTCGTCATCTGTGACGTGATGCGCTCCGGTCCCTCGACCGGGATGCCGACCAAGCAGGAACAGGGCGACCTCAACATGACGCTGTACGGCGGCCACGGCGAGATTCCGCGGTTCGTCGTCGCCCCGACGACCGTCTCGGAGTGCTTCTGGAAGACCGTCGAGGCGTTCAACCTCGCCGAGAAGTACCAGACGCCCGTGTTCCTCGTCTCGGACCTCGCGATGGCCGTGACCGAACAGACGTTCTCGCCCGACACCTTCGACATGGACGAGGTCGAAATCGACCGCGGGAAGGTCGTCGACGAGAACGAGATCAACAGCTGGCTCGACGAGAAGGGTCGCTTCCAGGCCCACTTCGCGGCCGCTGACGGCATCTCGCCCCGAGCGTTCCCCGGGACGACTGACGGCGCACACATGACGACCGGCCTCGAGCACGACGAACTCGGTCGTCGGACCGAGGACACGGACGTGCGCATCGAGCAGGTGGACAAGCGCCAGCGGAAAGTCGAGACCGCCCGCGAGCAGGAGGACTTCGACTACCGCGAGTTCGGCGACCCCGACGCCGACACGCTCGTCATCTCCTGGGGCTCCAACGAAGGGGCCCTGCGCGAGGGGCTGACCCTGCTGGAGGAGGACGGCTACGACGTGCGGTTCCTCTCAGTACCGTACATCTTCCCGCGGCCGGACCTCACCGAGGAAATCGAGGCCGCCGAGGACGTCATCGTCGTTGAGTGTAACGCCACCGGCCAGTTCGCGGACGTCATCGAGCACGACGTCCTCGAACGGGTTCAGCGCATCAACAAGTACAACGGCGTGCGGTTCAAGGCAGACGAACTGGCGACAGAGATCAAGCAGACGCTTGACACACCTGCGGAGGCTACACAATGAGTTCCGACGTTCGCTTCACAGACTTCAAATCCGACAAGCAACCGACCTGGTGTCCCGGCTGCGGTGACTTCGGGACGATGAACGGCATGATGAAGGCGCTGGCAGAGACGGGCAACGACCCGGACAACACCTTCATCGTCGCCGGTATCGGCTGTTCCGGCAAGATCGGGACATACATGCACAGCTACGCCCTGCACGGCGTCCACGGCCGCGCCCTGCCGGTGGGCATCGGCGTGAAGATGGCCAACCCGGACCTCGAAGTGATGGTCTCGGGCGGCGACGGTGACGGCTACTCCATCGGTGCCGGCCACTTCATCCACGCCGTCCGCCGGAACGTCGACATGAGCTACGTCGTGATGGACAACCGCATCTACGGGCTGACGAAGGGGCAGGCCTCGCCGACCTCGCGCGAGGACTTCGAAACCTCGACCTCGCCCGACGGGCCGAACCAGCCGCCGGTCAACCCGAAGGCGCTGGCGCTGGCCTCCGGCGCGACGTTCATCGCGCAGTCGTTCTCCTCGAACGCACAGCGACACGCCGAAATCGTCCAGAAGGCCGTCGAACACGACGGCTTCGGCTTCGTGAACGTCTACTCGCCGTGTGTGACGTTCAACGACGTGGACACCTACGACTACTTCCGCGACGCCATCGTGGACCTCGACGAGACCGACCACGACCCATCGGACCGCGACCAGGCCAAAGACAAGATCCTCGAAAGCGAGAAGGAGTACATGGGCGTCCTGTATCAGGACGAGGACTCCGTTCCCTTCGAGGAGCGCGAGGGCGTCGACGAGTCGATGGCCGAGATTCCTGATGGCGCGCCCGAAGGCGCGATGGACCTCGTCCGCGAGTTCTACTAACCCACCTTTTTTTATCTCGCGCGCGAACCGCGCTCTGCTCACGGCGATTTCGCGGCGACATCGTGACGTCCTGAAACAGCGGCCTGCGGCCGCCGAATGCTACCTGGCGTTTCTATTGACTTCCCAAACAGGCCTTCTTGGTGATACATTCCGATAGCAAGTCGTGGTGAGTGCAACGCTGCTGAATGGGGTTCTTTATGACAACCGACTGAGGACTGTACGGAGATGGGTGACACGCTCGATTATGACGAGGCTGAAGCCCGGCAAGAGGAGGCGATATACAGAACGCCGGCCGCAGCGGCGCGTCGGGAGCGGGTCCGGACCCTACTCGCACCCGAACCAGGCGACACAGTTCTTTCTATTGGCTGTGGGCCGGGCTTCGAGCCGGCAGAGATCGGCTGGGCGGTCGGCAACGAGGGACACGTTCACGGTATCGACCGGAGCGAACCGATGCTCGAACTCGCCCGAGAACGTTGTGCCCCGCTCCCGCAGGTGACCCTCTCGCAGGGAGACGCCGATGCCCTCCCGGCGGCTGATGAATCTGTTGACCGGGCTGTTGCGGTACAGGTGTTCGAGTACCTCGAAACAGTTGCGTCGGCGGTTTCGGAACTGAATCGAGTCCTCCAGCCCGGCGGGTCCGCCGTCATCTGCGACGTCGACTTTTCGTCGCTGGTCTGGCGCAGTCCCAACCCCGAGCGTATGGCCCGCGTGCTTGACGCGTTCGACGACCACTGCCCACACCCACGTCTCGGCTCCCGTCTGGCTCCGATTCTCCGTGAGGCAGGTCTGGCGGTCGACCAGGTCGAACCGAACACTATCGTCAACAATCGACTCGAAGCGGGGACGTTCGCGTATCATCTCATGCAGTTCATCGAGGACTATGCGGCCGATCATGGGGCCATCGGGCGGACAGCGGCACGGGCCTGGGCCGATGACCTTCGGGAACAGGACGCCCGTGGAGAAACGTTCTTCAGCTTCACGCAGTTTTGCTATCTGGTCCACAAACCGAAGACGGCGTAGGCCGGGAACAGACAGGTGAGAGCGCCCGGTATCGTGGCTCCGGTTCGCACACACAATAGAATCGGGTTCGGACCCAAATGCCGGTATCCCTAACAGAGGGTATGCACGTTTTCTGGCACCAGCGGGACCTCCGGATACCGGACAACCGGGGACTGACTGCCGCCGCCGCGGACGACGAAGTACTATCGGTGTATGTTCTCGACACGGACCTACTGTCGACGGTCGGGAAGCGCCAGCGAGCCTTCCTGCTGGCGGGTGTCCGAGCGCTGAAACAGGCGTATCGGGACCACGGCGGGGACCTGCTCGTCAGGAAGGGGAGCGCCGTCGAGGTGCTCTCGAACGTCGTCGATGAGTACGATGCCGACCGGGTGTACTACAACGAACACTACCGGCCCGCACGGCGGAACCGCCAGCGGCGAGTCGACAAGTCGCTGCCGACGAAATCGCTGACAGACCTCGTGCTCGTCGACCCAGCGGGGCTCGATAGCCAGTACGAGAACCACAGTCGCTTCTACGACGACTGGCAGGCCCACCACAAGCTACCGCCCGTTGGCCGGCCCGATGCGGACTCGCTCGTCGACATGTCAGACCCGACGACGGCCCCGAGTATCGAGACGGAGCTCGACTTGCCCACACCCGGCTACGAGGGCGCACGGCAGCGGTACGACGACTTCCTCACCGGCGGTATCGAGACGTACAACAACACCCGAGATGATATGCGGGCCGCCGTCGAACGGCCGACCAGCGCCGTCTCGCGTATGTCGCCGTACCTCGCGGCGGGGATGATCGGCATCCGCGAGATGTGGCGGGATGCGTCCGACCGACATACAGAAGCCACCGGAGACACCCAGCGGAATATCCAGAAGTACCGCTACGAGCTCTCGTGGCGCGAACAGAGCTACCACCTGCTGTACCACAACCCGACGCTGCTGTCGGAGAACTACAAGTCGTTCCCGAACCGTATCGAGTGGGAAAACGACGAGGACAACTTCGAGGCGTGGAAGCGCGGCGAGACAGGGTATCCGTTCGTCGACGCCGGGATGCGACAACTCGAACGGGAGGGATACATCCACAACCGGCCGCGCCAGAACGTCGCGTCTTTCCTCACGAAACACCTCCTCGTTGACTGGCGTGAGGGCGCGCGCCACTTCCGGAAGCGACTGGTTGACCACGATCCCGCTACCAACGCCGCCAGCTGGCAGTGGACGGCCTCGACCGGAACCGACTCCGTGGACGTGCGCATCTTCGACCCGGTCGCACAGATGAGTAAGTACGACAGCGGGGCGGACTACGTTACCGAGTACGTGCCGGAGCTTCGTGGCGTCCCGGCGAAGAAGATTGTCGACTGGCCGACGCTCTCGGACGGCGAACGCGGGGAACTGGCCCCGGACTACTGCCATCCAATCGTCGACCGGAACGCCGCCTACGAGCGAGCACAACGCGTGTTCGAGACGGCGCTTGGGAAGCGGTAATCGGGTCGAACGTTTTGTTGACGCCGTTCTCAGTCCTTATTCACCATCACTTCGCTGGCCTTGATGACCGCTTCCACATCGTCGCCTTCGGCGAGGTCGAGCCGGTCAGCGGACCCTCGTGTAATCGTCGACGTGACTGTCTCGCCACCGTCCAGTTCGATGACGACCTCGGCCATCACTTCATCCATCGTCACTGAGCGAATCGTCCCGCTGAGATTGTTCCGGGCACTGAGTGCCATGCGAACTAGTTAGGAATGTAATAGTAATACAGTTGTCATCCCGGGAAGTATGGCCGCGGGACTGGCAGGCGGGCAGCCCCTGAAGTCACGAGCGGGCCGCGAACAGCCACGTTGCCACCGCGACGGTTCCGGTGACGCCCGTGAGCCAGATGTCCGTACTCAGATACAATCCCGGCGTCGGCGGGTGGTACTGCGTCAGCGGCCACAGCACTTCGTAGGACCGTCCAGAAGCCTTCAACAGGAGCGCATCGGCAAACAGGTGGCTGGCCGCCCCGAGCGACAGCAGCCCGAACACGCGCCGTCGGTCGGCGCGGTTCACAATAACTGTGCCCACGAGGACGGCGACGAACGCGCCGCCAAGCGTGTGGACACCAAGCCAGTCGAACGGAATACCCAGTGCCGCCTCGACGGCCGCAGCGTCCACGAGAATCTTGATCTTCGCCATATCCGGGATGAACGCACCAGCCATCCCCACAGTGACGTACTCGCCGGTGAGCCAGTCATACCGGAGTGACAGGAGGGTACAGACGGTGAACGCGATGAAAGCGTGCGAGAGTAGGTCCGGCATCAGATAAGTACCTCCCGTACCTTACCGAGAAGCGTCTGTATCGGCCGGAGACGGTGCTCTCGTCGGCAGAGCGACCACGTCTGCCAGTTCAGCCGCCAGCCACAGACAAGCCGCCCGAGAGTCCACAGGCCGGCGATGGCGGAAACGATGTACATCGCCGTATAGTTCACCGCTGGCACGCGCACGCTACTTTGTGCGGTGATGGTTTGGTCCGGGCCGAGTGTCCCGTACACCTGCAGTGATTCGCCTTCGGCGACGGCTTTGTCGACGTTTTGGACCATGATCGTGAGCGTCCCGCTGTGGTACTCGCCGTTGTCAGCGTACTCGTACCCGACGGCGATCTCGACTGGCTCGGTCTTAGTCACCGTGCCGGTCACCTGAACGGACTCGCCGACGTACCTGTCGTAGTCCGCAGCCAGTGCGTCCTCCGCGGGATAATCGCCCAGTTCGGGGGCTGGCGTGGCTGTACCGAGTCCGACCATGAGAGCGAACAGCACGGCCAGCAGTCCACAGATAGCTGTAACCCTGCCCACCCGCGAATGAAGCATTCAAATCTCGGTGCGGGCGGTGGGATATAAACTCTGGCGCTCGGGCCGGGCCGGTGTCACTTGTGGCCCTACTCAGGCTTGCCGGGCAGGACGTCCGGGTCGCCAGAGCGGTAGATGTACTCGACGGCGACGCCAGTCAGGGGCGAGTCAGCGGCCGTCGCATACGACTTCGCGAGATCGAGATACTGTTCGGTCACGTCGACAACACGCCGATAGGCGGCTTCGTCGTCGGGCGCGAGCAGGTACTCGGCGGTGACGGGCGTCAGTTGTCCCTCCGCGCGGTCGTCGTCGTAGTCGTCCACGTCGTCGAGCCACACCTGCGCGCCGATGATGGCGAGGACGATAGCCTTCGCGAATTCGTCGTCGATGTCGAGGCCAGCGAGTCGGTAGAGATCCAGCATCCCGTCGTAGAGGACGCCCACGCGGGCGTACTGAGTCTTGCTGTAGGGGAGGTCCTTCTCCGTCTCGGTGAGCGTCGCCGGCTCCTCGTCGTACTCGGCAAATTTGTACGTCTCGCGGATATCGGTCAGAGCATTGGCGTCACCGTCCTCTGCCGCAGTCATCAGCTCCCGGAAGTGGTCGTCACGGTCCTGATGGGCCTCGCTGAAGTCGACGGCCCACTGATAGGCCTCCTCGACGACAGGCGGCATATCTTCCAACAGGCCGTCGAGGTGGGACTGCAGTGCAGACTGGGCGACCTCGGCGACGCGGCGGCGGTCGGCCTCACTCGCGTCAAAGTCGACCTCGAAATCTTCGAACTCGTTGTCGTTGATAGCGTCGCGCATGTCGCCGTCGATGAGGGCCTCGATGGAGAGGCGCGTCATCTGCTCGGCGCGGACGACCATCTCGCGGGGCGCGAGGTTCTGTGCCGGCCCCTGTTCCAGCGCCGTCTCGTCGACCTTTGGGACCCCGTCAGCGATTGTGTCGGTGACCGGGTCGCCGGGGGCCTGCTGACGGGCGTTTCGGTAGACGTACCCCAGCGTCAACTGTGCAGGCAGGATGAGTTTCGTGTCGTAGGAGAACTCGACCGGACGGGCAAACTCGTCTTCGAGGGCATCCTCGATACGGTCGGTGACGTCGTCGACCATCGTCTCGGTGCGCTCGTCGATCTCTGACTTCAGCGAGAGGCTGCCAGCGTCGAACACGCCGGTGTCCGCGTAGTATCCCAGCACTGCCCGTAGTGCCGTGGGAAGTCGCCGTCTGTCCGCGAGCACGCCCGCGCCTGTCTTGAGAACCATTGTATGTCGCCCCGGGTGTTCCCGTCATGGTAGTGGGGCCGTCTTTACCCTTTCGAGAACGCCCTCGGTGTATTCGGAAAGACTGATTACCGACAGGGAATACCCACAACCATGCGCGAGCGCTTTGACGTGGTGATAGCCGGGGCCGGGCCTGCTGGGGCGCAGTGTGCCCGTGATCTAGCGGAGCGAAACTACGAGGTGCTCGTTCTCGAAACCGAGTCCGAAGACGGGTTCCCGCGTCAGAGCAACAAGTCCACCGCCGGGACGTTCATGTCGGCGATGACAGGGTTTGGGATTCCCGACGACGTGGTGATGAATTACACGGACAACGTCGTCCTTGAATCCCCCAACGACCACTACGTCCGCAATCAGACCGGGGCCGTTCTGGAGTTCGCGGAGTTCAAACAGTGGCTCGTCTCCGAGGGGCGGGACAAGGGCGCGACCTATCGCTTTGATTCCCGCGTCTCAGCACCGATCATGGAGAACGGGGAGATCGTCGGCGTCCGCTACGACGGCGACGAGGAGGTGTACGCCGACATCGTCATCGATGCCACTGGCCCTGCCGCGCCGCTGGCGAAGAAACTCGATGTATGTAACCTCCAGCGGGACCACCAGGCCATCGGCGTCGAGTACGAGTTCGAGGGCGTCGAAGTCGACCACGACGACTACGCCGACCTCAGGGGCGCGATGATGCTCCGTCTAGATCACGACCTCGCCCCGGGTGGATATTCCTGGATTTTCCACACCGGCGACGACACGGCGAAAGTCGGTCTCTGTTACATCCAGAACGGCTCCCACCAGAAGTACGCGAAAGACGGGATGGGCATCGACGACTATCTGGAGTACTGGCTCGATTCGGACCCTAGGTTCGACGACGCCGAGCGGATCGAGGGCACGCAAGCCCACCGCGGGTCGGCCCACATCCAGCCACCCGATTCGATGAGCACGGACAACTTCATGGCCATCGGCGACACCGTCCCGACCGTCGACCCGCTGTGGGGCGAGGGTATTCACAAAGGGATGAAGTCGGCTCGTGCCGCCGCCGCGACAGCCGATTCGGCGCTCAAACCCAACGAGCCCGATACGTCGGCGGAGAACCTCTCTGTCTACGATCAGCTCTGGCACAGCGAGGTGGCCCCGAAACACAACGCCCGCCTGATGATGACGGAACTGCTGTATCTCGCTCCGAACGGCCGGTACGATCAGCTGATGGAGGACCTCCGGAGTACCGGACAGGACACCCTCAGGCAGATCAACGGCGGCGACCGGCGGGCGATTGCGAAGCTAACCCACCTCTCTGACATGCCGATTCTAGTCGAGTACGCGCGCCGTCGCCTCGATATCTGAGCACCATCGCGCGAAGTGCGGCAGGTTTTTTTCCGCCGGCCCGGAGTTTCAGATGATGGGAACCCTCGTTGGTGTGGTCGGTGACGACGCCCTGGGAGACGCGCTTCGAGACGCCGGTGAGGCCGTCGAACGGGGTAGTGACGGCGCGGTTCCGGAAACTGATCAGGTCGTTGCCGTCGGCGAGGACGCCGTCGCCGCCGTGGCACGAGCCGACGGCGACCCGCTCGTGTTACCGGTCGCGGCCGGTCGCGGCGTCCGGTCAGTACCCAGAGACGACGCCGTCGCCGCAGTGTCGGGACTTGCTGATACCCGGATTGAGACGCATCCAGTCCTCCGGGTGACGCTGCCCGACGGGACAGTCGAACAGGCGTTCTGGGACGTGACCCTCGTCACCGCCGACGCCGCTCGCATCTCTGAGTTCACTATCGCGTCGACAGCCGACCGCATCGGCCGGTTCCGAGCCGATGGCGTCGTCATCGCAACGGCAGCTGGCTCACCGGGTTACGCCCACCGAGTCGGCGGCCCGATTCTGGCGCCGTCGGATCAGGCAGTGGTGGCACCGATCGCGCCGTTCGCGACCGATCCGGATCACTGGGTGCTGCCGGTCGCCGGGCTCAGCGCTTCGGTCGAGCGCGACGAGGCGACCGTCGAGCTACTGATCGATGACCGAGTCTCGCGGACCATCAGCTATCAGGAGTCCGTCACGATATCGCTCGGTACCCCCGTCCGGACCGCCGTCGTCGGCGAGAGCCAGTCCAGGTTCGAGTGAGATTGGAAAGACACTAATGGACGGTGGACAGAGATTTGCATATGCAGCCATCCGTAACGCTCTTTGGGCCACTGGATACCATCCTGGGGAGTCCCGTACTCGGTGGCGCGTTCCTCATCGAGTACATCATCTTCGCAGTGGTGGTTGTCAACTTCCTGACCCGGCAGCTCGCCCACAGACGGCACGTCAAGCAGTACGAAAACGACGGCGCGGATGCGATCAGCCGCCATCCGGCGCACGTCTTCACGAACATCGCACTGGTCGTGCTATCGTTTTTCTACATGACGCTCCACCATCACGGCGGGATGGTTCTATCGGTACTCGTTCTCGGCGCAGTCATCACCGACTTCTTCGAGTTCGAGTCCCGGAAAGTCGAGGCGCGCCGTGACATTCCGCTCGAACGGCCGAAGGGAGCCATCGTCGCCGCCCTCGTAGTGTTCATGTACGCGGGCTACCAGAGCCTGTTCTGGGTCATCAAGGGTCCCTGGAGCGCCATCATCTAAACACGGGTTCTCCTTCTGTCGGCTTCGAGTACCTATAATCCGATAGTCGTGCGTACAGATAGCCCTACGTGTGTGGTCGGCAAGCAACTATTTCAATATCTCATATTTGCATTGTCCTATGCCAGAATAGGCACTATACATCCACTTTTTCTCGATAATTCAAACGATTTCTTATAAATAGTCGTCATGGTTTAATATCCACACTATATTTGTGTCGATGGAGACGAAGGTGTCACACAGGCCCCTCACAACGGCACTGACACTGTATCGCGGGGAAACACTCATACTCGAAGAGGCGGCGACGTACAGCGGGGTGTCACCAACAGCATCCGCTGTGGCGCTTCGCTCGCGCGGCATTCAGGTACGTGACGCAGACTGCACGCCAGTCGATCAGACTGCGAACTGAGGGCGGTGTTGGCCCCGCGGAAAAGGCTACTGCGTACTGTTATGCCGACCGCTCGTTGAGATACGCCTGGAATTCACTGACCAGCGGGAGCACGACCCAGAAGGTCAGCGCGCCCAGCACTGCGAACCAGAAGAACGCTTCGCCCATGAACAGTGCGATCTGGTCGAACGTGGTCGGTTCCTCGATAGTAAGTGCGCCGGTGAGCTGTGCTCCCTCGAAACTCGGCGTGTTGTACCAGCCCTTGATGGTCATCCAACCCAGTCCGCCGACCATGAGGCACGCGAACCCCTTCATGAACTCGTCAGCCATTATCCGAACGTTAGGTAGCGTCGTCTTTAGACTTTCCCATTTCCTCGGTACGGAAGCGCGTCGAGAACGCATAGACGACTGTGCCAGCGAGGATGCACGCGATCCCGGCGATGCCGACCGGGACGTCGATCTCCGAGGCAGGCGCTGACGCCCGCTGTGTCGCCACGTCGACGAGGATGAATCCGGCGACGACGCTGACGACCGCAAACAGCGTCGAAAACACCGTCACGGCCTTGTACACGCGTAGCGGCACCACAACGTCCCGCCGCTCCGAACCGTCCTCAGTCCCCGCTGACTGGTCCCCTGTCATCGGTACCACTAGGGACGGGAGCCACTTTACTGCGGCGAGATGAGGTCGTAGCGCTTGCGATAGCCACGAGCAGAAAACGTGAGAAACGACGGAGAAATCGACCGATCAGATTACTTCGGCGGCCGAAGCCGGTAGTACCGACGGTTGAGGTCGAACATGTACCCCTCGCGCATCGTCTTGAGCACCGCGTAGGTAATGGTGGCGCTGACGATGGGGACGAGGAACGTCAGGTCGAACAGCAGGTGGGGAGCTATCGGGGCGAGGTTCTTGATCGACAGTGCGGCGATGGTTAGGCTGAAGATGACGCCGGACATTCCGACCGCAGCCCAGAACGGCTGCTCGACGGGACGGCGAGCGGACCCCTTGTTCAGGAAGGGGACGATGGCGACGAAACCGACGACCACGACGTTTGCCAGCACACCGTAGGTTCGGTCAGCCATGAGCTTCGAGCCGCCGAGGATGCTCAGCTCGGGGTTCAGCGGGCCGAGCTTGAGCAGGCCAAAGGACCAATAGAGATACCAGTCCGGCAGGATAATCGCCGGCGTCACGCCGGAGTTAGCGGGGTTCGGCATCTCTGGCGGTAGCGTCGCTGAGACGAACAGGATCATGCCCACGAAGAAAGACGTCAGTGCGATATTGCGCATCATCTCGTGAGGCCAGGCCGGGAACGCGAGCACGTCACGCTCGACGTAGTCCGACTGCTGGCGAAGGTCCTGGTCCTCGCGGCGCGCCCGTTCGAAGTACTCGTACGTCAGCCGGGAGAGCCCCTGGGTCCGCTCTTTGCGTTCGGACCACGCGGGGGTCTCGTCGTCCGGTGAGACGATACCGGTGCCGGAACCGTCCGTGCGAACGTCGTCTGTGTCGTTGTCGCTCATAGTATTAGTGTGGTTCAGCGATCCCCTGCATCCAGACGATGCCGATGTGGACCGCGATGATGGCAGTCGTGATGAACGGCAGGAAGAACACGTGCAGGATGTACATCCGCTGTAGCGTGGCCTGCGATAGCGTGAACCCGCCGAACATCAGCTGTGCGACCCACTCACCGATAAGTGGGATGGAGAGGGACATCTCGACGCCGATCTGGCCGGCCCAGAACGAGAGCTGGCTCCACGGCAGCAGGTAGCCGGTGTACCCGAACACCAGCGTCAGCGAGATCAGGATGATGCCGATGAGCCAGTTCAATTCTCGTGGCTCCTTGTACGCCCCGGTGAAGTACACGCGGAGCATGTGGAGGAACACGGCGGCGACCATGATCTGCGCGGCCCAGCGGTGGACCGAGCGCAGGAAGTAGCCGAGGTTGAGCTGGCCCATAATGAGCATCACCGAATCATACGCGACTGTCGGCGACCCGTCAGCAGCCGCGGCGGCCGGTGCGTAGTAGAAGCCCAGCAGCGCGCCGGAGATCGCGGCGACGACGTACGCGACTGTCGAGAACGACCCGAGCGCGTACAACGGATACCAGTACCAGAATTTGTTGTCGAGGTTGTACTGTTCAGTGTGACTCTTCGGCATCTGCATGTTGACCTTGTAGTAGAGATCTTCGAGGATCTCAAGATAGTCAACGACGCGGAGCCGCCTGTCGAGCCAGATGAGCACGGTCAGGTACACCGATTCGATCGGTGTCAGCTCGCGCGATTCCATCCAGCCTTTGTGGTCGTGTTCGTCTTTGCGTTCGAGACTCATTGATTACTCCGTTTTTGGTGGGCGTGGCAGCGCCACGAACGTCGATTGCACGGGACTGAACGGGTCATACACGGACTGGTGGCACTGACAGTAGATGTCGTTGGCCGCGCCGAAGTTGGCGCTCCCGCTCTGCGTTTTGAACCCTGGCACGCAACAGAAGTGCGTGCATTTGTTCAGCCAGGCGATGAAGCCCTGGTCAGTCGCCTCAGAGACGAACGACTGGACGCTTCCGGGAAGGTCCGCGTACTCGCCCTCGCCATTGGCCATCTTCTCGACTTCGACTGACCTGATTATCTGCACCGGAGCGCCGTTCTTTCCATCGCTGTTGGTCCGCCAGACGACACTTGCGGGCTTTCCGATGCCGGAGTCGCCGATGCCGTTGCCCCAGTCCTGGTAGTCCTCGAACATATCGACCGTAAGTGGTTTTCCGGACTCGTACTCCCCCTGCCAGGAGAAGCTCCCAGTGTCGTTGAGGAACGTGTTGTTCCGGTCGGATTGTGGGTAGATAGCTGCAGTACTCTGGATACCGCAGTACTGGAACCACTGCGAGGAGTAGTCAATGCCGCTTCCACCGAAGTCCGTCTCGACAGCTGCACCGGCGTCTTCGTCGTACTCCGGCCAATGGCCGCTGATCTCGCCACCGTCGATCTCGATAGGGATGATCGGCATCCCTCGCGGGGCCGGTCCACCGGTATTCTCGACAGCGACGAACGGGGTCGTCCCGCCACCTTCGCCGGCGGCGTCAGTCGTCGCGTCGACGGCTGCGGCGCCACCGACGCCGACGCTGGAGAGTGCCGCACTCCCGACGACGCCCTTTACGAAGCGACGACGGCCTGTTTCGGCCGGGTATTTGTCTTCATCAAGTGGCATGTTATTTCTTGTAGTATGGGTACACCGCGCGTTTGAATGTCTCTGCGAACTTGTCTCCGTCCGCCACCGTCTCTCCGTCGACGTCTTCCTGACGGATGTAGAGGTCTTCCCACTTGCGACGGCGCTTCTTGACGATCATCACGTCGGGGAGGAACTCCTTGCGATACAGCAGCATGATGAACGACAGGTCGATGAAAATCGCCGTCAACACGCCGCCCATAAACATATTGGCCTCGATGAGGCGGACCGTCAGTGTCGTCCCGATACCGGATGCCCACCCGGCAATCATGCCGTAGGTGAAGAGTCCGACGAGACCGACCTGAATAATCGTCAGGAGCACGATACCGACAGCCGCTGCCGTGCTCTCGCGTGGCGGTTCGTATCGGTGAATATCACCGTACGTGGAGCCTTCGGATGCCATCAGTTGTTCCCTCCGCTAGTGTGGGGCGACTCGCCGTACTTCAGTTGGAAGAACGTATAAATCAGCGGGATGATGACCGCGAGTCCAGCGCCGAACCCGACGTAGTGTGGCTGAATCGGGACGCCGGCCTCGTGGGGGTTGACTTCGACCGGGCCGCCGCCACCGATTGTCTGCGTTGGGTACTCTTCGCCGACGACAATCGCTCCCTTCATGTTGAGTCCCTCGTGGGGGACACAGAGGAATGGGTAGATGCCGTCCTCCTCGAAGGTGTGCTCGTAGTTGACGCCAGCACTGGAGGTCGTACTCCCGGAGTCCAGTGGTCCGTCGCCGTCCGAGACGACGTTGTGGCCGCCGCCGTTGCCCGTCCATTCCCACTGGACGGTCGCACCGTTGTCGACGTGAATCGCCGGCGGACCGAACCCGTACGCGCCGCCGTTGGCCTGTACGCCGACCTCGACAGTTGCTGTGTCCTGCCCGGTCGCGTCGACGGTCGACCCGTCGAAGTTCCCGACCTGGTCCAGGTAACCGCCGTAGTCCGGGACGGTTTCGCCACCGCCACCGCCTTCCTCCTGTGCGGCGGCTGCGCCGGTGGCACTGAGGGTCGCCGCGGCACCGGCGGCCCCCCCTGCTGTCCGGACGAACTCCCGTCTATTCATATACACTCTGGAATCAGGACTGAGTTTGTATAAACCCACCGAATACCACCCGCAGGAACCGTCATTACCCGGCTTCGTCAGTCTCGGTCGCCCCGTCTCCAGACCCCGAATTCTGTGGGTCAAGCTCCGGAACGAACTCCGGTCGTTCGCCGTCCTCGAGTCCGATAGCCCGGAGTCTGTCCCGGTATTCTTCGGCGCGGAACGTATCCGAGAGTCTCGCGTTTGCGACGGTGAAAAAGAGGACGAGCGATACACCGATGAAGGCAGCGCCAGCCACGACCAGGAGCGCAATGCTGGTTCCCCTGTTGCCGATAACGCCAGCGGTCGCGAGCACTGCGCCCCCGAGCAGGGCAATTCCGGCCAAGAACTGGGCCCCGGCAATCGCCTGTAACATCCAGTTTCCGAGTTCGCCGCCACCCTCGGGAACTGACTCCGGTTCGGGAAGGGGCCTATCGGGGACGTTCTCGGGCACGTCGTAGGAATCCATAGAACACAGCGCGACCGTGGGCTTCACGTCACGCATGACGGTCCCCTCCCCTTCGAGGCTTCCGTCCGGGTAGATGACTGCGTAGCCTTCGTCGGAGTACGCGAGTACCCGCGGCGGGTCCCGATGGCGTTCGATGCGGGCGAACACGTCGCGGTTTGCAACGCGGTTCCGCAGGTCCCGCGTGACCCGGTCAAGGAGTTCGTCGCCGGTTATCCAAGAGTCCTCGTCGAAGGCAACGTCCCACTCCTCGGCAGTCATCTCAGCCATATCCGCCGGGCCGAAGTTGTCGAAGTCGTACTTTTCTTCGACCTGCTTCCGGAGCGCCTCCGTGTCGAGCGCCTCGCCCGAATCGCCACCGTCGTCCGCCTCAGCGCCATCGCCCTCGGCCACGGGTTCCCCGGGTTCGGTTTCGGCAGTCACCGAGTCCGCAGGGGTGTTCCCGCGCTCGTCCTCCGTGGGAGACGTCGAGTCCGGGTCGGCCATTGCCCGAGTGTACGGACCGCGATGGCTTACAAGTTCTGACCTTCTGCATCCGGCAGTCTTTAGCGAGCACTGTCCCTAGGTCGGCCCATGGTGTCGGACGGCCTCGTGGCCACAGTCGTGTTACTGTCGGTGACGCTCAGCCTCCCCTGTTTCCTGTACGGCGCGTACTACATCATCGAGACGGATCCGGTGACCTGGGACGTGCTCATGCATCACCTGAAGTTCGTCACGACGGGGCTGGTGCTGACAACCGTCCCGATGGTGTTCTGGATGATCCCGCGCTTACCGGACCAACTCGGCGGTCTGTCCGCTGTTCACGCGATGCTAGGGTTGCAGGCATACGCATTGCTTGCCTTCGGTGGGACGGGAATCGTCCGTATCTTCCGGGCGAAGCGGGAGCATGACCTCTACAACGAGTACGACGAAGAGCTGTTACTGGACGAAATCGGCGATGAAACGTTCAGTCACTGGCGCTCGCGACTCCGTATCGGTGTGTTCGGCTACGTCATCTTCTGGTTACTTGCGTATCTGGTCGGTATTGCCCGGTACGCCCTCCGGTACGTGGCGTGAGTCCCGCCGACAGCGGGTCTGATTCTCGGAAACTGCGAACAGACTAGATGTTTCATTAGGATTGCATATCCATCGCTAGCTGTGGCTCCAATGTACGAACACATTCTCTTTCCGACGGACGGTAGTGACGGAGCAGCCGCCGCACTGGCACATGCACGCACTCTCGCCGAAACACACAACGCGACGTTACACATCATGACCGTCCTCGATACGTCGTCACCGCATATCGGGATGACTGCCGCAGGCCCAGAGGGGGCGACGACCGGCATGACTGTGGAGGAGCACGACGAGTCGGAGTCGGGTATGGTCGGCGAAGAACACAACATCGAATCGTCGCTGCAGGAGCGGTCACAGGCCATCGTCGATGCAGCGGCAGACGAGGTCGACGCAGTCGACACCGTCACCGCCGTTGAACGCGGTCCACCGCACAGCGCAATCCTTGACTACGCTGACGAGCATGACATCGATCTCATCGTCATGGGGACCCACGGTCGGACGGGCATCGAGCGGTATCTGCTCGGCAGCGTCGCCGAAAAAGTCGTTCGGACGTCCGACGTGCCCGTACTCACTGCACGCCTCGGTGACGACGAAGGCTGAGCCGTTCGACGCGGAGCTACCACGCCTCGCCGCTGGCGAGGTCGACCTCGCTGTCCCCCTTCTCGGAGGGACAGATGTCCGAGAGCACGCACGCTCCACAGTCCGCGGAGCGTGCGCCACACACCGCTCGCCCGTGGTCGATGAGCAGGTGCGTGAACTGCTGCCACTCGCTTTCGGGCACCACGTCAAGCAGGTCCTGCTCGATGGCTTCCGGCCGTTCCTTCTCAGTAAGCCCAAGCCGCCGCGACAGCCGCTGGACGTGCGTGTCGACGACGATGCCCTCGACGACATCGTGGCCATGCTGGAGGACAACGTTTGCCGTCTTGCGGCCCACGCCCGGGAGATCGGTCAGCGCCGACATCGTGTCCGGAACCTCGCCGTCGTGTTCTTCGATCAGAATTTCACCGATTCCCTGGAGGTAGCCGCCCTTGTTGTTGTGGAAGGTGATGCCGTAGATGTCCTCGGCGAGTTGCTCCTCGGTGGCCGCGGCGTATTCTTCGGCACCCTGATACTTCTCGAACAGGTCTGCGGTGACTTCGTTGACTCGCTCGTCAGTACACTGCGCCGAGAGGACGACAGCAATCAGCAGTTCCAGACGGTTGCTGTAGTTCAGTGAAATCGCCGAGTCAGGGTATTCCTCGTGCAGTCGGTCGACGACCTCCGTTGCCTGTTCCTCGCGTGAATCCAGCGGCGTTCCCATACCTCAGGGCAGTGCTGGGTTCCCTTTGACGTGTCGTTTCTCACTGCTTGGTATTCGCACATCATCACTATTTCCAGCGGGAGGGACGACGCCGCGACCACGGCTTCGTCACCGGCGAGTACGTCAATCTGCTGGAGTGTGGCTTGCTCGCCGACGACGGGAAGCCGTGAAACTCACTCACACACCTTCCGAAGCTTCTTTCAGTAGCCCCTTGTCGGTTTGTGTATGCCCGGACCAGCATTCCTCCGGGGCGAGACAGTAACGCTCCGAACGGTCGAAGTCGAAGACGTCGAGTTCCTGCAAGAGACGATCAACGACCCGGATGTCAGATACGGCCTCTCGGCCACAGAGCCGATATCCGAGGAGGCTGAGCGTGAGTGGGTCGAATCCGTCGCCAGTGGCGAAACCGACGACGTGCATCTGCTCGTCTGCGTCGACGGCGAGGCAGTCGGTATCATCGGGCTGAACGACGTCACAGACCGGATGGGGATGGCCGAACTCGGCTACTGGCTCACGCCGGACGCGTGGGGCAACGGTTACGCGACCGACGCCGCCCGGACGCTCACCGAGTACGGCTTTCAGGAACGTCGGTTCCATCGGGTGTACGCGAAGGTCTTCGACGGAAACGAAGGGTCCCAGCGCGTGCTCGAAAAGACGGGGTTCCAGCGCGAGGGGACGATGCGGGACCACTGGTTCCGCGACGGCCGCTACGAAGACGTACACATCTACGGGCTGCTAGAAGGCGAGCTAGACCGCGGTGAGTAGCTACAACTCGGCGAGGCAACGCAGAACCTTGTCGAGGGCCGACGTGGTCCCGTCGGTGTCGTCGAACACAGTTGCCGCCCGAACACGACATCGCTTGTCGACGACGAATGTAGCTCGCTGGACGCTCCCGTCCTGTTTTCTGACGCCGAACTGCGTAGCGACGCCGTGGGTGTCGGCCAGCAACGGGTAGGGGAGCGACAGCGCTGCCGCGAGCGACCGACAGTCGTCAATACCCGCCGGGAGAACGCCGAAAACTGCTACAGCGTCCGATACGCTCGCCCAATCTGTCTGGGCTAACTCGGTAAGGACGGTCCGTGACTCGGGGTCGTCATCAGGGAGAAAGGCTACGACCGCCGGTGCGCGGTTCGTTGCGGCCGACAGCCGATAGGCACCAACACCTCCGTCAGCGGTCCCCTGCAGGTCGAAGTCCGGGGCTGGGTCGCCAGGGCTGAGCATACCGAGCTAACGGGGAAGCGGGACAAAAGTCCCGCGACCCAGACAGGCGACTGCTCCCTGTGTGGGTACGCTGGCAGCGGAATCAGAGTGAGACCAGCAGTCGTTGTCCGGCGAATCTCGTAGCATTTGCTCCCCCGAGCCGGAGACGTTTCAGTCGCAAAGAAGCTTTATAAGCCGTCCGACCAACCACCGTCGTATGGGAATGGAGAATCTGCCACAGGAGATTACAGCCCTCGTGGGTCGCGAGGTGTATTCGAAAAACGGCGTGTTCGTCGGCGAAGTCGAGGACCTTCGGCTGGAACTCGACCGCAAGGAAGTGACAGGGCTGGCACTCCACCAGCTTAACACGGAGCTGTTCGACGAAGAAGTGAACGCATCGCGAGGCGTCATCATCCCGTACCGGTGGGTTCAGGCTGTCGGCGATGTCGTCATCGTCAGCGATATCGTCGAACGGCTCCGCCAGCCCGAAGCCAGCGACGAAGAAGAAGAAGTCCCCGCCTAGTTTCCGTTCGAACTCTCGCTACTGGAACTGTCGACGCCCATCGCTTCGAACAGTTTCCGTTTGACCGCTTCTTCGGTGAGTTCCAGCAGTGTATCTCTGTTGTCGTCGCTCGTATCCAGACCGGTGAAGATGCCCAGCGGTATCTCGACGCTAGCGTCGGTGGAGTGACCCGCTGTCTCCCCCATCCCGCCGAACGCGTCCGACAGCACCTTGCCGATGTTCATCCGGATGTCCTTCGAGCGCGCAGCGAGGTAGATCGTGTCGTCGGCGATGGCGAACACGGCCGTCGTCGTGATCCCCTCCAGATTAAGGAGGTGCTGGGCCGCCTGTGCCAGCGCGTCGCGGTCCCGAATGAACCCGGCGTTGGAGACGAGGTGGCTCCCCTGAACCTCGCGGTTCCGGATCGCCTCGGCGAGCACGTCGAGCGTCTCCGGACTCATCGACGGCGACTCGACCTGTTCGAGCGTGTCGTGGTCGGCGAACGGGTACAGATACGCCGCGGCGGTCAGGTCCGCCGGCGTCGTATCTCGCTTGAAGTCCAGCGTCTCGGCGCGGATGCCGTACAGCAGCGCCGTGGCGACGCTCTGGTCGAGATTGAGATCGAGTTCCTGAATGTACTTCGTCAGAATCGTCGACGTGGCCGAGATGTTCGGTCGGATATCGGAGAAGGCGGCGTCGTGTTCCAGTTCGTGTTCGTGCTCGTAGTGGTCGACGACAATATCGACCGAGTCGATAGCCGGTTCGCCGCCCTTGGCAACGTCCACCAGCGCGAACGTATCGTACTCGTCGAGGTCAACATCTTCGTTCGAAGTCAGTTCGATGCCGAGGAGATTGACGAACGCGCGGTTCTCCTGGTGCCCGATCTCGCCCTCGTAGATGATGTCTGCGTCTACGTCACGGCTCGCAGCGATGGCTCGCAATGCGGCCGCCGAGGCGATGGAGTCAGGGTCCGGCGACCGGTGGATAAGTATCGCCATGCGTTCCTCGGTCCCGTCGATGACGTCTCCGAGCTGGGAAGCCTTGTACTCCAGTTCACCAGTTTCCAGCGCTCGAAGCGCCGAATCCGCGATAACCGCGGAGGGATTGATAACCACGTCCGCACCGAGTTCCGTGAGGTCGTCGGCGGACACCGGGTCGTCGGCGCGAGCGACGATAAACTGCTCGCCGCCGGACTCGCGGATGTTCTGCACCGCTTCGGCGTTGGCGTTCACGTCCGGGGACATGATGAGAACCACATCGCGGTCGGCCACCGTCTGGGCGACGTCAGCCTCGCAGATGTCCGCCTGCTGTGCGTTGAGGTCCTGGTCACGGAGCGCCTCGACTCGCCCCTCGTCCGCGTCGAGGATGAGGACGTCTTTCCCCTCCTCGACGAGTTCTTCCGCCACGGCGTGGCCAACACTCCCACACCCGAGGATGGCGTAGGTCGACATAGAGGCCATCGTGATGCCGCTGGCTGTACTCATTAGTGTCTGTATCGCTTGGCGTCAAGCCTCTTTAATGCCAGCTATTTCACCAACAACTGGGAACGCTCTCCTGAAGAACTGGCCTGAGAAGCCGTCAAACGTCGTCCAGAACGGTCACAGTTTCGCCCCCCACGGCTCCGAGGCCGGTCAGTTGCCGCTAGCCGACTATTGTGTACAAGAAACGTGAGACCGACCGACACGAGGCGTCCGAATGAAAACCTATTTTACCGGGCCGTCCAGAGAGTTGAGTGCACTGGGCCGGTAGCTCAGTCTGGCAGAGCGACGGCCTCTTAAGCCGTCGGTCGAGGGTTCAAATCCCTTCCGGCCCGTATTCTTGCGCTGCGAACAAAACCGTGAGCGGCGCGAATTCGATAGGAAAGGATTTGAACGATGGAACGAGCGACCGAAGGAAGTGATGTTCAGGTGGTTCAAATCCTTTCTGATCCGTCTGACAGGCAAGTCAGCCGTTCAGTCGCTTTCGCATCTTGACGTGTGGGATACCTGCTTCCTCGAATTCGTCGCTGACCGTCTCATAGCCGAGTTGTTCATAAAACGGCTCCACGTGGGTCTGTGCGTGGAGTTTGAGCTCCATTGCGCCGTCGTCACGAGCGGCGTCTTCGACGGCCCGCATCAGTGCCGCACCGACGCCATCCCCTCGGTAGGGCTCACGGACCGCGACTCGCTCGACCTTGCCGACCGTGGGCTCGGGGAACCGGAGCCGAGCAGTCCCAACGGGATACTCGTCGTCACGGGCCAGAAACTGAAGGGCTTCCGAGTCGTTTCCATCGAGTTCCTCATCCTCGGAGACGCCCTGTTCCTCGACGAACACTGCTTTTCGAACGGCAGTTGCCGCGTCTTGGAACGCATCCCAGGTACCGACATCGACTTCCAAGTTGCTCATGACTGTCGCTTCGAGCGGGCCCCCTGTATGTGCTGTCACTGAGAATCGGCGAAACCATCAACACAGACCCGGGTGTAGCGGACATGCATGACGTACGACTACGCTCGCGACCACGAGCACGAACTGTCGGCGGAGTATCTGTACGCCTCTGATGCGGAGGTTCTGGGAATCTACGACTCCGATGATGCTCTACAGGTCGACGTGGCAGTCATCTGCCCCGAGTGCAGCGAGACACTCCGTCTGGAGGCGACTGTCGACAAAGTCACGTCGTCCGGAACGGAACTGCCGTTGGACGAAGACTACTACGACTGACCGACGAGCCCGAAATAGTTTTTTCCGCGGCGCGAGTACAGTGGGCCGCTATGTCCGACTTCGACACGTTCGAGTGTGCGAGCTGTGGTGAGTCGTTCAAAGCGTATCCCGACGCGAATGCAGCACAGAAAGAGGCGTGTAGTCCGGCCTGCGAAACCAGCTTATAATCGGCTGCGGCTTTCTGCGTCCACTCCGGTCGACAGCGTTAGCTGTCGGGGCTGTAGTTGGGTGCTTCGTCCGTAATCATCACGTCGTGCGGGTGACTCTCCTGCTGTCCCGCGGCGGAGACCCGCACGAACTCGGCGCGCTGCTTGAACTCGGGAATCGTCTCGGCACCGACATAGCCCATCCCGGACTGCATCCCGCCGACGAGCTGGTGGAGTTCGGAGGCCAGCGAGCCCTTGTACGGCGTGGCGGCTTCGACGCCCTCGGGAACGAACTCCTCGCCCTCCTCGTCGTCCTTGAGGTAGCGCTCGCCGCCACCTTCATTCATCGCACCGACGCTGCCCATCCCGCGGTACTGCTTGTACTTCTTGCCGTTCATTGTGATGACGCGGCCCGGAGCCTCATCTGTGCCGGCGAAGTAGGAACCGAGCATCACCGCGTCCGCACCGGCGGCGATGGCCTTGATCGCGTCGCCGGAGTAGCGGATACCGCCGTCGGCGATGACTGGCACGTCGTGCTGGCTCGCCACGTCGGCGACCTGTGCGACGGCGGTGATCTGTGGCATTCCCGCACCGGTGACCACGCGGGTCGTACAGATGGAGCCGGGGCCGATACCCACCTTGACACCGTCGGCGAAGTCGACGACGGCTTCAGCGGCTTCACGGGTCCCGATGTTGCCGACGACCACGTCGGCGTCTACTTCGGCCTTGATCTCGCGGGCGCTCTCGATGACGTTCGCGTTGTGGGCGTGCGCACAGTCGATGAACAGGATGTCAACGCCGGCCTCGTCCGCGACCTGTGCACGGTCGAGTTCGAAGGGGCCGACGGCCGCGCCACAGCGGAGCGAGCCGTCGTTTGCGCGGGCGGCCTGGTCGTACTCGCGACGCTGGAGGATACCCTGCATCGTGACCAGCCCGACGAGTCGGTTCTCGTCGTCGACGATAGGGACGCGCTCGATTTTGTGGTCATACATCAATTCTAGCGCTTCCCGTGGCGTCACGTCCTCGGGGGCGGTGACGACTTCGTCGGTCATCGCATCAGTGACGGCGTCGTCCTCGCCGACCTCCAGATACGGTCGGATATCCGTCCCGGAAATGATACCTAGCACTTCGCCATTGTCGTCGCCGACGACCGGCGCACCGGAGACACCCTCGCGTTCCATCATCTCGTCGACCTCGCGAACGGTCTGGTTCGGGCTGGCCGTCACGACATCGCGGATGATGAGTTCGTCTGCGCGTTTGACCCGCTCGATTTCGGTCGCCATCTGGTCGGCGTTCATGTTGCGGTGGAGAACGCCGATACCGCCCTGTCGCGCCATCGCGATCGCCATGTCGCTCTCGGTGACAGTGTCCATCGCCGCGGAGACGACAGGGACGGTCAGTTCGACCGACTTCGAGACCCGCGTTGTGGTATCTGCTTCGTCTGGTTCGACGCGGGACTCCTTGGGTCTGAGGAGTACGTCGTCGAACGTCAGCGCCTCCGGCACTCGGAGCTTCTCTGAGAAAGGCTCGGAATCGTTCGCCATGTAAATCGTCCACGACGGCCCGGCAAAAACGTTGCGAGACTCGGCGCTACGTGGGGTTCGATGGCACACGTGTCTCCGGCAGCCCCTTCCAGAAATCCGCCATCGATCTCTCATTTGTCACTCCCTGATCCCGAAGGTGAGACATTCGTCCACAAACATCGGGGCATTCCGGAAAACCGGTGGCGTATGTGCGCAGTTCTCACGCAACGGTTATGTGCGAATGAAGGATAATTAAAAACATGCGACTCACCGAACCCGCACGGAACGGTACTGCCCGTCAGATGACGTCCACAGCGTCGGGCAACACAACGTTCACGCGGTTCGGTAAGAAATTCTGGCAACTCTGTCGTGTTCGTCAGGACCGAGTGAGAACCTCCCAACGAGAGTTGGGTTACGCTCGACCGTAACACGACATGAGTAGCTCCAGACACCCGATTGCACTCGACATCGAGCAGCAGGTCGGCCGCGGTGGTCGGCTCTTAGCGACCGTCATGGGTCTGCCGCTCGTTGACGGCATCTTCCCGGTGCTCGTCCTCGCAGGAGCACTTTCGACCTGGATGGGCGTCCTCGAAGTGGGCTTGCTCGTCTTCGGCGGATCGGCCACCGTCGCCGTCGTGTTAGCCGAACTCGAAGGCGGTCCCCGGCAGCAGGCGCGCTCGGTACTCATCATCGGAGCCGTCCTGATGCCGATCGCACTCGTCGAAGCAGCCCTTGCCCCGACGATCGCGGGAATCGTCAAACTGGGGACCCTCGAACGGTTCGCCGGCCTCGTCATCCTCGCCATCGCAGCACAGACTGCGAGCGCACGTATCGGCGAGTACCTGCCGCGGCCGGCCGTCATCGTCGGGCTCGGTCTGTTAGCCAGCCTCGATCCCGCAGGCGCAAAGCTGGTCACCGCCATCGAACCCGAGGTATTGCTCCGAGCGGCTGCTACCACCGGCGTCGGGATCGGCTTCGCCCTCGCCGTCGCGCTGGCGAGTCCGTGGCTCCGCAACGCCGTCGACATCGACCGGTTCCGCTTCGGAAGCGCTGTCGCGCTTGGCGTCCTCGCTCTCTCTGTCCTCGGCGTGATGCCGACCGACGCGCCAGTTGCGCTGGCCGTGCTGGCCGTCACGGCGCTGCTGTCATTCGACCCGGAAAACGCTCGCACGCGTCACACGGAATACCGACCTGACGCCGTGGACCTCACTGCCGCCTTCGCCGACGGCGGCGCGTCCCAGGGCGTCGCCGCCGACGAGCAGACCGACGAAGGGGCCGCAGTCGAGTACGAGCCTGACCAAGAACGCGCCCCGTGGCTGTGACGAGGGAGAACTTTTAGGCCCATCAGGCCCGGCTGTCCGGTATGAGCGACAATCGCGTGGTCCAGGGACGGATGCAGACTCCCGAGAGCCTGGCCGAACTCATCGAAGGCGAAGACGTCATGGACGCAGAGCCTATCGAAGACGCCGACGACGACTGCCCGGACTGTGGCGAGAACGTTATTTCCGTAGGGTACATGCCCTCTGCGCTGGAGTTCGTTACTGGATACAAGTGCCAGGAGTGCGATTGGTCTGACACCGACCGCGACTGAGCGCCGTCTGCCAATCGAAATCCCTTTAATGCGAGTCGGCTTACGCCGGAGTGCGGGGTCGTGGCCTAGTCCGGGAAGGCGGCTGACTCCAGAGGCCACGCGCCTGGGACGACACTTCGAGGGCTGATATACTGAGCGGCCGGCTGATCACCGGTCCGCGACGATGACCCTCTGGAGTTCCGAGGCGCAGGACGGAGATATCAGCCGATCGGGGGTTCAAATCCCTCCGACCCCATACTATTATTCTTCCAGACCTGTCTGTTCGTTTGCTTTCACCGTAATCGCACGTCTAAACCCCTCCAGACCTGGGTTTCAAAATCGTCCTCGATGCAGCCAGAGCGGTCCGGACAGGGGACCGAGTCGGCGTCAGGTTTGGGCAGGGCAACACTGCCCAAGTCCAATGAGTTTACTGCATGGCGGCTATCTGCCCACGCATGAGCCAGCTATTACGTGATTTACTTGCCGGAAACGCCGACCACACGGCGGAGTTCCGGGACCGGTTCGATCAGGTCCAGAACTCGCAGACACCCGACGCCGTCACGGTCTGTTGTTCCGATTCGCGGGTACTTCAGGACCATATGTGGGGAAACAGCGAGCCGGGGCATCTCTTTACCTGTAGCAACATCGGGAACCGAGTCATCCAGCAGACCACCTCCGGCGAGACGGTATCCGGTGACGTGTTGTACCCCATCGAGCACACGATGACCGAAACAGCCGTCGTCGTCGGCCACACCGGTTGTGGAGCGGTGACGGCAACCTATGACGACCTGACCGACGGTCTTGATGAGCCGGCTGGCATTGACCACTGCCTCAGTCTTCTCAAACCCCATCTTGAGCCTGCGCTGGACCATCTCCCAGAGGATATCGAGCGGGCAGCGGCCATCAACCGACTCGTCGAGTACAACGTCGACAGGCAAGTCGAGTTTCTTCGAGACAGCGACGACGTGCCCGACACCGTCGATGTGTTCGGTGTCGTCTACGACTTTCAGGACGTGTACGGGGGGCAACGGGGTGAGGTCCACGTCATCAACGTCGACGGCGAAACCGATGTCGGCGCGCTCCGGGCGGTTCACCCCGACATCGACTCACGGATCAACCGCCTCTGGGAGTACTAACAGGACGGCGGTGGCGGTAGGCGGAGCGTTGAAACTGAGTCTCGGACTAGACCGACCCATTGCAGCAGACTCTTGCTATCTGTTCTCTCGCTGTTCGACCTTTTTCGGGTCTGAAACTGGTGTTACAAGGCATGTACAAATTGTCGATTTCGCCCTCCCAATAGACAAATACGGGGAGTCGAGCGAAGTGAAGCAGCCTGACTAAAGGGGTTTCTCCATCCACACAGTATCTACATCGATGTCGTTCGTAGTCGTGTTTGTCACGCGCTCTACCTTCTGGTACCCCTGCTGTTCGTAGAACTTGACGGCGTTGAGAACGGCGCGTAAACGAACCACGTCGAACCCTTCGTCTCGAAGACGCCGCTCGAAGTGATGGAGGATAGATGACCCGACTCCTTCTCTATCGTGCTCCGGGTCTACAAAAACAGCCGCAACTTCCCCGCTTTCCACGTCAAGTTCGCCGAATCCGACAACGCGACTGTCGGATTCTGCGACGACGAGTTCGGTCGTAGCGTCTTTAATAGCGTTCTCATATCTCTCAGTCCCTTCTGTCTTTGCTGCCCACGCCGCAACCTGCCTATCAGTATAGGCAGACGGCCCATGAGCGAAGATGGCAGCGACGTGAATGAGTAAGATCGCCTCCACTTCGGTGGTCGTTGCAGTGCGAACGCGCCATTCAGGAGCCATACGCGATCATGAAAGACTGCGAAGATGTACTCTGTCGTTCGGGTGCCAGAAGTGCCCGTCGTCTACCTACTCTCTCGCTGTTCGACCTTGTTCAGTTCGATCAGCAACCGGAAAATTGCTTTCACGAGGTTTTCGTCGACGTCGAACTGCTCCGCGTTGTCGCCGGCGCGGTCCATGACGGCCTGCTCCTGTTGCTCGTCGGTCGTCGGCAGCCCCTTCTCGTCTTTGACCTGTGCGATGGTATCGGCGACGTAGGTTCGCTGTGCGATCTTCTCGACGATCTCCCGGTCGATAGTCCGGATTTCGTCGCGCAGTTCGTCCAGCGACATGTCCTCTGGGTTCGGGTTCGTGCTCATACTGTGTGTGTCCCTTCTGTCTGTGTCGTCGTCAGCCATGTCTCTCCGGGTCGTTTGTCCCAGGCGTCCCGTACGGCTTCAAGTGCCGCTCGCTCACCGACAGCAGTAAACGACGGCCCCGTCCCGGACAGGGAGACGCCCTCGACGTACTGTAGCGCGTCGAGAACCGGGTCCGTTTCAAAATCCAGCGCGGCCGAGAACGCAAGGCCGTTAACGGTCATCGCCCGCTGGTAGTCGCCGTCGAGCGCGAGGTCCTCGACGAGGCGGGCCATCGGCGCGATCTGGCGGCACCGCTCGACGTCCGCGTCGGCGCTGAAGGACTGTTCCGGCGGCGTCCAGACGAGCACGTCCCAGTCGATCTCCTCGCGGGCCAGGAGCGCGTCGTCCTCGTTGTCGGTGACGGTGACGCCGCCGAGCATCGACGCCGAGGCGTCATCGAAGGCCCCGGTGACGGTGACACCCACGTCGCGGGCCGCCATGACGCCCAGGCGAGCCATGTCCTCGCGGCTCATCCGTTCGGTCGCATCGAGCGCATCGAGCGCCGCCATGACGGTCGCGTTTGCGGCCGCACTGGAGCTCTTGAGCCCCGAGGCCATCGGGACCTCGCTCTCGGTGCGGACCGTCCCACCGGAGACCGCCGGCACGCCCACGTTCTGCGGGCCGCCGTGGGCGTCGATGACGTACTCGACGCAGCGTTCGATGAGTCGCGTGTCGGCGTCCGGCGCACCGTCCACTTCACCGGTGACACCGTCGGTCTCGGTCGAGAGCTCGACAGTGGCAGTCGTATACTCGTCGATAGCAAACGCCGCACCGCGGCCGGTCGCCAGCGCGTTGAGGACCGTCCCTGCTGCGGGCGCTGCTGCCTTCCCTTCCATCGACGTGTACTCTCGCACGGACCTATTTACTAACTGCGATACCCCTGTAGCGGCCATATTGACCGCAGCAGCGAAGCGATCGCGTCACAGTAAGACGGACAACACTATACCGCCCAGTTCGAAGGGAACCAGCAACGGGAAATGAGCATCGGGGACACACTCCGTGGACTCTCGGCAGGCATCGCGGTTCTGGGCTACGTCAGCCTGTTTCTGTTGTTGCAGGTCCGGGCGGCTCCAGTATCGGCGCTGGCGGGAATTGCAGTGCTCTCCACTGCTGCGCTCGTCATTGCTGGCGGTCGGCCCGCAGTTCGCCAACTTCTGGGTCACGGGTCGTCCTCTCAGGCGGACACGTCCGGGTGGTGGCTCGCTCGCGTCGAACCCGCGCTCGAAGACGCCTGGAACACGTATGCGGACCTCGTACTAACGGTCGGCCTGTGGAGCATCAGTATCGGCTCCTTTGGCGGACTCATAACCTACCCCGGCGATAATCCACCGTTCGGCCTCGCTATCGTTGGATTCCTGTCAATGGTCTGTGGACTCATCTCGCTCGGGTTTCTCATCGATTCGAGATACGAGTGAAATCAGGTGGTTCGGGGTCCGTTCAGGCCGGGAACAGAAGATACGGCAGGATGAACAGCAACAGGAACATGAACAGGAGAATGAGGCCATAGCCGGCCAGCGTCCCGGCGGCTGTCAGCCACGCCGGATGGTCAAACTGCTCGGTGAGGTGTGCCATACCGGGGGATTCAGTCGGGGACAGTATAGTGGTTTGGGAGCGGCGCGGGCACCGACAGGCCGAACCGCCGCAGTGGCTTGCTTGTGATTGATAACGGTAGTCTTTCAACCATCGGTTCAGTACACTGGCAAAAATGTATATTGTCATCGTCGGTGCGGGTGATATCGGGTCGCCATTGCTTGAGATCGCGACAGCGGGGGGGAACGAGGTCGTCGTCATCGAACGCGACAAGGAACGAGCGGAACGTGCGTCGAGACAGTACGACTGTCTCGTTATTCACGACGATGCGACCTCGAAGGACACGCTTGAAGACGCCGGTGTTGATCGTGCCGACGCGCTTATCTCGACAACCGACCAGGACGCGACCAACATCATGGTCTGTCTGCTGGCACAGGAACTGGAAGTGCCGGACATCGTCTCGGTCGTCCACAACCCCGAGCACATGAACGTGTTCCGCCAGATCGGCGTCAACACGATGCAGAACCCACAACGGCTCATCGCCGAGTACCTCTACCGGGCCGTCAAGCGGCCGTCTATCGTCGACTTCATGCGTATCGGCGACAGGGCGGAAGTGTTCGAGATCACTGTCATGCCCGGCGCACCGATTGCGGGCAAAACGTTGCAGGATGCCAACGCGGAAGGTCTCATCGGCGGCCAGACACTCATCGTGGCTATCGAACGCAACGGCGACGGCGACCCGATAACGCCCCGCGGCGATACGCGCATTGAGGCCGACGACCTCCTCACGGTCTACTCGGGTGACGGTGCGACGCCTGAGGTGACCGACATCTTCGGTCACTCCGAGGACCATAACTGACATGTCACGACGGAACTACGGGCTGTTCCCGACGGACCTGAAGACAATCGCCCGCGATATCGGGTCGCTCCTGCTGATGGAGGCCGGGCTCATGACGATTACAGCCGTGATTGCGCTAGGCTTTCGGGAGTTCTACGCCGCTTTCGGGTTCTTCACTGCGGCCGGGATGACCGCCGCCGTCGGCGGTCTCGCGAACCGTGGATTCACCGATGCCCCAGCTCCACAAATGAAACACGGCATGGTCATCGCCGCTGGCGGGTGGCTGCTGGTCGCCGCGTTCGGGTCGTTGCCGTTTCTGTTGACCGCGTGGTTCACGCCCCCTGCTGTCATGGATACGTTCGTTCCGGTCGGGACGGACACGAGTACGTGGGACCCGATCAGGGTTGGCGGGACAACGACGTTCTCCAGCTTGGCGTACTTCCGGAACCCGCTTCACGCCTTCTTCGAGAGCATGAGCGGGTGGACCGGGAGCGGCCTGACGATGGCGATTCACGAGCCCTCGCTCCCCCGCGCGGTCCAGTGGTGGCGGTCGTTCATCCAGTACATCGGCGGCGTCGGCGTCATTGTCCTGACCGTGTCTATCCTTTCACGGCCCGGCAGCGGCAGTTACGCCCTCTACCAGAGCGAGGCTCGCGAGGAAAAAATCCATCCAAGCGTCGTCTCTACCGTCCGAACGGTCTGGAAACTCGTCGCCGGCTACACGGTGCTCTCGTTCGCGCTGCTGTTCGGTGCTATCCTCGCCAGCGACAGCGAGTACGCGGAGTCACTGCCGCTGTGGGAGGCCGCTTGGCAGGCGCTCAACCACGCCATGACCGGGCTGACGACCGGCGGGTTCTCGGTCACGGACAACTCGATTGCGACGTACAACTCGCCGCTCGTCGAGACGGTCCTGTTGCCGATTATGATTCTCGGCGCGATTGCGTTCCCGGTCCACTACGTCGTCTTACACGACAGGCAGGTTCGTGAACTGGTGTCGGACTTGCAGACTCGCTGGCTGTTCATCCTGCTTGCGCTCGGCGTCGTCGGGCTCTCAGCCCAGAACATGTGGTCCGTGTCCGCGACGACTGAGGCGTTTGCCACCCAGTCGTTCCTGCCGTTTTCGGTGCCGATGCTCGACGCTGCACAGCTGGATGCGGTCCGAGACTCGACGTTCCAGTGGGTCAGCGCCCTCAGCTGTACCGGCTTCCAGTCAGCACCGATCGGTCGCTGGCTCGCCGGCGGCAAGGTGCTCGTGACCGGCGCGATGGTGCTTGGCGGCGCTGCGGGGTCCACTGTCGGGGGCATCAAAATCATCCGGGGATACACCATCGCTCGCGGGATCATCTGGCAATTCTCGCGAGTGTTCCTCCCGACGAACGCGGTTATTACGGCCCGCATCGGCGACCGGACGCTCGACCGCGAGTCGATGGAGCGGGAGTTCAGCGAAGCGGCCATCGTCACGCTGCTGTGGCTCATCATTCTGGTGACCAGCAGCGTCGTCCTCACCAACGTCGCGGGACCGGCGTTCGGTTACGCTGATGCCCTGTTCGAGGTCGCCAGCGCGCAGGGGAACGTCGGCCTGTCCTCTGGCATCACCGGTCCGTCGATGTCCCCGCTCGCAGAGGGGATGTTCGTATTGAACATGTGGGTCGGCCGGCTGGAGATCATCCCGATACTCGTGTTCATCCGCGCCGGACTGTACGGGTTAGATCCGTAAGCCGTCGAGCGCCCTCCAGTCTCTAGCACTCACTCGTTCCAGAACGCACCGGTGAAGAGTACGAACACCGGAATAATCTCCAGTCGACCGATCCACATCAGGAAGATCATCAGCAGTTTGCTGGTCTCCGGGAAGAGTTCGTAGGTTCCGAACGGCCCCAGAAATCCGAACCCGGGACCGATGTTCCCAATGGTCGCCAGGCTTGCGCTGATGGCTTCGAAGACAGTTAGGTCGAGGCCGACACGGCCGGCATCGAGGAGGAGAAACACTGTCGCGACACCGAACGTAAGCAGGTACAACAGCGTGAACCCGTATATCGCGTTGATAACGTCCTCATCGATGACCTGCCCGCCAAGCCGAACTGGTTTGACGGCGCTGGGATGGGATGTCGTGAACAGTTGGCGTCGGATACTCTTGAACACGACGAGCCACCGGACGATCTTGACACCGCCACCGGTCGACCCTGCGGAGCCGCCAATAAACATCGCGAACAAGAGGACTCCCTGTGCGGTGTTGCCCCACTGGGCGAAGTCACTCGTCGCGTACCCGGTCGAGTTCAGCAGGGAGGCGACCTGGAACGTGGCTTGTCGGAGCGAGTTCTCCAGCGCCCCCTGTGTTACGCCGCCGAGTTCAAGCGGCGGTGCGGACCCGGTGAACAGCAGTCCCCAGAGGATGACGGCCACGCCGGCGTTCGCACCGAGGTACGCCTGCAGTTCGCGGTCTTGGAGGAAGGCGGCGTACTCGTCCTGTAACAGGAGGTAAAACAGCGCGAAGTTCATCCCGGCGATGAGCATGAACGGAATGACGGCCCACTGGACAGCCGGTGAGAAGTAGGCGATGCTCTCAGCCTGTGGGGAGAAACCGCCGGTCGGCAGCGTTGTGAACCCGTGGGCGACGGCGTTGTAGGCGTCCATATTCGGCGCATAGCCCGTGTAATGAAGGCCGAGCAGAATGAGAATATACAGCACGGTAAAGCCCAGGTAAAACAGCCAGAGGAGCCGTGCAGTTTCGGCTATCTTCGGCGTCAGCTTCTGGAGTTCGGGGCCAGGCGCTTCGGATTCGATCAACTGCGCCCCGTTGACGGCCGCTTCCGGGAGAATGGCGACCATCAGGACGATGATACCCATTCCGCCGAGCCACTGGGTGAGCTGTCGCCACATCAACAGCGCGTGCGAATGGCGGGTAAACGATATTTCGTTGGTGACGGTCGCGCCAGTGGTCGTAAACCCGGACATCGACTCGAACAGCGCGTTCACAGGCTCACCGAGCGCCGATTCGGTCCCGTACCCGGCGATAACGTAGGGGATCGCACCGATAACCGCGACGGCCCCCCACGAGAGACCGACGAACAGCAGCGCTTCGCGTGGCCCGAGTTCGTGACTGTCGCTGACTTGCTCTATCGCTACGCCGAGCGTGATGGCGATTGCGATAGAGATCAGGAAGACAACGGTATCTTCTCCGTACAACAAACCGATCCCAAGCGGGACCAGCATTGCGACGGCGAGATACTTGATCACAGTGCCGGTTAGAGCGACACTCTGTCGCCAGTCGACGCGAACCGACATCACTGATCACCGACCATTAACTGACGCTCACACTCCCGATATGAAAAAGCCCCACATTCTAACAGCGCTTTTTCCGGCACCTTCACTCGTGCACAGCGTCACTCGATGCGTTCTCTGTTCTGGAGGCGTATTGCGTTCGTACGCAGTCGTGTCCCTGGTGTGGATAATACCGCTGGACCCACTGGAGGCGCTGAAGCGGCGACTCAGGCGTGGCCCTGTTCTTTCGCTCCCTCGCGGATCTTCTTTGACCGTTTGCGGACGCGTGAGATATACCGCTCGATTTTCTCCGGTTTCTCGCCGTAGAACGACGCTGCCCAGTGGACATCGACACCGTCCTGTGTCAGGAAATACGCGACGAGCGTATCGCGTCCCGCCTGTATCACTGTCGGTGGTACGCCACGTTCACCGGTTCCGGCCTCCTGAAAGCCGTTCACGTCGAAGTACACGTCGGCATACAGCGTCGCCATCTCGGGGTCGCCGAATTCAATTCCCTGATGATCAGGGGCCTCAAATCGGTACCGGGTCTCGCCGTCAGCAGTGGTTCGTTCGGTGATTCGGACGCCGAGGATATACTCGCGATACGTCTCTAAGTCGGTTACAGTATTTGAGCTGTCAGTCTGAGCCATGTCTTGGGTGAAATCGAAAGCTGTGTAGCTGTCTGAGTGGTGTCTGGTCAGCGCCTTGTCTCGTTAGCTGTTGCCGTTGTTGCCGTTCCCGTTGCCATTGTTACCGTTTCCGTTGCCGTTGTTGCCGTTGTTACCGTTCCCGTTGCCGTTGTTGCCGTTCCCGTTGCCGTTGTTATCGTTACCGCCATTCTCGTTTCGCTCTGATTCCTCTTCTGGCTCGGGTTCGTAGACATAGAGCCCATCGTTCGGGTACGAACGTGCGGGGCCGCCGAAGCCGTCCTCACAGCAGAGCACGCGTCCGTCGTCCATCACGTAGACGTTATCTACGTTCCGGAGCGCGTCGTCGGCGTCTTCCGGCTCGTCGGTGAAGTCCGGGCCGACGATGACCGGCTCGAGGGTCGAGATATTATAGTCCGATTCCAGCACGCCGCGATAGACGACGCCGCCGTCGACGCGGTCCATCTGGATGTCACCGCTGTCGTTTGCGAGATCGTCGTTGAACTCCGAAATACCGAAGTAGACTGGGTCGCCCGGTCCGGCACCGTCCTTGCTGTCGACACCTTCTGCTTTGTTGAACTCGATAGATGCGCCGATTTCCTTTGCCGCCGCACGGGTTTCGAGGAAGGGGACGCGCCGGAGTTTCTCGTCGACGTTGTCGGGGCCTTCGGCGTAGTACTGGTCGGCCCACTCGACAATTTCCTCGTTCGTGATGTAGTTCTGGTTCCCGTTCTCGATGACTTCTCGGTCAGCCTCTTCAAGAGCGGCCTCGCGGTCCTCCACCCAATCAGACTCGGCGTGGGCTCGGAGATAGTCAGATTGCGTGATGTCATCGTATTCGGCGATCCACTCTTCGATCTCCGCGTTGCTTGCGCTACCCAGCGGAATCCACTCAATGTCAAGCGAGTACTCAGCCGGGGACTTCCGTGTGCCAACCGTCGATGCGTCCGCCTGTGGGTTCGTAATCTTCGGCGCGTACAGCGTGCCCGACACCTCCATCGGGTCGTCGTACTCCGGAATGACCTCGTCGGCGACGAACTTGTAGATGCCCTTGCTGTCGCCGTCTGAGCACATATAGACAGTTTGCTCGTCGGCCTGGATGTTCGGTGCCTCCCAAGAAGCCCGCCCCATCACGTAGTACTTGACTGGCTGTGGCGGGTCGGCAGTCGGCTCGCGGAAGTCGACGTGGTAGCCATACCGGTACGGGTTCGGATACGTATCAGAGATCGGCTCGGTGCTATTGCTGTTGGAGTTCTGGTCGGACTGCTCAGCACCGAGATAATACGCGAGGAACTCCACGCCGTCCAGCGCCCAGTATCCCTGGATGCTCCAGGCTTCGTCGCCGTAATAGTCGTCGACGGCGCTCTGAATGCCAGTCGGGTTCGGTCGGTTCCAGAACTGACACCCGCCGATGCGTCCCTTTCCGGTGCCGGCGTCGACGATGTCGCCGACCTGGTTGGTCAGCGAGACGCGCGGGTGGGCGTAGTTCTCCTCTGAAGAGATCATTGTTCCCCACGGGCTCAGATCGCCGTAACAGTTGATCCGCGTGCCACCGATCTCACGGAACGGCTCTGTGTTTGCTAGATTGATCGCGTCTTCGAGGTCAGCTTCCCACTCGCCATCGCGGGTCTGACGCAGCGGGATTCGACTGACGTTGCCCGGACTGTTCTCCCAGTTCGTAAACAGGTAGCCTTCAGTTCCGTCCTCGTCTGTCGGGACGAACTGATTACAGTCAGGGTTCGTCCCTGCGGCACCGTACTGCGTCCCTTCGAAATTGTCCAGCGTGATGTCCGTACCGTCCGGCGTCTGCGTGACGCCCAGGCGCTCCTCGCCGCCGTTGATCTCGTCCCGGCCGTGGGCGAAGATTGTGTAGTCGCCGTTGCCTGACCGGACCTGACGCTGTTCCGCCTCGGTTTGTGGCGTCGACAGTTCGTCGAAGTCGTCGTTAGTCCCATCGAGTTCGAACTGGAAACCACTGAAATAGCCGATTCCGGCAGTGTCGAACGGTTCCGGATTTTCCGCTTCAGGATGCTGGAGACTGTACAGGAGTGAGCCGTTCTGGAAGACAAACGGCCCTGTCACTTCTGCCCCGAACGCCGTCGTTGAGAACCGCTTGAGTTCCCCTTTCACACTCGGTGCGCCGGGTGTGTCGGATTCGTCGACCTCTTCGCCACTCGCCACACCGATGACGCTGGCCCCAAGCGCAGCCGCCACCGATTTCGAAAGCACCTGTCGTCGAGTAAAGTCGACCATGCACCTGTTCAAGAGGAGAGTGTTTTAAAACCGCTTTATAATATAACCCTATACAGACATGTTCTGCATAGAGAAATCCGGACTGTGAGGTAACAGACAGTTTGTGAATAAATAACAATGCAGCGCTATTTTCACCAGACATACAGTACTTATTGTGGTGGACGAGCTAGACGGTGCAGTACGGCAGGAGCAGGGCTCTTACGAGAGGCCTGTCGTCTCCGTCAGTTGGCTCGGCCTGCAGCCCGTCGCGGTGTATCGGCACTCATGTGAGCTGTTTCTGTTTCGCCCCCTCACGGATCTTTTTCGAGCGCTTGCGGACGCGTGAAACGTAGCGTTCGATTTTCTCCGGTTTCTCGCCGTAGAACGACGCGGCCCAGTGGACGTCGACGCCGTCCTGTGTGAGGAAGTAGGCGACCAGCGTATCACGGCCAGCCTGTATGACCGTCGGCGGCACGCCGTGTTCGCCGGTCCCGGCCTCCTGAAAGCCGTTCACGTCGAAATACACGTCGGCGTACAGCGTCGCCATCTCGGGGTCGGCGAACTCGACCCCCTGGTGGTCGGGGGCCTCGAATCGGTAGCGCGTGTCGCCGTCGCCTGTCGTTCGTTCGACGATGCGTACGTCGAGGATGTACTCACGGTAGATCGAGCTGTCCGTCGGTGCAGCAGTAGTGTCTGGCTGTGGCATGGATAGGTTAGTCTGGTGCTATGGTTGTCGGCCCGTTCTGGCTGCGAGCGCCGTTACCGCGGCGAGTGCGACGATGGCCAGTGCTATCGGGAGTGACCCGTTCGCGCCGGTCGTCGACTGGTCGCCGCCGCCCGTAGAGTCGTCCTCCGTGACACCTGCGGCGCTCGCGGTATCCGCTGACTCGGTTGTGGACTCGCTGGCGGGCGACGATGCTTCGGTCGCGGCCGCCACTGCCTCCGTCGTCGCGCTCGGTGACACTGTGAGCGCCGCCGGCTCGGTTGCTGGTTCAACTGCGCCGCCGCCGTCGGCGTCGACCTGATTCGACGCGACAGTCACCTGCGTCTCACCGCTGTCGACGCCAGCAAGCGTGACTGTCGCGAGCGTCACATCGCTCGCTCCGGGTTCGATCTGCCCGTCAAGGTCGGCCGCTTCAAGCGTGACCGTCCCGCCATCTGAACTAACGACGGGATCGGTCGTGAGTCCGAACCGGTCGGGGTAGCTCGCGTTCTCGAACCGGACGACAGCGGGGTCGTCGACAGCGAGTTCGAGCTGGTAGCCGGCAAGGCCGTCCGGCGCGGTCGTCAGGACCACTGGAACGGTCGTTGTCTCGCCGGCGGCGACGGAGCCGGCCTCAATGCTAATTTTCGGCGTGCTCTGCCCAGTGGCGAGTGCGGGGACCGTCCCTGCGAGGAGGACGAGCGCGACGAGCGCGAAGGGGCGGCTGACGGTTCGGACGCGACCGCGTATCGAACAGGTAGTGTCGTCGGTCATTGTGTTGCTGTATCGAAAGATGGGAAGGGTGCTCGGTCGGAGTCGTCAGTTGACCTCTTCGTAGAGGGCCGTCACGTCCGCGAAGTCGATCTTACCGTTCTCGTTGAAGTCGTACGCGCCGGTGTTCAGCTGGACGCTGTCGGAGTCCATGTTCGAGAACCTGTCTCTTATACACAT